>CALNXN010000012.1:0-91034 GCA_942490645.1 uncultured Alphaproteobacteria bacterium | reverse complement strand
AGCGCGCCAACCGAGATGTATTTACCATCCTTGCAAGTGTAGCACCGATAAAATGGGGCGGCCCCATCCAGCCAATTGGCACCACGACGTTCCGACCAAAACCCCCGCGCGAGCATTCCGTGGATAAGGCCCATTATAGCAGGCACCCCATCGATCATTGCGGCATCGACAACCTGCCCTTTTCCGGAAACGCCGCGCTCGATCACGGCACTGAGGATGCCAAAGATCAAAAACATCGTGCCGCCCCCGAAATCCGCCACCAGATTGAGCGGCGGCACCGGTGCGGCATCCGCCGTGCCCATCGCATGGAGCGCGCCGGTCATGGCGAGGTAATTGATGTCATGTCCAGCGGTCTGCGCCCATGGGCCATCCTGCCCCCAGCCGGTCATTCGCGCGTAGATCAGCGTCTCCGGGCAGTCTTCGGGGCCAAGGCCCAACCGCTCCATCACGCCGGGTCGAAACCCTTCGATCAGCACATCGGACTGTGCAATCAGGCGCCGCGTAATCTCCAGACCTTTGGGCGATTTCAGGTTCACCGCAACAGACCGCTTGCCACGCCGGTTGATGTCCGTTGGGTCCGCTGGCGCCGACGCACGGTCTATGGTCACCACATCCGCGCCCATATCAGCCAGCAATTGCCCAGCCAACGGCGCAGGCCCCAACCCGGTGAATTCCACCACCTTCAGCGACGCAAGTGGGCCGCTCATTCTGCCATATGACACGCCACGCGCGCGCCGCGGACCATGCGCATTTCCGGCCGTTCCTGACTGCAAATCCCTTCGGCCAGCGGACATCGCGGATGATAGGCGCAGCCCGTCGGTGGGTTGATAGGATCAGGGATTTCACCTGTGGGCGGCGGCACATCGCGTCCGAAATTGCCCAGCTGCGGCGCGGCGGCCAGCAGCATTTGCGTATAGGGGTGTTTGGGATCATCGAACAAGGCGTCCGGGCCAGCCTCTTCGACCAACCGCCCCAGATAAAGCACGCCAATCCGGTCAGCCATGTGTTGCACCACCGTCAGATCGTGGCTGATGAACAGGTACGTCAGGCCAAACTCGTCCTTGAGATCGCTCATCAGGTTCAAGACCTGAGCCTGAACCGAGACATCAAGTGCGCTTGTTGGCTCATCGCAGACGATCAGTTTTGGCTCGGACGCCAGCGCGCGCGCAATACAGATGCGTTGCCTCTGGCCGCCAGAAAACTCATGCGGAAATTTGCCCGCATCCCGTGCCGACAAGCCGACCTGTTCCAGCAGCTTCTCGGCCAGCCCTTCGGTTGCGCCACCCCGCGCGGCCACGGGTTCTGCAATGATGTCACGCACCCGCCAGCGCGGATTGAGCGAGGCATAAGGATCCTGAAAGATCATCTGGATTTCGGCGCGCACCGCATCGACTTTGGCGGCATCCGTCTCGCGTGCCAGATCAACGCCGCGAATTTCAACGCTGCCCTTGGATGGCCCCAAAAGCCCCACCAGCATCTTGCCGATGGTCGATTTACCCGATCCGGATTCGCCAACCAGCGCATAGACGGTCTTTTCCTCGATCTCGAAACTCACATCGGAAACGGCCGTCAAAAACGCCTTGGCGCGGCGTTCTACAACGCGGTTGAGCCAGGGTTTCGACACGTCGAAAATTCGTGTCAGATGGGCGATATTCACCAGCCCCATTAAGCCACCTCTTCACGTTTCAACGGGAACCAGCAAGCTGCTGCACCATCAAGCACTGGGCGCGGATCGGCGCGGCATTTTTCCTGCGCGTAGGGGCAACGCGGATGAAACGCACACCCTTGTGGCAGCGCATCCAGACGCGGCATTGCGCCGGGGATTTGATGCAACCGGTCCTTGCCGCGCGAGGCCAGCGGCGTCGACCCCATCAACCCGTCGGTATAAGGGTGGTGCGGCTGGGTTAGCACATCGCGCACCGGTCCCAATTCGGCCAGACGGCCCGCGTACATAACGGCCACGCGGTCTGCGGCCTCGGCGATCACGCCCATATCGTGGGTGATCAGCATCACGGCCGTGCCGCGCTCGCGACACAGCTTTTTCAGTAAAGCGATGATTTGGGCCTGCACGGATACATCAAGCGCCGTTGTCGGCTCATCTGCAATAATCAGCGACGGCTCGGCACATAAGGCGAGCGCGATCACGACCCTTTGGCGCATCCCGCCGGAAAATTCGTGCGGGTAACTGCCCACCCGTTCCGCCGCACCCGGAATGCCGACCTCTTCGAGGGCCGCAACCGCGCGCTTGTCCGCCTCAGCCCGGCTGATATCCAAATGCGCCAGCATCGTTTCGGTTAGCTGATCCCCGATGCGCAGCAACGGGTTGAGCGAGGTCAACGGGTCCTGAAACACCATCCCGATCTGCTTGCCCCGCAGGCGGCGCATGTCTTCGCCGCTGAGGTTGTCAATCCGCGCGCCATTCAGCCAAATCTCTCCGCTGGAGATATGCGCAGGCGGGCTGAGAAGGCCAATCACAGCATTCCCGGCCATGGATTTGCCCGCACCGGATTCGCCGACCACACCGAGGATTTCGCCGGGGGCTATGTCATAAGAGACACCATCGACTGGCCGCAGAATTCCATGGCGTGTGGGGATATCGACGGTGAGGTCACGGATGGAGAGGACAGGTTGAGCCATTACCGCAACCTCGGATTCAGCGCATCGCGTAGCCAGTCGCCCAGTAGGTTGACGCTAAGTGCTAGTGTCAGAAGGGTCACCGCCGGGAACAGCAAGATCCACCATTCGCCAGAGAACAGGAACCCCTGACCAATGCGGATGAGGGTGCCCAGTGACGGCTGGGTGGGTGGCGCGCCGACGCCTAGAAAGCTGAGCGTGGCTTCGGCGATGATCGCCAAGGCCAAGGAAATCGTGGCGATCACCAGCACCGGCGACAATACATTGGGCAGGATATGGCGCAGCATGATCGCGGGGCTTGTCCGCCCGATCAGACGCGCGGCCTGCACATATTCCTTGTTCTTTTCCACCAGTGTGGCCCCGCGCACAACGCGTGCGAATTGCACCCAATCCGACAGCCCGATGGCAATGATCAGCACCCAGATCGCCATTTGATCTCGGTATTCTACAGGGGTCACACCCTTGGCCACACCAAAGATCAGCATCGCCACGAGGATCGCGGGAAAGGTCAGCTGCACATCGGCCGTGCGCATGATGATCGTCTCGGTCCAGCCGCCGACGTAGCCCGCAAGCAACCCCAGCGTGATGCCGAGTACCATGGCAAAAAGAACGGCCGCCGCCCCGACAAAGAGCGAAATACGCATGCCATATAATATCGTGGAGAACACATCGCGGCCCTGATCGTCGGTGCCGAGCCAGAACACATCACCGGTAAAGGCGTTGGGCTCCATCGGTCTGGAAAACCCGTTCATCAGGTTTAGCGATGCGGGATCAAACGGATTGTAGGGCGCGAACAGCGGCGCAAAGATTGCGCCCAACACCATGATCAAAACCACCACAAAGGACACGACGGCCACGGGCGATTTCTTGAACTGGTAGATGAAATCGCTCTCCATCGCGACGGCAAAGCGGGATTTGTCCTTGGCCGGTTCGGCGGGTTTTTGCAGGGTTGTGTCAGCCATCAGTGTGCCTCCGTCCGGTCAACGCGCAGGCGCGGATCAATCGCGAAATACAGAAGGTCCACAGCCAGATTGATGCCCACAAACATGACAGAAATCAGCATCAGGTAAGCGGCCATCACAGGGATATCGACAAACTGAATGGCGTTGATAAACAAAAGGCCCACCCCCGGCCATTGGAACACGGTTTCAGTGATGATCGCAAAGGCGATGATCGACCCCAGTTGCAACCCTGTGACGGTGATCACAGGCACCAGCGTGTTTTTCAGAGCATGGCGGAAATTGACAGCACGTTCCTTGAGGCCGCGGGCGCGGGCAAAGCGGATGTAATCCTGTCGCAACACCTCCAGCATCTCGGATCGCACCAAACGCATGATCAATGTCATCTGGTAAAGCCCCAATGTGATCGACGGCAAGATCAGCGCCTTCAGCCCGGACTCCGTCAGGAACCCGGTGGACCAGCCGCCGATCATCACCGTATCGCCGCGCCCGAAACTGGGTAGCCATCCCAATTCGACCGAAAACAGGTAGATCAGCAGAATACCGATCAGGAACGTCGGTAAGGACACCCCGATCAGACTGAGCGACATGATGGTATTGGCGGCCCAGCCATTGCGCCTGATCGCGGTGAATACACCCAAGGCAATGCCCACGGAAATTGCCAAAAACCCTGAGACAGCGGCCAGTTCAAGCGTGGCCGGCGCGCGCTCCAGCAAGATGTCGGACACGGGTCGCCCTTGCCGGTAACTGACACCGAAATTGCCTTGTACGGCATTGGTCAGGAATTTGTAGTATTGAACCGGAAACGGCTGATCGAGGCCCAGTTGCGTGCGCAGACGTTCGATGTCCGCCTGCGTGCGTTCCTGCCCCAGCATGTTGTCGACCGGGTCGCCGACAAAGCGGAACATCGAAAACGCAACGAGCCCCACAATCAGCAGGACAAGCGCGCTTTGAAGAACCCTTTGGATGACATATGCGAGCATATCTGTCCCTTTTTACGGCGATCTGCCGGTTTAGTTGACTGTCACCCAGCGCAGGATAAAGAAGTTGTCGGGACGTTGGGTCATCTCGATATTGCTGCGCGTGCCCCAGACCAGCGGCTGCACGTACATCGGCACATAGGCGACCTCTTCCTGCATGATCTTGGTGGCCGCATCCAGCATCGATTGCCGTTTGCTGTCGTCAATCTCTGATTGGATCATGGGCAGCATTTCATCGATCTGTGCGTTTGAATAGCCACCGAAATTCCAGCTGCCCAGCTTCTTTTCTTCGTTTGGCGTCGCGGCCAGAAAGCGGATTGGATGTTCTGCATCGAACGTACCCGGCGACCAACCCAGCAGGTACATATCATAGTTGTCGGCCCTCAGTTCAGGCCAGTAATTCTGCACCGGCATCGCATCGAGCGTGGCCCGCATGCCAACCTGCGCCAGCATGCCTGTGACCGCCTGACAGACGCTTTCGTCGTTCAGATAGCGGTCGTTGGGGCATTTGAGACCAAACGAAAAGCCGTCGGGGTATCCTGCCTCGGCCAGCAAGGCGCGCGCTTTGTCGGGATCATAGGCAGGGCGCGCTGCCAAAGCGTCGGAATACCCACGCATGGCAGGGCTGACCAACTGGCTGACTTCGGCGGCATTGCCACGCATGATGGTCTGGAGGATCGCGGGCACATTGACCGCATGCGCCACGGCCTGACGCACGCGGGCGTCGCCAAAGGGGTTGGCATCGGTTGTCTCGGCGGAGTATTTCAGCGCCTCGGCCTCATGTGGAAAGCCCAGCATGATCACCCGCGCTTCGATCCCCTGGATGACGTTCACATTCGGATCGGATTTGAGGCGTTCTGTATCCTGAATGGGCACCGGGTTGATGAAATCGACATCGCCCGACAAGAGCGCCGCCACGGCGGTGGCCGGGTTCTGGATTGGTGTCAGCTCAGCGCTTGTGATGTTGTGTTCGGCGTCATCCCACCAGCCCGCGTTCGGTTCCAGCACCGTACGCAGACCAGGTTCGCGCGCAGTGACGCGGAAGGCACCGGTGCCGTTGGTATTGAGCGTTGCGTAATTACCGTTGTCCTTGTCCGGCCGGGCTGCATTGTTCGCCTCCGTCCAGCCGCTGTCCATGATCATCCAGTTGGCGATGCTGTCGGGAAAGATCGGATTGGGCGCGGTCGTCATGATGTCGACGGTGTAGTCATCAACGACGATGACGTCGGACACCGGCGCAAACCAACTGCGCGTATCGGATGCCTCGTCCGAGGCACGCTGGTAGGAAAACAGAACGTCAGATGCATCAAACGCGCTGCCGTCATGGAAGGTAACCCCTTGGCGCAGCGTGAAGCGCCACCCCTCGCCCGCACCAATCGGTTCCCAACTTGTTGCCAGAGCGGGTTCGATGCTCATGTCCTTGCCACGCCGGACGAGCCCTTCGTAGACATTGTTGAGAAAGCCCAGCACCGCCGCCGAATTCACGGCGTGCGGATCCATGGTTTGCGGGTCTGTCGTTTCGGCCCAAGTAAAATCAGCAGCTTGAGCAGCCGGGGCGAGAGCCAGAGCCAGAGCGGCGATGCGGCAAGTGCGAAGCATGAGCGTATCCTTTTACGGGGTTTACAAGACGCATGAGCGAGACCTGAACGGTCTCGCGCGCGATGCTTGGTTGGGGGCGCCGCCCCCAAGCGGGTCGTTCAGCCCTCCCCCGAGGTATTTGCAACCATTTGGAGGGGAAGGCCTGAGACCTGATCAGTTCATCTTGAAGTATTTGAACTTGGCCGTGTCATCCGCAGCGACGATGGTGTCGACGCCGGATTTCATACCCCAGTTCAGAACCTGGTGGTGGATCGGGATATACAGTTGCTCTTCCTGAACCACTTTCCAGATGTCGTTGATCATCCCGTCACGCTTTTCCAGATCGGTTTCGGAAGCCAGGGCCTGAATTTGCATGTTCAGGTCTTCGTTGTTGAAGCGCGTTCCGTTCCAGGAGCCGTATTTGTCGGTGCGACCGTGGACGAGGAAGTTGAAGATATATTCCGAATCGTAGGTCGGAACACCCCAGCCCAGCATGTAGAAATCGGTCTCGAGCGTGTTGATCAGCGGGAAGTGCTGCGCCTTGGGTTTGGCATCGAGGTTCACCGTGATGCCAATTTGCGCCAGCATACCCACCGAGGCCTGACAGATCGCTTCATCGTTGATGTAGCGGTCATTTGGGCAGTCGAGTTGAATGGAGAAGCCATCGGCGTAGCCCGCTTCGGCCATCAGTGCCTTGGCGGCGTCAACGTCGGTCTTGGAGGATTTGTCCATCGCCTCATTCCAGCCGTTCACGAAGGGTGGCGCGATCATGCCAGCAGGTGCGGATTGACCACGCATCACGACCTGTTGGATCGCTTCGCGGTTGATCGCCATGGACATCGCCCGGCGTACACGGACATCTGCCAACGGGTTCTTGCCGTCGACATTGTCATTGGCCAGATCTGCGTCACCCATGTTCATCCCAAAGAAGATCACGCGGTTTTGTGGAGCTGTGCGCACATCAAGGCCGTCGGACTCAGCCACACGGCCAAGGTCTTGCACCGGCACGTCCTGAATGAAGTCGACCTCACCTGACAACAAGGCTGCCACACGGGTCGCGGCGTTCTGGATGGGGGTGTAGACGATTTCGGTCACCTCCATCGGGAATTCGTCCTTGCCCCAGTAGTTTTCGTTGATGGTTAGCACGGTTTTGACGTCGGGCTCGCGGCTGACCAGCTTGTAGGGGCCGGTGCCGTTTGCGTTCTTGGCGGCAAACGTGTCCTCGCCGCCTTCATAATCCTGCACCTTGACGGCGTTGTTGGCCTCCGCCCACTCCTTGTCCATCATCAACAACCCGGTCAAGTTGTTCGGCATGATCGGGTTCGGACCGTTGGTCACGATTTCCAGCGTATAGGCATCCGGCGCACGCACTTCGGCGACCGAGGCCAGCAGTTCCTTGAAGTCGCTGTCCGGCGTCATGGCGCGATCAAGCGAAAACTTCGCATCGGAAGAATCAAACGCGGACCCGTCATGGAATGTCACGCCTTCGCGCAGCTTGAAAACCCAGACATTCGGGTCGGCTTCGGATGGCCCCCATTCAGTGGCAAGCGTCGGCACAATCGTGCCTTCCATGTCGCGCATCACAAGCGGTTCCATGATCTGGATATTCAATGCACTCGTTGGCCCTTCGTTTTGGGCGTATGGATCCATTGTAAGAGCGTCGCCCGCACGGGCCCAACGCAGCGTTTCCGCGCTCGCCAGAGCGGAGGTGCTCAGCAGGACGGCAACGGACAGAAGTGAAGTGGTGAATTTCATGGTCGTCTCCCCAGTTTTTTATATTGGAACAATCTTTGTGAAGCGAACCGATTTGGCAAGGGCTGACGTGAAAAGAGGCAGAGTTTGTATTGAAACCATTGCCAAAATTCTTGGCCCGCCACAAAATTGTGCGCCGCTATCCGAAGCAAACAGGCGTGCCGCGCGATCAGTGCTTGCGTCGCGTCCGGCTTTGAAAGATCATTCAAGCGTGCCAGTGAGCCAACACATGTGCGCGGCACGGGACGAACGGTGCAAGCACGCTGATGGCGGACGTCACTCAATAGAATTGGACAGGTGACGCGATGCCGGACCTCAAAGATATGACCAGATATGCGACCTTTGCCGGTGTGGCGATCGCCGCGTTTGCCTGCTTGTTGGCTGCCTTGATCTGGACAAGCTGGATGTGGTTGCCCTTTGCGGTCTTTGCATTTTTGTCGGCATTGGGCGTGCATGATGTGCGCCAGCCGGACCACTCCATCCTCAGAAATTATCCCGTTCTGGGCCACATGCGGTTCCTGTTCGAAGGCATCCGCCCGGAAATCAGGCAATACCTGATTGAATCGGATCAAGATGAAGAACCCTTCAGCCGAGATGCCCGTTCGCTGGTCTATCAACGCGCCAAGGGGCAGGAAGACAAACGCCCCTTCGGCACACGGATGCGCGTCTATGATGCAGGCTATTCATGGGTCACCCATTCGGTACAGCCCATCCACATCAATGATTGCGATTTTCGGGTCAAGATCGGCAATCCGGCCTGCGCCAAACCCTACATGTCGTCGATCTACAACATTTCCGCGATGAGTTTCGGGTCCTTGTCTGCCAATGCGATTGAGGCGCTCAACACCGGCGCCAAACTGGGCGGGTTCGCCCATGACACCGGCGAAGGCAGCGTCAGTCGCTATCACAAGGCGGGCGGAGGCGATTTGATCTATCAGGTTGCGTCGGGCTATTTTGGCTGCCGCAACAAAGATGGCACATTCAACGCGGACAAATACGAAGAGACCGCCAGCCTAGATCAGATCAAGATGATCGAACTCAAGCTCAGTCAGGGCGCAAAGCCCGGCCACGGCGGCATGCTGCCCGCGTCCAAGATCACACCCGAAATTGCGGAAGCGCGGGGCATACCAATGGGCGTTGATTGCATTTCGCCCGCCGCGCATTCTGCGTTTACCACACCTTTGGAAATGATGACCTTCCTACAGCTTTTGCGCGACCGGTCAGGCGGCAAACCTGTGGGGTTCAAACTTTGTATCGGGCACCGGCGCGAATTCATGTGCATGGTCAAGGCGATGCTGCAGACTGGTATCGTGCCGGATTTCATTGTTGTGGACGGGGCCGAGGGCGGCACCGGGGCCGCGCCGTTGGAGTTTACCAACCACGTCGGTATGCCGATGGTCGAGGGGCTCACGTTCGTCCATAACACCCTGCGGGGTGCCGGTATTCGCGATCAGGTGTGCATTGGAGCTGCCGGCAAGGTCGTGTCCGCCTTTGACATCGCACGGGCGCTGGCGCTGGGGGCGGATTGGTGCAACTCGGCCCGCGGTTTCATGTTCGCCATCGGTTGCATTCAGGCACAAGCCTGCCACACCAACCATTGCCCAGTCGGCGTGGCCACCCAAGACCCGGTCCGTCAAAACGCGCTCGATGTCGGCTCAAAATCGGAGCGGGTCGCTCGCTTTCACCGCAACACCCTCAAGGCACTGGGCGAAATGACGGGAGCGGCCGGTCTTGACGATCCGCGTCAATTCTTGCCCAGACATATGATGCTGCGCCGTGGCGATGACGCCATGCTCACCGGAGACGAGGCATACCCCTATCTGCCGGAAGGGTTCTTGCTGAAAAACTCGAAATCAGACACCGCACAGGAAGCCGACTTTCGCAGCCGCTGGGATCGCGCGCGCCCCGAAAGCTTCGCGCCGGTTGATTGACACCAATGACCTAAAGCAGAATGCGAAAACGCGGCCCCGTCGGATCGTGCCGCTCAAACCCGGCATGCAGATAAACGTCCTGCGCGGCACGGTTATCCGGATGCGTACCTACTGACAGATAGGCGCATCCCTGCGCACGGGCCTCTTCTTTGGCTGCTTTGATCAGCGCGGCGCCCACGCCTTGACCTCTGAACGCTTCGGCGACACACAAGTGATGCATGTCCATGCCGCGCACAGCAAACTGCAACTGCACCAGTGGGTTCAGCGCCGTGTAAGCAATCACCTGACCGTCCAACTCCCCCACCAGCAGTGTCACCCAAGGGGTATCGCCCAAAACGTCGCGGCTCAGCGAGTGTTCGGTGATGGTGGCCGCGTCGTCGTGAAACACCGCCAGCGCGCGCACAAGACCCAGTACCACAGGAATATCGCGCCCTTGGACGCGCCTGACGAGCAATTTTTCGACCACATCAATGCCTTGATTCAAAATACTTAATAACTTCAGGTAGACGTTGCCTCAGGCGGTCTGCCCTGTCAATCGCCCCTTTGAAACCCAACGTTCAACGCTGCCCCGAACAAGACGAGAAAACTGCTGATCCACAACCAGATCAACATCGCAATGACCGCCCCAATGGAGCCGTAAACCTCATTGTATGTGCCGAAATTCGCAACATAATAGGAAAATGCCAACGACAAACCCGCCCAGGCGATTACTGAAAAAACAGCCCCCGGTGTGAACCAATGTACCGGCACGCCGGTCCGGTGCGCTCCAAACCGATAGAGCAAACCGATCCCGAAAAAGATCACCGCAATTGCAATCACCCAGCGCAAGATTTCCAACACCCAGGCACTGAATGCCCCCAGCGGCAAGAACGCCAGCACCACCGGCGCAACCACCAAGGCCAACAGGGCAATCATTCCAAGCGTCACCAGAACCAGCGTCAGCAAAAGTGCCCTTGTATAATGTGCAATACTGGTTCTGTTGGGCTGCCCGTAGACCGCATTCAACCCCAACATCATTGCCCCCACCCCAGTGCGCGCCGACCAGAATGCAACTGCAATGGACACGAAACCCGTCCACCCCAATTGATCCGGGCTGGCACTTACGAGGCCGACAACCTGCGCATTGAGAATATCATAGACATCCGACGGCAACAGATCGTTCAACTCTTCAAGCTGCTCCACCACCACCACAGGATCCGCAATCAGGCTCAACACTGCAATCAAAGCGGCCAGTGCAGGAAAAAGCGACAGCATCGAAAAAAACGCAACTCCCGCCGCAATCAGCGCAAGTCGGTTTTCGTCAATCTGCCTGTAGGCACTGCGCAATGCAGCCCACAACGTCGGATCATTCGGCATGCTCGGGCCTTTCATTGTTCTCTAAATATGCACTGGAACGCGATCTGACCAGAAGCCATCCGTGACGCAGGAGGCCCAACAGATGACGCAAAACCTATTGCACCGCCTGCTCGCCCTGATATCGCTGGTTCGAACCGACAAAGGACAGCCACTATGCCCGCCTTCACCGACGCCCTGCTCAGCGATGTGCGCGCCCGTTTTGCCCATGTGGACAGCTGTCCGTTCCAAGGTCCTCGCGTCTTTTTCGAGAATGCAGGCGGTGCACTGACACTCAATTCGGTGCTCGATACCTCCAACACCTTCGCAGCAATTCCGGACAATCAAGGCCGTGACAACCCCGCCGCCCATGCGCTTGTGGCCAAAATCAACGAAGCCAAGGCGCATATGGCCACGTTCTTCAACGCGTCTTCTGGTCAGTTCTTTGTTGGCGAAAGTGGCACGGAGCTGACATTTCGGCTGATCCGCACTGCCGTCATGGGCGCGGCCCAAGGCGGCTCGGTCATAGGCTCCACCGTCGAACATCCAGCTTCGCGCTCGGCAGCAACACAATGGGCCGAGCGGGCCGGCAAACCCTATATTTCTGTCCCGCATGACGATGCAACAGGCGCCGTGACCGCAGCCGCCTACGCCGCCCACATGACCCCGGACGTGCGCGTGGCCACCATTCTGCACACCTCCCCCGTGACGGGCATCGCCAATGATGTGGCCGCCATCGCCGCCGCAATCCGCGCTACGGCACCCGACGCGTTCATCTTCGTCGACGGCATCCAGCACGCCAGCCATGGGCGTATCGACATCGACAGCTACGGCATCGACGGCTATGTGGTCTCCCCCTACAAGGTGTTTTCGCGCCACGGCTACGGCGTGGCATGGGCGTCAGACCGCCTTAGCGCGCTGCCCCTCGAACACCTCAACGGCGGCCCATCGGAAAACTGGGAAATGGGCACCCGAGACACCGGTGCCTATGCAACGTTTTCAGACGTCGTGGGCTACTTCGAATGGCTCGGTGCGAAGGTCAGCGACGCAACTGACCCGCGCACCCGGATCGAAGCCGCAGGTCAGGCCATCCACGAGCACGAGCACATCCTGACTGAAACGATGCTGCATGGCACCGGAAACCTGCCCGGTTTGGCCGAGCTGCCGGGCGTGACCGTTATAGGTGGCGTCGACAACCCCGCACGCGAGGGGCTGGTCTGTTTCGCGCTTGATCACGTGCCCGCCGCCGACATCGTGGCCAAGCTGAACGCGCAAGGTGTCCGCACCCATGTGCGCAAGGCGGATCACTATTCCGGCAACATTCTCGATCCATTGGGCCTGACATCCGCGGTCCGCGTTTCCATGTGTCACTATAATAGCGTCGGCGAGGTCACGCAGTTTCTGGCCGCAATGAAAGACATCGCCGAAGCATAACCTCTTGCCAACGACGCCAAGTCACGGAAGACTGACATCATGCTTGATACCAGTCCCCTCAGTTCCGTAATAGAAACGCGCCGCGACGATCTCATCGCCCTGACCCAAGACTTGATCCGCATTCCCACGCTCAATCCACCGGGTCACTGCTACCGCGAGATTTGCGAATTCCTGGATGCGCGCCTGTCGAAGTACGGCTTTGAAACGCAGTTCATCCGCGCGCACGGCACGCCCGGAGACAGCGAAAAATACCCGCGCTGGAACATCGTGGCCCGCCGCGAAGGGGCACATTCCGGCGACTGCGTGCATTTCAATAGCCACACGGATGTGGTCGAGGTTGGCGCAGGTTGGACCTTTGATCCCTTTGGCGGCGAAATTTCGGACGGCAAGATCTATGGCCGCGGCGCCTGCGACATGAAAGGTGGGCTCGCGGCATCGATCATAGCCGCAGAAGCGTTCATCGAAACGCACCCTGATTTTGCGGGAGCCATCGAAATTTCGGGCACAGCGGATGAGGAATCGGGTGGCTATGGCGGCGTGGCCTATCTGGCCGAACAGGGGTTTTTCGATCCCGCGCGCGTGCAACACGTCATCATCCCCGAACCCCTGAACAAGGACCGGATTTGTCTGGGCCACCGCGGTGGCTGGTGGGCGGAAATCGAGACAAAGGGCGAGATCGCACACGGCTCCATGCCGTTCCTGGGCGATTGCGCGGTGCGCCACATGGGCGCGGTGCTGACGGAATTCGAAGACAAGCTCTTTCCCGCCATGGCCGCGCGCCACACCGATATGCCCGTAGTGCCCGATGGCGCGCGGCAGTCCACGATGAACATCAACTCCATCCACGGCGGCCAAAAGGAACAGGACGACGATTTCACCGGCCTGCCCGCCCATTGCGTGCCCGACAGTTGCCGCATCGTGATCGACCGGCGTTTTCTGATCGAAGAGCCGCTCGAACAGGTGCGCGGAGAAGTGATGGAACTCTTGGAGCACCTCAAAGCGACCCGCCCCGATTTCGAATATGAACTGACGGAGATCAACTCAGTTCTGCCCTCCATGACCGACCGCGACGCGCCTGTCGTTCAAACCGTCGCGCGTGCAATCGAGGATGTGATGGGCAAGGCACCGCAATATGTCGCCTCCCCCGGCACCTATGATCAAAAACACATCGACCGGATCGGCAAACTCAAGAACTGCATCGCATACGGTCCGGGGATATTGGAGCTGGCGCACAAACCAGATGAATATGTCGGCATTGATGATATGCTCGATAGTGCCAAGGTCATGGGGGCGGCGTTGGAATCGCTGCTGCTCCCTAAAAAAGACTGAAAAACCAAAGGGAGTCTGACATGAAACACTTCATCACACGGCTGGCCGGGGCCTCCGCGCTGGCGGTTATGGCCACGTTCGGGGCCGCGCAAGCCAAGACCGATATCATTGTCGCGATGCAGCTTGAACCACCCCACCTTGATCCGACATCCGCCGCTGCCGGCGCGATCGACAGCGTCTTGTATTCCAACGTCTTCGAAGGGCTCACGCGCTTCATGGCGGATGGTTCGGTCGTCCCGGGCCTCGCCGAGAGCTGGGAAATCAGCGACATCGGGTTGGAATACACCTTCACCCTGCGCTCCGGCGTCACTTTCCATGATGGCACCACGATGGACGCGGAGGACGTAAAATTCACCCTCGACCGTATCCTTGCCGAAGACAGCGCCAATGCGCAAAAGGCGCTTTATTCCGCCATTTCGTCGGTCGAGGTGATCGACCCGCTCACCGTCAAGCTGACCCTCTCCGAGCCCAACGGAAACCTGCTCTTCAACCTCGCATGGGGTGATGCGGTAATCGTGGCACCCGAAAGCATCGACAACATCAAACAGATGCCCATCGGCACCGGTGCGTTCAAATTCGTCAGCTGGACCCAAGGCGACAACATCGAGATCGAGAAGAACCCGGATTATTGGGGCACGCCTGCCAAACTCGACAAGGCGACATTCAAATTCATCTCTGACCCCACCGCCGCCTTTGCCGCCGTGATGGCCGAAGATGTAGACGTGTTCTCGGGCTTCCCAGCGCCTGAAAACCTGCCACAGTTCGAGGCTGACCCGCGTTTCCAAGTGCTTGTCGGATCGACCGAAGGCGAAACGATCCTGTCGACCAACAACAAGATGCCGCCCTTCGACAATCCCAAGGTGCGCGAAGCATTGGCCCACGCCATTGACCGCCAGGCCATCATCGACGGCGCAATGTTCGGCTATGGTACGCCCATTGGCACGCATTTCGCGCCGCACAACCCCGCCTATGTGGACCTCACTGCGATGAGCACCTACGACCCTGAGCGTGCCAAGGCGCTTTTGGCCGAAGCCGGGTTCGCCGATGGCTTTGAAACGACGCTCTACCTGCCGCCCCCGTCCTATGCGCGGCGCGGCGGAGAGATCATCGCCTCGCAACTGGCCGAAGTTGGCATCACCGCAAACATCACCAACGTGGAATGGGCGCAGTGGCTGGAATCCGTCTTTCGCGGCAAGGATTTCGGCCTGACCATCGTCAGCCACACCGAGCCAATGGACATCGGCATCTACGCCAACCCGGACTATTATTTCCAGTATGACAATCCGGCATTTCAGGACCTTGTTGCCAAGCTGAACAAAACCACCGATCCCGACATGCGCGACGCGCTGATGGGCGAGGCGCAAAAAATCATCTCTGGCGATTACGTCAATGGCTACCTCTTCCAACTTGCGGCTCTGTCTGTCGCCAAGGCGGGCGTGCAGGGGCTCTGGGCGAATGCGCCCACCCAAGCCACAGACCTCACCGCTGTCAGCTGGGCGGAATAACCAACATCAAACACCACCAAGGGCCCCCGATCCTGGGGGCCTTTTTCATGCAGGATCCCGTCTCATGACCCTTCCCGAAACTATGTGCGGCGTCGTTCTGACCGGCCACGGTGCGCTGGACAAGCTTGAATACCGTACCGATCTGCCGGTGCCCGCCCCTGCCAAGGGCGAAGTTCTGATCCAAGTGGGGGCAGCGGCCGTCAACAATACCGACATCAACACGCGGATAGGATGGTATTCCAAAACGGTGCGCGGCGACACGGCATCCGGTGCCTTGGGCGGCTTTGGCGCGGATGACTTTGAAGACGGAAGCTGGGCCGGCAAACCGCTCGACTTTCCGTTGATCCAAGGCGCCGATTGCTGCGGGCGGATCGTGGCCGTTGGACCAGGCGTCAATGCCGCGCGGATCGGCGAACGGGTACTCGTGCGCTCCATGTCGGATCCGACCGGAACAGGCCACGGCACCTTTACATTCGGCTCCGAATGCAATGGCGGTTTTGCTGAGTTCACCACCGCCTCCGACAACAACGCTGTGCCTGTCAACTCGCCCCTGTCCGATACCGAACTGGCCACCTTCCCCTGTGCTTATTCCACCGCCGAAGGCATGATACAGCGCGCAAATCTTGGTATTGAACGGGTCTTGATAACCGGGGCGTCAGGTGGCGTCGGCTCTGCTGCGATCCAGCTGGCCAAACGGCGCGGCGCGCATGTCACAGCGATCACCACACCGGAAAAATCCGCCGCTCTCATCGCCCTTGGGACCGACGCCACGCTGGGCCGCGATGATCCATATCCCGCCCAAGGGTTCGAGGTGATCCTTGATCTGGTCGGGGGCCCACGCTGGCCTGAACTGCTGGATGCCTTGGCAACGCGCGGCCGCTACGTCACCTCAGGCGCGATTGCGGGGCCTATGGTCGAACTTGATCTGCGCACGCTTTACCTGCGTGACCTGACCCTGATCGGCAGCACCAACCAGCCCGACAGCATCTTTACCGATCTGGTCGCCTACATCGAAGCAGGCGAGATCACCCCGATGATCGCTGCCACCTATCCGCTGGCCGATATGGCCGCCGCCCAAGAGGCCTTTTCCAGCAAAACCCACGTCGGCAAAATCGCAATCGCCATTTCCCAGAACTGAACCCAAAGGACACCGAAATGCCCGAAGTCGAATGGAGCCGTCTCAAGGCGCATGAGCTGCGCGCGCTGGCCAATGACAACGCCGTGGTCATCATTCCTGTGGCCTCGATCGAACAGCATGGGCCGCACCTGCCCGTCATGACAGACACCCGCATCGGGCATGAAGTCGCCCTGCGCGCCGCTCGCGCGGCCTATCCCAAACGGCCCACCATCGTCACCCCCGTGGTCTGGCATGGCCTTTCGGAACACCACATGCCCTTTGGCGGCACGCTCACCCTAACCTATGAAACTTTCCGTCTTGTGCTGCGCGATCTGGTCATATCGCTGTCGCGGCACGGGTTCCAGAACATCGTGCTCAGCAATTCGCACGGCGGCAACATCATCGCGCTGCAACAGTTCTGCGATGAATTCGGCCCTACCCTGCCCGTCACGCTGATCTCCACCACCTATGTCACCGAAGCCGGGCCAGCCATCCCGGCACTGCTAGAGGATCAAGATAACGTCCAACATGGCGGTGAAGCCGAAACCTCCATGATGATGGTGCTGGAACCTGACCTTGTGGACAGCTCCGATCTGGCGGGCATCGCCACGGGCAAGGCGTCGGGCTTTCTCAGCGTTGGCAAGGCCTCCTATCGTTGGCGCCCCTTTGCCCATGTCACCCACAACGGATTGTCGGGCGTGCCTGCGCGATCAAACGCGGACAAGGGCAAGGCCCTGCTCGATGTCTCGGTTCAGGCCATCGCCGATCTGATCACTGACCCGGACACGTGGGCGCCACCCCGCGACCTGCGCGGCCCTCAAACGGGCGGTGTCCCGTTCCGGTCATGACGCCATGACAGATTTTCCGGACCAATCTTGGATATTGATTCTGCTGGCCCTCGCCGTGCTGGCCTTTATGGTCATATGGCGTCGCCGGGCGGCCAGACCCGACAACTGGATCATCATCGACGGCTCCAACGTGATGTATTGGAACGGCAACACGCCCGACATCGCCACACTGAAGGAAGTGCTACACCACCTGCGGCGGGCGGGCTTTACGCCCGGTGTCGTCTTTGATGCGAACGCCGGTTACCTGCTGGGCGGGCGCTATCAGCACGATTACGCCTTTGGCGTACAGCTTGGCCTGCCCAAAGATCAGGTGATGGTTGTGCCCAAAGGCACCCCGGCGGACCCCGTCATCCTGCAAGCCGCGCGTGATCTGGGCGGGCCGGTCCTGACCAATGACAGATTTCGCGATTGGGCAGATGCCTACCCCGAGGTGCATGATGAGGGCCACCTGATCAAAGGTGGCTACACCTCCGGCACACTCTGGATTGACGTGCCATCCGATGCTGCGGCCAGCCATTAACACTATGCCCTGCGTGCGCCGTTGAACTCTTATTTTCGGGTGTGCCCACCTACACAACAACACCACGGGATTTACATCGTTTACGAGTGTTTCAGGTTCCGAATGGCGACCTGATCAAGACATGCTACTGCACGCCGCGTCGGGAGTTTTCAAACCCTTGATCAAGACGCTTCGGTTTTGGCGTTGGGGTCACGCGAAGTACCTTTGCAAATCTCTTCCCAAACCTCGCCAAAGGGGCCGATCATCGCATCGCGCAGGGTGGGATGTGGCTGCTCGATCCGCACGCCATCCGCACCGGCGATCCCGAATTGCAGGTCCTCCGGTCCGTCTGGCACGTAGAGCGTTCCAAACATCCAGTCCCAGATCGCGAACACCTCTCCGTAATTCTTGTCATGGTGTTTGGGGTCGCTGGAATGATGCACTTGGTGCTGCGCCGGAGAGATCAGAATATGCTCCAGCATGCGCCCGTAACTCAGCCAGATGTGGCTGTGCCGCAGGTGCCCGCCAAAAAACACATAACTGTTGAAAGCCAGCGTTCCGACATAGAAAACCCAAGGTTCCAGATGACCCAATAGCGCGAACATGATCAGCGCCTGAACAGTCCCGACCAGCAGCGAAATCAACAGCATTTGCACGGCATAATAAGCGGGATGCGCACGCAGGAACGTCAATGGAGTCAAGACCTCAGCCGAATGGTGCACTGCATGAAAAGGCCAAAGCACCCGCGTCTCGTGGTGCAGATAATGGTTCCAGTAGCGGCAGAAATCCTGCGTCAGAAACAGCAATATGGCCGCCAAAATACCACGCCACACGCCGGTGTCGGGTGCAATCGTCGAGCCACCCGCCAAAGCGGCAAGTTGTCCCTGCACAATCACGGTGACATAGGGCGCGAGAATCAAGACCGACAAAACGCCGGTCCCCAGAAAAACCGTGTTGAACAGCGCCACCTTAATGTCGACCATCGTTGATGGATTGCGGTACAACTCCTTCGGCAGCATGTAGCGCACAAAACCTCCGGGCCGGCCCCGCATCCGCCAAATCGCATAAACAATCAACACGGTCGAACCGATATAAACCGGCGACAGCAGGAACTGCACTCCAAAGGAGTTTCGCATCCCATTCAGAAAGTCTGCCAGATAGTCCATGTCCACTGCCTCGGGTTTTGCCCCTGATACGCTGCCCAATAGACGCCGCAATGACGAAGTGGTGGCCTTTTTGCGGCACTCAGCGCCCGCGCGCCATCAGATACCTGATCCGCTCGTAAATCACGTCACGCACTGGCCCATCGCGCGGGGTATCGCGCAGTGAAGTAAACCAATGATCTGGCGGATTTTTTCCGCGCCGATTCCCGGGGAATTGCAGGGCGCGCAGCACTGCTTCGGCCTCGGGCGTGACACGCTCTGGGATTGTGTGCCCGTTCAACGTCGCCCAGACGCCAGCCCACATCCGCCCGACTGACCACGGATTGTACCCGCCGCCGCCCAAGACCAGCAAGCGCGGCGCAATACCCATCAGCGCCTCGATGATCTGCCAATGCGCGTTGTTGGACAGCGACAGATGCGCCAGCGGGTCTTCTTCCAGCCCGTCGGCGCCGCAGACGACCACGATGGCATCCGGTTGAAATGCTTCGATTTTTGGCACAATTAGACGCTCGCGAATGACCGCCATTTCGCTGTCATTCAAGCCGCGAGGCACGGGCATATTCACTGCTGCACCGCCCGCGTCATCCTCGATCATCCCAGTGCGCGGCCAAAGCCGTTCTTCATGCACCGAGATCATCAGGCACTCCGTGTCGCCCGCAAACCCATGCGCCACGCCATCACAGTGATGCGCGTCGATGTCCACATAGGCGATGCGTCGCACACCGACCCGCCGCATCGATAGCATCGCCAGCACAGGATCGTTCAAATAGCAAAACCCGTTCGCGCGCCCCGGAAGCCCGTGATGCGTGCCACCGGCGGGGTTGTAGACGACGCCCGGTTTTGCCAGCAACTCCCCCGCCAGCAACGACCCCCCGGCAGCCGTGGCCGGACGGCGGAAGATCTCAGGAAAAACCGGGTTTGTCACAGACCCCAGATCAAACCGCGCGGTGTCATACGGTGTTGCGTGCTGCGTCCGTTCAACCCTTTGCAACGCCTCGATATATTCAGGTTCATGCCAAACATGCAGCGCTGCTGGTTTTGCCCGCGGCGCGGTGATGAACTGCTCAGCCCCCAGCCATCCCATCGCGCGCGATAAGTCCATCACCGTGCTGACACGCGGCACGCGCAAAGGGTGCCACCGCCCGTAGGAGGAGTGGCGGAATATCTCGTGACCGATGAAAACAGGGCGTTGAACCATAGCACCATGACCTATCCCATTCCGCGCGCGCAACAACCCCTCTGGACCGCGCCCGCGCCTGCCCCTAACCTCATCTCAATGCTCAGATATACGCTCAAACGCCTCGCATCGCTGATCATCAGCCTGGCTGTCGCCTCGCTGGTGATTTTCTTCGTGATCGAGGTAGCGCCGGGTGATCCTGCGTCCTTCATGCTCGGCGTCAATGCACAGCCCGATACGCTGGCAGCCCTGCGCGCGGAGCTTGGCCTCGATGTGCCCAAATGGCAGCGGTATATCGACTGGGTCAGCGGCATGCTGGTGGGTGATTTCGGCACCTCCTACACCTACCGCACACCGGTGTCGGACATGGTGGCCCAACGCTTGCAGGTCTCACTACCGCTTGCGCTCTATGCCCTTGCAATATCAACGATCATTGCCTTTCCTGCAGGTATTTACGCGGCCTCTCGACGTGGACAGGCAGGCGACATCGGGGTGATGGGCGCCACACAGCTGGGCGTGGCCATCCCGAATTTCTGGTTCGCAATGATGATGGTTCTGATCTTCGCGATCAACCTGCGCTGGTTCAATGCCGGTGGCTTTGCCGGGTGGGACAAGGGGTTGTGGGCCGGGCTCCATTCTCTGACCCTGCCCGCCATTTCGCTGGCCCTGCCGCAGGCTGCCATCCTTGCGCGCGTGATGCGCTCGGCCTTGCTCGACGTGCTGGGCGAAGACTTCATGCGCACCGCTCGCGCCAAAGGTTTGACCGCGCGACAGGCGCTTTGGCGACACGGGCTGCGCAACGCGCTGATCCCGGTGCTGACGATCATCGGTTTGCAGTTTTCCTTCCTTTTGGCCGGGGCCATCATCATCGAACAGGTGTTTTACCTGCCCGGTCTGGGGCGGCTCATCTTTCAATCAATTTCCGCCCGCGATCTGATCGTCGTGGAAAGCGTTGTGATGCTGCTGGTCTTTGCGGTGATCGTCGTGAATTTCCTCGTTGATCTGGCCTATGCCGCCGTTGACCCGCGCCTGAGGTCGCGCACATGAGGCGCAATCTGATCATCGGCACGGCCCTCTCCGCGCTGGTGGTGATCGCCGCTGTGCTGTCCTTTGTTTGGACGCCCTTTGATCACACCGCCCTCAGTATTCCCAACAAATTGCAGACCCCGAACGCAACCCATTGGTTGGGCACCGATCACTTTGGGCGCGATATCTTCAGCATGATCATGGTGGGTGCGCGCACCTCTATTGCCGTGGCCTTTGTTGCCGTGGGCATCGGCATGATCCTTGGCGTGCCTTTGGGGTTGTGGGCTGCAGCCCGCAAAGGGTCATGGCTGGACGAGTTGATCATGCGCGGCAACGATCTGATCTTTGCCTTTCCCAGCCTCGTCATTGCCATTCTGATCACCGCGATTTTCGGCGCAGGCGCCGTGAATGCGATCATCGCCATCGGCATTTTCAACATCCCCGTGTTTGCACGTATCACCCGCGGTGCCGCCCTCAGCCTGTGGGAGCGCGAATTCATCCTTGCGGCACGCGTGGCCGGGAAATCCGCCGTACATATTAGCATCGAACATATCCTGCCCAACGTCACCAACCTGCTGATCGTACAGGGCACCATCCAGTTTTCGCTGGGTATTCTGGCCGAAGCGGGGCTCAGCTATGTCGGTCTGGGCGCGCAACCCCCGACGCCCAGCTGGGGCCGGATGCTGGCGGATGCACAAACGCTGGTCAGCATCGCGCCGCATATGGCGTTGATCCCCGGCTTTGCCATTATCATCACAGTTTTGGGGTTGAACCTGATGGGCGACGGGCTGCGCGATTACCTTGATCCACGGCTCAGGGTGGCCCGCGCATGAGCCTCTTGACCGTCTCAGATCTGACCCTGAAGATCCACAGCTACCCCATTCTCAAAGGCGTCAGCCTGACCGTGGATGCCGGTGAAATTGTGGCCATTACCGGCGAAAGCGGGTCAGGCAAATCGATGACAGCGATGGCGGTTATGGGATTGCTGCCCAAGGGCGCGCAGACGACGGGCGCAATCCTGTTGGGCGATCGCGACCTTCTGCAAACGTCAGAGGCTGACATGTGCGCCCTGCGTGGCAATGAAATCGGAATGGTGTTTCAAGAACCCATGACCGCACTGAACCCGGTGCAAACCATCGGGCGGCAAGTGTCCGAAACGATCCGGGTGCACGAAAACGCCACCAAGGCAGAGGCCGAAGCCCGTGCCATCGAAACCCTCGCCCGTGTCGGCCTGCCGCAGGATCGCTTTCCGCTGAGCCGTTATCCGCACGAGTTGTCGGGGGGTCAGCGCCAGCGCGTCGTCATCGCCATGGCCATCGCCCTGCGCCCTCGCCTGCTGATCGCGGACGAACCCACAACCGCATTGGATGTCACGACACAGGCGCAAATCCTCGACCTGCTCAAAGACCTTGCGCGCGATATGGGCATGGGGCTTTTGATGATCACCCATGACCTCGCCGTTGTGGCCGATATGGCGGACCGCATCGTCGTTATGCGCCATGGCGAAATCGTGGAACAGGGCGCAACCAACGCCTTGTTGACCCAGATGCGCCACCCCTACACCAAGATGTTGTTCGAAGCGTCCGGCCACACCGTTGCCTTGCCTGCCAAGCCACCGCCCGAACCCTTGTTGGAGGTGAAAAGCGTGTGCCGCGACTACCACACACCGCGCAAAACGGTATTCGGCAAACCGGGCAGCTTTCGTGCCGTCGACAACGTCAGCTTTACCCTGCACAAAGGCGAGCGCCTCGGTCTGGTGGGGGAAAGCGGATGCGGTAAATCCACGCTAACCCGTGCCATTCTCGGGCTGGAACAGGTCCAAGCTGGCGCGATCACACTGGGCGGTGATCCGGTCTTTTCCAACAACCGCCCTAACCTTTCCGTACGCAGGCGTATGCAAGTCGTGTTTCAAGACCCCTTCGGCAGCTTTAATCCGCGCCACCGGGTCGACCGCCTGATCACAGAGCCCTTTCACCTGCTCGATGCCGCGCCACAAGGAACCGACCGCGAGGATGCGATCGCCCAAGCCCTGACGGCTGTTGGCCTGACGCCCGAGGATGCGAACAAGTACATTCACGAATTCTCAGGCGGTCAGCGCCAAAGGATCGCGATCGCACGCGCGCTGATCATCCGCCCGGACCTGATCCTGTTTGACGAAGCCGTCAGCGCCCTTGATGTGTCCGTGCGCGCGCAAATCCTCGATCTGCTTTGCGCGCTCTGCCACAGTCACAATCTCAGCTATCTGTTCATCTCGCATGACCTGAGCGTGGTTCGCACCGTGACAGACCGCGTTCTGGTCATGAAATCCGGACAAATCGTCGAAGAAGGCGTTACCGAAGATGTCTTTTCCAATCCGCAACATGCCTACACACAGAGCCTGATCGCTGCGGCACCCATGCTGCCTGATCTTGAGGCACTCCGGAAGGAGATGGCACATGGTTGATTGGAAACTGGAACCCATCAATCAGGCGGACCACACGCTTGAGACGCTCGACCTCGTGCAGCGCGCGGCGGACTATGTAACGCTTGAAGTATCCCGCGCGCCGGATCTGGCCTTCGTCAAGGACTTCTTTGAAACAGCGCCGCCCGGCTTGACCAGAAACGACCTGCAGGCCCATGGCATTCGCAGCAACGGACGCTTGGTCGGGGTTATCGGAATCGCGCATGGTTACGAGTTCCCGACCGATTGGTGGATCGGCCTGATGCTGATCGACCCGGCCCTGCGCGGACAGGGCATCGGCGCACAAGTCGTCGCGCAATTGATCGAAAAGGCAAACGCCGCTGGTATCATTATGATCAAGCTGGCAGTACTCTTGGCCAACCCGCACGGTCTGCGGTTTTGGGAAAATCAGGGCTTTGAATTCCACCGCCCCGCCCCCGCCCAACCCGGAAGCGACGGACATGACCGTGTGGTTTTGAAATACCGCGTACGAAAGGACAGAACATGAGACTCACCGGAAAAACCGCAATCGTCACTGGCGGTGCCTCGGGGTTCGGCGCAGGGATCGTACGTAAATTCACCGCAGAAGGCGCGCGTGTGATGGTTGCGGATATCAACGGATCAGGTGCTCAGGAAATGGCGTCCCAAATGGGGGATCACGCACTGGCCCAACAGGTTGACGTTGGTGACGGATCGTCCGTAAACGCAATGGCGCAGACCGCCATCGATGCATGGGGCCATGTCGACATCATCATCAACAACGCCGGCATCACTCACCTGCCGACCCCCCTCGAGGACGTGTCGGAAGACGACTTTGACCGCGTGTTCAACGTGAACATGAAATCCGTGTACCTCACCGCCCGCGCGCTGGTCCCTCACATGAAGGCGCGCGGCAGCGGCGCGATCCTCAACATCGCCTCTACCGCTGGCGTGTCACCGCGCCCGAACCTCAATTGGTACAACGCCTCCAAAGGGTGGATGATCACCGCAACCAAGGCGATGGCCGTCGAACTCGCGCCCAACGGCATCCGCGTCAACGCCCTGAACCCGGTCGCGGGCGAAACCCCATTGCTGAAATCCTTCATGGGCGAAGACACCCCCGAAATACGGGCAAAATTTCTCGCCACGATCCCACTGGGCCGTTTCTCACAACCCGAAGACCTCGGCAATGCAGCCTGCTTTTTGTGCTCGGATGAGGCCAGCATGATCACTGGCGTCGCGATGGAAGTAGACGGAGGCCGCTGCATTTGAAACCTGTCAACCTTGCCGAAAAGCTGGCTCAATTCACCTCTCACTGGGATCCGCATGTCGTGGCCGACTACAACGACAACGATGTGATGGTCGTCAAATTTCAGGGCACGTTTCCATTCCACCTCCATGAAAACACAGATGATTTCTTCCTCGTTCTGGAAGGCGAAATGATCATGGACCTTCAGGACACATCACATACCGTACGTGCAGGAGAGTTATTCGTCGTTCCCAAAGGCATCACACATCGCCCCCGTGCCGAACTGGAATGCAAAGTCCTGCTGATCGAACCAAAGGGTGAACCCAACACAGGCAATCCCGAGACTGCAGCCGCCAAACCAAGGATTTGATCGCCCATATGCTTCATTGTTCTTCAAATATGCAGGTCACCAACAGACCAATCCAAATCACGCTTTCCGCAGGGCGCGGCTAATGCAACCGGGCTCAAAAAACCTGATCACCGACGTCGAAGGCCTGCGTGTCGGCAACGCGAGTGACACCAGCCTTAAATCGGGCGCGACGGTCCTGACAGCTGATACTCCTTTTACCGCATCAGTGGCAGTGATGGGCGGCGCGCCGGGTACACGGGAAACGGATCTGCTGCAGCCAGACAAATCCGTGGCCGCTGTCGATGCTCTGGTCCTGTCCGGCGGCTCCGCTTATGGGCTCGATGCCTGCTCAGGCGTCTCGGATGCTCTGCGCGCTGCCGGGCGCGGGTTCCGTGTGGGCACAGCAATCATACCATTGGTGCCCGGCGCGATCATCTTCGATCTGCTGTCGGGCGGCGACAAGAACTGGGCGCACAACCCCTACCGGGAACTGGGCCGCGCGGCCCATGACGCCGCCGCCCCAGATTTCGCTATCGGATCCGAAGGCGCCGGGACCGGGGCCATGACGGCCATGATGAAGGGTGGGCTTGGCTCCGCATCTCTGGTCTTGCCCAACGGCATCACTGTGGGCGCGTTGGTGGCGGCCAATCCTATGGGCAGCGTAACAACACCCGGCGATCGCCACTTCTGGGCCGCCCCCTTCGAGATCAACGGCGAATTCGGCGGCCTCGGGCCAGACCCGGCCAGCGGGCTGGGGCGCAACCTGGACAGCCGCAAGATCACCGCGATGCTGGAACGTGCCAACACCACCATAGCTATCATCGCCACGGACGCGACCCTCGACAAGGCACAGTGCCAGCGTGTGGCCTGGGCCGCTCACGACGGGATCGGGCGTGCTTGCGTTCCGGCCCACAGCCCCGGCGATGGCGATCTGGTCTTTGCGCTGTCCACCAGCGCCAAACCGATGCCCTCCCCCGAGCGTGATCTGGCGGTCATCGGCCATGCCGCAGCCCTTTGCCTCAGTCGCGCAATCGCACGTGCTGTGTATCACGCCCGCCCTGCCCCAGATGATCTGCTCCCCTGCTGGAGCGACCTGAATGCCTGAACTTGCTCTGCCAGATGTCGCCCTTCACTATGAGATCGATGGCCAAGGGCCGCCGCTTTTGATGCTCGCCGGGTTCATGTCCGATAGCGCCAGTTGGGCGCCACTGGTGCCGCTCTTGTCACCGCACTTCACGCTAATTCGCCCAGACAACCGGACAACCGGGCGCACAACCCCTTGGAATGCGCCTGCCTCGCCGACGATATGGGCCCAAGACGCGCTGGCGTTGTTGGATCATCTAGGGCACCCGCAAACGCATGTGATTGGCCATTCACTGGGTGGCAACATCGGCTGGGCGTTGGCTCAAAGCGCGCCCTCTCGTATCGCCAGCTACACGATGGCAGCCTCCGCCCCAATTGGGCTGACCCGCAACATGGATCTCTTCCGCACCCTGATCGCCATCAGGCGGTCCGACGCCCCAACTGACACATGGCTTCGCGCGCTGTTTCCTTGGCTCTTTTCAACGGCTGTCTACGATGTTCCGGGGGCCGTCGATGCGGCCGTGGCCCAGTCGCTGGCCTACCCACACGCGCAAAGCCCTGACGCGATGGACCATCAACTGGCCGCAATACTAGCAGCTGATCCCGCAATCTTTCGCGAAACGCCAAATGTGCCGACACAGGCCCTACTGGCCGAAAACGATCTGCTGGTCCCACTGGATTTGGCGCAATCAGCCTTGGAAGGCGTCGCGCAAAATATCATCACAGGCGCAGGTCATTCCATCCATTGGGACGCACCCAATGCCGTCGCGGATCACCTGCACGCGTTCACGTCCCAACACCCCATCGGCTGAACCAGTCCGCGCGATCCCCGAAGGGATCGCAAAGCATGCGTGTCGCGCGCGTCAGCGTGCGGCATTCAGATCAACGACCCTACGGTCACGGCGCAGCGTACGGCAGACCGTATCAACGATCCCTTCCGCATCGAGACCTGCGGCACGATACATCGCCGCCGGGCTGTCCTGATCTATGAACCGATCCGGCAGGCACATTGTGCGCACCTTGCAGCCGTTGTCCAACAGGCCCGCGCCGGCCATGGCCTGCAAGACCATCGCGCCAAATCCGCCCATGGCCCCCTGCTCGATCGTGACCAAGGCGCCATGTGTCTGCGCCAGTCGTGCAATCAGGTCCATATCCAGCGGTTTTGCGAAACGGGCATCGGCAATCGTCACGCTGATCCCTTCGTTTTCAAGCAGGGCAGCGGCCGTTTCACATTCACCAAGGTGCGTTCCCAGCGACAAAAGCGCCACGTCGCCCGTGCCTTCACGGATCATCCGGCCCTTGCCGATCTCCAGCGGCACACCGCGCTCCGGCAGCGCCACCCCCGTCCCATTGCCGCGCGGATAGCGAAACGCGATAGGCCCCGTGTCATGCGCAGCGGCCGTGGCCACCATATGCACCAGTTCCGCCTCATCGGCCGCGGCCATCACAACCATCCCCGGCAGCGCACCAAGATAGCCGATGTCGAACGCTCCGGCATGGGTCGCGCCATCCGCCCCCACAAGCCCCGCCCGGTCAATCGCAAAGCGTACCGGCAACCCTTGCAAGGCCACGTCGTGCACCACCTGATCGTATCCGCGTTGCAGGAACGTCGAATAGATCGCACAGAAAGGCTTTAGACCCGACGCCGCCATGCCAGCGGCAAAGGTCACACCGTGCTGCTCGGCAATGCCCACATCGAACACGCGGCCGGGAAATCGTTTGGCCATGCGATCCACGCCGGTGCCCGAGGGCATCGCCGCCGTGACGGCAACGACACGCGGGTCATCGGCGGCCTCTTGGGCCAGCGCATCGCCGAAAACACCTGTGTAGGATGGCGCATTGGCTTTGGCTTTGTCCTGCACGCCAGTGCCGACGTTGAATTTGCTGACGCCGTGGTATTTGTCGGCGGAGCCTTCCGCATGGGCGTATCCCTTGCCCTTGACCGTGCAGGCATGGATCAGCACCGGACCCGTCGCGCGCGCACGGACCGACCGCAGCACACTCAGCAATTGCTCCATGTCGTGACCATCAATCGGCCCAACGTAATCAAACCCCAGCTCTTCGAAAAACGTGCCACGGCTCTCAAGACCTGTAACCATTTCGCGGGCCCGGCGAGCGCCTTCGCGCACGGGCCTGGGCGCGAGTTGCTCCATCCCTTCGGCCAGTGCGACCAGTCCGCCAAACGGGCCCTTGCGCGACAGATCGGACAGGCTCGACAGGTACGACGACATCGCCCCCACAGGGGGTGCGATCGACATCTCGTTGTCATTGAGGATCACGAACAGCCGCCGCCCCTCGTGGCCTGCGTTGTTCAGCGCTTCATAGGCCATGCCCGCACTGATGGAGCCATCCCCGATCACCGCCACCGCATCGCCCGTGGGCATCCCCATGTCACGCCCGACCGTGAAGCCGAGTGCAGCCGAGATCGACGTGCTGGAATGCGCTGCGCCAAAAGGGTCATATTCGGATTCGCTGCGCTTGGTGAACCCGCTTATGCCCCCGCCCTGCCGCAGGGTATGCATCCGATCACGCCGCCCCGTCAGGATCTTGTGCGGATAACACTGGTGGCCCACATCCCAGATCAGCTTGTCGCGCGGCGTGTCAAAGACGGCATGTATGGCAACGCTCAGCTCGACCACACCCAGCGACGACCCAAGATGCCCGCCCGTCTGGCTTACGGCATCAACGACCTCGCCGCGCAATTCATCGGCGACGGTTTTCAACTCCGCGTCCGTCAGGCTGCGCAAATCGGCGGGGCCTGCAACACGGTCCAGTGTCGGGGTTTTTGTATCGGTCATGGCGCACATCCTTTGTCTTTGGTTTCGGAGCACGCCTTGCCGCGCGCTTGCCCGAAGAAACAAAAGGCGTCGCACTCGGGGTAAACCGACTGCGACGCCAGGTTCCTGTAGCCAACAGGAAGGGAACCGGGGTGTTGAGACCCCGTGCCCGGATCAAGGAAGCCGATGATCCGTGCCTGGCGAGGTCAGGGGCGGCTGTTCGGCCGCCCGCGACCTATTCGTATTCCGGCGCCTCACTTGTCGCGAGTTCGGGCCAGTCGGCAATCATGTTCATGCCTTGCAGTGGCTGCTGATAACCCTTGTGGCAGGTCTTGCAGGCGGCTTTGGGCGCATCTGCATAGATCGGGCCAAGGCGTTCAGCCGGGTACGTATCCTTGAGCGGGATCAGGTATTCGGAGTTCAACTCGATCACCATCTGACGCCCGAGCAAAGCCGTGCCCCACTGAGGCGTGTTTTGCGATCCGTCATAGAAAGCGCGGGAGTTGTGGCAGAACACGCAGTTCACACCCAGCGAGTTGGAGAAGTAATTCATCAGCGAATAGGTCATCTCCGTCTTCTGGATCGACGCATAGTCTTCCTCGTCGACACCCGGCACACCCGCGACACGGCTCTCGAGGCTGTGCACGTTGACGATTTCCTCGTCATCGGCCAGGTACTCTTCCAGCGCGTTGGAGGGCAGTGACGTCGCCTGGCTCAGCGAAGTCGCGCGGTTTTGCACGGCTGCCCAACCACCTGCGGCCTCGTTGACCGGATTGATCCGGAACCAGATGTTGCTCGGCACGGCTTGGCCACGGTGGCAGGTGTAGCAGTTCACACCCACTTCCTGGTTGGCGTTGACGTGTCCGTCCCAGTCATCGTTGATGGTCTGGGTCATCTGGATCATGCGGCGGGCCACGACCTTGGTATAGAGGTTGTCTTGTCCGTAGTCCTCAACATCCAGATCACCGTGGCAGTAGGCGCATCCCTCTTCGGGCGCGACCCATTGCGTCATGGCGTTCATCAGGCGGTTGAAGTTGTCTTCGGTCAGATCACCCAACACCTGAACATTGTCATAGATGTCGCGCGCCAGATCCTCGCCGCCCTCAGGCACATAAGGCTCTTCGGTATAATAGGCCTCGATCGTGGGATCAGGGGCCAGCCGGACCACGTTGAATTCCGGGACCGACATGCCAGTCCCGCGAGGTCCGGTTTGCAGACTGGCCGTCTGCGCCGGGTTGCCCCAGGTCACGACCATCGCCGCAACAAAGACCGCACCACCGAGAACACCGATCAGGATCGCCGGACCGAAGATATTGGTCGGGTTATCCGCATTCCATTTGTCAAACCACTTGGGCAGCATGATCAGTTCTCCTTCCCGATAAAGGTCTCATAGGAGCCGTAGTCCGCGTAGCCATAGGCACCGTCATAAAGCGGAGCAAAGTTGTGCTCTTGTGCCCAGATAAACCAGTTGTCCACGACCGTGCCGGTCAGCAGGATCCCGATACCGCCCGTGATGGGGGTCAGGACCGCGAACCACCACGCCCAGCGGTGAATGCCTTCCATCGTGGCGTTGAAACCCATGGTCCAGCGCCAGAACAAGGCCGCACGTTCCGAGGCTGTGCCGCGGTCGACGATCTGCTCCAACTCCCGGTCGCCGCCATAGCGGGTCACGGCCAGAATGGTCGCGCCGTGCATCGCAAAGAGCAAAACCGAGCCATAAAGGAACACGATGCTCAGGCAGTGGAAGGGATTGTAGTAGAGGTTGCCGTAGCGGATTGAAAACGCCGTTGTCCAATCAAGGTGCGGGAAGATGCCGTAAGGCACAGCTTCCGACCACGACCCCATCAGGACCGGACGGAATAGACCCAGCACCAGGAACAGCCACACCGCAGAGGCAAAGCCCCAGAAGATGTGCTTGCCCATCTTGTGCTCGACTGCCAGCAGATAGCTGCGCAGCAACCACGTCATGACAGACACCAGCAAGAAGAAGCTGGCGATAATGTACCAACCACCCTCGTCCAGCGGCGGCATCGACAGCCCGTATTCAGGCGATGGCGGCTCAAGCGCCAGCCAAAAGAGTTGCCGCAGCATCTCGGGCAGCGAATAGCCAACCTGCGCCAGCATGTTCATACCCACGATCACAAACCAGATCAGACCTGTGGCAAGCGACACCATACCGGTCCAGCCCAGATAGAACGGGCCCAGCTGTGCGTTGCCCAACCAGCCGACAAGCGTGGAAAACCCCGGCTTGCCGATCCGTTCGGCCATCATGTTGTTTTCATTGTCCATGCCCCATTCGGGCGTGCCCTGGACCTGAACTTGGGTGAAGATGTTTTGATAGTCAGGAAATGCCATGATTACATTCCTCCCGCAGAAATCTGAGAGCCCCAGATCGGCAGCTCAAGCCACCAGTTCCACCATTCAGGCCAGCCGGCCGTCCAGACGGGACCGGAGATGATGATACACACCGCCGAGAAGAACACCGCGTTGATCGCCAGCAAGAAGCCCACGCGGTGAATGCCCAATGTGCCGACCGAATACCCGATGAAGTCCCGGAAGAACGTGTCTTCGTGGTCGGGTGTTTTCATCTCTTCGCCCTTTTCGGGGTTGGCCGCCGACAGGATCAGACCACCGTGCAACGCCAGCGCCAGAGTGGTGGTGAAGAACAGCGTCACCGCCAGCATGTGCGCCGGGTTGTAGTGGAAGTGCAGGTAGGCATAGCCAGTGTTGGAGACCCAATCGAGGTGGCTGAAGATCCCGTATGGGAACCCGTGTCCCCATGCGCCCATCAAAAGAGGGCGGAAAATCACCAGTGTCACATAGGCCAGGATCGCAAAGCTGAAGGCGAAGGGCACGTGATAGCCCATTCCCAATTTGCGGCAAATCTCGACCTCGCGCAGCGCCCAACTGCAGAATGCGCCCGTCGCGCAGAACGTGATGATCTGCCACAACCCACCTTCCATCAGCGGCGCCATCCCCAGCCCGTAACTCAGGTCAGGGGGTGCGATGTTGATAAGCCATGGGTTGAAGGTGCCCTGTTGGGACGCCCCCCAGAAAATCAGGATTGTCCCCAGTAGGGAAAAAAAGGCAGTCGTGACCCCGAAGAAGCCCACATAAAAAGGCCCCACCCAGAAGTCGAACAGATCGCCCCCGATCAGCGTCCCTCCGCGGACGCGATATTTTCTTTCGAAGCTGAGCAACGCCATCTTCATGTTCTCCGCGTTTTGCGGCGCGCCTGATCTCGGGCGGTTGGACTTTGAGCGTCTGTTGACGTTCGCTTTCGCATCTGAGCGCTTCGAACGTTGATCCGTTTCAAGTCAACCTGCCTAAAAGGCGGAGGCCGTCGTGTTATTCATTGCGTATGGTTCGCCGCGGGCGGGCGACGCACAATGTGTCCGCCCGCAGCTGATCTTAGTGTCACGTAAACTGGATCAGGCCCTTGCCGGCCCAAGCATCTTACTGGGCGCTTTGCGCGGCCAGCTCGAACCAGTTGAAGTGATCCGTGCTGAGCAGGACGAGGTGAATCATCGCTGCCAGCAGGAAGAGGAACACGCCTTGTGCAACAAACACACGGCGGGGGTCGAAGATGAGCCAGATCTTGTAGAACTTTGCCATTTTCTAATCCCTCCTCAGAACCACGGACGCCAGATGAACACTGCCAGGTGAGCAACCACGGCAACGGCTGAAAACAGCCAGAGCCCGCTCATGTAGACAGAGTGCAGTTCTTGCGCCTGTTCGTCGGTTAGACCTGTGAAAGACAGGTTGTTATCAGCCATAATAATTCCTCCGGAACGATATGCTGACGCCGCGTTCCCCGCGGCCGGGTCCTTTGGGGGTTGCCCCCCTCGGGGTCTCTGAATCCCTGTTGCCAGGTCTCCAGTCCTTGAACTCGGCAGGCGCACACAAGCCAAGAATTCGGGTCGCGCACGGGGTCTTGCCAACCCGGATATGCGCGAGGTCGTTCATCAGTAGGCCGAAAAGATCATCGGTGTGATGATGCGGGCCTGAGACCACGCACGGGCCATCGGCCCCTTGTCGGTAAAGCTGCGTGTCTTGAACGCTTGCATCGCCCACGTCAGCGTGGCCAGCGGCAACGTCGCTACGAATATGATCGCGAAATAGACCATGAATTCGGTGTTGCCCTTCCGGCGCGTCGCATGGTGCGGCGCCTCGGCGGCCTCCTCTTGGGTGAAGTCTGTCGTCATGTCACTCATGTGTGATCCTCCAGATCGTTTCCGGGTACACCCGGGTCCAGCGCGCGCACGGTTTCAAGAACCACACGTTCCGCGCCTGCGGCCAAAGCCGCCTTCTCTGCTGCGTCGCGCAATGTCTTCGCAGCTGAAATTCGTGTCAGTATCGGATGCGTCTCGACGATCTTGTCGAGCGCCGCCTGCGCATCTGCATCCCATGGGAAATCGCGGCGCAGCGGGGTCAACGTTGCATCCGCCGCATCCATTTCCGTGCCCAATGGCAAGATATGAAACAGCGCATCGAAAAGCCCGTTGCAGACCTCCTGCACCAGATAGGTCGCACCGGCATATCCCATGAACGGCGTGCCCGTGGCGCGCCGGATGGCGGCTCCAGGAAAGCTCGCCGGGATAAACGCAGGCGCCGGACCAAAGCCCGCCTTCTGTTCGGCCAGATACATCTTTTCGTTGATCGACCCCATCACGATCAAAGGACGCTTTTGCCCCATCAGGGCGCGCACCTCTTCGTTGTTGGTCTTCTTGCCGGCCACGCGGGCGACCGCAAAGGCACAAGGCAGCCCCAGATCATCCTCAAGGAACATCCGGATACCGCGGGTATAGGTTTCGTTGGCCACAATCGCAAAGCTTGCGGTGGCAAAGAAATCCTGCGTCACGGAACGCCAGAGATCCCAGACCGGTTTGATCGTGGAATGCTTCTCTCGCGTGATAAAAGGTTCGGGATCGAGGCCCACCAAATTCCCCAGTGCGCGCAGGAACTTGGTAGTGCTCTCGATCCCTATCGGGGCTTGTAGATACGGCTTGGCAAGAAGCTCGCTCAACCCGCGCCCGAACTCGCGGTACATGCAGATGTTCACATCCGCATTTACCAGATCTCTCATTTCGGCCACATGCGCGCCCAAAGGCAGCACCATGTTGACCTCGCAGCCGATCCCCTCGACCAACCTGCGGATCTCAGCCAGATCAGATGGCATGTTGAACGTGCCATACATCGGACCAAGGATATTAACGCGAGGACGCGCACCCTCCTCGCGTTTCTTCTCGGGCGGCATCCGACCCTTGGTCATACCGAACTCGGTAAAGATCCAGGTCATCGCCCGATCCGCCGCTTCCCACTGATCCTCATCAATGGTGCGCGGCAGAAATCTCTGAATGTTGGTGCCTTGCGGCGTGACACCGCCACCGATCATCTCGGCAATGGAACCCGTCACAACGACAGCCGGCAACGCAGGATCCAATGTGTCCCAGGCCCGCTTCATACTCTCTTCGGTGCCCGATCCCATCTCGCCTTCACCCAGACCGGTCACCACAATCGGCAACTCATGGGGCGGCAATGCATCGGTGTAATGCAAAACAGACGTCACCGGCAGGTTCTCACAGCCCACCGGGCCGTCGATCACCACCTGCAATCCCTTGACGGCACAAAAGGCGTAAACCGCCCCCCAATATCCGCCCGCGCGATCGTGGTCTGTCACCAGCATGACACCACCTCCCGCATCTTCCTTTCGCCCCAAATACCTCGGGGGTTTGGGGGCAGCGCCCCCATCGCGCGATATGTGAAGCATATCGCCATCAGATCATCTCCTGCGCTTTGGCCGCGCGCGCCAACTTGTCCAGCTTCTTCTGATGCTGGGCACGGAAATCAGGGCGCAGGTTGGGATCACCCTCCCACACACCTGCGGTGTCGCCCTCGCCCACACCTTCGAAAAACGCTTTCATATGGGCCATGCGGTCTTTGTTGCCGATGGCCGCGTTGATCACCGTTGCCAGGGACCCCGCACCCGCAACACCCATCAAGGGCCGCGCCGAAATCAGGTTGGTGAAGTAAAGCCCAGGAATACCCAGCTGCTTGGCCTTCTGCACCACGGGCGTTGTGCCAATTGCCAGATCGGGCTGAATGGCCTCCATCGCGGCGCAGTCATCTTCCAGCGATGCGCGGTATTTCACCGTCACACCCTTGGCCTTCAGCCAAGGCCGCATCATCAGCAGACCACGGCGAATTTGCACAAGCAGTGCCAACATAGGGTACATTCGCGCCACTCTCGATCAACAGACGCGCCACCAGCAATTCGGACCCTTCATAGCCCGACAGCGTGATCGTCCCTTTGATCGGTGTGGCGGCCAGCGCAGCCGTGATCGCGGGCAGCACCGCGTTCTGCGCGGCGGCAATCTGATCGGCTGATACGCCATGTGTCTCGCCAATCGCCTTCAACCATGCGGCGGTGCCGTCATGCCCAACGGGCGCTGAACCCACAATGGGGCGACCTGCGCCCTGAAACGCGCGGACCGTATCTGTATAGAACGGGTGGATCGCACCCACGACGGCACAATCAAGCGCGGCGTAAAGCTCGCGCCATTCGCGGCACGGCAACACCGGCCCCGCGGCCAAGCCCATAGGCGCGAGCATCTGGCCAATCATCATCGGGTCCGCCGGGAACATCTCACCGAGCAGCGCGACCGTTGGCCTATCTGATTTCCCACCCACGGGAGCCGCCACTGGCCCCGCCTCAACCTCGGCGCGGGCATAGTTCAGCATTGCTCCGGCCAGAACGTCCTTGGCCTCGGCATGGGTGGGAACCCCAAATCCGGGCACGTCGATCCCGACGATCCGGACACCATTGATCTCATCCGGCAACAGCCGCAGCGGCACACCGCTCGCAGTCGGCACACACAGGTTGGTCACCACAATCGCGTCATAGCGATCGGGGTCGGCCAACTCATGCACCGATTCCCGGATGTCTTCGAAAAGCTTCCCCGTGACCAACGTCTCGGAGTTGAAAGGCACGTAGCCAACTGACCGGCGCGCGCCATAAAAATGCGACACGAACGTCAGCCCATAGACACAACACGCGGACCCGGACAGTACCGTGGCCACCCGCTTCATCCGCAGACCCACACGCAAAGAACCAAAGGCGGGGCACATGGATTGCGGCTTGTCATGCGGCCCCATCGGGTAATCCGCTCTGAATTTGTCGAGGATTTCGGATTGGCCAGCCGCCCGCGCGGCCGCCTCCATATCCGCGCCCGAATGACAGCCCATGCCGTCGGGCGCCAAATCCGGCACATCGCCAGCCACACGTGACACGTCACCATGCGGATGGCCCTTGATCACCTCCACATCGGCGGCGTCATCATATGTGACTTCATTTGCCATTGGCGCGTTCGCTTTCGTTGTTCACACCCGTCACAACACGGTGCGCTTCTTCGACCAGAACCCTCGACCGTTCCACCGCCGCGCTGGCAGCATCAAACAGACGCAGGCTCTCTATCGTGGACACCCGCGCATCGTCGTAAGACCGTTCCACTTTGGCGAGGTCCTCAGGCGTCATCGTAGACAACCTCCAAAGATGGTTTGGGCGCTGCGTTCTTGCCGCGCATGTCCATGTCTGTCGCGGGCACCAATTGGTAATCGCCACCCGTTTCGGAGGCGTCGAACAAGCCCAAAAGCCCATCTTGATCCAGCGGCGTTGGACGCACCGGCGGGGCCACGGCCACGTTATCACCAAGGGCCGCGAACAAGTCGCCCCACTCGGATTCCGCCGTGCCGACGATCTGGTAGTTGGCAGACTTCTTGCGCAGATCATCATTCTGCGGGATGGAGGCCAGGATCGGAATATCCACCGCTTCGGCGAAGGCCGCCGCCTCGCCCGATCCGTCGTCCTTGTTGATGACCAATCCGGCCACACCGACGTTGCCGCCCAGCTTGCGGAAATACTCCACCGCCGAACACACGTTGTTGGCCACGTAAAGCGACTGCAAATCGTTGGAGGCGACAAGGATCACCTTCTGCGCCATGTCCCGCGCAATCGGCAGGCCAAAGCCGCCGCAGACCACGTCACCGAGGAAGTCCAGCAAGACGTAGTCGAAATCCCAATCGTGAAAGCCCAGCTTTTCCAGCAACTCAAACCCGTGGATGATCCCGCGCCCGCCGCAGCCGCGACCCACTTCCGGGCCGCCCAGCTCCATTGCGAACACGCCACCGCGCTTGAAGCAGACGTCACCGATCTGCACTTCTTCACCGGCCAGCTTCTTGCGGGTCGATGTCTCGATGATCGTCGGGCAGGCCTTGCCGCCAAACAGAAGGCTCGTGGTGTCGGATTTCGGATCGCAACCGATCAGCAGAACGCGCTTGCCCTGCTCGGCCATCATGTGGCTCAGGTTGGCCAGCGTGAACGATTTGCCGATGCCGCCCTTGCCATAGATCGCGATGATCTGGGTCTTGGAGGTCGGCTCGCCCTGTGGCACTTCCAGCGTGGGTTCCGCAGCAGCTTCATCGCGCAGGCGCTGATCGAATTCCTTCAGGTTTGGCACTTCGTCTTTCATGCGGCGTCCTTCCAATTCAAAATCATCTTCAGGCAATCAGCGTCGGTGAAGGCCTGCGTGTAGGCGCGGCTTGCATCGGATGCAGGCGACGTGTGAGTGATCAGCCCGTTCAGGCTGAGTGTGCCGCTTTCGACCAATGCGCGCGTGGCGTGCAGATCGTCGCGCGTCCACTCGGCAGCGACGCGAAAGCGGGCCTCTTTCATAAAGGCCGGCGGAAAGGCAAAGCTGATAGCACCGGTATAGAACCCGGCCAGCACGATCTCGCCGCCCTTTGCGATCACGCCGATCATGTCGCTGATCGCCTCAACGGAACCGGAGGCGTCATAGACAGATGTGTAATCGCGGCGCGTGTCATCTTTGGGATCAATGACCTGATAGCCCACCGCACCCGTACGGCGGCTTGGGTCGATTTCCCAGACAGTCGGCGCAGGTGCGCCAGCCGCCACGGTCAGACGCGCCAGCAAACGACCCAGAACACCGTGGCCCACAATCAGATCGGGCACGGCCTTGTTCAATCCGGCCATCGCGTGGCGTGCTGTCGCGGCCAAAGCCAGCAATGCGCCCTCTGCGCCAAGGCCCGCATCGATTCGCGTCACCCGATCCGCAGCCGTTACGACCCGTGCAGCAGCACCGCCGAACAGGCCAAAGGCACCGTCATAACAATTGGCCCCCGGAACGAATACATGGTCGCCCGGCTTGAACCCCGTGCTGGGGTCGGCCTCCACGACTTCGCCCGCCGCTTCATAGCCGGGCACCAGCGGATACCCCATGCCGGGGAACGGCGGCATTTGCCCGGACCAAAAGAGTTTTTCCGTCCCGGTGGAAATTCCTGAATGCGTGATGTCGACAACAAGGTCACCCGCCACCGGCGCTTTGAGCGTCAGTGTTTCCAGATCCAGATCCTGCGGACCTTTCAATAGAACGGCTGTGGTTTCCAACTGTGCCTCCTTCAGCTGCGGCCCGAACTCTCTGGTCAAAAAGACTCAGCACGCAGGGTCTTGTGTGATTGTCAGTTTAGTTAGACAGACTCAAGTGTCAACTAAAATAGACAGTGCTCGAAGGCAGATTATTCCTTGACAGCCGTCAACACCCGCGTGACGTAACTACGTGCAGGCTTGGGGCTGTGGACGTGGGTAAACCCGGCCTCGGCACACAACCTGCCGATCTCTTCGGCAGAGCGCGCACGCCCGGTTTTCATGGCCATCGTGTAAAAGGCGAAATAGACGTCGCCCGCCACATCGGGCTGCGCCCCACCACCCATTGGTTCTGAAATGATCAGGCGGCCGCCTTTTGGCAGCGCAGCATGAACTGCGCGTAGCAAGTCACGCACGGTCTCATCGGAATGATCATAGAGCACCCGGATCAAAGAGATCGAATCGGCGCCCTGCGGCAAGGCATCTTCGCGGAATGATCCTGAATGCAGGGTCACCCGGTCCGCCATGCCCGCGCGCGCAAACCGCGCCTCGGCCCCCGGCGCGACCTGTGGCAGATCAAAAAGCTCCATCTGAACTTTGGGATAGGCATTCCCAACGGCCTCGAGAAACGCGCCCGTGCCGCCGCCCACATCCAGCAAACGCGCAACACCTTTTAAACTCACGGCGCGCAATGTGTCCTCGGCCACCAAACGCTGGCTTTGCGCCATCAGGTCGGAATAGGTTTCAGCCACCGCCGGATCAACCGCTCCACGGGCGCCGAACACATAGGGCCAGAACTCCGACAACTCGGTCTGCTCAGGCGCGCGCAGCAACGCGACCGGGTCTTCAAGATCGCGGTAGAACGCGCGATGATGCCGGATCATCGCCTCCAACCCCGGCACGCCCAAAAGGGCGGCACCCTTGCGTGCCAACCCAAACGTCCCGTTCCTGTTCCGCTTGAGCAGCTTCAGTGCGGCCCCGGCCTGCAACAAGATCTGCATTCTGTCTGTGGAAATATCGACCGCTCGCCCCAAGATTTCGGCGGATTTCGGACCGCCCCGCAGGCGTTGCAACACGTCCAACTCCACCAGCGCCATCAGCACCTGACTTTGTACGAACCCCTGCACCACATCAAACAGCACCGCGCCATCCTTGCGCGCCCGGCCCCGTGTCAGTGGAAATTTGCTGGCCCAGCTTTGAAAGCCCGGACGTGCGACCAGACGGTTGGCCCATTCGCCAATCCGGGGAAAACCCGCCATGTCGCCGCTCAGATCAGACATTCTGTTTGGACGCGCTCACGTTCGGGGCGACCGGCGTCAACCGCTCCGCATACATGCGCACCATTTCGGCCAGCTGTGCCTCTCCGGGGCACGACGGGATCGACGCAATCGCGCCGCCCAGAATATCCTTGAGACGCGAAATCGCGCCCTGCACACCCAAGAGCGTCACCGCGTTGGGACGTCCATGCAAATCATCCTGCCCCACGGGCTTGCCCAAAGTTTGCGCATCATAAAGCGCGTCGCGCAAATCATCCGCGACCTGAAACGCCTCGCCAATCCGTGCGCCCAGCTCAAACCACGGCTCTGGCTCCTGCCCTGCGGACACGGCGCCCATCTGGGTGGCCGCGATGAACAGAGCGCCCGTTTTGGCCTGATGGTAGGCCGAAAGATCAACTTCCGTTTCGCTTTCCCAACCCTGACCCGCACAGATCCCGCCGGGCATGCCGGTGCGCTGCGCCAGTGTCATGATCAATTGCGCGACCCGGTCGGGTGCTTGCGCGGACTGCCGCGCCAAAATCTCAAAGGCCAGCACAATCAGGCTGTCGCCGGCCAAGACAGCCAAAGGTTCGGAATAGGCTTTGTGCACCGATGCCTTGCCGCGCCGCACATCCGCATCGTCAAAACATGGCAGATCATCATGCACGAGGCTCGCGCAATGGATCAACTCCAACGCAGACGCCGCTGCATCCGACACCAGCGGACGATCATCGCCGCAAGCCATCGCCACAGACATACAGATCGTGGGCCTGATCCGGGCCCCGCCCGGAGAGGTGGCATAATCCAGCGCAGAGGCCAGTCGTAGTGGCACCGCCCCGCGTCCCTGCCCCACCTTTATAGCCTGCGCAATGGCCGCTTCGATCCGCGTGTTCAGCCCCATGACCCGGTCCTTATCCTGGCAAGTGTCAGCCAAATGCGACACCAAAGTGTAAATCATACTGGACACTTTGCCGTCATGAGTCAACAATCACAACACCACAACTCAACGGAGAGTCGCTTGCGCGCTGCCCATTCCCCGGATCGCCCCCGCGCCATCGTCATTGGCGCTGGCATCGCTGGCCTTGCCACAGCGGTTCGGCTGCAATCTGGCGGTATGCAGGTGACGGTACTTGACCGGCACGCTCACAACGGCGGCAAGATCCGCACCATCGACAGCCCCGCAGGCCCGATCGACGCAGGCCCCACCGTTCTGACGATGCGCCACGTCTTTGACGCGCTGTTCGACTGCGCAGGCGCGCGCCTGGATGATCATGTCACGCTGATTCCACAGGATTTGCTGGCACGACACTTCTGGCCCGATGGCAGTCAACTTGATCTTTTCGCCGACACCGACAAAAGCGCCCGTGCCATTGCCGATTTTTCCAGCCCCAAAGTCGCCGATGAATTCCGCCGCTTTCACGATCGCACAAAGATGCTGTTCAACGCATTCGACGCGCCCATGATGCAGGCACCCAAACCGAAACTGGCCGAACTGGTGCCTTATGTGCTGGCGCGCCCCTCTCTGATCCGCGCAATGGCGCCGCTTTCAACGCTCTACGCCACGCTAAACCGACAGTTCAGCGACCCGCGTCTGGTGCAGCTTTTCGGCCGCTACGCCACCTATGTTGGCGGCGCGCCCCACCTCAGCCCGGCCATCCTGTCTCTGATCTGGCAAGCCGAAGCGGCAGGCGTCTGGGTGGTTCAGGGCGGCATGCATAAACTCGCCGATGCGATTGCAGCGCTTGCCCGCACAAAAGGTGCCACGCTGCGCCACAATGCCCACGTCGCCCGGATCGAAACCGAAAACGGCCGCGCCACCGCCGTGCATCTTGAAGACGGCACAGCCCTGCACGCCGAAGCCATCGTTTACGCCGGTGATCCTCGCGCGCTTGCCACTGGCGCGCTTGGGCCCGATGTCGCGGGTGTGGCGCGCCAAACGGCCACCCTGCCCCGTTCGTTTTCCGCACGCGTGCACAGCTTTGCCGCGACCCCGTCCGGGCCGGATCTGGCGCATCACAACGTCTTTTTCGACGCCGACCCACTGGCCGAATTCCGCGACCTCGCCGAGGGGCGCATCCCTGCCACGCCTTCGCTCTACCTCTGCGCAATGGATCGCGGCAATGGGCATGCACCCCCAACTGGAGCGGTTCGAGATTATCTCGAACGCCCCCGCGACCGACACCCTTACCCCCCCAATGGACATTGACACATGGCATCTTCAGATCATCCAACAGATGGCGCGCTTCGGGATCCGGTTCAGCCCGACCCCGACAGCCCACAGCATCACCGCTCCGCAGACATTCGCGGCGATGTTCCCGGCCAGTCAGGGCGCACTCTACGGGCAAAGCCCGCACGGCATGACGGCGTCGCTGAAACGCCCGACTGCAGCCTCGGGGATACCGGGTCTGTGGCTGGCGGGGGGCGGCACACACCCCGGCGCGGGCGTCCCGATGGCGACCCTCTCCGCACGGCACGCGGCCGAGGCGATCTTGAACGCCCGAACTTCGGCATTGACGTCGGCCCAAATGGCTACGCGTGGTGGTATGTCGACGGCCTAAGCCACTGCGGCACCCGCGCGGTCTCCGTAATCGGCTTCATAGGCTCTGTTTTTTCGCCATGGTATCGCTGGTCCGGACGCCGCAATCCGCAAGACAACGTCTGCATCAACGTGGCCACCTATGGCCCCGGCGGGCGCTTTACCATGACCGACCGCGGCCAATCCGCCCTGCGCCAGACACCGTCCCGCCTGCAAGTCGGCCCCTCGATGATGCGCTGGGACAACGACACGCTGATCATCGACATCAATGAAGTCTCGAGCCCTCCGCTCATCAACCGCATCCGCGGCCAGATCCGGGTCACCCCGTCCGCCATCACGAACGTTGAATTGGCCCTGACCGATGACGGCGCGCATATCTGGCGCCCCTTCGGCCCGAAATCACACATCGACGTCGACATCGACCGCCCCGGCTGGCAATGGCAGGGCGAAGGCTACTTCGATGCCAACTTCGGCACCCGCGCGCTGGAAGAAGATTTCAGCTATTGGACATGGGGCCGATATCCGCATCGCGGCGGCGCCACCTGCTTTTACGACGCCACACGGCTCGACGGCTCCCAACTGTCTGCCGCATTCCACTTTGACGCCGACGGTACTGCATCAACCATTCCGCTGCCGCAGAAAGCGCGCATGAAACGCAGCCTCTGGGCCGTGCGCCGCGAAACCCGCAGCGACCCCGGCTTCCAACCGCGCCAAGTGCAAAACATGCTCGATGCGCCCTTCTACTCGCGCTCGGCCGTGGAAACCCAGTTGGACGGCGAACGCACCATCGGCGTCCATGAAGCCCTTGATCTCAGACGCTTCCGTTCCCCGCTGCTCAAACCGATGCTGGCCGTCCGTGTCCCACGGCGCAAAGGCTGGCGCTTTCCTTGACTCCAAATGGTCGGAACTACCTCCGCCGGAGGTCTGCAGCCCGCAAGGGCTGCCAAACATCATGCCGCGCGGCAGCGCGCCCTTATCAAAAACTCAGGTGGCGATTTCTGGCGGGTTGCGCGCCACGTCTGGGTTCATCCGCCAAACGGCTGCATTCAACGCGGACGCTATCGTGACCCAAACCAGGTAAGGCACGAACAGCAACGACGCGATCATATCGACCTGCCACATCGACACGATGCACCCCAGAACCGCCAGCCACAAGAACCCCACCACGGCCATGCCCATGCGGATATTCCTCAGCCCGAAAAACACCGGGGTCCACAGTCCATTGAACGCGATCTGCAACGCCCAAAACGCCATCGCGACACTATTGTTGTCGGCCATCGCAATCCGCGCACCTGCCACCGCCATGCTGATATAAAGCACCGTCCATGTTACGGGAAACACCCAATCGGGCGGCGTGAACCACGGCTTTTCAAGGCTGCGATACCACGGACCCGGCGGAAACAAACCACCGGTCATGCCCGCGCCCACACAGGCGACCAGAAAAATACAGAATAACAGCCAGAACATCAGGCTCAGGTAAGGCCAGCCCGTCCCTGGGTCAAGCGCGCTCTCTGATCCTGTCGATTTTGTTCCAAAGTCGTCAATACCGAGATCAACGCGTCACTGCGCGTGCCGACCCGTGCGCCGCGTGCCGTGGCATCCACCAAAAACGCGACTTCATCCAGCGGGCGCGCATAAAGCACCGGCGACTTGGGCACCACAAGGCTGACCCCGCTCAGCAACAGCGACTGGCCCAGCCATCCGATCTTTTGCATCTTGTTGGTGCGGGCACGCGCACTCAACGAATCGTAACCCATTGCCTGCAAGCGACTGCCAATGCCCGCATAAATATATCGCGCCCCATAGATGCCCGGACGGCACGCCAGCGGCAGCGCACCGACCCCCGCTTCGGAGCGGATATAGAGCCGGTTGGCCTCCATCACCAAACGCTTGACCATGGCACGCACCGCCTTGGTCGGACGCGGATCAGCAAGGAATGTCTCGGCTGTCAAACCCGCCTCCTCCAACCAGTCAAGCGGCAAGTAAATCCGTTGCTCTTCGGCGTCTTCGCCGACGTCGCGCGCAATGTTTGTCAACTGCATCGCCACGCCCAGATCACAGGCGCGCGCCAGCGCATCCGCATCCCGCACCCGCATCAACACACACATCATCGCCCCCACGGCAGAAGCCACGCGCGCGGAATAGTCTATGACGCCACTTAGGGTCTGATACCTGCGCGCCTCGGCATCCCATGCCAACCCCTCCAGCAGAGCATCGGGCAAGGCGCGCGGCATCTCGAAATCTTCCACGATCGCGGCAAAGGCACGGTCCGTGGGCGCGTCTTTCGGGCGGCCCGCATAGACCGCATCCAAGCGGTCTCGCAACCGCAGGACCGACCCGACCTTATCGGCCTTCAAATCCACCTCATCATCCGCCAACCGGCAAAACGCATAAAGCGCCAGCGCCGGGTCTCGCACCCGTGCCGGCAGCAATTTCGAGGCCGCATGAAACGACAGCGACCCATGCCGGATCGCGTCGTGACAATGGGCCAGATCATCGGGTCGGATCATTGGGCTTGCCTTCCAATAAAGTTCATCGCACGGGCTCTGCGTCCGGCACCAGTTGCGCCAAGACTTCCGCCGTCGAAATCACACCCGGCACTCCGGCACCGGGGTGTGTGCCTGCCCCCACCAGATACAGGCCCTTGGCCTCTTCGCTGACGTTATGCGGCCGGAACCATGCGCTTTGCAGAATGCGCGGCTCGATCGAAAACCCGGCGCCAAAGGGCGACAGATACCGATCGCGGAACGTTTCTGGCGTGAACACAACCTCGGTGCTGATCTTATCCGCCAGACCAGGCAGCAACTGATCCTCCAGCACCTTGAGCATTTTGGCTTTGTACTTGGGCTCTTCCTCGGCCCAGTCGACACCGTTGTCATGGCCCAGATGCGGCACCGGGCTGAGGACATAGAACGTGTCATCCCCTTCCGGGGCCACGCTGGGGTCCGTGACAGACGGGCGATGCACATAAAGGCTCATGTCGTCACAGAGCTTGCCCTTGATGAATATGTCCTTGAGCAGCCCCTTGTAACGTGGCCCGTTCAGGATCGTGTGATGGCCCACATCGCCCCACATACCGCGCGTGCCTTTGGTGCCAAAGTACCACACAAACAGGCTCATTGAGTACCGCGTGCGCTTCAGTTTCGCAGGCGTCCAGCGGCGTTTTTTGTGATTGCGCAACAGCCGATCATAAGTGTGGCCCGCGTCCGCGTTCGACACCACGACCTGCGCGCCCAACTCCAACCCACTCGCCAGTTTCACACCTCGCGCGGCACCGTCCCGCACAATGATCTCGTCGACTTCGGTGTCCATCAACAGCGTGCCGCCCTGATCTTCGATCACCCGCGCCATCGCCTGCGCCATACCGGCAAGACCACCCATCGCATAGTGAACGCCGAATTCCTTCTCCAGATAGGCGACCAGAATATACATCGACGTCACATGCAGCGGATCACCACCGATAAACAGCGGATGGAAACTCAGCGCCATGCGCAGCTTTTCGTCCTTCACCCGCCGTGCCGCATGGGCGTAAACCGACCGGTCCGCACGCAGCATCGCAAAGGTCGGCAAGACCTGAACCAGATCCCACAGCTTGTGCATCGACCGGCGGCCCAGATCCTCGAACCCGAACCAATAGCGTTTGGCACTGTCGCGCAGGAACTTGTCGAACCCCGCCACATCCCCCGGCGACAGCTTGGCCACTTCGGCGCGCAACTTGTCGGTGTCTTGCTGGGCCACGAACTTGGTGCCATCGGGCCAGCGAATTTCATAAAACGGGTCCAGGGGTTTCAGCGTCACATCGGCGTCAAAATCGCGCCCGCAGGCCGCCCAAAGCTCTTTATAAAGCTGCGGCACAGTGACGATCGTAGGACCCAGATCAAACCGGTGCCCGTCTTGCCAGATCGCCGATCCGCGCCCGCCCGGCACGTCGAGTTTATCGACCACTGTCACCCGGTACCCCTTGGCACCAAGGCGCATCGCAGCGGCCAGACCACCCAGACCTGCGCCAATGACAATCGCCCGATTGCCATCTTCCGCAACCCCATGAGCAGATTCGATATTTTGCACACGTGTCATCATACGGGTACGTTAAATGTGTCTAGTTTACTTTACAATGTTGTTCTTCCATTTCCGGACAAACCCTGTCAGACTAAATTGACACTTTGAGCAACTGCGCGCGCAATGACCGATACACCCGTCGTTTCCATCAGCTTTTTCCGCATGCCTTCTGCGGCCAGTCGGGCGTGGGCGATGTGGATGATGGGGGCCGCGCGCCTGTCGTTGCCCCGTGTTCCCGGTATCGGATTCTGGAAGCTTTGCGGCTCGGGCAAGGGCGAAGGGTTCACGCCGGTGCTGATCCCCAAGGTCTATGCCATCCTGTGCAGCTGGCCAGACGAGGAAACCGCCCGCAAACAAACCGCGACAGCGCGTATTTTCCAACGCTACCGCGCGCATGCCACCGAAGATTGGACCATCTTTCTGGAAACCACATCCGCACGGGGCGTCTGGGCCGGGAAAACGCCATTTTCTGCCACAAGGGCAGAGGCAAAAGGCCCGCTCGCCGCCCTCACCCGCGCCACCGTAAAACCGTCGGTTGCGCTGAAATTCTGGGGGCAAGTGCCCAACATCAGCCGCGTGATCGGAGACGACCCCAACGTCGCCTTCAAGATCGGGATCGGCGAGGTGCCGCTGCTGCATCAAGTCACGTTTTCGATCTGGCCGGACGCTGCTAAAATGGCCGAATTCGCCCGCAAAAGTGGTCCCCATGCGGACGCAATTAAATCCGTACGCGATGGCAACTGGTTTGCCGAAGAACTCTACGCCCGCTTTGCCATCCTTGGCGACGCTGGTTCATGGGGCGGTTCAAGCCCGCTTACCCCACTGGAAAGACATCTATGAAGACCCCCTTCCCTTTTTCGGCCATCGTCGGCCAAGAGCAGATGAAACAAGCCATGATCCTGACTGCAATTGATCCCGGCATTGGCGGCGTGCTGGTCTTTGGCGATCGTGGCACGGGCAAGTCGACCGCCGTGCGCGCGCTGGCGGCTCTGCTCCCCCCGATCAAGGCTGTGGAAAGCTGTCCGGTGAATGCGGAAACGCTCGAAAACTGCCCCGATTGGGCCGAGTTAGGCTCGAAAAAGATCGTGACACGCCCGACGCCAGTGATCGACCTGCCGCTTGGCGCGTCCGAGGACCGCGTCGTCGGTGCGCTCGACATCGAGCGGGCGCTCACACGCGGCGAAAAAGCGTTTGAACCGGGGCTTCTGGCACGTGCCAACCGCGGATACCTCTATATCGACGAGGTCAATCTGCTAGAGGATCACATCGTTGATCTGCTGCTTGACGTGGCGCAGTCCGGTGAAAACGTGGTCGAACGCGAGGGCCTGTCGATCCGTCACGCCGCGCGCTTCGTGCTGGTCGGGTCCGGCAACCCCGAAGAGGGTGAATTGCGCCCGCAGCTCCTGGACCGGTTCGGCCTCTCGGTCGAGGTGCGCTCGCCGCAGGACGTGGCCGAACGGGTCGAAGTCATCAAGCGGCGCGACGCGTTTGAGGCCGATTTCGACGCCTTCATGGCGCATTACACCGCCGAAGACGCCAAGGTCCGCGCCAAGATCCTCAAAGCCCGGCGCGCCTTGCCGAAAATCACCACGCCGGATACCATTCTGGACGATTGCGCGACCCTCTGCATCGCCCTCGGATCGGACGGGTTGCGCGGTGAATTGACGCTGTTGCGCACCGCCCGTGCACTGGCGGCCTGGCAAGGCAAAAAGATCCTAACACGGGAACATTTGCGCACAATCGCGCCCTCGGCGCTGTCGCACCGCTTGCGCCGCGACCCACTGGACGAGGCCGGATCCGGCGCGCGCGTCAACCGCACCGTCGCCGAAGTGCTGGGGTGAGCGAGACCGCCGATAGCTGGCACCGTGCCGCCCTTGCTCTGACGCTTTTGGGGATGGATCCCGCCAATCTGCGCGGCGCCGTCATTGCTATGCGCGCCGGCCCGGACCGCAACGCCGGTGTTGCGCGCATTGCCCTTGCGTGCGCGCAAAATTCACCCCAACATCGCCGATGAACAGCTTTATGGCGGGCTTGACCTGTCCGCCACTCTGAAATCTGGCCAATTAGTTGAAAATAAAGGATTATTTCATAGCCCCTGCACACTCGAGCTGATTATGGCCGAACGCTGCGGGGCGGAGCTGGCCGCGAAACTCGCCCAACAACTCGACGTCAGCCCCGCGCACAGTCTGGTGGCCCTCGATGAAGGGGCGGACGCAGACGAACATTGCCCCCCTGCCCTGTCGGAACGGCTGGCGTTTCACATCGCCCCCGAAGGCCGGATGCCCGCCGATTGGCCTTCTGTCCCCGCGGGGACAGATGCGATTGCCACGGTGGATGTGACGGTCACGCCCGACCAGATTGCGGCCCTCACGGCGCTTGCGGCACGCTTCGGCATCGACAGCCTGCGCGCGCCCACTCTGGCGCTGGCGGCGGCCCGTGCCCATGCAGCCCTGCACCAACGGACGGCCGTTTCGGATGATGATCTGCAGGTCGCCGCGTCCCTCATCTATCCGCACCGCGCCACGCAGGTGCCCCAGGAAGAAGACCCTCAGGACGACACCCCGCCCCCGCCCGAACCGGACGACACCGAAGATGGCAAGGGCGAGGATCAGGACCTGACCCTGCCCGATGGCGATATGATGGTGGAGGCGATCCGCGCGCTGCTGCCACCGGATCTGTTGGCCGGTCTTGTCCCCGCGGGGACAACACGGTCTTCGGGCGGTCAAGGTGCTGGCAAAAAGCGCAAGGGCAACCGACGTGGGCGGCCCCTGCCCTCTCGGCCCGGGCGTCTGGATGGCCAAAACCGGATTGATCTGGTGGCTACCCTGCGCGCTGCTGCCCCTTGGCAGCCAATGCGCCGCGCGGCCCTGCATGACCGGTCTGTCCCCGCGGGGACAGGGCTGCTTATTCGGCCCTCAGACATTCGTGTGAAACGCTATCAGGACCACTCTGACCGCCTATTGATCTTTGCGGTGGACGCCTCCGGGTCGGCCGCTGTGTCGCGCCTGAACGAGGCCAAGGGCGCTGTGGAAATGTTGCTGGCGCAAGCCTATGCCGCACGGGATCACGTGGCGCTGATCGCTTTTCGCGGGACGGGCGCGGAACTGCTGCTGCCGCCGACCCGCTCGCTGGTGCAGACGAAACGGCGGCTTGCCAATCTGCCCGGCGGCGGTGGCACGCCCCTTGCCGCAGGACTGCAGGAGGCCGCATTGCTGGCCACACAAAGCCTTGCCAAGGGTTTGACGCCAACCGTGATCATCCTGACCGACGGGCGCGCCAATGTGGCACTTGATGGCACCGCCGACCGCGCACAGGCTGGCGCCGATGCCGACCGTCTGGCCCAGCTTTTGCGGGCGCAGGGCACCGCCAGCCTTGTGATTGACATGGGAAACCGCCCCACAGGCGCTCTGAGGGGCCTTGCAGGGCTTTTGGACGCCACGTACCTTGCACTGCCCCGTGCGAATGCACAGGCGCTCACAGGGGCCGTCAGCGCCGCTCTGGACGGGTAGCGCCATGCGCTGGCACGATATCGCCACATGGCCCAATGCGGCGCTGTCGCGGCAGGTCCTCAGCCATCCGCATCGCTGGCACGTCCAAGAGGCCGGTTCTGGCGATCTGATCTTGCTTTTGCATGGCGCCGGCGGGTCCACCCATTCGTTCCGCGATTTGATCCCCCTTTTGGCGAAAACGCACCGCGTTGTGGCGCTGGACCTGCCGGGGCAAGGGTTCACCCAACTGGGCGCGCGGCACCGCTGTGGGCTGCGCGCAATGGCCGAAGACGTCGCCAAGCTGTGCGCGCAGGAAGGCTGGCATCCCAGTGCGATCATTGGCCATTCCGCTGGGGCTGCACTGGCGCTGGAGCTGTCGAAAACGCTTGTATCCCCGCGGGGACAAACGCCCGATATCGTCGGCATCAACGCTGCGCTCGATACGTTCAAGGGGCTTGCGGGTGTACTGTTTCCGGCGATGGCCAAGATGCTGGCAGCGGTTCCGTTCACCGCATCCGTGTTCTCGGCGGCCTCTGCCAATCCCGGTCGGGTTAAGGCTCTGATCAGCAGTACAGGCTCTGAATTAGACTCTGAAGGCTTGGGGTATTACCGACGCCTGATGTCAGATCGCGACCACGTGGATTCGACCTTGCTCATGATGGCCAACTGGTCTTTGGACGATCTGCTGCAAAGCCTGCCAGACACTTCGGCGCGCACGTTGCTGATCACCGGCGACCAAGACACGACGGTCCCACCACAGGTGTCAGAACGCGCAGCCCAGCGTATGCCGCATGCGCGCCACGTGTCGTTGACCGGGTACGGCCATCTGGTGCACGAAGAGGTGCCCGGTGATGTGGCACAGATCATCCTGGATTTTCTGGACAAGAAAACAGCGCCCGAGGCGGCCCCGGGCGCTTGATTTCGATTTAACATAATCTGTCCCCGCGGGGACAAACGGCGCTTCACTCCTTCAAAGCATCCAGAAACGCGCGCGCCGCCACCTCAAGCTTGCGTGGATCAACCGCGCCGAAATCATGATCCAACAGCACCTCAAACCGGCCAGAAGCTGCGGTACATTTGGCCACGCCTTCGGGTCGGTTCAGCTTGATCGTGGTCTTGGAAGATGTCTTGGGCGGCGCCGGTTTGGCCGGTTTGGGCTTTTTGCCCGCGCCGTTGACCGCAGCACGCAAAACCGCCAACTCCCCGCTTGCATCCCTGCCGGGACGACTGGCCAGAACGGCACGAATTTGTCCCGCCAACTTAGGATCGGCATCGAGCAGTTTCAGCAGCGCCAGCCCCATCGACCGCGGGATCGCTTCGGGGAAGATCAGGTCATCACCCAGCACATGCAGCAGATGGGCAAAGTTGCGGATATAGGCCCGCTTTTGCCGCCCCGCAGAGGCATAAAGCACGTCCACCGGATCACCGCTCGAGCCGATCACATCGTTGGTCTGCTTGGCGAAGGACATGGCCAACCGGGCCATCTCCGCAAATGAAATATCGCGCCGCACGAGGTTTTCATCGACCATCCGGCGATAGAGTTGTTCGATCTGTGCGCCCTTGGCCTGCAGCGTCGCGGGAATGCGCGCGTATTTCGGATCGCCCGTTTCCTCCAGCAGTTCGCGAAAGGCCGTGAGGCGCCGAAACCCCTGAATAAGCTCGAACCCAACCTCGACCTCTTCCACAAGGATCGGGTTCGACAGGCCCACATCCTTGATCGACGTCTTGAGCTCTTCCAACTCCGTATCGCGCCCTTCACGGCGGTCCCGGATCAGCTTTTGCGACTTGATCTCGCGCACATCCACAAGACCGACGATCTGACCGTTCTTCTTGAGAGATACGTATTCATGCGCCAGCCGGTCATTTTCGGCACGGATCGCGGCTTCGGCCAATTGCCGTTCGCCCAAGGCAGCCGCGTTTTCCGAGATCGCCGCCGCCATCGGACCGCGTCGCCCCTCATCTGTCCCCGCGGGGACAGCGTCATCCGCGCCCAGATCGGTGTCGTCAAAATCGATGTCAAACACACGCCGCTTGCTCATGCCTCATCCTCCAGCTTGTCCCAGGCCTCGCCCAGATTGGTTTTGAACTCCGCGTAAGCCTGATCAAAAGAGGCGCGGGCGCGCCGCCAGGTTTCACGGGTCATATCGCGGTAATCAATTTCATAGATGGACGACAAAAACCGCCCAGATTGCTCCACCGCGCGGGTCATCTCGATCGGGTGTTCGGTCACTCTATCGCCAAACACTTTGACAAAGGCCTGTTGCATCGCGCGGTGCAGATCGTTGTTCGGCTCAAACCGTGTCAGCAGGAACCGCAGGTCCAGAAATGCTTTGGGCAGGGTCATTGTCCCCGCGGGGACAAGCCCCTGAAAGCGGCTCAGATCTTCGAGCGCTTCGGCCAACTGCCCAATGAACGAGGTGGTGGAATCGTATTCCCAATACCCGGGACCGGAGGGGATATAGAGCACGTCCGCCGCAAAGACCGCGTTCATCGACTGATAGCCAATGGCAGGCGGGCAATCGAAAAGGATCAGGTCATAGGCATCGGGGCTGAGCTGATCCAGAAACCGCGACACGGCGGCAAAGAACGACCATTCGGGGTTCATGTGCCGGTATTGCGCCGAGGCAAATTCGACGAAGGCGGCGTTGGCGCAGCTGGGCACGATGTCGATGGTGGGCCAGTTCGTCGGCTTGATGAAATCGGAGACACGCAGATCGGCAAGACCCATGTCAGTGATGGAGGCGGGCAGGCGGCGCTGGGGCAGGGCGGCGCCACTTTCGGCACCTTGCGAGGCACGGTTCATCCGGTCTGTCTCGGCGGCGAGATCACGCGCCATGATGCCCCAGACGGTGTATTCCTCGGCCACGTCGCTCAGGCCCATCGAATGGCTGAGCGTGGCCTGCGGATCAAAATCCACGCAGAGCACGCGGTAGCCGTCGAGGGCCGCCGCATGGGCGAAATGCAGCGCCACGGTGGATTTGCCGGCCCCCCCTTTGAAGTTGGCGATCGCCGCGCGCAGAGCACGTTTTCCAGCCGGGCGGTAAGGCATCAGGGATTGCCGGTTGACCTTGAGACGGCGGCGCAGCTCGTTGATCTCATCGAGCGTGTACCACCGCTGGCGACCGTCTTCCTCGACAATGCCCTGGGGCAGGGAGGGATCAGCCGCCAACCGCCCGCGCAAGGTCGACTGGTTGGCCTTGAAGATCAGCTCCGCGACCTCCCAGCTTGAAAACCGCCGCAGGGTCTTTTCGTTCTGCGGAGAGTACGTCTGCTGCCGGATAAAGCCCTGCATCTTGAGCGATTGCGCCTGAAGGCGGGCAAGGTCGGTATGTGTGAACATGTGGTGCCTGTCTGCTGGTTGATCTGTCCCCGCGGGGACAAACCTGTTTTCCACGGGACGCTAATTCCCGTTTTTTCCAGATTTACGCGGATTTGGAGAAAAAAGCAAAAGGGAATATGATTTAAGAACGCCTATTGGACCGGTGCGCCCTATCCATATGCCAAAGGGCGATTGGCGGAGTGCCAGGTGAGTCGCTGAGCCCAGCAGCGCCTTGCGGCCTGACACGAAATATAGGGGACAGTTCGACAGGCACTACACCCTATTGGGGGACAAAAGCAGCCAAATAGGGGACACACAGAATGTCCCCCAATACCTTATATACCTGTTTTCTAATTTGAATTGGGGGTTCAGATAGACGATGAACAACTCCGCACTTGACAGAATCGGGCAATCGGACGCAAATCAGGGCAGAGAAACGAAAAGCGACCGGAAACCGGCGTGAATGAGAGATCGGACACCGATCCAACCATCTGAGGCAGCATAGACCCAACGCGGTCTGGTGCGATCACGACATCGAGGGCAGGACCATGCTATCCACAAGGCCGGTGGGCCGTGGGGCATCTGCGCGCAAATATGATCTTTTGACGGCACTCGGCGCTTTCGCCTTGGCGCAGGGCAAGCATGATCAGCGCAGAAGTCTCAGGCTGATGACATTGATCACGGCGCGTTACAATTGGGCGCGCGACGAACTGGCAGTGGGTCAGCGCGAAATCGCGCGCCTTTGGTCTGTCGATGAACGCACGGTCAAACGCGAGATGGCGCATCTGCGGCGTATGGGCTGGCTGGTCGTAAAACGCCAAGGTGCGCGCGGCCGTGTGACGGAGTATTCGCTAAGTTTAGAGACTGTTTTAAAGGACACCGCGCCACATTGGGCAGCTGTTGGGCCTGATTTCGAACTGCGTATGGGGCAGGGCGAAGCAGAGAGCACCACGGTGGTGCCCATGCCGGTCCGCGGGACGGTGACGCCGCCGGATGTGTCGGACGCGACAGAATGGGCGTTGGCGCGCGCCTTGATGCATGCGGAGGATGCGGGCACATACGCCAGCTGGATCGCCGCACTTGAGCGTGTGGAGAGGGCAGGGGGCCGTTTGACGCTGCGCGCGCCCACCCGGTTCCACGCGGCCTACGTCCAGACGCATCTTGAACGACGCGTGCTGGGGGCCTGCCGCGATGTTGATGCGGATGTCTCGGAAGTGCGCGTGATCGTTTGATCAAATGCGAAATTTGGCGCAACAGCCATTTGTCGGATAGTATGGTGCCCGATGACGGACGAAGAATTTTTGAATTTTCTCGAAGCGATCTCGGCTTGCTTCATTTCGGGGGACATCGGCCCTTGGGAAAGCCGTATGATATTGCCCTTTTCAATGATCACGCGGCAGGGCCCTGTGGTGATGCGCAGCGCGTCCGATGTGAAGCAGAATTTCAAGCTCTATCTGGATGCGGCGAAGATCATGAAGGTGGACCACATTTACCGCAAACCTCTAAGCCTTGAAGATTGCAAGGACGGGACATGGATCGGCACCTATAAAACGTACCTGCTGAGCCATGGCAGCCCGGCGACGGAACCCTACACATCCTCGGCGCTGTTGCAGCACACAGAGCAGGGATGGAAGATGTCATCTATCCTGAACGCGCGCGGGCACCATCCCTGGACCAAACGCGACCCTGACGAAGGGATTTGATGGGGGGTGTGAGCCGAGGGGCGAATGGCGAGTTTGAGCCCATGTTGGGATCTTTCGCCGCGTTGTAGAGGCACCAATGTCGCGCTACGGAACTTAGACTTCAAAAGTACTGATGGTCGAGAATGATTGCTTTGCATAGAACGCAGCCTTTATGAGTATCGCGGCCTAGCGATCGCTTTGTTCAGAGGCAGGCCATTGAGAGCAAGTCAGTTTGGCTCATCGTTGACACCGAAAGAGACTTGCCGGCCACGTGTGATTCCAATGGCGGATTGGAGACCTTCGTCGTACCTGTCTGGTCTGATCGCGCATATGCACTAAGGGCGCAGCCGATGTTTGCATACATTTCCACGGATACTGATGGTCGATGGAAGTGCCTCTCAAGAACTTTTCAGTTGCGAAAGAACCCTTCCTAATTTTCTGGTACGGATCAGAAGGAGAAGCGGCGTGTGCGGGGCCAATTTGGAATGCTGAGCGTTGGCAGGTCTGGAAGTTGATCAGCGTTGACGGCATCTCGGAGAAGATTGCGGTTGGTCAAGACAAATCATCAGTGATCGAACATAAAATTACTATGGTGTAACACTTGATCAAAAGCAGACGTTCCATACTCCAATGCGGACGACCGCTTCGTCCGCACAGCGGCCATCCACCTGCAAACCTATTGCCAGCTTCCCACCAATAAAAAAACCGCCGCTCACAATGCGTGTGAACGGCGGTTTTGTCGTTAATTCAGGATGGCTTAGTTGGTGACTTCGGGACCAACAGACGCCAGATAGGCCGCGACATCTTCACTGCCTTTGCGCAGTTTGAAGGACATCTTGGATTTGGCTTTGCTGTCATCCAGATACGTGCGCAGGAAGGCGCGTGGATCGGTCATGTACTCGGCCAGATTTTCCTGATCCCAGACGAGGCCAGCCTCGCCCGCTGCGACCAGATCATCGCCATAGCGGAAATCCATCGTGCCCGCGGTGCGGCCCACGACAGCATAGAGGTTGGGGCCGGTTTTGCCGCCCTTGACGATCTCGGTGCCGTCATCTGCCACGATCATGTGGCATGACTTGCATTTGTTGAACTCTTTCTCGCCTGCTTCAATGTCGCCAATGTAGTCTTCCGCGAAGGCGGGGGCGGCCAAAGCCGTCATTGCTGCCAGAATTGCGAACGTACGTGTCATGGTTATCTCCCATAGTTTGCTTGGGAGATAACGTAGGACATCGGACCGAGAGTCAACAGTCACTTCGTCGCGATCAGCGCGAAATCACGCCACAGCGTGCGAGATAGCGCACTGTTTCCAAAGCTCTTTGAGCGCCAGCACCAGATGTTCGATGTCATCAATGCTATGCAATGGCCCGGGCGTGAAGCGCAAACGCTCGGTGCCTTTGGGCACAGTGGGGTAATTGATGGGCTGCACGTAGATGCCATAGCGCTGCATCAGGTAATCGGCCAGCATCCGGCATTTGACCGGATCCTTGATCATCACGGGGATGATGTGGCTGGGGTTGTCCAGATGCGGGATGCCTTCCTGATCGAGCCGTTTGCGCAGGTAGGCGACGCGTTCGCGTTGCAATTTGCGCTCTTGGTCGGATTGCTTGAGGTGCTGGATCGAGGTTTGCGCAGCAGCCGCCACAGCCGGGGGCAGGGCGGTCGTGAAGATGAACCCGGAAGCAAAAGAGCGGATGAAATCGCACAGTGCCGCAGAGCCGGTGATATAGCCGCCGACGACGCCGTAGGCTTTGCCCAGGGTGCCTTCGATCAGGGTGATGCGATCGGCCAGCCCTTCACGCTCGGAAATGCCGCCACCGCGGGGACCGTAAAGGCCAACGGCGTGCACCTCGTCAAGGTAGGTCATTGCGCCGTGCTTTTCGGCCACTTCGACGATTTCCTGCATCGGGCAGATGTCGCCGTCCATCGAATAGACGGATTCAAAGGCCACGATCTTGGGCGCATTGGCGGGCAGCGCACGCAGTTTGCGATCAAGGTCTTCGGGATCATTGTGGCGCCACAGCACCTTGTTGGCGCGCGAATGGCGGATGCCTTCGATCATGGAGGCGTGGTTCAACTCGTCCGAGAGGATCACCGCGTCGGGGATACGCGCGCCCAAAGTGGACAAAGCGGCCCAGTTAGAGACGTAACCGGAGGTAAAGAGCAGCGCCTCTTCCTTGTGGTGCAGGTCGGCCAGTTCGGCCTCCAGCAGCTTGTGGGCGTGGTTGGTGCCCGAGATGTTACGCGTGCCACCCGCACCCGCGCCATAGCTGTCCACGGCATCCTTGAAGGATTGGATCACGGCCGGGTTCTGGCCCATGCCGAGGTAGTCATTCGAACACCAGACCGTAACGTCATCGGGCGCATCTTCATCATGGCATTTTGCGCGGGGGAAGGCCCCGGCTTTGCGTTCCAGTTCGGCAAAGATCCGGTAGTTTCCATCGTCTTTCAGTTCGTCCAATTGTGTTTGGAACAGTGCATCAAAGTCCATGATGTCCCCCCTTGAGTGGTGTTGTCTTTGGTGTCGTTTGTTTGGGCGCGGGAAGCATCCAGCGCCATAGTTTTTCGTCCGGGATCGGCAGGACCATCACCCAGTGTTCGAGAAGAGCCAGCGCTGTGATGGCCGCCAGCAGAGAAAAGCCAATGAGTTCGCCCTGGGTCGTCGCGGAGTAAACCCGCTCCAGCCAGCAGGCGGTGGCAAAGCTGAGGGCCGTCACCGAGATCGGAAAGAGCCAGTTGAGCGGGCGAATGCGGAAATAGGTCGCCAGATGCGCCAGCGCGGACGGCAGGAAATCAACATTGATCTTCGGCACGCCGAAAAACAGGTTCAGCTTGGCCGAGATGCGCGCAAAAAAGAGCACTGCGAACGTCCAGACGCCAAAGATATTGGGCGCGTCATGGGCCACGAGAAACAGCGTGATGAGCGTGCCGACCAACAGCATTTCGTGATAGGCCAGCGTGCCCCAAGCGCGGATGAACCGCTCCCATTCGGGCGTGTGAGGGGGCAGGGGGTAGCTGTTGGGGCCAGTGATGACGCCCGTGAGGAACGCCAGTTCGATCCAGCCCCAGATGCCCAAGGCCGCCAGGAACGCGATGCAGGCGCCAAAGACCGATGTGTCGCCCATCGTGGCCCAGAAGCCCCAGATCCCGAGGCCCAGCATCGGCAGGCCCATCAGCGTCGTGCGCAGGCCTGCCCCGTGGTCAGAACGGTCCGCATATTTCACGGCCATCAAGATCGCCCCGGTGGAGAACCACCAGACGAAGAGGGCCAGAAGGGATGCGGTCCAGACGGTCATATCAGTACGCAGGCTCCATCCGGGTGTTGGTGGGGACTGTGTGCTTTTTCGCCGGGATCGTGATCAGCGAGACGAAGGCCGCAACCGCGCGCGCCTGAGCGCCGATTTTGCGGAAGAACTGACCGTTCTGCGTGGCCTCTGCCAGATCGGCGTTGGCTTTTTGCATCCGCTCCAGCCCGCGCTGCCAGCGGGGATGTTCGATATCGAGCGTGATCGGGTAGATCTGCTTGGTCAGCTCGGACGTCTTGGTAAAGACCTCATGCGCGTACCAATCGGGATCAACGCCAAGGGCCTTGTGGAAGGCCGGACGCTGGTGATCGCGCACATACATCGTGGAATAGACCGCCGTCAGGAAGAACTTGATCCAGTAGACATTCATGCCTTTGGTCAATTTAGGGTCTGTTTTCATCAACAGGGCAAAGGCCTCGCCGTGCGAAAATTCGTCGTTGCACCATTCCTCGAACCATTTGAAAATCGGATGGAAGCGATGCTCGGGGTGCTTTTCCAGATGCCGGAAGATCGTGATGTAGCGGGCATAGCCGATCTTTTCGCTGAGGTAGGTCGCGTAGTAGATGAACTTGGGCCGGAAGTAGGTGTATTTCTTCTTTTGCGTCAGAAAACCAAGGTTCACCGCCACGCCAGCTTCGCGCAGGGCGTCGTTGATGAACCCGGCGTGCCGCGCCTCGTCGCGCGCCATCAGTTGAAAGAGCTGCGTGATGTCCTTGTTGTTGCCGCGCCGTTTCATCTCCTTGTAGAGCACGCAGCCCGAAAACTCGGCGGTGCAGGAGGAGATCAGGAAATCGAGGAATTCCTTTTTCAGCGTCGGTTCCATGTTGTCCCAATCGACATGGTCCCAGTCTTCGTTTTTCTTGAAGTGGCCCTTGTTAGGGTCTGACACCATCTGCGCAATCAGCTTGTCCCAGTCTTCGCGGACGGGGCTGACATCGATCGCGTCCAACTCATCAAAATCGGTGGTGTAGAACCGCGGCGTCAGCAAGGTGTTCTGCATTGCGACTTCGGTGGCTGAGGTGCTGTCGACGACTGATTGCGCCTCTTGCAGCTTCAGGCTCTCTTCGGCGTCGGTGATGTCGGATGTGTGTTTGACAGGGGCGTTCATAGCTTGACCTCCTCGGAGAAGGAAAATTCACAAAGCTCCATGACCTCGAAATCGCCCGTAAGGCGGGTCCAGAGGCGTTCGAGCTTGCTGGCGCGGATGATTGTGGCTTCGCGGTCTTCGGAGACGACTTCACCGAAAGGGGCCATGATTTCCGCACCGTGGACCTGCACCTCGTCACCGGGATAGATGACGGCGCCGTTGTTGAACTTCACATGCGCGTGCAGGCTTTCGAATTTGTGGCTGATCTCTACCGTGCAGGGGGCACGTTCGAAATCCTTTGTCAGTAGTCCCATGAGGTGGCTTCCTTTCAGGGTTTGGGTTGGTCCAGCAACCTGGCGAAGGTGCGGGAGTTGGTGGCGCCAAAGCCCATAAGCTCGGCAGACCATCCGGTGACGGGGTCGGTCAGCGAAAGGCGGTTGCCCTCGCGCAGTTGCAGCAGGACGGGGGCGGACATGTCCGCGCCGATCTTGCCACGTTCACGGGCAATCACCCGTTCAATACCAGCGACAAAGCCGCCCTTGTCGGACGCGAAATCCGCAATCAGCGTGCCTGTGGTCGCGTCCAGCACGCGTGCCGCACCCGAGGCGTCACCGCTCAGGTGAATGGCGCGTTCGTTGATCACCGGCGCATTGGCCGGCGTGCTTTCCAGCGGCCGATCAGTCAGGCGTGCGATGGTCACGAGGATCAGAATGGTGAGCACCAGCCCGAACATGATGCGCACCATGATGCGGGGCACAAGCTCTTCGGGTTTGGCGTGGATGCGGGGTTTTGTGGCAGTGTTCATGGCGCTTACTCCGCAGCAACAGCTTGACCGGTGCGCGCACGGGTCACTTTGGGAATGGAGACACGCGCCTCCGCTGCTTCGGACAATATCTGTGCCACACGTTCGGCGTCATTGATGCAGCGCAAGGCGGGTTGCGTGCGTTTGATGTGCCACGGACGCACATGCGGCCAGCAGACCAGATAGCTGAGCTTGGTATCGCCCAGCGTTTCAAATGCGATCGACCCGGTGCCGGATTTGCGCAGGTCCAGCATGGCGTTGCCGATCTGCGTGTAGGGCAGGTTCAGTGTCACGGTCAGGGCCGCGCCAATGCGCATCGCCACACGGGCATCGGTGATGGTGTACATCGTCAGACGGGCCTGTACGTAGCCCACCAGCATCAGGAGTGCCGCCGCGATGGCGCCGAGCACCAGAAATGGTATGGACGCGCCCACGGCTTGGCCCAGTGGCATCATGTCGACAACGGAAACGAACCGCCACGCGGCCAGAAACACGAAATACCCCACGACCCACTTGAGGCTGAGCGATTCAACCGTCAGTGCCCACCAGTTGGGCCGACCCTGCCAGAGGATCTGTTCCCCCTTGGGTGGCTCTTCGGGCAGCCCCTCAACGGGCTCTACTTGGAAATCGTCATGCCCACCGGCATGCGTTTGTCTGTGATGAGACATGGCGAGTATCTCCTTTGTGGTTTGCGTCACTGTTGATGGGCGCGCGACGGTATGACCGCGCACCCTCTGATTGGCGTCCTAGAGCTTGGGTTCCTGACGGTTGCCGGCATAAAGCTTGCCGCCACCGAAGTAGCCCGCGACCTTGTCCTCTTCGAGCAGCGTCACCTGACGCGGGGAGGCGATTGTGGGGATGGTCGCAAAATGCTTGCCGTAAAGGGCGTGCACGTCCACACGGTCCGCTTTGATCTTGGCGAATGTCATTGGCATCAAACGAGAGCCGGAGCCCCATTTGCTGTCGAGCTCCATTTCCAGAAAACGCACCATCTGTTCCGGCTCGTCGATCCACATATCGGTTATCTTGCCCACGATTTCACCGTCGCCTGCCATCACGGGCAGGCCACGCGGATCACGGCCCGCTGAGACGGCAAACCCTTCGGCGGCGGACATCGGCACGATCTTGGGATGCCCATGGCCGTCGAGTTCCGGCACATCACGGCGCGGCGCCCAAGAGGCAGGGCCAACACCATCCAGCATCGGGTCACCGGTGGGTTCCAGCGGATAGCCATTGCCCGGACCAACCCGCTTGAGTGCGATATCGGCGCGTTCGGGTGTCTGGCCTGACGGTACGGTCACTTCGCCACGGCCATGCGGCAGTTTGAAGGTCTTGTCTTCGGGCAGGGGAAAGACGCCCGGATTGGACGATTTGTTGCCTTCGTCGTCCTCCAGCGGATAGCCCTCGCGCATGTTTTCGCGCTGAATGTAGATGATCAGACCAGCGAAGAAGATGTAAAACAACCACAGCGTCAGGGACGCCAAGTCGAATTCGCCAAAGAATGTTCCAGTCATAGTGTTTCCTCCTGAAACGGGGTCATGTTGGGAAATCAGCCAGACCCATGGGGCGATGGCTGTGTTCCGTCGGGGTGAGGGGACCGGCTTGGCGCACGAGGGGTCCCAGGATGATGAGCGTGGCGAAAAGCAAGCCAATCTCGGTGTGATAAACAAATGAATAGCCAGTGGCGGTGCTGTTGAGTGCCTCGCCCAATTGGCCGGATGTGGCGGCGTGGCCGACCCAGTCGCGCAGGCCCCCGCCCAAAGCGATGGAGAGGCCCGCAGCGGTCGCCTGTGCAGCGCCCCATGCGCCAAGCGCAAGGCCGCGGCCCGCGGTGCCGGTTGCAGGCATCGTCATTGCCGCTGTCAGCGTGGCGACCGCAAAAAGCCCGCCGCCAAAGCCAATCATGCCAGCGCCTGCGAAAAACAGCGGCGCTGAATTCATGGGTGCTGCGAAAATGACCATCGAAAAGGCCCAGATGCCCGCCAGAATGCCGCCACCCGCCAAACGGTAGGCGTTGGATCCCTTGGCCAGCCGTGCGCCCGCCAAGGCGAACCCGATCAGCGCGCCCAAGGCCCACATTGCGGTCAAAAGCGTGGTGGAGGAGACCGACAGGCCCAGAACTTCGCCGCCGTAAGGCTCCAGCAGCACGTCTTGCATGTTGAACGCCATAGTGCCCACGAAAACACAGACCAAAAGGCGGCCCGCCGTGCCACCGGCCATGAAATCGGACCAGGCATCGCTGAATTTGGGGCGCGGGGCGTCACGTTCGGCGCGGCTCATCGGGCGCACGCTTTCTTGTTTCCACAGCGCGATCAGGTTGAGCGCGATCCCGACGACCGCCGCCCCTTGCACCACGCGAATAAGCTTGAGTGCGGTGAAATCGGTGAGCAAAACGCCCATGATTACCGCCGAAATACCCATACCGACCAGAAACATCACATAGAGCAGCGCCACGACCCGGGGCCGGGTTTCATCCGTGGCCCGGTCGCTGGCCAGTGCAAGGCCCGCCGTTTGGGTCATGTGCATGCCCAAACCGGTCATCAAGAACGACAATGCCGCCAGCACTTCGCCGGCAAAAGGCACCTCGTGATAGACATCGCCGCCCAGCACCAACAGCGCAAAAGGCATGACCGCAAGGCCACCGAACTGCCACAGGGAGCCGAACCAGATATAGGGCACCCGTTTCCAGCCAATTGCGGACTTGTGCGTGTCCGACCGGAACCCAAGCAGCGCACGGAACGGCGCGATCAGCACCGGAAGCGCGATCATCAACGCCACGATCATGGCTGGCACGCTCAATTCCACGATCATTACGCGGTTCAACGTGCCCAAAAGCAGCACCGCAGCCATACCCACTGACACCTGAAACAGCGACAGGCGCAGGATTTGCGCCATCGGCAACTCCGCACTGGCGGCATCCGCAAAAGGCAGCGCCTTGAGCGACAGGGATTTCAGTTTCGAGGTTGCCACTGCCTTCATGCGTCGACCTCCATCGCTTGGCTGATGTAAAAGCCCGATGTGACGCGATCGACCGCGCGTACCGGGCGCAAAAGCCCCTGCGACTGCGCGGCACGAGCAAGTGTTGCGGGCGCATGTGGGATCATCACCGGCGAGCGGTCCGAGCGTGGGAAGAGCTTGCCCGCGTACCACATCCCCATCAGCAGCTTGGTGCGTGGAGCCACAGTGAATACCATATTTCCGCTCGTCCGTGCGCTGAGGCGCATAAGTGCTGCGGCAATATCGGTCGCTGAGTAATAGATCAGGCTGTCCATCGCGATCACATGGTCAAACCGCCCCAATGTCGTGTCCAGCATGTCACCGGAGGTGAATGTGACCTGACCGCGCAACTCTTCCGGCAGGCGCAACTCTGCGATGTTGACCAAGGACGGCGAAATATCGACGGCCACGACTTCGGCACCACGCTTGGCCAATTCCACCGTCATCTGACCGGCGCCGCAGCCTGCATCCAACACGCGCGCGCCCGTCAGGTCTTGTGGCAGGCGGCTCAGCATCAGATCCCGCATCCGGTCGCGCCCGGCACGCACCGTCTGGCGGATCTTGGACACGGGCGCGTCACTTGTCAGCCGCTCCCATGTCTTGGTCGCGGTCTTGTCGAAATACGTCTCCACCCGCGCCAGCGTTGTATCAAACGCAGGCGTGGCCCGGCTTTGTGCCGATGCCGCATCAGGGTCAAACCCCGTCACTGAAGGAAACGCATCGTCACGCATCAATCAAATCCCAGCAGTTCGAAGATTTCGCGGTCCGGCAGCGGTGCAGGCGCCAGGGGATCGGTCCCAGCCCACAGTGTTTCGGCCAGACGGATGTATTCTTTGCGCACGTCGACGACATCCTGATCATCGGGCATCTCGAAAAGTGTCTTCTTTTTCAGCCGCGAACGGCGAATGGCATCCAGATCGGGCATGTGTGCGATCCGGTTGAAGCCAACTGTCTTGCAATAGCGGTCCACCTCGTCCGTGTCCTTTGAACGGTTGGCCACACAACCGGCCAGACGCACCTTGTAATTGGCCGATTTGGCCTGCACAGCGGCAATGATCCGGTTCATCGCGTAGATGCTGTCGAAATCGTTTGCTGTGACGATCAGCGCCCGATCGGCATGCTGCAACGGAGCCGCAAAGCCACCGCACACCACATCGCCCAACACGTCAAAGATCACCACGTCCGTATCTTCCAGCATATGGTGCTGCTTGAGCAGCTTGACCGTCTGGCCAACCACATACCCACCGCACCCCGTGCCAGCAGGCGGACCACCTGCCTCGACGCATTTGACACCGTTGAAACCCTCGAAAACAAAATCCTCGGGGCGCAGCTCCTCGGGGTGAAAATCAACCTCCTTGAGGATATCAATCACCGTCGGCACCAATGTGCCGGTCAATGTAAACGTGCTGTCATGCTTGGGGTCACAGCCAATCTGCAACACTCGCTTGCCCAACATGGAAAACGCAGCCGACAGATTGGACGAGGTCGTGGATTTGCCAATCCCGCCCTTGCCATAGACCGAAAAAACCTTGGCCCCTTCGATTTTGGCTGTCTCGTCCTGATGCACCTGCACCGAACCTTCGCCATCCTGTCCTTTGAGAATTGGCGGATTTCTATCCAATGGGCTCATCTCAACGTCCTTTCATGGGGGCGCGCACCCCTTCATTGTTCTTCAAATATGCCCGCCGGAGGCTCCGGCAGACGAGGGAGGCACGCGGTATCATTGTGCCGCGATCCCTTCGAGTTGGTCTTCCAATGCATCAGCAGCCTCTTGCAGAGCCGCCAGCGTATCGGCGTCGGGCGTCCAGTAATTGCGGTCATGCGCTTCGAGCAGGCGGTTGGCCATGCGCGACGACGCAGTGGGGTTCAAATCGGCCAGACGCTGACGCATCTCTGCGTCCAGCACGAAGGTCTCGGAAATGCGTTGGTAAACCCATTCATCCACCTGGCCTGTCGTCGCCGACCAGCCCATGGTGTTGGTCACATGCGCCTCGATCTGACGGACGCCTTCGGCCCCATGCTTGAGCAATCCCTCGAACCACTTGGGGTTCAAGCTCCGCGAGCGGGTCTCCAGGGCCACTTGGTCCTTCAACGTACGCACCTTGCCCGCCCCGCGGGTCTGATCACCGATATAGACCGCGGCTTCGGACCCTTTGGCCCGTTTCACGGCGCGGGCAATCCCGCCCAGCGTATCGAAATAGTGATCTACAGTGGTGACACCCAACTCGACGGATTCAAGGTTTTGATAGGCCACGTCCACTTCTGCCAGCGTCGATTGCAGAAGGGCGGCATTAGATGCGGCCTTGCCATCCGTGCCATAGGCAAACGACTTGCGCGCCTCATAGGCATCGGCCAATTCGTCTTCATCGCCGAACGCGGAGCTGTCGACCAACTGGTTCACGTTCGACCCATAGGCCCCTTCGGCATTGGAAAAGACACGCAGCGCGGCTTCGGCCATCTCGCAGCCGGTTTTCTCGATATATGCCAACGCATGGGCGCGAATGAAATTCTGATCCAGCGGTTCATCCGCTTCGGCACAGCGTTTGGCGGCCTCGGCCAGCATCCGTGTCTGCAATGGCAGCAGATCGCGGAAAATGCCCGACAGGGTCATCACGACATCAATGCGTGGGCGGCCCAGCGTCTCCAGCGGGACAAGGTCCGCGCCCGAAATCCGTCCAAAGCTGTCAAAGCGCGGGGTGCAGCCCATCAAGGCCAGCGCCTGCGCAATCGGTCCGCCGTCGGATTTGATGTTGTCGCTGCCCCAAAGCACCAAAGCCACGGTGCGCGGCAGGGTCTTGTGGGTGTCGAGCAACAACTGCGCCTGTTTCGCACCATCGCGGCAGGCAAATTCGGTGGGCATGCGGAAGGGATCGAACGCATGGATGTTGCGCCCCGTCGGCAGCACATCCGGCGAGCGGATCAGATCACCACCGGCCACAGGCGCGATGTACCGGCCCGACAAGGCGCGTGTGATCGCGTCCAACTCTGTTTCTTCGCGCAAAAGCTGATCGACACGCGCTTTTGTCTCATCATCGATGTCGCCCATGATCGCGATGTAATCGGCGCGGGCCTGATCGCTCAGGGTTTGCCCGACCACGTGCAAGCCATCAGGGATCAGCGCGTCTTCGGTTTCCAGCAGCTTCAGCCAAAGTTGATCGGGCGACACTCCGCCCATGTCCACCGCGTCGGCCTGTTCGGCAATCAGATCTTCCAATTCAGCCCGTTCCGAGGCGTTCGGGTCCATCCCACGCCAGCGCGTCAGGCTGTCTTTGAGCTCCAAAAGCCCTTTGTAGAGACCCGCTGCAGCCAAAGGCGGCGTCATATGCGTGACTGTCACAGCGCCAGAGCGACGCTTGGCCAGCGACGCCTCCGAGGGGTTGTTGGAGGCATAAAGATAGACGTTCGGCATCTCGCCGATCAAACGATCCGGCCAGTCGCGTGCGCCCAATCCAGCTTGTTTTCCGGGCATGAACTCCAAGGCGCCATGCATCCCGAAATGCAGGATCACATCCGCCTCAAGCGTGTTTCTCAGCCACAGGTAAAACGCCACAAAGGCATGGGTCGGCGCAAAGCCGCGTTCAAACAGCAACCGCATGGGGTCGCCTTCATACCCGAACGTCGGTTGCACCCCGACAAAGACGTTGCCGAAATGCTGACCCAGCACGAACACACCGCGCCCATCCGATTGCACACGACCCGGGGCAGGGCCCCAAACCGCCTCGATCGCCTTCAAGGGGGGCGTGGTGCGCACGATCGTGTCGGCGCTGACGTGATCGGCGACATTGGCCTCTTGTCCGTATTGCGCGGCATTGCCTTGCAGCACGGCCGCGCGCAGCTCATCCACCGTCGCAGGGGCCTCTACGTCATATCCATCGGCCTTCAAGCGATGCAACGTATTGAAAAGGCTTTCGAAAACGCTCAGGTAGGCGGCGGTTCCAACGGCGCCGGCATTGGGTGGAAACCCGAAAAGAACGATGCCGACCTTCTTGTCCGCGTTCGCTTTGCGGCGCAGCTTGGCCAGACGCAGCGTTTTCTCGGCGAGGCTGTCGATGCGTTCCATGCAAGGGGCCATCGCCTTGGACTGCGAGGCGCAGGGGCACTGATAAGAACAGCCCTGACACCCATCAATTCCATGACGTCCGCCAAACACGGTCGGATTGGTCGCCCCGTCCAACTCAGGCAGAGCGACAAGCATCGTGGTTTCGATCGGGCCAAGCCCCTGATCGCTGGCGGCCCACTGACCCAGCGTCTGGAACTCCAGCGGATGCGCGGCAATATAGGGAATATCGAGCTCTTTGAGCACCTTGATGGCGGCGGCGTTGTCGTTATAGGCGGGACCACCAACAAGGCTGAACCCTGTCAACGACACCATCGCGTCAATCTTGGTGCCGTGATCATCGCGGAAATACGTCTCAATGGCGGGCCGCCCGTCAAGTCCGCCCGCAAAACTGGGGATCACGGCCATGCCACGTGCTTCAAGGGCACGAATGACGGCGTCATAATGCGCCGTGTCGGAACTCAGCACGTACGACCGCATCATCAGCAGCCCGACGGTAAACGCAGCCCCTTTGGGACGTGGCAGCGCTGCGGCATCTGTGGTGATGCGCTCCGGCAAATCCGGGTGGTAAAGCCCGCAGTCGGGGTATTCGATGGGGGCCGCGGCATCCTGATCCAATGCCCAACCGGTGTTCTTGGCATAGCGATTGACCAGAAAGCGGACCATTGCTTCGACGTTGTCGTCAGATCCGCCCAACCAATACTGCATGGTCAGGAACCACGCGCGCAAATCCTGGCTTTTGCCGGGGATGAATCGCAAGATCTTTGGCAAACGACGCAACAGCGCCATTTTTTCCGCACCTGAAGAACTGGACGGCTTGGATGAGCCACGCAGCTTTTTCATCAGCTTCATGGCGCCTGACTGCGGCGCCATCATGTCCAGACTGCCCATGCGGGTCAGTTTCACGATCGACGCATCGGCAATCACGCCGATCATTGCGTCGCAATGATCACGCCGCGCCTCAAGGCTGGGTAGAATGCGATTGATGTGTTCTTCAAGGAACAACAGGTTCGAAATGATGATGTCGCCGCTCTCGACGGCGTCCTTGGCCGCTTCGAATGCGCCGGGTGTTTCACCCCATTCCGCAGCGGCATGGATCGACAAATCCAGCCCCGGGAAATCCAGCGCAAGCTTGTCCATCGCGCGCATCGCCGGACCCGCCGCATGGCTGTCCAGCGTGAGGATCACCACGCGGTATCCGGGCTGACGCCCGCTTATGCCACGCTCATCGCGCATAGTGAGCTTTCGCCTCGTAAAGCGTATCGACTGAGATCTGATTGACTCCACGTTCCGACGCATAAGTTTCGGTATTCCGCCGCGCCTTGCCACGCACGAAAAACGGGATTTTCTTCAACTCGCGCTCCGCATCGTCCAGCCAGACAACGTTGCCGACTTCTGGTTTCCCTTCGCCCGAAATACCTCGGGGGGAAGCCGCAGGCTGGGGGGCTGGCCCCCCTGACGCGTCTGGTTTGGGCGCGTGACCACCATGATGGCTTGGCCCGGCGGCATCATGAAATTCGAAATCGTCCCGGAACATATGCAAGAGGTGCTCTTCCAGCCCCATCACCAGCGGATGCACCCATGTGTCAAAGATCACATTCGCGCCCTCGATCCCCATCTGCGGGGAATAGCGCGCGGGAAAATCCTGAACGTGTACAGGTGCGGAGATCACCGCGCAGGGAATACCCAGACGTTTGCCGATGTGACGCTCCATCTGCGTGCCAAGGATCATTTCGGGCTGCAAGGCTTCGATGACGCGCTCGACTTCGAGGTAATCATCGGTGATCAGCGCCTCGACGCCGAATTCCTTGGCCAGACTACGGATGTCGCGGGCCATTTCGCGATTGTAGCATCCCATGCCAACCACTTCGAACCCCATCTCGTCGCGCGCAATGCGTGCTGCGGCGCGCACGTGGGTGCCGTCGCCAAAGACGAAAACCCGTTTGCCGGTCAGATACGTGCTGTCGACGGACTTTGAATACCACGGCAGACGTAGGCGGCTTTCATCAAGATAGGGGGTGACGCCGGTGATTTGTGCCACTTCGGCTACGAAATCACGGGTTGCACCAACGCCGATTGGCACGACCTTGGTGAAGGGTTGATCGAGTTCGCGTTCCATCCAGCGCGCGGCGGCTTCGGCGGTTTCAGGGTACATCAGAACGTTGAAATGCGCGGCGCCCATCCGTGCGATATCCGACGGAGATGACGTCATCGGCGCCACAACATTCACGCTGATGCCCATATCCGACAGCAAGCTGGTCATTTCGGTGATGTCATCGCGGTGTCGGAACCCCAGAGCGGTCGGTCCGATCAGGTTGCAGGTGATCTGCGCGGTGCGGTCCATCGGTTTGGCCAATGTGCGCACGATCTGAAAGAATGTCTCATCCGCGCCATAGTTCTCCTTGCGCTGATAGCTGGGCAGCTCCAGCGGGATGACGGGCACGGGGATGTCCATCGTTTCAGACATGCCGCCGGGATCATCCTGGATCAGTTCGGCCGTGCAGGAGGCTCCGACGATCAGAGCCTCGGGTTTGAACCGCTCATACGCGTCCTCCAGTGAGGTCTTGAAGAGATTGGCGGTATCGGACCCCAGATCGCGGGCTTGGAATGTTGTGTAGGTGACGGGCGGGCGATGGTTGCGTCGCTCGATCATCGTGAAGAGCAGATCAGCGTAGGTGTCGCCCTGTGGCGCGTGCAACACGTAGTGCAGACCGGTCATGCCGGTTGCCACTCGCATGGCGCCAACGTGGGGCGGGCCTTCATATGTCCAGACGGTGAGCTTCATGGCAGGCGCCGCTTTTGCATATTTTCGGAACGCTGAAGGATCATTCGGCGGCCTCCAGTTTCAGAAGGTCGGCGCGACGGACGGGGCGGGAAAAGAGCCCGGCCAGGTCGCCAGCCTGTTCGTAGAAGTGCACGGGTGTAAAGACGAGTTCGATGGCCCATTTGGTGGCCAGACCTTCAGCCTCCAGTGGGTTTGCAAGGCCAAGGCCGCAGACGGTGAGGTCGGGGCGGGCCGCACGGCAGCGGTCGAGCTGAAGATCGACGTCTTGTCCTTCGGAGAGCGTTGGGCCCTGGGCCAGCATGTCCAGATCGGGGCCAACGATGCCTTTGTGGATGAAAGGCGCGCCGACTTCGATGGCCGTCATGCCGCATTCGCGGGTCAAGAACCGGGCCAGCGGGATTTCCAACTGGCTGTCGGGGAAAAAGAAGATCGACTTGCCGCGCAACCCTTCTGAGGCTTGGGCGATGGCCTTGCGGGCGCGAGCGCGTGGGGCTGCTGTGACCTTATCAAAGGTTTCATCATCCACGCCGAATTCATCCGCAATGGCCCGCAGCCAAGCGGTGGTGCCTTCTTCGCCAAAGGGGAAGGGCGCCGCGATATGGCGTGCGCCGCGGCGTTCAAGTGCTGCGTGCGTGTCGCCGAGAAAGGGTTGCGTCAGGGCGAACACGGTGCCCTCGCCGATGCCGAGGTCAGTGTCGGAGCGCGGGGCAGGCAGTACCTTGATCGGGCCGATGCCCATGTCGCGCAGCATGCCGACGGCTTGTTCTTCGACCACATCGGGCAGGGCGCCGACCAGCATCAGCTGGCGCTCGTGGGTGGTTGGCAGAACCGGGACCATCGACGCAAGGCAGGCATCTTCGCCTTGTGTGAACGTCGTCTCGATGCCTGAGCCGGAGAAGTTGAGCACGCGCACGGAGGGCGCATACCGCTCTGTCATGCGTTCGGCCGCGCGGCTGAGATCGAGTTTGATGACCTCTGACGGGCAAGACCCGACGAGGAACAATTGCTTGATATCGGAGCGGCGGGCGAGGAGTTGATCCACGACTCGGTCGAGTTCTTCTTGCGCATCGGCAAGCCCGGCGAGGTCGGTTTCTTCCAAAATGGCCGTTCCAAAGCGCGGTTCGGCGAAAATCATCACCCCGGCGGCCGATTGTAGCAAATGTGCGCAGGTGCGGCTGCCGACCACCAGAAAGAAGGCGTCCTGCATCTTGCGATGGAGCCAGATGATTCCCGTCAGACCGCAGAAGACTTCGCGCTGTCCGCGCTGTTTGAGAATCGGTTCGTTCCGGCATCCGCCAGATATGGGAAGGCGCGGGATTTCCGTCATGCGGCGACCTCCGATTGGGCGGTGGATTGGCTGGCGACCTGCAACCGGGCGGCCCGCAGTTTGAGGACGAACTGAACGGCGTTGATCACATAGGCGGCATAGGCGGCGAGCGCCAAAATCATCAGGGACATGGGCGCCATTGCGCCAGTAAAAAGCGCCCAGAGATAGGCCGTATGCAGCGCGATCACCGCAAAGGAAAACACGTCCTCCCAAAAGAAGGCGGGGGCGAAAAGATATTGACCAAAAACGATTTTTTCCCAAATCGCGCCGGTTATCATGATCACGTAGAGCACGCCGGTCTTGAGGACGATGGACCAGGCGGCGATCTCGTAGCCGGCGCCTGTGGCAAGGTAGCGGATCACAAGTCCGAGAGAGACCAGAAAGACTAAAAACTGCAGAGGTGCGAGGATGCCCTGAATGAGGGTCCAGACGGTCTCATCCCGGCGCACGCGCTCTTCGGCGGTGTAGAGCCCTGCGGGGATTTGATTGCGGGGAGTTGCCCGGTGCATGTGTCTGATTGCCCTCGTATCCGTATGCTGATTAAAGTATCGGTGTTCCGCAAAAAGTGTCAACTGAAACTTACACTAATGTTGCGACGGGTTTACAGTTTTTTAATCGCCCTAAAGCTGTGCTCGGAAGGGCATTGCTAGTAAAATATGGAAAAAAATGCACCATGCATCGCGTTTTTCTGTGAAAGCCCCTTGTAAACTGTCAATTTGATTTGACATTAGAAGCCCCAAGGCAGAGGTTTGAGGGTGTAAGCCGACTCTGTCGGAAAGACGCTGCTTTAGTGTTGAGTTCAGAGTTTGCTGAGGACGTGCCATGTCGCAGGATGATCGATCAGACACGCGTGGCTACCAAAACGCCCGGCCACAAGACGTTGGGCATTTTGCATCCACTGTGATTTCTGTCCTCAAGGACAGACAGGCGGTCACCGGTGAAGGTGTGCGTCAATTCGTTCTGGATCATATCATGCGCGCGATCCTGTCGCCGGGCGGATTTGACGCTGTCATGATCATGGAAGAGTTGCGCGGCCAACGTTTGAGCATTGATGCGATTATTGACACGTATATACCCGGTGCCGCGCGCTGCCTTGGTGTGATGTGGGTGGAAGACGAAATCAGCTTTTCAGCAGTGACCATCGGGGCGCTTCGATTGCAGGCCATCCTTGGTGAGGCGTCATCAGAGATCCGGCCCGAGTTGCGGTCTGACTTGACTTGTATGGATGCGCTGGTGGTTGTCCCCGCAGGCGAGCAGCATTTCCTGGGGGCCAGCGTATTGTCCGCGCAGTTGCGCCGCATAGGGTGCGACGTGGCGACGTCCTTTGACGAGACGCTGGATGATCTGGGTGTCCGCATCGAGAGCGACAGGCCCGACCTTGTTCTGGTAACTTGTTCGAGCACGCTGACACTTGAAAGAATTAAGCAAACCGTTTTATCAGTCCGCAATGCGTTGCCGGAAGGGCCAGTGATCGCCCTGGGCGGTGCGTTTTCTGCCGACGCAGCAATGGTAAAAGAACAAACAGGCGTAGACATCGTGACGAATATTGCAAGGGATGCGGTCGCATTCTGTGCCAAACGCACCCGCGCAAAGAGCCGGTCATGACGACGAGCGGCAGCAACTTTTGGAGCAGCGGCGCGGTTCCCCTCATAGAGCCTGAGTTTCTCAGCAGCATCATTGGTGCGGCCTCTGACATTGCGCTGGTGATTTCGGCGGAAGGTGTGATCCTTTCGGTCGTGATCAACAAGCACAGCGATTCCTTTGGAAACCTCAAGCATTGGGAAGGCCGCGCAATCGCAGAATTTCTCACGGTGGATTCCGTGCCGAAGTTCGAAGCGGCCCATGCCGCGTATTTGTCGGGGCAGGTGCCCAAAAAGCAGTTGGAGTTGAACCATTCCGACAATGCGGTCTGGCAATATCCGGTGCGCTATACATTCCACCGTTTTGGTCATCAGGACGAAGCGCTGCTGTTGGGGCGCGACTTGCGGCCGATCGCAGAGACGCAGCAACAGCTTGTTCAAGCTCAGATCGCGTTGGAGCAAGGGTACGAAGCGCGGCGTGAATTTGACGCGCGCTACCGTGTTCTTATGGCGAATACGACCGAAGCCGTCGCATTCGTCTCCGTGCAAAGTGGACGGGTCGAAGACGCCAATGACGCCGCTTCGCAATTGCTGGGTATGAATGTCGCCGCAATTAAAGGCAGCAGTTTTGCGCAGCACTTCGCGGATCGCTCCAGTGTGGAGCTGACCGAAAGCCTGCTGAATGCGACCATGTCCGAAGAAGGCGGCCGTGTGACGCTGACCGCCAGCCGCAGCCGGTCATCGCTGGCGATTGAGCCTAAAGTCTTTCGCGCGGGCGGCAGCCGCATATTGATGTGCCGCATCCTGTCCGAAGAGGCCTCCAGCAAGACGACCGATCAAGCGGGCAATCAGGCGGTGGAGCTTTTCCGCAAGGGCAGCGATTCGATGCTGTTCATGAACACCAAGGGTGTCATCACGTCGGTGAACGACAGCTTCCTTGATCTGATTGGTGCCGCGCATCTGTCTGATGTGGTGGGTCGGTCGCTTGGCGATTTCCTCGCGCGCGGACAGATTGATCTGGGCGTTCTGATCGATCATCCCGAACGCACGGGCCAGATGCGGATTTATTCAACCAAGATGGTCAATGATCTGGGTACGCGGGTTGCCGTGGAATTGTCGGCAACACGACTGGAAGACCCGGAGACCCCCGCCATCGGGTGTATTATCCGCGATGTGAGCCGCGTTGAAAGTGCGCGTGGCCCTGCCACGACGGCCACGCATGTGCCCTCGCAACCCAGCCGCAACGTGATGGACCTTGTAGGATCGGCGTCGCTCAAGGATATCGTTGCGGAGACCACGGATGTCGTTGAGAAGATGTGCATCGAAACAGCCGTGGATCTGACTGGGAACAACCGTGTCGCCGCCGCCGAGATGTTGGGACTGTCGCGCCAGAGCCTTTACGTCAAACTGCGCAAATATGGCTTGCTGAGCAAGAACGGCTGAACCCTGTGCCGAAAGGCGCTGCGTTGATCCGGAATGTGCATGAACTCCCCTGAACAGGCGTGCAGCTTTCTCTTGATCCGCTCACATGTGTCAGGCATAGTTTACACATGTCTGTCACTCAATCCATACAGTCTCGGCGATTCCCCGAACCCGCAGCCGCCCTCCGGCTGATCAAACCGATCACATGGTTTCCACCGATGTGGGCCTATTTGTGCGGTGCGATCTCATCAGGGGTGGCGCCGTCGGGCCATTGGCCTTCGGTTGTTTTGGGTGTGTTGCTTGCCGGGCCGATTGTCTGCGGCATGAGTCAGGCCGCCAACGATTGGTGTGACCGCCACGTCGATGCCATCAACGAGCCGGACAGGCCAATCCCGTCCGGACGTATTCCGGGCCGTTGGGGTCTGTGGATTGCGTTGGCGATGTCTGTTCTGTCGCTCTTTGTGGGGTGGCAACTTGGCCCGTGGGGTTTTGGCGCGACGGTTCTGGGCGTCTTGGCCGCGTGGGCCTATTCCGCAGAACCCGTTCGGCTCAAGCGGTCGGGATGGTGGGGGCCGGGGCTTGTTGGGCTGAGCTATGAAACCCTCCCGTGGTTTACAGGTGCTGCCGTTCTGAGCGCGGGCGCACCTGCGCTGCCGGTGATTATCGTGGCACTTCTTTATGGGCTCGGCGCACACGGCATCATGACGCTGAATGATTTCAAGGCGCTGGAAGGGGACCGCCAGATGGGCGTGAATTCCCTGCCTGTCACGCTTGGTCCCGAGAAGGCCGCCAAGGTGGCCTGCACCGTCATGGCCGTTCCACAGGCTGTTGTGATCGGATTATTGATCTACTGGGACCGCCCGCTGCACGCGCTTGGCGTGGCGGCTGTTCTGGCCCTGCAATTCTGGGCGATGACAGTGATGTTCAAAGACCCCAAAGCCAAAGCGCCCTGGTACAACGGTACGGGCGTTTTGCTTTATGTCTCCGGCATGATGATCACCGCGTTTGCGATACGGGGGCTGAGCTGATGCTGGGATGGTTGGGCATTGCGCGCCTTGGGCTGGTGCAACTGGCCCTTGGGTCGATTGTTGTTCTGACCACGGCCACGATGAACCGCGTGATGGTCGTTGAACTGGCGATGCCTGCGATCCTACCGGGGCTTTTGGTCTCTATATACTATGGCACGCAATTCCTGCGCCCGCGGTTCGGCCACGGTGCCGATCAGGGCGGGCAGCGCACACCTTGGATCCTGGGCGGCGTGTTTTTGTTGGCAGCGGGCGCTGTCGCAGCGGCCGTATCCGTCGGGATCATGGACCGGGTTGCGTGGTTGGGCATTGCAGCGGCCGTGCCGTCGTTCTTGCTGATCGGTCTGGGCATTGGTGCTGCGGGCACAAACTTGTTGGCGCTTCTGGCCGCACGGGTCAGCCCCGAACGCCAGGCACCTGCGGGCAGTCTGGTTTGGATCATGATGATCTTTGGTCTGGCGGTTACAGGGATCACGGCGGGGCTGCTGTTGGACCCTTACACGCATACGCGGCTGGTCAGCGTGACACTTGGTGTTTGCGCCGTGGCCTGCACCCTCAGCGTGATCGGCGTCTGGGGTCAGGAGCGTGGAGATATGCGCGCGCCGGCGGCCAAGGACGGAGACTTCCGCGATGTGGTGCGTGAGTTGTGGACAGAACCGCGGGTGCGGATCTTCACCATTTTCGTCTTTGCCTCCATGCTGGCCTACAACCTTCAGGACCTTATCCTGGAACCCTTTGGTGGGCATGTTTTCGGCCTGACGGTGGGGGAAAGCACCCAGTTGGGCGGGATGCATCACGCGGGCGCCTTGATGGGGATGATCGCGGTTTTGATCGGCGGCACGCTTCTGGCGCGCTGGGTGATCGTGCCGATCCGGGTGTGGGTCGTGGGCGGTTGCCTGTTGTCCGGGGTGTCCCTGGTTGGGCTGGCCTATGGTGGTTTGCATGCTGACACATGGCCGATTGCGGCCAACATCTTTACCCTCGGACTGGCCAACGGTGCCTTCGCGGTGGCTGCCATCGGCGCAATGATGGGCCTTGCACGCGAAGGCGGCGACGGGCGCGAAGGCTTGCGCATGGGTCTGTTCGGCGCCGCACAGGCGATCGCCTTCGGGCTGGGTTCGTTCATCGGGACGGCCATGGTCGATGTGATGCGCTTGTTGTCGACATCGGATGCCGCGGCCTACGGCACTGTCTTTGCCTTTGAAGGATTTGTATTTCTGATCGCGGCGGCGCTCGCCCTGCGGCTGACTTCACCCCATGCGGCGCCCGAGGGCCAGACCGCAATGATGCCAGGAGAATAGATATGTTTGATGTCGTCGTCGTCGGAGGCGGCCCGTCCGGGGCCACCGCAGCCTTGGATCTGGTGAACTCCGGTCACAGCGTCGCGCTGCTGGACCGGGAGGGTCGGATCAAACCCTGCGGCGGTGCGATCCCGCCGCGCCTGATGCAGGATTTTCACATCACCGATGATCAACTGCTGGCGAAGGTGAACACCGCACGGATGATCTCGCCCAGCGGGCGTCACGTGGATATCCCGATTGAAAACGGGTTTGTCGGCATGGTGGATCGCAAGGATTTCGACCCCTTCCTGCGCGCCCGTGCGGTTGACGCAGGTGCGGAATATTTCACCGGCACATTCGTGCGGATTGAGCGCCCGAATGGCACCCCCGTCGTGATCTACCGTGACAAGCAAACCCAAGAGGAATGCGAACTGCCCTGCAAGCTGGTTATCGGAGCGGATGGCGCGAAGTCGCGCGTTGGTCTGGCCGAGGTCAAGGACGCGGATAAGGTGCCGCTGGTGTTCGCCTATCATGAGATCATCAAGGCTCCGCCCAAGACCGACATCTACGATCCGCAGCGTTGTGATGTGATTTATGATGGCGCGATCTCGCCCGATTTTTACGGATGGGTCTTTCCGCATGGGGACAGTGCCAGCGTTGGCATGGGCACAGAGCTGTCGTCGGTCAATCTCAAGGAAGCCACCGCGGCTCTGCGCGTGGCATCTGGTTTGGCGGATTGCGAAACCATCCGCCGCGAGGGCGCGCCCATTCCGCTTAGGCCGCTGGATCGTTGGGACAACGGCAAGGACGTTCTGCTGGCCGGGGACGCCGCCGGCGTCGTGGCACCATCATCCGGCGAAGGGATTTACTATGCGATGGTCGGTGGCCGGGTCGCGGCGACCGCCTGTGCCGCGACATTGGCATCGGGCCGGGTCAAGGATCTGCGGCTGGCACGATCCCTCTTCATGAAGGAGCACAAGATGGTGTTCCGCGTGTTGGGATCGATGCAAAACGCTTATTATCGCAGCGACGAGCGGCGCGAACGCTTTGTGTCGCTCTGTCACGATATTGATGTTCAGCGCCTCACGTTCGAGGCCTATATGAACAAGAAACTGGTGCGGGCACGCCCCATGGCGCACCTGAAAATCGGGTTGAAAAACCTTGCACATCTGACGGGGATCGTGGCAACGACGCGCGTATGACGATTATGATCCCGGCCTGGGTGAACGGCACATTGACCCCCGTGGAAAAGCTGGAGGCCCATGTAAAGGGCCTGCGCCACAAAGCGGTGTCGGTCTTTGTGCTCAAGGGCGATGCGGTGCTGATGCAGCAACGCGCAATGGGCAAATATCACACGCCTGGGCTTTGGACGAACACGTGCTGCACGCATCCCGAATGGGACGAGGCGCCCGAAGTTTGTGCCGTGCGCCGGCTGAACGAAGAGCTGGGGATCACTGGATTGGACCCGCAGCATCGCCACCATCTGGAATACCGCGCCGATGTGGGCGGCGGTCTGACCGAGCATGAGGTCGTTGATGTTTATGTGGCCAAAGCGCGCGATGACCTGCATGTCGCGGCGCACCCGGACGAGGTCATGGCCGTTGAGTGGGTCCGCTTTGGCGATCTGATCAAGGACACCGTGGCCCGCCCGGAACGCTACACCCCGTGGCTGCGGATTTACCTCGCCGAACATGCCGAAACGATCTTTGGCGATATGGCGGCGCTGCAAACCTCCTGACAGGCGTTAGACTGCGTCGGGTTGATTGGCGGGTGATGCCGCCTCGATTTCCGGCACAGCCATGCAGGCGTCCTGGATGCGTGCGATCGTCGGATATGCATCAAGCGTTACCCCAAATCGTGCGTTGTTGAGCACCTGCGCAAAGAGACACAAATCAGCCATCGTGGGGCTGTTGCCATGGCAGAAATCGCCCGTTTCAGGCTCCGTGGCGAGACGCTGTTCCATGGCCGTCAATCCAGCGTGCGCCCATTTTGCGAACCACGCGGCCTTGCCATCGGCATCAACACCGAAATGCGTTTCGAGATGCTGCAGAATGCGAAGGTTGTTTACCGGGTGAATATCAAGCGCCACGATATGCGACAGGCTGCGGATGCGCGCGCGCGCCCATGCATCACCGGGCAGCAAGGGCGGTTCGGGGTGCGTTTCATCCAGCCATTCCAGAATGGCCAGTGATTGGGGCAGGGGGCCATGATCCGTGACAAGTGTCGGGACCAGCCCGCTGGGGTTCAGCGCCAGATGCGCCTCATCGCGATGCTCTCCTTTGAGCAATGACAGCGGGACATAATCATAGCTTAGCCCCTTGAGGTTCAGTGCGGCCCGCACGCGCACCGATGTCGACGACCGGAAATAGTTGTGCAGAACCAGCGTGTTCATGCGCGCGGGCCAATGGTCACGTCCAGCGTGCCGATGCCGTCAACGCCGCCGGTGATCACGTCGCCGGGCACAACCGCGCCAACGCCTGCGGGCGTGCCGGTCATCACCAGATCACCCGGCGCCAGCGTCATTGAGCGTGACAGGGTGGCGATGTGTTCGCGCACCGACCAGATCAGATCGGCAATGTCCGCGTCTTGCTTGATGGTTCCGTTGACGGCCAGCCAGATGCGCGCCGTCTCAACACTGGGCACGTCCTTGATTGGCACGATGGGGGCAATCGGGGCGGAGTGGTCAAACGCCTTGCCCCAGTCCCAGGGGCGGCCCATGTTCTTGGCCTCCGTCTGCAAGTCGCGGCGCGTCATGTCGAGCCCCACAGACGCGCCCCAGATGTGATCCATCACCGCATCTTCGGCAATGTTGCTGCCGCCTTTGCCAATCGCAATGATCAGCTCGATCTCGTAGTGCAGGTTTTCCGTAAGGGGCGGGTAGGGGACCGTGCAGGGCGTATCCACAACAGCATCCGCGGGCTTGGTGAAAAAGAATGGCGGCTCGCGGTCAGGGTCTTTGCCCATCTCGCGCGCGTGCGCCTCGTAGTTGCGGCCAACGCAAAAGACGCGGCGCACCGGAAAACGATCTGTGCTGTTCGCAACGGCGAGGCTTGCTTGGTCGGGGGGAGTGAAAACGTATGCCATGGGTCAGATGTCCTTTTTGGTAAACTCTATGCCGGGATCACAGCCAGAGGCCAGAGAAAGTGGCCGCCAGACCAACTGTTGCCAACATGATCCGCGTCCAGAACGCCCCACGCCCAATGAGGCCGTAGGACAGACAGGACAATCCAAAACCGACCCGCGCAAAAGCCCATAGTGCGGCAACCGGGTCAGAGCCCAGCCGGATCAGGTTTTCGTTTGCGATCATCCCCAACGGAATAAGATATAGCCCGATCCCCAGCGCCATCGCAGTCAGTGCAACCTTGAGCCAGTTTTCCCCAACCATTCCGGCGGCAATAAAGACGGCTCCGCAGACGGGCGGTGTGATGGTGGACAATAGTGCGAACCAAAAGACAAACAGATGTGCCTGAAGCGGCTCAAGCCCCAGTTCAATCAGGGCGGGTCCGGCCACGGACACGCAAATGACGTAGGCTGCTGTTGTCGGTACCTCCATGCCCAAAAGCAGGCAGGCAAGTGCTGTGAGCAACAGTGCAGGCCAAAGCGCGCCGCCTGATCCCGAAAGGATCACGGAGGTGATCTTGACCCCGAGGCCGGTGATGCCCAGCACGCCAATGATGATGGATGCGCATAGAATAATGGCAGCGATCATCGCCACCTGCGTGCCCGCCGTCAGCGCGGCGTTGCCCAATCGGTCCAACCCTTGACGAAAATCAAAGCGCGGCGTGCCGTCAAAAAAGAGCGCAGCACCGCCTGCGAAAATGGCAAGGGCGGCGGCGTATTGCGGGGTGAAGCCGAGGACGAACATCGCCATCAAAAGGACCGAAAACGGCACCATGAAAAACGCTGAGGTGATCAAAACGGCGCGACGGTCAGGGCGCTGATCATCCGGGATGCCCTTGAGGTCATAGCGCCCGGCATAAGCGTTGATGCCCATCCAGACGGCCAGAAAATACAACACCGCTGGCAGCAAGGCGGCCACCATAATCTGTGCGTAAGGCACGCCCGTCAGTTCCACCATCACGAAAGCGCCCGCGCCCATCAGCGGTGGCATAATCTGACCGCCCGAGGACGCGACGGCTTCGACGGCGGCGGAGAGGCGTTTGGGATAGCCCAACCGCGTCATTGCGGGCAGGGTGATCGCGCCGGTAGAGGCGACATTGGCCGACGCGGACCCGGAGATGGATCCAAACAGCGCCGAGGACAGCACTGAGACCTTGGCTGCACCTCCGTTCAGCCGTCCAGCAGCGGCGGCGGCTACGTTCATGAACCCCTGGCCCGCTTCGCCCGCGTTCAGCACCGCGCCGAAGATCACGAAGATCGCGACCACACCGACAGAAACGCCCGTCAGGCTGCCCCAGATGCCGCCTTCCGCGACCACCAGTGTTCCCAGAAAGCTGCGCAAGGGGGTTCCGGCATGACCAAATTCGCCGGGAATGTGTTGGCCGTAGAGCCCATACAGCAAGGCGCTGAGCGCCACAAAAGGCAGCGGCCAGCCAATCATGCGTCGCGCCCCTTCGAGGGTGATCAGCAAAAGCGTGATGGCCAGAACAACCTGAAACTGTCCCTCCAAGAACCCATATTGGTTACGCAAGGCGACATGGTTGAACGCGATCCAGAGGCAACCCGCGATCCCGATGGCGCAGATCAACCCACCGCTCCAGAAGGCGAACCGGGTGGCCGCGCCGAAGACAAACACCCACGGTAGCACCAGCGCCATATGCAGGGGACGCGCAACCAGATTGGGCACCAGCCCCGAAAAGATCAGCCCGATGTGAAACGCCACGACCAGCGCACCAAGTGCTATCCAGACGCGGCGCGCTGGCAGATCATCCATTCGTCAGCCTTTGGATTGGGAGTCCCGCTCCAACCGGAGCAGGACGTTTGCATCACATATGCGCGTCGTTCAGTGCCGCACCGATTTCCTTGTAGTAGCGGATCGCACCTGGGTGAATGGCAGTGGTGATGTTGCTGAGCATGTCCGTGGACACACCAGCCCACCATGCTGCGTCGCCCGCCATATCCGCTTTGGTTTCCCAGTAGGTTTTGGTCAGCAGATAGGCCGTGTCATCATCCATTTTCGATGTGGTGTAGGCGACAACTGGCAGGGATGTGGTGGTGATGTCTTCGGCCTGACCGGCATAGGTGCCCGCTGGGATCACCAGCTCGGTGCGCTTGGTTTCCGCAACCTGATCGGGGGACAAGGACAGCACTTTCACCCCGGTCGAGGCGGCCGCCTCGATAACGTTGGGCGCAGGGTAGGAGCCCGCCGTTACGAACCCGTCAATCTGGCCGTTCTTCAGTGCATTCACGGCGTTTGACAGCTCGGAATCAGCGATTGTGACTTTGCCCTCCAACCCAAAAAGGCCGATGTATTTGGCTCCTTCACGCGCACCAAAAGACCCTGAACCCAGCAGGATCGTCTTGCCTTCCATATCGGCAAAACTGGACACGCCGCTGGCCTCCGACATTACGAAATGCATCGTCAGCGACGGGATCGGAAAAAGCGCGCGAATGTCGTCAAAGGCCGGATCACCCTTGCCCTCGAACATCGCCTTGCCGCCCTGCGCCAACCCGACAAGAGCGGGCGGGGTGGTAAACACATAGTCACCGCCGCGCGCGCGTACTTCCATGACGTTCTGAACCGACCCTTGGCTTTCTTCGACCGTCACGGACACGCTTCCATCGGTGCCAGCCTTCATCGCTTCAGCGATCTGGACCGCCATCTGATAATAGGACGAGCCTGTTTTGGCTGATTTGTAGGTGATCCGCGTTTCGGCCCAAGCCGGCGTTGAGATCGTCAGAGCCGCCGCAGCGATCAGGCCCAGTGCTTTTGCAAATGTCATTTTATTCCTCCCATGTTTGGCCTGATGTTGGACCGAGAAAACAACAAGGGCAAGCCGTGGATCGAAGCCTGTCGCAGAAAGATGATAATCATGATTATGTTATGTAATTCTGGAATGAGCCGAATTCCCAGCACCGAAACCAGACATGCATTTACGGTCGTATGTCCGAAAAATACGTCGAAATCGCCCATCTGACGGTGTTCCGCCTAAATGTGTTCTCAACAGCCATGTTGGTTCGGTGCAATACCGTGTAATTCAAGTTCATGAGCCAGTCCAAACCCGCGATTCCACGAAATGATCTGATCGTCTGCCCGCAGTGCGATGCGGTCTATGCGTTGGAAAAACCCGGGCATGGTGAAAAAGCGGTTTGCCAACGGTGCCACACCGTTTTGATCACACCGCGTCGCAAAGCCGGGATGCAGATCATAGCCGTGGCACTGGCCGCGGTCGTGCTGATCATTGCGGCGACCGTTTTTCCGTTCCTGACAATTCAAACGCTGGCGGCGCATAACTCCGTCTCAATTCTGGACGCAGCCCTTGCGTTCAGTGACGGCCCCTTGGTGGTGCTGGCCCTGACAACCGCGGCGCTGATCGTCTTTGTGCCTCTCACGCGGATGCTCTTGTCGCTTTATGTTTTGATCCCGTTGGTTCTCGACAAGCCCCCCGCCCGAGGTGCCAAAGCGGCGTTCCGCTTGGCAGAAGCGTTGCGGCCATGGTCTATGGCTGAAATCTTTGCCATCGGTTGCGCGGTTGCATTGGTTAAAATCAGCGATCTGGCAGATGTGGAGTTCGGCCCGGCGTTCTGGATGTTTGCCGTTTTGGTGGTGTTGGTGGTCGTGCAAGACCGTGTGATGTGCAGGTGGTCGGTGTGGAACGCATTGGACAGATGACAGCAATACGCAGCGCCCGCGAGGCAGGTGTCGTTGCCTGCCGTCGATGCACGGCGGTGTGGCCGCTTGGTACAGTGCACTGTGGTCGCTGCGGCAAGCGTCTGAAATCGCGCGATACCAAAAGCCTGCAAAGGGTCTGGGCCTTCTGGCTGGTTGGTCTGATGTGCTACGTGCCGGCCAATGTGTACCCAATGCTGCGCACGCGCACGCTTTTCACGGTACAAGAAGACACCATCGTCGGTGGTGCGATTGAGTTGATCCATCACGGGTCATGGGGCATTGCGCTGATCATTCTGCTGGCCAGCGTTGCCATCCCGGTGGGCAAGTTTCTGGCGATTGCCTTTCTCGCGATCTCGGTCAAACGCCCCTCCGTGGTGTCAAACCCGCGCCGTCAGATGCTGTATGAGGTCGTCGAATATATCGGACGATGGTCGATGATCGATATCTTTGTGGTTGCGATCTTGTCGTCTCTGGTTCAACTGAATGCTCTGGCGGCCGTCAATCCGGGCCTTGCAAGTCTGTTCTTTGCCCTGTCTGTCATATTCACGATGCTCTCGGCGCAGGCTTTTGACAGCCGGATGATCTGGGATGCACAGGCGCTTGCCGCGAAAAAGGACAACACATGACAGACACCCCACCCCCAGTTCAGATCGAGCCGCAACGCGGCGGCGGGCTGAGCGGTGCGTCCATTGTCTGGATTATTCCGATCCTGGCCCTGGTGATCGCATTGGGTGTGGCGTGGCAATCCTATAACGCCCGTGGACCCTTGATCACGATCGAGTTTGAAAATGGCGCAGGCATTACGGCGCGAGAAACGGAACTGCGATTTCGCGACATCGGTGTCGGCGTTGTCGAGGAGGTGGATTTCACCGAAGGGTTGGATGGCATTCTGGCGCGTGTGCGGGTCAACAAGGACGTAGCACCTTACGTGGATACCGGTTCCACGTTTTGGGTGGTGCGCCCTGAATTGACAGCGCGTGGCGTGACCGGTCTGGATACCGTGCTGAGCGGTGTTTTTATCGAAGGCACGTGGGATGGCGAGATTGGCCAACCCAGCGACCGTTTCAAAGGAGCGGAGGAGCCGCCCTTGTTTAGGCCGGGTCTGGAAGGTCTGCAAATCGCGCTGCGCACCACGCCGGGCGGCAGTCTGACGGATAACTCGCCCATCACCTATCGCGGCATCGAAGTGGGCCGCGTGGGCACGGCCCGGATCGCACCGGGTGGCAACTTCGCCATTGCCGAAGCGATCATTTTCGCCCCGCACGGGGATCTGATCACCGCATCGACACGCTTTTGGGACAGCTCCGGTTTCAGCGTCTCCATCGGTCCGCAAGGGGCGGAGATCGACTTCTCCTCCGTCGCGGCCTTGCTGGGCGGTGGGCTGACGTTTGATACCTTTGTGTCGGGGGGGCGGACCGTGCCCGATGGTACGGTGTTTGAGGTCTTTGCAGATCAACCATCCGCGCGCAACAGCGTGTTCAACGCTTCCGAAGTCGAAACTTTGGATGTGCGGGTCGTGTTTGACGACAACATCGCAGGCCTTGCCATCGGGTCTGCCGTGGAACTAAGCGGCTTGCAGATCGGCACCGTCAGCAGCGTTTCCGGCATCGTTGACCCGGATGCGTTTGGCGACAACCGGGTGCGATTGAACGCTGTGTTGGAGTTGCAACCCGCGCGGCTTGGGCTGCAAGAGACTGTCTCTCCCGAGGCCGCACTTGCATTTCTGACCTCCCGTGTCGCCGAAGGGCTACGCGCGCGGCTGGCGTCTGGCAGTTTGCTGACAGGTGGTCTCAAGGTCGAATTTGTCGAGGTCGCGGATGCGCCGCTTGAAACGATCGCACAATCTGATGGTACCCTGCCCCGCCTGCCCGCCACGCAAAGCGAAGTGTCGGATGCAGGGGCCACGGTCGAGGGGGTGATCAGCCGTATCAATAACTTGCCCATCGAAAAACTGCTCGACAGTGCGATCGAATTTCTCGACAGCGCCGAGGCATTCGTCTCTGACCCGGACTTGCGTGAAACCCCGCAGGATTTGCGTGGCCTTCTCGGTGACGTGCGCGGGATTGTGACATCGCAGGACGTTCAGGCCATCCCCGCGACCTTGAACGCAGCCCTCGGGCGTATCGAAACAGTGCTGAGCGAGATTGAACAGCAACAGGTTGTCGCGCGCCTTGTTGCCGCTGTGGACAGCGCAACGGAGGCGGCAGAAACTGTTGGCGGTGCGGTCGCAGGTGTCCCGGATCTGATCACGCAATTGCAGGCCGTGGCCGCCAAGGCCGAAAGCTTGCCGCTGACCGACTTGACGCAAGAGTTGACCAAACTGGCAGCCTCTGCGGATGCGGTGATCGGCACGCCAGCTGCGCAGGAATTGCCTGCTTCTCTGGGTGCCGCATTGCAGGAAATCAACGCGACGCTCTCGGAATTGCGGGCGGGCGGTGCGGTCGAGAACGTGAACGCAACACTCGCATCAACCCGTTCGGCGGCGGATGCGGTGGCCGTTTCCACACAGGATCTGCCCGCTTTGGTTGACCGGATCACCCGCGTTCTGGATCAGGCCAGTGCCACGATTGCAGGCTACAACAAAGGCGATGTGATCAGCCGTGACGCGCAGGCTGCGTTACGCGATTTGTCCAAGGCCGCTGACGCTATAACGTCATTGGCGCGTATGCTGGAACGCAACCCCAGCGCCCTAATTCGAGGACGGTGAAATGAAACTATTTGCGATGTTGGCGGCTTTCTCGATGCTGATGGCCTGTGCGGGTAATCCGGATAGGTTCGCTGTAACGCCACCGGCTGTGACGGACACGCAACGCATTGCATTTCGGGCCGTCGAGGTGCGCGACATCTCCTTGCCTGCTTATGCCGCTGCCGATGAAATCACGGTCCTGGATGCCAGCGGGCGTTTGGTCAGCGATGGCGCTGTGCTTTGGGCCGATGCGCCCGAACGGGCCGTGGCGCTTGAGATCAGCCGCAATCTGGCGCGCCTGACTGGTGCGCGTGTCGCTTCAGAGCCGTGGCCGTTCGAAGCCTTTCCCGACGCCCGTCTTGATGTAAGGTTCGAGAGCCTGATCGCAGGGCCAGATGGGCGATTCAGAGCATCCGGACAGTATTTTGTCGGGGTGTCTGATGGGCGGCGCGAGCGGTCCGGCCTTTTTGATCTGGCGGTGGGGTATGATCCGGCAGGTGGCCCGCAGGCTGTCGCCGCAGCGCGCGGCCAGATCGTGCTGGACCTGACGCGCCTTATCGCACGTGAAGGGCTGCGCTAGGCCTGCCAGTCGGCCAATGCCTGAGCCACACGATCCAGTCCCATTTGCAGGTTCACCGAAGCACCACCGCCCACGCCAAGCCGAATGTGCTGCGCTTCATCATAGGCGCTGCCGGGCAGTAAGAACGTACGGTACGGCTCTTGCAGCAGCCGCTTTGCAAAGGCGTCGCTGTCAATGTCATCAGGCAGCCGCGCCAGACCGATCAGCCCAGCCTGCGGCGGCACCCATGACAGACCCGGTTGTGCATCAACCCATGTGTTCATCTTGTGCAGATTGACGCGCCCCTCCGCCCGCGCGCGGCTGATGTCGGAGGCATACCTGCCTGATCGCAACGCGACCTCGGCAATCACTTCGCCCATTATGTTCATGATTTCGCTTGAACTTTCGCGCAGAATAACCGCGTCCATGACCAAGTCCGGGTCAGGACATATCAACCAGCCGGTGCGTAAACCCTGCAGCCCCAGCGCCTTGGACACAGACCCCGTCGTGATCCCGCGCGCATACAGACCGGCGATCGATGGCGCGCGTGGGCCATCCCATTCCAACCCAGCATAAACTTCATCGACCAACAGCCACGCACCGACAGAATCGGCAATCTGGACGATCTCTTTCAGTGCTATCTCGTTCAGCATCTGTCCGGTTGGATTGTTGGGATTGCTCAGAAAAATCAGACGTGTTTTCGCGGTGACGGCTTTGGCCAGATCATCCAAAGGCAGTTGCCAGTTGTCATCCTCGCGCCGCTTGACGCGCACGATGTTTGCGCCCACGGCTTTGGCCAGCACCTCGGCCTGTGGCCAGCCGGGGCTTTCCACGACGATGTCGTCACCCGGCTGCAACAGTTGCATGATTGCGAGGTAGTTGGCCTCCGCCGCACCCGCTGTGATCAGTACATCGGATGGCTTCAGATCGCCCGACACCCCGGCCTGTTCCAACACATGTGCGCGCAATTCCGGTAACCCGCGAAAATCGCGCCCGTTCCAATCCAGCGACAGGTTCGGATCAAGATCATTCAGGTAGTCCCCCAAACGCGGGGACGCGGACAGTGAAAACCCCACGATGGCTTCGGGGTCGGCTTGGGTGCTGTCCAGCAAATATTGAAACAGCCTGTGTATCTTGACTTTCATCCCGACCTTCCGTCACCGTTCACTTGGCAACAGAAAGGCTCGTGCGGCGTTATGCAACCCCTCTTGAAAGGCAGGCCAATCGGGCTGGCGGTTTTGGACTATGGCCTGTTTCAGGTGCATGCCAACGGGCGCGTCATCGGGATTTGCGGTTTTCTGATCGAAACTGATGCAGATGAACGGGTGTTGATCGACACCGGGTTTCCCGCAAAATACGCCGACGATGCAGCGGCCGCGACGCAAGAGGATGACCTAGGCAGTTTTGGGCGCGTTTTGTCGATCACGCCGGACAACCTTGCGCCTGCACAATTGGCGTTGCTGGGTCTGGCGGCACCCGACATCACCCTGATGATCCAAAGCCACACGCATATCGATCACGTGGGGTTCATGGATGGCTTTCCGGATGTGCCTATCTTGATTGCGGAGGCCGAACGCGCCCTGCCCCGCCCGCTCTATTGGTCGGGAAAACAGGCGATGGAATGGCCCGACCGCGCGTATCACCTCGTGACCGATGATCTGACTTTGGGGCCTGGTTTTGAGGTGCTGCTCACCCCCGGTCATGCCCCCGGTCAGCTCGCATTCGTGGTGGATTTGCCGGACACGGGCCCGGTGCTTTTGACATCTGACGCGATCAGTCGTGCGGCGGAGATTGACGAGAAATTCGCAGGCTCTTGGGATGAAGGTCTGGCCATTCATCACGGTGCGCGCCTAATGCAGCTCGCGCAGGATCGTGATGCCTTTGTCATCTTTGGCCATAGCCCTGAACAATGGCCCACGCTGCGCAAAGCACCGCGATGGTACCGCTAAGGCTCAGCGCACGTCGCGCCCCTGATTTAAGATGATCACATTCCCGCTCGACACATCTCCGGCGGATGAGATCAGAAACCCGACCCAATCCGCAATCTCCGAAGGCTGCATCGCGCGTCCATGCGGCATCTGTGCGATGGCTGCATCCAGTACCTCTTGGCTCAGCACACCAAATAGCGGTGTTTCGGTCATGGCAGGCGCAATGGAGTTCACCGCGATTTTGTCGCGCGCATAGCGCCGTGCAAGATCCTTGGTCAGCGTGTCGAGGGCGGCCTTGGACGCGCGATAATGCGGTGGGTCGAACACATCGAAATTATACGCCCCGTTGGATGAAATATTGACGATCTTGCGCACGCCGTCGCGCCCCATCATCAGCTTGATCGCCGCCTGACAGCAGTGAAACGCCCCTGAAAAATTCAGCGCCATCTGCTTTTCAAATTCATCTGCGGGGATGTCCGGAAAATCTGACATGAAACAGGTGCCCGCATTGTTGACCAAAGCATCCACGCCGCCATGCACGCTGCTGATCTGTTGAAACACCTCGCGGATCGCGTCAGGGTCGGTCAGATCGACGGGTCGCGCCTCAAATCCATCCTGCGTCATTTGCGCCAGACCATCCGCGTCAAGATCCAGCCCAACGACATGCAATCCGTCTTGGATCAACCGTTTCGTGATCGCGCGGCCCAAACCGCCCGCGGCCCCTGTTACAACTGCAATCCGTGTCATGCGCTATGCCTTTATTGGCCCGATCAATGGACCTTCTGCATTGAGTGTTTCCGGGTCGAACCCCGCCAGCTTTTTGTAATGCAGCGCATGGGCTGCCAGCTGGACCTTCGGAATGACCGCTTCGATGTCGTCAAATTGGCCGCCGCTCAGATCTTCGACCTGTTGCAGCACAGCATCCGGCCCCGCCCCGCGATTGGCAAGGATCACATTTCGCGTGCGCGGGCGGATTACGTCTTCATAGGCGTTCAGCGCGGTAGGCGTCAGCCCGTCCTTCAGGATCGCCGCACCGATCACCCGTGCATCGACAATTGCCTGACTGGCCCCGTTTGATCCAACGGGATAGGTCGGATGGGCCGCGTCGCCCATCAGCGTCACGCGCCCCTCAGTCCACTGCTCCACCGGGTCGCGGTCCACCATCGGATATTCAAAAACCTCGGTCGCGCCCTGGATCAGGGCAGGCACATCCAGCCAATCAAACGTCCAGTCTTTGAACGCCGGCAGGAAATCCGCTTTGTCGGCTGCGCGGTTCCAGTCCTCCTTGCGCCAACCCTGCGCGGGGTCCACACGCAATTCGGCGATCCAATTCATCTGCGCCAGTCCGGTCACCGGGTCCGGGGCAGAGATCGGGTAGGCCACGATCCGTTGGCTGTCATGTCCTGCCAATACCATCGCAGATCCGTCCAGAAACGGCTTGGCCTGGGTGGTCGCGCGCCACAGTATTGCCCCGCCCCAGATCGGCGGCCCTTCGTTGGGGTACATCTGATGGCGCAGTGCGGAATGGATGCCGTCTGCGGCAATGATCAGATCTCCAGCCGCTTCTTTGGGTCCGTCTGGCGTTTGCAGATGCAACAGGGCCGTGTCGCCATTGTTTGAAAATCCGGTGGCACGGTGGCTGGTTTCGATCACGTCTGGCCCCGCGCGCGCAACCAACGTGTCATAGAGCAACATTTGAAGCTTGCCGCGATGGATCGAAAACTGCGGCCAAGCGTACCCTGCCCATGTGCCGCGCGGCTCTGACCAGATTTCCAGTCCCTTTTTGGTATAAAATCCATAGCTTTTGGTGCGTACGCCGATTTTGTCGAGGTCGTCTTGCAACCCGAGATCGAACAATTCGCGCACCGCGTTGGGTTGCAGGTTGATGCCCACGCCCATTGGTCTGATCTGTGACACGGATTCGAAAATGCGAAAGGGCACCCCGATTTGATGCAGCGTCAGCCCAAGGCTCAGCCCCGCGATACCCGCCCCTGCGATCAAAACGGTCATGTCGATGGCTCCAATGGTTGCATACGTGGCTTCGATTGGTGCTGAAGTCTAAGCACAAGCTGGGCCGTCACGTCAAAACCCCGGCTTCCCGCAGGGCGGTAATTTCGCTGGCATCCATTCCCAATGCGGCCAAAACTGCATCCGTGTCGCCCCCCGTCGGCAAAGGTGGTGCAGGCGCGCGCGGTGTGCTGCGACTAAACCGCGGAGCCGGGGCGGCCTGTGTCACGCCGTCCACCTCATCAAAGACCCCGCGGGCCGTGTTCACCGGATGAACCCGCGCTTCGGAAAAGCTCAAGATCGGTGCTACGCAGGCGTCGGTGCCTTCGAAAATCGCGGCCCATTCATCGCGTGTTTTCGTCGCAAACAGCTCAGCATACCGTGCAGATTTCCCAGCCCATGTTTGCGCGTCGTTCTGGTCGCTCAACTCGCTGTCGGGCAGTCCGGACTTTTCGACCAGAATGGCAAAAAACT
>CALNXN010000011.1:0-440338 GCA_942490645.1 uncultured Alphaproteobacteria bacterium | reverse complement strand
ATTGCTGAGCCCGGCGCTGGGGGGGCGGCTCCTCGTGCTCGAACCGCTCCGCGCCGGCCTCGCCGCCCGCGCCCACGGCGTCGTCGACGACCGCCTCGACGGGGCTGCCGACCGCGCGCTCGAGCCGCCCAGGCGCGCCCGTCCCGCGCGCCCGCGCTCGGCGAAGGCGAGCTCCTGCAGGTCTCGCTGCGCGAGCAGCACCATCGCCACCGGCGCGCCTCCCGCGGCCTGCGCCCCGAGCACCGCTTCGTAGGCGCCGATGGCCCGCGGCAGGAGCGAGCGGCGCAGGGTGCGCAGGCTGCTGGCTGTCCCGCGCGGCTCAGCGCCTCGGCGAGCGGGCCGAACGCGAGCGCGCGCTCCGCCGCCTCGCCGGCCGCGCGCTCCTCGCCGCGCCGTCAGCCTCGGCCGCCCGCTGCGCGTCCTCGTACGCGCCCTGCCACAGCGGCACCGAGACCCCGACGCTCACGATCGGCGTCGTCGTCCGCTGCCCGCGGTGGGCATCGCCGCCTCGCCCGTCTCGATCCAGTCGAGCCCGAGCACGAAGCGCGGGAAGCGGTCGGCCTCGATCGCGCCAGGCCTGCGCCGCGCTTCGCCTCCGCGCCGGCGGGAACGACGACAGGAACAGGCGTGGCTCGCGCTGATCGTTCGGTGAACTCGGCTTCGGCCGCTTCGCGGCAGCGCCGCGCTTCGTTCGGCGCTCGCGGTCGGCGCCGGGGTCCTCGGGGGTCAGGCCCACCGCCGCGCGCAGCACCGCCGCCACCGCGCGCCGCTCACGCTCGTCGTCGGCCGCGAGGCTTCGTCCTCGAGGCGTGCGCGCGACAGCTCCACCGGCGCGAGGTCGGCGAGCTGGCCGTGCCCGACCTCGAGGTGGCCGCGCAGGTTCTCGGCCACCCCCGTGAGCAGCGCGAGCTGCCCGGCGCGCACGGCTCGATCGTGGCGGACCCGCCACAGCTCCCACCACGCGTCCGCGACGACCGCGCGGATCGCGACCGCGCGCCTCGAGTAGCTGCGCGCCGCGGGGGGACTGGCGCGTCGGCGGCGGGTGAGGCGGGTCGGCCAGGGGAATCTCCTGGCGCACTTCGAGCCGGTGGCGCTGCGGCCCGACCCGCGTCTGCACCGGGGACGCGTAGAAGGCGGTAGTCACCATCGGCTCGGGCGGCCGACGCGCGGGGCCGATCCGCAGGGTCGCGGCGCGCCAGCGCTCGTAGCTCTCGCGCAGCTCGGGGCTGTCGGCGAGCGCCCGGGCGACGTAGCTCGCGAGCGTTCCGTCGATCGGCGGAGCCTCGGCCTCGCCCTCGTCGAGGTGCAGGCGCCTCCTCGCGCTCGTCGAGATCGCGGCGGACGTGGTCTTCGTAGCGCCCCGCAGGCCTCGAGCAGGAGCGCGGCGCACGCGGGCAGCAGGCATCATCAGAACCGAACACAGATCGCTTCATGGCGGACTCCGAGGCGGGCGTAGCCGCGCACGACGGACGTGCGACGGTCGAGGTCGTCGGGGAGCGGACGCCCGGCGCGAGCCGGTGGAGCGAGTCGCCTCGGAGGGTGGCGGGCGGAGCGCGAGGTCGCGCCGAGCCGGTGCCGCCCGTTTCCTGCTGCACGGCTCGGTCGCCTCAGATCAGAAGAACGGTCGTCCTGAGCGCGCGGTCCGGTGGCCGCTCGGGGATCGCCGCCGTGCGCCAGCCATCCGTCGGGCGGGGGGCGGGACGTCGGTGGCGGGGCGCGGCGCGCGCAGGAAGGCGGCCGGCGCGACGGCCAGGCTCGCGCTGCTCGCGCCGGGGTCGCGGGCATCCACCGCGCCGTAGTCGCAGCAATCGCCGTTCGGGCCGGTCCACCGCGTCTCGCTCGCGAGCTGACAGCAGCCGTGCACGTGGTGCTAGCGTCCCACGTCCGCGCAGGCGTCGGGTCGCCCGGTGCTCGCGAAGAGCAACGCGCCGAGGCCGATCGTGGAGATCACGACCAGCCGACGGATCTTCCAGCGGGGAGGGGGAGCACCGGGGCGCGCACGCCTCCAGGGTACGCACCGCGCAGAGCGAACGCAACGAACCTCCAGAGGTTCGAACTCCCGCGATGAACGCGGGGCGGCCCGAATGGGAACGGAGGATCAGAGGCCGGGAGGACGACCTCGCTGATGACGTGGATGACGCCGTTGGTGACGTTGATGTCCACCATCACGATGTCCGCAGCCAGCGTTGCCGGTGTTCGCGGGGGCCCGCGACGGTGGGCGGAGTGGTCGTGGTGTCGAAGGTCAGGTCCTGCCCGAGCAGCGAGCCGGCGCTGGCCGGGATGCCCGTCGAGAGCACGGGGCTGCCCTGCGTCGACACGTGAAGGAGGAGCACGTCGCGCAGCTGCTCGGCGGTGAGGCCGGCCGGGGCGCGGCCGAAGGCGTCGTTGCAGGGCGAAGACGGTGTAGGGCGCCTGGCGCCTGCAGCGCGTCGACCACGGCGGTGCCGTCGCCGAGGTTGGCCGCCGCGCCGACCGCGGTGGCGAGGCTTCGCTGAGCTCGGCGATGCCGGCCATGTCCACCACGTTCGGGGGCAACGAGCACCGCGCGTCGATGACGTGCACCACGCCGTTGGTGGTGTTGATGTCGGTGGCGCTGATGGTCACGCCGTTGATGGTCGCGCCCGCGCTGCTGGTGTCGAAGAGCACCGTGACGCTTGCCGTACTCGTTCTCGAGCAGCGTGTCGGCCTGGCCGGGGATGGCGTCCGAGCCGACCGCCGCGCCGAGCACGTGGTAGAGCAGCACGTCGCGCAGGGTGCCGGCGTCGGGCGTCTCGGTGAGCGCGCCGAAGGCGGCGTCGGTCGGAGCGAACACGGCGAAGGGCCCTCGGCCTGAGCGCCTCGAGCACCGAGGTGCCGTCGCCGAGGTCGGAGGTTGGCGCCCACCGCCGTGACGAAGACTCCGAGAGCCCCGCGATGCCCGCCATGGTGGGCACGTCCGGCGGCAGGAGCACCGCGTCGATGGGTACACGACGCCGTTGGTGGCGCGCAGGTCGGTGACCGAGATGGTCACGCCATTGATGGTCGCGCCGTCGAAGAGCACGGTGACGTTCTCGCCGTGTAGCTCGCCTCGAGCAGGGTGTTCTGCGGAGCCCGGCAGCGCTGAGCACGCGCTCACCGAGCACGTGGTAGAGCAGCACGTCGCGCAGGGTGTCGGCGTCGGGCGTCTCGGTGAGCGCGTCGAAGGCGGCGTTGGTGGGCGGAAGACCGTGTAGGCCTCGGCGGAGAGCGCCTCGGCGACCGACGTTCCGTCCCCGAGATCCGAGGCCGCGCCGATCGCGCCGCCAAGCAGGCCGGTGAGCCCGCCGTAGGTCGCGAGCGCCGGGATGGTCGGCGGGGCGAGATGCGGTCGATGACGTGGATGACGCCGTTGTCGGCCTGGATGTCCGCGGTCACCACGTTGGCGCCCATCGCGCCCGAGCCGCCGTTGATGCGCACGCCATCGCTGGTGTCGATGAAGAGGGTGAGCATGGCCGCGGTGGTCACCGGCCCGTCGGTCAGGTCGGTCGAGGCAAGGCGCTGGCCGGAGATCGCGTGGTAGGTGAGGATGCCGCGAACCGCTGCTGCGAGCCCCTCGAAGCGTCGCATGCCCGAGGCCATGAACGCCTCGTTGTGGGCGCGAACACCGTGAAGTCGCCGGGCGAGGCGAGCAGGCCCTTCAGCTCCGCGGATCTCCGCCGCCTCGACGAGCATCGAGTAGCTCGTCCGCCGATGCGATCCGCGATCGAGTTGCCCATCACCATGCCCGCGTCGTCCTCGACCGCGGCGTGCGTCCATCGGCGTCTCGTCGTCACATCCCACCAGCGCTAGCGCGAGTAGCGGTACGGCCACGAGCGCTCCATACGTCGTCTTCGTCTTCATCGATTCCTCCTGAGTCGGTCCAAGCTTCGCGACGCCAGGCGCGGCGCCGTCTGGCCGAGTCCCTGGGCTCAGCCTTCCCGACGCGCAACGTCAAAAGCGACCAAATCGACCACCTTCTGGCGCTCGGTAACGCGAATCGGTGTCGTGTCGGCCGTTTTGTGCGAATTCGTGCGCCGATGAACGCCGCTGCCCCGACGCGTGCGACGCTGCTCGAGAGGGCGTGGGCAGGATGGATGAGCGCCGCGGTCGAGTTCGAGGGGCTCGCCAACGCGGCGGGAGGCTCGGGGTCATCGAGGGCCTCGACGACGCCCAGGGCGCCGTCAGCTCGGGCGCCTGCTCGACCAGGCCACGGCGGCGCTGGCCCACGGAAGACGCGGCGCTCCGGGTCGCCTTCGGTCACACGCGCTACGCGCTGCGACGCATGCCCGAGGCGATGCGCATAGCCGCGCGGGCTCGGGCACTGCTTCGACGAGCGCGTGCTGATGTACGCGGTGTTCAAGGGTGGGCGCGACAGGCCATGGTGCGCAGGGAGGAGCGGCGCCTCGTGGTTTACGACGAGGAGTGGACGGCCCCGCGCTTCGTGGTCGACGCCGCCTGGTGGAACGTCAGCCGCGCGGGGTGGTCCGAGACGCCGCGGTCTTCTCCCGAGGCCGCCCGCCCGAACAGGGTTCGGGCGCGCGCTCCGCTCGCGTTCGCTCATGCGGTGAGCGCCGTCGCCTCGAGGAAGAGGCTCCGGGGCTCGGAGCTGCGGACGGAGTGGAGCCGGGTGCACCTCCGGCTGATTCGCGACCGAGCGGCTCACCGACGGCGGGTGGCGAGCGCCCGGCGTGTTCGCGGTCACCACGTTCCTGCGGGCGCCGCGCACGGTCGCTGAGGGCGGGCGCTGCTGTCGCGGCACGGGGTGACAGGGCTCGAGCACGCGCGCGTCGCCCGGCCACGTGCGCGTCACGCGGTCTCGAAGCAATAGGTCTCCTGGAGCAGGCGCCCGCGCGCACAGGGGCGGACACATGCACGGCGGTCGACGACGGATCGGCGACGCGCACGCACTGCAGCGCGTGATCGTGATAGGGATGTCGAGCTCAAGCGGCTTTTCGGCAAAGCGCGTTGCCGAGGGTAACATTTGTCCCACACGCCTCGCGATATCCTCCAAGGTATCACCGCGACACGGACGCGCTCCAAACAGTGCAAATCGTCAAAATGCGGAACACGCCGTTTCGCTGCGCCACCGCGAATACAAATTCCTGTGGCAGCCGCTCGCCGGATGTACGACGTTGTATAATCGTCAAACGTCCAAGGCTTTACTGGGTGCGTCTTGGGTGTCTGATCCATCAATATGTTCCCGCATTGTCGATATCAAAATTGTAGAGCTGCCTGGCAGAACCGTAGCGGCGAAACTCAGACGGGTCGGCATCGCATTTAGCGGCCTTTAACAATTCCACGAGTTTGGCGATATGCTCGGGCCGCATCTCCTTTTCGATGCAATCTGCACCCAGCGAGGCGACCGAGCCGCGCACGAAAAGCTGCGCTTCATAAATGCTGTCGCCCAAGGCATCGCCTGCATTACCGCAAACAACCAGTGTACCGGATTGTGCCATGAACGCACTCATGTGGCCAATGTTGCCGTGCACGACGATGTCGATCCCCTTCATGGATATTCCGCATCGGCTGGAGGCGTTTCCCTTGATCACCAGCAGGCCTCCGTGGCCCGTTGCGCCCGCGTATTGGCTGGCGTTACCCTCGATCACGACCTTGCCGGACATCATGTTTTCGCCGACGCCCGGGCCGACCGAGCCTGTCACGTGGATCGTTGCGTGCTTGTTCATTCCGCCGCAGTAGTAACCGGTGGTCCCTTTCACAGTGACGTCAATTTCAGCATCCAGGCCGCAGGCAATTGCATGCGCCCCTTTTGGGGTGAGGATCGCCCACTGGGTTTGCTTCGGTTGGAGGTCCTGCGCTTGCACAGTGGCGGTCACTTCGCGCAGGGACTGGGTCTTGAGGTCCAATAGCTCCATCAATGGCTCCAGAAATAGACGGTGGCGGGCTCGGGTTCCCACACGTTCGCATGCCCGATGCCAGGCAGGTTCACCAGAGCGCGATATTCAGACCCGAAGGCAACGTATTGCTCGGTCTCGGCCAGCACGGCGGGTTTGCAGGCAATCGGATCGCGTAGAACGCCAAACCCGTTCTTGGTGCCCACGACGAAGGTATAGAACCCGTCGAGATCGACCAGTCCGGCCTCCAGTGCTTCGCCCAGATTGTCGCCCTGTTCCATGCGATAGGTAAGGTAAGCAGCGGCAACCTCGGTGTCGTTCTCGGTTTGGACGTGCGTGCCCCGGCGCGCCAGTTGGCGCCGCAGGCGATTGTGATTGGACAGAGATCCGTTGTGCACGAGGCACTGATCAGCACCGGTCGAAAACGGATGCGCTCCGAGGGTCGTCACCGCGCTTTCCGTGGCCATACGCGTATGCCCAATTCCATGGCTGCCCGACAATGTTGGAATATCAAAGCGGTCTGCAACGGATTGCGGCATACCAACCTCTTTGTAGATTTCGATCGCGGCGCCACGTGACATCACGCGCAAACCGGGATGCGCGTGCGCCATATGTGCCAGAACTTCTGTGACCGTGTTGGATGGGACGGTCAGGATCGCATGTGTGTCGATCACTTCGAATTCGATGTCTGTGTCCTCTTGGAGGGCCGCGAAATCCTCTGTCGGGTTTGCCGATTGCACGGTTATCTTTACAAACCCCTCGGCCGCCTCTCTGTAGACTGCGATACCAGCGCTGTCCGGCCCCCGATCGGACATGGTGACCAGCATATCGGTCAGCAATGCACCCAGTTGAGGCTGCATTTGCTTATCCTTTAGAAATAGACCTACGATTCCGCACATATCCGCCCCAACCGATTTTCGGGAAGCCTAGCTTCAGCACCGACCCTGTCGAGCCAAAATCTACTTAAGAGAATATTTTATTCCTACAGGGAAATTTTTGGCAGCTATCATTCCTGCGAGTAACAGATGATCGATAGATATCGTGCTGGCAGTTTTGTAAGTGATTCCGGCCCGTGGGGCGCGTCTGCGTCGAAAAACAGGCTGTCACCTGGACCAAGGGAGAAAAGCTCGGTCCATGTCGGTAGGTCACCAAACCTTCACCAAAACCCCAAGGCCGAAAGGCCACCCCAACCAAGGACGCTGTAGGGGTCCCCCCCCGCGTCCCCGCACGCCTCCGCTTCCACCTTCACCCTCAACACCCGCGCTGCTCCTCTCCCCCCCCAAGAAGCCGCCCGGCCCCGAGAGGGGCCGCGCCACCCCGCCACCACCGCCACAGAGGGAGACACCTGCCTCTCCCCCCCCCCCCCCCCCCCCCCCCCTACACCCCTCCCATCGCGCGCTTCAACCCATCTCCACGCCCTGACGATCGTCCACCCCTTGCCCGCCTCCTGGCGACCTCGCCGCAGCTGCAATACATTACTCCTCCTCCCCCTTTTCCCCCCCGGGTCCCCCTCGCCCCACCCCCGCTTGGTCTTGTCCCCGCCCCCCCCTCTCTCTTTCCCCCTCCCCCCCACCCCCCCCCGCCCTCTGTTCCCTCCTCCCTCGTGTTGGGGTCGCATCTGTTCATTTTCCTCCTTACCCCCGTCAATTCTGGCTGGCTGGCCCGCGTGGGTTGCGGGTCCGCCTTTTCGGTGTCGCGCCCTGATGTTGCCTCACCTTGCTTGGTTGGGGGGTGGCGTCGACCTTGGCCCACCCCCACGGTTCTGTGGCCTATCTTCAGTGGGCATCGCGCTGGGCGGTGTGTGGGGGTCTGGGCAATCTGTTTTCATTTCTCCTCTCTAACGCCCGCGCATTTGTCAGCTTGGCTGGCGCGCTGCGTGGGGTGCTGCGGGTCTCGGGCCTTTTCGGTGGTCGGCGTCCTGATGTTGCGCTCAACGTCGGCTGTGGCTGGGGGGTGGCGGTCGGCTGGGGCCCACCTCCCAACGCGGATGTCTCGGTCCGTTATGACGATTCGAGGTTTTGGGCTCTCCACAAGTCCCCCGTGCTTCCTAAAAGTGGACTCTCCGCGGCGCTGCGGTGCGTTTCGCTAAACTTGGGTTTGGCTATCCACAAACCCACTATATCGTCTTATGCGTGGAGCGTCCCCGCGGCGCTTGCGGTGCGTCGCTAAACTGGGTTTCGGCCCGCCTGCCCTTGCGCCCATCCTTATGGTTGCGTCCTCCCAGATTGCTTCCCAGATACCCGCAGATGCTGATTGGTACCCCAGTGATCCACCCCAGCTCAAATTGGGCCATCACGCAATAAGCCGACTAGCGCACAACATATTGATTTTATTGAGTTTAATTGGTGCCCGGGGGCGGAATCGAACCACCGACACGAGGATTTTCAATCCACTGCTCTACCCCTGAGCTACCCGGGCACGGGATACCAAATGAATGGCTGGGGTGAGCGGGTTCTAGGAGGTTGAGGCGAGGGTGTCCAGTGGATTTTTTTGCGGGTTGAGATTTGCAAAAATTGAGCCGCAGTGTACTTTTTGATCTCTTGAGTGTTGCCAGCATACCGCTGGTCTGGGACGTTGGCATGCTGCCGACACATGTATCAACTGCATTGACCGCACAGAAGCACCGAACCTTGGCTAGCTTGCTCAAATCCTTGGCATTTTCTGCGCCTTTTCAAATGGTCGAGCACAATCGGGATTGCGATATGGTTGTGCTTGGTCGCGAACCTCCTATGGTGAATGAATGACGGGAAAAATTCAGCACTACGACGAAATGCTCGGGCCGGACGGAAGCTATCGCGATCCGTACTCCAGATATTGCGATTGGTTTGATACGCAGGACCCCAACCGCTTGCTCACGAAATCTCAAGAGGCCGAAGCGTTTTTTCGGCGCACCGGCATCACGTTCAATGTCTACGGGCAAGCGGAAGCACAAGAACGGCTGATTCCGTTCGATCTGGTGCCGCGGATCTTGTCGCACCGCGAATGGATCAAGCTGTCACGCGGGATCGAACAACGGGTGCGTGCGATCAATGCGTTCTTGTGGGACATCTACAATCGTCAGGAAATCCTGCGCGCCGGGCGTATCCCGCGGTCATTGATCGCGCAGAATGACGCGTTTGTACCGCAAATGATGGGCTTCACCCCGCCGGGAAATGTGTACACGCATATTGTGGGCACTGACATTGTGCGCACGGGTCAAGACGACTTTTTTGTACTTGAAGACAATGCGCGCACGCCCTCCGGGGTCTCCTACATGCTGGAGAACCGTGAAACGATGATGCAGATGTTTCCCGAGTTGTTTTCCAAGATACGCGTTCAACCCGTCAGCGATTACCCCAAGAACCTGCGGGCGTCTTTGGCGGCTTGTGCGCCGGCGGCTTGCAGCAGTAAGCCCACTGTGGCGGTGCTGACACCGGGCATCTACAACTCGGCTTACTTCGAACATTCCTTTCTGGCCGATCAGATGGGCGCGGAGCTGGTAGAAGGCCATGATCTGCGGGTGGTCGACGGTCGCATCGCGATGCGCACGACACGTGGATACAAGATCATCGATGTGCTCTACCGCCGCATTGATGACGACTATATTGATCCGATGACATTCAACCCGGACAGCTTGCTGGGTGTGCCCGGGATCATGGATGTCTACCGCGCAGGCGGCATCACATTGCCGAACGCCCCGGGAACAGGCATTGCCGATGACAAGGCGGTCTATTCCTACATGCCGGAGATCGTGGAATTCTACACCGGCGAAAAAGCGATTCTGAAAAATGTGGAGACGCATCGGTGTTCCGAACCAGATGCGCTGAAGTACGTGCTCGACAACCTGAAGGATCTGGTCGTCAAAGAGGTGCACGGCTCGGGCGGATACGGCATGCTGGTTGGTCCCGCAGCGAGCAAAAAGGAAATCGAAGATTTCCGCGTCAAACTCAAAGCGCGTCCGGGCAACTACATTGCACAGCCTACCCTGTCGCTTTCCACAGTGCCCATTTTTGTGGATAAGGGATTGGCTCCCCGTCACGTCGATCTGCGGCCGTTTGTTCTGGTGGCACCCAAAGAGGTCAAGATCACGCCCGGTGGATTGACCCGCGTCGCACTGGCCGAAGGATCACTGGTCGTCAATTCCAGCCAGGGCGGCGGCACCAAAGACACTTGGGTGCTGGAGGACTGATATGCTTGGCAAAACCGCAGGTGGCTTGTACTGGATGTTCCGCTCTTGGAGCGGAGCGAAAACACAGCCCGCCTTTTGGAGGCAGGCTTCAGGATGGCCCTCACACGGTCAACAGATGGCGCATCGGAGTGGGAATCTGTTGTAACGACGTCCGGGACCAAAGCCGGGTATGTGGCCAAATACGACGACTTTATCGACACACAAGTGATGCATTACCTTTTGTGCGACGCCGACAATCCGTCGAGCGTGCTGTCTGTGACCAAATCCGCCAGAGACAACGCGCGGTTGGTGCGCACCGCTCTGACGACCGAAGTCTGGGAGGCCATCAACGACAATTGGATGACTCTGCGCGATTTGCTCAGCACCCCCGTGACGCAAGTGGAACTTCCGGGTGCGCTGGCGGTGATCCGACAGCAAAGCGCGCTGGTGCGCGGCGCGCTCTATGGCACCATGTTACGCAACGACATTTATGATTTTGCGCGTCTTGGCACGTTTATTGAACGCGCGGACAACACGGCGCGGATCATCAACGTCAAATACTATTCTCTGCTTCCATCCGCGCAATTCGTGGGGTCGTCGCTCGATAACGTCCAATGGGAGATGATCTTGCGGTCAGTATCCGCGCACAGATCGTTCCGCTGGCTGGATGAAAACGAAATGACTTCGTCCACGATTGCGGATTTCCTGATCTTCGACAAACGGTTGCCGCGCTCATTGGCGTACTGCGTCAAACAAATAAGCCAGAACTTGCACTATCTGGAGCAAGAGTATCAGATGCGCCACACGTGTCATGATATGGTCGATGACCTGGCGCTGAAGCTTAAGAAAATGACTGTCGCGGAGGTGTTCGACGAAGGTTTGCATGACTTTATCAACACATTCATTCGCACCAACAACGAGATCGGCGCCGAGATAGAACAGGCGTATAGGTTCAACGGATAGGAATGGAAGACCAGTGCGGCTGACGATTTCACATACCACCCGCTACACCTACGACGCCCCTGTGGATTACGCGTTGCAACAGGTGCGCCTGAAACCACACAGTACCAGTCAACAAGAGGTGTTGAACTGGTCGATGCACGTCGAGGGTGGCAAGATCGAAACCTCTTACGAGAACCACCACGGGGCGCACGTTGATCTGGTCAGCGTCGAGCGTGGGGGCACAAGCATCGCCATTACGGCCTCCGGCGAGGTCGAGACGATGGACACCGCCGGCGTTCTCAGCAAGACCCATTCAGCAGCCCCGGTTTGGCACTATCTGGCCAACACCCACTCAACGGAACCCGGTCCGTCCATCAAGGCCTTGTCGTCTGAGGTGCTCAAGGCCGATGATGTTCTGAATGGCCTGCATGCTTTGTCCGCGGCGATTCTGATCGCGGCGCCCTATACAATTGGCGAGACCTATACCGAAACCACAGCCGAGGAGGCACTGACCGGTCGCAGTGGTGTCTGTCAGGATCACGCGCAAATCTTCGTTGCTGCGGCGCGCTGTGCTGGGATCCCGGCACGATATGTCAGTGGATACCTGATGATGAACGACCGTATAGATCAGGATGCCAGCCACGCTTGGGCCGAAGCCTACGTGGACGGGTTGGGGTGGATTGGATTTGACGTTTCCAACGGTATCAGCCCGGACGAGCGCTATGTCAGGCTCGCGGCAGGGTTGGATTATCGCGAGGCGGCGCCGATTTCCGGCTTGCGTTTGGGGAATGCTAAGGAATCAATGATTGTATCCCTGCAAATTGAGCAGTAATCCAATATCAACACAGAAGCCTTTTGCGTACTGAAAGTACCCTCATGACATATTGCGTTGGCCTGCGACTTACTCAGGGGCTTGTTTTCATGTCCGATACCCGCACCAACGCGGGCTTGGATAACTTTTCCCAAACGCGCAAAATGTTCAGCTGGAGCGTGCCGGGACGGTTGCAAATCACCCTTATGACGGCTGGGAACCTCGCCACCACCCAAGCACTTGTGGGGTTGCTGGAAGAGCGTGACAAAGCCGTCGAAGGGCGCGACCCCGCGTTGCTGCACGCCCCTTCGATGTTCGAAGTGGCGCGCATGGTAGGTGCACGGCTGCGCGACGTCATCAAGGCAAGTGCGACCTCGGGCCAGAAAGGCGATGCGTCCTTTCAGGCGACCGTCATTGTTGGCGGTCAGATCAAGGGCACCCGCCGACAATGTTCATGATCTACCCGGAGGGCAACTTCATCGAAGTTACGGACGAAACTCCGTTTTTTCAGATTGGGGAAACCAAATACGGCAAGCCGATCCTTGTGCGTGCCTATGAGCCGAACATGCGCTTTGAGGATGCGGTAAAACTATTGCTGGTCTCGTTTGACTCGACGGTTCGCGCGAACCTCTCCTGCGCCCCGCCCTTTGACCTGATGGTTTATGAAAACGACGCGTTCCAGCCTCGTCTCGAACGGCGCATTGAAGCTGAAGATGAAGTGTATCAAAGCATCTCAAGCGGCTGGGGCAATGCTTTGCGCGCCGCCTTTGAACACCTGCCGACGTTTGATCTGTAAGCCAGACCCTTGCGGCGGCTAGTGCGGCTTGTCTTCCGCATCCTCTTTGCGGGCCGCGTCTTCCAAAGCGCTTTCCAGATCATCAATGTCTTCCGGGTCAGTAGACGGCACGGCATAGCTGCCATTGAACCAACGCGCCAAATCCAGATCCGCGCATCGTTTCGAACAAAACGGACGAAATGTTTGGACAGTCGGCTTGTCACACATCGGGCACTTCATCTCAAAACCTCGCTGAGGGCCAAGCGTGCACGTTTGCGTTGCAACTCATAGTGCCCAAGCGGGGTCCAGCCGACCAGTGTCGTTTCAACATCGTCTGCCCGGAACGCCTGCCGCAACGCCGTTTCGAATGCGCGGCGGTCCTTTTTGGGCATCGGCGCCAGATCAAGCACGATCTGCCCGCCCAGACCCACGCACCCGCAGAGCACGCGGCAGCACGCGCGCAGCCGCCATATTCGCTTTGATACCGGCGGCCAGCGACGCATCAGCACCAGTATTGACGTCAACCGCGACCAGAGCGCGCGTCGGTTCGACAAAAATCATTGCGCCCCCCACCTCGAAAGCGGCACTTGCGGATCGCGTACATCATCCAACGCATCCAAAACACCATGCGTCTCGAAGGCGCCCGACTGTGTGACCACCTCCGCCGAAGCCACCCAATCGCGCCATGCCAACACATGCGGACCATCGCCTTCGGCCAGAACATCCATCTCGGATCCGGTGTCGCCAGTCACCGCGTGGGCAAGCTCGGCCATCGTTCGCGATGTCTTCGGCGATCGCGTCCGCATCCGCACCCTGCGCAGCACGATCGCAGAATCAGCCCGAAGCCTGTCCCGCCGAGCGCATCGTGGGCAATTTCCAGCAAGCGGTCACGCTCGTTCTCGTCCTTGATTGACCGCGAGATATTCAGACCCGGCGCATCCGGGCGTGACAATGCCATAGCGGCTCTTGAAGAGTAGCTTTTGAGTGACCGGCAAGGCCTTGCCCGGCTCTGCGTAGCCCGAGACCTGCACCAAAATCGGTTGCCCCGGGGCCAACCCTTTGACCTGCCGTAAAAACGCCGGGCCATCAGGCGTCTTGAGGAACATACCGCCCTGCCCCTTGACGGGCCTGTCAGCGATAGCACGATACACCGTGCCCGGGCGCGGTGCATCGCCGTCGATCAAGATATCGTCCAACTGTCCGTCCACCATCAGCGCCGCCGCTTCGCGTTCGCCCAGATGATCCAGAACGATCCTGCGCCCCTTCATGCGGGGGCCTCCTTCCATTGGGTATCCTGCTGCACGCAACAGGTTCGCTGTTTCGGCCAGCGGCAATCCGACGATCCCGGTGAAAGATCCGCTGATCCAAGGGATCAATGCGCCCGCTGGCCCTTGGATGCCGTATCCGCCCGCCTTGCCGCGCCAGTCACCGGTCGCCAAATAGGTCGCGATCTCTGGTTCGGACAAGCGCTTCATCCGCACGGTACTGACGACATCTCGCTCCCAGAGCCGATCCGCCCTGCGCACCGCCACGGCGGTGATCACCCGGTGCCTGCGTCCGGACAGGGCGCGCAGAAACCGCTTCGGCCTCATCGAAATCTGCCGGTTTGCCGAGGATACGCCGCCCCAATGCCACGGTGGTATCGGCGCATAAAACGATATCTTCTGGTTCGGCATCGACCGCAGCCACTTTCTCACGCGCCATTCTGGCGCAATAGGCGCGCGGCAGTTCTCCGGTCTCAGGGGTCTCGTCAATGTCGGGCGCACGTTGCGTCCGGCACAACGCCAATTTGCGCCAGCAATTCCTTGCGGCGCGGACTTGCCGACCCCAGAATAAACAAGGGTTACTTGAAGCGGTAGTTGATCCGACCCTTGGTCAGATCATAGGGGGTCATCTCGACCTGCACCTTGTCGCCAGCCAGAACACGGATGCGGTTCTTGCGCATCTTGCCTGCCGTATGTGCGATGATCTCATGGCCGTTTTCAAGCTCGACCCGAAATGTCGCGTTCGGCAGGAGTTCCTTCACGACACCGGGAAATTCGAGCGTATCTTCCTTGGCCATGTTGTCTCCTTTGTTTGCGGCCTACCCAATGTAGGCGCACGCTTAAATGCGCGCATTCCGGCCTGTTTTCAAGGGGGATTCGCCCAAGTTACTGAATTGTCGCGGGAAAGGTGGTTGCGACGCCCATACGGCCCACAACGGCGCACAGCATAAGCAAAACCTTATCTATTGATGCGCAAACCCTTATTTTTGTTGACGTGTCCGTAGGTTAACTTCAAAAAAGCCAAAAGAAGGAACCATCCTGATGCTCTCAAAAGGCGTAACATTGCGCGGCCTTGAAGTTTTTGAGGCTTTGGCCAGCACGGGTACCGTGGCACAGGCGGCCAGCCTCACGGGGCTTAGTCAGCCCGCCGTCAGTCAACAACTGCGCAATCTCGAAGACGCCTTGGCAACTGACTTGCTGGATCACCGCAAGCGTCCGATGCGGCTTACTCCGGCAGGAGAAGCATTTCTGGTCCGCGCCGAAGCTGCGCTCACGCAATTGCGGTTGGCCCAAAGCGAATTGACCGTGATGGATCTGGCACATCTGACATCGCTGAGCATCGGGATCATCGACGATTTTGACGACAATCTGACACCGCGCCTTGCCACCATTCTTGCCGATAGCCTGACGGGATGCAGGTTCAAGATGATCACGGCGTCCAGCAATGATATCCGGGATGCGCTGCATGAAAAACGCTTGCATCTGGGGATTTCCGCCAGCACCGGCGAGGCCCTGACCGGCATTGTTGAATACCCCATTGCCCGCGATCCGTTCATTCTTGTTGCACCCCGCGGCGTTCAGGTCGATCTTGCGAAAGCTTCGGATAGCCTTCCATTTCTACGCTACGAAAAAGAGCAATTGATCAGCCGCCAGATCGAAGCCTACCTGAGCCGTCAGAAGGTCGAATTGACGGACCGTTTTGAGATCGGCAGCCATCTGGCCCTCATGGCGATGGTGGCCCGTGGTATCGGCTGGGCGATCACTACGCCATTGGGTTACATGCGCGCGGGTCGTTTCCACGACAAGATAGACGCCCATTCCATATCTCAGACCCCGTTTTCCAGACAGATTTCCCTATTTGCCAGCGCGGATTGGGCTGGTGATGTACCGATCAACATTACCCTGACGATGCGCCGCCTCATTCACAGCCATATGATCGAACCTGCGTTGATCAAACTGCCATGGCTTGCAGGCGATCTGCGGATATTGGAAGACTGACCCAAGTTCGGAACGGAGACCCTCATGACCAATATCGTTATTCTGACTGGTGCGGGTATCTCCGCCGAAAGTGGTTTGGGCACGTTCCGAGCCGAAGACGGTCTATGGGCAGAGCACAGGGTCGAGGACGTCGCCACGCCCGAAGGGTTTGCGCGCGACCCCAAGCTGGTGGTTGATTTCTACAACGCGCGCCGCGCCCAAGCTGTGGAGGCCGAGCCCAATAAGGGACACACAGCATTGGCGCGTCTCGAGGCCGAGCATGGCGGTCAAATCACTGTCATCACGCAAAATGTCGATGATCTGCATGAACGTGCCGGCACGCGCAACCTGATCCATATGCACGGCGCGCTGTCTGGTGCGCTGTGCGCTGCATGTGATCATCGCTGGGCGGCGCCCCTGGTCATGGCGCCTGGAGATGCCTGCCCATCATGCAATGCCCCCGCCGCGCGGCCTGACATCGTTTGGTTTGGGGAAATGCCTTACCAAATGGACGAGATTTTCGAGTATTTGGCACGGGCAGATATCTTTGCGTCGGTAGGCACGTCAGGCAATGTCTATCCTGCGGCTGGTTTCGTCGCGGAAGCGCGACGCGGAGGTGCTCAGACGATCGAATTCAATCTGGAACGCTCAGCCGTCGGCAGCCAGTTCCAAGAGCACCGCATGGGTCCTGCCACCCAGACTTTGCCAGCCTGGGTGGACGAGGTATTGCTCGGTTAGTTCGAATGCCCATGCTGGGCTTTGCGGTCATGGTCAATTGGAATTTCCACAACCATTTCACCTGCTTTTTCAAAGGTCAGGGTGACTTTTACGGTTTCGCCCTGCACCAGTGACTGGTTCAGACCCATGAACATCACGTGATCACCGCCACGCTGCAGCATGTGCTTTTCGCCCGCAGGTATGACGAACCCTTCTTCGACTTCCGTCATCTGCATGACCCCGTTGCCCTTGTCGATATGCGTATGCAACTCAACGCGTTTGGCAATATCCGAGGTCGCAGACACCAGTCGGTCATCCTGATCCGAAGTGTTTTGAAGGACCATAAACGCGGCACCAGCAGGGGCGTTAGGGCCCGAGCTACGAGCGTAAGGATCCATGACCATAATGCCATCGGCGGCCGCGAAAGTCGGGAAAGCGATAAGGGCGCACGCGGCAAGCCGGCGCATGAAGTGAGTGAAAGACATCAGTGTCTCCTCCGTAGTGTGTTTGATTTTCTGGAACGATGTGAATCAAACATTCAGCGGGGGCGCACGAGATTGGTAAGGCCGCGACCTGACGATCGACTGCGTTTTTGTGGGAGTGTCGGCACTTATCTGCGTTGCCAGGCCGTACGGCGCAACCGCACCGGCATAGTCAGCGACGACCGCGTTCAATCCGGCAAAGGCGCAGTCAGGGCACACATGCGGGGCCGCAGTCGGTTTGCCCTCAGCGTCAAAATAGACCGTGACAGCACCCGCGCCCGTGCACAAAACCATTTGTCCCGTTGCAGTGGCGGCGCCACGCGTCAAGGCCATGCTTTGCCCGGTCAGAACCAGACAAAACACCAACGCCAAAGTCAAAACAGGATGCGACAAGCGAGTCATACCGCCACTGTTGATCAAAATCTCCGCAGATTCACTAGGCCAAAACGACACAACCCCGCCGGATTGCACCAGCGGGGCCGTTTATTCCAAACCAAGTTGAAACTCAGCTGAGCGCTTCAGGCGCCGCGCTGGCTTTGGCGATCGCCTTTTTCACTTTCAAAGCGTTCGAAGACAGTTCGCTGTCTTTGGCTTTCGCCATGAACTTGTCCAAACCACCGCGATGGTCGACCGTGCGAAGGGCGGCAGCCGAAATGCGGAACTTGAATGCACGCCCCAAAGCTTCGGACTGAAGCGAGACGTCATTCAGATTCGGCAGGAACCGACGGCGGGTCTTGTTATTGGCATGGCTGACGTTGTTGCCAGTCATTGGGCCTTTTCCGGTCAATTCGCAAACGCGCGACATGGGATCATCCTTTTATCTCAGGTCGTCCCGGCGGTCCGGTAAACGACAAAAGGGGGCGGCCTTTGGGCCACGCCCCGGAAATTCGTTCGCTGGCTTTAGTGGGAATCGCCGACCCGGTCAACCCAAACCCGCCTATTTCGATCACTTTGAAGCGCGCTTATCCGACAAGGCCGCAACAAAGGCATCCGCAGCACGCGCAGGGCGGGTTTCACCGGCCGCAACCTGCGCACCAAGGCGGTCCAATTCGGCCTTGGCTTTTGGTGTATCAAGCTGCGCCAGCAACGCGCGGCGCACGTCCTCCTGGAACCAGTAGCGCGCCTGATCTGAACGCACCCTGCCCCATACACCATGGGCTTTGCGCCATTCCACAAGCTCTGACATGACCGACCATGCCTCGGCCAACCCGTCCTCCTGCAGCGCCGATACCATCAGGGCGCGGGGATAGCCTTCGGGATCCTGCGGCCGCTTGCGCATCAGGCGCAGCGCTCCGGCATAATCAGCACAGGTGCGCATCGCGGTGGGCTTGAGATCACCATCGGCTTTGTTGACCAGAATGATGTCTGCGATTTCCATGATGCCGCGCTTGACCCCTTGCAACTCGTCCCCACCAGCCGGCGCCAGCAAAAGCACGAACAGATCCGAGATTTCAGCCACCACCGTTTCCGACTGGCCCACCCCGACCGTTTCAATCAAAACGACGTCAAAACCGGCAGCCTCGCACAAGGCAACCGCTTCACGGGTGCGACGCGCGACCCCGCCCAGATGCGTCTGACTGGGTGACGGGCGGATAAACGCGTGCGGCTCGCGGCTCAGCCTGTCCATCCGCGTCTTGTCCCCCAGAATGGACCCGCCCGACCGGGCCGAACTGGGATCAACCGCCAAAACCGCCACACGCAAACCCTGAGCAATCAGCATCATGCCAAAGCTCTCGATGAAGGTGGATTTGCCGACACCCGGCGTCCCCGACAGCCCAATCCGCAGCGCCTGACGGTCTTTGGGCAGCGCGTCCAACAGCTGTTCTGCTTGCGCACGGTGATCTTCTCGTGCGCTTTCCACCAGGGTGATAGCGCGTGCCAGCGCGCGCCGCTCTCCTGCGGCAACACCCCGTGCAAGATCATCGATGTCCATGGCCAGCCCCTTTGTCATTCCCGGTTTTCCGGCAGGCACGCGCAAAAGTCCAGAGCTTGGCGTTCTTGCTGTTCCCCGCTAAGCACATTGGCATGAACTTCGCCCTGCCAATCGACGCCGTCATGCCAACGATCCTGGACGCGATCAAAGCGTCCGGTCGTGTGGTTTTGCAGGCGCCACCGGGCGCTGGCAAGACAACCCGAGTTCCACTGGCAATGCTCCAAGCGGGCGTCACACCGGGCAAGATTTTAATGCTGGAGCCACGCCGCCTGGCGGCGCGCGCTGCCGCGGAGCGTATGGCGAAAACGCTCAATGAACCTGTCGGCCAAACCGTCGGTTACCGCATCCGAGGCGTGAACAAGACCAGCAACGCCACCAAGATCGAAGTTGTCACCGAAGGCATCTTGACCCGGATGATCCAGTCCAACCCCGACCTGCCCGGTATCGGGGCCGTCATATTTGATGAATTCCACGAACGATCTCTGAATGCCGACCTTGGGTTGGCCCTTTGCCTTGAAATCGCAGGGGCGCTGCGGGACGATCTGATACTTGTTGTCATGTCGGCCACACTGGACGCGGAACCGGTTGCTGATTTGATTGGCGCACCCATCGTCACCTCCCAAGGGCGCAGTTTCGACGTAGAAGCCCGGTGGTTGCCCAAGCCGCTTGGCAAGAACACTCGGTTTGAAACCGCCGTTGCAGATGTGACGTTGCAAGCTCTGCGCGATCACAAGGGCAGTGCCTTGGTGTTCCTGCCGGGGGAAGGCGAAATTCGCCGTGTGGAAGCGTCGTTGCGGGCGCAATGTCACGATGATTGTGAAATCCATCCTTTGTTCGGCGCGATGGATTTCAAAGCGCAGCAAACCGCCATTCAACCGGCAATACAGGGACGCAAAGTCGTTCTGGCGACAGCGATTGCGGAAACCTCGCTCACGATTGATGGGGTGACAATCGTGGTGGATGGCGGGCGAGCGCGGCGGGCCCAATTTGATCCATCCTCTGGCCTTTCTCGGCTGATCACGACACGCGTCACACGCGCCGAGGCCGTCCAACGCATGGGCCGCGCCGGGCGCATTGCGGCGGGCATATGCTACAAACTCTGGACCAAGGGCGAAGACGGCGCGCTTGCGGCCTTTCCGCCCGCCGAAATCGAAGCGGGCGATTTGACCAGCTTTGCGCTCGAATTGGCGGCTTGGGGCGCCCAAGCTGAGGATCTGGCCTTTGTCACGCCCCCAAACGCGGGCCGCTTGGCCGAAGCGCAATCCGTGCTGCGTATGCTTGGCGCTTTGGATACCGAGGGGCGCATCACCGCGCATGGAACGGAAATCGCCCGGCTGCCGTTGCATCCCAGACTGGCCCATATGGTCTTGCGGGGCGGCAAGGACGCGCCCCTGCTCGCCGCGTTGCTGAACGAGCGCGACCCAATGCGGAACGCAGGCACATCTCTTGCGCGTCGATTGGCGGCGGTGAAATCGCCGGGGAAAGACCCTGCGGCCCACCTGCCGACGCTTCACCGGATCAAGGAAGAGGCAAGGCGGCTTGCGAAATTCAGCAACGCAACCGGGCCCGCTTCGCTCGGTGTTCTGGCCGCAATGGCCTATCCGGACCGCGTCGGATTGCGCAGAAGCGGCGATGCGCCACGCTATGTGCTGTCGGGTGGCAAGGGCGTTGTCCTGCCAGAAGGCGATGCGCTGGCTCAGGAGCGACTGATCGTGGCCACCGATCTGGATGGTCACCCCACAGAGGCCCGCGTCTGGCAAGCCGCACCTCTGACGGACGCAGAACTGCGCGAGGCCTTTGCGGACCAGATCGAATGGCAGAACCTGTGTGCATGGTCCAAGCGCGACAATCGCGTGCTGGCCCGCCGACAGGAACGCTTTGGTGCGCTTGTGCTTGATGACAGATCATGGACAGATGCGCCTGCGGATGACATTGCACGCGCCATGCTGGATGGCGTCCGCCAGATCGGGTTTGTTTTCACCCCTGCATCTGATCGGTTTTTGTCACGCGCGCAGTTGATGCATACCGCAGACGGCGACTTTCCCGATTTTTCCCGTGAGCACCTGATGGATACCATAGAAGACTGGTTGCTGCCGCACCTCACGGGCGTGCGCTCAGCCGCGGATTGGCGCAAGTTTGAATGTCTGGATGCGCTGCGTGCGCGCCTCAATTGGAACCAGATGCGCGCCCTCGACGCGGCAGTGCCTGCGCAACTCGTAACGCCTTTGGGCAACAAGACACCGATTGATTACGGGGATGGCCAACCGTCAATCGCGGTGCGGCTGCAAGAGATGTTCGGCACCACCCACCATCCGACCGTGGCGGGGCAACCGTTGCAGATTACGCTTTTGTCTCCGGGGCGACGACCGGTGCAAGTCACGACGGACTTGCCGGGGTTTTGGGCGTCTTCTTACGCGGATGTGCGCAAAGACATGCGCGGCAGGTACCCCAAGCATCCCTGGCCCGAAGACCCCACGCAAGCCGCGCCGACGCTGCGCGCAAAACCGCGCAAATCCTGATGAAGAAAACCTGCTAGCCCCAAGTGCCGTGGTGCTTGCCCGGCATATCAACGCGCTCAAACCCGTGCGCCCCAAAGAAATCACGCTGCGCCTGGATCATGTTCGCAGTTCCACGCGCATGCCGCATGGTGTCATACCACGCCAAAGCGGACCCCAAAGCGGGCGTGGGCAAACCGTTCAACGCGGCATAGGCGACGACGCGCCGAAGTCCCGGAACGGTCTGTGCAAGACGATCGCGCATCCTTGGCGCGAGGATCATATGACCTGCTGGCAGCTCCGCACGAAACGCATCCGCGAAATCATTGAGCAGCGCCGAACGAATGATGCACCCTGCGCGCCAAATCTCCGCGATGCGGGCCATGTCGAGGGACCAACCGTATTCGTCAGACGCCGCATCCAGCAGCCGGAACCCTTGGGAATGGCCCAAAATGCGCCCGGCCAGCAAGGCATCCTCTAGATCGGCTTCGCTCGGTGCGTCCGTGGTTTGTGTGGTCTCGTGCAGCAGTGGCGCAGCCAGCTCGCGCGCCGCTTTTTCGCTGGACCATCCACGCGCGCCGACAGCGGCTTCAATGGTGTTGGCGGATTGACCAAGCTTCAAAGCCTCGATCAACGTCCAGCGGCCAGTTCCCTTCTGCCCCGCCTGATCGCGGATCACATCAAGCATCGGTAGCCCGGTCTGCGCATCGGTCGACTTCAGCGCCGCTGCTGATATTTCGATCAGATAGGATTCCAACGGCCCTTCGGACCACCTCTGAAACACCTTGCCGATCTGAGGTGCCGACCATCCCGCACCATCACGCAGGATGCCATACGCCTCTGCAATCATTTGCATATCCGCGTATTCGATCCCGTTGTGCACGGTTTTCACGAAGTGCCCCGCGCCATCAGACCCAAGATGGGCAACACACGGATCATCATCGTATTTGGCCGCAATCGCCTCGGCCATTGGCCGAAACTGCGTCCAGCTATGTTGCGTCCCACCGACCATCATCGACGGGCCGTGGCGGGCACCATAAGCACCGCCCGACACGCCCATGCCGACAAAGTGAATTCCGGACCCTCTCAATTCACTGGAGCGCCGGCGCGTGTCATGGAAATCAGCGTTGCCACCATCAACGATCGTGTCACCTTCTGACAACAAGGGCGTTATCGCCGCGATCATGTCATCCATTGGCTTGGATGATGGAATCATGAACAAAATCGTGCGCGGCTGCGCCAGACTGTCTACGAAATCTCGCAACGTCATTGCACCGGTGATACGATCTGCCAATGGCCCAGCTTCAACCAAAAACGGTGCAATCCAATCGGTTTCCTTGTTGGACACCGCGACGTCGAACCCGTTATCCGCAAAGTTCAATGCAAGCGCGCTGCCCATTGTCCCAAGGCCATATACGCCGATCTGTGCTTTGCTCATTTTGCCGCCCCTCGTGATGCTCAGCGCCCTTTGTTTGCGGTAACATCAATCGCGCGCGAAGGCAAAGAAACGCTATTTTTCAAGGCACCAGCGCATGATGGCCTTTTGGGCGTGCAACCGGTTTTCAGCCTCATCAAAGATAACCGAATGCGCACCGTCCATGACTTCGGAAGTGGCTTCATCGTCGCGGTGCGCAGGTAGGCAATGCATGAACAGACTGTCGGATTTGGCCTTGCCCATCAGATCTGCGTTGACTTGATAACCGCGCAATTGGTTGTGCCTGCGTTCGCGCGCGGATTGCGGATCGTGCATGCTGACCCACGTGTCGGTGACGACCAAATCCGCGCCTTGCACGGCCACGTTCGGGTCGCGGACAGTCGTATAGAGCCCGTTCAACGCAGGTTCCGGATCTAGCGGTTCCGGCCCGGTAAAGACCAGATCAAACTCAAACTGCTTGGCCGCATGGGCAAAAGACGCAAACACATTGTTCCCATCGCCAGACCAAACGACCTTGCGGCCCGTAATGGGGCCGCGATGCTCTTCGAACGTCATGACATCTGCCATGATCTGGCACGGATGCGAGCGATTGGTCAGGCCATTGATCACCGGGACAGTCGCATGTTCGGCCATCTCAAGCAGCGTCGCCTCTTCAAAGGTACGGATCATGATCAAATCCACATACCGGCTGAGCACTCTGGCGGTGTCGGCAATCGTTTCGCCGTGACCAAGCTGCATGTCCGAGCCGGACAGCACCATCGTCTGACCGCCCATCTGACGCACACCGACATCAAAAGAAACACGCGTCCGTGTCGAAGGTTTTTCAAAGATCAGCGCAACCATGTGATCCTTGAGCGGCAAATCATCATCCAGAGCGCCGCGTGGGCGGTTCATTCGGGCCGCTTTCATGTCTGCTGCGGCGTCGATGATGCCCCGCAACTCCGAAGGATCGGTGGTGTCGATATCAAGAAAATGCTTCATGCTGTGTCACTTTGTTTTGCAGACGGCAGACGCCAGAGCGTCCGCCCGCTGTGGTAGTTGGCTTGGCCCGGAAAGTTACTTGGATGCAACGGCGCTGGCGGCCTGATCGAGGCGGTGCGTGGCCTGTGCGATCTCTTCGTCCGTGATGTTCAGTGGCGGCAGCAAGCGGATCACATTGTCCGCCGCAGGCACCACGAGGATTTCAGCATCATAGCCAGCGGCGACCACATCGCTATTTGTGGCCTTGCACTTGATACCGATCATCAGACCCGAACCGCGCACGCTTTCGAATACTTCTGGGTGGGCATCGACCAACCCCTCCAGTTTCTGGCGCATCAACCCGGACTTGCGGTTGACCTCCGACAAAAACTCGACGCTGGCCACGGTATCCAGAACCGCGCAGGCAACCGCACAGCCCAATGGGTTGCCGCCATAGGTCGACCCGTGCGTACCCAGCGTCATGCCCGATGCCGCATTTTCCGTCGCCAAAACCGCACCGATCGGAAAACCGCCGCCAATGCCTTTGGCGATCATCATGATATCTGGCGAGATACCGGCCCATTCATGGGCAAAAAGCTTGCCGGTCCGGCCAACGCCACACTGCACTTCGTCCAGTATCAGCAAAATCCCGTGTTCATCACAAAGGTCGCGCAACCCCTTGAGGCATTGATCCGGAACGGGGCGTATACCGCCCTCTCCCTGAACCGGTTCAATCAAAATGGCTGCCGTCTTTTCGGTAACCGCCGCGCGCAACGCATCGTGATCGCCAAATTGCAGATGCACAAACCCCGGCAGCAGCGGGCCAAAGCCTTTGGTCATTTTCTCGGACCCGGCAGCAGCGATGCCTGCCGACGACCGCCCGTGAAAAGAGCCCGAGAACGTAATGATTTCAACGCGATCTGGCTGACCTTTATCAAACCAGTACTTGCGCGCCATTTTGACAGCCAGTTCACATGATTCCGTGCCGGAATTGGTCATGAAACAGGTGTCCGCAAATGTCAGCTGCGTGAGTTTTTCCGCCAGCTCTTCCTGTTTGGGAATATTGTAAAGGTTCGACGTATGCCACAGGGATTGCGCCTGTTGCATCAACGCATCGACCAAAACGGGGTTCGCATGACCAAGCGCGTTGACGGCTATGCCCGCACCCAGGTCCAGAAAACGTCGCCCGTCCGCCTCAGTTAGCCAAGCACCTTCGCCTTTGACGAAAGTCAGCGGCGCGCGGGAATAGGTCGGCAAGAGAACAGGGATCATCGGATCATCCTTTGGTGGGCCAGCATCGAAGCACGGAACGTGCAGGAACGGCGCAGGCGGGTCAACAGTTTTGGTTTGAAAGAGTGTGCGCTTCTGAAGCGCAGGATCACAAAGACAGGGCGCTCAGGCGCAGATGCGCTGGCGTCGTCGGACACAAGTATGCGTAAGCGTGATCATGTGGCGTGCCTACATCAGCGAAACCGCTTGGGAAAGTGATTTTTTCAGGCGTTTGCCAATGGCGACCTTGGTGTTGTCGAAACACGTCCAATCCCGGCGCGAGGTTCCTATTGACGTCCCGCCAACCAAGTGTAGACCCTCTGTAGAATGCGCGGCTTGCTCTGGCGGCGTCGTGGTCTCTGAGCCGCTGCAGCATCAAAGCCATGCGGGGCCAGCCGGATCAAAGCGACAGGTTGCCGTTCAGCGCTTGTAACTCCGCCCTCAGTGATTAGAATAGAACGCTGATAATTGTGACGGGCGGTCCTTGGTTTGCGGGGCCGCTCTTTAAATTAAGGGATGGATGAATGTCCTGGACCGACGACCGCGTGGAAATGCTCAAGAAGATGTGGGGGGAGGGTCAATCCGCCAGCCAGATCGCCAAGGAATTGGGCGGGGTGACGCGCAATGCGGTCATCGGCAAGGTGCACAGGCTCGGCCTGTCCAACCGCACAACGACAGGCGGGGCCGCCAAGACAGACGCCAAGGCGAAGCCTGCGGCAAAGGTCGATGCCAAGCCCAAGGCCGCACCCAAAGCCGCACAAGAACCGGCGGCCAAAGTCGAAGCAGAGCCCCCCGCACGGCCTTCATTGCCCGCACGCAAGCAAATCATTCCGGCCGGTCAGCCGCTGCCGCCGCAACCGTCAGCTAATGAAATCAGCCCCGAAGCCTTGGCTAAGGTCAACGAGATCGAGAAAAAGGCCAAGCGCCTGAACCTGATGGAATTGACCGAGCGCACCTGCAAGTGGCCCGTCGGTGATCCCGCGACCGAGGATTTCTGGTTCTGCGGTTTGCCTGTGCAGCAGGGCAAACCCTATTGCGAGGCGCATGTGGGCGTTGCCTTTCAACCAATGTCTTCAAGGCGCGACCGGCGGCGCTAAACGCCACGCTTTGAAACACCTCTGACATAAACATGAATTGCAACCTGTGTGCGGGTCGCTAAGACGTGGGTGCATCTTATGAAAAGGTCACCCATATGACGACGCAATCCACGATACGTGCCGCCGATGCCGTCGCACGTCGCCTTTATGCGGCTGGGTGTCGTTATGCGTTTGGGATGCCGGGCGGTGAAGTGCTGACGGTCGTTGATGCGCTGGAGGCTGCGGGCATCCGGTTTGTGCTGGCGAAACACGAAAATGCGGCTGCCTTCATGGCCGAAGGTGCCCATCACCGCTTGGGCGGACCGGCGATTTTGGTGGCAACGGTCGGTCCGGGCGCGTTGAACGGTGTCAACGCAGTGGCAAATGCCATGCAGGACCGTGTGCCGATGATCGTCTTGGCGGGTGCGGTAGATGCCGATGAGGCGCAGACCTACACCCATCAGGTGCTCGACCAGCAGGCCGTGTTCCGCCCCATCACCAAAGCCAGCTTTTCGCTCACTGCAGGTGCAGCACACGTCATCGCGGACAAAGCCATTGGCATCGCGACCGAAGGACGCCCCGGCCCCGTGCACATCGACGTGCCGATTGGTGTGGCCGATATGCCCGTGCCGGCGCACCCCTCCGCACCACGCACGCCTGCCTCCGCAACAGCACCTGCCGGTCGTGATCTGAACACAGCGCGCGAATGGCTGTCGCAGGCACAACGTCCGATCATGATCGTCGGTGTAGATGCAATGAACGATGACGCGGCGCAGGCTGTGCAGGACGTTGCAACCACGTTTAACATCCCGGTGGTCACAACCTACAAAGCCAAGGGCATGTTGCCGGAGGACCACACGCTATCGCTGGGCGGGGCCGGACTGTCACCCTTAGCGGACAAGACACTGGTGCCTTTGGTGCAACAGGCCGATCTGGTGCTCTGCGTCGGATATGATCCCATTGAAATGCGGCCCGGATGGCGGGATGTCTGGTCGCGCGACAAACAGAACATCATCGACATCACCGCAGAGCCAAACCATCATTATATGCACCAATCCAGCCTGAACTTCGTCGCCGATTGCGCGGAAACACTTGTGGCGCTGACGACGGGCCTGAACCCGAGGGACACATGGACAGGTGGTGAAATACCTGCCGCGCAGGCGGAATTGGCGCGCGCCTTTCCGCATGATGACAAATGGGGGCCCGGCGCCGTGATCGACATCTGCCGCGCCGTGCTGCCGCGCAATGCGCTGGCCACCGCTGACAGTGGCGCACACCGTATTTTGCTGTCTCAGCAATGGAAATGCTACGAGCCGCGCGGCATGATGCAATCCTCGGCACTTTGTACAATGGGGTGCGCCTTGCCCTTGGCGATGGGTGCGCAACTGGCTTCCCCGGATCGTCACGTGGTGTCGTTTTCTGGGGACGCGGGCTTTCTGATGATCGCAGGCGAGTTGGCCACCGCGGCAGAGCTTGGGATCAAGCCGATTTTCGTGGTCTTCGTGGATGCATCACTTGCGCTGATCGAGCTAAAGCAGCGCGGTCGCCAAATGAAAAACGCAGGCGTGGACTTCGGCCTCCATGACTATGCCTCCATCGGCCGCGCCTTTGGCGGCGCGGGTCATACTGTGTCAGATCGCACTGCACTGGAAACAGCCCTGCGAGATGCGATGGTTGCCGACACCTTCACCGTCATTGCCGCACAGATCGACAAAGGAGCCTATGATGGCCGCATCTGACACGCCAACGGCCCTTGGCGACATCTTCGTCCTTGATCTAAGCCGCATTCTGGCCGGACCGACCGCAACCCAGCTATTGGGCGATTTGGGCGCCACGATCATCAAGGTGGAAAACCCCAAGACCGGCGGCGATGACACGCGCGGTTGGGGGCCAAACTACGCCAAAGACATCAACGGCAATCGCACAGATCTCTCGGCCTATTTCATGGCCGCCAATCGCAACAAGCAATCCATTGCGGTCGACATATCCACGCCTGAAGGGCAAGACATCATTCGCCAGCTTGCCGCACGCGCGGATGTGGTGATTGAGAACTACAAACCCGATGGGTTGGTCAAATACGGGCTGGATCACGACACGCTGCTCAAGGCGCATCCAAGCTTGGTCTATTGCTCCATTTCCGGCTTTGGCCAGTTTGGGCCAAACCGGGACCAACCCGGGTATGATCTGATGGCGCAAGGGTATGGCGGTATCATGTCACTGACAGGTGCCGCAGATGGCCCTCCAATGAAGGTCGGCGTGGGAATAGCAGACGTGATGTGCGGAATGTACGCCACGATCGGCATTCTTGCCGCCCTCCGGCACCGCGATGCGACCGGCGAAGGGCAGCACATCGATCTGAGCCTTGTGGACGCGCAGATGGCCTGGTTGATCAACGAAGGCACCAACTATCTGACGTCGGGCAAATTGCCGGAGCGTCGGGGCAATGCACACCCCAATATCGTGCCCTACGATGCGTTCCCCTGCGCGGACGGACACATTCTGATTGCCGTTGGCAACGATGCGCAATTTGCGCGCTTTTGCGATGTAATCGGCTTGAGGGGTCTGGCGGACGATCCAACTTATACGACCAATCTGGCGCGGATCGAAAACCGCGATACGCTCAGCGCAATGATCACCAATGCCCTCGCCTCACTCAGCAAAGCCGACGTGGTCGAACGCTTGCAATCGGTCAAGGTCCCCGTGGGTCCGATTCACACGGTGGCGGAGGCACTGCGTTCCGATCAGGCCAAAGCCCGCGGCACGGTCATCAGCGTACCAACAGAAGGCGTCGAGAGCGGCGCGGTTCAGCTATTGGCAAATCCGCTGAAGCTGTCTCGCACCCCGGTACGTTACACAACCCCGCCCCCGCGGTTTGGTCAGGACACGGACGACGTGATCGCGATGCTTCAAACAGATATGAAAGCAAGTAACGACTGAGCGTGCTGTCAGAGTTCGCTGGTTTTCGCCGACAACCCCCGAAATTGATGAAATAATTCCCGGTTTTCAACACGCCGCTTCACGTTGGCGTGTGACGGGTTCGGTTCCCCTTCGCGACTGTCGATATTGCTGTACATCATTGCGTTAATGCTCGTCCTGAGGGGATTTTGAGAATGAAGTTCGATGTTTGCCGCAGCCCTGTTTCGCTGACTGATCAAGAGAGCCTGTCTCACTGGAACAAGATGATCCTCGCTTTTCTGGCGCATGGTGTCAGCACACCCACGCATTTGGGCGACGTCCTCAAGGCAAACCCACAATTTGCGTTAGGCCACGCAGCACGCGGAATATTTTCGCTGATGATGGGCCGTGCAGAATTAATATCCACAGCGCAGGACGCCTACATCGCGGCCAGAACCGCGGCGACTGCGCAAGAGATCGCACCGCGTGAGGCTTTGTGGATCACAGCATTGGAGCGATGGTTGCAAGGATCACCCAGTGGTGCCGTGGCCGCAATGGAAACGATCTTGGCGGATAACCCCTCCGACACGCTCTCGGCCAAGGTCAGCCACGGCATACGCTTTATTCTGGGCGACCACATAGGCATGCGTGCCTCTATCGAAAACGTCTTGATGGCTCATGCAGATGATCATCCCTGTCGCGGCTATGTGTTAGGATGCCACGCCTTTACGTTGGAAGAAACCGGCGAATACGACCGCGCCGAAGCCACAGGGCGCGAGGGTTTGGCACACGCCCCGGACGACGCATGGGGTCTTCACGCGGTTGCCCACGTTTATGACATGACCGCGCGCCCTGACGAAGGTATCGCCCTGATCGAGCAGAATTGCGGCGCATGGGATCATTGTAACAACTTTCGCTACCACGTTTGGTGGCACAAGGCTTTGCTGCATCTGGACCGCGGTGAAGCCGACGTGGCCTTGGGTCTCTATGATGCTCAAATCCGCGCAGACAAGACCGACGACTACCGCGATATTGCCAATGCCACATCGCTTTTGATGCGGTTGGAATTGGACGGTGTGAACGTGGGTCCGCGCTGGGATGAGCTGGCCGATTTTGCGCAGGCGCGCACCTCGGATGGATGTCTGGTGTTTGCGGATCTGCACTACATGCTGGCTTTGACGGGCGCGGACCGCCCAGAAGCACAGGCGGCTCTCACTGCGCGGTTTGCGCGTGATGCAGCACAAGTCGGCGAAATGAATGAACGCGTCGCTGATCCGGGCGTCGCAGCGCTTTCAGGGCTGAATGCTTTTGCCGAAGGGCGTTATGGCGCGGCCTTTTCTTACCTGGCCCAGGCCCGTCCGGCGATGCAGACCATTGGCGGCAGCCACGCCCAGCGCGATGTTTTCGAACGCATGACAATTGATGCGGGTCTGCGCGCTGGCCGGATCGCAGAAACGCAAACCATTCTGCAAGAGCGCATCGCCCAGCGCGACGGAGCCCACGACCGCTTTTCGGCAACGCGCTTGGAAAGCCTGCAAGACATCCGGCGCATCCCCGCGCAATAGAGATTTGACCGCATGACATTAGACACAAGACAAATTAGAGACCGGCCATGACACTTGCCGACCCTGATCAAATTTCGTCTCAGATGACATCTGCTGCGGCTTCCTCAGCGGCGGCCGCAAAGGTGCGAGATCTGCGGCTCGATTTTTTTCGCGGCATCGCGATGTTCATTATCCTGTTCGCCCACACGCCCGGCAACTTCTTTACGTCTTGGATACCTGCGCGTTGGGGGTTTTCGGACGCCACCGAAATCTTTGTATTCTGCTCCGGCATGGCATCAGCCATCGCGTTCGGGCGCGGGTTTGACCGCATGGGCTGGAAGATCGGCACCGCACGCGTGGGGTTCCGCGTGTGGCAGGTCTATTGGGCGCACATCGGCTTGTTCTTTGCCGTGGCCACCTTCCTTGCCGCCATTGATATGACGGAGGCCTATGACAAGGTCTACATCGGCACGTTGAACCTGTGGAAGTTTTTTGCGGATCCGGGGCCGCAGTTGGTCGGCTTGCTGACGCTGACATATGTGCCGAATTATTTCGACATTCTGCCGATGTATATGGTCGTGCTAATGATGATGCCCATCGTGATGGCCCTTTCGCGGGTGCACTTAGGGCTAGTGGCGGGCTTTGTGCTGTTGACCTGGCTCTGGGCCCAAGAAGCGTTGTGGCTCTGGCTCGGGTTTGCCGACCATCACATCGCGCTGCCCGCAGAGCCTTGGTCCGACAGGACGTGGTATTTCAACCCGTTTGGCTGGCAGTTGGTGTTTTTCACGGGCTTTGCGTTTATGCGTGGTTGGCTGCCGAAACCACCTGTGACGCGCACCTTGATTTGGATCGCGGCGCTCATCGTTCTGGCCAACATCCCGCTCAGCAATATCGGTGTGCGAGAATTTGGTTTTGAATGGGCCAAAGACTGGCGCATCGCCAATCGCGGGCTTTTCGACAAATCTGATTTCGGACCCCTGCGTTACCTTCATTTTCTGGCACTTGCCTATCTGTGCTGGGTTGCCGCTGGCGACAAAGGTGCGCGCTTGCTGGCCGTTGGTTCCGGCGCACTTGCACGGGGTTGGCAACATGTGCTTGCGATCATTCTGAAGGTCGGCCAGCAGTCACTGGCCGTCTTTATCGTCAGCATGTTCACTGCGCGCGTCAGCGGCTTTGTGATGGACAACATCGGGCGTGACACCTGGACGGTCGTCGCCGTCAACTTCGCTGGAATAGGTGTTCTGGTGATCACGGCATATGTCGCGGGCTGGTTCAAATCACAGCCCTGGAAACCGAAAGGGGCGAAATGATGCTCCGCCGCGATGTTCTCAAGTCTTTGGCGGCGCTGGCCGCTGTTCCCACAGGGGCATTGGCCTCTGAGCCGGGACTGCAATTGGGCGATGCCGCACCCTTCGATGCGTCCATCGTTTTGGACCGCGCGCGGGCAATGGCTGCCCAAGAATACACCCCTCGTCCGTTGATCCCTGAAAGCTGGCGGAACCTGACGTATGATCAGTACCGCAAGATTTGGTTCGATGGGCGCAACGCGCTTTGGGAAGGCACAGAAACGCCACAGCGGGTAGATGTGTTCCCACCCGGCCTGTATTTTCCCCAACCCGTCGAAGTGCATGTCGTCGAGGACCGAACAGAGCGGCTTTTGAAATTCGACATGGGTGTTTTCGACACCACAGACAAATTCCCCGACGTGGAAATCGACGACACCTTGGGCTACTCTGGTTTGCGTTTGCGCGCCGAGTTGCAACAGCCCGGGATTTTCCAGGAATACGCGGTTTTCCAAGGTGCGAGCTATTTCAGGGGGATCGGCACCGGCCAGAATTATGGGATATCGGCGCGCGGTCTTGCGCTGAAAACTGGCGACCCGATGGGCGAAGAATTTCCCGATTTCACCGCCTTCTGGATCGAAACGCCGGAACCCGGCGCACCGTCCATTGTTCTGCATGCCTTGTTGGACAGCGTCAGTTGCACTGGCGCGTATCGCTTTACCATCACGCATGGCGACACGCTGCGCATGGACATCACCGCGACCCTTTTTGCGCGTCAGGATATGAGCCATGTGGGCATCGCGCCGCTGACTTCGATGTTTCTCTTTGACGAAACGATGCGCCAGCGGTTCTCGGATTTTCGCCCCGCCGTGCATGACAGCGATGGCCTGTTGATCCACAATGGCGCGGGCGAAGTGATCTGGCGGCCACTGTCCAACCCACTCACCCTCCAGATCAGCGCGTTTTCCGACAGCAATCCGCGCGGCTTTGGGCTGATGCAAAGGCCGCGCAAGTTTTCCGACTATGCCGATCTTGAGGCGCTTTATCACAAGCGGCCATCGCTTTGGGTGACCCCACACGAGGGTTGGGGACAAGGCGCGGTCACGCTTGTCGAAATCCCCGCCGACCTCGAAATCTACGATAATATTGTGGCCTATTGGCGCCCTGCGACCCCGATCCCCGCTGGCACCGAGCACAGCATGAGTTACTCGTTGGATTGGGGCGCAAACCCCGGCATGATCGAGGACCGGCCCTTGCGGGTGTTAGGCACGGCCATCGGCGCACGCCCAGAGGGTGGCAATATCGTGGCCATTGATTTCGAGAATGGAGCGGCCCTGCCCGCGGACCTAGCGGAGTTGGATGTTCTTGTGCGTGGCAGCGCTGGCGAGACCACTGAAGGCCTGGTGCAACGCAACCCCGAAACAGGTGGCCCACGTTTGGCGTTTACCTTCCAACCCGGCGAAGAAACCCTGATCGAATTTCGCGCACAACTGCGCCACAACGGCGACCCCCTATCCGAAGTCTGGCTTTATCGGTGGACACGGACATGATCCAAACCGGTCCGAACATGCCCGTTCGCGCGCCTCTGGACATGGTGCCGCAAGATCTGGGCAAAGCGCCTGGGCATCGGGTGGCGGCACACTCCGAAAAAGGGGCATCCCTTTGGCGCACGGCTGTCTTCCTGCCTGCGCTGATCGGAACGATTTGCCTGATTTACGGTCTGTATGGATGGCTGGCCGAAACCGGGATGAGCGGTCTGGAATGGGCGCTGCTTAGCATGATCGGCGCCACCTTTGTCTGGGTCACATTATCGGTCAGCACAGTCGGTGTCGCAATCGCGGGATTGCTGGCACGCGAAACATCCAACGAACGCCCGGCGCAAAGCGGCACACCCTTGGACGTGGCCCTTTTGGTACCGATCTACAACGAAGTACCCAGCGATGTGTTCGGCAATGCCGCCGCTATGTTGTCGGACCTGCAAAGCCAGCAAACGGGGCATCGTTTCAACCTGTTCATTCTATCGGACACGACCGATAACCAGATTGCTGAAGAGGAGGCGCGCGCCTTTGCCGCCCTTCGCCTTCACGCGCCCGACAGCATTGCCGTCTATTATCGCCGTCGCCCCATGAACACCGACAAGAAGGTCGGAAACCTGATGGATTGGATTGTCGGATGGGGTGCTGCCTATGACGCAATGGTCGTGCTGGATGCCGACAGCCTGATGGCAGGCCGTACCATTCAACGATTGGCCAACGAACTTTCCGCTGATCCAGATGCGGGGTTGATCCAAACATTTCCGATGCTGATCGGAGCGCAGACAGTATTTGCGCGCCTGCAGCAGTTTTCCAACATCGCCTATGGTTGGTTGCTGGCCGAAGGGCTTGCCAAATGGGCGCGTCGCGAAGGCAACTATTGGGGCCACAACGCGATCATCCGTACCCGCGCTTTTGCTCAATCTGCGGGACTGCCGCATCTGCGCGGTCGCAAAGGACGCGATGATCTGATCCTGAGCCATGATTTCGTCGAAGCCGGATTGCTGCGTCGCGCCGGTTGGGGCGTGCGGTTCCTGCCTCGTGTCACTGGCAGCTTTGAAGAGACACCCGGCACATTGATTGATTATGTCCTGCGTGATCAACGCTGGTGCCGGGGCAACCTGCAGCACTTGCGGTTGCTGGGCACCAAAGGCCTGCATCCGGTCTCCCGGTTCCACATGCTGCACGGTGCGGTCAGTTACCTTCTGTCACCTGCGTGGTTTGTTTTGCTGATCTTCTGGGCGTTGCTGGGCAAGGATTCAGAAACCAACGTGATCCGCTATTTCAACGAGACCAACCCCCTGTTTCCCGATTGGCCCCCCGCCATGAGCCATATCGACAGTGCCGTATTCCTGATGATCATGTACGCGATGCTATTAACGCCCAAAATCGTCGGGGCATCGATCATCGCGCTGCACCCCAAGGCCACACGTATCTACGGTGGACGGCGCGCTTTTGCGGTTGCCTTCTGTGTAGAGGTCGCCTTGTCGATCGCCTACGCGCCGGTTTTGATGATCCAGCAGACGCGAGCCGTGTTACGGGCAGCGATGGGACGGTCAGATGCGTGGGTGGCCCAGCGCCGCCACGCTCAGTCTTATCCTCTCGCGACGATGCTGCGGTTTCACTGGCTCGAAACGGTTCTGGGGGTGGTCTTGCTGCTTGGCTTGGCTTCGGGGCTGGTGTCGATGTGGCTTTTACCGATCGTTGTGAGCCTGTGTCTGGCTGTGCCCTTGTCCGCGCTCAGTGCCGTTCGGATTGCCGACGCTTTGCCACGCGGTTTGCGTATGGACAGCCCCAACACGCTGCGCGAGCCTGCCATCGTTTTGCGCGCCCGGCGCGAACGTACGCGACTGCAGGCTATTCTGGCAGCAGACGCCCCTGCCACACCGGCTGAGTGATTATTCGCCCGAGAGACCTTCGGCCCAGTCGAGTATCATATCCGCCCAACCGTCTGGGACGACGTGACCACCGGGGAAAACCGCAAACTCAAGCGCGGAGCCGTCCGCGCATCTGTCCCAGGATCGACGCAGAAACGGCCCGGTCGTCACAAATCGATCCGCGCGCAACTGGGTGCACTCATTGGCCTCACGCCACATGCGCATCGTGTAAAAGATATCACCTTGAATAAGCGCGGCAGGGTCGTTGGCGTCTTCGCCACGTATCACCCGGCCCTCAAGCGGAACAGTTGTATCCGTCCAGCCATGCGTATGGAAAAGCTGCACAGGGCCTGCGCACCCGTCAGGATGCGGTCGCCAAAACCCTCCCGCGACCGGCGCGAACACAGAAAAACTGTCGGGGTCTTCACAGGCGACATAGGATGTCATCGACCCACCGATGGAAAAACCGGTCAGGATCATCGCATCCGCATCGAGATCAAAACGGGCTGCCGCATCGTCGCGTACAGACGTCAGAAACGCCAGTTCATCGCGGTTCTTTGCGCGACCTGGGAAAAACGACCAACCGCTGGGCCGCCCTGCTGCAAAAGGCAGGCCGTCAGGCGCGATCACCGCATACCCACGTGACAAGGCGGTGTTGACCCACTCTTTGGGTCGCAATGCGCCGGCCCCATTGCCGCCAAATCCGTGGATATATAGCAGAGCGCCTTTGGCCGGTCCGTCGGGCAGGCGAATGTGATATTCGCCCAGCGCAACTTGACAAGGCGCGGGATCCCTTGCGCAGGCCGCCGCTGCGGGTTGCCCGGCAAAAGCCGTTGCAGCAAAAAGGCCCGCTGCAATGATCCGCCCCATGATCACGTCAGTTGACACGCACGACGGGCAAACCCCGTTTGACCCACCCCGGACCAGCGCCGGAGCCAAGCATCCCTTCGGACACGTCGAGAATGGCGCTGAACCCGGCCTGTGCCAGTTGCGCCCCCAATCGACGGGACCGGACCCCGCGCGCACAGATCAGCGCGATCGGGCGATCGTGGTCACCATTGACCGCCGCAGAAAGCGCGTCGACGAAATCCGGGCGGCGCATATCAATCAACACGGCTCCCTCTCCGACGCCCGTCAGGGACCATTCGTCAGGGCGGCGAATATCAACCAGAATGATGTCACCCGTAATTGCAGCCTTGTGCGCATCAGGCGCGGAAAGTGCCGTATCGCCCGTTTCCGCCCATATGTTGAACCAGCGCGCAGACACGGCCCCGGCGGTCAAAATCGCGACCCCGCCGCCAAAAAGAATGCGCCGCCGGGTCGAACCCGACGGCCGTGTCTTGCTTTGCAGCGTTTGCGTCACGTTCACTCCGTAGGTGCCATGCTTTCAAACTGCGGAATGGGCCGGTCAGATGCATCCGTAGGTTCGATGCTGACCCAATTGTTTTCCGCCAAGGAGATGTTAGCGGGAATATCTTCTTCCCAAAAGCCCACAACGTTTTTTGTGATGTTCAAGAACAGTTTTCCATCCACAATGCGCCACAGATTAGGGTTGCCCGGAACCTTGCCACCTTTGGAGACACCGTAGGCGCAATGCCCATCATATTGCGGAACGAAGGCCTCGGGGTTGGCGTCAAAGCGCGCCTTGTTTTCCGCTGAGGAAAACGCGAATGTGGCGCCATTGTAGTCGGATGTGATGTCCTTGTCGCCGGGCACCGCAGCCGGTTGCGCCACGCCGACGGCTGATTGTTCAAGGTCGAAATAGGCCACGACATCATAGCCAGACACAGCGAAGCCGGTATTGTCGACGTATTGTGGCCCGGCAAATGCTGCCGTGGCAAACGTCAGGGCCGTGGCGGCGGCGGCGATTGTTATGGAAAAACGGGTCATGGACAGTCTCCTATGGTGAGGCAACGCGGTGGTGCGCTTGCTGCGATAGAAGCCAACTAAGCGGAAAGATTTGCCCGTGACACCCCTGTTGCGGTGTTCTCTCAGGCTTGTGAAAACACAGCTAAATGCGTGATCGGTTGTTACAATATGCCGCTATCTGAGGATCGGTGGCTTTTCGGGATCGCTTCCTGGTACAGGCCGGGCGTTCTCACTGGCGCTTTCAGGCTGTGGCAGATCGAACCGCAACCCGACGCGGTTGAGCCGTGCGACAATCGGATCACCCGGCGCAAAAAACGCCACATCCATGGCACCTGCTTCGATCCCGGAAAAGGTCAGCGCCTCGCTCGCAAGCTGGGTCAACGCACCCTTGGCCTGCGGGACTGCGCCGACAAAACCCAGTATGTGCCCCTGTCCACCGGTCTCATATCGCACTCGGGCGAGATAGGCGGATTGCGCCAGCCCCATCGCACTTGCCAGTCGCGTGTCAAGCGTTGAAAGTAATTGCTCCGGCAGGCCTCTTGGCGCCAAAAGCTCTGTCGGTCGCGCTTCGACCTCGTCCGGCGTTTGACCCAATGTCTGGCTGAGCCACTGCATGGCGTCCGGTGGCAGCAAGATCGACGACGGAGCAACTTCGAGGTTCAACGCGATGCCGATACCCTGCCCATCCAGCATTTGCGCGATCACGCGGCCGGAAACCGCAGCATATGGTGCCTCGCGTCCGACAAATTGGGCCAGACGTTCTTCACGATCAAAGGCCAGCAGGTACTGCGCCTCTCCCAGATCAAAGAGTTCCGGTGTGATGGTCTCTGCCGCGTCCGGCTCATGTTCGAGCAGCAAAAAGAGTTCCGTGTGCGCCACCCGGTCATAGAACTGTAGCCGCATCGCGTCGTCTTCTGGCGCGTTTTCCATAGCGGCATGGGTCAAATCCAGCTGCGTCTCAAGTTCCATTCAGAGCCTCCGCCACACGGGTTTTGAGTTCGGGCAAAACATCCGCCTCAAACCAAGGGTTTTTCTTGATCCACCCGGTATTGCGCCAGCTTGGATGAGGCAAGGCAAAGATGCCCGCGCCATGCTGATCCATCTGACGCACCGCCCGAGTGACGGGCATCTTGCGACCCAGATGATACCGCATCGCATAGGCCCCGATCACGATGGTCAGGCGAATGTCGGCTAAGGTTTCCAATGCCTGCGCGCGCCATGTCTGTGCACAAATTGCCGGCGGCGGCAGGTCTGCGCCGTTGGCGTCGTAACCCGGAAAACAAAACGCCATTGGGACGATTGCAACACGCCTGCGGTCGTAAAACGTTGGCACATCCATTCCCATCCAACTGCGCAGACGGTCTCCGGACGGATCGGTAAACGGACGGCCCGACGCATGCACTTTCGCGCCCGGCGCTTGCCCTGCGATCAAAATGCGCGCGCTTTGGTCAAACCACACGACTGGGCGCGGGGCGTGACCCGTTGGTGTCGCCGCAAACCTTTCGGCGCAAAGCGTGCAGGCGCTGATCTGTGGGCGGATGTCTTTCATCACCGGGCAACGTAATAGGCCGATCACCAAAAGCCAGCCCCTTCATTTCGATGTTTATCGAATAATCATTGCATTACGGTATCATTTCGATAAAACTAGAAATATGAAAATAGAATCGCCCTCCCCCGACCCTCTTACCTTGGCCGCCAGTCAGTTTGCCGCTTTGGGGTCTGAACAACGTCTGTCCGTGTTGCGCGCGCTGGTACGTGCTGGACCGGAGGGTTTGAGCATTGGCGATCTGGCGACACGCACCGGCGTGTCCGGCAGTACATTGACACACCACATGAAGATCCTGACGTCGGCCGGTCTGGTCGCGCAGATGAAACAAGGCCGCAGCATCATATGCGCGGCCATCGCCTACAAAGAATTGCAAAGCCTGTCAGAGTTCTTGCTGACAGAATGCTGTGCAGACACACCAACGAAAGCACATGATCATGGCTGACATAACCACCACCCCACCCCGCCGACTGCGCCCGAATGCGTGGGTGTTCACAGCCTTGCTTCTGGCCTTGGTGGGTCTGCTCGACAGCGCACACTTCGTGGAAACCGTTGTCTTTGCGGCCAAAGCCGTCTGGAGCACCGCGCCCTTTATCGCCTTTGCGGTGTTGGCTGTGGCATACCTCAAGGCGAGTGGGGCCGAAACGCTTTTGGCCAAGGCTTTTGAAGGCAATCAACTCCGGATGATCGTTCTGGCAGCTCTTTTGGGTGGGTTGTCGCCCTTTTGCAGTTGTGAGGTGATCCCGTTTATCGCCGCGCTTTTGGCCGTTGGCGCCCCATTGGCCGCTGTTATGGCGTTTTGGCTGGCATCCCCACTGATGGACCCGGCCATGTTTGCGATCACGTCCGGCACTTTGGGGTTTGATTTCGCCTTGGCCAAGGCAGCGGCCGCGGTGTCGCTGGGCGTTTTTGGCGGCGTCGGCACAATGCTTTTCGCGCGCTCCGCCGTCTTTGCCGATCCGCTGCGCGCGCGCCCTGCTGTGGGCGGGTGTTGTGGCGTCAAGAAACCGTTCTCTGGCGCGCCCGTTTGGTCGTTCTGGTCAGAACCTGCGCGCCGCGAAACATTCCGCGATACAGCGATGGAGAACGCGTTGTTTTTGCTGAAGTGGCTGACGCTGGCCTATGTGGTCGAAGCTTTGATGTTGCGGTACGTGCCTGCGGAATGGATTGCGGGTCTGCTCGGCGGCGAAGGGGTCTGGCCAATTGTGATGGGCGCTTTGGTCGGTGCGCCGGCGTATTTGAACGGGTACGCAGCCGTCCCACTCGTTGATGCGTTGCTGGCCCAAGGCATGGCGCCAGGTGCGGCGATGTCGTTTGTGATCGCAGGCGGCGTCAGTTGCATACCTGCGGCCATTGCTGTCTGGGCCTTGGTCAAACCACGTGTGTTCGCGGCATATCTTGGGTTCGCATTGATCGGTGCCATCATTGCCGGTCTGGCATGGCAAACCATCGCCTGAAGCGCGATTGAAGAGCCTCACATCAAAGCCATCACCCACACTGTCGCCCCTTGGCAAACAATCGAGCAACGGCGAAACGTCGACATTCCGGCGGTAAGTGGCCGGTGAACTGGTTTCGGTCAACACCGCAGGTTGCGCTTTTGTTTCCCGATAAGACATAATAATGCCAAAGTAAGCGAATACTCTCTTAACACACCTCTGGTAAACAGAGGGCACCAACCGGGCAGCCGGACCACGAAGCAGAAACCGGAGCAGTTGATGCTTGAGTTCGAAAACGTGTCAAAGTCCTTTTGGACTGGGACCCAGCACAAGGTGATCCTTGACCGGGTCACTTTTCGCGTGGAACTTGGAAATTCGCTTGGTGTGCTTGCTCCGAATGGCACTGGCAAAACCACGCTTATCAACATGATGGCAGGTCTGGAAAAGCCCGACGAGGGCGAGATCAGACGCGGATGCAACATCTCTTTCCCTCTTGGATTCATGGGGGGTGTAATCTCCAAGGTGTCCGCTATGGAAAACAGTCGTTATATTGCTCGGCTTTATGGCCTGGATCCGGACTATGTCGAAAGCTTTTGCCGTTGGCTTTGCAATCTTGGCGAATACTTTGATCAGCCTTTGGGCACCTATTCGGCGGGTATGCGCGCGCGGTTTTCCTTTGCGCTGATGCTGGCGCTGGATTTCGATATGTATCTTATCGACGAAGGCATGCCGTCCACCACAGATGTGGAATTCAATCGTCGTGCCGGCCAGATTCTGCAAGAACGGCTGCGCACCACAACAATCATAATCGTGTCACATCAGGCGCAAACGCTTGAGAAATTTGCCCGATCTGCGGCCGTACTGGTCAATGGGCAGTTCATCATGTTCGACACCTTGGAAGAGGCAAAACAGCTTTATGACTACGAAACCCAAGGCTAGAAAATTCCGCATCCGGCGCAGTGCGTCCGTACCCACGTCCGCCCAAGCGGATCCGGTGGCGCGCGGGCGTGTATCCGACGACGAACACGTGCAAGGTCAAGCCAAAACACCCGCTCCGGCGCAGGACCAAAAAGACGTGCCAACTGGCACGCCAGAAGTGCGAGACCAAACAGCCAAACCGGCCGGGCAACATGCAGATTTGGACTCCATCCGCAAGGAAGGCCTGACGGGCCGCCAACTGAGAATGGCGCGCCGGGTCGCCCAAAAACACGGCATTGCGCCAACTTCTGATTTCGACGCAGTGCGCAAGCTGCGGGAAATGGGAATTGATCCGTTCCAGCGCTCGAACATGCTGGAGTTGGTTGTGCCGCAGGCGGGGGGCGACCAACACGAAGGCGGCGCGCCCGACGCGCTGGCAGGCCTGCAAAAACAAGAAGGGGGCGCGGGATCGGCACGTGTTCAATTGCCGCAAACAGTCCCCGCAGGACAAGAAACACTGCCTTCGACTGAACTTAGTCCGGCAGATCGACGCAACCGTGATATTTCGGACATCCAGCGCGACATCACCCGTCGCCGTCGTCGCAAAATGGGTCTGCTTTTGGCGCGGTTGGCGTTTTTTGTCATGCTGCCCACTTTCGTCGCTGGCTGGTATTTCTACAAGATCGCCACGCCAATGTACGCCACCAAGTCGGAATTCTTGATTCTGCAGGCTGACAATCAGGGTGGTAGTGGCATTGGTGGGTTGCTGTCGGGAACGCAATTTGCAACGTCACAAGACAGCATCGCCGTTCAGTCCTATCTTCAATCCAAAGACGCGATGCTGCGGTTGAATGGGGATGTTGGCTTCAAGTCGCATTTCAGTCAGGAGATGATCGACCCAATCCAACGCCTCGACGAAAATCCGACCAACGAACAAGCTTACAAAGTCTACAAGAAGAACATCAAAGTTGGATATGATCCGACCGAAGGTGTGCTTCGGATGGAAGTGATCGCCGCAGACCCGGCCGTGAGCGCGCAGATGAGCGACGCCCTGATCCGCTATGCCGAGGATCGGGTCAATTCGCTCAGTCAGCAAAAACGGGGCGATCAGATGGCAGACGCGGAGGCGAGTTTCGAAAAAGCCGAAATGGAACGGCGTGCCGCGCAAGAAGCGCTTGTGAACCTCCAGATCGAAGGCGCAACTCTTGATCCCGAGGCGGTAATTGCGGGACTGAGGGCACAGATCAACAATGTGGAATTGCAATTGCAGGAGAAGGAATTGCAACTCGCGGCGCTTTTGGACAACGCGCGTCCGAACCAATCGCGCGTCGACGGAGCGCGCGGCGATGTGCGTCGCTTGAACGAGCTTTTGACGCAGTTGAAAGACAAGATGACCGATGCAAGCCAAGGCGAAAACTCGCTTGCTCAATTGTCTGTTCGGATACAAATGGCGCAGGCTGACCTCGCCACGCGCGATATGCTTTTGCAATCTGCGCTTCAGCAAATGGAACAAACGCGCATGGAAGCCAACCGCCAAGTCCGCTACCTGACCACAAGCGTCGAACCCGTCCCACCAGAAGAGGCGACCTATCCGCGCAGTTTCGAAAACACGATTCTGGCCTTCTTGATCTTTGGTGGTGCCTATCTGATGATATCTCTGACAGCATCTATCCTTCGTGAGCAGGTAACATCTTAATATGACACAAGTTACAGTTGGCGACCTTCGGATTGGCAATGATCGCCCGCTTACCGTTATCGCGGGTCCGTGCCAGCTCGAGAGCCAAGATCACGCCCAGATGATAGCTGGGCGTATGAAGGAAATCTGCGATGCCGCAGGGGCCCAGTACGTTTTCAAGGCGTCTTATGACAAGGCAAACAGAACCTCTCTGTCCGGTGCGCGTGGAATGGGAATTGATGAGGGACTGAAAGTCTTGCAGTCAGTGGGCAAAGCCAACGGCGTGCCGGTGATCACTGACGTACACACCGAAGCACAGTGCGCCATAGCCGCCGAAGCTGTCGATATTATCCAAATCCCCGCTTTTCTGTGCCGTCAGACCGACATGCTGTTGGCCGCAGGAAAGACAGGCGCTGCAATCAACGTCAAAAAAGGTCAGTTTCTTGCGCCTTGGGAAATGGAAAACATTGTCAGCAAAATTGAGAGCACCGGAAACCGTCGGATTCTCTTGACGGAACGCGGCACTACATTTGGGTACAACACGCTGGTCGTAGACATGCGGTCGCTTCCACAGATGGCTCAAACGGGATACCCCGTGGTGATGGATGCAACGCACTCCGTGCAACAACCCGGCGGACGCGGCGGCTCGTCCGGCGGTCAACGCGAATTCGCCCCCGTCATGGCGCGGGCCGCCGCAGCTATTGGCGTGGCTGCTATCTTTATGGAAACGCACCAAGACCCTGACAATGCGCCCTGTGATGGCCCCAACATGATCTATCTTGATCAAATGCCCAATCTTATTGATACGTTGATGCAGTTCGATGTTTTGGCGAAATCACGCCCCTTAACCTTCTGAATTTGAACGAATAACAAGGCCTTAATCAGTGACCAAACCTGCTTCGACCGTTGCCCAGAACACGTGGGAATTTTTGCGCGACGCCATGATCACACCTACTGGGTTTCGCGAGTATGACGCCCGTTGGAAGTACCCGGACGACATCAATCTTCCAGGCATCACTGCGCTCGGATTGGGCCTTGGGACGCAAATGCACAGACGCGGCATTGAACCGGTTATCGCTGTTGGGAATGACTACCGCGACTATTCCTTGTCGATCAAAAACGCGCTGATGTTGGGCCTGATGCAAGCAGGTATCAAGGTGCGTGATATTGGCCCGGCCCTGAGCCCGATGGCATATTTTTCGCAATTTCACTTGGATGCCCCCGCAGTTGCCATGGTGACGGCAAGTCACAATCCCAATGGCTGGACAGGTGTGAAAATGGGCTTCGAACGCCCTTTAACGCATGGTCCGGACGAGATGTCTGAACTGCGTGAGATCGTGCTCAATGGCGAAGGGCAACAGCGTTCCGGCGGCTCATATGAATTTGTCGACGGGGTACGCGAGGCTTACCTCGATGATCTGGTTGGTGATTTCAAAATGACGCGCAAACTCAAAGTGGTGTGCGCCACCGGGAATGGAACGGCATCCGCGTTTGCGCCAGATCTGTTCCGGCGCTTGGGCGTCGAAGTCGTCGAAAGCCACAATACGCTGGATTACAACTTTCCGCACTATAACCCGAACCCCGAAGCTATGGAAATGTTGCACGACATGTCGGCTTCCGTGAAAGCCTCAGGAGCGGATTTCGCGCTCGGTTTTGATGGAGATGGCGACCGCTGTGGCGTTGTGGACGACGAGGGCGAGGAGATCTTTGCGGACAAGGTCGGCGTGATCATGGCCCGTGATTTGGCGAAACTCTTTCCCGGCGCAACCTTTGTCGCTGATGTAAAATCGACCGGCCTGTTTGCATCTGATCCGGAACTGAAGAAGCATGGCATAAAAGCCGATTATTGGAAGACCGGCCACAGCCATATGAAACGCCGGGTGAAAGAGATCGGGGCTCTTGCCGGATTTGAAAAGTCCGGACATTACTTCTTGGCCGAGCCGATTGGACGCGGATATGATTGCGGAATGCGCGTAGCCGTCGAGATTTGCAAGCTCATGGATCGCAACCCCACGATGTCGATGTCCGACTTGCGCAGAGCGCTTCCCAAGACGTATTCCATGCCAACGATGTCGCCCTATTGTGCTGATACCGAAAAATACGACACTCTTTCGCGTCTGGTGGACAAACTGTCGGCCAAAGCAAATGCAGGCGAAAAAATCGCCGGCCGCGCGATCAAAGAGGTCGTGACCGTGAACGGGGCACGTGTGATTTTGGACAATGGCGCTTGGGGGCTGGTGCGCGCGTCATCAAACACGCCAAACCTTGTGGTCGTCTGCGAAAGCCCTGAAAGCGAAGACGAATTGCGCGCCATCTTTGCTGATATCGATGCCGTTATCCGAACAGAACCAAACGTTGGGGACTACGATCAGACGTTTTGATGCGGGCTCGGTCGCAGGTGGGCGGCAAAGCTAGTCAAAAAGCTTGAACAGCTTCTTTTTGATCGCATCCTCTGCCTTGTCTTTGAGCGCATCCTCTGTGGATTGCCCGTCCTGAACGCTAAGCCCAAGTTCTTGCGTGACCTTGTCTCGGGCTTTCTGCTTGAGCTCTTCTTTTTCAGCTGCGAGGTTGAGATCGATGGCGGCCTGCAGATCAGGCCTGATCGAAGGGTTCGCCCATGGGCCGGAAATCCGGACCGGGATTGCGATCCCTTCACCACTGTTCGCACGCGTTGCGACAGGCGTGAAAACATAATCCAGCGTCTGCGCCCCCAAATTGACCGCACCGGCGCCTTCCGCGCGGTAATTCGGCAGCAAAAGCAGTAGGTCCTGATTGCTCAAGACACCTGCCTGGATGTTGAAGGTCGCCCCAAGGCTGTCAAAAACTGTGGTGCCGCCATTCACACTTCCGGACCGCATCAATCGATCAAGGTTAATACCCTCGATCGTGCCCCGGCCCATCTTCATCGCACCTGATCCCGACAAAGAGCGCATGATCGCATCCACGGATCCACCGGACCCAAGAAAAGATAAATCGGCATCGCTTTGGCCGGTCAGGCGAGACACATTCATGGTGTCCTGCAACAGCGGTTGAAGCTGAATGCCGCGCGCCGCCAAATTACCGCCCACCGACAAGCCGCTGCGGTTGTTGATCACAAATTCACCGGTAACCGCGCCATCATATGCCGAAACTTCGCGCAATTCGAACACCATGCGTGCGTTTTCGTTGCGCAAAAGTGTGCGGGTCGGGCCCAACCGAACGGACCCCAAATCAATGCTGTCCGCGCGCAGTGCAATTTCGCCGTTGAACGCGGCCAATCCGCTGGCGTCTATCGGATCAGCAGACCACCCGGGCGCTCCGGATCCGCCGGACGCTGCCGTTTCGGTCTCATTGCCGGACAAATCCAGCGCACCCGCATTAAGCTGTGCATTCACCTGTGGGATGCCATTGAGAGAAATATCCGCGGCCCCGGTCAACCGGTTACCGCCCAAATCGGCGTCGATCGCGCGCAAAGCCAACTGCCGATCTGCGGTTAAGGTCAGCGCGGTAGCAAGGGTAATCTGTTGCCCCAACCCTTTGGGCAACTCAGCGCGCGGCAGGCCAAGAGCCTGCAAGAAACCTGCGGTACTGTTGGTCTGGACGCGCAGATCACCCGCAACGGAGCCGTCAGTGCTGGCGCGTCCCACCAGTGCAACGGAGCCGCTTGCATTGCGGATTTGCAGATCGATTGGCTGCACCTGACCCGTGATAAACCCCGCGAACCCACCGATTTCGGCAGTCACATTCACCGCATCTGAGGTCGGGCGCAACACCGCCGACACAGTCGCTGCGCCCAATCGGTCCGGCCAATCCAACGTCAGGTCGACCCCCTCGTAAGACACCAGATCAGAGCCTTCGGCATCATAGATAAGTGTCGCATTGGTGACGTTGAGACGTTCGATGCTGATCGGGCGCGGTGCACGTTCGGGCGTGGTGGCCGTCTCGATCTGTGCTGCACCGCTGGCATCAGTGAATTGCCAACTGGCACGCCCGTCCGCCCGCTGCTCCAGCCGAATGGTCGGGCTGGACGCCTCGATGTTGGTGATACGTATATCGCCCCGCAGCAGGCTCATCGCGTCGACACCAATCGCGGCACGGTCAGCCGACAGCATAGGCCCTTGTGCTGACCAGTCGGCGTTTCCGACTTCCAACCCATCGACACGGGCGCCGAGCACGGGCCAGAACGTCAGCCCAACGTCACCCTTGATCTGAACATCGCGGCCCGTCGCGTTACGCAGTTGATCCGCGGCAATCTGCGCCACACGCTCTGCCGGTAGAAAAAACAAAGCCCCGACCCCAATGGCCGCGATCACCACGATGATCCCGATCAGTCGTACAATCCATTTCATCGCCATTCTCCCAACCGCGAGGACTTTCCCGCCACCAATACATCCACTATAGCGCAAAGCATGAGCACAAACCCACCCAATCTGCGCCCCGACCTTGCGCCCAGCGCCAAGCTTCCGCAATCCAGCCGTCCGGGCCAACCGACCATCGGCATGGTGTCGCTGGGCTGTCCCAAGGCATTGGTCGACAGCGAGCGGATTTTGACCCGTTTGCGTGCGGAAGGCTATGGGATTTCGCCAGACTATTCCGGTGCAGATGCGGTGATCGTGAACACCTGCGGATTTCTGGATTCCGCCAAAGCGGAAAGCCTCGACGCCATCGGCGAAGCATTGGCCGAAAACGGCAGAGTGATCGTTACCGGTTGTTTGGGTGCCGAGCCCGAGTTCATCACAGGTGCCCACCCCAAGGTTTTGGCCGTCACCGGCCCGCATCAGTATGAACAGGTGCTGGACGCAGTGCACGCGGCCGTGCCGCCCGATCCTGACCCTTTTGTCGATTTGCTGCCGGCGTCGGGCGTTAGCCTGACACCGCGTCACTATAGTTATCTGAAGATTTCAGAAGGCTGCAATCACAAGTGCAAATTCTGTATCATTCCCGATATGCGCGGACGTCTCGCCAGCCGACCAGCGCATGCAATCATGCGCGAAGCGGAGCGGCTGGTCGAAAATGGCGTGCAAGAGCTGCTGGTGATTTCGCAAGACACATCCGCTTACGGCGTGGACATCAAACATGCTGAAAGCAACGGACACCGGGCGCATATCACGGATTTGGCGCGCGATTTGGGCTCGCTCGGGGCTTGGGTCCGGCTGCACTATGTCTACCCCTACCCCCATGTGCGGCAGTTGATCCCGCTGATGGCGCAGGGTTTGGTTTTGCCGTATCTCGATATTCCCTTTCAGCATGCGCACCCCGACACGTTGCGCCGCATGGCCAGACCCGCCGCTGCGGCCAAAACTCTGGATGAAATTGCCGCATGGCGCGAAGTTTGCCCGGATTTGACACTGCGTTCGACATTTATCGTCGGATATCCCGGTGAGACAGAGCAAGAGTTTCAAACCCTGTTGGATTGGCTGGATGAGGCGCAACTCGATCGGGTGGGTTGCTTTCAGTACGAGAACGTTGCGGGCGCACGGTCAAATGCCTTGCCGGATCATGTCGACGCCGAGGTCAAACAAGACCGGTGGGACCGGTTCATGTCCAAAGCTCAGGCCATTTCCGAAGCCAAGCTCGCTGCAAAGGTCGGCCGGACGATTGATGTGATCGTTGATGAGGTCGACGAGGACGCCGCGACATGCCGCACAATGGCAGATGCACCGGAGATTGATGGCAATCTCTTTATCGATCAGGATCACGCGGCATTGAAAGTTGGACAAATCGTGCGCGTCAAGATCGATGAGGCTGGGGAATATGACCTTTGGGGCAAACTGATCTGAAAAGAACGCTCTTTCCTAATGCGATCCGCGGTCTAGTTTTTTGTCAATCATCAACAGGAGACAACCATGTCAGACGCCCCAAAAATCGCTCAAAAAGCACCTTACCCCGTCGAGGTGACTGCAGGAAAAGCGTATTTCTGGTGCACCTGTGGGCAATCTTCCAAACAGCCATTCTGCGACGGCTCGCATAAAGATACGTCGTTCACGCCAATGAAATACCAAGCCGAAGCCGACAAGACCTTGTACTTCTGTGGCTGCAAAGCGACGGGCAAAGCACCCTTGTGCGACGGGTCACACAACGGGCTTTGATTGCCTCAAACCAGCCAATCTTGAAAATGTTCCACTTTTGTTCTATATTGGAAGTATCCAATGCAAAAGGAGCATGGTTATGTCGTTCCAGCCTAATTTCCCCGGCATGTTCACTCCGGCCAAGGGAGCGCAACCGGCGTCTCACCCGGCAACGCCAAAGCAACTGGCGTTTGCGCAAAAGATTGCTTTGCGCCTAGGGCAACCTTTGCCGCAAAACCTTGCGCAAAATCGGGCGAAACTCTCGGATTGGATCGAGAACAACAAATCCACCCCACCAGCCAGTCGGTTTCAAAACTATCCCAGCTCAAAGCAAGTTGCCTTTGCGGAACGGATTGCGCGGATCAAGCGCAGGGAGATTCCACGCGAGTGCTTTCACGACAAAAAACTCATGTCGAAGTGGATCGATAGCAACAAGCCGCACTAAGCCTGCGACAATCGTGCAGGTGACGCAGCCAAGCTGCATGCTACCTATTCTTTATGACAGAAAAACAAACCACAGACGTGCTGTACAATGCACAATGCCCGGTGTGCAGCCGCGAAGTTGATCACTATGCGCGTTTATCCGAAGACGGCGCATTGCCCATTACGTTCGCAGATCTGAACGCGCCAGATCACTGCGACAATTGGGGTGTCACACCGGAACAGGCCGCGCGGCGGTTTCATGTCCGCAAGGCGTCTCGGACCTACGTGGGAGTGGACGCGTTTGTCGTGCTGTGGTCGGATATCCCCAGATACCAGTGGATCGCCAAGCTTGTCAGCCGACCCGGCATCTACCAGTTGGCCAACTGGGTTTATGATCTGATCTTGGCCCCGATGCTCTATGCCAGTCACAAACGGCGTGTGGCCCGATCTGCACGTCAGGCAGCCAAAAGCGCATCAAGATAGGCGCGCACACAGGTTTGAACGTGGCGAAACCTGTCACCGCCCAGATGTTTGCCACCGTACCAGCGGGTAACGATTACCACATGGTCGCATAGCCCCTCACGCTCAAGCATTCGAACAATTGTCATTCCGGCACCGGCTTCGCCATCGTCCGCTTTCAGGGCTCCGGTGCCTGATAGCACAGCGCCCCAGCTGTTGTGCGTAGCTTTGGCGTAGGCCTTGTCCTTGCGCAGTTCAAGCAACGCCGCATCGATCTCTTTGCGGGTCAACGCAGGTGTTCCAGTGACCGCATATCGCGACCCACGATCCGTCAGAACAAGCCCCAGTTTCAGCAAGGTCGGGTATACCTGACCTGACGCGGCAGGCGCACGATGTTAGGGTCGATCATATTGAAACTGTAGGCATTGATTGCTCTCTAATTTGGACGAGTCGAATGGATTTTTCGCATATTCCTCCGCATATGTACGACATCGCTGGCGTGATCGGTTTTGCGATTTACGTGGCGAATTACACACTGCTGACAGCCCGCGTTCTGTCCAGCAATTCTGTGCTGTATTTTTGCCTGAACCTGACTGCAGCGTCACTGGTTCTGCTGGGGCTTTCCGTCAACTTCAATTTGGCATCTGCACTGATCCAAGGGTTTTGGGTCATCATGTCGATATTGGGCATTGCGCTGCGGGTACTCCGCCCCAATCCGCTGAATGCGCCGCGATATCCCTAAAGCCCCGCTGCGGTTTGGCGCACCAACTCCAACCGCTGCGCGTTGGGCGGATGTGTTCCAAGAAAACGGTTGCCGGGATCAGGAATGCGGTTGAAAAAGAGAGCGCCGCGCAATGGGTCATAGCCCGCGCGTTTCGCGATGACCGTGCCCAAAGCGTCAGCTTCCAGCTCGAACGACTTGGAATAAGCGCGCGCGCCGACGATCGCACCGGTGCGTTGGGCGTTACGCACAACCTCGGAACTGCCCCCGACCAACGCAGCCAGTGACCCCGCCAAAACCGCACTCGCCACCTGATTGTCGCGTTGGCGCTGGATGTGGCCTTCTATGTGGTGCGCGGCTTCGTGGCTCATAACAAACGCCAACTCATCTGCATTGCGCACGTCTTCTATCATCGGAACGGTAAAGGCGATAATCGGCCGCCCGGCCCGATCCAGCGTTTGATAGGCGTTGACCGGCTGGCCGGGGCGCTCATCAATGACGATGTTGAAGTCACAATTCACCCCAGTTGTCCGCGCCCGGCACTCACGTTCGGCCACAGGCTCAACTGTCTGCACGACCTGCGCAAAAGTTCGTTTGGCTTGCGGCGAAGACACCTCGGCTTTGTCAGCGGGTGCAGATGCCGCAGTGGTTGGCCCCGGCGCCGGAACGTCACAGGCACTCAAAACCAAAATTGCGCTCAGAACGATCAATGATCTCATCATGCCGGTAGTTTTCCTTTTTGGCAAAGCACGTCAAACAGAAGTCTAGCACGGACCATAGATTGGCACAGCCCAATCACGCAGGTTTGTAGCGCTTGCAAAGCCGCTTTCATAACGTAATGTGCGCATATGTTTACGATTGAGCATGAATTCGACGCAACCGTAGTGACCCTCGTGGACGAGGGAGGTCCGCCGTTGCAGGAGGATGTCACAGTCCATGCGACCGAGAGTGCGATTTTGCTAAATCAATATGATGCACGTCAAGATCGGGTGGTGTCGGTGACCCTTTCGCCCGAACAGTGGCGCGATCTGGTCTCGGCGCTGAATTTGCCCGAAGGTGTTTACCGTGCCGAGTAACCAACACACTCAGGAGACAAAATGAGCACAGGTATCAACATTCGCACCTATGTGAACGGCGCATGGCATGACGGCGATCAACCGATCATGTCAGCGGCAGATCACGGTGCGTGGCTCGGCAGTTCGGTGTTTGATGGCGCACGGATGGTCAACGGCCTGATCCCCGATCTCAAAGCGCACTGCGACCGCGTCAACCGCTCGGCGCGGGCTCTGATGCTCAACCCCACAGTCTCCACCGAAGAGATGGTCGAGATCGCGCGCGAAGGGCTACGGGCCTATGCGCCGGGAACACCGATTTACATCCGTCCTATGTATTGGGGCATCGATGGTGATGTGACGGCAATCGTCCCGGACCCCGATCGCGTTGGATTTGCGCTGTGTCTGGAAGAAATTCCGATGCCCTCGGCCGATACGGCAATCACGTTGACCACCACACGGTTTCGCCGCCCCGTGCTGGAAAGCAGCGTGGTGAATGCAAAGGCCGGCTGTCTTTATCCCAACAATGCGCGCATGTTGGCAGAAGCGCGCGCCAAGGGTTTCAATAACGCGTTGGTCGCGGATGCGATGGGCAACGTTGCCGAAACCGCTACGGCCAATGTGTTCATGGTCAAAGACGCCGAGGTCTTTACGCCTATTGCAAATGGCACCTTTCTCGCGGGGATCACCCGCGCCCGACACATGAAAAACCTGCGCGCCGACGGTGTAAAGGTGCACGAAACGGTATTGAGCTTTGATGATTTCCATGATGCCGACGAAATCTTCATCTCCGGCAATATGGCCAAGGTCACACCTGTGAAGGCGTTCGAGGACAGCCAATTTCAGGTCGGGCCTATCACACGGCGTGTGCGCGAAATGTATTGGGACTGGGCGGCATCCGAACCGCTTTAGGGATGCGCCAGTTTCAGGAACACTTCGCGGATTTCTCGCGGGTTTAATTGATTCATGACGCCGCCGTGGATCTCATCCTTGGTCCACAGCCAAGAGCGCGCCGGGTCGTGTTTCATGGTCCAGTCAGGAAACAACCGGTCTTCAACCTCGCAGCGCACGAGCACTTGCACTTCGACGTGTCGGTCATCCTGAGATATGTGTTCAAAGGTGTTCTCGACCTTTTGAGCCGGCCCTTCAAGCAACTGCAAATAAATGTCTTCTCGGCAAATCAAAGCGCCCGTGACATCGTTTCTGGCATTGTTCAAACGTGCCGTCGAAAGAATACCGGCCAGCGTTTGCGCGTCAAAGCCAAATGGTCTGGACATGTAAATCAATTGCTGCATCGAAATGGGTGACCCCCGCGTCAGCCTGAAGTCTGAGTAGATTGCGGCTTATCGCTGGCAAAGTCCAGCACCCGTAAGGCTGAACAGATTACGATTGCGTGCGGGCGCAAGTGCCGCCATGATCCGCGTTTAAGGGAGACACTACACCATGCGCAAGTTTCTGGTCGTGCTCGACGACAGTCGCGAATGCCTGAATGCCATGCGCTTTGCCGCCATGCGGGCCGCCAACACAGGGGGCGGTGTTCAAATCCTCTCGGTCATTCCGCCAGATGAGTTCAATCATTGGATCGGCGTGGGAGAAGTCATGCGCGAGGAGGCGCGTGAACGCATCGAAGTGCATTACGAGGTTTTTGCGAAATGGATGCGGGATCGTCAGGGTGTTGACCCTGAACTGGTGATCCGAGAAGGCCATGCCGTTGAAGAAATCATCGCTCAGGTGCGCGATGATCCCGAGGTGGGCGTGCTTGTTCTGGGCGCCGGAACAGGCAAGAAAGGCCCCGGCCCGCTGGTGACCCAGCTGACCAAGAACGCAGGTGCCTTGCCTATTCCGATCACCATCGTTCCGGGCGATTTGAGCAAGGAAAAGCTGGAAGCGATTACCTGAGTATCACCGTGACGACACCAAACGAATGGACGACCACCGTTCAAATGGTGTCATGAAACACCGGCTTTCGCTTTGATAAACGTAACGCGGCATATGATCGTGCTGTCCAAATCCCTCGAACGCGTGATCAGAGAACACCCATCGCATCGGTCGCCCGGCGGCCAAAGTCGTGTCACGGTAGGTCTTCCATAGGATCATCTCGTCGCCGGGAATGAACTGCGACGGTCCGAATCCGAAGGCTTCAACCCGGGAATGTATCTTGTCGAGCAGTGCAATGCGTTCCCGGTCACATCCATCCTTGTCGTTCCCTAGCGCATCGTAGTGGTCTGGCCCCGCAAACGCATAGAGCGTCATTGCCGTGGCTTTGTCACACGCCGGGTTGTCGATGACCGCATGCAACACGGAAACATCTTCGGCGTCCCAGTCGAAATTCAACACGAACTCATGCAGGCAATCCGATCCCAATTGCGCGATCCAAGCTGCTTTGGCTTTGGCTGTTGTGAACGATGCTGCCACCGCTTCCAACTCCCAGCGTTCCATCAAACGCACATGGGCGGAACGTTCAGGATCGCCTTCGACAGGGCGATTGGCGATGAAATACGCGGCCCCAAGCGCATCGCGGACCTCGGCGAGGGACGCTATGAAGTCCGCCCGTGCCAGCCAGCCCATTTCCAATTCCAGCAAATCCGCGATCTGGTCGCACGCATCAGCATCGAGAAAACAACAAAACCATAACATTTGCGTTTGTCGGCGCAGCTCCGCATAGGCGGCCTCGGCCATTTCGTCCACTGCACGCAGATGGTCCGCACGTTGATGCACAAGAGCTGCAAAGACGGAATGGCGATCAAGATCGGGGTGCGCCGGTTGCCCTGAAGCGCGCCTCTCCAATTCCTCCATTCCATCAGCAAAATGCGTATGCCTGTGCGTTTCAGCCATCTCATAGAAGTTCGAAAGGGCTTTGCGCCCCTCAAGACCACCGCTTTTGCGGCGGCCTACGTGTTGCCAATTGTCATTCATTTTCTGCTCTTGCCCATATTATTTTGGTTAACAAGCTATGAGCAAAGGCAGGCAACATTGCGCGCGGACTGTGGTCTTGTTGTGATCGAATATGGCAGGACCGCGACGATCAAGAAGCGATATCGGCTGCATCAGCTTGCCACTGAACGGTTTAGAATGGTTCCAATCCTTGACTTACCTTCGCCGCGAACGCATATCTGAAGCAACCTCAGGAGAGCCAGCAATGTTCATTCAAACGGAATCCACACCCAACCCCGCGACGTTGAAGTTTCTGCCCGGACAAACCGTGCTGGAAATGGGAACGGCCGATTTCCCGACGCCCGAAACGGCAGACAAATCGCCGCTGGCCACACGGATTTTCGCAGTTGATGGTGTCGCCGGTGTCTTTTTTGGCTCAGACTTTGTCACGGTGACCAAGACCGACGCGGTCGATTGGGATCACATCAAACCTGCCCTTCTGGGCGCGATCATGGAGCATTTCCAATCAGGCCAGCCCGTCATGTCGGGCGATCATGCTCCGGCATCCGGTCATGCCGAACACACCGGCGAAGATGGCGTTATCGTCAACCAGATCAAAGAGTTGCTCGATAGTCGTGTGCGCCCTGCGGTGGCTCAGGATGGTGGCGACATCACATTCCACGGGTTTGACCGCGGTGTCGTTTACCTGCACATGCAAGGTGCGTGCGCCGGGTGTCCGTCTTCGACATTGACCCTGAAAATGGGCATCGAAAACCTGCTGCGTCACTATATCCCCGAAGTGACCGAGGTGCGCCCGGTTGCCTGACGCCCCGCTGATTTTGGCATTTGACACATCGGCCGCGCATTGCGCGGCCGCTTTGCTGTCGGGCGATCAGGTTCTGGCACAGCGTGTCGAAGAGATGGCACGTGGGCAGGCGGAACGGCTGTTGGGTTTGTGTCAGGAGATGCTGCACGGCCAAAATCTCAGCCTTCAAGACCTGACGGCCATCGGGGTTGGGATCGGCCCTGGAAACTTCACCGGCATTCGCATTTCAGTCGCAGCAGCCCGTGGGCTGGCGCTGGGGTTGAGCGTACAAGCCATTGGCATATCTGCCTTTGACGCGCTGAGATATGGCGCGCAAGGACCCTGCGCCTGCGCGGTTGACGCGCGCCGTGGGCAAGTGTTCTTTCAGACCTTTGATCAAAACGCTCAACCCGAACCTGTCTTGATCGACAGCCACGCGCTGCCCGTGTTTGATGGCCCCCTGATCGGCGCCGGCGGTCAACCCCCGGTTTTCCCGACAGCCGTTGCCATTGCGCAGTGTGCCCGCCTGCGCCTTGATCAAAAAGCGCCCCGTCCGTCACCGCTCTATTTGCGGCCCGCGGATGCAGCCCCCGCGCGTGACGCTCCGCCGGTGATCTTGACGTGATCGTCATATCCGCCGCTGATATGGCCCGCGTTCATCGCGCCGCCTTCGCTACGGACCGGCCATGGACTGAAGCGGAATTCGCCGATTTGCTCAATTCGCCGGGTGTGCAGGTGCTGGGTACCGACGAAGGGTTCATTCTGATCCGTGTGGTCGCGGACGAAGCGGAGGTTCTCACGATCGCCGTTCACCCGGACGCTCAAAAAAAGGGCATCGGTGCGCGCTTGGTGCAGGACAGCTTGCGTCATTCGGCGGCTCATGGTGCCGCGCGAAGTTTTCTGGAAGTCGCCGCAGACAATCAAGCGGCGTTTCGGCTCTACCAACGGCATGGGTACAAGGAAACGGCCCGGCGCAAGGGGTATTACCCCCGCACGGATGGCACCCCCGTGGATGCCGTGCTGATGGAGGCCGAAGTGACCAAGGGTCACAACACAGATTAAGCCCCCTATCACCAAAAACCGGTTGACCCCGCCCGTCTCGTGCGCGCTAAATTGCCCGGGATCAAAACGAAGATCTGCTCGACGACGGGCTGGCCTTGCGGAACCAACCGCAACCAAAAGCCCCAACACCTGAAACATGGGAGATGACCACATGACGATAATGAAAAAATTCCTTGGCGCGACAGCTGCACTGGCGCTGACCGCAGGGGCCGCTTTGGCCGAGCCTGCGCTGATATTCGATCTGGGCGGCAAGTTCGACAAATCCTTCAACGAAGCGGCCTTCAACGGTGCGCAACGCTGGGCGGATGAAACAGGCGGAACGTTCCGCGAGATCGAGCTTCAATCCGAAGCGCAACGCGAACAGGCCCTGCGCCGCTTTGCCGAAGCCGGGTCCAACCCGATCGTCATGGCCGGTTTCGCCTTTGGTGACGCGCTGGGCCAGGTCGCTGCCGATTATCCCGACACCAGCTTCGTGATCATCGATATGGTCGTGGATCAACCCAACGTCCGTTCCGTGGTGTTTAACGAGCATGAAGGCTCGTTTCTGGTCGGCATGATGGCTGCCGAAGCGTCCGCATCCGGCACGGTCGGTTTCATCGGCGGTATGGATATTCCGCTGATCCGCAAATTCGCCTGCGGCTATGCCCAAGGCGTCAAAGCCGTCAATCCCGACGCAACTGTGATCGCCAACATGACCGGCACGACGCCTGCGGCCTGGAACGACCCGGTGAAAGGGTCCGAGCTGACCAAAGCGCAAATCAGCCAAGGCGCTGACGTGGTTTATGCCGCTGCTGGCGGTACAGGCGTTGGTGTTCTGCAAACCGCGGCGGACGAGGGTATTTTGTCGATCGGTGTCGACAGCAACCAAAACTATCTGCACCCCGGCAAAGTCCTGACGTCCATGCTCAAGCGCGTTGATAATGCTGTTCACAAGGCCTTCACCGACGGTCCGGGTCTTGAAACAGGGTTCAACGTTATGGGCTTGGCCAACGGCGGTGTGGGATATGCGATGGACGAGAACAACGCCTCGCTCGTCAGTGCAGAAATGCAGGCCATGGTCGAAGAGGCCTCCGCCAAGATCGCCTCGGGCGAGATGGCTGTGCACGACTACATGTCCGATGACAGCTGCCCAGCGCTGAGCTTCTGATCCGAAGTTCCATGATACTGCGGGCCGCGCCAAGACAATCATTGGCGCGGCCCTAGCATTAGAATTCAAGGTTGAGCCATGTCCACAATCAACCAAACTGCGGCGCAGGGTGCGGAGTTGAAGCGCACCGGCCTTCGAGAGGACGCCGTATGAGCACCGCCCCCGCAATCGAACTGCGCGGCATTTCCAAAGCCTTCGGTCCGGTCCAAGCCAACAAAGACATCTCTATTCGGGTTATGCCGGGCACGATTCACGGGATCATCGGAGAAAATGGCGCGGGCAAATCGACGTTGATGTCAATCTTGTATGGCTTTTACAAGGCCGACAAAGGCGAGATTTTCATCGCCGGTCAGAAAACTGAAATTCCCGACAGTCAGGCAGCCATCGCGGCGGGCATCGGGATGGTTTTTCAGCACTTCAAACTGGTGGAAAACTTCACAGTGCTGGAAAACATCATCCTCGGTGCAGAAGACGGCGCAATGCTGCGCCCGTCGCTGAACAAAGCGCGCAAGTCACTGTTGGAGCTAGAAAAAGAATACGGCCTCAACGTCGACCCCGATGCTGTTATCGAAGAATTGGGGGTCGGCAAGCAACAGCGTGTGGAAATCCTCAAGGCGCTCTATCGTCAGGCGGATATCCTCATTCTGGACGAACCGACGGGCGTGCTGACGCCTGCCGAAGCCGACCAGCTTTTCCGCATTCTCGGTCGCCTGCGTGACGAAGGCAAAACGGTTATCCTGATCACCCATAAGCTGCGCGAGATCATGGAAATCACCGACACCGTCAGTGTGATGCGGCGCGGTGAGATGACAGCGACCGTGAAAACGGCCATGACCTCCCCGGCAGAACTTGCCGAGTTGATGGTCGGGCGCAAGGTTTTGCTGCGCGTTGACAAGACGCCCGCACAACCGGGCGAGGTCATTCTGGACGTCAAGAACCTGCGGGTGACCGACGACAAGGGCGTCGAGCGCCTCAAGGGCATTGATCTACAGGTCCGTGCGGGCGAAATTCTAGGCATCGCGGGTGTGGCCGGGAACGGGCAATCCGAATTGCTTGAGGTTCTGGGCGGATATGCTGTCGGTACCGGCGAAATCCGTGTGAACGGCCAACTGATTGATCTCAGCGGTAAGGGTGCTGATGGCCAGTCCCGCCGCCGGCAGGGGATCGCGCATGTGCCCGAAGACCGGCAGCGCGAGGGCCTGATCATGGACTACCACGCGTGGGAAAATACCGCGTTTGGGTATCACCATGATGCACGCTACCGCTCTGGTCTGCTGATGAACAACGCCGCAATCCGCCGGGACACCGAAGAAAAAATGGAGCGGTTTGACGTGCGCCCGCCCAACCCAAGGCTGGCGGCCAAGAATTTCTCGGGCGGCAACCAGCAAAAGATCGTTCTGGCCCGCGAAATCGAGCGCAACCCGGACCTTTTGCTGATCGGCCAGCCAACGCGCGGCGTGGATATTGGTGCGATTGAATTCATTCATCAGCAGATCGTCGCCCTGCGAGATCAGGGCAAGGCGATTTTGTTGGTCAGCGTGGAACTGGACGAGATCCTGTCGCTTTCTGATCGGGTCGCGGTCATGTTTGACGGTATGATCATGGGCGAGCGGATGCCGGGCGAAACGGATGAAAAAGAACTGGGCCTCCTGATGGCCGGAGTGGAGGGCTGAACGATGGATGTCATGCCGAAGTGGGCCGAGGTGGTATTGGTGCCGCTGATTTCCCTGCTACTGGCGGCGTTTCTGTCCGCGCTCGTTATTCTGGCCATTGGCGAGGACCCCGTTGAAGCCGTCAAACTGATGGTCACCGGCGCCTTGGGCAGCACCTACGGCTGGGGCTACACCCTTTATTACGCCACGAATTTCATGTTCACCGGGTTGGCTGTCGCAATTGCGTTTCACGCCCGCCTGTTCAACATCGGAGGCGAAGGTCAGGCCATGATGGGCGGTCTTGGCGTGGCGATTGCCTGCCTCTACATCCCTTGGCCGCACTGGTCTTTGGCTTTGATCGCCGCGATTGGCATGTCGGCGCTTTTTGGTGCGTTCTGGGCCGCTGTTCCTGCCTATCTGCAGGCCAAAAGAGGCAGCCATATCGTTATCACGACGATCATGTTCAATTTCATCGCAGCCGCAGTTCTAAACTATGTGCTGGTCAATCTGATGCGCCCCGCAGGCAGCATGGACCCGGCAACAGCGCGCTTTCCCGAAGCGGTTCACCTGCCCGGATTGCACGATATTCTGGGCCCACTCGGGATTGAGTTTTCAACCAGAACACCTGCAAATATCTCACTTTTGGTGGCCATGCTGGCCTGTGTTTTGTTGTGGGTTCTGATCTGGCGCACGCGCCTCGGCTACGAAATCCGCGCCTACGGCCACTCCGATAGTGCGGCGAAATATGCAGGTATTTCGCCGGTGAAAATCACCATGATCGCAATGATCATCTCGGGCGCGCTGGCCGGAATGATGGCCATCAACAACGTCATGGGAGAAGCCGAACGCCTTGTTCTGAACGCCACCGAAGGTGCCGGCTTTATCGGCATCGCAGTCGCACTGATGGGGCGCAGCCATCCGCTGGGTGTCTTTCTAGCCGCAATCCTGTTTGGGTTTTTGTATCAAGGCGGGGCCGAACTCGCTCTATGGACATCGATCCCGCGTGAATTGATCGTCGTCATTCAGGCGCTCGTGATCCTTTTCACCGGTGCCTTGGACAATATGGTCCGGATGCCGCTTGAACGCATATTCCTCGCCCTACGCCGGAGGAATGCTTGATGGATTTCATGACCCTGATCCAGCTGCTCGACAGCACGGTTCGGCTTGCGACGCCGTTGCTTTTGGCTTGTCTCGCCGGATTGTTTTCAGAGCGTGCAGGCATTTTCGATATCGGGCTGGAAGGGAAAATGCTTGCCGCTGCCTTTTTTTCGGCGGCTGTCGCAGCATTGACCGGATCGGTCTGGCTTGGGCTGCTGGCCGGGATCGCGTCGTCGATGGCGCTGAGTGGTTTGCACGGATTGGCGTCGATCACCTTCCGGGGAAACCAACTGATTTCCGGCGTCGCCATCAACTTTTTAGCCGCCGGCATGACGGTTTTGATTGCTCAGGACTGGTTTCAACAGGGTGGGAGGACGCCCTCTTTGATGGGGGGCGCGCGGTTCGAACCGCTGACCCTTCCCTTCGCCGAGGCTGCATCCAGCATTCCGGTGTTCGGCCCGATTTACTCCGAACTGATTTCTGGCCACTCAATCCTCGTCTACATGGCCTTTGCCGCAGTGCCGCTCACGTGGTGGGTGCTCTATCGCACCCGTTTTGGCCTGCGCCTGCGCGCGGTTGGTGAAAACCCCGCAGCTGTTGATACAGCCGGCGTTTCGGTGGTTGGCTTGCGCTACGCCGCCGTCGCCATTTGCGGGGTTCTATGCGGCATTGCTGGCGCGTATCTGTCAACCGCACTCCAGGCCGGCTTTGTCAAAGATATGTCCGCAGGGCGCGGCTTCATTGCGCTGGCCGCACTGATCTTTGCCAAGTGGCGCCCCTGGTATGCGCTATGGGCCACACTTCTGTTTGGATTGTTCGGCGCATTGGAAACGCGACCAGACGTTATTCAGGCGGCGATCGGTATCAAGGTTCAGGGCCAGTTGCTCGGCGCGCTGCCCTACATCATGACCGTTATCATTTTGGCTGGGTTCGTCGGCAAGGCCATCCCGCCTCGTGCAGGCGGCGAGCCTTACGTCAAAGAACGCTGATCCGATAAGGCCAGTTACAACAAAATACTCAGTCCTGTTTGCTGCATGGCAGCGACAGTTGTTGATTTCATATGTCCGGGCAGTCTAACACTGGGTATGCAAATCTACCTGCCCATCGCCGAGGTTTCGGTTAACGCTTTTCTCCTTTTGGGGTTGGGCGGCATCGTGGGCATTCTGTCGGGCATGTTCGGCGTGGGCGGTGGGTTTTTGATGACGCCGCTTTTGTTCTTCATCGGCATCCCACCGGCCGTGGCTGTGGCGACCGAAGCCAACCAGATCGTAGCCTCTTCATTTTCCGGCGTTTTAGCGCATTTGCGACGAAAAACCGTGGATTTACGAATGGGGACGGTCCTGCTGATCGGTGGTCTGGCAGGGGCCGCACTTGGTGTGGTGATCTTCAATTACCTCAAGGCACAGGGTCAGGTCGATCTGCTGGTCAAGCTTTGCTACGTGGTCTTTCTGGGTGTCATCGGCGGGTTGATGTTCATCGAAAGCCTGCGCGCGATCCGCAATGTGAAATCCGGCAAACCGCCCGTACGCAAGAAACACAACTGGATTCACAAGTTGCCCTTCAAAATGCGGTTTCGGGTGTCGGGCCTTTATATCTCAGTGATTCCGCCACTGATTGTCGGCGTTTGCGTTGGTATTCTTGCGGCTATCATGGGTGTGGGCGGTGGCTTTATCATGGTGCCTGCGATGATCTATCTGTTGGGCATGCCGACCAAGGTGGTGGTCGGCACGTCGCTGTTTCAGATCATCTTCGTCACCGCCTTTACGACGCTTTTGCATGCCACAACCAACTTCACGGTCGATATCGTGTTGGCAGTGCTTTTGCTGGTCGGCGGTGTGATCGGTGCGCAAATCGGCACACGGATCGGGGTCAAGATGAAGGCCGAGCAACTGCGCATATTGCTCGCGATCATGGTCCTTGCCGTCTGCGGAAAGCTGGCCCTTGATCTGCTGGTCATGCCGTCGGAGCTTTATTCCATCGGCGCGACGGAGGGGCATTGATGCGTGGGTTTCTCCTGAGCTTGATCGCACTGCTGTTCGCGACCCTGCCGCTGCAGGCCGAAGAAGTGGTTCTGGGGCTGAGCAAAGACACTGTCTCGATCACCACCAGCTTTGACGGCTCCGAAATTCTAATCTTTGGGGCGGTCAAACGTGAAGGACCCATTCCTGACGGCCCCGAATTGCAAGTTGTGGTTACAGTTGCGGGCCCGTCGCTGCCTGTGACCGTGCGCCGTAAGGAAAAGCGTTTGGGTATCTGGGTGAACGTGGACAGCGTGGACGTAGATCATGCGCCCAGTTTTTATGCCGTCGCGACGAGCGCGCCGCTGCGCAGTGCCATCAGCAATGTTGAAGACCTGCGACACAAAGTGTCTGTGCCCCGCGCGATCCGCTCCGTGGGAGCGCCGTCGAATATCCAAGACACCATGAGTTTCACCGAGGCATTGATTCGAATTCGCGCGGATAGCGACATCTACCAATTGCGCGAAAACGCTGTGAGTGTAGACGAACAAACCTTGTTCCGAACGTCCATTCAGATGCCTGCTGCACTGACGGAAGGCGAATATGCCACCCGGATATTTCTCACGCGCGACGGCGTTGTCGTCTCGAAGTATGAAACGACGATCGACGTTCAAAAGGTAGGGCTTGAGCGGTGGCTTTATGAGCTCTCACGCGGGCAACCGTTGATGTACGGGTTGATGTCGCTGGCCATCGCAATCGGTGCCGGCTGGGCCGCGTCAGCCGTCTTCAACATGTTCCGCGCTTAATTTGGGGCGGTCTTCAGAACGGTTGTCTCTGCACCTAACCGCGCCCGATGAAGGGCATCTTGGTCGCCATCACGGTCATAAACTGCACGTTTGCGTCTAGTGGCAAGTCAGCCATATGCATCACAGACGATGCCACGTGCGCCACGTCCATACTGGGCTGCAATTCAGCGTCAGGGTTTTCCGCCAGCGCCTTGTCATTGAACGACTGAACCATTGGTGTCAGCGCATTGCCGATGTCGATCTGACCGCATGCGATGTCAAAGGGCCGCCCGTCCAGGGAAAGCGTGCGCGTCAGACCCGTCACGCCGTGCTTTGTCGCCGAATATGAGACCGAACCCGGGCGCGGAACATGCGCCGAAATCGATCCGTTGTTGATGATCCGCCCACCTTGGGGGGATTGGTGCCGCATAATGCCGAACGCGGCGCGGGCGGCCAAAAACATACCTGTCAAATTCACATTCACCGCGTTCAGCCAATCCGACACAGGTATCTCATCAATGGGTGCGGCCGGTGTGAAAATGCCAGCGTTGTTGAACAGCACATCCAGATGCCCTGCCTCCTGCGCAAACTTGTCAAATGCTGTGGCGACTGCGTCGGCATCCGTTACATCGGCGGGCAGCACAACGGCGCCGTCGCGGCCTTGGGCAAGTTCTTCCAAGGCGTCGGCACCTCTTGCAACCAGCCCGACGCGCCAGCCTGCCTCCAGAAATCGAAGGGCTGTGGCATGGCCTATGCCTGAACTGGCACCCGTGATGAGTATTGATTTCACTGTATGTCCTCCGCTTCCGGTTCTGTCAGAGTAAGCGCCGCTGCCGGAGCGGCGCGCAGATCATCCACACGCAACGGCCCCTCAGGTTTGGAAAGCCGATTGCGCACCACCCAGATCAACCTGTCCTGCGCGCGCGTGATCGCCACATAGGCAAGCCGCTTCCAAAGCGGTTGGCCCGCCTCGCTTCGGCCCATGCGCGCGGCGGCATAGAGATCAGGCGCAAAAACCTGAACCGTGTTCCACTGGCTGCCTTGCGCTTTGTGGATCGTGACGGCGGCCCCGTGCAGGAACGTGGCCCCCATGCGCGCGGCAAACGGGATAAACGGTTCTTCTTCATCCGGTTTTTCGATTTTCACGATAGAGGCCGCGCTGACCTGCGGATCTTCGGCGCCTATCACATGCAACCGCGAAAACCCCGGCTTGCGGCCCTCGCCGAGGTAAATCACCTGCGCGCCCTTGATCAGTCCGCGCGCCTCAAGGTCCAGCCGTTTTTTGCGATGTTTGAGGGGCAATTCCAGCCCATCGCAGATCAGGGGTTCCCCTTCCAAAAGCGCATCCTCGGGCGCACCGTGCACCTGTCTGAACGCATGGATCAGGCGAATACGTGTGGCGTTGCGCCAGACCAGAACGGGGCTGCGCGCCATCAGATCAACTTCGACCCGCTGGCCCCAAACGATCCGCTCGTCTCGCGATGCGGCCTCTTCGACCATGCGTTCAAACTGCTCAAACCCCAAGTCCGGGTCCGCAAGTGCGTGGGCCAGATCAAGAATAGGATTGTCAGCTTCTTGCCGGTGTACGCGGCTCAGTGTCAAAATCTGCGGGGCGGGTAGTTTCTCGAACACCATCGTTCCCGATTGATTGACCGGAGCCAATTGCGCGGGGTCTCCAAACAGTAAAAGCGTAGGGAAAATCTCTTTCAGGTCTTCGAATTGCTTATCGTCAAGCATTGAGGATTCATCGACAAAGCCAATGTCCAATGGTTCTTCGCGCCGCTTCCACCCCGTTATAAAATCAGATCCACGCAGGCCTGCTGCGGCCAAGGCCCCCGGTATGGACTTGTTGGATGCATAAAACAGTGCTGCCCGATCAAGCGCGACTTCGGTCAGCCCTTGCACCTCCGGGCGCTCGCCACCGTTCGCCAGCCACTCAGCGATCCGTTCGTATTCAGGGTCGTAGACGGGCGTGTAAAGGATGCGGTGGATCGTCGTTGCAGGCACGCCGCGCAGCCGCAGAACCGAAGCCGCCTTGTTCGTCGGCGCGAGAATAGCCAAAGTGCGTTTATCGCGTTTCTTGCGGCTTTCATAATCACCGCTGACCACCTCAACCCCCGCTCCCTCAAGGGCTTTGTAGAGCTCCGCCAGGAGCAACGTCTTGCCCGATCCCGCCTTGCCCGTGACGGCCATCACGGATGAGGCATTGCTGCGTGGCGGCGTCAAAAGCTGGTCATCCAGATCAATCCCAGCCCCGCGCAGCATCTCTGCGACGCTGTCAAAGGCCGTTGCCTGATCATCTGAAAACGTGAGGGCCGGAAGGGTCATGGCGCGACCCTACAGGGGGCCGCAACCGGGGGCCAGAGCCTGCGTTACCCGACAGCCTGCAATTGACGTGATGCGGTACGGCCAAAAGCACGTTCGAACCACAAGCGCGATAATTCCAGCGAAATACCTGCACGCGCGGCGACCTTTGCCTGGGCCTGAGGGGCAAATTCCCAAAGGCCAACGCTGATCCGCTCGCGCCCGGCCCCTTCACTGCCCAAAACCTCAGGCGAAGACCCGATCATCCGGTAGATACGCACCATGCGGGCGTCAAACACGCCCACAAAGTGCTGCACTTCAAATCCGTTCATGATTTCGCCGCCGCCCAGCATCAGGGCCGCCGCGACCCGGCTTGGCGCGTCCTTGTTCAGGCAAAACCGCGTGCACTCCCAAATTGCTGGGCTTTTGATCGTGCCGCCCCCCATCAAATGAGAGAAGTGATCGTTGACCATCACTTGCCCGACTGTTGGCAGGAACCGCATCGACCCGCCGTGGCTGCCATCCGGCATTTCCCAGATCACATAGAGCGGGTTCATCGCGTCATATTCATCGCGTTCTTCGCCTGCTGCGTTGACGTCTACATCCCAGCCCAAGCGCGTTTTGAACTGATCCGCGCGGTCCTGAAACATGGTGCGGGCCAGTTTAGGGTGCTGAGCGAGTTGGTTTGCGTAGAGATAGCGGAGCATGGCGTTTCCTTTGTTCAAGAGCGAGGCGTGAACAAAGAGTTACAGCGCAGTCCCTTAAACATTCGAAACCGCGCCGCACGTTAGGCTTAACGAAGTGCTAATTTGTGAAGTGTTCAGACCACGATCAGGCCACGGCTCATCGCGCGCGCGACGGCATGTGTGGTGTTCAAGGCGCCCAGTTTGAAGCGTGCGCTTTCGATGTAAACGCGCAATGTGTGCTCTGAGATTGAGAGGGTGTCGGCCACCTGTGCGCGGCTATACCCGATGGCCAAAAGGGTCATCGCATCGATTTCGCGCGGCGACAGAGCTTGGGATTGCTCGGGGGCCCGGTCCGGTTCAAATTCCAACGCTTTTTGGTTCATGTAGTGGGCAACCAAAATCAGTTCGCGTCGGTGTTTCTCTGTGAATTCCTCCCACTCGTCATCGCTGCAGGTATGGTTGATACTAAAGAGCGCAAACTGACCATTCGGACCGCGGATCGGGACGGAGAAGCCTTGGTTCCCCATACCGAACTTTAGCGATTCCTCTTTGAACGCCCGGGCTGCCTTGCTCGACCAGTCCAGCCGCTTCCAATCGACGGGATGGAAAACCTGATAACACCCAATGACGACCGGATCGACGCGGATGTAGTTGTGTTCGACATAGTGATCGAGCCATTCTTTTGGATATGTCCCTCCGCCATATTGGTCGCCCGCTGAATCGACCCAATGGTAGAGCGCGTGATCAACGCCATAGTAATCACGCAAGGACGTCGCGATCTGCCTCAGGCCATCACGCGTGTTCGCCCGCTCCAAATCCTCCAAAATGTGCTCTATTGTCGTGTTCGTTGCCATTCGGGTTGCTTTGCATCCTATCGTGAAGTGCCGCGATCTCGGCAAGGGCAACGATTGCTGTGTCATCCAACTGCTCGGCTAATACCGGCAAGTCGTTTGCAGTCGCAAACGTTTTCAAGTCCGTGAGCACGTCCAGAATCCAGTCACTACGCATATTAGACTCGCCTTTCAAGGGTTAACTATTGATTAACACAACTCTAACATGTCCTAAGGTGTGACGAAAATTCGCTTTTATGTACTCCCCAGAAATAGTGAGGGAGCAGAAAGCTAACCCACTGACAAGCAAGCGATACACAACCTATACACGAAAAACCCGCGATGCGCAAAAGCGAATCGCGGGCTTCAAAGCCGGTTAACAAAAGCCGCAGATCGTTAACTGCGCGCTTCCAAAGCGTCTTCCAGGGTCCGCAGCCCAGTCTTTGGCGCCTGCACCAGAACAGCCATGTTGCCAGGCTTGTGCTCGTTGCGCAGCATCTTCATGTGCGCCGCGGCAGATCGTCCCACGTAAAGACTTCGGACATGCATGGATCAAGGCGGCGTTCGACCATCAGGTTGTTGGCAGCCGATGCTTGCTTGAGATGCGCAAAGTGCGACTGCCCTGCAAACGCTTTTGGTGCATCCACATGTAACGAACGTCAAAGGTGCAGTTGAACCCGGTGGTGCCTGCACAAATCACGACCATGCCGCCTTTTTTGCAGACAAAGGTCGACACGGGAAACGTGCTTTCGCCGGGGTGTTCAAACACCATGTCGACGTTCACGCCCTTGCCCGTGATGTCCCAGATCGCCTTGCCGAATTTCCGCGTTTCGGTGAACCATTCCTTGTATTCAGGCGTGTTTACCGTCGGCATCTGACCCCAGCAGTTGAAATCCTTGCGGTTCAGAACGCCCTTTGCGCCCAGGTCCATGACGAATTCACGTTTGGATTCGTCACAGATCACACCAATCGCATTCGCACCCGCGGTGTTGATCAACTGGATCGCATAAGACCCCAGACCGCCCGACGCGCCCCAGACCAGAACGTTCTGACCCGGTTTCAGATCATGTGGTTCATGGCCGAACAGCATCCGGTACGCCGTGGCCAGCGTCAGCGTATAGCAGGCGCTTTCCTCCCAGGTCAGGTGCTTGGGGCGCGGCATCAACTGTTGGCTTTGCACGCGGGTGAACTGGCTAAAGGACCCATCGGGGGTTTCATAGCCCCAGATCCGCTGTGTCGGCGAATACATCGGATCGCCGCCGTTGCATTCCTCGTCATCGCCGTCATCCTGATTGCAGTGGATGACCACTTCGTCGCCGACCTTCCAGCGCTTGACCTTGTCGCCTACGGCCCAAACGATGCCAGCCGCATCAGAGCCTGCGATATGGTAGGGCTGTTTGTGACCGTCAAACGGGCTGATCGGCTGTCCGAGACCGCCCACACACCGTTGTAGTTGACGCCCGCCGCCATCACGAGAACCAGCACGTCGTGGCTGTCGAGCTCATACATCGACCACTTCGACTTGCATCGCGGTGTCCGGGTCGCCATGACGCTCGCGGCGGATCGCCCAAGCGTACATTTGCTTGGGGCACATAACCCATCGGGGGGCATCTCACCCATCTCGTACAGATCTTTTTCGGGCGCGTCATATAGACGCAATGCTGGTATCGAGTGCCATATCGGCCTCCTATAGTAATATGACCCGCAGTGCAGAATCGCGGCGCTTTCAAAGTGGAATATGGCGCTGTACGCAACATTGCAACCATTTATCCCATGATTTTGTAATTTTATGACTTTGCGGGCGCAGAAATTAGGAGTGGTCGGCAATCTGCTGTGTCCACAAGATGACTGCAATGGAGTTGGCGTAGAACTGCAAAAGCGCACGTTGCGCATCGACAAAACGGTGCGCCACCCTCCGGGTGTTTTCGGATCATCTCCTGGCGTTCCAAGCATCAGCGTCCGCGCAGCCGCCACCTGTGACCCAAAGCGGTATCAGACACACCGTGTATACATCCTCAGGCAATGCAGCCGGCGTCTCGGCGTTTTGGCTGACCGCATGTCGTCAACGCTGCATCGGTCACCTGCAGCGGCACCATCTGCGTAAAGCACCGCGACAACAGTGGCACAAACATAACCGGCATCACGTCTTCGATTCGGGTCATCAGTTCTGCCGCAAGCTCTTCGACCGGGCGCTCGGCACCGAACTCGCGCAGAGACAGCGGATCACCGAACACCACCGCAGCCGTGCCAAACCGGGTGTAGCGGCCGCGCAACCATTGCCAGATCTTGCGAAATATGAACCCGACCACGACGCTGATCCGCGCCCCGAACCGCCGATCACCCCGCGCCGCGGCCTCGATCAGGATCGTGTCTTCGAGAACGCGGTCATAGTTGATCGCCACGGGCACAAACACGATATCGCGCCCGTTCCGGATCGAAGCCCTCCACCACATAGGACAGCAAGCCCATCTTGGGCGGCATCAGCTTGCCATCCAGGCTCAGCCCACCTTCGGGAAAGATCGCCTGCGTCACGCCTGCCTGCGTGGCCATCTGAACGTAGCGCGCCAGAACCTTGCGATAGAGTGCGCCGCGTGACTTTCGACTGATGAAATACGCGCCCATGGACTTGATCAAAAAGCTGAGCGGCCAGACCCGCGCCCATTCCCCCACCGCATAGCTCAGCGCCGAGGCATGCGCGGCCAGATAGGTGACCAGAACATAGTCCATGTTGCTGCGGTGGTTCATGACGAAAACAACCGTCGCATCGGAACTGACAGAGGCGTTTACATCATCGTTATCGGGCACCCGTGCGCACATCATAAAGCGCGTTCGCCAACCATGCGCGCCACGCCCGATGCCAAAACTGAAATAGGCGAACGCGCAAAAGCTGGGCACGATCTCGCGCGCATAGCGCCGGGCTTTCTCAAAGCCACGTTTTCGGGCACCTTATCGGCTTTGGCCTGATCGACGATCGCCTGCGTCACTTGCGGGTCATAGATCAGACGCTGGATCATGTCGTAGCGCCGCGCCAGCTTGAACGGCTCGATCGGGCGCGTCAGCCGGGTGTTCAGCTGCGCAACCGCCCTTTCCAGCCGTCGCCGAAAAAACCAGCGCACCGACGGAAACAGGAAATGCGAGGCGAATGTGACCGCTGCAAACAGCACGATCAGCACAAAAAGCCAAAGAGGAAGTTCAACTGTCTGCGTCATGCGCCGACACTTGCAGGGCGGCACGCCAAGGACAATATGTAAACGTATGGAAACACCTTCAAACAAGACCATCCCGACGCTCAAGTCAGGTTTTGATGATGCGGAACGCGCTACGGTTGCAGATCTCTATTGGCAGGCGTTTTCGCATAAACTCGGGCGCGTCTTGGGACCGGACGACAAGGCATTGGAATTTCTGGAACACGTGATCAATCCGGAATTTGCAATTGTCGCGCGCGGACCAAAGCGTGAAATCCTTGGTGTGGCAGGCTACAAAACGGCCCATGGATCGCTCGTGGGTGGCGACCTATCGGATCTTGCACAAACCTATGGCTGGATCGGTGCCGCTTGGCGCGGTGCCCTGCGTGCCTGTGTTGAACGCCCATTGGCCGATGACGTGCTGCTGATGGATGGGGTTTGCGTTGACCGCCGCGCGCGCGGTCGGGGCTTGGGCACGGCCTGCTCCGCGTTCAAGGATCGGCGCGTGCCGGGCAAGACCGCGTTCGTCTGGATGTGATCAACACAAATCTCGCGCGCGCCTTTATGAACGACAAGGCTTTGTCGCGCAGATCACCGAAAGCACCGGGCCTGCGCTGGCTTCCGCTTTGACTGCGGCCACCCAATTGATCTTGCGCTTTGGCCGCAACGCAGAAATTGCCGCGATGCAGCGAATTGACATCGCCACAAAATTACCTATACCAACGACAAAACGTAATTTTGTTGCTTAATCGATTCACGAGGCTCCCATGACAGAGACCAAAAAAGACCGCCCCTGGCTGATCCGCACCTATGCGGGCCATTCCACGGCCGCGGCGTCAAATGCGCTCTACCGTGCGAACCTCGCCAAGGGCCAGACCGGGCTGTCGGTGGCCTTCGATCTGCCGACCCAGACGGGCTACGACAGCGACCACATTCTGGCGCGCGGCGAAGTCGGCAAGGTCGGCGTGCCTGTGAGCCATCTGGGCGACATGCGCACGCTGTTCAAGGACATCCCGCTGGATCAGATGAACACCTCGATGACGATCAACGCGACGGCCCCATGGCTGCTGTCGCTCTATATCGCGGTGGCCGAGGAACAGGGCGCGGATGTCTCCGCCCTGCAAGGCACGGTGCAGAACGACCTGATCAAGGAATACCTCAGCCGCGGCACCTATATCTGCCCGCCCAAGCCCAGCCTGAAGATGATCGCGGATGTGGCCGAGTATTGCTATACCAATGTGCCGAAATGGAACCCGATGAACGTGTGTTCCTACCACCTGCAAGAAGCCGGTGCGACGCCGGAACAGGAACTGGCCTTTGCCCTCGCGACCGCCACGGCCGTGCTGGACGAATTGAAACCGCGCATTGATCCGGCAGACTTTCCCGCGCTCGTCGGGCGCATTTCGTTTTTCGTGAATGCAGGCATCCGTTTCGTCACCGAAATGTGCAAGATGCGCGCCTTTGTCGATCTGTGGGATGAGATCTGCGAAGAGCGCTACGGCGTGACCGATCCGAAATACCGGCGCTTCCGCTATGGCGTGCAGGTCAATTCGCTTGGGCTCACCGAACAGCAGCCCGAAAACAACGTCTACCGTATCCTGATCGAGATGCTGGCGGTGACCCTGTCCAAGAAAGCCCGTGCGCGCGCCGTGCAATTGCCCGCGTGGAACGAAGCGCTTGGCCTGCCCCGGCCCTGGGATCAGCAATGGTCCATGCGGATGCAGCAGATCATGGCCTATGAAACGGACCTGCTGGAATTTGATGATCTGTTTGACGGCAACCCGGCCGTTGACGCAAAGGTAGAGACGCTGAAAGACGGCGCGCGCCATGAGTTGGGCAATCTCGATGCGATGGGCGGCGCGATTGCGGCGATCGACTATATGAAAGCACAATTGGTCGAGAGCAAACGCCGAACGTCTGGGCCGCATTGAACGGGGCGAAACCGTGGTGGTCGGCGTGAACAAATGGCAACAGGGCGAGCCCTCGCCGCTGATGACCGGCGATGGTGGTATCATGGTCGTTGACCCGGCCGTCGAGGCCGAACAGATCAACCGTCTGAACGCATGGCGCGCGGAGCGCGACGAGGCCGCCGTGAAGGCCGCACTGGCCGATCTGCGCGCCGCCGCCGCAGCGGGCGAGAACGTCATGCCCGCCTCGATCGCTGCGGCGCGAGCTGGGGTGACAACCGGCGAATGGGCGGCACAGATGCGCGCCGTACACGGCGAATATCGGGGGCCCACAGGCGTATCCGGGTCGCACTCCAACAAGACCGAAGGACTGGACGATCTGCGCGAAGCCGTTAACGCGGTCAGCGACAGGCTGGGCCGCCGCCTGAAATTCCTTGTTGGCAAGCCCGGGCTTGACGGACATTCCAACGGGGCCGAGCAGATCGCCGTACGCGCGCGCGATTGCGGAATGGACATCGCCTATGAAGGCATCCGCCTGACACCGGAAGAAATCGTGGCCGCCGCACGCGAGGATGACGCGCATGTCGTGGGGCTGTCGATCCTGTCCGGCAGCCACATTCCCGCTGGTCGAAGACTTGATGGAACGGATGCGCGAGGCCGGTCTGGGCCATATCCCGGTGATTGTCGGCGGCATCATTCCCGATGACGACGCCGACAGGTTGCGCGCGATGGGGGTTGCGCGGGTCTACACGCCCAAGGATTTCGAACTGAATACCATCATGCAGGATATCGTGACGCTTGGCGGATCCGAAAGCAGTTGCCGCGGAATAGGGTGCAATCGCGCTTTGCACCGCGATTGGAAACGCACACATCCCACGTATGGCTTGTGTACTTCCACCTTTACGATTGCATCGCGGTTGCAATAACCGCTTTGCCAATCGACTGGAGGATTGACGGTAAATGTCAAACTTCACGAAGATGTCGCGAAAGCAGTTGGAAAAAACGATCAAGGACGCAGAACGCGCCCTGAAAGCACTGGAAACAAAAGAAAAACGCGCGGCGAAGAAAGCAGCAGAAGCAGCGGCTGCGAAATTCGGGTTCAAATTGTCCGACCTGACAAGCATTGCGACGAAACCCACAAGGCAAGCGCACATCCACCGCACGCCAAGAAACCGCAGTGTCGCCAAATATGCAAACCCGACGACCCAAACCTGGACCGGCAAGGGCCGCCAGCCCAATTGGTTCAAAATGGCAATGGCGCAGGCAAAGTGCCGAATTGGACTCTAAGGATGCTGCCTCTGCGGGCGAAGACCCAAAGTCGATGCGACTCGAATTTGAATCGGAGACAGCCATGACCATCCACATCGGGGCCGAACCCGGCCAGATTGCAGAAACCGTGCTGATGCCGGGCGATCCCTATCGCGCGAAATGGGCGGCTGAGACGTTTCTGGACGGCGCCGAATTGGTCAATGAAGTGCGCGGAATGCTGGGCTTTACCGGCACTTGCAAGGGCAACCGTGTCACCATTCAGGGGTCGGGCATGGGAATGCCGTCCCTGTCGATCTATGCCAACGAACTGATCTCAAGCTATAATGCGCAAACGCTGATCCGCATTGGATCTTGCGGTGGGATGCAGCCTCATGTCGGCATTCGCGATGTCATTATCGCGATGACGGCCACGACAATCACGTCGCCATCTTCAGGCATTTTCAGGGAGGTCAACTACGCGCCCTGTGCCGATTACGGTCTGCTTGAGGCGGCCGTCACAGCCGCGCGCGCCAAGGGGACCAAGACCCATGTGGGCGGCATTTATTCGTCGGATGTCTTCTATGCAGAACGTCCCGATCTGGATGAGCAGATGGTGCGCCACGGCATTCTGGGCGTGGAGATGGAAGCCGCAGAGCTTTATACGCTGGCCGCGCGCCATGGGCGCCGGGCACTGGCGGTGCTGACCGTCAGCGATCATTTGCAAACCGGCGAGGCGCTGCCCTCGCGAAGACCGCGAGAAGACCTTCGGCGATATGGTCGAGATTGCGCTGGAGGCACGCCTTTACCTGAGCGCGCGTTTCGCAACATGTGACGGCGGGGTCGGGCAACCGGTGCCCTGTGACTAAACCTCTGAGCGATATCAAGGGTCCGGGGGGTTTGACATCTGTGCTCCCCCTGTGCACCCCGCCGTACACCGCCTTGTGCACAGCGCGTTTCTTGACCGATTTGCCCGGTTACACCTGCGAGCCTCCGGCGGAAGGTTGAACGCCTCAGCCCCCGTGCGTGCGGTCATAGCCGTTGGGCGTCGGCGCTTGCCAGCCATCGAGCGCACCGGGCGCGGGCGCGAAAACCTCGACCAGCAGGGGATGGCAGGGAGCGGTGTCGCTGGAATGCTCTGACCCGCAATCGCCGCCCGGACAGGCGCTGAGATTTCCCAGCAGGTCGATCTCGGCGATGAAGTCGATGTGATCGCCGGGGCGCACGGGGCTGGCCTTCATGAAGTATTGCCCGGTATCGCAGGTAAAACCTGTGCACATGAAGACGTTGAGCACGTCATGCACGTGAGGTTCCGCCTCGGCCACGGACAATCCGGTATGCGCTGCGAGCGCGCGGGTCAGGTTCGAGTGGCAACAGTGGTGGTATTGCCCGCCTGACAGCAGATTATGGGTGTAGGGATCGCAGCGCGTGCCGATCACGTCATGCACGGATCCGCCAAAAGCGTCGATGCCGTACCAGTCGAGCGTGTCGTGGATCACGGTGGCCATGGGGCGCAGACCCGGAAAGGACGACCACATCCGCGCGCCGGTGGAGATATGCGTGCCATGCAGCGCGCGGGTCTTGCCGGAATAGAACCGTTCGGACAGGTCATGAGCGTTCCACAGGTTCAGATCGCCCACCTGCGGCCCTTCGATAGAAGAGATGCGAAAGATATGCCCGGCGGGCACCTCAAAGCAGCGCGCATCGCGGGCGGGCACCAGCACTTCGGCGGTTTTGGTCATGCCGTCGCGGGCGCGCGCGTATCGGGCCATATCGGGCACCGGCAATGTCTCGACCGGGTAGCAAATGACCGGAGCCACGGCGCGGCGGGCTTCGGCGTCTGGGGGAAGTGTCATCTGGCGCGGTCCCTGTCTGGTGAAACTGGTCCGGGCATCATCGACTGCGCGCGCAGCGGGGTAAAGGGGCGTTGACCCGGCAGACATAGGGCGCGACACTTGGCCCAGCTGAGCAAAGGAGCAATCGACATGCGCATCGGGCTGATTGGCGGATTGGTCGCGCTTTTTCTGGGACTCGCGGCACAGGCGCAAGACAGTGGGTGGGGCGATCTGGACAGCTTGATCCTGAACAGTCTGCCGCAAGATGGCGAGGTCCTGTCGGCCTATTGGCTGCCAGATCACGCAGACCCCGGCGTCGCGCGAACGGCGCTGGCAATCGTTTATGCGCATATCCCCGGATCAGCGGGCAATTTCGGCATTGATGTCGCCGTGTTCATGCGAGGCAGTGACGGCTGGACCCTTCACCGGACTGTGGACGGCGTGTTCGGCACCGATCCGCGCGACGTGCTGTTTCTGGGCGACCGGATCGAACTGACGACCACGACGCTGCAACCTGAAGACGCGCGCTGTTGCCCCAGCGGCGAGAAGCGGTTTTCGATTTTGCGCACCACGGGCGCGGTGACGCAACTGCCCTGACTGAAACGGGGCCCACGCGTTTGCGCCGCCACCGACGCCGATTCGCGCGTTTCCGCTGAGGGGCCCGCAAAATTGCGCCTAAAATACAGGAGGATAGAGGTAATCACGTGGCCGACTATCCTTTCTGCGTAAACAGTGGGGTTCAAAACCGAGGATTGTCGCGCTGAACAGCAATTGTTCGGCAGGTTTCGGCCCAATGCGCGGAAATCTCCACCTAAGGTAGTGTAAACGCTGCGACTCTCCTGAATGGTTGAATTGCAACTTATTGGAGAATTCGTGATGATCGTTGGTCCAAGAAACTTCACAACTGCATTGATGCTCGCTGCTATGGCGCTGACCGCCGGGCTGGGCTCTGCGACGCAAGCGGCCACGGTCTCGGTGACAACCGATGATACGACGCCTTTTTCGACAACAGCCATTGCCGCCTTTGACTCCACCGGGGCGGACATGGACGGCATGTTGATCACGGGTGCATTTGCGGGCCTGCCGGGCGAGACACTGCGTTTTGGCGTTGCAGGCGGCGACAGCGGAGCCACGGAACCCGGAGCCTTTTTGATTACGCAGGGCGGTGACACCTACACCGGGCCGTTCGAAGTGTCGGTGACAGGTGCGGGCATTCTGACCGCGCTGACCTTTGCTGGCGGACCGGGGGACACGGTTTTTGACACGATACCAAACCCGGAACTGTCGACCGGCAGCGCGATGGGTTCGCTTTTCATGGAGATGAGCGCGCTTAGCGGTGCCATCGGCGTCACGTTCAGCAATCCCGTCGCCGTTGAGCCGGACGCACCTGCGGGCGATCTTTATGAAACCATGAGCCTTGATCTGTCGGGGCTGGATGGCGGCGGCCTGGTCGCGGGGCAAACCCTGTCATTCCTGCAGGACACAGACACATTGCAAAACCCCGGCGATATTCGCCCGCGGGTCATCCCCTTGCCGGCAAGCGGGTGGATCTTGCTCGGTGGGATTGCGGCATTGTGGATCGCGGGACGGAAAAGACTGCAGCAGCGCGCGCTTTAAGGGGGCTTGAAGCAAGTGCAACGAAAAACGGGGCCACACCGGGCCCCGTTTTTTGTGTCTGATCGGTGGATCAGACCGTGCGTTCGACCATCATTTTCTTGATGTTGGCAATCGCCTCTGCAGGGTTCAGACCCTTGGGGCAGGTCTTGGCGCAATTCATGATCGTGTGGCAGCGATAAAGCTTGAATGGGTCTTCGAGGTCATCAAGACGCTCGCCCGTGGCCTCGTCACGGCTGTCGATCACCCAGCGGTACGCGTGCAGCAAAGCGGCTGGCCCAAGGTAGCGATCACCGTTCCACCAATAAGACGGGCAGGACGTGGAGCAACACGCGCACATCACGCATTCATAAAGCCCGTCCAGCTTTTCGCGGTCTTCGACGGATTGCTTCCACTCTTTGGCGGGCCGGTTCGTTTTGGTTTCCAACCACGGCATGATCGAGGCGTGCTGCGCATAGAAATGCGTCAGATCCGGGATCAAATCCTTGACCACGGGCATGTGCGGCAAGGGGTAGATGCGCACATCGCCTTTGACTTCGTCCATGCCGTAGATGCAGGCCAGCGTGTTGATGCCGTCGATGTTCATGGCACAGGACCCGCAGATCCCCTCGCGGCAGGAGCGGCGGAAGGTGAGCGTCGGGTCGATCTCGTTCTTGATCTTGATCAGCGCGTCCAAAATCATCGGGCCGCAGGTGTCCATGTCGACGAAATACGTGTCCACGCGCGGGTTTTGCCCGTCATCCGGGTTCCAGCGGTAGATGGAGAATTTCCGCGTATTCTTTGCCCCTTCGGGCTTGGGCCATGTCTTGCCCTTGGTCATGCGGGAATTCTTGGGGAGCGTCAGTTGCACCATTTGGGCGTCTCCTTGTCTATAGTATCACGCCGCGGGCCGTGGCGGCCGACAGCAGGCATTGGGATGTGGCGGGTTTGGTCAGGATCGACTGCACCCGTGTGGCGGTTTTTTCGGTCACACCGGTGATCGCATCGCCTGCAAGCGCGGTGATGTCATCGTCGGTGGCATTGTCAATCACGCAAGACGCCGCCGCCTCAGTGAGCTCTTTGGGGATCTGCGGGAAGCGTGTGAAGATCGCTTCGGTCACCGCACGTTTGGCAGGCGTACGGGCAGCATCCGTGGCGGCCTCCTGCACTTCGATGCAGCCCGTCAGGGCCAGCGTGGCAATCAGGATCAGAGGTCGTATCATGCGTCCCACCTTGTAAATAGAGCGTCCACATAGCGTGGCCGCGCGCGTTTCCCGGGGCCAGAGGCCACGTGCAGCACATCGCGCAGTTCCAGCCCCGCATCCGCCAAGAGCGCAATGCACGCCGACGGCGGTGCGACCCCGTCAAAGCGCGGCGTGACCGACAGTTCGAGAATGACGAAATCACAGCGGCTCAGCGTTTCCAGCCCGCCCTGAAGCACCTGCAACTCGAACCCTTCGGTATCAACCTTGAGACCGACGCGGCCCGCGTACTGTCCGGCAACATCATCAAGACGCTGCACAGGGACTGTCATGGTTTGCGTGGCGGTGAACTTGTCCGCCAGAGGGTCCGTGCGCGGCAAAAGGCTGGCCATGGCACCGTCTTCGCCCTTGCGGGTCGTCGGGATGGTCAGCGTGGCCTCTCCGGCTTCGGCGCCCAAAGCGACCGCGTGGAACTGGAACTCCGCCAGGTGCCCGGTGGCCCGCACCGCATCGGCGCAGGCATCGCGCGGATCAATCAACACGAATTGCGCCTGCGGAAAGCTCCGGTAGAGCCAGCGCGTGCCATCATGCACGCCCACATCAATCACAACATCCGGATCAAACCCGTAGCCCTTGAAATAGGGCGCACGGGTTTTGATGGGCTGGACGTCCATCCCTTCGGAGCGGAGGCTGCGGCGCACGTCTTGCAACATCGGCTCAGGCCTCACGACCGGTTGTGATCAGCGTCTGACGCAATATCCATTCCCCGCAACCATCGGGCCACCTTGTGTGCAAGCCGACGACAGGCGCGCACGATTGCCCGCAGCTGTGCCCGAACTTGCGATGCACTCTTTGTAGGTTCTGGTTTCGCGGTTCGTCGTGATGCCGATGCCAATCAGCCCGCCAATTGCGGCACCGGTGCGCAACGAGTCACCAACGCCGAGCGCAAAGCCAGTCGCAAAGGCCACCGAAGACCCGATGCGGCGATTGCGGATGCGTTTGCATTCGGCCTCGAGTGCCGTGCCGGTCAGCGGAACGGTGCCCACAGTCGGGGCGCCCTGTCCCCAGCCATATTGCACGGCGTATTTGTCAGTGAGGCAGTCATTGACGTTACGCGCACCGGCCGCACTGGCCCCTTCGCCCGCTGCAACCTGCGGCAAATCATTCGACACAGAGATGCTGTAGGCACCCGGCGCGCGGGTTTCCTTGATGCAGGTGTCGACGATGAATTGCGTGCTTTCGGCGCTGGCAGCACCCGCGAACCCAAGACACACCGCAGCAGCGGTCAGAATTCCAAACTTCATTAAAACGTCCTTTGCTTGGGGGCGATTTTCTTGGGGTCGATCCCACCGTCGTTGTGGCTGGTCAGCGGGTTCATATGGACACCGCGATAGCCCAGCGACGCCTTGTTGCCCTTGAACCAGATCAGCGAGTGCTTGCGCCAGTTCTCGTCGTCACGCTCGGGGAAATCTTCGTGCGCATGGGCGCCACGGCTTTCCTTGCGCGCCTCGGCGGCAGTGATCGTCGCGACCGCGTTGGGGATGAGGTTGGCCAGTTCCAGCGTTTCCATCAGGTCCGAGTTCCACACAAGGGACCGATCCGTGACGCCGATGTCGGACCACTTGCCCGCCACTTCGTCCATGCGGGTTTTGCCGGCCGCCAGCGTGTCATTGGCGCGGAAGACGGCGGCGTCTTTTTGCATGGTCTGCTGCATTTCCAGCCGCAGTTCGGCGGTGGGCGTGTGGCCCTTGGCGTAGCGTGTGTTGTCAAACCGGTCGAGGGCCGCCTGCACCGATTTGGCCGATGGTGTGGGCACAGCACTGTCTGGGTTCACGATCTTGCCCGCGCGAATGGCGGCAGCGCGGCCAAAGACCACCAGATCGATCAGCGAGTTGGAGCCCAGACGGTTGGCACCATGTACCGATGCGCACCCCGCCTCGCCCACGGCCATCAGGCCGGGCGACACGCGGTCGGGGTCGTCCTTGGAGGGGGCCAGCACTTCGCCCCAGTAGTTCGTGGGGATGCCACCCATGTTGTAGTGCACCGTCGGCAGCACCGGGATGGGTTCCTTGTTGAGGTTCACACCCGCAAACACGCGCGCGCTTTCCGAGATGCCCGGCAGGCGCAGTTTCAGCGTTTCGGGCGGCAGGTGGTTGAGGTTGAGGTGGATGTGATCGCCATCCTTGCCCACGCCACGGCCTTCGCGGATTTCCATTGTCATGCAGCGCGACACGTAATCGCGCGGTGCGAGGTCTTTGTATTGCGGCGCGTAGCGTTCCATGAACCGCTCGCCTTCGGAGTTGGTGAGGTATCCGCCCTCGCCGCGCGCGCCTTCGGTGATCAGACAGCCCGCACCGTAGATGCCGGTGGGGTGGAATTGCACGAATTCCATATCCTGCAGCGGCAGTCCTGCCCGTGCGGTCATCCCGCCACCGTCGCCGGTGCACGTGTGTGCGGAGGTGGCCGAGAAATAGGCGCGGCCATAGCCGCCCGTGGCCAGCACGACCATCTTGGCCGCAAAGAGGTGCAATGTTCCGTCGTCCAGCTTCCAGCAGAGCACGCCCTGACAGACGCCATCATCGGACATGATCAGGTCAATGGCGAAATATTCGATGTAGAATTCCGCTTTTTGCTTGAGCGATTGACCATAAAGCGTGTGCAGGATCGCGTGGCCGGTGCGGTCGGCGGCGGCGCAGGTGCGCTGCACGGCGGGGCCTTCACCGAATTCGGTGGTGTGGCCGCCAAAGGGGCGCTGGTAGATCTTGCCCTCTTCGGTGCGGCTGAAAACGGCACGCCGTAGTGTTCCAGCTCATAAACCGCCTTGGGCGCTTCGCGGGCGAGGTATTCCATCGCATCCGTATCGCCCAGCCAGTCGGAGCCCTTGACGGTGTCATACATGTGCCACTGCCAGTTGTCGGGCCCCATGTTCGCAAGGCTTGCCGCGATACCGCCCTGAGCGGCCACGGTGTGCGAGCGGGTCGGGAACACCTTGGAGATACACGCGGTGCGCAGCCCCTGTTCGGCCATGCCGAGCGTGGCCCTTAGGCCGGCGCCACCGGCGCCAACAACAACCACGTCATATTCGTGGGTTTCATATTCATATGCTGCCATCGGTCAGGTCCCTTTGGGTCAAAGCGCGAGGCGGATAACGGCATAAAGCCCAACCGCCATGCCCGCGTAAGAAATACATGTCATCGCGATGATCGCGATTTTCTGTGCCAATCCATGAACGTAGTCCTCGATCAGGATTTGGACACCGCCGCGAAAGTGATGAAAGCCGACCACGAAGGTCAAAGCGGCCACAATCGCCGGGAAGGGGCGCGCGAAATAGGCGGTCACCGTCTCGTGGCTTTCGCCCAGCATCGGGCCGAAGGTAAAGACGAAACACGGGATCAGGAACAGCAAGGCCGCCGCGCTGAGCGTCATCGACCAGTGGTGCGCCGTGCCGGACTTCGCGGAACCAAGGCCCGTGGCGCGCTTGCGATCTGTCAAATATGCCATTGTCAGCCCCTTAAACGATAATGAGTGTGATCAGGGTCAGCAGAACCGATCCACCGATAACGGCCCACCCAAGCTTTTCCGCCGTGGGGATATCGAGCGCCACGCCCTGATCCCAGATCAGGTGCCGCACACCGGCCAGCGTGTGATACCACAGCCCCCAGATGGAAAAGAGCATCACGAGCTTGCCAAACCAACTGGTCAGCACGCCATCCGCGACGGCGAAATACTCCGGCGAGCTTGCCGCTGCCAGAAACCACCACACGACCAGCAGCCCGGAGATCAACAAGGCATTGCCGGTGATCCGCGTCAGAATGGAGGTCATGGAGGTCAGCTGTGGGCGGTAAATCGTCAGGTGTGGCGACAAAGGGCGGTTGCCCCGATTCACATCGGCCATGGTAGATTCCTTTTGGTTCCCTGACTTCTTTTTATAGGAACTGACGCACATGTCACGCGGCGGGATGCGCGACGGGCGCGGTTAATTGGCGCAACCTTAGATATTTTTACCGTATGTGATCACATAAAAAACCTGCGTGATCACGAAATACGCACCAATTGTCTTGAACAGCCAAATGCGCTGTTATCATTCGGCAATTCGACCCGGTGCATTTGTATGGCGCAGGCCGTTATGGTTGAGCGGCGCTGGTATCGGCATGCGGCTGAGTTGGCGGGTGGTCTCGCGCTGAAGTTTGCGACGGATCTGCTCGGGGTAATCTTCGAACCCGTTGGCCGTGATCACAAAAGCGCCCTCACCCACAATGAGATTTTCGTAGAAATAGGCTGTCAGGTCAGTCTGATCGGTCTCGATCGCTAGGGCGTTCACGGTAATGCCTGCAAGACGCAATTGGCCGTGCAACTCGCGTGGTTCGATGCCTTCGTTGGAGACGCCATCGCCCGATACGTCGATCACCTTGCGCCGGCACTGGGGCACTTGGGCAAAGCTGTCGGTGGCAATGTCGAGCGCCTCGCCGATGGCGGTCGAGTAATTGCGCCAGACGCGCCGGTTGGCATCGACCGCGTCGGCCAGTGCCGCCACATCCGTGTCTGTTCTGATTTGCGTCCAAGGGATGGTCTGGCGCTGCCGCGAGGAACCGGTCCATTGGATGAGCGTGATCATCGCCTCTTGTTCAATCAGCGCATCCACCACGATCCCGTCGCGCAGCGCGGTCGCAAGCCCTTGCATCTGAATACCAAATTCGCGTTGATCCACGGACCCGCTGACATCGACCGCCAGCACCAACGCCAATTCACACGCGCGCGGTGATGTGGCCATGAGGCTGAAGGCGAGGGTCAGGACGCGGCAGATCATGGACCCACTCTAGCTGCGGGGCGCTTGAATGCACCCTACTTTTGCGCGAGCCCGCGATGGCCTACCCCAAGAGCGCCAAAACAAAGGCCACGCCCATCGCAGCGCCCAAGAGGGACGACAGTCGCCACGGTGTTTGCACGCCTGTGGCCTCTTCGACCGCGCGCGGGGTGATGATCCCGGATGCGGCAAACGCGCCGCCCGCCAGCGCGAGCGCCACCTGCGCCCATAACTCATCCGCCATCACCGGGCCCAGCGCCAATGCGATGATCAGGATCGCCACGGCCAGCATCCCGCCTGCCAGCGCCCGATAAAGCGCGCGCAGAATCAGCGTCTGGTAAGGCGTGAGGGTTGTGCCCTCCTTTTCCAGCATCTCGGCATGATAGGTCAGTGGGACAGGGCCGCGTCCGTATTTCATCGCTGAAACAATCAGCAGAACCGCCGCGAGGCAATTGAGGATAACGGCGGCGATCAACATGGGCAGGCTCCTTGATTTCAGCACAGCCTAGAGGCTGGAAGTGGCGGCGTCATCCGTGTTTTTGAAGTGGGACGCGTGGGCGCATCTTGAACCGTGGGGCCGGGCCTGACTGGTGGCCGCGTCAGTCCCCCATGTTGGAACCATGCGACCGCAGACGCAGAACCAGCGGCGAAATCGCGACGACCAGAACAGCGGCCAGAAGAAACGGCGCGCCGGGGAAATAGAGGCCGTCTGCGTCGACAAAGCTTTCGAATACGCCCGTCAAAATCAGCGGCGCTGCCACCGCCGCAATAGAGGACAGCGATGCGATCACCCCCTGCACAAGGCCTTGCTGATCTTCGCCCACCCGATTGGCCGCAAAGGCGGTCAATAGCGGCGGGGCCATATCCGCAAGAGACGCGATGGGCAGAATGATCGCCACCGCCCAGACGGCACCTGAAAACCCAAACCCGACCAACCCGATCACGGCGGCGATCATCGCGAAGATCAAGGTGCGAAAATCTCCCAACCGCCGGGTCATGAGCGGAAGCACCCCGGCCTGAACAGCCGCGATTAGTATCCCGTAGGCCGTCAGCGTCAACCCGATGGTAAAGCCGTCCCAGCCGAACACCTCGCGACCCCAAAAGGCCCAAAGCGTCGGATAGACCATATTGGCGAATTCGAACACGAAAATGCAGATCAGCGGGATCGCCAGACCCGGTATCGCGAACGCCCGCGCGATGGTGCCAAAGGGGTTGAGGTCGCGCTTGCCGAAGGGGCGCCGGTTTTCCGGTTTCAACGATTCCGGCAGGATAAAGAGACCAAAGGCCACGTTCACGGCAGACAAAGCCGCAGCGATCCAGAAAGGCGCCGTGATATGCCAGCCCGATGCGACGCCACCAAGAGCGGGCCCAAGGACGAATCCGATGCCAAAGGCCGCGCCGATCATGCCAAAGGCGGCACCGCGTTGTTCGGGTTTGGCAATGTCCGAGATATAGGCCGTTGCCGTGATGTAAGTGGCCCCCGCCATACCCGCGATCACCCGGCCCACCAAAAGCAGCCAGTAGGTTTCGGCCATGGCCATGATGACATAATCAATGGTCAGCGTGACCAACGCCGCGATCAGGATGGGCCTGCGCCCATAGGCGTCTGACAGGCTGCCAATGACCGGGCCGAACACAAACATCGCCGCCGCGTAGGCCGACATCATGATCCCGCCCCAGAGCGCGCCTTCTGCGGTGCTGTCCGCGCCGACGCGATCCATCAGGTCGGGCATGATCGGAAAGACGATACCGACCCCAATGGCATCAATCATCAACGTGGCGAGAATAAAGAGAAAAGGACCGCTCAACTTCATGCGGTCATGCATATGCTGAATACGCGGTCAGGCAAGCCGTAAATCGGCTTGCCGGCTGTGTCACATCCGCAACTGGGTGGTCTGCCAGCGCAATCTCGAACAGGTTTTCGGTCCGCGCAACCTTGCGTTAAGGCGCGCCAAGCCGGGAGGCCGCCTGCGCGAGGCTTTGAATGTCATCCCATCGCCCGGCGTTGACCAGCTCTTTGGGCGCAATCCAGCTGCCGCCCGCGCAGAGCACGTTCGGCAGGGCCAGATAGGTTTCAGCGTTGGCCGCATTGATGCCACCTGTCGGGCAAAAGGTGATCTGTGGCAAAGGCGCGCCAATCGCCTTGAGCGCCGCAGCACCGCCTGACGCCTCGGCAGGGAAGAACTTGAGCATATCGTATCCGCGCGCCAACAAGCGCATCGCCTCGCTGGCGGTGGCCGCACCGGGCAACAACGGCAGGTCTTCGGCTTCGCAGGCAGCGAGCAACTCATCCGTGGCACCGGGCGAGACGCCAAAGCTGGCTCCGGCCTCTTTTGCTGCGCGCACGTCTTGCGGTGTGACGAGTGTGCCCGCGCCGACATACCCCCCCGGCACAGCGGCCATCGCCCGGATCGCGTCGAGGGCCTGCGGCGTGCGCAGCGTCACCTCAAGCGCGGGCAGCCCTCCGGCCACCAACGCTGTCGCGAGGGCTTTGGCCGTGCTGGCATCGTCGACCACCAAAACGGGCACGATGGGCGCGAGGGCGCAGATGTCACGTGTCCGGCGGCTAGCGTCTTGGGGGGAAAGGGACATGGGTCAGCCTCCGAAAATGGTTGCGCCGGTGTCTGCGGCACCGACTGTTTGACGGAACATCGCAAAGAGCTCTCGCCCCGTTCCATGTTGGCTCTTGCCGGGCTCGACTTGTGCAGGCGCACGGTCCTGCACGCCGGGTGTCAGGATATCGAGCGCACCCGTCACCGCATCAACACGCAGGATGTCGCCATCGCGCAGCTTGGCAATCGGGCCGGCATCGACCGCTTCGGGGCAGACATGGATCGCCGCTGGCACCTTGCCTGACGCGCCCGACATGCGGCCATCCGTGACCAGAGCGACCTTTTGCCCGCGGCCCTGAAGGATCGACAACAGCGGCGTCAGACTGTGCAATTCGGGCATGCCGTTGGCCTTGGGTCCCTGAAAACGGACCACAACGATCACGTCACCCGTCAGTTCACCCGCCTTGAACGCGGTTTTGACGTCGTCCTGATCGGAAAACACACGGACCGGCGCCTCGACGACGCGGTGCTCTGGTGCCACGGCAGACACTTTCATCACCGCCGTGCCCAGCGTTCCGGTCAGGCGCGACAGACCGCCCGTCGGCTGGAACGGGTCCGAAGCGGGGCGCAGGATCTTGTCGTTCAGACTGGAGCCGCTGCCCTGTTCCCAATGGAGTTTGCCGTCCTTCAGGCGCGGCTCTTGGGTGTAGTGATGCAGCCCGTGCCCCGCGACGGTGTGCGTGTCGGGATGCAAAAGGCCCGCCTCCAGCAGATTGCCGATCATGTAGCCCAGCCCACCCGCCGCGTGAAAATGGTTCACGTCGGCCAGACCGTTGGGATAGACCCGCGCCATCAGGGGGGTGGTTTCGGACAGGTCCGAGAAATCTTCCCAGTCCAAGATGATCCCCCCGGCGCGTGCCATGGCGATCAGGTGGATCAAAAGGTTCGTGGACCCGCCGGTGGCATTCAGCCCGACGATCCCGTTCACGAACGCCTTTTCGTCAAGAATACTGCACACAGGCGTATAGCTGTTGCCCAGCGCACTGAGCGACAGTGCCCGCCGCGCGCCTTCGGCGGTCAGCGCCGCGCGCAGGTCCGTGTTGGGCGTGACAAAGCTGGCGCCCGGCAGGTGCAGGCCCATGAATTCCATCAGCATCTGATTGGTGTTGGCGGTGCCATAAAAGGTGCAGGTGCCCGGCCCGTGATAGGCCGCCATTTCGGCTGCCATCAATGCGTCGCGCCCGACTTCTCCGGCGGCGAACTGCTGGCGCACCTTGGCTTTTTCATCGTTGGCAAGGCCACTTTCCATCGGTCCCGCAGGCATGAAGACCGCAGGCAGATGCCCAAAGGCCTGTGCTGCGATCACAAGGCCCGGCACGATCTTGTCGCACACGCCCAGAAAAACCGCCGCATCAAAGGTGTTATGGCTCAGCGCAACCGACGCGGCCAAAGCGATGACGTCGCGCGAAAAAAGCGACAGCTCCATCCCCGCCTCGCCCTGCGTGACCCCATCACACATCGCAGGCACGCCACCGGCCACCTGTGCAGTGCCGCCAACCTCGCGCACAGCCGTGCGGATCAAGGCGGGATACCCCTCAAACGGCTGGTGCGCAGAGAGCATGTCATTGTAGGCAGTCACGATGCCGAGATTGCCCGCAGAGGATTGCGCCAAGCTGTCCTTGTCCGCGCCCGATGCCGCATAGGCATGGGCCTGCCCGCTGCACGACAGATGCCCGCGCGCAGGACCCTGCGCCGTGGCGGCGGCCATACGCCCAAGGTAATCATCCCGCGAGGCTTTGCTCCGGGTGATGATGCGATCTGTCACGCGCGCGACGGTGGGGTTCAGTGTCATTTTGTCATGCTCCTGTCCTGAAAGGGTCCCTGTTGGGGTGGAGTTACCCGATCTCTGCAATGATGGTGCTGTACTGCTGATACCACGGATCAAAAGCAATTGTTAGCGCTATCAACACTGCAAATCTGATTTTTCACTCCATTGCCGAACGTTCCGGGACTGAACTGAAGTCTTTGGCCCAAGGCGGATTTGCGCCCGCCCGCGACACGGCTCGGGCCGCCCCACGCGCTCCGAAGGCCAACGGGTCCGAAAGGGCGGTCGCGTGCAGCGCTATCAAATGATCCGCAGTCAGGTGTCCCGTCTTGGACAGATGGGCCATAAACCCGGCGACGCGCCGGCAATGTTCGTGTTCGGCCCAGTTGCGGGCAGAATGCAATCGACCACCGAATTGGCAAGACTGCAGGCGGTGTCGATCCAGTCGGCCAGTTGCGGATCGCTCAGGCGTGCAAGCGACACGATGCGAATGGCTGGATCCGCCATCTGGGCAATCAGCGCGGCGTTGTCGTTTTGAACCGGCACGAAGTCGATCATGGCGCCACAGACCTCAGCCGAGTGGCCAGCGCGATCGCATCATACAGCCATTTGTTCCAAGTCCACTGAAAGGGTGTGTATTTCATGCCCATTGCGTCACCTCCGCAGGTGCGGCCAACCGCTCAGGCGTGATGCCGGCAGGCCAAACCTGTCGCTGCATCAACTCTGCGACCAAAATCGCGACAAGTGCCCAGCGGCGACGCCTATCCAACCCAACAATGCACAGCACGCGGCGGCTTGTGGCGCTTTGCCCAGACACGGCGACCCGTCTCGAGCACCCACCCGCGCCACAGAACAAAGGGCCAGATCAACAGTGCCCCCGGCAGCAGAAACACGCGAAACGCATAGGCCCCGCGCGCATCCTCATCAACGCGGTCCATTGCAAAGGTCAGGAAAACCACGGCCACGGCCGCACCGGCATAGGCCCACATCTGGAAAACGAATTGAAACGGCAAAGAGCGATCACGGAAAAAGTCCGCACCGTTTTTGCCGCGCTATCAGACCGGCGACGGGCAAACGAGATCGCAACGCAAATGTGACCTATCAAATGCGTGCAGCGGTCAAAATCTCATCAATGCCTGCGGGATTTAGCACCCCCTTGCGCCCAATACAGACCACTCCGTCGACGCCAGCGCCTTCTGCCGCCCGAACTTCGGCGCGCTTGCCCACGACATGCAGCAAAACGCGCGCGCCCGCAGCGTCATGCACAAACCCTTTGGCACGCACGACACCGCAGCCGCCCGTCGCCAACGCCTGCGCAAAGGCGTGCGGGTCGGCCACGCGCACCTCGCTCAGCAAAATGCGGTCAAACATCGCATCGGCATGTGTGCCGGGTGCCGTAACCCGTTGCGCAGGACCGCAGCCCAAAACAGCATCAAGCGGTACAGCGGCGTGTTCCGTGGGCAACATTTGGGCATTGGGCGCAAGGCGTTTCAGCCAGTCTTGCGTATCCGCCGTTTGCGCCGCACTCACCAGATCAATCTTGTTGATGACCACGATATCGGCATCTGACAGCTGCCGCGTGATCGTGTCACCCAGATAGGTGTCGGCGGCCATGTCCTGCACTGTTTCGGCATCCACCAGCACCACAATCCCATCGGATTGGAACCCGGTTACAAGCTGCAAGGATTGCACGATCGCGCCTGGTATCGCCACGCCCGAGCTTTCGATCAGGATGTGCTGAGGCGGCGTTTCGAGGCGCGACAAATCCACAAGCGCCGCCGTCAGATCGCTGCCGAACGAACAGCAGATGCAACCGCCCGCGATGGAGATGATGTCGTCATCCTGTGCTTCGATCAGATCTTCGTCGATGGACAACGCACCGAATTCATTGACCAATACCGCCAGCCGCAGCCCATTGGCGTGCCTCAAAAGGCTATTGATCAATGTGGTTTTGCCCGCGCCCAGATACCCGCCCACGACAGTGACCGGCAGATCGCTCATATGTCAGACGCAGCAAAGATGCGGCCGCCTTGCACCGTTCCCCAGACCCGAACGTCCTTGAGGTTATCGCCGCCAATCTCTGTCGGGTCATCCTCCAGCACCGCGAAATCGGCGCTTTTGCCCACTTCGATGGAACCGACCTCCCCGTCCATATGCAGCGTATAGGCGGCCCCCATCGTCACTGCGTAAAGCGCCTCGTCCACGTCGATCCGTTCGCGCTCTCCCTGCACCCGGCCCGAGGCCGTCAGGCGATTGACCGCACACCACGCGGTAAACAAAGGCCCCAGAGGGGTGACCGGCGCGTCCGAATGCACGGTCATGGGCACGCCCGTATCCAGCGCCGTTCGGCACGCATTCATCCGTTCTGCACGTTCAGGCCCGACCGTCAGGCGGTAATGTTCATCGCCCCAGTAAAAATGGTGGTTGGCAAAGAGGTTCACGCACATTCCCAGATTGCGCATGCGCCGAAATTGGGCCGCGTCCGCGAGTTGGCAGTGCTGTAGCGTAAAGCGGTGATCGCGCGCCGGAACCTTGGCCAACGCCGCCTCCAGACGATCCAGGGTCAATTCCGTCGCCTCATCACCATTGGTGTGAATATGCACCTGAATGCCCTTTGCGAGGGCCAATTCAAAGATTTCGGTCATCTGTTCGGGCGCGATATACCATAGACCGTTGGGCGCCCCGTTGTGATAGCCGGGCCAGCGCAGCCGCGCCGAAAACCCCTGAATGGAGCCATCTGCGACGATCTTGATCCGACCCAACCGCAGGCGATCGGTGGATTTTTTCTTGAGCGCGGCCACAACATCGACCAGTTCGCCGGGCGGCAGTCCCAGAAAAAACCGCAGCGGTACGACGCGGGCCGGGAAGCGATCCTCTCCGGTGACGCGCAGCATCATGGCCACCCCGTCGTCGGTCAAGCGCGCGGCCAGATCCGTGACCGTCGTCACCCCCGTGCGCACGCACAATTTGGCGAAATCGCGCAAACCGCGTTCGTCCGCATCCGTCATGGACCTGTCAAAGCCCACGTGCGGCCCGACCGGTGTCATGACTTCGGGACCTTTCAACTCGCCCGTCGGATAGCCATCATCACCCAAAGGAATACCGGGATGGTTCAAGCCGGTTTTCCACAGCCCCGCCAGTTCCAGCGCCTTGGTATTGACGTTCATGATGTGTCCCGAGGCGTGCATGATCCCGATAGGGCGCGTGGTCGAAACCGCATCCAGTTCGTGACGCGACACGCGCACGTTGTCCATGTAGATCGGGTCTAGCTGCCACCCGGAGAGCGGCGCATCGGGGTCCTCCATCTGCGCCTCGGCCTCTGCCAAACGGGCCTGCACCGCTTTGATCGAAGTGACACCCGACCACGTCTGCCCATCCGGGTCCATGCGGTCGAAATAGCCGCAATAGACATTGCGCCATAACGTGCCTTCCATGGTGTGCGCATGGCCTTCCACAAGGCCCGGCATCAAAATCTTGTCGGCAAACCGCGCATCCAGATCGTATGGGCCCCATGGCGCCAGATCATCGAGCGACCCTGCGCCCAAAATCCGGCCCTCGCGCACAGCAACATGTGTCGCCACCGGGTTGGCGGGGTTCATGGTTATGATCTTTCGGGCCGAATAAATCGTGGTCGATGTCATAAGTGCCCCCAATGTGATCATCACGTGGTCGACACATTAGGTCGCTTTCATTCTGCGGAAAAATAGATTTATCTGCGGAGGAACCGCGATTTTTTAGTGGAAAGCAGCATGCAGAATTTCACGCTCAAACAGCTCAAATACGTCGAGGCGGCCGGGCGTATGTCTTCGATTGCCCAAGCGGCGGCGGACCTCAACATCTCACAATCCTCCATTACGGCCGCAATCAACGCGATGGAAACACGGTTGGGGCACGATCTGTTCATCCGCACACCGGCCAAGGGCATTCAATGCACGCCTGCCGGGATTGATGCGCTCAAGCTGATCCGCGAGTTTCTCGACCGCTCGCAGCATTTTGAGGCCGAAGTCCTGTCTGCCGCCAGCACCGAATCCGGCATGGTGCGGCTGGCCTGCTATGCGACGGCAGCACCTGCCTTCCTGCCGTCCGTGCTGCGCAATATCACGACCGATTACCCCGGCCTCTCTATTCGCCTGCTTGAAGGCAACATGCAGACCATCATCGAGTTTCTCAACAACGGAGAGGCCGACCTCGCCTTCACATATTCCACGTCAACCGATCAACATCACGACTTTGTGCCGCTGTTTTCGGCCCCGCCCTACGCGCTTTTTGCCAAGGATGACCCATTCGCTGCACAAAAAAGTATCAGCCTTGCTCAGTTGGCCGAACGGCCCATGGTTATTTTAGATCTGCCGCAAACCCGTGACTACTTCGTCGGAATGTTCGAATCCCGGAACCTGCGGGTCAACATCGCGCACTCCACGCGCTCGGCGGAAATTGCCCGTACTTTGGTTTCAGCGGGTTTCGGGTTTTCCATCCTGAACATCAGGCCGCCAGAATTGGAAGAAAGTGCAAGGGGTTACGTAGCACTACCCATTGAAGACCCTCCCATGGTGCCAGTCTTCGGCATCGCGACCACCAAAAACACACGGCAGCCAGCGATCGTGCAAACCTTTATCGAACGCTGCGTATCTCTACGTGACGGAGGCGCCTTTGACGGATTGGTGGTGGCAAAAACCTGACGCTTCCTCATCTTTTTAGCGGAATGGCCCGCATTAAATCTGTTTTTTGAAGGAACCGCCTTGCGCTAGCGTTTACGAATAAGAAACAAAACCCCAACCTGGAGGAAGAAGTTGATGAAACACTTCTTGAAACGCACCTTGGCCGCCACAGCCACGGTATCAATACTTGCGACCGGCATCGCCGTTGCAGAAACACCCCAGAAAGGCGGCACGCTGGTCACCGTATTGGGCTCGAATGTCCGCAACCTGAACTCTGCGGTGCAATCAGGCATCGTGACAGGCTTTCCGGGCGCACAACTCTTTGCCTCGCCGCTGCGCTACGACGAGGACTGGACGCCGCAACCCTACCTCGCCGAAAGCTGGGAAATCAGCGAAGACGGTCTCAAGGTCACTCTGAACTTGGTGAAAAACGCCGTGTTCCACGATGGTGAGCCGATCACCTCCAGCGACGTGGCGTTCTCGGTCAAAGTGATTCAGGAACATCACCCCTTCAAATCCATGTTTGCGCCTGTGGAATCGGTCGACACGCCCGACGAGCACACGGCTATCTTGAACCTCAGCCGCCCTCACCCCGCCCTGATGCTGGCAATGTCCGGACAGTTGATGTCGATCATCCCCGAGCATGTTTACGGTGACGGGCAAGACCCCAAAACGCACCCGCGCAATAATGAAAACACCGTCGGCTCAGGCCCATTCAAACTGGTGGAATACAAATCCGGTGAGCACGTGATCCTGGAGCGCCATGATGATTTCTTCATCGAAGGACGCCCCTATCTGGACCGCATCGTAATGCGCATCATCACCGACCCCGCGGCGCGCGCGATTGCGTTGGAAAATGGGGAACTGCACATGTCGGCGTTTGAATCGCTGCCACGCATCATCAACCGCCTCAAGGAGGTCGACGGCCTGACTGTCACGCCCGAAGGATATGGCGCGATTGGCCCGCTCGACTGGCTGGCGATGAACACCCAGCGCGGCCCGCTCAAGGACGTGCGCGTGCGTCAGGCGATTGCCTATGCGGTCGACAAGAACTTCATCGCCAACGCGTTGATGCAGGGCACGGCCAGCGACTCGCGGACCGGCATTCACCCTGACAGCCCATTCTACAATGGCGAGGTCAACGACTACCCTGTTGATCTGGACAAGGCCAACGCGCTGTTGGACGAAGCTGGTTTCCCGATGGACGGAGACAGCCGCTTCAGCCTGACGATCGATTTCGGCTGGCCCGGTGTGAAACCACAGGTCGAATACGTCAAGGCGGCGCTGAAAAAAGTCGGCATCGACGTGCAGGTGCGCGCCAGTGCGGATTTCCCGACATGGGCCAAGCGCATGGGCGAAATGGACTTTGACATGTCATGGGACACCGTCTTCAACTGGGGTGACCCGGTGATCGGCGTGCACCGGACTTATGTCAGCGACAACATCGGCAAGGGTGTGTGGTCCAACACGCAAGGTTATGCAAACGCCCGCGTTGATGAACTTCTGGCCATGGCCGCGGTGGAAACGGACGTTGCAAAACGGACCGCTCTTTATGCGGAGTTTCAAGAGATCATCGCGGAAGAACTGCCCGTCTATCACACCAACACGCTGCCCTATCACACGGTCTATTCCGACAAGGTCGGAAACCCGCCGCTGGGCATCTGGGGTACGTCGACACCCATCGACATGACCTACCTCAAAGAGTGATCACATGATCATTTGGTCGGCAGCTTCGGTTGCCGACCCCCTCTTGGCTAAGGTTGGAATTTCGTGAGCTTTGTGCAAACCGCCCTCGTCCGTTCGTTCTATGCTGTGATCTTGCTGATTGCGGTTCTGGTACTGAACTTTTCACTCATGCATATGGCGCCGGGCGATGTGGCTGATACCATCAGCCAATCCATGGGGGGCGCCGATCAGGAAATCCTTGATGCAATCCGCCGCGACTATGGCCTTGATCAGCCGTTTCTGGTGCAGCTTGGCCGATACATCGGGAACGTACTGACGTTCGATCTGGGCTTTTCGTTCTTTTACAATCAACCCGTCACCGACCTGATCCTGCAACGCCTGCCAGCGACGCTTTTGTTGGTCATCACCTCGCAAATCCTCGCGCTGATCATCGGCGTCGTGCTGGGTGTGATTTCGGCGCGCAAGCCCAACGGCATCGCCAGCCATTTCGTCACATTCCTCGCGCTCTTCGGTTATTCTGCGCCAGTCTTCTGGACGGGTATTCTGTTGCTGATTGGCTTTTCGCTGAACATCCAGTGGTTTCCCGTCGCCGGTATGCGCGACATCACCCTCGAAGGTGGCTTCTGGGTTCATTTTCTGGACGTCGCACGGCATATGGTGCTGCCGGTGATCACGCTGTCTTCCATTTTCCTGGCCCTCTATTCCCGCCTCAGCCGTGCCACCATGATGGAGGTGCTGGGCTCTGATTTCATCCGAACCGCCAAGGCCAAGGGTCTGACGGAACGGGAAATCGTCTACAAACACGCACTCAAGAATTCCCTGTCACCGGTGATCACACTGGCCGGTTTGCAATTCTCTGCCGTCGTTTCGGGGGCCGTTTTGGTCGAAACCGTGTTCAGCTGGCCGGGTCTCGGCACGCTCGCGTTTCAGTCGATCATCGCGCGCGACACGCCCACGATCCTCGGCATCCTCTTCTTCTCGGCCCTTGTCGTAATTGTCGGCAATCTGCTCACCGATCTGGCCCTGCGCCTCGTTGATCCCCGCGTTGGAGGCAAAGGATGACCGACACCCCGAACATGCTCGAAGACACGCCCGTCAAGCCGCGCCACCCCTTCACCGAAGCCTGGGAAATGTTTCGCCGCAACCACGCAGCGGTCGTCGCACTGATCGTGCTGGGGCTGATCGTCCTGATGGCGATATTCGGTCCGATGCTCTACCCGATTGATCCGTTTGAAATGGTCTGGTCGCCGTTCTCTCCGCCCGGTGCAGATGGGTTTATCCTGGGTACAGACTACCTCGGTCGTGACCTTCTGGCGGCCATTATCAACGGCGCGCGTGTCTCTCTTCTGATCGGGCTGGCCGCAGCCATCATGTCGGTCTTTATCGGCGTGACCATCGGAGCGCTGGCGGGTTTCTACCGTGGCTACGTCGAAGAAATCCTCATGCGCATTACCGAATTCTTCCAAGTGCTGCCGACACTGCTTTTCTCAATGGTCATCGTGGCGCTCTTTGGCGCGTCGCTCCCGATGATCACCTTCGCCATCGGCATTGTCTCCTGGACGGCTGTGGCGCGGATCACCCGCTCGGAATTTTTGCGCATCCGCGAGCTGGAATATGTCACCGCCTCGCGTGCCTCAGGCGCCTCCAACGCCAAGCTGATGTTTGCTGTGATCTTGCCCAACGCCCTGCCACCCATCATCGTTCAGGCCGCTTTGATGGTCGGCTCCGCGATCCTCTTTGAGGCGGGCCTCAGTTTTCTGGGCCTTACCGATCCCAACGTGGTCAGCTGGGGGCAGGTTATCGGGTCCAACCGGCAATACATCCTTGATGCGGGCTACACCGTCACCATTCCGGGTGTGGCGATCTTTGTCACGGTTCTGGCCATCTCACTGGTCGGCGACGGTCTCAACGACGCGCTTAACCCCAAGCTGAGGCAACGCTGATGACGCCCCCCCTTCTCAGCGTAAAAAACCTGCGCATCGAACTGACAACGCGCGACGGCGTCGCACCGGTCATTGATGATCTGTCCTTTGACCTGATGCCCGGCGAAAACATCTCCTTCGTTGGAGAATCGGGCTGCGGCAAATCCATGACCGCCTTGGGCATCATGGGTCTTTTGCCGGACAAGATTGGCCGGATTGCGGGCGGATCAATCACCTTCAATGGCGAAGAACTGACCACCGCAACAGATGCCCGCCTGCGCGAAATTCGCGGCAATGACATCTCGATGATCTTTCAGGAACCCATGACCTCGCTCAACCCGGTCTACACCGTGGGCGAGCAAATCGCCGAAGTGTTGCGTGCCCATCAGGGCCTTGGCCGTCGTGCCGCCTGGACCGCTGCTGTTGAACTTTTGGATGCGGTGCGTATCCCCAACGCCAAGGGACGCGTGGGCGACTACCCGTTCCAGATGTCCGGCGGTCAACGCCAGCGCGTCATGATCGCCATGGCGCTGGCGTGCGAGCCCAAAATCCTGATCGCAGACGAGCCCACGACGGCTCTGGACGTCACCGTGCAGGCCCAGATCTTTGATTTGCTGAGCGATCTGCGCCGCCAGTCCGGCACCTCTATCATATTGATCACGCATGACATGGGTGCCGTGGCCGAAATGGCAGAACGTATGATCGTGATGTACGCGGGCCGTCAGGCCGAAATTGGCCCCGTCGATCAGATCATTGAACACGCGCGCCATCCCTACACCAAGGGGCTGATTTCCTGCGTGCCGCACATCATGGAAACCCTCACCGAAGCCCGCCAAGACCTTGTCGAAGTGCCCGGCATCGTGCCGTCCTTGCGCGACTTTGGCCTCGATCAATGCCTTTTTGCGTCGCGCTGCACTTACCGCACGGATCAATGCCTTGAAAAACGCCCCATGATGCAGGATTTCGAAAACGGTCAGCGCGCCGCCTGCTGGCATGCGGAGGCGCTTTGATGAAAGACGCTGGACCAGATACGCCGTTGCTGGATGTTGAAAACCTCACCGTGCGCTTTTCCGTCAAACGCGGCGCGGGATGGGGCAAGAAATCCTACCTCTACGCGGTCGATGACGTGTCCTTCTCGGTCAAACGCGGGCAAACCCTCTCGATTGTCGGCGAAAGCGGGTCCGGCAAGACCACCGCGGCCCTCGCCGTGGCACGGCTCGTTCCGGCCTACGCGGGCAAAGTCATGCTGGGTGGGCAAGACATCCTGCCGCTGGAAGGCGAAGACCTGCGCCAGACCCGGACCCGCGTTCAGTTCATTTTTCAGGACCCGTATTCCAGCCTCAACCCACGTCAACGCGTCGAAAAGATCGTGCGCGAACCGCTGGCCAGCCTCAGTGACAAGTCCGAGGCCGAGCAGTCCAAGATCGTCGATGATCTTTTCAAGGCCGTGGGTCTGCGCCCCGAACAGCAGCGGCTCTTTCCGCATCAGTTCTCCGGTGGTCAGCGTCAACGCATCGGCATCGCCCGCGCGCTCGCCACACAACCCGAATTGATCATTTGCGATGAACCCGTCTCGGCTCTCGATGTGGCCGTGCAGGCGCAAATCCTCAACCTGCTGCGCAAACTGCAAACCGATTTCGGGCTGACATATCTCTTTATTAGCCATGATCTGGGCGTGGTGCAGCACATGTCCGACAGCATCGCGGTGATGTATATGGGCAAAATCGTCGAGCACGCCGACCGGCTCAGCCTCTTCAATAACCCGTTGCACCCCTATACCTCTGCGCTCCTTTCGGCGGTGCCCACGGTCGACAAAGTGCGGCGCGCCAAGACCAAGCGCATCCTTATTCCCGGCGATCCGCCCGATCCGGTGAACCTGCCCAAGGGCTGTCGCTTTGCCAATCGCTGCCCCGTCGCCCAAGATCGTTGTCGCGCCGAAGAACCCCCGCTCAAAACCGTGGGTGACGGCCATCGCATCGCCTGCCATCTGGTCGACGAAACGGCGAAATCGCCGCTTTAACCCTGTCCCGTGATGCGCCATGATCGCGCGCAACGGGGGGCGCCAATGAACATCCTTTTCATCATGTACGACCAGTTGCGCTTTGATTATCTCAGCGTGAATGGCCATCCGCATCTAAGCACGCCCAACTTTGACCGGGTCGCGGCGATGGGCGTGAATTTCACCAACGCCTACGTGCAATCCACGATCTGCGGTGCCAGCCGGATGAGCTATTACACGGGCCGCTATGTGCATTCCCACGGTGCGCACGCCAACAACACGCCCCTGCGTGTCGGCGAAATGACGATGGGCGATCACTTGCGCAATGTGGGCATGGACTGCTGGCTGATCGGCAAGACCCACATGAAGGCGGATGCAGCAGGCATGGAGCGCCTTGGCCTGCAGCCCGACAGCGTGATCGGCGCGCGCCAGTCCGAATGCGGCTTTGACGTTTGGCACCGCGACGATGGGCTTTGGGCCTTTGGGCCGGACGGCTATTATGATGAGAAACGCTCGCCCTATAACGAATACCTGAAATCCAAGGGGTATGACGGTGAAAACCCATGGCATGACTATGCCAATTCGGCCGTGGTCGGCGATGAGATCGCTTCTGGCTGGATGATGCAGAACGCGGACAAACCCGCCAACATCCGCGAAGAAGACAGCGAAACACCGTGGCTAACGTCAGAGGCCATCAAATTCATGGCCGAGGCCAAAGGCCCATGGTGCGCGCATGTCAGCTATATCAAGCCGCATTGGCCCTACATCGTGCCCGCGCCCTACCATGACATGTTCGGCCCCAACCATGTGCCCGCAGCGCGCCGCCATGATGTTGAGCTAGAAGACCCACAGCCAGTTTACGGCGCCTACACCCAAAACGCCGTCGCCGGAGCCTTTCAGCGCGACGAAGTGCGCCAAAAGGTGATCCCGGCCTACATGGGCCTGATCAAACAGTGCGACGACCAACTGGGACGCATCCTCGATCACCTCGAAGAAACCGGGCAGATGGGTGACACCATGATCGTGCTGACGTCGGATCATGGTGACTATCTGGGCGATCACTGGCTCGGCGAAAAAGAGCTGTTTCATGAGCAATCGGTCAAGGTTCCGCTGATCATCTACGATCCGCGGAGCGATGCCGACGCCACCCGAGGCACCACCTGTGAGGCCTTGGTCGAGGCGATTGATCTGGCCCCTACATTTGTCGATGTGGCCGGTGGTGACGTGCCAGCGCATATCCTTGAAGGGCGGTCACTGGTGCCATGGCTGCATGGGGAAAGCCCCGATGATTGGCGCGATTTTGTTATATCGGAGTATGACTATTCCGCCTCCTTCGCGGGGGCCAAACTGGGCCTCGCCCCGCGTGATTGCCGGATTTTCATGGTTTTTGACGGGCGCTACAAACTTATGCACGCCGAGGGTGGCCTGCGCCCTATGCTATTCGATCTGGCCGAGGACCCGGACGAATTTCATGATCTGGCCAAGGGTAATGACCATGCTGAGGTTCTGGACAGACTTTATGGCCATCTGGCGACCTGGGCGCGCCGCATGTCGCAGCGCGTTACCAAGTCAGACGCAGAAATCCTGGGTGGGCGCGGCAAGGGGCAGCGCAAAGGCATTTTGCTGAACATGTATGACGGGACCGAGGTCGCCATGGAGTTGACCGAAATGCTGCGCGGTCCCGCCCGTCAACGCTATACCGATTAAACGGCGCCCGCGTATTCGCCACGCGCCGGGTAATCCTTGTCGATTGCGAAATCGAGCGCGCCAAGCAGTTCCGAGAAATGCGGCCGCACGAAGGGCATCGTCTGCACCGAGCCGTAGTACAACGTCTGTTGCGGCGTCACCATGAACAAACCCGGCTCGGAAAAGAGCGCAGGTTCCTCAATCCCGATCGACGTCATGCCGCGCGACGTGGAGATGTAGAGCCCCCATTTTTTGGCGTCTTCCAAGGACAACCCATATGCGAAGCGCAAGTCGCCCGCGTCGATCTTGTCGGCCATACCGCGCGCACGCTCTTCCGTGTCGGAACTGACCGCGATTGTTTTTACGCCACGCTTGGCAAACTCCGGTGTCAACCGCTTCAATTCGGTCAGGTAGGTCGCGCAAATCGGGCAATGCAATCCGCGGTAAAAGCAAACCACAGTGCCGCGTTCGGAGCCGTCAGTCGACAGATCAAACGCGCCGTGGTCCAGCGTTGGTAGCTTCAGATCGGGGGTCTTTTGGCGGGGCATCAACATAAAATCTCTCCAGGAATGAATGATGTGCATTGCTTGGCACAGCAATTAGGGAATGAACAGTACATAATTGTCACGACTGCGTGTGCCAAGTGACATCAAATGTCGCGAACAGACATGCCGCGCGCGCGCTGCCCGGCTTTGCTGATCGTGACACAATGAAAGATTACGCCATGACACACAGGTTCGAACAGATCGCCGATTTCGTCTTTGGCGCGGATATTCCCGACGACGCATTGGATATGGCGGCCCTTTTGCTGATCGACACCTTGGGCGTTTCAGCAGGCGCCACGCAACTCGAACCCAGCATCATCGCCCGCAACTATGCGGTTGATTTCCATGCCGCCTCTGACCCCGCATTCAGCGCGCCCATCCTTTTTGATGGGCGACAAGCGGCCATCCCAGGTGCGGCCTTTGCCGGGGCCACGCAGATTGACAATCTCGATGGGCATGACGGCTTCAATCCGGTCAAGGGCCACATCGGCTGTGCAGTTGTGCCCGCCTTGCTGGCCTTTGCACATACCCAACCCGATCTGCCCGCCCGGACCGCGCTTTCGATCCTTGCGATGTCCTACGAAATAGGCGCGCGTGCAGGTCTCGCGCTGCATGGCACTGTCTCGGACTACCACACCTCCGGCGCTTGGAATGCGCTCGCCGTTGCGGCCATCGGTTGCCGGATGCGCGACGCCACCCCCACGCAGTTGCGCGAGGCGCTCGGCATCGCCGAATACCACGGCCCCCGTAGCCAGATGATGCGTGAAATCGAACACCCCACGATGCTGCATGACGGCTCCGGCATGGGGGCCATGACGGGTGCGATGGCCACTCTGTTGGCGCTGCGCGGCTTTCAAGGCGCGCCTGCCATCACTGTGGAACGTGCTGATGCTGCCCCCTTCTGGGTCGATCTGGGCACCCGCTGGACGATCCTTGAGAATTACATCAAACCCTATCCGATCTGCCGTTGGGCACATGCGCCGCTCGATGGTCTGCACAGCATAATGCGTGATCATGACCTCAGCACAGGTGACATCCAACACGTCCGCGTCGGCACTTTCAGCGAAAGTGCGGCGCTCTACCCGGGCGTGCCCGAGACGACCGGGCAAGCACAGTATTCTCTGGCGTTCGCCCTTGCGATCTTGATGCAACACGGCCATGTCGGCCCCGAACATATCGCCGGCGAAGGCCTGAGTGACAATGCGGTCGCCGCGCTGATGCCGCGCATTTCGGTGCATGTTGAAGATCGCCACAACGCCCATTTCCCGCAGCACCGCATGGCCGATGTCACCGTCACAACCACCGATGGTCAGGTTCTGACCTCTGGCGATGTGCACGCGCGCGGAAGCCTCGACGCGCCCCTGAGCGAACAGGAGGTCGAAGAAAAGTTCCACAACTTCGCCGCCCCCACGATCGGCGACACCCGCGCGGCAGACATCTGGGCAATGCGGCGCTCCCTTTTGGAGCCGGGTGCGCGACTGTCGGAATTGTCTGCATTGGTGCATGAACCCGCCTGATAGTTCCCGGGCGTCACATTGCCCGGTTGCCCACGCCGCACTGCAGGTCTATAGCCCGGACAACCCTTCGTTGCCGAGGATTTACTCCATGTCGTTTGACCGCACACTCAAGATTGCTCCCTCTATCCTATCCGCCGATTTCGCCAACTTTGGCGCCGAATGCGAGGCCATCGAAGCGCAGGGCGCCGATTGGGTTCATGTCGATGTGATGGATGGCCAATTCGTGCCCAACATTACCTTTGGTCCTGCGACGTGCGCGGCCATCCGCCCCCATATCAAAGGCGTGATGGACGTACATTTGATGATCACCCCGGTGGATCCTTTCATCGACGCCTTTGCTCAGGCCGGAGCCGATGTGATCACCGCCCATGTCGAAGCAGGCCCGCATATTCACCGCACCCTGCAAGCGATCCGCGCCGCCGGTGCCAAGGCGGGTGTGGCTCTCAACCCCGGCACCCCAGCCAGCGCGGTGGAGCACCTGCTTGATATGGTCGATCTGATCTGTGTGATGACTGTAAACCCCGGTTTTGGCGGGCAGAAGTTCATCCACGCGCAAGTCGACAAGGTGCGCACCTTGCACCGGATGATCGGCGACCGCCCCATCCACATCGAAATCGACGGCGGCGTTGATCCAACGACCGCGCCGCTGGTGGCCAAGGCGGGCGCCGACGTGCTTGTCGCAGGCTCTGCCGTGTTCAAGGGCGGCTCGGTCAGCGCGCCCGACGTTTATGGCAAAAACATCCGTGCCATACGCGAAGCCGCACTGGGCACCTACGTCTAACGGCATAAGACTGCGGCATTAACGCAGGCACGAGACCGTGCTTGCTCGAAATTCTATCGACCGCTGGCTTAATGAGGCTTCAAGCCGTTCATTCGCCAGCCGTTTCGCGCGGACTATTTCGCGGGTGCTGCACCAAGCTCCTGCGCGAAAGTCTCGAGCAATCGGTGCTTGAGGATCTTGCCGGTAGGGGCCGCCGGCAAGCTGGTGCTCAGGATGATGTGGCTCGGCCTTTTGTAGCCTGCCAACCGCTCCGCCACGAACGACCGCAGTTCCGCGACATCCGGCTGGTCAGAGTCCGCCACCTGCACGAACGCCAAAACCTGCTCATCCCCCGCAACCACGCGCCCGATCACGGCCGATTGTATCACCTGCGGATGATCGTTCAGAGCGGCCTCAACTTCAGGCGGATAGACGTTGAACCCACCATGAATGATCAATTCTTTGGACCGGCCAAGAATATGCAAATATCCGTCCGCATCCAGCGTGCCCAAATCGCCCGTGCGCAGCCACCCGTCCGGGCTCAGCACGCGCGCGGTTTCATCCGGGTTGCGAAAGTAACCCAGCATTACGTTTGGCCCGCGCACCAGCACTTCGCCCGCACCTTCACCGCCACCTTCGACCGTCTCGTCGATCCGAACCTCGACCCCTGCAAGCGCCGCGCCACAGGAGACGTCATTCGTTCCGATCGGGCTGCGTGAGGCGCAAATACCCGCCGTCGTTTCCGTCATGCCATAGCCGTTCTGCAACGCAACCCCATAGAATGCCTCGGCTTTTCGCTTCCAAGCTGGATCCAGCGGGGCCGCGCCCGAAGAGACATAGCGCAGCACATCCGAGCCCAGCGTCGTGTGACCCTGTTCCTTGGTGTATTGCATCAAAAGCGCATGCATTTGTGGCACAGCCGACAAAAGGGTGACCCCATCGCGCAACGCATCATAGAGTTTGGCGGCCGTGAATCGCGCTTCCATCCGCACGTGCGCCCCTGTGAAACACGCCGCCGTCACGACCGACGCCAAACCAAAAACATGGGTGATCGGAAGCACACCATAGATCAGATCGTCACACGTCATACCCCGCAGTTCAGCCGATGCCATTCCTCCAAACCGCAAATTGCCATGCGTCAGCATTACGCCCTTTGGATCGCCGGTCGTCCCCGTCGTATAGAGCAGTACCGCAACTCTTTCGTCGTCATGGGGGTTAGAGAAATGGCAGTTGGCAACCTGTAAAGCACCATACGTACCGGTATGTTCAACAGCGCCAAACCTCTCACCGTGTGCCTGCGCATCTGGCGACACCTGTGACGTCGTTACGACAAGAACAGGTGTTGCATGATCAACGATCCGTTTGACCTCAGCTTCGGTTTGGCGGGCATTCACCGGAATGACGATCGCACCCATTTTCCATGCTGCGAACAGCACCGCCACCGCAACGGCACAATTCTCTGACAGCATCAGTATCCGGTCGCCTATTACCGCTCCGCTTGACCGAAACAGAGCCGCCAGATCGTCGCTCGCCGCGTCCAGATCCGCAAAGCTCCAACGTGTCCCGATGCTGTCCGACAACGCAATCGCGTCCGGTCTTGCCGCAACTTGATCTGCCAGGAAATCCTGTACTTTCAACATAATGCCGTCCTCCCAGATCAGCGGCCGCGTTGCACTACCCGAAATTGGGTTTGCGCTTTTCCAAGAAGGCAGCGATCCCCTCAGCAGCTTCATCGCCGCCTGCCGCACGGGCCATCGCATCACGTTCTGCGTCCAGTTGTTCGGCTTCGCTCACGTCATAAGCTTCTGAGACGAGCCGCCTGATCACACGTTGCGCTTCGCGCGGGCCAGAGGCAAGCGCATCCGCCAAAACATGCGCCTGCGCGATGGCTTGGCCCGGCTCCACAATGGCGTTCACGGCGCCCAACTCCTCAAACCTTTCGGCACTGACAGGGCGGCCCAAAAGGCACATTTCCATCGCCAGCGGACGAGGAAGCATCCGCGCAAGGGACGCCGTCAATCCGGCATCGGGAACCAACCCCGCCTTGACGTAGGCTGCGGTAAACTTGGCTCCCCTTGCCGCGACAATCAGATCGCATGCCAAGACCAACGACGCACCGGCTCCCGCAGCACCCCCTTCGACGGCAGCAATCACCGGAACTGTACTTTGGCGTATGGAGCGCACGAGATCATGCAAGCCGTCTACCTTGTCGCGCCGTTCAGGCTCCGAAAGCTCGCGGCGAGAAATAAGCACGTTCAGATCGCCGCCCGCACAGAAAAAGTCGCCTTCGGACGTCAAGATAACCGAACGGATTTTCGGTGACTTAGCGCGCTCCATCGCTTCTGCGATTGTTTCATAAAGTTCAGGTGTGAGCGCCCCGCGCCGCGCCGAATTTCCATTCCAGATGATCAAACGATCGCCCTTGTCTTCCAACCTAGCTGTCATGCACGCACCTCGGAAATGCGCTTGAACACACCGCTTGCTGTCGCCAGAAGCCGACCGGCGTGATCATGCAACTCACCTTCGACAAAAACCAGCTTGCGCCCTCCACCGGTCACACTCCCGGTTGCGGTTATCCGACCTTCCTGAACGGGGGCGATGAATTGCGTATTCATGGCCACCGTCATGAATTTGGTCTGCCCGTCCGGATCACCGGACAGTGACGCAGCATACCCCATCGCGTTGTCTAACATGCATGCGATGATCCCTCCATGCAGACCACCGTGCCGGTTGGTGTGTTGTGACCCGATGTCCAAAACACAGCGACCACGTCCATCTTTTGCAGAAATATCAACAACATACCCGAGCAACGTTTGTGCACCGGTTTCGTCGCGTATGATGCCCGGACCATCCATACTTCAGGCTACGCTGAGCGATATAAAACGCTCCAGATGGTGATCTGTATCACCAAAACGGTGATCCGACATCACGATCCGCTTCGCGATATGCGCCAGTTCATATTCCTGCGTCATGGCAATACCACCGTGCATTTGGATACTGTCTTCTGCCACCAAACGCCCCGCACGACCCATCAAATTTTTGGCCGCACTGACATGATGCTCACGGGTTCTGCGATCGCTTTCCAAATGCCCCGCAGCATTGATCACAGCAGATCTCGCCTGCTCCATTTCAATGAGCAGATCCGACATCCGGTGCGCCAAAGCCTGGAATGTGCCGATGGGTCGTCCGAACTGTTTGCGCGTCATCAAATAGTCCCGCGTCAAACCGGTCGCCGTTTCCATGGCGCCCAATGTCTCTGCACAGAGCGCAACATTTGCCGCGGCAACGACGGCCTCGATCGCTGGGAAAGCAGTGCCCGATGCACCAAGACGCGCGCTGGTCGGGACAATGACATCATCCATTGTGACTTCTGCGGCGCGCCCCCCAGCTAAAAGAGGATAACCTTGAATGGTCACGCCTTTGGTTTCAGAGGGAACGAGAAACAGCGATATCCCATCTTCATCATCCGTCGCACCGCTTTCACGGGCAGACACAACCAAAATGCCCGCAGCCTCAGCGTTGAAAACAACGGCTTTTCGACCATTCAGTTTGATGCAGCCATCTTGCTCCAGCGCTGTGCTTGCCACGCGGTTCAGGTCATATCGGCTGCTTGGTTCGCTATGCGCAAACGCGAGTTGCAATGATCCCGCCACAAGGTCATCGATATGTTGTTTCTGCGCAGCATCGCCAAGAGCCGCGATCAGGCCACCGCCCAATACGCCTGTCTCAAGGAAGGGTTCGACAACCCCTGCCCGACCCAACTCTTCGAACACGACGGCCAGGTCAAACCCTTTGCCGCCGAACCCTCCGTCTTCCTCCGAAAAAAGTGCAGCCAATACACCCAGTTCTGCCAACTCTGCCCACAAGTCCGTGGATAGCCCTGCATCGCTCTCAAGGATACTGTTGCGTACGGTTGTCGTATAGCGATCTTTGAGAAATCGGCGCAACGAATCCTGCAGCATCTGCCGCTCTTCTGTCAGATCAAAGTTCATTTGCCGCCTCCCAGCATCACTTTTGCGATGATGCCTCGTTGTATTTCGTTGGAACCGCCAAAGATCGACAGTTTTCGGTTGTTGAAGTACTGCGCCGCGACTGGCCCTGCTTCGTGCGGATCAGGCACCCCTTCGTTGGACCCTTCAACCGCTTCGGAAGCAAATGGCATTGCATAGACACCCGCAGCACGTCGGGCCAAGTCGTTGATTTCTTGCCGAATAATCGTGCCTTTCACCTTTAGCATGGACGATTCCACGCCCGGCGCCTGACCTGCTGCGGCCTTGGAGATGATCCGCAGATTGGTTGTGGACATAGCCATCAGGTCCACTTCGACCTGCGCTACGCGTGCTGCAAAGTGTGGGTTTTCAATCAACGGCTTGCCACCCGACATCTCGGATTTGGCGATACGTTTGACCGCCGACAACCCCGCTTGGGAAAAGCCGACACCGGCAATGTTCGTGCGTTCGTGCGTCAGCAGGTATTTGGCGTAGGTCCAGCCCTTGTTTTCCTCCCCGACCAAATTTTCAACGGGAACGCGCACATCCGTGAACCAGACTTCGTTGACCTCAGCACCGCCATCCAACAGCACGATCGGGCGCACTTCGATGCCCGGCGTGTCCATGTCGATCAGCAGAAAGGAGATACCCTCCTGTTGCTTGACGTCTTTGTCGGTGCGCACAAGGCAAAAAATCATGTTGGCGTGTTGGCCAAGGGTCGTCCAGGTTTTCTGGCCGTTGACCACATAATGATCACCATCACGAACAGCCGTGGTCTTGAGCGACGCCAAATCCGATCCCGCGCCGGGCTCGGAATACCCTTGGCACCACCAATCATCACCGTTCAAAATACGTGGAAGCCACTGATCTTGCTGTTCTTTCGATCCAAATTTCTGAAGCACGGGCCCCAGCATCGACAGGCCAAAGGGCACGATGCGCGGCGCATGATGGGCCGAGCATTCCTCTTCAAAGATGTGTCGTTGAACCGCGTCCCATTCGGCGCCGCCAAACTCTTTGGGCCAGTTTGGGGCAAGCCAACCCTGCGCATTCAGAATACCGTGCCACCGCTCGGTCTCGGCTTTGGTCAGCTCAACCCCTTTACGGATCTTTTCAGACAATTCCTTGGGCAGTTTTTCATTCAGAAAGCTACGCACCTCTTCACGAAATGCCAATTCTTCCGCACTGTAACTCAGGTCCATCTTTCGTCTCCTCAATAGATTTCAAACAAGCCGGCCGCGCCCATGCCACCGCCAATGCACATCGTTACAACTCCCAACTTGGCACCGCGCCGCTTGCCTTCAAGCAGCAGGTGCCCCGTCATGCGCGCACCCGTCATTCCAAACGGGTGGCCAATCGCAATTGAGCCGCCATTCACGTTGTATTTCTCGGGATCGATCCCCAGTCGGTCGCGACAGTAAAGTGCTTGCGACGCAAACGCTTCATTCAATTCCCACAAGTCGATGTCATTGACCTTTAGGCCGTGCCGCTCCAACAGACGTGGTACAGCAAAAACGGGGCCTATGCCCATTTCGTCCGGCTCGCATCCAGCTACGGCAAACCCCTTGAACGCACCAAGTGGTTCAACCCCTTGTTTTTCAGCGTCTTTCGCCTCCATCAAAACCAAGGCCGCAGCCCCATCGCTCAGCTGACTGGCATTTCCCGCCGTCACGAAACCGTCTTCCCGGACAGGCGCCAGACCGGCCAACCCGTCCAGCGTCGTCGTCGGGCGATTGCATTCATCACGATCGACCGTGACCCCACGCAGTGTTATCTCTTTCGTCTCTTTGTCTTGGACGGCCATGCGCGCCTGCATCGGCACAATCTCATGATCGAACAGGCCTTGTTGCTGCGCGGCGGCAATGCGTTGCTGGCTTCGCAACCCATATTCGTCCTGATACTCGCGGGTCACACCATAGCGCTTTGCAACGGTATCCGCGGTGTCGATCATTGCCATATAAACATCGGGTTTATGGTCGTTCAGCCATGTTTCCTTGACCATTTCCGTCTTCGGTTGCACCAGGCTGATGCTTTCTACCCCACCCGCGACCATCGGACCGGTACCTTCGGAAACGATTGCGTTGGCGGCCAGGGCGATTGTTTGCAATCCCGAAGAACAGAACCGGTTCACCGTCATGCCAGACGCTGTGATTGGCAAACCGGCGCGAAGGCCGATCTGTCGGGCGATGTTTTGTCCTGTGGCTGCTTCGGGAAATCCGCATCCGATAATGCAGTCTTCGATCAGACCCGGTTCAATGCCAGCGCGTTCAACAGCCGCAGCCACGACGTGGCCCCCCATTGTGGCCCCATGTGTCTGATTAAATGATCCGCGAAAGGACTTGGCCAGTCCGGTGCGGGCTGTGGATACGATAACTGCCTGCTTCATGGCTTATGCTTCCTTGTTGAGATCATCAAAACTGCGCCCTTCGGCCACCAACGTCTTGAGCAAAGGCGCGGGCGCCCAGAAATAATCGTCTTCGCGTGCGAATTCTTCGATGTCTGCAAGCAATTCAGGCAAACCAACCATGTCCGCCCACTTCAAAGGGCCACCACGATAACGTGGAAACCCGTAGCCGAACAGCAGCGTCATATCCACATCCAAGGGCCGTCTCGCGATGCCTTCACCGACCACTTTCGCCGCTTCATTGACCATCGCCGCCATGTAGCGACGCACGATTTCCGCGTCGCTGAAATCTCTTGGCGAAATTCCTTTGGCGGCGCGCTCCGCTTCGATCAGTGGCATCACCTCCGGATTGGGTACTGCACCGCGCGGCCCGGCGGAATAGTCGTAAAACCCCAAGCCGGTTTTTTGCCCGAAATGGCCCTGTTCACACAAGCGATCAGGGTATTCGCCAACCCGCTCACGCGGGTCTCGGGTCGGCGCCAGTCTTTTGCGCATGGCCCATCCGATATCAAGACCCGCAAGATCCGCAACGGCGTAAGGCCCCATAGCAAAACCGAAATCTGTCAGCGCCTTGTCGATCTGATAAGGCGACGCGCCGTCCAATATCATGTGATCCGCAGCCGTGCGGTATGTCGACAAAATGCGATTTCCGATGAACCCTTCACAGACACCAGCTCGCACGGAAATCTTGCCCAGCTTCGCACCCAGCGCAAAGCCGGTCGCGACAACATCGGGGGCCGTATGTTCTGCGACGACCACCTCAAGCAGCTTCATGATATGGGCAGGGGAGAAAAAGTGCAGCCCAATGACATCTTTTGGGCGGTTGGTACTGGCCGCGATCTCATCAATGTTGAGGTATGACGTGTTGGTGGCCAATATCGCACCCGGTTTGCAGACCGCGTCGAGCTTGGAAAACACCTGCTTTTTGACGTCCATTTCCTCGAACACAGCCTCGATCACCAGATCAGCGTCTGCCAACGCTGCATAATCGGTCGCAAGGTCAAGATTGCCGAGGATCGCTGAATGCTGTTCGGGGCTGATTTTGCCGCGCTTCAACGCGCCGGACAAGTTCCCCTTGATCCTTGTGCCTGCCGCATCCGACGCTTCAACTGTCATCTCCAACAGTGTTACCTTTAGCCCAGACAAAAGCGCAGCCGTCGCAATGCCCGCACCCATGGTGCCACCGCCGATAACGCCGATCTTGTCGAGTGCGCGTGGTTCCACGCCCTTCAGTTCGGGCAGATTGCCAACCGCCCGTTCGGAAAAGAACGCGTGGATCATTCCTTCGCGCTGATCCGTTTTCATCAAGTCCCAAAACATTTTTCTTTCTGCCGCCAGACCCTCGGCAAAGGGCATTTCTACGCTGGCTTGAACTGCGCGCACTGCTGTGGCCGGGGCGATTTGACCGCGCCCTTTTTTCAATACGAATTCGTACGTTGCATCCCAATCGATAGGTTGAGGTGGCCCCATTTCACTGACTGCGCGACGTGTGGCCCCGTTTTCCAACAACTCTTGGGCGTAGGCGATGCCCACTGCTTCGGGATCTCCGTCCTGAACCTTGTCAATAATACCCATACTCAGCGCTTCGGCAGCTTTGACGTGGCGCCCAGATGTGATGACATCGATTGCGTTTTCCGCGCCCGCAACCCTTGGCAAACGCTGCGTTCCTCCTGCACCGGGCAACAGGCCCAAATGTACTTCTGGCAATCCTACACGGGCGGACGGCTGCGCAATTCTGAAATGCGCAGACAGCGCGACTTCGAGCCCGCCGCCCAGGCTGACCCCATGCAATGACGCCACCACAATCAACGGCGATGCTTCGATACGATTGCACACATCCGGCAGATGCGGTTCAAGCGGCGTCTTGCCGAACTCCTTGATATCTGCCCCCGCAATGAAAGCTCGGCCCTCGCCGACCAACACCACAGCGCGTACACCTGCGTCCGCTTCAGCCTGATCCATAGCCTGCATCAAGCCGATACGGACATCTTGGCTCAGCGCATTGACGGGCGGGTTTTGCACCCGGATCACGGCAATCTCGCCATGTCGGTGGTACGCGGTCTTGTCACTCATGCTGGTCGTCTCCCTCAAATGTTCTGAACCCAACGGGCCTTCGCATGTGGTTGTCCGGTGCGCGTTTCAAAATTACGCATGATGCTGCGCAAAGTTGGGTCCGGCAACATCGCTTCGAACCGCTTTTTGCTCAACCCCGCAAGAACCGCTTGACCCGAGGATGACCCGTAGGTTGGAACCAGGTGCCCCGGATCGAGCCAGATAGAAGCCGGACCGCCGGGTCGCCATGTCTTGTCCAGCATCATCCTGTTTGCGCTGCGCACCACGCTCGGCGCCAGCGTTCCGATCTCATCGGCGAGGGCCTGAATCGCGTCCGATACAGGCACGACGAACCCCATGGTCCTCGTTGTCACTGACCCGACTAAAATGGCGGCCGGATCTCGTTGAAACCGGACATTTCGACCTCTGTGGCTCCGGTGGCCCAAGGCGCGCAGCCTGTTGGTCACACACGAAATCGTCCACTTGGACAGCTTGGTGCGCGCGGCGATCTGCACTTGCGTCGATCCGTCGTCACTCGACCGAAAGGCGCTCAGCACGCTCAACCCACGGGCAAGCATGCACGCGAACTTGCGCTCGATGTGTTCGAGCCGCGCCTTCACAGCGCAATACACCAGGACGTTTGCGTCTTCTGCGACACCCACTGGACTCCATGCCAATTTCACTATGCGAAATCATGTTTCGCAAACTGAATCGGAGATTAGGCGCGGGCCCCACAACGCGCAAGACGATTCACATGGCCGCGACAATGAGGTTATTTCTGGTAAATGAAACAACGCCCTTCGACGGCGTTTGGCGGCAACGGATGCGGAACCAGCGTGTCGAAATACATCCGATCACTGGAAACCATCAGCCCCCCTTTCGCCAAAAGTGGCTCGATCAATGGCGAAATAGCGCGCGCAAACTGATCGTTCTTTTCGGCGTTATGCCCGCCAAGATCCGCGTGGATCAAACAGGCTTGCGGTCCAAAACGTGCCAAAGCCGCCGGCAGGGTTTCGAACACGTCGCCCAAAAGAACGTGGCTTTCAGGCGGAGTGCTGTCCGGGTGCGAGGCCACGGCACGTTCAAACACGAAAATCTCACGCTCGGGCATGATCTCACGCATGTGATGATATGTGCGCCCATTGCCCAGACCCAATTCAAAAACAACTCCTGGTTGGTCCGAGGTCAAACGCGCGGCGGCATCCAGGCAGGCGCGCTGGGACACCATGCGGTCGATAAAGAGGTCAAGGCGGCTCATGGCTTTCCTTTTTGAGTGACTTTTTCCCCTACATGGGGCCAATCTCTGAAAATTGATAGGGGTGGCGCTACGTGAATCACCTCGATGCTGGACGCCGCGCCTGAAATGGCGTTGACTGATGGCGCGGGCCCCTAAGTGGCGCCTTACGCGCATGACTGGTTAACAAGGGCTATTGATGACTCCGCTGCTTGACGTTCAAAATCTGAGCATTGGTTTCGGCACCGATACCCCTGTGGTCGACGACGTCAGCTTTCAGGTGATGCCGGGCGAAACCCTTGCTCTGGTCGGCGAAAGCGGGTCAGGCAAAACGCTTACATGCCGTTCGGCTTTGCGCATTTTGCCGGGAAACGCCCAGCTGCGCAGCGGCCAAGTGCGCTTTGCAAACAACGGAGCAGTTGTAGATCTGCTGACATTACCCGAACGCGAAATGCGCAGTATCCGTGGCAATCAGATATCTATGATCTTTCAGGAACCCATGCGATCGCTCTCTCCATTGCACCGGCTTGGCGATCAGGTGGCAGAGGTGCTGCGCCTGCATCGTGGGATGCGCCTGTCACAGGCCAAGGCAAGCGTATTGGAAACCTTTGAACTCGTGGGTTTTCCTGATCCTGAGCGGGTTTGGCGATCCTACCCGTTTGAAATGTCGGGCGGTATGCGCCAGCGCGCAATGATCGCGATGGCAATCGTGGCCAAGCCGGACCTTCTGATCGCTGACGAGCCGACGACGGCGCTGGATGTGACCACGCAGGCTCAGGTGTTGGGTTTGATCAAGGAGTTGCAGCGCGAAATTGGTATGGCTGTCATCTTGGTGACACATGACCTTGGTGTGGTTGCCAACATGGCGCAATCGGTTGTCGTGATGAACAAAGGCCGCGTCATGGAGAGCGGCCCGGCCGCCGCTGTTTTGCGCGCGCCTGCGCACGGATACACGAAAAAACTGTTCGCCGCAGCGCCGATGATACCCGAAGTGGCAGCACCAAGCAGGCTTGTGGAACACAGCGATCTGATCCTGGAAATGCGCAATCTGAACAAAACCTACACCATGCGCGCCGGGAACTGGAAAAAGCCGACGATGGTCACCGCCTGTCAGGACGTCAATCTGTCGCTGCCACGTGGAAAAACACTGGCGGTCGTAGGGGAAAGCGGCTCGGGGAAGACGACATGCGCGCGCATCGCTTTGGGCGCTGAACCGCCCGACGCAGGCAGCGAGATCATTTTTCGCGCGGCTCCGGGCGCCGATCCCGTACTGGTGCACAAAATGACCAGTGCTGAGCGCGTGGGTTTTCAACGCAAGGCGCAAATGGTCTTTCAGGATCCATACTCCTCTTTGTCTCCGCGCATGCGCGTGGGCGAAGCGCTTACAGAACCCATGGAAATACATGGTCTGGGGTCGCGCGCCGAACAGCGCGAAAAAGCGGCCGAAATGCTGCGTTGGGTGGGATTGGACCCCTCAATGCTGGGGCGTTTTCCCCATGCGTTTTCCGGCGGTCAGCGCCAACGGCTTTCCATTGCGCGCGCCTTGACGCTGGATCCGGTCTTGTTGGTCTGCGACGAACCGACGTCCGCGCTGGATGTATCGGTGCAAGAACAAATTCTGATACTGCTCGAAGACATACGGGATCGTATGGGCTTGAGTTATCTCTTTATCAGCCATGATCTGGCAGTTGTCGCCCGGATCGCCGATGAAGTCGCCGTCATGCGCCAAGGCGTCATCGTCGAGCAGGCCGCTCCTGACGCGCTGTTTTACGATCCACAACACCCCTATACCCGCGCCCTGATCGCCGCACAGCCGGAACCCGACATCAACCGCCCCATTGACCTTGATCTCGTGGCGCGCGGCGCTGGTTCGCCGGCGACATGGCCTGAGGAGTTCCGCTTTGAAGGCATGAACGCACCGGGCCTCAAGGAATTTTCACCCGGGCATAAGGTGCGCGCACATGCTTAGGATAATCTCTTTCTTATTGTCTTCTTTGGTGATGATGCAGGCCGCATTTGCCGCCCCGCCGACGCCACAAGAAAGCAGTTTCTGGGCCAATGAGGTAAATGCAGGTTATTTGCCACCTGTATCGGACCGCATCCCGCTGACGCCGCTGGTGGTGGATCTGGAAGCAAAGAACCGAGCCTTTGGCATGCAAGGCGGGACATTGCGCACCATGGTTTCGCGCTCAAAGGACGTCCGCCAGATGGTGGTTTACGGCTATGCTCGGCTGGTCGGATATGATGCCAATTACGAGCTTTATCCAGATCTCCTGCGAGATATAGAGGTGGAGGGGAACCGCAAATTCACGCTGCATTTGCGCCCCGGCCATAAATGGTCGGATGGTGCACCGTTCACCTCAGAAGACTTTCGCTACTGGTGGGAACATGTCGCCAACAACGCGGAGCTCAGCCCCGGTGGCCCGCCACAGAACATGTTTGTCGACGGTGTCTTGGCGCAGGTCAGTTTTCCCGATGATTATACCATCGTGATCGAATGGCCCGGCGCAAATCCCGATTTTTTGCAACTTCTGGCACAGGCGAGCCCCTTTTTCATCTATCGGCCAGCGCATTACCTGAAACAGTTTCACATCGAATTTGCCGACCCTGAGACGCTGAAAGCCGCGATCAAGAAGGCCCGTGTGCGCAGTTGGGCCGCATTGCACAATAACCTCGACAACATGTACAAATTCGACAATGCCGATCTGCCGACGTTGCAACCTTGGATGAACGCAAGCGCCTCCAAATCCTCGCGTCAATTGTTTGTGCGCAATCCATACTATCACCGGATCGACGCAAAGGGCACGCAGCTGCCGTATATCGACGTGGTTGAAATGACGATCGTAGGCGCGGGGCTGATCGCGGCGAAAGCTAACGCGGGCGAGGCGGATCTGCAGGCGCGCGGGCTGGATTTCCCCGACATCTCGATCCTCAAGAAGGGCGAAAGCGATGGTGCGAATTATCGGACTTTGCTCTGGGCCAATGGTGCCGCCAGCCAAATCGCGATTTACCCCAACCTTAACTTTGCTGATCCGGTCTGGCGCGAAGTGATGCGCGATGTGCGCTTTCGCCGCGCGCTTTCTATGGGTATTGACCGCCGGATGATCAATCGCGCGCTCTATTTCGGGCTTGCCAAGGAAGGCGGTATGACTGCTCTGGCAAAGAGCCCCTTCTTTGATCCCAGCAACCTCAGCGCATGGTCTATTTTCGATCTGGACCGCGCCAATGCCTTGCTCGACGAAATGGGGCTGACCGAACGTACCCCTGCGGGCTTTCGCATGCTGCCCGACGGACGCCCGATGGAGTTCGTGATCGAAACCGCGGGCGAACGTCAAGAGGTCGAAAATGCGCTGGCCATCGTTACCGACACCTGGCGCGAGATCGGTGTTAAGCTGGTGATGCGACCCCTCGACCGCGATATTCTGCGCAACCGCGTCTATGCCGGGCTTAGCATGGCCGCCGTCTGGTTCGGTTGGGACAACGGTCTGCCGCAGCAATACACTTCGCCGAAATATCTGGCCCCAACGCAACAGGAATTCTTTGCTTGGCCAAAATGGGGCCAGCACTTCCAGACCGGCGGCGACGTAGGCGAAGCACCCGACATGGCCCCTGCCAAGCGCCTCATGAAGCTCAGCTGGGAGTGGGATCATACTCAGGACGCGAATGAACGTGCGCAAATCTGGCGTGAAATGTTGGCCATCCATTCGGAATATCAGTTTGCCATTGGCATCCTGTCGGAAGCACCCCAGCCCATCGTCGTGTCAAAGCGCCTGCGCAACGTGCCGGAAATCGCGAAATGGGCGTGGGAGCCTGGCGCACACTTCGGCATCCACAGGATTGATGAGTTCTATTTTGACGATGCCCTGCAGCAGCTGAACTGATGATGTTTCTCAAATACGCAATTTATCGGTTCATAACGATGCTACTGACACTGTGGGTGGTGTCGGGGCTGGTGTTTATAATCATCAACCTGCCACCCGGCGATTATCTGTCGAACCAGATTGCGGAACTGCGTGCCACCGGCCAAGCCGAAGGCGTGGCCAAGGCCGAATTCCTGCGCACCGAATACGCGCTGGACCGACCGCTTTGGGAACAATACCTGATCTGGGTCGGGATGTGGCCGGGCCCGCAAGGCTTCTCCGGTTTGATCCAGGGGAATTTTGGCTGGTCCTTCGAATTTGACCGCCCAGTGTCCGAGATCGTCGGAGACGCACTTTGGCTGACGGTACTGGTCAATCTGGCGGCCGTTCTTTTCGTCTATCTGGTGGCGCTTCCGCTGGGTGTGATCGCAGCGGCACGATCTGAGACCTGGGTGGATTACACAGCCGCCTTCATCGGATATCTGGGCCTTGCGACGCCCAACTTTCTACTGGCCCTGATCCTGTTCTACTACGGGCACAAGTATTTCGACCTGCCCATCGGCGGGCTGATGGACCCGGTTTACGAAGGCGAACCGATGTCGTGGGACAAGGTCAAATCGATCCTGATCCACCTGATTGTCCCGACCTTTGTGATCGGCACTTCAGGGGCTGCCGCGATGATGCAGCGCCTGCGCGCCAATATGCTGGATGAACTCAGCAAACCCTACGTCGAAACCGCCAAGGCCAAGGGATTGGCGCCTGCCAAGCTGCTGGCGAAATACCCACTGCGCATGGCGTTTAACCCTTTTGTCGCAGACATCGGTAACCTGTTGCCCGCGATGGTCTCAGGCTCGGTTCTGGTGTCCGTCGTTCTGGGGCTGCAGACGATTGGACCTGCGCTGCTGACGGCGTTGAAATCCCAAGATCAGTTTCTGGCCGGTTTCGTGCTGATGTTCGTGGCGCTGCTGACGCTAATCGGCACGATGGTCTCTGACCTGCTTTTGGTTCTGCTGGACCCGCGGATCCGCTACGGAGCACGCGGATAATGGCCAAGCTTCCTGACGGACGATACGTAGACGACGCGCCTTATTCCGATGACGTGGATCTGTCGGCACTGGAACGCTCTGATATGGATGCGCCAAGTTGGGTCTTGGTTTGGCGCAAATTCAAACGGCACAAACTCGGGCTGATCTCGGGCATCTTCTTGTTGTTCAGCTACCTGATGCTGCCCGTGGCTGGGTTCATCGCGCCATACACGCCCAACGAACGTAGCGCGGAATACCTTTATGCGCCGCCGCAATCGATCAATCTGTGGCATGAAGGGGAATTCATCGGCCCATTCGTCTACCCAACCACGGCCACCGCAGATCTCGTCAACTATCGTTGGACCTATGAGACCGACACATCGCGTCCAATGCCGCTGCAGTTTTTCTGCGACGGCGGGGAATACCGTCTCTTTGGGTTTGTGCCGTCCGACACGCATCTGTTCTGCGCGCCCGAAGGCGCGACCGTCTTTCTCTTTGGGTCCGATCGGCTTGGCCGCGACGTGTTCAGCCGCATTCTCTATGGCGCGCAACTGTCGCTGACCGTCGGTGTAATCGGGATCACGGTGTCCTTCGTGCTCGGAATTTTCTTTGGGTCCATCGCAGGATACTTCGGCGGCAAGATAGACTGGACCGTGAACCGCGCCATCGAAGTTTTGCGTTCGCTTCCGGAATTGCCGCTGTGGCTGGCCCTGTCTGCTGCGGTGCCATCGAACTGGAGCCCGGTGTCGGTCTTTTTTATCATATCCATCATCCTTGGGATTCTTGATTGGCCCGGCCTTGCGCGCGCGGTGCGATCCAAATTCCTATCCTTGCGAGAAGAGGAATATGTGCGCGCCGCGGAAATGATGGGCGCCAAACCCGGCCGCGTGATCCGCCGTCACCTGCTGCCGAACTTCATGAGCCATCTCATTGCATCCGCCACCCTGTCGATCCCGGCAATGATCCTAGGGGAAACGGCGCTCAGCTTTCTGGGCCTTGGCCTGCGCGCACCGGCTGTAAGCTGGGGCGTGATGCTGAACGACGCGCAAAACCTCGCCAGCATCGAAATATACCCTTGGACCGCGATCCCGATGCTGCCCATCATATTCGTTGTGCTGGCGTTCAACTTCCTCGGCGACGGCCTGCGCGCCTCGCTTGATCCCTACAAGAGCTGAACCGCAGCGGCGTCTACCTGTCGTCGCCCTCGCCCGCCTGTTCACCGTCCAGCAAGTCTTCTTCCATGCTGGCCTGCGCCGCAGCCGTCACAGCCTTCTTGTCGTCTTCGCTTAGATCAGCCACCTTGCCATCCGCCAGCCGAACCGTGACCTCCTTATGGGCAAAGTTGATGCCTTCACGCTCAAAGAGGATCCGGATTTCTTCATAGACCTTCTTGCGCACCAGCCATTGATCCCCCGGTTTGGTCATGAACTTCACCCGAATGATCATCGCGCTGTCCTGCATTTCGATCACGCCTTGTGACTTAAGCGGCTGGATGAAATTGTCGCCAATGACCGGATCATCCAGCAAGGCAATACCGAGGTTCTTGATCAACTTGCGCACCTTTTCGACGTCGGTGTCATAGGTTACGCGCAGGGGCAGCTTCATGATCACCCAGTCGCGCGAATAGTTCGTCATGACCTGTATTTCGCCGAACGGAATGGTGTGCAGCGCACCAAGGTGGTGGCGCAACTGAAACGACCGCACCGATATCTTTTCGACCGTTCCTTTGACGCCCCCCACATCAAGGTATTCGCCCTTGCGAAACGCGTCATCAAACAGGAAAAACCCGCCCGAAAAGATATCCCGCACCAACGCCTGAGAGCCAAAGCCCACTGCGACGCCGACGACGCCCGCACCGGCAAAGAGCGGGCCTACATTGATGCCTACCTCCAGCAGAATGATCAGCATGATCGTCACCAGCACGAGGATGAGCATGAAATTGCGAAAGAGCGGCAGCAAGGTCGCCAGGCGGCTCGCACTCGTGCCGCCACCTTCATCCCCCAACTCGCCCTCTTCCATGTCGCCTTGTTCGTCTGCGATCTTGTTGTCGATCCAGATGCGGAAGGCGTGATAAATCACATAGCCGATGAAAATGATGACCATGATGTCCAGCAGCCTGTCAGACACGGATTCAACCATATCCGTGCTGGCCGTGTCCCAGATGTTTAAAAAGGCATAGGCACCCGCGACAAAGGCCAAGATCCCCGCCACGCGACGCGCCAGCGCCTCGAACGTGTTCAGGGTTTGAGTGGGGCGCAGGGCCGCTCTGACCGCTGCCACGTCCTCGGGCATGTCGACATCATCGGCGCCTTCATCGACGATATCACTCTCGGCGTTCAAAGCCCGCAAGGCCCGCGCCCGCGTGAAACTGCGTTCAATCAGATAGCTGATCGCGCCATATACCACGATGATGGACATCAAGATGGCGTAGGCTCCCGCAATCAGTGGCACCGGCGACGGATTGCCCAGGACCAAATCGTAGGTCTGATAGACCCAAGCCACCAAAACGTAGAAAATCAGTGCGATCGCCCAAATACGGCTTAGCACCCGCATGACCCAGCTGACCTCGTTGAGAGGTTTGCGACCGCGAATGGCGAGGCTGATCGCGCGCCTGTTGACGAGGATCAGCAAGATATTGAGAAGAACGACAACACCCGACAGCAACGACGACAGAAATGCGAAAACGTCGTAGTTCAGGCCCAGCTCAGCAATCCAGACGCCGAACAGAATCGTGCAGATATCAAAGGACGCAACGACCCAAAGCCAGTTATGCAACCGCCGTGCTTCGCTGGTTGTCAAAAGCGGTATGCGGTATTGCGCCAGATAGGGCGACAGGATCATCCGCCAAAGCATGGCGGCGAAACGGCACAGGAAATAGCCTGCATTGATCAAACTGACCGTGAATTGCAATGCCGGGTCTTCGAGTGGTCCAAAGATCAGTGCCCCCAAGATATAGGCCACAGCCATGGACACCAATATCCCGACGATTCCAGCGATGAAGCGCATGACCAGAAATGGCATTTTTTCGCTATATCCAACGGGGTTTTGCATCACCCGTGACGTCACGAAACCACGTGCTATCCTCTTGCCGAAGATCTGAGCCTCGAACACCATGCCCGCTGAAAACAGCAACAGCGATACCACAAACGCATATCCGAAAGTCCAGATCTTCCCGTCCGGGCTGGTGGCGCGTAGAATATAGAGCACCTCGTTGAACGCGTTAGGCAAGTCCAGGATCCGCTGGATTAGGGCTGCGCGAAACTGGACTGCGGCATCTTGCGCCGCCATCAGTTTCGATTTCTGATCATCTGCATCCGTCTCAAGACCGGTATCAGGGGCATCACGGTCCGATAAAAACTGTCCATTGCTGTCAATGACGACAACATTGACACCTGTTTCGCGCGCCTGGCGCATGATCTCGGTAATCCGCGCGCTGTCTTCGTCACTGAGCACCTCAGTTTCGGAAGACCCCAACAATGAGCCCAAATTTTGAGCATGGGTCGGGTTTGATTGCCAAAGCAAGCCGGAAAAGACCAAGAAGATCAGCAGGATATAGGCGCGCATCTGTAATTCGGTCCTTCAAATAAGGTGGCGCAATCACGCTAAGACAGCCACGCTGTCTTTGCAATTCTGTCACCACCCATCGCCAAAAGTTAATACGAGGTTTTGCACCCCCGGAGTTTTTGTGCCATAGCGACTTAACTCCTGCACTGGGCCAGCCCCTATTCGACAGTACCCAAGGACCCGCCCATGAGCCTTCCCCTCACCTGCCCTTGTTTTGGTAGATCAGACGGCGGCTATGCGCCCTGCATCTGGAGCATTTTCAGCCAACCCACAGCGCGCCGAGGTTGACGATGGAAGGTGGGATAGGCGCATTGGAAAACATCGAGACACCCTCTGAACCAGCCGGGGAGACACGCTCAAAGCGGGTGGTGCTCTATAGCCACGACACCTTTGGTCTGGGCCATCTGCGCCGCTCAAGAGCGTTGGCAACGGCCATCACGGCATCCGATCCGGGCGCCTCGGCCATCATTCTGACCGGGTCGCCGGTCGCTGGTCGGTTCACCTTTCCCGAACGCGTCGATCACGTGCGTTTGCCCGGTGTCACCAAATTGCCCGATGGCAGCTACGTCAGCCAGACGCTGGGCCTGGACATAGACGACACAACATCCTTGCGCGCGGGCCTGATCCAATCCGCCATCGAACAGTACGATCCGGACTTGCTGATTGTGGACAAGGAACCCACCGGCTTCCGCGGCGAGCTTTTGCCGACCCTGGAATGGCTCGCGGAACGCGGCAAAACCAGATGTGTGCTGGGGCTGCGCGATGTGTTGGATGAACCAACCGTTCTGGCGGCGGAATGGGATCGAAAAGGAGCGGTTGAAGCCACCGAGAAGTACTATGACGAGATATGGATCTATGGTCCGCGCAAGGTCTATGACCCCACCAAGGGCCTGAACCTGAGTGCGGCCACCCGCGGCAGGCTGCATTGGACAGGGTATCTGCGCCGCGAGGTCACAGACGCGGCCGCAACCCCGGATGACCCCTATATTCTGATCACGCCGGGCGGCGGTGGTGACGGACAGGCGATGGTCAATCTGGTGCTGTCTGCTTATGAGCAGGATCCCGGTTTGGTGCCTCATGCCGTGTTGGTCTATGGCCCGTTCCTGTCCGGCGAAGTGAGACAGGCTTTTGAGGCGCGCGTCGCCGCGTTGCAGGGTCGCGTGACCGCCGTCGGATTTGATTCTCGCATCGAGGCACTTTTTGCCGGCGCTGAAGGGGTCGTCTGCATGGGCGGTTACAACACCTTCTGCGAAGTGCTGTCATTTGATCAGCGCGCCGTCATCGTACCCCGCACCGTGCCGCGCCTGGAACAATGGATCCGCGCCGCGCGCGCCGAAGAGCTTGGGTTGGTGCGCATGCTGGACGAGACCCGCGACGGCATGACGCCAGCGTCCATGATCAAAGCCATCCGCGCGTTGCCCAGTCAGAACAAACCATCCGAGGCTGGAGCGGAAGGGTTGCTGGACGGCCTGAACATGGTCGTCGCCCGTGCCACCGCCCTGATGAGCGCCACATGAGCCAAAACTCCGCGGCTCTGGCCGTTGTGGTCAAGGGTTGGCCACGCTTGTCCGAAACCTTCATCGCTCAGGAACTGGTGGCGTTGGAGGAGGCCGGTCTCGCGTTTGAACTGTGGTCGTTGCGTCACCCGACAGATACCCAAACCCACCCGCTGCATGATCGCTTGCGCGCGCCGGTGCGCTATTTGCCGGAGTATCTGCACAATGAGCCGCTTCGGGTGCTGCGTGGGCTTTGGGCGGCCCTGTTCACACGTGGTTGGCGTGATGCATGGCGCGCGATACGCGCTGATCATGCCCGCGATCGCACACGCAACCGCATCCGCCGCTTTGGCCAAGCCTGTGTCTTGGCCCGCGAAATGCCGCCAGAAACGCGCGCACTCTACGCCCACTTCCTGCACACGCCATCCTCCGTTGCACGCTACGCCGCCATTTTGCGCGGCTTGCCGTGGTCCTTCTCCGCCCATGCCAAAGACATCTGGACATCACCGGAATGGGAGTTGCGCGAAAAGCTGTCCGCCCGCCATTTCGGGGCGGCATTCGGCGCAACCTGTACCGGGTTCGGCGCTGCTCATCTGCGCGCGCTCTCCGACGATCCAGCGCGCGTGGACCTGATTTACCACGGGCTTGACCTCTCTCGGTTTCCCGCCCCACCGCAACGCACGGCCCGCGCGCCAGACGCTCCACTGCGCCTGATGTCTGTCGGGCGTTTGGTGGAAAAAAAAGGCTTTGACCGGTTGATCGAGGCGCTGGCGCTCTTGCCACCTGATCTGGACTGGCATTTTGAACACATCGGCGGCGGCACTTTGGGGAACGAGCTGAAGGCACGTGCGCAGACACTCGGGCTTTCGAACCGGATTACATGGCGCGGGGCTTGCAACCAGCCCGAGGTCATCGCCGCCATGCGCAACGCCGATCTGTTCGTGCTGCCCAGTCGCATCGCAGACGACGGCGACCGCGATGGGCTGCCAAATGTGCTGATGGAAGCGGCCAGCCAGACGTTGCCCATATTATCCACGCCGGTTTCCGCGATCCCGGAGTTCATCACCAACGGCGAGCATGGCCTTTTGAGCGCGGACGCGCCGGATGCCTTGGCCAAGGCCATCGTCGCATTTGCACAAGATCCAGCGCAAGGCCCGCGCATGGCGGACGCGGCGTACCAACGGCTCACGTCTGAGTTTCAGATGCATCCAGGCATCAAACAGCTCAAAGCCCGGCTGAGCGCACTGTTGGAGCCTGTGCCGTGACGTCATTGGCCTTTTACGCACCGATGAAGCCGCCAACCCACGCCGTCCCGTCGGGCGACCGCGCCGTGGCGCGTTCCCTGATCCGTGCGCTTGGCGAGACGGGAAGCCAAGTCACCCTCGCCTCTGAACTGCGCGTTTACGACAAGCGCGGTGACCCGGACACCCAAAGCAAACTGGCGCAGTTGGCCCGTGCCGAAGCCGATCAGTTGATCAATCGGGGCCGCGCCGAAGGCTGGAAGGCGTGGATCACGTATCACAACTACTACAAGGCGCCCGACCTGATCGGCCCACAAGTGACGCACGCGCTTGGCCTGCCCTATATGCTGGTCGAAGCAACCCGCGCTCGCAAACGCCTGAACGGCGCGTGGTCTGCATTTGCCCAGGCCGCCGAGGCCGCCTGCGACGCGGCAGATACGATATTTTACATGACGGAACGCGACGCAATAGCACTTCGGTCCTACGCTCCGCCCGCGCAAACCTTGCAGCACCTGCGCCCGTTTTTGGCCACCGACAAGCTGCCTACCGCGTCTACGCGACAGGGCGCAATGCTGAGCGTGGGCATGATGCGACCCGGTGACAAACTGGCCAGCTATGCGCTGATCAAAGAAACGCTCGAGCACATGATCCACCCCGATTGGCGGCTGGACATCGCAGGCGACGGCCCTGCCAGAGACGATGTGTGCGCGTTGATGACGCCTTTCGGCGACCGCGTCCGTTTCTTGGGCGAACTGGGCAAAGACGCCCTCGCGCAGCGATATGCTCAGGCATCCCTCCTGCTCTGGCCCGGCGTCAATGAAGCCTTCGGCATGAGCTATCTCGAAGCGCAAGCCGCAGGTCTGCCCGTTGTTGCCCAAGATCGCCCCGGTGTGCGCGACGTCCTAGCTCCGGGCGTCTACCCAGCGGTCGAGGCTGGCCCCGCAGCCCTTGCAGCGCGCGCGGATCAACTGTTGGGTGATCCGGCAGAGGCACAGCGTGCAGCCCAATCCGCACGCGACCACATCCGCCAATTCCACCTGATCGACACAGCATGCGACACACTGCGCGCCAATCTGCAACGATCACTGTCATGACCGTGCGTCTGGCACTTCTGCGCCACGGGCACACCGCGTGGAACCGTGCCGGCCGCATTCAGGGGCGCACAGACATCCCCCTGGACCCGGACGCGGAGGCCCTGTTGTCAAAACTGCGCCTGCCTTCCCCGTGGGACCGGGCCGCGCTTTGGTCAAGCCCGCTGTCGCGGGCCATGCGCACCGCGTCACTGGTCACGAGCCGCGCGGCCACGCCTCAGATCGCCCTGACCGAAATGGACTGGGGTGATTGGGAGGGGGCCAAGGGCGCTGACTTGCGCAGCGACTCCACCTCGGGCTTTCGCGATATCGAAACCTGGGGTTGGTCCTACCGCCCGCCGGGCGGCGAAAGCCCCGATAATCTGCGTGCGCGTCTGCTGCCTTGGGCCAATTCGCTGTCCGAAGACGCCGTCGCGGTCTGCCACATCGGCGTGATGCGCGTCTTGCTGGCACATGCCACCGGTTGGGACTTTTGCGGCCCTGCCCCGTTTCAGATCAAGCGCAATAGGCTTTATGTTATCGCTATGAACCAGGACGGTTGGCAGATGGAAAGCGACGTACCTCGGCTGTTAGAGGCAGACCCATGAAGGTGATGATCGTCGTCACGCACTTGCTGGGCACCGGACACCTTGCGCGGGCTGCGACCTTGGGCCGTGCCTTTGCCGATCAAGGACATCAGGTGACGCTTGTTTCAGGTGGCATGCCTGTCCCGCGCATCGACATGAACGGGTTGTCCCTCGTTCAACTGCCGCCGCTACGTTCTGACGGCGTCGATTTTGCGCGGCTGCTTGATGACACGGGGCAAGTGGCCAGCGACAGCTATCGCCACACTCGGCAAACCAAACTGAGGCAGACGTTGCAACGCATTGAACCTGATGCCGTGATCACCGAACTTTTCCCATTCGGGCGACGCAATCTGCAAACCGAATTCCTCGAACTGCTTCAAACAACACAAGAAATGGCGAAGAAACCCGCCGTTTTTTGCTCAATCCGCGATATCCTCGCGCCGCCCTCCAGCCAAAAGAAAGCGGTTTTGACCCACGAACGTATTGCTGACCACTACGACGGTGTTCTGGTGCACTCTGACCCGGACATAACACCGCTTGATATGAGCTGGCCCGTCACACCTGAGTTGCGCAAACGCCTGTTTTATACAGGGTTTGTCGCGCCAACCCCGGCCCCGCCGCATCCGGAACAACTGGGCAGGGGTGAGGTGGTGGTCAGCGCAGGTGGCGGTGACGTTGGCGCGCCGATCTTTGATGCCGCGCTGGCCGCTGCTGGGCTTGATCCCTCTCGGAAATGGCGCGTGTTGGTGGGCGGGCAATCAGCACCTAAAGTCTGCGCGGCGCTGGCCCGAAATGCGCCAATGAACCTGCACGTTGAACCCGCGCGGCCAGATTTTCGAAGCTTGCTGCGCCATGCATCCGCGTCCGTGTCTATGTGCGGCTACAACACCGCACTTGATGTGTTGCAAGCAGGTACGCCTGCGGTTTGGGTGCCTTTTGATGCGGGCGACGAGGTCGAACAGGGCCTGCGCGCCAAGGCTCTGTCTCATCTGCCTGCCATGGCCGTGATCAAGACACGCGACCTATCGGGACAACGCCTGCTGAATGCAGTGTCAGAGGTCACAAGCGCGCCACGCCGCTCCGTTCCAACGCATGGTTTCGATGGCGCGGCGCAAACCGTTTCCATCGTTGCGGATCACGTCAGAGCACGCGTATGATCTATGACTGGTCCCCCTTGCGCAAAGAATTGGCGACTTGCAGGGCAGAAGCTTTGCCGCTGCCGATCTGGTGGCGCGATGACGACGCGGTGTCTGACACAGCCGCGCTCGGCAGGCTGACCGATCTATCACAAACGCTCGGTCTGCCCGTACATCTGGCAGTCATTCCCGCCTTGGCACAGCCTACCTTGACCAAAGCAATTGCAACGCAGCCCGCCCTGATCCCGGTGGTACATGGCTGGGCACACAAGAACCACGCGCTGTCAGGACAGAAAAAAGCAGAGTTCGGGCACCCGCGAGACGCCGCACGCGGAGAACTGCAAACCGCGCGTAAAACGCTTGAGACGATGTTTGGAGAACGGTTGCTGGCCATGTTCGTACCACCATGGAACCGCATGGACCCATCATATGATGCCCTTTTGCTCACACTGGGGTATCGGGCAGTCTCCACCTTCACCCCGCGCGTCACTGTCCACCCCGTTCCGGGCCTCATCCAGATCAACACCCACCTGGATCCGATCAACTGGCGCGGCGACCGCGGGTTGGCACCACCACAAGACTTGATCGCACAGGTGGTTACAAACCTGCAAAAGCGGCGCATGGGCGACATTGATGCCACCGAACCGTTGGGCTATCTCACGCACCACCTTGTCCACACACCCGAAGTCTGGTCCTTTTCCAAGGCTTTGATTTCAGAACTTCTGGACGGCGGCGCGTACCCCGCAGACATCGGATCACTCGTTTCGGAGAGCACATGAGCAGACTGGAAAGCTTCAGACGGCGGCTGACAGCGCAAATCGACGGGCTGAACTGGGCTGCCGACGGCGTGGCACACCTCGAAGGGGATGTGCTGGAATGCGGTTTGGGCAACGGGCGCACATATGACCACCTGCGCGAACGCCTGCCGGGCCGGGACATCTGGGTGATCGACCGCGTCCTCAATCCGCACCCCTCCTGCATACCGCCCAAAGCCCTCTTTCTTCAGGGCGAGGCTGACGACATGCTACGGGTACTCGCGGAAAAAGGCGTCAAAATCGCGCTGGCACATTATGATTTCGGATTTGGCGACAAGGCCAAGGACGTCGAAGAAGGCGCACGCCTGTCCCCGCTCATCCTGCCGCTTATGGTTCCGGGCGGGCTCATCGTCAGCCAACAGCCGTTGATCGGTGTTACGCAGGTCAAAGGCCCCGACACCGTCGATCCCGAACGGTATCTCTTTTACAAAATGGACAGCGCCTGACGGTTGGGAACGCCTACCCCGATCAAACAGCGCAATTCTTGCACAGCGCTGCGTCCGGAACCGCAATAAGCCGCGCGTCGGAAATCGGTTCCTCACATTTCAGGCAAATACCGTAGATGCCATCCGCGATCCGTTCCAGTGCTGCGTCAATCCGCTTGAGTTCGGCCAGTTCTACGTGGCCCAAGGCTTCGAGAACCTCGTCACCCTGGCGTTCAGAGGAGCGGTCCTCCCAGTCTTTGGGCGCAGGCGCATCAAGCTGATGCTCGATGTCCGACAGATCGCCCACCAACTCGGCGCGACGGGCCTCCAACGTCTGTTTTTGCGTTGCGATGTCCATTGATGGACCCTCCTTTTGATGTGATCCAACGATGTCAGAGGACGCATGCGCACACATTGACATGGGTCAAGAACGACCCGACCTGCTCAACCCGTGATCCGCTTGGCCACCAGATAGGACACCGGCAACGCCACAAGCGCACCCAGTGCTGCGGCACCCACGATCGGGGTGACGGCCGTATACCCAGCTGTCAGAACGGCAATCACACCGACCCCGGCCAAGGTCGTGGCAATGAGCGAATAAAGCATTCCGGCAAGTCGGAGCATCGGGAAATTCCTCTTTTTCGGCCCGACGCGGTGTGTGTCGGGTATCAACGGCGTCATTTGTATCCCCTCACCGGGACCGCGCATTGATTTGGGTCAAAAATTCCAGCAAGCAGGCCGAGCTTTGTGGCAAATGTGGCGAAAACCGCGATATGTAGTTGCGAACGCAATCCTTGGTGTGTATCCACAAGGCACAGGTGCTATGGACGCGGTACACCTCAGCAAATGCTGACAGGCCCGGATGAGCGATCATCCGGGTCATCTCTTTTCCAAAATGTGGTGCAAAAACAGGAAAAGACGCCAGGTGCTTGGACGCGGTCCTCGCATGGGTCTTGCGACCCGCCTGACGTCTTCCTGAACCCCATCTCCCTCACAAGGAGGGCTGGTTGCCCAGTTGCCGCGAGCCTTGCGACCCTTGGCTGTGACAACACGTTTCCGCGTTTGCCGCGACCTGCGTTACCGCCGACCACCACGCCACCCCCCGAAGGGTCTGCCGCTGAACCGCAACCGATCCGAAGATCAACCCGGCCCGCATTGTCCCTGAAGACACCGCCTTTTCGTCACGAGGCTTTCACCCCCACACGATCTGACCTGCGTCCGGCTGCCTTTTTCCTCTCAAGCTCAATCTAGGATCAGTCTCTTGAGGTCTTTGACCACCGTGGCCTTTGCGTTCCCGCCGCCTTCCCGAAGGTCCGCTGCGGTAGGATGAGATTGGCAGTGGGAGGTGAGTCGGGCAATTAAAAAATCGTTAACGGACGAAATTTCTTGGGGATAAGATGTTGAACTTGTTGGGGTTTTTTATGTGGATAACTCGAAGTTGTGCTTTGGGGGCAGAGGGTTGGGTGGGGAAAACGGCGGATTGGGGAACCTTTTGCAATGCGGCGGGTTGGTTGGTCAGAGAACACGAAAGGATTGACCATGCTGAGAGCCACACTGCTGATCACCGCCCTTCTGGGCCTTGCCGCGTGCGAAACCGCCGAAGGCTTTGGCCGCGATGTGCAAGCCGCGGGTCAAGCGATTGAAGACGAAGCGGAGTGAAGCGTTGCTGACAAAGGTTTATTTAATGAGTATCAGGCGGTCCCTTGGGTGGGCCGCCTTTTTTTGTTGGGGGTGGGAGGTTCCTTGCGCCCGGACCGAGGGGCGGGAAGCGAAGCGCCCGCCACGTGGGGGCGGTTCGGGCGCTGCACGATCTAGGGCCGGGCGGGTTGGGCATCGAGCATCTCAGGAATTTCTTCATGCTTATTAGTTGTTGAAGAAAACCCTTCACGATACTTTCGATATTTGCAACTGTCTGGAGGTACTTATTTGGATACAGCAGTGCCTCAAACAGAACTTCTGAAGATCACGTGTCTGTGCTTATGCACGAGACTTGAGAGTTTGAGTCAAGCGGCAACTATATTGACCGCATCCTTGATCTCGGCAGGCTAAACTCTGCTACTGCAAAGATCGCCTTCAAACGAAAATGCTGTGAAGTCGCAAAGATATTCCATTTCTAGGACTCGAGGCCTGATCTGTGAAATGTTTCGAAATGCATGGTTGATAATCGAAACTTTGATCAACTTCGGATAGTTTTCGATAACGAAAAGATCTCAATGAAGGGATCATAGAAGCTGGACTCCCCTACTCTATGTCAAAATTGCTCGCGAATTGCGAAACCACAAACCTTTCGCAGAAACGGCGTCGCAAATAGAAATTTCAGCCAACCCGCAATCTAATTCTGAAGTGGAGCCGACTCAAGATGATAACCAAGTGAATTCCATATTCTGATAAACGATAGTTTGCGAACCCGCTGTGATGCACTCCCAATTGAAGAAGCATCGCCTAAGCTACATTCCCGAACATGCTCCTCGAGAATACAGAGTGGCCTTTCAATAGCCTCGTTGACACTTGGCCAGATACTGCTTCCGAGTCAACAAGCAGTGGCTCGTATTATTAACCCGCTCTTGAAGATGAACCTCTTTTACTGTGGGAGCTCTATCGGCATTCCAGAACCATTTGGAGGCAAACTCCTGGATGAAGTGCAGGATCAAAACAGGCATGGCCCATTTTTCGAGTCGTTGATTGCCTCCTGCAGTCTGAAAGTTCTCGAAGCAACGGAAATCGCGAGCGAGAATTGGCACGCCATTAACATTTGGGCGGTTCTAGTACTTTGATTGCCTCAACGATAAGGTTCGATACGGTTTCTCTCAGGTGTCAATGAGAGATACCGCAGCCTAGGCCAGTTTATTTCTCCAGTCTTGCTAGCTTAAAGACCTTCCAGCAGTTGATGGTCATCTTAAGCCGAACAGGATAGAGCGCTACGAGCACATATCAGTATCGCCAAAGAGGTTCATTCATACACTGGGATACTGACTCGAATCGATAGACCAGATTTGCTTTCATAAAATCGCTCAACACCGAAGCGATTGCCCACTAGACCGGGTAGCCGCTCTCCCGTCTTTCATATCCGCCTCGCTTCGAAAATGGTGGCTTCAGCTGTCCATCTTCAGCGCTGAAATGAAAGCTTCCTGCGGGATATCCACCTTCCCGAACTGGCGCATCTTCTTCTTCCCCGCCTTCTGCTTGTCCAGCAGCTTGCGCTTGCGCGTCGCGTCGCCGCCGTAGCACTTGGCGGTCACGTCCTTGCGCATCGCTGACAGCGTCTCGCGCGCGATCACCTTGCCGCCAATCGCCGCCTGGATCGGGATCTTGAACATGTGGCGCGGGATCAGGTCTTTGAGCTTTTCGACCATCGCGCGGCCCCGCATTTCGGCGCGGTCGCGGTGCACCATCGTGCTCAGCGCATCAACGGGTTCGTCGTTCACAAGGATCGACATTTTCACCAGCGCGTCCGTACGGTAGCCGATCATCGCATAGTCAAACGACGCATAGCCCTTTGTCACCGATTTCAGCCGGTCATAGAAATCAAACACCACCTCGTTGAGCGGCAGATCATAGACCACCATCGCGCGGGACCCGGCATAGGTCAGGTCCATCTGGATACCGCGACGGTCCTGACACAGCTTCAGCACATCGCCGAGGTAGTCGTCCGGCACAAGGATCGTCGCCTTGATGCGCGGTTCCTCAAGGTGATCGACCAGCGTCAGGTCGGGCATGTCGGCGGGGTTGTGCAGTTCCATCATCGTCCCGTCGCGCATGTGGATGTGATAGATCACCGACGGCGCGGTGGTGATCAGCTCGATGTCATATTCCCGTTCGATCCGGTCGCGGATCACCTCAAGGTGCAGCAACCCGAGGAACCCGCAGCGAAAGCCAAAGCCCAAAGCCGCGGAGGTTTCCATCTCAAAGCTGAAGGACGCGTCATTCAGCGCCAGTTTCTCGATCGCATCGCGCAGGTCCTCGAATTCCGCGGAATCCACCGGGAAGAGGCCACAAAACACCACAGGCTGCGCCGGTTTGAACCCCGGCAGCGCTTTGTCCGTGCCCTTTTTCTCATGGGTGATCGTATCGCCGACACGGGTGTCGCGCACCTGCTTGATGGACGCGGTCAGGAACCCGATCTCGCCGGGGCCAAGCACGTCAATTTCCGTCATCGCGGGGCGGAACACGCCAATCCGGTCCACATGATGCACCGAGCCGTTCTGCATCATGCGGATACGGTCGCCCTTTTTCAGCTGCCCGTCCATGATCCGCACCAGCACGATCACACCCAGATAGCTGTCATACCAGCTGTCCACCAGCATCGCCTTGAGCGGCGCGTCCAGCGTCCCCTTGGGCGCGGGCAGGTGGTGCACGATGGCCTCGAGCGTTTCGTGGATACCCTGCCCCGTCTTGGCGGACACCCGGATCGCGCCCGACGCATCAATCCCGATCACGTCCTCGATCTGTTCCGCCACGCGGTCGCAATCGGCGGCGGGCAGGTCGATCTTGTTCAGCACCGGCACGATCTCGTGGTCCGCGTCGATGGCGTGGTAGACATTGGCCAGCGTCTGCGCCTCGACCCCTTGCGTGCTGTCCACGACCAGCAGCGACCCCTCGACCGCACGCATCGAGCGGCTGACCTCATAGGCGAAATCCACGTGGCCCGGCGTGTCGATCAGGTTGAGGACATACTCCTCGCCGTTCTCGGCCGTGTAATTGATCCGCACGGTCTGCGCCTTGATGGTGATCCCGCGCTCGCGCTCGATGTCCATGCTGTCGAGCATCTGCTCTTTCATATCCCGATCGGCCACGGTGTTGGTGGACTGGATCAAGCGATCAGCCAGCGTGGATTTCCCGTGGTCAATATGCGCCACGATGGAGAAATTGCGGATGTGTGAAAGCGGTGTCATGGTGATGGGATATGGTGTGGTTTTAGGGGGTGGTCAAGGTGGGATGATTGGCTCACGAATTCCGCGTCGGACGAATTCACGGCTGACCGGAAACCACATTGCGCGGGAAAGGCACAGATGAGCGAAACAGAGAGGTTCATGGGCTATGCTAACAAGTTGATGCAGAGGCTTGTCGCCCTAGACATCATGTTTGTCGGGCGCTGGGTTCTGGCAGCCCTCAGCGTGTCGGTCGTTCACTTTCTGGGTTACATGTATTTTGCCACGGGCGGTTTCCCGGTATTTCTAGAACCCGGGGCCTATGCGTCACTCACATTCAACCTTGCAGCATATTACGCCTTTGCCTCCGTAGGTGGACGCGCACTGGCTTTTTTCTCTGGGCACGCTACGTCGGCCCAATGGTTTTGTTAGTCTGATCGTCCGCTTGCGGTCATCAAAAAGCAGAACGCTATCGGAAAAGACGGGCAAAAACGGCTGGGCGCAAACATGTACGTCGCGCCGCGGTCGAGTTGCGGTTCAGCGAAGCTGTATCCAATGCCATTAGCAAATGGGAAAACCAAACGCTCGAAACGGTTGTACAATACGGAACCACCCTGCCGATTTTCGTGCTACTCTATCTGGGTCAATTGTGGTTTGGCGCAGCGATCTTGGTCGGTTCTTTTGTAATTACCGTGCTGCTTTTATTCTTCACCGCTAGTATTATTTCCGTCTTGGGTCCGATTCTGGTCGCGAAAACAGTTAACGTGAACTGGACCCTGAAACGCTCCGTCAATGATCGGTATTGGGACACCGGCCCAAAGATCATCAGACCGAAAGCCACAGTTCTGAGAATGAAATTGTGGCAGTTCACAAAGCAAACCCTGCCGCTTCTTTTGCTCGTCAGTTTTGCGATCATCGGCATCGCAAGAGCGGCGCATGTCTTGAACACATCAAGCTATCGTCTTGTGCTGGAGCAGACAGACGCATCCGTGGTAATCGACGAAGCCGTCATATTCAGTGCTGGAACACGCGGTATTCTGCTGCATGACGGCCTTGGTGGACCTGTTGCATTCATTCCCTATGACGCCGGGTTTGTTGCGACTAAGAACAAAGACCAGCCCGCGCCGTTCTATACGAACGCTCTTGAGGATTCGATAAACGATTCAATGGAAAGTATAAGCGCGACTATGTTGGAGTTACTTGAGCGGCTTGGCAAAGTCTTCCGTCTCATACAAGAATAAGGGCCGCCTCGGGCATTGCGAAACGGTTGCGCTGCCCGAGACGGCACCCGGGGTGGTGCGGCTCTTCAGGCCCGTCGGCGCTACCCGCACCTACCGGAATACCTGACTTCCCCGTACCACCCTTTACCGGCTACCATTCCCGTTATTCTAGAAACAGATATGGAGGAGTGAGACATGCCTTTGACCGGATATTTGAAAATCGACGACATTCCCGGCGAAAGCCAGCGTGTGGATCATGAGGAAGAGATCGACGTCTTTGGCGTCAGTTGGGAGATCGAGCAATCCACCGCCACGCGGTCTGGCCGGGCGCGCGCGCGGGCCGACATGGGGCCGTTGGTCGTGCATAAATACTACGACGCCGCGTCGCCCTATCTGGCGCGGGCGACCGAACAGGGACGCGCGTTTCCCGATATGGTTTTGTCGTTGCGCAAAGACAGCGGTGAGGCGCATCTCGATTATCTGGTCATCACGATGGAGAACTGTCTGGTCACGTCCTACCGGTTTGCCCATGATGACCCGTCGCACCCTGACGGGGTGATCGTGGAGCGTGTGGAGATCGACTTCGAGACCGTAAAATTGAAATACACGGTACAGGCCGACGACCATTCAGCGGGCGATGTGCACGAGGTAAACTTGGGCGGTTCGGCGCGGGCCACGACGTTGCGCGGGCTGACAGCACGCTAAGCGGAAGCATCTCTGCGGGCACACGGGATTGATTGCCCGCAGCAGCCAAATTTGCCATAGTGAATCAGGTGGCAAACAGGGGCGAAACCGGCATGAGATACGCTATTCTGGCGTTGGTGATGACAAGCAGTCTTGCGGCTTGTGGTGGCGGGTCAAGTCGCGCGCCCGTGGCCGCACCTGTAACCCAGTTCGCGTCGGGGCCCATTGGCAACGCCTGCCTGATCGGTGGTCGCAAATCAGCCTCGCGTGCGCTATGCGGGTGCGTGCAGGCCGCCGCCGATATATCGCTCAACGCCGCAGATCAGCGACGCGGCGCCCGGTTTTTCGTCGATTCAACCGCCGTTCAGGATATGCAGCTGAGCGACACGCCCGCCGCAGAAGCCTTTTGGGATCGCTGGAAGGCGTTCAGCGAGTTGGCCGAAGGCATGTGCACAACAGTCTGACCCGCGTTAGAGGTCGCGCATCCAGAACTGCAGTGGTTTGAATGTATCCCTAGCCTGCCCCAAATCCGTCCACGCAAACTGCGCTACCACTCCGGGCAATGGCGCATATCCGCGACTATGCCAGAACGAATCGAGCGGGCGGTAATCCGCAGGTTTGGCCGGATGATCATCGTCCCGTTGCACCGCGCAAAAACAGCACTTGCTAAATCCCAACTTGCGGGCGTGGTCCTCTCGAATGTCGAAAAACCGGTGCCCTGCGCCCTGCCCACGATATTCAGGCAGCAAAACGCTTTCGGCGCAGTAGTAGATGTCGGCTAAATCAAGTGGTGTATCGCTGAAGGCAGCCGCAAAATCATCGGCGTGATCTGCCAGAGGCGTAGCAGTGCTTGCACCCACCAGACGCGAGCCGTCATAGGCCCCTACGACCAAAGCGCGCTGGCTGTCGCGGTAGGATTGCAAATAGCGCTCTTCATACGCCAAATCGCCATCATAAAGGTAGGGCCAGTCCCGAAACACCACCATCCGCAGCGCCGCTACATCGGGCAAAGCATCGGCCAGCGCTTGCCCCGTAAGCGGCCGGATATCGAGCGGCATCAGGACACCTGTTTGACCCAATCGGTCAGATTGTAGCGTGTCGTCACCCGTGTGATCTCATCGTTTTTCAGGGTGAAAAATGAACCCGCGGGCAAGGAATATGTCTGACCTTTGGCCTCGGGCAATCCCGGGTCGGTTGCGATGTAGGTCCCATTGACGGTGTATTCAGCCGCGCCGCGTTGGCCGCCATCGGCCTCAAACACAACGATATCTGTCAGGTTTTCCTGATAGCAGCGGCTCATATGCGCGCAAAATTCTGCAAAGGCATCTTTGCCGACGCGCACGTTGCCCTCGTTCACGTGATGCTCAACGTCGTCGGACAGACACGCCAACATGGCCGGGATATCACCGGCGTTGAACGCGTCAAAATAGCGTTTGATTGTTTGGCTCATGTGATCTCCGTGGGTTCGCCGAAGCGGTTTTTGAGCTGGTCGATAATCTGGTCGCGCGCCTGGCGGTAGCTGTCGAGCTTGGCATCGCGCGTTTCACCCAGACCAGTAGGGTCGAGGATCGGCCAGTATTCGACCTCAAGATGATAAAGCCGCGTCAATTCCAACGCGCGGCGCTGCGACGCCGGGCTCAGCGCGACGATCAGATCGAACGATCCAAGATCGTCGCCCCAGTTCTCCATCTCGTCAAAACTGCGCGACCGGTGCCGCGACAACTCCACGTCCAACTCTTGGCACACAGCTATCGAAAACCCGTCGATCTCCATGTCATTGGTCACTCCGGCCGACTGAACATAGGTGCCGGTTCCGTAGAACTTCTTCATGATCCCTTCGGCCATGGGAGAGCGCACTGCGTTGTGATCGCAACAAAAAAGCACTGACTGAGGAAGTGCCTCCGACATCTAACCGCCGAAATGCAGGACGCAGATCAACGTGAACAGACGCCGTGCCGTATCCGCGTCCACTTCGGCCTTGCCCTCAAGCCGTTCTTGCAGAACCCGTGATCCTTCATTGTGGATACCGCGCCGCGCCATGTCGATAGTCTCGATCTGGCTGGGTGGCAGCTTTTTGACAGCATCGAAGTAGCTTTCGCAGATTTGGAAATAGTCCTTTACCACCTGCCGAAACGGACCCAGTGACAGGTGAAATTCCGCTGCCTTTTCTTCGGCTTCGGTGTTCACATCGAACACCAGACGCTTGTCGCGGATGGACAGACCGACGTGATACGGCCCCGGCGGCACAGGTCGGTCGTCGCGCTCGGGCAAGACAAAGGTGTTGTCCTCCAACAGATCGAAAACAGCAACTTTGCGTTCCTGTTCAATCTCCGGCGTGGGCGGTGGAAGGCCGGAATCGTCCAGCACAATATGAGAAATACGAGACATCACTTTGGCACACTCAATAAAATTCCAATTTCGCATTGAACTACCGCACACATCGCCTCTGAGCAATGCCATGTTCCCGCTATGGGTGTGCAGAATCGCCTTCGTACGCTAGACTATTCGTATTTTAAGACAGTTATTGGAGAGAGAGGCATGACAAAACGTGCAATTATTCTCATTCCCGGTTTCAAGAAACGCGAGCACCTGGCGGCCCGCGATCTTTTGGTCGAGGCCATTGCGCACTATGGCAGCGGCTATCGGGTCGACCAGACCGACACCGTTGCGATCGGCGGGCTGACACCGGCGGCCATGCAAGTGCACAATCGGCAAGACGACACCCAAACCACGCAACTCCATATATTCGAAGCGTTTTGGGGCGATCTGATCCCTGATTGGACCAACGAAAGCCCTTGGGCGCGGTTCAAACGCGGGCTGTATCTGATCTGGTTCTGGGTTGCGGGCGGATTTTTGCGGGCCATGCTGCGGTTTGAAATCCCGACGCGTACCGTTTTTGCAATGATGATCGCGGCCATCATGCTGATCGCCTGGTACATGACGGTGGTCACTGTGCTTTTGCAAACCTTGGGAAGTGCCGACACGGGTCTGCCTGCACAAGTGCAGGAATTGATCACGACCTTCCCCGTTCTGGGTCAGGCGCTCAGTTTCGTGGAGAACCTCCAAAGCATTCCGCTGGTGCTATTCGTGATGGGGTTGGCCACATTGGGTGGTGTCGAAAAGCTCGCGAATATGTCCAGTTTCGTAAAGGACTACTTGCGCGATGAACCCTTCGACGACGCCCAAGTCGGTTTGCGCGCCAAGGCCCGTGCGCGGGTGACCTGTCTGCTGGATCATGTCACACGGCCCGATGCGGGATACGACGACGTGCATGTTGTGGCACATTCCCTGGGCGGTGCGATTGCCGTGGATGCCCTGGCGGACTACGGACAGGCCTTACCGCGCGTGACATTGCACACATGGGGCTCAGGCTTGGGTCTTCTGGTGCAACAGGCCAATTGGGTCGAAGAAAAAATCGCAACGCTTTACGAGCATGATACGTCGCTCGAGCAATGGATCGACGTGGTTTTTCCCAAAGATGTCATGGCCAGCCCCCGCCCTTTGCCGCGCGACACACATCACAGCGGATGGCGCAACAAACGTCATGAAGAACGGTTCACACCCACGCTGACGCCCGCACGGACGCGTTCTGCGCCTTTCGCGTATTCCGAAACGCACGAAGGCTACTTTCGTTGCGAGGCCGCGATCAAACGCTTGCTTGAACCAGCGCCGCCCCAAAAACCCTCGTCCCAGACCCGGCCCGCAGATGTGACCGAGCTTAAGCTCAAGGGTGAAGCCACCTGACGTGTTGGCGACCCGCCCGGCCTCAGGTCTTGTCGTTCAGCTGATCAAGGCGCGCGCGCACCGACAGCCCGTGCGCCTCCAGCGATTCCGAGCGGGCCAGCGTTTCGGCCGCAGGTCCGATCATGTTCAGTGCAGCCGGGGTCATCTTGGCCAGTGTCGTGCGCTTCATGAAATCCAGCACCGACAGGCCCGACGAGAACCGCGCAGAGCGGGCCGTCGGCAAAACGTGGTTGGGGCCGCCGACATAATCGCCAATGGCCTCAGGCGTCCATTGTCCAAGGAAAATTGCACCCGCATGCGTGATCTGCGCGCTCAGGGCATCGGGATCCGCCACGCATAGCTCAAGGTGCTCCGGCGCGATCTGATCGGACAAAGCTGCTGCCGTGGCCAGATCCGGCACCGTGATCACCGCGCCGAAATCACGCCAACTGGCACCCGCAATCGCGCGCCGTTCCAGCGTCTCAAGCCGTTTTTCTACCGCCTGCGCCACCCGCTGGCCAAAGCCCGCGTCCGTGGTGATCAATATGGACTGTGCGCTTTCATCGTGTTCCGCCTGGCTGAGCAGGTCGAGCGCGATCCAATCCGGGTTGTTATCCGCATCCGCGATCACCAAAATTTCGGATGGGCCTGCGATCATGTCGATACCCACCTTTCCAAACACCCGGCGTTTGGCCGCCGCGACATAGGCGTTGCCGGGGCCAGTAATCTTGTCGACAGGAGCTATGGATTCGGTGCCATACGCCAGCGCCGCCACCGCCTGCGCCCCGCCGATCCGGTAGATTTCATCGACGCCGGACAACCGCGCTGCAGCCAGCACAAGCGGATTGAGCACGCCGTCAGGGGTCGGCACCACCATCGCCAGACGCGGCACACCCGCGACCTTGGCCGGAATGGCGTTCATCAAGACCGATGACGGATAGCTTGCCAGCCCACCCGGAACGTACAGCCCCGCCGCCGCCACAGGCGTCCAGCGCCAGCCCAGCGTGGCCCCGGCCTCATCCGTCCATTGCGCATCATCGGGCCGTTGGCGGGCGTGATACGCGCTGATCCGTGCTGCTGCATGGTTCAGCGCATCCAGTTCGGGTTGCGCGACACGGCGCACCGCCTCGTCAATCTCTGCGTCGCTGATCCGCAGGGTCGCAGGCCCAAGCGTCACCCGGTCGAATTTCTCGGTCAACTCGATCACGGCGGCATCTCCGCGCGTGCGCACGTCAGCAATGATCTCGGCCACGGTTGCGTCCACATCCGGGCTATCTTCTCGTTTGGCAGACAGAAGCGCCTTGAAGCGGGCGGAAAAATCGCTTTGGCTGTGATCAAGAAATTGGGGCATCGGGCGTCCTTTCGATGACTTGGACATAGCTGGCCCTGCGGGTCGGCTCAAGGGAGGGATCATGGAGGACATTGTCGCATGGAGTGCCGTTGAAACCGTAGCGCGATTGAAGGCGCGGGATGTCTCCGCGGTCGAGGTCTGTGCCGCCCATCTTGCGCGCCTTGATGCGGTAAACCCTGATATCAATGCCGTCGTTGATGGCGTCCCCGACGCAATGGACCGCGCGCGCGCGATGGATGCGGGTGAGATCGAATCCGGCGTCTTGCATGGCGCGCCCATCACGACCAAGATCGGCGCGGATCAAAAGGGACTGGCCACCACGCAGGGCCTGCCCGCATTGGCCGAAAACATCGCACCGGGCGACGGCGCGGCCATCGCCAACCTGCATGCGGCCGGCGCTATTCCGGTGGGGCGCACCAACACGCCGGAGTTTTCGCTGCGGTGGTGCACCTCGAACCCGCTGCATGGCATCACGCTCAACCCATGGAATTCCGCGCTCACCCCCGGCGGATCAAGCGGCGGCGCCAGTGCCGCCGTTGCGTCGGGCATAGGTGTTATTGCGCATGGCAGTGATCTGGGTGGCTCAATTCGCTATCCGTCCTATTGCTGCGGCATCGTTGGATTGCGCCCTTCGCTGGGGCGGGTACCTACGTTCAATCCTACCGCAAAAGGTCCACGCGCGCCCATCGTGACGGCCATGTCGACCCATGGCCCCATGGCACGCAGCGTGGCCGACGTGCGGCTTGGGCTGGCTGCGATGGATGGCTACAGCCCCGACGACCCCGCCTATAGCACCGCGCGCCGCAACGGGCGCAGGCGCAAGACGGGCAAGCTGCGGATTGGCGTCGCACCGGCCGCGTTTGACGCGCTCCACGGGGATGTCGATGCCGCGATTGAAACCGCAGCAAACTCGGCTCAAACCGCCGGGATTGAGCTCCATGAGGTGAATCTGCCCGATATGGCCCGGTCGGCAGAGCTTTGGGGGCAGTTACTGTTCACCGAGTTACAGATCACAATGGCAGCAGATGTCGCCAATTTCGGCTCCGAGGCGTTGCAGCACTGGTCAGAGCAGTTCAAGGATCATTTTGGCCTGCTCGATTTGGAAGGCTACATGCTGGGTCAGGCTGAACGCACCGAAATTCAACGCGGATGGGCGCAGGTGTTCGAAACCGTGGACGCGGTTCTGTTGCCGGTGTCGCGCCTGCCCGCCTTTGCGAATGATCTTGAATTCAAACAGCCCGACAAGGCTCCGCAGCTGATCCGTGCACAGGAACCTCTGTATGTGATCAACCTTGTGGGTTTGCCTGCGTTGGCGATGCCAACCCACGTTGCAAACGGTGTGCCGCAAGGTGTGCAATTGGTTGGACCGATGCATGATGATGACGCGCTGTTGGACATCGGGGAACATATCGAACGTGTTATGGGACCGGTTTTGGATCAGATACCGCGTCCGTTCCGCCTTTAGCCGGTCGCGCGCGCCAAGGACCAGATCCCGAGGCCGCACAACGCCAACGCCAGACCGGAAAAGCCCGTTCTGATCTGGTTCCACACTTGCCATGCGGCGGAGTAATCCGACCAGATCGCCTGCGCGGTTTCCACAGGCAGGGGCAGGGAAACCAACGCCAACGCTTCGTTCATCGGCACGTTGACGCTCACGGTCAAAATCAGCCCGCCCCCAAGATAGACCAGACCACCCAGCACAAACAAAAAGGCCGCGCGCCGGGCGCCGATACCTGCGCACAGACCGCCCGCAATAACCGCAACAATCGGGGTGGCGAAAAAGGCGGGTGCAAACACAGCATTGCGGACGGAGGCATTCATCGCCTGCATGGCCTCAATGGCGACATTGGGTGGTAACTGATCCAAACCCCATAAGGTCGAACAGACCCAAGCAAAAAAGAACCCGAATATCGCGCCATGCAAGATCAGCGCGACAAATCCAACAGCGATGGTCAAAGGCTTCAAACGAACTCTCCGGAAATCAGTATCTATCGCTGATATACGCAGCCCAGCCCAATTTCTGTCGCATGTTACGGTTGGTGGGGCAATTCCAGCACGTAAAACGCATCATCTTCCGGCCCGTCTGCGCCGATAATGGCGTTGGGAATCCGACCCATTCGAACGAACCCGGCGCGCTCGTAAAAGGCGATCGCATTTTGGTTCGTTTCTGCAACGGTCAAATCAAGCTGCCAGATGTTCAGCGATTGTGCATGGTCCCTGATCGCCTGAATCAGGGCCTGTGCGGCTCCGGACCCCTGCGCCTGCGGAACCACGTAGAACGGGCCCACTTCGGCACGATGTTTGGCCCGCGCGATAGACATTCGGTTCAAACCGGCAATACCAACGCAGATGTCGCCATCAAAGGCACCAAAGCGCATCCCTGACGCCAACAGCCGCGCATCCACGTCCTCAGTGATCGCTTGCGCCTCGGCTTCTTCGGCAAGGAACGCACTGGGATAGCGGCGGATACCGTCCAACCGAAGGGCGCGCCATGTCGCCAGATCATCGCTGGTCATGGCGCGTACGGCGATCATTCCGGGTGCTGCGGCGTCTTTTTCGAGGGCGCCACGTAGGGTTTGGTCACATCCTTGAGCGTAACTTCAAGCGCCTCAATATGAAGGCGAATGGCGCCATCACCGGCCAGCGTCAACACGACATGGCCCTCTGGTGCATCCGTTTCTTCAAAGGAGATTGTCAGGACGGACAGAATCGTATCGCTGTCCTTGCGGTCAATCCCGTTGGTTGCCACGCCCAAGACGTTCTCAAACAGCAGCACGGACTGCACACGTTCCGGATTCACCGCCCGCGCTGGCCCCTCTTCCCAACGAAACCGGTTGAGCAAAACGGCAAATCGGCGCGCCTTGCGGTCCCATGTCATCTCGGTCGCGGGAAATACCGCGTCTTGCGTCAGCGAGGATATCACCTGCAGGTCTTCGGCGTCCAAAGCACCCAAATTCAGCGGTGCTTCGCGGCCATCTTCAAACCGTGCATCGGTCATTCTTTGATCCGTTCGATGTTGGCACCGACACCCGACAACTTGCTGACGACATGTTCATAGCCGCGGTCCAAATGGTACACGCGCCCGACACGGGTCTCGCCTTCGGCGGCCAGCCCCGCAAGGATGAGTGACACAGAGGCCCGCAAATCCGTGGCCATAACCGGCGCACCCTTCAGCTTTTTGACCCCGGTGACTGTCGCTGTGCCGCCATGCACGTCAATATCGGCCCCCATACGCATCAGCTCAGGGGCATGCATAAACCTGTTTTCAAAGATCTTTTCTTCCAGAACCGATGTCCCGTCAGCCGTGCACAAAAGCGCCATCATCTGCGCCTGCAAATCCGTCGGAAAGCCGGGAAATGGTTCGGTGGTGACGTCAACCGCGCGGATGCGCCCGTTCTTGCGCGCCACTTTCAGCCCCTTGTCAGTTTCCGTCACACTGATACCGGCAGCGTCCAGTTTTTCACAAAACGCTCCCACCAGATCAAGCCTGCCGCCCAACAGCTCGACCTCTCCGCCGCAGATCGCCGGTGCCAGCATATAGGTGCCAAGCTCGATCCTGTCGGTCACGACTGCATGGGTCGCCCCATTCAATCGGTCCACGCCCTGCACCGTCAGGGTCGATGTACCCTCGCCCTCGATCTGAGCGCCCATGGCGCGCAAGCAAAGCGCAAGATCGACAATCTCAGGCTCACGCGCGGCGTTGTTGATAACCGTGGTGCCTTTGGCCAACGTGGCCGCCATCAGTGCGTTTTCCGTCGCCCCCACCGAGGCAAATTCGAAATCGACCACACCGCCTTTGAGGCCCTTGGGCGCCCTGGCATGCACGTAACCATCGCGCAATTCCAGCTCGGCCCCCATCGCTTCCAACGCTTTGAGGTGCAGATCGACCGGGCGCGCGCCAATCGCGCAACCTCCGGGCAAAGACACCACAGCATGCCCATCACGTGCCAGCATCGGGCCAAGCACAAGGATCGACGCACGCATTTTGCGCACAATGTCGTAATGCGCGGTATGGTTGGTCAGGTTGTGGCTGCTCATCGCCAAAACGGTGCCACCTGCAAGACTGCTCACTTCAGCGCCCAAGGATTGCAACAGCTGTGTCATCGTTGCGATGTCGCTGAGCCGCGGTGCATTGGTCAGCGTCAGCGGCTCTTCGCTCAGCAATGTCGCTGGCATCAGCGTCAGGCAGGCGTTCTTGGCCCCTGCAATCGGGATCTGTCCCTGAAGCGCGCCGCCTCCTTTGACCAGAATGGAATCCATGTCTCAGCTATCCTTGTCCTGCTCGGCCTTGGCTGTGCCGTTATCGTTTTGTGACCCCGTCCGCGCCCGCGTCTGTGCCTTTCGCCGCGCAAGATTCGCCTTGAGCGCAGCCTTGAGCCGGTCTTCACGCGTTTTGGCTTGTTTTTTGCCGCTGTCGGGGGCCGAATTCTTTGCCATGGCGCCTGTCTACCGCAGGGGTCCGGGCGCGTCCAGATTGGGCTTGCACCAGTCCGGGATTGCGTCTAATCAGCCAGCCCATCGGCGCTGCTGTAGCTCAGAGGTAGAGCACTCCCTTGGTAAGGGAGAGGTCGAGAGTTCGATTCTCTCCAGCAGCACCAGGAAAATCCAGAAATTCGCGTGCAAAATCGTCTCCGCGCCTGGTGGAGTCGGCATGTTTCAAAGCCCTTCATCGCGCCGTTTTGACCGCTGTGGTCGAGCAATACGGTTTCGCTCGACGGGCGTCACTCGCGTGTTAAGCTGTGGCTCTCAGACCGGGCAAAGGAGCACTCTCATGGAAATAAAACGCAGCGGCAGCCGCCCGTCGGGCTCGGGTCCGGCAGATTATTTCACTGGCACCGTTCGGTTCGATCCGGTCATGGAGGCGCCCGCTCCCTCCGCAGTACGCGCCCTTACCGTGACGTTTGAGCCGGGCGCACGCACCGCTTGGCACACACACCCTCTGGGCCAAACACTGGTTGTTCTGTCAGGACTTGGCCGCGCGCAGGTCTGGGGCGGTCCGATCCAAGAGATCAGGCCCGGAGATACCGTCTGGTTCGCGCCGGGCGAAAAGCATTGGCATGGTGCTTCACCTGATGCCGCAATGAGCCATCTGGCGATTCAGGAGGCCAAGGACGGATCAGCAGCCGACTGGATGGAGCATGTGACCGACGACCAGTACCTCGGCACGTGAACGATCATTTGCGCCAGTGAAACGGCACAATGACCAGCGCGCCGATCGAGGACACGATGGCATTCAGGCCGGGGCTGGAAAACCCCAGGCCAAACATCAACCGCACGAAATAGAACACGAAGGCACCGCCCACGCAGATGATGATGCTCTGCAAGATACCGTTATGCGTAAAGCCTGATCTTTCAGACAGATAGCCAACGATGCCCGCTATGACCACGGTGCCGATCAGGGTAGGAAACATCTCATTATCCTTTGAGCTGTGTACCGGGCGGCAAGGGGCACCCACGAAGAAAATCTTGCACATCCTGAGCGCTGCGACCAGCCCGCTGCAACCGGGTCAGAGCCACGGCACCCGCGCCACAGGCAACGGTCAACGGGGTCGCAGTGACCAAACCCGGCGCACCGTCTCCCGGCGCCAGTTCGCAGCCAAGCACCTTGATCCGCACGCCCTCATGTTCGAACCACGCGCCTGGAAAGGGCGACAACCCACGGATATGCGCGTCAACATGCGCTGCGGGCTGATCCCAATCAATCGGCGTTTCGCTTTTGTCGATCTTGGCCGCATAGGTCACGCCCACATCAGGCTGCGCAACAGGTGTCAGATGATCCAGATCGGCCAATGCCTCACAAATCATCTGCGCCCCAAGCACGCTCAGACGATCATGCAGACTGCCCGTGGTATCGTCAGTCGCAATCGGAACCGAACGTCGCAGCAAAACCGGGCCGGTGTCGAGCCCCGCCTCCATCTGCATGATGCAAACGCCTGTTTCCGCGTCGCCCGCCATGATCGCGCGGTGAATAGGGGCGGCCCCCCGCCAGCGCGGCAAGAGGCTGGCATGGATATTGAGGCACCCTCGACGTGGTGCATCCAGCACCGTTTGAGGCAGGATCAGCCCATAGGCCACGACCACCGCCACATCCGCGTTCAATGCAGCAAACGCCGCACTTTCTTCGGGCACCTTCAGCGATACAGGATGGCGCACGTCCAATCCCAAGGCTTCGGCGCGGGTCTGAACCGGGGTCGGTCTGTCCTTTTTGCCACGACCCGCCCTTCTGGGCGGCTGGCAATAGACGCAAACCACCTCATGGTCCGCCTCGACAAGCGCATCGAGTACCGGCACGGAGAAATCCGGGCTGCCCATGAAAACGATACGCATGCTCCGCGCCCCCTCTTGCTTAGTGCTCTTGGCCGCCAACGCATATTGGAGCCATAAACACCGTTATCCCTGCAACTTGCGCGCACGACGCAAAAGCATGTCGCGTTTGACCTTGCTCAACCTGTCGAAATACATTTTGCCGTCCAGATGATCGATCTGGTGCTGCACACTGGTCGCCTCCAGCCCGACAAGATCGCGTCGCACCAGCATACCGCTTTCATCCATGAACCGCACCGTCACGGCCCGTGGACGCGTCACCTTTGCCGACACACCCGGCAGGTTCGGGCTGCCTTCCTCATGATCGCGCATGATCGAGGAGGCATCCAGAATAACCGGATTGGCCATGCGAATGCGGCGTTTTCTATCGTCGGACGCATCCACAACCGCCAGGCGCAGCATCACGCCCATCTGCGGCGCGGCCAAGCCCGACGCCGGGCATCGCATCCATTGCCTCGATCATCTCGTCCCACAGGGCGCGGATGTCGTCGGTGATCTCTTCAACCTCCGCCGCAGGCGTACGCAGGCAAGGATGCGGCCACATCACAAATGGTCTAGGCGTCATAGAGGGCTTCCAGTCTGTTGCGATTGGCCGGCGTCTGATGGTCAAAAATCACGACGCCGTTAAGGTGGTCCAACTCATGCTGGATGCACCGCGCCTCGGCCTTGTCGAAACCCTGTCGGGCCTGACTGCCATCCGGCCTGCGCCACAACAACTGCACTTGTTCTGGGCGCGCAACAGCCATGGGCAATGCGGGGATGGACAGGCATTGCTCGTCCATCACGAGGCTGTCACCGCTGTGCGCGAGGATCTGCGGATTGATAAAGACCATTGGCGCGGGCGTTGCCTCTTTCCAAGCCACATCAACAACGAACACCCGTTGCATCACGCCGACCTGCGGCGCGGCCAGCGCCCACGACCCTTGGCATGCGTACATCGTCTCAAGCATATCGCGGACAGCACGTCCAATCTCCGGATCCTTTGGCTCAACCGGCGGCGCATATCCGCACTCAGGCACGGATCAGGCCACAACCGGATCGGGACCACGCTCATTCGCGGGCCAATTCGCGTTTCTTCTTGATCATCTTGCGCGTGATCATCTGCCGCTTGAGCGGCTTGAGGTAGTCGATGAACAGCTTGCCATCCAGATGGTCGATCTCGTGCTGCACGCAGGTCGCCCAAAGCCCATCGAACCCTTCGGTCTGCTCTTTGCCGTCGCGGTCGATCCAACGCACCTCGACTTCGGCAGGGCGCGTCACATCGGCGAACAGATCAGGGATCGACAGGCACCCCTCTTCGTAGACGTTGGTTTCATCCGACGTCGCGATGATCTCAGGGTTGAACATGATCAACGGGCGCGGCGTGTCGGCTTCGTTCTTCATGCAGTCCAGCACGATCAACCGCTCCAGAACCCCGACCTGAGGGGCGGCCAGACCAATGCCCGGCGCGTCATACATCGTCTCAAGCATGTCATCGGCAAGACGGCGCAGATCATCGCTGAGATCTGGCACAGGGCTCGCCACTTTTTTCAGCCGTGGGTCGGGGTGCAGGATAATATGAGCGTTTCATGCCTCCGATTTAGGGTCATGCGCATGGCCTGCAACTCTGTGGTGGCCTTGCACCTGGCGTGTCCCAAAAATCGAGCTTGCACACACCACTGCGCAACCTAGTGAGTCTCAACACATTAGGAGCCATTGATGCACTTTGACGAGATCATCGACCGCCGCGGCACCCATTGCGTCAAATGGGACAGGATGGAGAAGATCTATGGCGTCCCTGCCGACAACGGGATCGCCATGTGGGTGGCCGATATGGATTTCCGCCCGCCCCAAGTGATCCAAATCGGCCCTGCAAGACATGGTGGATCACGGCATCTATGGGGTATTTCGGCGATGACAGCGCATATCGCGCCGCCATCCAGTGGTGGATGAAAAACCGACATGGCTGGGAGGTCGAACCGGATTGGATTTTCACCACGCATGGCTTGGTCAACGGCACGGCGATGTGCGTGGATGCCTTCACCGCGCCCGGTGACGGCGTCGTGCTCTTTCACGCCCGTCTATCATGCCTTCGCCCGTGTGATCAAAGCCGCGGAACCGCAATGTGGTGGAATGCCAGTTGGTCAACGCCGATGGCCGCTACAAGATGGATTTCGACGCCTATGACGCCCAGATGACGGGCAGTGAAAAGATGCTGATCCTGTGCTCGCCGCACAATCCAGGCGGACGGGTCTGGACCAAAGCAGAACTGCAAGGCGTGGCGGACTTTGCCAAGCGGCACGACCTCATCCTTGTGTCCGACGAAATCCACCATGATCTGGTGATGCCCGGTGCGACGCACATACCAATGGCGCATATCGAAGGGATCGCCCACCGGCTGGTCATGATGACCGCGACCACCAAAACGTTCAACATCGCCGGCAGTCATTCGGGCAATGTGATCATTGAAAACCCCGAACTCCGCGCGCGTTTCGGCAAAAGGATGGCGGCCTTTGGGCTGTCGCCCAACTCGTTCGGGTTGTTCATGGCGACGGCCGCCTATTCGCAAAGCGGTGCGGACTGGGTGGACGAACTGGTCAAATATCTTGACGGGAACCGCCGCCTCTTTGACGATGCGGTCAATGCCATTCCCGGACTGAAGTCCATGAACCTAGAAGCCACCTATCTGGCGTGGGTCGACTTTGACGGAACCGGCATGAGCCGCGAAGATTTCACCGCACGGGTCGAAAAAGACGCCGCAATCGCCGCCAACCATGGTCCGACATTCGGGACAGGCGGCGAGACATTCCTGCGCTTCAACTTTGCGACACCTCGGGCCCGCGTCGAAGAAGCCTGCGAGCGGTTGACCAAAGCGTTTGCCGATCTGCAATAGCGCGGATCAGACGGCGCCAATTATTCCGCCCAGACCGATCAGGTGAGTTTCGCGCGCGTCCACGATCAGGCCGACAGGTGCGTCTTCGGCGATCTCGAAATCCAGTGCCGGCGCATTGGCAATCGCCGTGGCGCGCTTGTACTCGTATCGCATCTCGCCCGCTTCTTCGTCGCTGGCAACGATCAGGCACTGGAACAAATGCAGCGCCCCATCGTAAAGATCGACGAAACCGCGCAGTTGTGGCGCTGTCTCTGCATCAAGCGCAAAACCCGTCTTCCAAGTGCGCAAAACCGGATGCCAGGCACCATTAACCTCTATGCGCAATCGCGACGCCCGCTTCAGGCTATCCTTGCGCGCTGCATCCAGACCGGCTTGAATTTCCTTAGAAAAAATCGCTTCCATAACCAATAACTCCATCCCCTGCGCCAATCAGAAGACTCAGATGCTGGCAAAATCAAGCTAACAATTCATGACACTGGGTTGCGTTGTGCGTTCGTGCAGCCCCTGATGCGCGCCATGTGCACTGTGCAGAATGCGGATTTGCGCCTACTTAACGTCAACAAAATAAGGAATTCGCGTATGGGACTGCTCGTTGAGGGCGTGTGGCATGACACATGGTACGACACCAAATCGACTGACGGAAAATTTGAACGCAGTCAGTCAAAATTCAGAAATTGGGTGACTGCGGACGGCTCTGCCGGGCCTACGGGTACGTATGGTTTCAAGGCCGATTCGGGCCGCTACCATCTTTATGTCAGCTTCGCATGCCCCTGGGCGCACCGCGCATTGATCTTCCGCAAACTCAAAGGCTTGGAAGACCATATCAGCATATCTGCCGTGCATCCGGACATGCTGGGCGATGGCTGGACATTCGATACGGACAAGGCGGGCGCGACCGGCGACACGCTCTATGGGTTGCCCTTTGCCCGCGACATCTACACCAAGGCCGATCCGAAATGCTCGGGCCGGGTGACGGTGCCGATCCTGTGGGACAAGCAGCGCGGCACGATCGTCTCGAACGAAAGCTCCGAGATCATCCGGATGTTCAACAGCGAGTTCGACGCCTTCGGTGAGGCCGGCCTGATGATTACTGGCCCAGCGACATGCGTGCCGACATCGAACCGGTGAACGACCGCATCTATGACCACCCTCAACAACGGCGTCTACAAATGCGGCTTTGCCACCACGCAAGAGGCCTATGACGCCGCTGTCGGTCCGCTCTTTGACACGCTGGACTGGCTGGAAGACCGCCTGTCGTGCGCGCTACCTGATGGGCGACACGCTGACCGAGGCCGACTGGCGGCTGTTCACGACGCTGGTGCGGTTCGATTCCGTCTATCACCTGCATTTCAAATGCAATCGCAGGCGCGTCGTGGATTACCCGAACCTCTGGGCCTACACCCGCGAACTATACCAGCGCCCCGGGGTCGCCGAGACCGTCAACATGGACCACATCGTGCGCCACTATCACTACAGCCACGACAGCATCAATCCGCACCGGATCATCCCGATCAACCCCGTGCTCGACTTCGGAGCGGCGCACGGTATGTCTAGGCCGCTCCTGGAGTTGTCCCACTGCCATAATGCTCGACCATCGCCGCCAGATCTTCTGGCGGCGTTAGTGTCTGGACGAATGCACACGCGTTGCTGCGCATGCGAAAAAATCGATCCGTCCGAAAAGAACGTCGTGTTGGTCACAAAGATGACCCGCGCATCTGGCTGCCGAAAGCTGGCGTAATCCGCAACAGCCAAGGCGCTGCCTTCTTCCAGCACCAGATTCAGAATGATGATGTCAGGCGCATTCTCAACAGATAGCTGATCGCATCGGCTGGCCACTCACCAGATCCACCTGCATGCCTTGACGTTCAAGATGACGCTGCCAAAGCAGGCCGAGGTCAGGCTGGCTTTCGACAATCAACACGTTCATGTTGCACTCCCAAGACCAGTTAACAAAAAAATTACACTTAATACATCCTACGTGTACCGATTATAACTTAACAAACTCATTAACGAACTCATGAAATGCTTAACAATTTGCCGATCACTTGAAAAACCGCAGTTTCCGCTCTTTGCTGGCGTCCGGCAATCGCGGCAATATCCGCCACCTGAGACCTGATGCAATATCGTGACTTATCAAGCGTGATCACGGCGGTGGGTTGGATGCGGCTGCCGCGCAGTTTGGCGGCACCGCGCGCAGGGCTGGATCGACCTGTCGACCGGGATCAATCCGGTGCCCTACCCGCTGCCCGACATGCCCCGATCCAGCTGGACGGCCTTGCCGGACATAGGCGCGCAAACACAGTTGATCGACGCCGCACGGAGCTTTTGGCAAGTGCCCAAAGATGCCGCCGTACTGGCCGCACCGGGTGCATCGGCGCTGATCGCGCAGATCCCCGCACTTGCGCCAAACCGCCTGCGACGTCCATCCCCGAACCCACCTATAATGAACACGCCGCCGCATTTGCCGCACAGGGCTGGACCGTTTCGGCCACAATCCGCGTCACAACGCGCAGGTGCTCGTGCACCCCAACAATCCCGACCGGACGCATCTGGACAGAGCCGATCTTCGGGCCGATTTGACCATCATCGACGAAAGCTTTTGCGACATCGCGCCTGACCGCAGTTTGATACCCCTCTCCGAACGGCCCAACACGCTGATCCTGAAAAGCTTTGGCAAATTCTGGGGCTTGGCCGGGCTTCGTCTTGGGTTCGCGATCGGACACCCTGATCTGATCGAACAACTGGCGGAAAAACTGGGGCCATGGCCCGTGTCCGGCCTGCGCTTCGAGATCGGTGCGCGCGCGCTGCACGACAGGGCATGGGCCGCACAAACCCGCAGCGACTGAATGAAGACGCCGCGCGCTGGATGCGCTGCTGACAGGCCACGGGCGCACGGTGGTTGGCGGCACGACGCTGTTCCGGCTCTACGAGGTAGACGATGCCGCCGCACTGGCAGGACCGCCTGGCCCGCCACCACATCTGGAGCCGCGTTTTTCCTTACGCCTCCGACTGGCTGCGCCTGGGCCTGCCGCACCCGGATCATTGGGACCGGCTCAAGGCCGCGCTTGCATGAGCACCGCCGCGATGCTGGTCGCGGCCGCTGATTCTGGATGCCGCTCTGGGCGAGCCGCACTGGCTGTGGTCCCGCGTCCCGCATCCCGCCGGTGCTGATGGGCCGCGCGGTCGGATGGTGCGACCGCCGCTTCAACACCGGCGAACCGGCGCGCCAAGGCACGCTGCGGCATGCTCGCCATTGCTCTGTCTCATCGCCTTTGCATGGGGCGCGGGGCATTTGCTCAGCTTTGCGGGCCCCATCGTGGAATGCCTGATCGCTGCCGTTCTGCTGGCCCAAAAATCGCTGGTCGAACATGTCAGCGCCGTCGCCGACGGCCTGCGCCAGTCGCTCGCACGAAGGGCGCAGCGCATGGTCGCCATGATCGTCAGCCGCGACACCGCCAGACCATGGACACCGACAAACGCCCGCGCCGCCATCGAAAGCGCTGCCGAGAACCTGTCGGACGGCGTGGTGGCCCCTGCCTTCTGGTTTCTGATCGGCGGCCTGCCCGGGTTGCTGATCTACAAGGTCGTCAACACCGCCGACAGCATGATCGGCTACCGCACCCCGCGCCATGCGCGCATTCGGCTGGGCCGCGGCCCGGCTGGATGATGTGCTCAACTGGATACCCGCCCGCGCGACTGACCGCCTTGATCGCGGCCCTGGGCCCGCGAGCGGCTGGGCAGGTGGCGCCGCCATTCGCCGATGCGCGCGCATACACCGTTCGCCCAACGCAGGCTGGCCCGAGGCCGCAATGGCACGCGCCCTGAACATCGCCCTGGCCGGGCCGCGCAGCTATGACGGCACAACTGCGCCGATTTGCCTGGGTCAATGGCGCGGGCGGCGCGCATTGAACGACCGGACGACATTGACGCCGCCATAGCTATGCTGTGGAAAGCATGGGGGCGTTCTGGCTGGTCTTCTCGCTGCGACGTTGCCCTTGTGTCGTCGGATCGGAGGATATTTCATGCGGCATTTTGTTCTGATCCCTGATTCTTGCCTCGGCCTTTCCCGCGACCTCGCTTTGCCCACTGCGGCGGCGATCGTTCGGCGTTCGTCGCGGGCCTGAAAACCGAAGCGCGTGGCGCAAAGGGCCATCGACGCCGACCACTGCCGATGCGCTTTTTTGCGGCGTCCGGCAGGACCCCAAGCGTGCTGCGCGCCGACCGCGCACAGGGCGTGTTCCAGCGGCCCTTCATCGATTTCTCGCGCCGGCTGATCTCCAAAACCGGATCAAACGCGGCCGGCCAACGCGCCAGCGCTACGACAGCTGTCTTTGACCGGATCGAGCAACGTATGGCGTCGATCGCGCGGCGTCCTGCTGGCCTTCTGGGCGTTCGAGACCGATTACGGCGCGTTTCAGGGCGATTTCAACACGCTCAATGCGCTGGTCACGCTGGCCCATGATTGCCGCCGCCCCGAGATTTTCCGCCCGCAGATCTTCGCCGCGCTGGAGCTGTTCACCCATGGCGATTTCGACCCGGTGAACACCCAGGGCGCCTGGGCCGGCGAAATCGGCATGGTGCAGATGCTGCCCCACGATATTCTGGAAAACGGCGTGGACGGCGATGGCGACGGCCATGGTCACGCTCAAGACCTCGGCCCCCGATGCGCTGATGTCGGGCGGCAAGATGCTGCAACACCTCGGCTGGCGCGCGGGCGAGCCGTGGCTGCAAGAGGTCACGGTGCCTGCCACTCTGGATTGGTCGCTGACCGGCTTGGGCCAGACCCAAGCCGCCAGCGGAATGGGCCGCGCTGGGCGTCACGCGCGACGGGGGCAGCCTGGCGAGGATCTGCCCGCCTCGCTGATCCTGCCGCAGGGGCACAAGGGCCCGGCCTTCCTCGCCTATCCGAATTTCAACGTCTATTTCGAATGGAACCAAAGCTTTACCTACGTTCTGACCGCCGCCTATTTCGCCACGCGTCTGGCCGGAGCGCAGATTTATGATGCGGGCAACCCCGACACGGGCCTCGGAGCCGATCAGATGAAGCAATTGCAGCGCAAACTGCAGGCGCGCGGCCATGATGTGGGCAACATCGACGGCATCCTCGGCGCTGGCACCCGCGCGGCCGTGCAGGCCGAACAGCAGCGCCTCGGGTTGCCCGCCGATGCCTGGCCCACGCCGGCACTTGCTTACCAAACTCTGAAGCCCTTCGCGGCACCAGTCGCGCGGGTTCATCCGTGGAAATTGAAACATGCATTCAGGGTGTTTCGCAGGCTTGATCCCGCGCGGCAATCGAATCCGCGCGGGATCCTGCCGCGCGCTGCGCGGTCGGGAAACGTCACCGCTTTTGCGTCAGCAACAACCGCGACCCGTTTCGCACGTGCCGATCTCACATCGCGAAAATCCGTTGCGAAAGCTCGATGACACACCGTCCCATCGTCGCGGCGATTTCGAATCAGAACCCACTGCGCTGTCGGATCCGCGTAAGTGTAGGAATATGCGCCACCCGCAAAAACATGTTCTGCGCATCACCATCAAAACCAGCGGAATTCCGAGCGTCAGGCCTTCAAATCGCGACCTCGGCCCGAGAGCGCTTTCGCCATGCGCATCGCCCAGTCCTGCGCGACGCAACGAGCAACCAAAGCAAGATAGAAAAGATCACCGCATGATCAGCTTACCCGGTGGCTGCGGCGATCCGACACAATACGTTTGGGTGATCCGCCGGTCAGGCGACCAGCTTTCGGCCTTTCTTGAGGTCCACCGACACCAGCTGGCTCACGCCCTGCTCGGCCATGGTCACACCAAACAGCCGGTCCATCCGCGCCATCGTCACCGCATGGTGCGTGATGATCAGGAACCGCGTATCGGTGCGGCGGCACATCTCGTCCAGCAGATCGCAAAACCGCGTGACGTTGGCATCATCCAGCGGCGCGTCGACCTCGTCCAGCACACAGATCGGCGCAGGATTGGCCAGAAACACCGCAAAGATCAGCGCCATCGCCGTCAGCGTCTGCTCGCCCCCCGACAGAAGGCTCAGCGTGCTCAGTTTCTTGCCCGGCGGCTGGCACATGATCTCAAGGCCGGCTTCCAGCGGATCGTCGCTTTCGACCATGACCAGATTGGCCTCGCCGCCGCCAAACAGGTGCCGGAACAGCATGGAGAAATTGGAATTCACCTGCTCGAACGCGGTCAGCAGCCGCTCGCGCCCTTCGCGGTTCAAACTTGCGATGCCGGACCGGAGCGTCTTGATCGCCTCTTCCAGATCGGCCTTTTCGGCACCAGCGTGTCATGTTCGTCCTGCACCTCCTTGGCGTCTTCCTCGGCGCGCAGGTTCACGGCGCCCAGCGCATCGCGCTGGCGTTTGAGGCGGTTCACATCCGCCTCCAGCGCCTCGGCGCCGGGCATCTGGTCCGGGTCGCATCCAGCTTTTCCAGCAGCAATTGGTTCGGCGTCACTGGCGCGTCTTCGGCGATCCGTTCGGCGGCAGCGGCCACGGTCTCGCGGCCGCCTCGCTGCGGGCCTCGGCCCGGGCGCGCGCCTCGCGCGCCTCGGACGCCAGCGCTCCGCCTCGCGCTCGGCCAGCGTCGCCTCGCGCAGCGCGCCTTCGGCCGCGGACAGCGCATCGGCGCCTTGGCCTTGCGCGCCTCGGCCTCGGCGATCTCCTGCGCCAGCGCGTCGCGTTGGCGGCGATTTCCTCGGCGCGGCCTGCGCCTCGGCCAGTTCCGCTTCGGACGCCGCCTTGCGCTCCACCAGTTCGGCGCTGCGCTTTTCGGCGGTCTCCAGCCGGTGCCGCCAGCCGCTGATCTCCTTGATGACCTCCTGCGACCGCTTGGTGCGGGCTTCGCCTTCGCGGCGCAATTCGTCATGGGCCGACCGGCGCGACATCATCGTGATCCGCGCAGCCTCCACCGTCATGCGCAGATCATCGATCTGTGCCCGCGCCTGCGCCAGATCACCCAACTCGGCCAATGCCCGTTCCGCTTCAAGCAATCGGCCGCGCGCGCCCATCGCCTCGTCTTCGTGGCGCGTCACGGCCAGACCGCAGCGCTTCCAGCTTGCCCTTGCGCCAGGTTGCGATCGGCCTCGGCCCGGCTCAGCGCGCGGCCGGCATCCGCCACCATCCGGTCCGCCTCGCGCCGGGCCTCACGCGCGGCCGGTCGGCCTCGGTCAGTTCGGCCAGCCGCGCGCGTCAGCGCCTCATGGGCCGCGCGCGCGCCATCGGCTTTGCGCCGTCGCCTGTTCCAGCGATTGCTTGAGCGCTTCCAGCCGGTTGAGCTGTTGCAGCCGCAGGGCCGCCGCACTTGGCGCATCCTCGGCCCAGGCGCGGAACCCGTCCCAGCGCCACAGATCGCCCTCGGGCGACACCAGCCGCTGGCCGGGCTTGAGCGCGGCTTGGAAGCCCGGCCCCTCGTCGGGATCGACAAGCCCGATCTGGCTCATCCGCCGCGCCAGCACATCGGGCACCGACACATGCTGCGTCAGCGGCGTGACACCCTCGGGCAGCGGCTGCGCGCGTCATAGGCCGGCAGAACCGCCCAGCCGGACGGGCCGTCCGCGTCCACCTCCGGCGCGCGCAGATCATCGGCAAGTGCCGCGCCCAAGCGCCTTTTCAAACCCCTGCTGACCTGCAAGCGGTCCAGGATCTGACCCGCCTTCGGCCGTGTCGCGTTCCACCAGCTTGGCCAGCGCGCCCGCCTCGGCCCTGAGCGCGTTCATCTCGCCTTCGGCCTCGGACCGTTCGCGCGCGCGCATCCGCCTCGCGGGCCTGCGTTTCGGCGCGGGCCTCCTCGGCTCCGCCAGCAAGGCGGCCTCGGCCTCGCGCCGCGGCGCGGCTTGGCCTCGGCCTGCCTTGCGCGCCGCTCGGCGAAATCCACGCGGCGGCCTTGTCGAGCCTCCGACTGGCCTGCAGCCACGCGCGCGGCCTTTTCCGGCTTCGGCCTTCTCCTGCGTCTTGCGGCTGTCTTCCAGCAGCCGCTGCGCCGATCCGGTGCCGGGCCGCCAGACGCGCCACATCTTCGGTCATTCCGACTCAGGTCCGCCTCGCGCGCCTGCAAGACCTGCGGCCGCCTCGCGCGCGGCTTCGGCCGCATCGGCCAGCTGCTCGTCATGGCCTTCGCGGCCTTGGCAAGCTCGGTCGGCTTCCCATTCCAGCCGCTCGATGGTCTCGCCCGCATCGCGGTTCAACCCGCCCTCACGCTCGATGTCCCGACCAAGCTGCGCAATCCGGCTGGTCAGCGTCTCGATCAGGGCCTGCGCGCGCGCTTCCTGATCGCTCAGCGTGTCGCGCTGCACCGTCAAGGCGCTGCAACACCGCCGCGGCAATCGCGTCCTCCTCGCGCAGCGGCGGCAAGGCCTCTTCCGCCTCTTCGCGCGCCTTGGCGGCCTGCGCGCGGCGCCTCGGCCTGCGCGGCGGCGTCGTGTGGTGCGCGCGCAACTCCTCCTCTGCCTTCGGCGCGCGCGCGTCGGCTTCGCGCCAGCGGCGATACAGCAGCATGCCTTCGGCGCGGCGCAACTCGTCCCCGATCTCGCGGTAGCGGGCCGCCTGCCGGGCCTGCCGTTCCAGCTGCGCCAGTTGCGCGGCCAGCTGTTCGATCACGTCATCGACGCGGGTCAGGTTGGTCTCGGCCCCCTTGAGCTTCAGTTCGGCCTCGTGGCGGCGCTGATAGAGGCCGGAAATACCCGCCGCTTCTTCCAGAATACGGCGGCGGTTCTTGGGCTTGGCGTTGATCAGTTCGGCAATCTGGCCCTGCCGCACAAGCGCCGGCGAATGCGCGCCTGTGGAGGCATCGGCAAACAGCATCTGCACATCGCGCGCCCGTACGTCTTTGCCCGCCGCCTTATAGGCGCTGCCCACATCGCGGGTGATCCGGCGTACAATTTCCAAATGGTCGTGATCGTTGAACCCCGCAGGCGCCAGCCGATCCGAATTGTCGATATGCAGCGCCACTTCGGCGAAATTCCGCGCCGGGCGGCTGGCGGCCCCGGCAAAGATCACGTCTTCCATGCCGCCGCCGCGCATCGCGGTGGGGCGGTTTTCGCCCATGACCCAGCGCAGCGCCTCCAGCAGGTTGGACTTGCCGCAGCCATTTGGCCCGACAACGCCGGTCAACCCGTCCGCGATGATCAGATCGGTCGGGTCCACGCTTTTGAAGCCCGTCAGCCTGAGTTTGGAAAAGTGCAATCCGTGGTCCGCCCGTTGATTCCTGTCATCCGGTCAAGGTCCGGGACCAGCCCCGCAGAGTCAATCCAAAGCTACCACCCACAGAAGAACCCAGCCACTTATCCACAAGATATTGCGGTTCCCGCGCGAAATCGAGCCGCGTCCATTGACATCCCTCCCCTCGTCCATCCGCCCCTGGCGGCATGCCATTTCGCGAAAGGTTTCCAATCACGTGTCGCCATATCCTGCTGATCCTCTCTGATACGCCACCGCGCCCCCCCCCCTCCCCCGCTCGACGAAACTTTGCGCATGGCCTGTTGTCGGGTATCGGCCATCCCGTCCTGGGCTTTGACCATTTGTTCTTCGTGCTTGTCGCGGGTGTGCTCAGCGCAGCATCCGGGCATCCGACCCGAGGCGTGCTCGCCTATATCGGTGCGATGCTGGTGGGGTGTATTGTCGTGTCTTTCGGCACGATCATTCCTTTGGCCGAAGCGCTCATCGCGGTGTCACTGCTTGTTGCGGGCGGCTGGCTTGCGGCTGGGCACCGCCTGTCCTTTTCCGGCGCGGTCGCGCTCTTGGCGGGCTTTGGGCTGTTTCACGGTGCTGCATTTGGCACTGCCATCACAGGCCAAGAGGGCGGTGCAGCACCTCTGGTCCTTATCGGCTATCTGATCGGGTTGGGCTTCACGCAGTTCCTTGTCGCCCGAAGTGCGGGCCTGCTCAGCCAGCGTATCAGCACGCTTCAAGCCCGCTTGGGCGGCGCGATGGCCAGCGGCGTGGGGCTGTTTCTGTGCCTCGAAATGATCGAAGGGGCCCTTTTGGGCTAAAGCACCCGTTCACATTCATAATCAACGTGCCGGACCTCTAGCCCTGCGCTGACAAACCCGTCGACGGCAAAGCATTCCCACGTCTGCCCCGGCAACCACCTCGGCAAAACGCCTTGACCGCAGTCAAGCACACCCGTCGCCTGCGCCGCGTCGCCGCGCACCTCGGTCACGTCACAACCGCTGACCTGCGCCATCGCGGTTTTCGCGCGCCCCGCAATCGGGCCAAACCGTGGCGCATATTCAGGGTTGATCCGCACGGCCTCTGCCAACCGGGCCCGAACGCGCACATCGAACGTCGACCCATCGATCGATACGCGCGTGGCAGGCACCCCGCGAAAATGGGGGCCTGCCGTGTTGCAGCCCACCAAGAGCGCCAAAACAAAAGTGATCATGCAAATGCGCATGCTGCGGGCCTGATGAACATAAGGCGCGGTTAAGACTGTCTTACGAACGGATTATGGTTGTCAGCCCGGCCATATGGTCATATCTTTTGACACCAGAAAGGGTCGTTTATGCCCTTCCGCCCGTCGAGACTGGAAAAAACTGTCCTCTGCCGTGGTTCGGCAGATCGAACAACTTGTGCTGCGCGGTATTTTGCGGCCCGGTGAGCGCCTGCCGGCCGAGCGGGAGTTGGCCGAACGGCTGGGCGTCTCGCGCCCGTCCCTGCGCGAGGCCATCGGCACGCTTCAAGACGACGGCCTGCTAACCTCCAAGGCAGGTGCAGGCGTGTTCGTGGCCAACGTGCTCGGCTCTTCCTTTGGGCCTGCACTGATCAAGCTATTTGCGCGCCACGACGAGGCGGTCTTTGACTACCTTTCATTTCGGCGCGACATGGAAGGGCTGGCAGCGGAGCGCGCCGCGCGGCTTGGCTCTGACATCGATCTCAAGGTCGTACAGGCGGTCTTTGAGCAAGATGGAAGCGCCATTTCCAAGAGCTTCCGAGAAGTCGGGGCTGGACGCGGCAATAACCACCCATGGCCATCATCGAGGCCAGCCGTAACGGTCATGCTGCGCATGATGCGCTCCATGTACGGTTGTCCAAGGGGTGTTCTACAATGCCTCAGGTCATGTTCCAGCAACGCACCCACTCTTCGTGAGGCGTCTGCTGGCCGATGCCCGGATTGCCCTCACGACGTTTCGGCGCAAGCGAACCGGTCTTGCGCTCAAGACGCCACATCGTTGACGAATTTGACCGAGACATCGGACCGCTCTGCCGCCGCGTGATGCGTGTTACCAGGCCTCGACATGCGCAACAACGCGCTGCCGACAGCTCCCTTGGATGAGGTTTGCCCATCCTGACCGCCCTTGTTTGTTTCAAACAGGGACTCACCCATCAAGACAAAAGGGAATCCCAATGCCGATCAGACGCAATACGCGCCTCTAATAAAAAAAACCCCGGCACAAGGCCGGGGTCTTTCATTCGTAAACCAAACATCAGCTGGGTTCAGTGCAGCTTGGCGTCGACCTGTGCAATTGCGCTATCGATCAGCGCGTTGCCGTCAGCTGCCGTCATCTGCTTGGCAATGACGTCGCGCGCGGCCATGATGGCGATGGACACCGCCATATCGCGCACTTCCTTCACGGCACCGGCCTGAGCCGACGCAATCTGATCCTCGGCTGCAGCGACGCGGCGATCAATGGACTTCGCCAAGATCAGCACGCGCCTGCTCTGCGGCAGCTTCGGCATCTGCCTTGGCCTGTTGCAACGATGCGGTCCGCCTGGGCCTGCACTTCCTTGTGCTTGCGCTCATAGCTGAGGCCAGAAGGGTCTGCGCCTCTTCGCGCAGGGCGCGCGCTTCGTCCAGTTCCGACTGAATGCCCTCGACCGATCGTCCAGCATCTTCGACAGCATGCCCGGCACTTTGAAATAGACCAGAATACCGAGGAAGATGATGAACGCCAGCAGCACCACGAAGTCAGTGTTCGCGAAACTGAAAGAAGGGACCTTTGCAGCCAGCGCCGGGCTTGACAGCGCCATCAGGCCAGCAACGGTAAGGGTTTGCTTGATCATCTGACTTACCCTTTCATCCGGGCAGCGACAGCGGTGTCAATGCTTTCGGCATCTGCTTTGCTGCCCATGACGGCCACGATTTCCATGGCCGTATCATTGGCGACTTCGGTCACGGCCTCCATGGCGCCTGCGCGAATTTCGGCAATCGCCTTTTCGCTCTCTGCGGTCTTGGCCGCAATCTCGGCGTCGGCCTTGGCGATGGCCACACCGTTCAGGTCTGCCTGAATGGTTGCCTTTGTTTCTGCCGAAATGCGTTGCGCTTCGGCACGGGCATCGGCCAGGGCTTTGTCATAGGCCGCTTCGGCGTCATGTGCCTTGGCCTTCAGATCCTCGGCCGCCGCAATGTCGTTTGTTATCGTCCCCTGCCGCTCGGCAAGGATGGCTGCAATCCGTGGCAACGCGACGCGCGAGAGCACGAAATAAATCACGACCAGCGTGATGACCAGCCAGAAAACCTGGTTGTCGAATGTGCCGATGTCGAGTTGCGGCATGCCCGGAGGGGCGCCAACTGCAACTTCGCCTGCGGCGTTTGTTGTATCTGCCATGTCGGTCGTTCCCCTGAACTGGCCCCTGTTTCAGGACCCAAATGCGAGCCGTTACATCGGGCAGCACACGCGATGCATGCTGCCCGACCGTAAGGAATGCGGTCAGAGTGTCTTAGACAGCGAACATCAGCAGCAGAGCGACGAGGAACGAGAAGATCCCCAGGGCTTCTGCAAAGGCGATGCCGATGAACAGAGTTGCAGTTTGACCTGCAGCAGCGGATGGGTTGCGCAGAGCGCCCGCCAGGAAGTTGCCAGCCACGTGGCCCACACCGATAGCAGCGGCACCCGAACCGATGGCTGCCAGGCCTGCGCCGATGAATTGACCCAATTGTGCGATATCGCCTTCCATGTCTTTTCTCCTTACGATGGAATGAAGTGATTTCTGTGCAAGCCGGACGTGTTGTCCGCCCAGTTGTTAGTGATGCGGGTGCAGTGCGTCCTTGAGGTACACGCACGTCAGAATGGTGAAAACGTAAGCCTGGATGAAGGACACCAGCACTTCGAGACCGTACATCGCGGTGATGCCGAGGATCGCAACAGGCGACACCAGCGTAAGCGCTGCAAAGCCAGCGAAAACCTTGATCACCGCGTGGCCCGCCATCACGTTGCCTGCCAGACGAATGGAGTGGCTGACAGGGCGTACGAAGTAGCTGATGATCTCGATAATCGCCAGAATCGGCCGCAGCGCCAGCGGCGCCGACGACACCCAGAACAGGCCCAGGAAGGACGCGCCGTTCTTGACGAAACCCAGAATGGTCACGGTCAAAAACACCGCCAACGCCAGCACCACCGTCACCGCGAAATGCGACGTGGGCGTGAACGATGTCGGGATCAGGCCAAGGAAGTTGGCGCAGAGAATAAACATGAACAGCGTCATGATGTAGGGGAAGTACTTGATCCCGTCCTTGCCGGTGACGTCCTCGACCATCTTGTAGACAAAACCATAGGCCAGTTCGGCGATGGATTGGCTACGCGACGGCACGATGCCGCGTTTGGAACTGCCAACGACCAGCAAAGCGATGATCGCCAGGATCGAGAAGCCCCATCCAAAGCGCCATTTGGTGAGCGTGTACCATGGCACCGGATCACCACCAAACAGCGGTTTGATGATGAACTGATCCATCGGGTGGAAAACCAGACCGCCTTCTTCCGCTTTATCCGCCATTCTCAGGCCCCTTCGTTCTTGTCCGCGGCCTCTTCGGCCAACTTCTTTTCCTGGATTTCCTGTGCGGAGCGGAGCATCGTCTTTACTCCGGCCGCAAGGCCCAGCATCACAAACAGCACCATGAAAATGGGCAGCGTTCCAAACAGAACATCCAGCCCGTATCCGATGCCAAAGCCGATCCCGAGACCGGCAACAAGCTCTATCACCATTCGCCAGGCCAATTGTGCCTGTGAGTAGTGTTCATCCGCCCGGGGGCCCGGTTCCAGCGACTTTTTTGCCGCTTCGATCTTGGCCTCTAGCTGCTCAAGTTGCCGCTGTTGGTCTGGATCAGGCACTGCGAAATCCCCCATGGGACAGTTGCGCCAGTGCTACTGAGCGCAAGGCACAGAGTCAACCGCGCTCAACGACCAATGCGACGCGCCCTTAGGTATTGTTTTTATGCATATTTTTGGAACAATGAAACCGGTTGGTCAGTCTGTCGCAGCTGGCGCCTTGGCCCTATGCGGCCAGATGGGATATTCAACCATTTGGTTGACGATTGTCGCGACCTGCGCCAGAGCAATCTTATGACACGCGATATTGATCAGGTCTTTGCCGCTCTTGCCGACCCGACCCGTCGGGCGATCCTGACAATGTTGCTGGAGGACGATATGGCGGTGACGGATGTGGCCGAACCCTTCGAGATGTCACTGGCGGCCATCTCGAAACATCTGGGCGTGCTGAGTGCCGCAGGTTTGATCGCGCAAGAAAAACGGGGGCGGGTGAAGTGGTGCAAGCTGGAGCCTGACGCCATGCGCGCCGCCTCAGTCTGGATGCAGGGGTTTGGGCAGTTCGAGCCGGTGCATCTGGATGCGTTCGAGCGGTTTCTGGAGACAGAGCTGGGCGACGACGCGCCTTGATCAAGCCTGAGCGCGCAGTTGTGCACGCACGTAGCGCCCTGCGGATCGATAATGGCTGGCAGCAGAAGCTTCGGCATAACGCCCGGTCGTCCAGCGCGTCTGGCCCGGCATTGGAGCGCCGTAAAGCGCGTCATTGCTCATGCGGAGAAGTTCCCGCAGCAGTTCGGCGTGCTGGCTGTGCAGCCAGCCTTGCACCTCCGCCCAACTCAACCCGGACAGTTCCGCGCGGATTTTGTTGTTGTATGCCTTGAGCTGGCCCCAGTTGTAGCCGCGCGCCGGAATATGCACCTCGCGTCCCGCCTTGCCATCGGCGACCCATCCCTGAAAGAGCCCAAGCCAATGCGCGCGATGCGCAATGACATCCTTGATGCAGATATCTTCGTTGTCGCGCCACAGGGCTTGTGTCTCGTCGAGAGGCCCGATCAGTTGGGTGAGTTTCGCAAACTCAAGGCGCGTGACCGCCAAGAGATCGGATTTGTTGGTGGCTGCGGGCATTTCGTTGGGTCCTTTCGGAAACCCAGCTTACGCCTTGCACCTCATCGCCACATTGATGCGCGTCAGTCTTTGGCGCTGTCCGCTTTGACCCAGATCAGCCTTCATCTCGCAACAACAGCAACAGCGCCAGTATCGTCAGCCCCACACCGCCCAGCACCAGACCAGCGGGCGCGCCATTTCCCAAGGCCAATTCCCACAAGATCACCCAACTGGGCGTCAGATACGTATAGGCCATGACCTTGGCGCTCGGCAGGCGCAGCGTCGCGAATTGCAGCAGAACAAAGGTGGCAGCGGACGCAAAGACCGCCACATAGATCAACGTGATCCAGACGATCCCCGGCAGGGCAGCCCAATCCGTGGCAGCGATGTCGCGCCAGCCATAAAGCGTCAGCAGGATGCCCCCCGCCACCAGCATCCCGAAGGTGAACACCACCGCAGGCTCACCCCGGTTCAGCTTACGCACCATCGGCGTGTAGATCGCATGCGCCACGCAGCCCAGAAAATAGATCGCCTCGCCCCGCCCCACTTCGAACCCCAGCAGAACCGAGAAATCCGCCCGGAAAATCACCCACATCGCGCCCAATGCGCCGAAACTGAGCCCCAGCGCCATTCGCGGTGTCGTGATCTGGCGCAGCAATAGCCAGCCAAAGCCCGCGGACATGACGGGGATCAGGGTAAACACAGCCGCCGCGCTGACCGGTTTGGCTGTTTTCAGCCCCTCGAACATCAGCACAAAGTAGATACCAAAGAGCCCGCCAAGCACCAGATAGCGCCATGGCGCCTGCAAGGCCGTGCGCGGCAGCCCCGTGGTCAGCATCATCGCCACGCCGATCACCACCCCGGCGATGCCAAAACGCGCGGCATTCAGCGCAGCAGGTGCAATTTCATTGGCCGCCATGGCCCCCAGCGAAAACGATCCGGCAACGAGCGCCGAAAAGGCCAGCATCGCTGCATGGCCCTGCAAACCTGGTGTCATGAGTCCCAGTCTTTCGCCCGCGCTTTGAGATAGGTCAGAAACGCCTGCACCTTGGTGGTGCGGTGCAAATCCACATGTGTGACCAGCCACAATGGCGCTTCCCATTCGGGTTGGCGCTCAAACACCTCGACCAGATCAGAGTGCGCCCGTGCCTCCATGACCGGCATGAACCCGATACCGGCCCCGGCCCGCACGGCGGCATCCATCGCATGGGTATCGGTGCTGCGAAAGGTCAGCGCGGCTTCGGGCAAGGTCGCGCGCAGCCAGCGGTTGAACGGCGCTCGGCTGTCATCGCTGTCATGTCCGACAAAGCGGTGGCCCTTCAGATCCTCGACCGTATGCGGCGTGCCTTGTTCCTCAAGGTAACCGCGCGTTGCAAAAAGTCCCATCATCTGGTTGCAGAAAGGTTGCACGACATTGTCGGGTTGATCCGGTGGCGCCCCGGCCCGGATAGCGACATGTGCCTCGCCATACTCCAACCGAAAAAGACGCTCGCCTGTCAGGTATCGGATCACGACATCTGTGTGTTGGCGCTGAAAATCGGCCAGCACTGGGACCATGCGCGGCGCCAGACTGACCAGCGACGTCACGACCAGATCACCCGAAACATCCGTACCGCGCCCCTTGATCCGCCCGGCCAGCTGGCTGAACTGGTCATCTGTCGCCTGAGCCACGCGCAACAGGTCTTGCCCCGCCTCGGTCGCCGTGTAGCCGCGTGCGTGCCTTTGAAACAGCTTGACGCCCAACCGCCCTTCGAGCGCATCAATATGCCGGATCACCGTTGCGTGGTGCACACCAAGGACTTCTGCCGCCCCGCTGACCGTGCCCATGCGCGCCACTTGATAGGCCGTCTTGATCTCATCCCAATTGTCCATTGGCACCTCATGTGCATAATCTCACATCTGATGTGGATATTCCAGCATTGCGTTCATTTTTGCAATGGTGATGTTGATGAGATAAGCAACCCAGCCCCTCAAAGGACACGCCAATGACCCATAACATCCTGCACGTCGACTCCTCAGCCCGCATTCAGGGCTCGATCACACGCGACCTGACAGCACAGATCGTCACCAAACTCGGCGGCACTGTTGTCCGCCGCGATCTGTCACAAGCACTGCCACAAATTGATGACACCTGGATCACTGCCAATTTCACACCCGCAGACGCGCGCACCGACGCGCAACGCGCCGCTCTGGCCCTGTCCGATACGCTGGTCGCCGAAATCAAAGCCGCCGACACCCTTGTTATCGGCGCGCCTGTCTACAATTTCTCCGTTCCCGCATCCCTTAAGGCGTGGATTGATCTGATAGCCCGCGCTGGTCTGACCTTTCAATACACCGAAAACGGTCCAAAGGGTCTGTTGGAGGGCAAGCGCGCGATCATAGCAGTCGCCACAGGGGGCACACCCGTCGGTTCAGAGATCGACTTCAATACCGGCTACCTGCGCCATATCATGGGCTTTATCGGCATCACCGACGTAGAAATCATCGCCGCAGACAGCGTGATGGCCGACAGCGAGGCCGCCATCGCCGCAGCCGAAGCACAGATCAACGCGATTGCCGCGTAACCACAACAGCGATGGTCTCCAAGACAGTCCTGGCCATGAAGGCCGGGACAGACCCGCTGACAGCAGGGATCATGTCATGACCCAATACATCCCTTTGATCGTACGCGTGCTTCTGACGTGTGCCTTTGCTGCTGCGGGATTGGCCAAGCTGGCAGGCGCAGACATGATGATTGCCACGTTTGACGCGATTGGATGGGGGCAATGGTTTCGCTCCCCTGCCCTCCCGGGGGGCTCCCCCCCCATGTTCTCTGCTCCTGCCCCCTCTTCCTCCTCCTCCCCGTCCCCCTCCTGTTCTGGCCCTCTCTGCGTATCTCGCCTGGACCCACCGCAGCTAACCGCGTGTGAAACTCGGCGGCGCCCAAGACGACGCCTTGTGCCGCCTGACGCTTGACTCATCCTGCCCCAGCGCCTAAACGCCGTGCAATCTCCGGAAGCACTGTGTCTTCCGGTCCCTGACATGTTCAGGGATCGCCCTCTGCCAGCGCGTTGCGCCCGCAGGGGCGTTTGCGCATTTTCCGCGGACTCCCTACATCAGGGAGAACCCGCAACCGACAAAGGGGGCCTCTCGCCCATGTTTGAAAACCTGTCCGAACGCCTGTCTGGCGTATTTGACCGCCTCACAAAGCAAGGCGCGCTGTCGGAAGACGACGTCAAAACCGCGCTCCGAGAGGTTCGCGTGGCACTGCTTGAGGCCGACGTCTCGCTGCCTGTCGCGCGCGATTTCGTCAAAGCGGTTCAGGACAAGGCAACGGGTCAGGCGGTCACCAAATCCGTCACACCGGGCCAGCAAGTCGTCAAGATCGTGCACGACACATTGGTGGACGTGCTGCAGGGCGAAGGCGAACCGGGTCACCTCAAGATCGACAACCCGCCCGCGCCCATTTTGATGGTCGGCCTTCAGGGCGGCGGTAAAACCACCACCACCGCCAAGCTCGCCAAACGCCTCAAGGAGCGCGACGGCAAGCGTGTTCTTATGGCATCGCTCGACGTCAACCGCCCCGCCGCAATGGAACAGCTCGCTATTCTGGGCACCCAGATCGGCGTCGACACCCTGCCCATCGTCAAGGGCGAAGACCCGGTTGCCATCGCAAAACGCGCCAAGACCCAGGCGGCTCTGGGCGGGTATGATGTCTATATGCTCGACACGGCGGGCCGGCTCTCGATCGATGAAGAGCTGATGCAACAGGTCGCCGCTGTGCGCGACGTGGCCACGCCGCGCGAAACCTTGCTGGTCGTCGATGGCCTGACTGGTCAGGACGCCGTTCATACCGCGGAAAACTTTGATGAACGCATCGGCATTTCCGGCGTCGTATTGACCCGGATGGACGGTGACGGGCGCGGCGGCGCGGCCCTGTCCATGCGCGCAGTCACCGGCAAGCCCATCAAATTCGTGGGCTTGGGCGAAAAGATGGACGCCATCGAGACCTTCGAGCCCGAACGCATCGCAGGCCGCATCCTCGGCATGGGCGACATCGTGGCGCTGGTGGAAAAGGCGCAGGAAACCATCGAGGCCGAACAAGCCGAAAAGATGATGCGCCGCATGGCCAAGGGTCAGTTCAACATGAACGACCTGCGCATGCAGTTGGAACAGATGATCAAGATGGGCGGCATGCAGGGCATGATGGGCATGATGCCCGGCATGGGCAAAATGGCCAAACAGGTCGAGGACTCCGGCTTTGATGACAAGATGCTCAAACAGCAGATCGCTCTGATTCAATCAATGACCAAAAAGGAACGCGCCAATCCGGCGCTCCTGCAAGCGTCCCGCAAAAAGCGCATTGCACGCGGTGCGGGCATGGAAGTCAGCGAGCTGAACAAGCTGCTGAAAATGCACCGCCAGATGTCCGACATGATGAAAAAGATGGGTAAAATGGGCAAGGGTGGCATGCTCAAACAGGCCATGAAAGGCATGTTCGGCAAAGGCGGCCCCTCCCCCGAAGAGATGGCCGCAGGCATGGACCCCAAAGCCCTCGAAGCTGCCGCCAAACAGATGGGCGGCAAACTTCCCGGCTTGGGCGGCGGCATGGGCCTGCCACCCGGATTGTCAGGGTTCGGCAAGAAAAAATGATCACCTGCTTTCTCAAATATGAAATCGATCCGGCCAAAACAGCCGATTTCGAGATCTACGCCAAGGCGTGGATTCACAACATCAACCGAATGGGCGGCACCCATCACGGCTACTGGCTCCCATCCGAAGGGCCGTCGGATCTGGCCTGGTGTGCATTCAGCTTTCCATCCCTCGCCGATTACGAAGCATATCGCGTCCAGATGGAGACTGATCCAGCCTGCATCGCCGCCTACGAACACTCGGCACGCACAAAATGCATAAAACGCTGGGACCGGCACTTCACCCGCCCCGTTCTCGAAGGTCAAAGCCCTGCTGACCTGGGGTTGATGTAACGTGTCGACCATCCCGCTCATATCCACGGATCGGCTGACCCTGCGCGCACCGACGCTGGACGACCTGCCCGCATTGACGATGTTTTATGCGTCCGAGCAAAGCCACACCGTCGGCGGCCCGCGCGACGCGGTCGGCGCGCATCAATCGCTACTTGCCATGATCGGCCACTGGGCCATCTACGGCTACGGAAGCTGGGCCATCACCGACCGCAAGACGGGCGCATACCTCGGCCGCACGGGCTTCATGTTTGCACCCGGCTGGGATGAACCCGAACTTGGCTGGGCGCTGATCAAAACAGCACAAGGCCAGGGTATCGCCTATGAGGCGACCGAAATCGCACGCGCCTATGGCGCCCGGCACCTCAACCTGGACGCTCCGATCAGCTACATTCGCCCGACCAACACCCGCTCCGCGGCACTGGCAAAGCGGCTTGGTGCACATTGCGAACAAACCCGCGCCGACTGGCGCGACGGACCCTGCGACATCTGGCGCCACTCAACTGCGGGGGCAGCCGCATGACCGCCCCTTCAGTGTTCCAAAAATATGCCCGCCGGAGGCACTCTTCACTTACCTCGGGAGCTGCCACATGACGGATATTCCCATCATAGAAACCCGCCGCCTTATCCTGCGCGGGCCAGAGCCCGAAGATTACCCCGACTTCAAGGCCACCTTCACCAGCTACCGTGCGCGGTTCATGGGCGGCCCTCTGAACCCTTACGAATCCTGGATGCTCTATGCCGCTGAAATCGGCCACTGGCAGATCCGCGGCTACGGCATGTGGATGATCCACGACAAAGTCACCGATGAAACCTACGGCATGGCAGGTGGCTGGAAACCTGCCAAATGGCCGGAAGCCGAAATCGCATGGGTCATCTGGCCTGACAAATCCGGCAAAGGCTACGCCTTGGAGGCCACCCACGCGGTCCGCCAGCATCTCTACGCCCAAGGCTGGGACGGAGCGGTCAGCTATATCGACCCGATGAACCTCGACAGCATCCGGCTTGCCGAACGCCTTGGCGCCAAAAAAGACCACGACGCACAAACAATCGACGGCAGCGACGCGGTCTACAGACACCCTGCGCCTGCTGCGCTTGTCGACAGCCAGCTGTCGCATGGCATCGATATGGAAATCAGCCACTACGCCGATCCGCTCTTCAAACCGAAAGGCTGGGCTCTTGATTGATATTACCCCAAAACGCCACATGCTGCACTGCGGCGGTGCACAGTCGGTGCACAGCTGGTGCACGGATCGCACCCTCTCGCTGCCCTGTTCCGGAGCCTCCGCATGACTGATGATACCACCCGCGCGGCGCAGGTGCTCAAAGAGCATCGCGCGTCCATTGACCGCCTAGATGCGATCCTCGTGTACACTCTTGGCGAGCGGTTCAAACACACACAAGCCGTGGGGAAACTCAAGGCTGAACACGACCTTCCCCCGTCCGATCCCGCGCGCGAAGCGTCCCAGATCGAACGGCTCGAAGATTTGGCAAACCGGGCCGATCTTGACCCTGAATTTGCCAAGAAGTTCCTGAACTTCATCATCGCTGAAGTCATTCAGCATCACCACGAACACCAAACGTAACGTGCGCCACGCGCACCGCATCTCAAAAACTCAAAAGGACCTAAAATTATGGCTATGAAAATTCGTCTCGCCCGCGGCGGCTCCAAGAAACGCCCGTTTTACCGTATCGTTGCCGCTGACAGCCGCATGCCCCGTGACGGGCGCTTCATCGAAAAGCTGGGAACATATAATCCTCTGCTGCCCAAAGACAGCGAAGAGCGCGTAAAAATGGACGCCGAGCGCGTGCAACACTGGCTGGGCCAAGGCGCGCAGCCGACAGACCGCGTGGCCCGTATGCTCGAAGCCGCTGGCGTTTTGGCAAAGAAAGACCGCAACAACCCGAAAAAAGGTGCGCCCGGCAAGAAAGCGCAAGAGCGTGTCGAGGAAAAGGCCGCCAAAAAGGCCGCCGCTGAAGAAGCCGCGAACGCTCCAGCCGAAGCGGCTCCTGCAGAAGAAGCACCCGCAGAAGAAGCGGCAAGCGAGTAAACTGACCAGCGGCCCCTTCGAAGGGCGCATCGCGGGGTTTGTGCCTTCGGGGACAAACGGGTTAAACACCAACAGCGCGTCCGCAATGGCGCGCTGTTTTTCAATTCCAAAGGCCGCCCGATGCTCCGTCCGATCCGCACTCTCGTTTTGATCACGATTGCATTTGGAGCGGGTTTGCTTTTTGAACGGTTTCAGCAAAACGACATGTGCCAAAGTCGTGGTGGAGCCATGTCGGAGGGGATTTGCATTGGGGTTGAGGAATGAGTGAAGACAAAATTTGCGTCGGCGCAATCGGCGGCTCTTACGGGGTCCGAGGCGAAGTGCGCTTGAAATCCTTTTGTGCCGTGCCGGAAGACATCGAAACCTATAGCCCGCTTTGCACAGAGGACGGCAAACCGATGCATCTGGCGCTGATCCATCCGATCAAAAACGGCTTTTCCGCCCGTATCGCCGAAATTGCCACAAAGGAAGACGCGGACGCGCTGAAAGGCACGCGACTTTTCGCCAATCGCGACCAGTTGCCTGCCCTGCCCGATGATGAATACTACCACACTGACCTGATTGGATTGCAGGTGTTCGACACCGGCGGAACCCTGCTTGGTACTGTTAAATCCGTGCAAAATCACGGGGCGGCGGACCTGCTCGAAGTGCAGCAACCGCAAAGCTCGGCCACCGTTTTGGTGCCCTTCACACTTGCCGCTGTACCCACGGTGGATCTGACCAGTGGCAGGATCGTTGCCGACCCGCCCGAGGGCTTGTTCTAAATCATGCCGCGCCGGATTATCCTGCACGCCGGGTTTCACAAGACAGGCACAACGAGCATCCAGAAATTTTTGCGCGCCAATCGCCCTGCTTTGAAAAAGCAGATCGCAGTGCGCCTCAAACCGCAGCTCAAACCCGTACTTCACGCCGCGCGGGCGTATTCAATCACAGGGGACCCGGACGCTTTGCAATCGGCGCTGGATGCCTTTGAAACTGTTTTGCAAACCCTTCCCGCAATGCCGCGCCGTTCCCTGATCCTGAGCGCCGAGGACCTGTGCGGTCATCTGCCCGGTCGCGCGTCATTGGCCGATTATGCCCGCGCACCGGACCTGCTTTATGGTTATGTCGCCCGTATCCTAGACCGGCTGCCACAGACCGAACCAATGCTGTTCATGACCACGCGTTCCCCCGACAGCTGGTTGCAAAGCGCCTATTGGGAACACGTCAGGTCTTTTGATCTCAGACAGGATTACAGCGACTTCCAAGCGCAGTTCGGATCTGCCGCTGATCTCAACGCGCAGCTTGACGAGATCGCGGCTCGGGTGCCCTGCGTCACTCATCGCATTGATCTGGCCGACAGCGCGCACCACCCGTTTGGCCCTGCAGATCCTTTGCTGGACCTTGCCGAAATTCCACCCGGAACACGGGCAAAACTGATCCGGCCCGCACATGCAAACCGCACCCCCGATATCCCCGTCATGTTGCAGCTTTTGGCGGCCAACCGTACATATGACGACACGGCCGCCCGCCGCGCCGCCAAGAAAGCCATTTTGATCAAAGCGAGACAGCCATGACCGATGACGCCGCACCCGCGCGGTCGCTGGGCCGCAAAACCATCCGCCCGACACTGAAACCGCGCAGCCTTATGGATGAACCCGAAGAGCTTGCCGGCGTCTGGACCGCGCGCATCGTTACGCTGTTTCCCGACGCCTTTCCCGGCGTGCTGGGTCAAAGCCTGACAGGAACCGCGCTCAAGGATGGCAAATGGCAGTTGTTCACGCACGACCTGCGCGCATTCGGCATTGGCAAGCATCGCAACGTCGACGACACACCTGCAGGCGGCGGCGCGGGCATGGTCATGCGCGCAGATGTGGTTGGCCCGGCTTTGGCGGATGCGCAGGCGCATGCGCACGGACGCTGGCCCATCCTTTATATGTCTCCACGGGGGCGCCCCTTTGATCAGGCGATGGCCCGCGATCTGGCGCGCTGCGATGGTGTGACGCTCTTATGCGGACGGTTCGAGGGCGTGGATGAACGTGTGCTTGAGCACTTTGGCGTAACAGAAGTCTCGCTAGGCGATTTTGTGATGACTGGCGGCGAAATCGCAGCCCAGGCAATGATTGACGCCACCGTGCGCTTGCTTCCCGGCGTTCTGGGCAATGCCGACAGCACCATAGAGGAAAGCCATTCCAGCGGGCTACTGGAGCATCCGCAATACACCCGGCCTGCAGAATGGCAGGGCAAAGCGATCCCAGAGGTTCTGATGTCGGGCAACCACGCAAAAATTGCTGCGTGGCGCAAGGACATGTCCGAAGCACTGACGCAAAAGCGGCGACCGGACCTTTGGGCAAAGCGGACGCCAGACCCCAAGACCTGATATCTAAAGCGGCGCGGTTTGATCCGCAGACCCCGGATATCGCGGCAAGTCATCATCAAGCGTAATCCAGTCTAGTTTTTCAGCAAAATGGTAGTGCGCCTGAGGTGAAAAGCGGGACGGATCATCTAGACTGGCGGCGTAAAGATGCGTCTCATCCGGCCAGCCATCAAATTGATAGCTCATCTGACTACCGCAGGCTGGACAGAACTGGCGGGTGACGCGCCCACCCGCACTTGTTATCAACGACAACGCACCCGTCCAAGTCATGCTTTTGCGCGGCACACCAAAAAACGACGTAAACGGGGCTGACGTCGCTCTGCGACAGCTGTCGCAGTGGCAATGCCCGGCCCACAAGACAGGCCCGTCGGACCGCCACGATACGGCCCCGCAAGCGCATCTCCCTGAGAGTATTTCGGTCATGTCCTCCCCCCCCCAGGGATTGGCAACGTGTCATCACATCAGACGCAGTAAACGCGGATTTCTTCGTGAGGTCTACGGACGGACCCATGGCACCGCGCGTTTCTGGGACGTGATGTTGTGCTATTCGGGTACGGAGGAATTTTGTACCGCATCGAACTCTCGCGCGTTGAGGATATAGGATTTGCGGCGGGTCTTGGCCTGCGGCGCGCAAGCGGGTGCCTCGCCGAACTGCGCCAGATTGCCTGATTTGTCCGCGTAGGCCCAGCGCGCCACGACCAGTTGATATTCGCGCGCCTCCTGCCCTTCCGCATCGGGATTGAAATGATGCCGCCAAGAGCCTTTGATCTGAACCGGGAGGCGAATTTGATCCACATGCGGCTCTGGCCTGCCCGCAGACAGAGCCGCTTGGCGCATATGCCTGTCCACCGTCTTGAGTTGCGCAATCAAGGGGCCGACTTCTGCGGTTCGGCGACCGGAAAAGACCACTTCAATCTCAAATTTTGAATTGAAGAACCCACGGATCACCATGTCACCGCGTGCATTGCGCTGCGCCTGTGGGATCAGATCCACAGCGATCGGCCCACCGTAGGTCTTGAACAGCACGCGATCTTCTTGTTCAGGCGTGAGGACGGTGCCTGCCTTGCCGTGAACGCTCATGTGCTCCGACCTGTGCGAAATTGGTAGCTCATCTGATTTTCGCCTCATGCTTCACGCCCCAATGCGCACTCTAATCCACTGGATATTAATGAACCGTTGAGCGCCGCCTTAAACCTGCCCATGGCGCACGGAACCAGCACTTGATCCGCCGCCGAAACCCGCCTATACGACGCGAGTTCGGAATCGCTTTTGCGGCTTTGGACCTGTTTTGCTTTGCAAGACGCACCAATAGGAATGTTGTTTGTACCCTCCCGGCGGGCGCCACGGCGAACCCGATCCACCCCGGAGCTCTGAAACGCGTAAAACTTCGTGGAAAAACCACGAGCATCATAGGAGTAGATCAGATGGACCTGATCGCACAGATCGAGGCGGAACAAGTCACCGCCCTGGGCAAAGAAATCCCGGATTTCCGCGCGGGCGACACGATCCGCGTTGGCTTTAAAGTCACCGAAGGCACACGCACCCGTGTGCAGAACTACGAAGGCGTTTGCATCAGCCGCAAGAACGGCAAAGGCATCGCGGGTTCGTTCACAGTTCGCAAAATCTCGTTTGGTGAAGGCGTGGAACGTGTGTTCCCCCTGCATTCGACCAACATCGACAACATCACCGTGGTACGTCGTGGCCGCGTGCGTCGCGCCAAGCTTTACTATCTGCGTTCGCGTCGCGGTAAATCCGCACGGATCACAGAAAACTCCAACTACAAGCCCCTTTCGGGCACAGACGCGTAAGGAGCCGGTCGATGAAAGCCGATACACATCCCGAATACCACACGATCAACGTCAAGATGACCGACGGAACAATCGTGGAAATGAAATCAACTTGGGGCAAAGAAGGCGATCAGTTGTCGCTGGATATTGACCCATCCGTGCACCCCGCATGGACAGGCGGCACATCCCGCCTGATGGACACCGGTGGCCGCGTGTCGAAGTTCAAAAACAAATACGCTGGTCTGGGCTTCTAAAGCACCTCCCGGTTGCGACAATTCAAAAGGCTGTCCCAAGAGGGACAGCCTTTTTTGGTTTTCGCGTCTCTACGAAATTCGCGCTATGATTGATTGGTCGAAATCTGGTGCTATGGTTTGCGCATAAGCCCAAGCTTCACCTGTTCACAGGAGACCACGTCATGCCTCGTCTGCCCTTGCTCGCTTGTCTTGTGCTTGCCCAACCTGCTTTGGCCGAGGACGCGCCGTCCTTTGACTGCGAAAAAGCTCAAAGTAGTGCAGAAGAGATGATCTGCGGAGACCCTGAGCTGGCCGAATTGGATCGCCTCGTCGCACTGCGCTTCGGTCAAGCTCTGGACGCGGTCCAATCGGTCGCGCAAACCGACGCTGAAAACACATTGCGCAGCATTCAGCGCGGGTGGATCAAAGGGCGCGACACCTGCTGGTCTGCGGCCGATGCCAAGGAGTGCATCCAAAGTGCATATCTGCTGCAGGAAGGTGCGCTCGTTGCTCACTGGATGCTGGAAGAGCCAACACAAGTCACGACATGGACCTGCGGCGATACGCCTGCCAATGAATTGGTAATTATGTTCTTTGACACCAAGCTGCCCAGTATCCGCCTTGAAAGTGGCGATGAGGTTGCGACGGGCTCTCTGGCGCCCACAGGGTCGGGTACCCGTTATGCAGGCGATTTTGGCCGTTCGATCCTGATCCAAGGCGATCAAGCCATCTACCGCGAGCCAGACCCAATTGGCACGACCTACGACTGCGTACTGGTCCCGGACGGCTGACGGCTTGTCGCCGGTCGCGAATTTGCGATTTCAACCCGAACCTGCGGCGACTTGAAGTGGTGTGTGCACTGGCGAAACCCCTGTCTGCCTGACCGAAACGGCGGCTCTGCGACCGAAACGATGATTTTTAAGCACACCCGAACCCAATTCGCCCTAGTGACAGCTTTCCAAACGAATCGGCCCAACATATAGTGGCCCCAACACAAAACCGCACAAAGCGGGTGGGGCAAAGGATCGGGCAATGGCGCATATTATCGTTGTGGGGAACGAAAAGGGCGGTGCGGGAAAATCGACCGTATCGATGCACGTGGCCACGGCCCTTTCACGCTTGGGTCATAAAGTCAGCGCGCTGGATCTCGACCTGCGCCAACGCACCTTTGGACGCTACACCGAGAACCGCGCGGCGTTCCTGAAAAAAGCGGGGTTGAGCCTGCCCAGCCCGGACCTGCACGAGTTGCCCGAAATCGCGCCCGAGACACTGAAACCGGGCGAAAACATCTATGATCACCGTCTCAGTGCCGCCGTGGCCACGTTGGAGCCGGACAACGACTTTATCCTGATCGATTGCCCCGGCTCGCACACACGGCTGAGCCAGGTCGCCCATTCGCTGGCCGATACGCTGATCACACCGCTCAATGACAGCTTCATCGACTTTGACCTGTTGGCGCGGGTGGATGCGACAGGCGATGAAATTCTCGGCCCCTCGGTCTATTCGGAAATGGTCTGGAACGCGCGGCAATTGCGCGCTCAAGCCGGGCTGGCTCCGATCGACTGGATCGTAGTGCGCAACCGCATGGGCGCGCAACGCATGGTCAACAAGGAAAAGATGGAGCGCGCCATCAAGAACCTCAGTAAGCGGATCGGGTTTCGCATGGCGCCGGGCTTCAGCGAACGGGTGGTCTTTCGCGAATTGTTCCCGCGCGGGCTGACGTTGCTGGATCTCAAAGACATCGGCGTCAAGCAACTCAACATCTCAAACGTGGCCGCCCGTCAAGAGTTGCGCGATTTGATGAAAGCGTTGGAACTGCCCGGCGTAACGGTAGATTTCTGACCACGCGGTCTGAGTCACTAAAAAATTTATCTTTTTCACGCCTGCAAGAGACACGCTATAGTCACGCGCATGTATCTGTGCCGTGTTTGACTTCCCAGCTTAGCGTCCGACAGCCCAACAAGGGCAATATGTCTGACAGGAGTTTGAGATGTTAAATCGATGCGGAACAAAGACCGATTTGGCGGCGACACTGATTGCAGCCAGCAGCGGGCTAGCTGCGCAAACCGCCACACTGAAAACCAAAGTGACGAACAATCGATCCGCGGGTGGGTTGTCGATCACACCGCTTTATACCGCGCTGCACAATGGCCCCTTTGACGCCTTTGACAACATGGGCACGGCCTCTGCAGGCTTCGAGTTGATCGCTGAAACAGCGGACCAATCGGCAATTGCCGCAGAGCGTCTTGCCGTTGGTCTTTTCTTGCCCGCGCCCTGCGGCCCGCCTCCGGTCTAGCCCCGCGCAACAGTCAGCGGCACACTTAACGTGACGCCCACGTCGTCGCTCTATGTCACCTTCCTGTCGATGCTCTTGCCGTCGAACGATCACTTCATCGGCAACGATGCCCTTTTGGGGTGGAACAAACGCCGCCAGATGCGCAGCCAACACATTTGACGGAGATTGGTGCGCCGATCTCTGCCTCGCCGGGCAATGGCTCAGGTCAGCCAGTCGTCGCCGGATTGTCCAAGTTTTTTCAAAGCCTGCCGTAGCACGCGTGTCTCGTGCGCAGTTAACTCCAATGTCAGCGCCGCGTCGTAGTCACGCGCAACACCATAAAGATCATTGTATGCGGCCAGCCCCTTTGGCGTGAGATCCAAGTGTTCCACCCGCCTGTCCGCCGCATCACGGCTTCGAGTGACAAAGCGACGTTCCGACAGGCGTTGCACGGCCCGGCTGATCTTGGTTTTGTGCATCTTGGCGGCCGCACCGATCTCGCTCGCAGTCATTTGACCAAACATACCCAGATGAAAAAGCACTCGCCATTCCGCGCGTAAAATCCCGTATCGATCCTTGTAGACCTGTTGGAAACCGAGGCTGCTGGCTTCGGCGGCCTGATTGAGCAGGTAGGGCAAAAACGACCGCAGATCGAACTCATCGTTTTCAGGCACGGGGAATATCTCATCTTGTTAGTTACAAAATCAACTATTACACCCGCAACAGATTTTGCAAGGGAGGCCAGGATGAATCGCCACATCGCACCGTCTAACATGACGCAAGACGCCAATTCAAAAGGCACGACCGAAGGGTATATGCCCGGTTTCGGCAATGATTTTGAAACCGAAGCCCTGCCCGGCGCATTGCCCCAAGGCATGAACAGCCCGCAAAAATGCAATTACGGGCTTTATGGTGAGCAGCTCAGCGGCACCGCCTTTACAGCACCCAGCCACCAGAACGAACGTACGTGGTGCTACCGCATTCGTCCGTCGGTCAAGCATTCGCATCGCTATGAAAAGATCGATCTTCCCTATTGGAAGTCCGCACCGAACGTGGACCCGGACGTGACCAGTCTGGGCCAGTATCGCTGGGATCCTGTGCCCCATACCCAAGAGGCGCTGACCTGGCTGACAGGCATGCGCACAATGACCACGGCAGGCGACGTCAACACCCAAGTCGGCATGGCGACCCATATCTATCTGGTCACTGAATCCATGCAGGACGCATATTTTTTCTCCGCCGATTCAGAGCTTTTGATCGTCCCACAAGAAGGTCGGTTGCGGTTTTGCACAGAACTGGGCGTTATTGATCTGGAGCCCAAGGAGATCGCAATCATCCCGCGCGGGTTGCTTTACCGGGTGGAGGTACTCGAGGGGCCGGCACGAGGGTTTGTCTGCGAGAACTATGGGCAAAAGTTCGAGCTGCCCGGACGTGGCCCAATTGGTGCCAACTGCATGGCCAACCGACGTGATTTCAAAACGCCCGTCGCTGCGTTTGAGGACCGTGAAACACCTTCAACTGTAACGATCAAATGGTGCGGGCAATTCCACATTACGCATATCGGGCACAGCCCGCTGGATGTTGTTGCGTGGCATGGCAATTACGCGCCGGTGAAATACGATCTGCGCACCTATTGCCCGGTCGGCTCCATCCTGTTCGATCACCCCGATCCGTCGATCTTTACGGTTCTGACGGCCCCTTCCGGCCAACCCGGCACGGCGAATATCGATTTCGTCCTCTTCCGCGAACGCTGGATGGTGGCCGAAGACACGTTCCGCCCACCTTGGTATCACAAGAACATCATGTCCGAACTGATGGGCAATATTTATGGGCAATACGATGCAAAACCGCAGGGTTTCATCCCTGGCGGCATGAGCCTGCACAACATGATGCTGCCGCACGGGCCTGACAAGAACGCCTTTGAGGGAGCTTCCAACGCAGACCTTGTGGCTGAAAAACTCGACAACACGATGTCATTCATGTTCGAGACGCGCTTTCCACAGCACCTGACGCGATTTGCAGCGGTGGAAGCGCCTTTGCAAGACGACTATATAGATTGCTGGGAGAGCCTTGAGAAAAAATTCGATGGGACGCCGGGCAAGAAATAGGAGTCCCATTCATGAGCGAAGCCCTTTTGGAACTGATCTTTTGGGTCATTGTGTTTGTTGTGTTTTTCTACGGCTTCAAGTGGCTGCAGGGGCGCAAGAAGGCCAAGGAGGGTGAACAGAGAACGGCCCCCGCCGCAGCACCCGCTTCGCAGCGCCGCGAGAAAGACGACACCGGCGATGGCGACGGCGCAGATGGCGGCGACTGACTGAACGATCAATCAAAGGACGATATATGCCCCTCATGAAAGCTTGGGTGGACAGCGCCAACAGCGCCGACACTGATTTTCCACTCAACAACCTGCCTTACGGTGTATTCTCGCGCCCCGGCGAAGAAGCGCGCTGTGGCGTGGCGATCGGAGATCAGGTGCTGGACATGGCCGCGATCGAAGCGGCCGGTTTGGTCACGCTGGCCGACGACCCGGTGTTCGATTTGCCCTTCTGGAATGACGTGATGGATTTGGGCCCGGAAGCCTGGGTCACCTTGCGTGCGCGATTGGTGGAGCTGTTGCAGGACGGCGCTCCCGAAAAGGACGCAGTGGCCCCGCACCTGGTTCCGCTTGCCGATGTTGACTTGCACATGCCTTTCGTTGTCTCCGAATTCACCGATTTTTACGCTGGCCGTCATCACGCGACCAACATTGGCACCATGTTTCGCGGCGCGGACAACGCGTTACCGCCCAATTGGCTGCATATCCCCATCGGATACAACGGGCGTGCCTCCTCACGGTCGTGGTCTCCGGCACCGACATCCGCCGCCCCTGGGGTCAAACCAAGGCACCGGATCACGAGACACCCAGCTTCCTGCCCTCCGCCGGTTGGATATCGAACTGGAGATGGGCGCCATCGTCGGCACCTCCACCGACCATGGGTCAGCCGTGACAGTGGCAGAGGCCGATGACATGATCTTTGGCTACGTGCTGCTGAACGATTGGTCCGCACGCGACATCCAGCCGTGGGAATACCAGCCGCTGGGCCCGTTTCAAGCCAAGGCTTTTGCCACGTCGATCAGCCCGTGGATCGTGACCCGCGCGGCCCTGCAACCGTTCCGCACGTCGACGCCCCCACGCACAAAAGAGTTGCTGCCCTACCTGCAAGAGCCGGGCCCGATGCTCTATGACATCGACCTCAGGTGGAAATGCAGCCCCGAAGGGAAAGCCGCCACCACGATCGCCCGCACCAACTACAATGAGATGTACTATTCCGCAGCACAGCAACTGGCGCATCACACCACCAGCGGGTGCCCGATGAACGCAGGGCGATCTGCTGGGCTCCGGTACGATTTCCGGCCCCGAAAAGCACAAGCGTGGATCGCTGCTGGAACTGAGCTGGGGCGGCAAGGAACCGCTGACGCTGGACACCGGCGAAACCCGCACATTCATCGAAGATGGCGACACGCTGACCCTGATCGGGCCATGCGCAGGGCGATGGCTATCGCATCGGGTTTGGCGATTGTATCGGCACGCTGGCCTGCCTGCGCTGGAGACCCCGTAATCCCAAAGCGCTGATACCCGCAACTCTTTGCCATTGAAATGATGCGCCGATACAGGCGCCTGATTCACAAAAAAGACACGCAAGGAACACCGACACATGGCCAAAGCATTCGCATCACAAGGCGACTTGACCGAAAAGACCATCAGCTTCACCGAAGTCGGCGAGGGTCTTTGGGCGTTTACCGCCGAAGGGGATCCCAATTCCGGCGTGATCATTGGCGATGACAGCGTCATGATCGTCGAAGCGCAGGCAACTCCAAGGCTGGCAAACAAGGTCATCGAAAAGGTGCGCGAAGTCACCGACAAACCAATCACCCACGTTGCGCTGACGCATTATCACGCGGTTCGTGTCTTGGGCGCATCTGCCTTCAATGCCGATCAGATCATCATGTCCGAGATGGCGCGCGGCATGGTCATGGAGCGCGGGCAGGAAGACTGGGATAGCGAGTTTCAACGGTTTCCGCGCCTGTTCGAAGGCCATGAAAGCATTCCCGGCCTGACCTATCCGACCACCACCTTCAACGACCGCATGACCGTCTATCTGGGCACACGCCGAGTCGATCTGATGCATCTGGGCCGCGCCCACACGGCGGGCGATATTGTGATCCATGTACCGGATCAAAACGTCATGTTCACCGGCGACATCGTCGAATACCACAGCGCCTGCTATTGCGGGGACGGCCATTTCGCGGATTGGGGCGATACGCTGGACGCGATCAAGGCTTTCGATGTGGATGCCATCGCACCGGGTCGGGGTGATGCGCTGGTGGGCAGGAGATGGTCAATGCCGCCATCGAAAACACCCGTGACTTCGTGGAAAGCACCTACCGCCCGGCGGCACGTGTTGCGGCACGTAACGGCACTTTGAAGGACGCATGGGAGGCCGTACGTGCCGAATGCGACCCGAAATTCAGCGACTACGCGATTTATGAACACTGCCTGCCCTTCAACGTCGCACGCGCCTATGACGAGGCGCGCGGCATCGCACATCCACGCATCTGGACAGACAAGCGCGACATTGAGATGTGGGAGCAGCTGCAAAGCTAATGCGATACCAGAGGCGACAATGACCAAGGCAAAGATCAAGGTGCCAATATGAGCAATTACGGTCCCACCAAGGCTGACCTGATGTTCCGCCTGATCTTTGCTGTTGCAGGCTTGATCATGGTCGGCGCTGCCATTGTATATCGCGGATTGCCCACCGGCCCCGGCGGCTGGGAAGCCATTGGGATTGCAACGCTGTTCTTTGGCGGCACGTTGATCTGGACCCTGCGCAAACTGCTCAGAAAGGACTATTCTGATGGCTTATGACTATGCCCCCTTTCCCTATGTTGCCCCGCCCGGGCTGAGTGTCCCGGAACCACGCTGGCCCGTTGCCATCGTCGGAGCGGGCCCAATTGGCTTGGCGATGGCGATTGATCTGGCATTGCGCGGTGTCCGCTGTGTGGTTCTAGACGACAACAACGTCGTATCAGTCGGATCACGCGCAATATGTTGGGCAAAAAGAACGCTGGAAATCTTTGATCGCCTCGGCGTCGGTGAGCGGATGCTGGACAAGGGCGTCACGTGGAAGGTGGGTCGTCAGTTTCATGGTGACAAGGAGGTTTACTCCTTCGATCTGCTGCCCGAAGAAGGGCACAAATACCCCGCCTTCATAAACCTTCAGCAATATTACGTGGAGCAGTATCTGGTTGAGCGCGCGCAGGAATTCCCCAATCTGATCGACCTGCGGTTCCTAAACAAAGTAACCGGTCACAGCGACCATGGCGATCACGTTGCCTTGACGGTTGAGACACCCGACGGTGCTTATGAGCTTGAGGCAGAATACTATATCGCCTGCGAGGGGGCGGGATCTGCCACACGCGAGCGTATGGGGCTGAAGTTCGAAGGTCAGACCTTTGAGGAGCATTTCCTGATCGTCGATGTCGAGATGGAGCAAAGCCCGTTTGGCGATCACGATACCCCCGAGCGGTGGTTCTGGTTTGCGCCACCGTTTCATCCCGGACAATCCGCGTTGCTGCACAAGCAACCCGACAACATCTACCGCATAGACCTGCAACTTGGCCCCGAAACCGACCCCAAGGAAGAGGCGACCGAGGCCAAGGTCATCCCGCGGATCAAAGCGATTGTCGGCGACACCCCGTTTCGGCTGGACTGGATGAGCGTTTACAAATTCCGCTGTGCCAAGCTGGAACGCTTCGTGCACAACCGGGTGCTTTTCGTCGGCGACAGCGCGCATGTGGTCAGCCCGTTCGGTGCACGTGGCGGCAACGGTGGGGTGCAGGATGTCGATAATCTGGGCTGGAAACTGGCGGCGGTACTAGCCGGTGACGCGGATGATGCGCTGATTGAGAGCTACAACGAAGAACGTACGCATGGGTCGGCCGAAAACATCTTGAATTCGTCGCGTGCCACGAATTTCATGACGCCCAAATCCCCGATTGAGGCGCTCTTTCGCAATCAGGTTCTGACCCTCGCCGCCAAGCATGAGTTTGCGCAAAAGTTAATCAACTCCGGGCGCTTGTCGCGGCCTTGTTCATTGGCTGAGACGTCTTTGCAAACCCCCGGATTTGCACCCGTTGAACCCGGCGACGCTTTGGTCGATTGCCCCTTGCAGGGACCAAATGGGCCGACGTGGCTCATCAGTGAAGCCCAAGGCACATTCACCTTGATGTCGGCAAGCGACGCACCGCTGCCAAAGGTTGACGGCATCCAACGGCTGGGCATCGGCCAGCGGCAAGACTACGCGTGTTTTGCAGACCCCACGGGGCTCTTCAAAGACCGTTATGGCACTGATCATATTTACCTTTTGCGCCCTGATGGACATATCTGTGCTGTTTTCAAAGACACCGAAGAGACCGCCATCAAGGCAGCCTTGAACCGTGCCAAGGGAGGAATGAACTGATGCTGACGGACAAACTCGGAGCGCAGGGCGACGCCTTTTACACGTTGTTGATGCAAGCCCATGAAGAACTTTCAGAACAAGAAAGTCACGCGCTCAATGCACGGTTGATATTGATCATGGCCAACGAAATTGGCGACATGAAAACTCTCAGTTCTCTGGTATGCGCCGCGATACATGCCGACGACGACTAGGCAAACGCATTAAACCTTGGCAGCCCAAGCCTCTATTTCGACCACGAATTCCGGCCGTGTAAACCCCGAGACGATCATCAGCGTCGAGGACGGGAGAACGCTGACATTCTCCAAAAACACATCGCGCGCCGCCATGTATCCAGCCATGTGCACTCTGTCCGTGACGAAAGCGTTCAGATGGCAAATATCGGACGCGTCCATGCTCGCTTCGGCAAGGATCGCAGTGATGTTGGCAAAACATATCTCTGCCTGCGCCTGAGCCTGCAATGGCACGGTCCCGTCCCGGGCAAGCCCCAGTTGGCCAGACGTCCGGACAATCCGCGCGTTTGGAGGCAACTCAATACCGTGTGAATACCGCGCAAATGGCGGTGCGATGTCAGCGGGCGTAAGAGACTTCATTTAAGGCAGCCTTTCCTTCGGGTTAAAAACATCCTTGCGCAGATGTCGGAAATTTGGAACCTTGGGACCACATCTCTGGCACAGATTCATTTCTAAGGGCCGCTGTTTTCATCCCAACCAAAGGAGGGACAATGAAAAAGCGTGTTCTATGCGTGCGCCACAGTGATGGGCCAGAAGATGACCGCGTCACAAATTTTTGCAAGATCAATGGCTTTCACGCCGATATCCGCCGACCATTTCGGGGCGACGCACTTGGTGAGGTCACAGAAGATCTGGCGGGTGTCGTAGTCTATGGTGGGATGTACAACGCCTATGACACGCAGTTGCACCCATTTCTGAACGAAGAATACCGCATAATGCAAGCGGCCGTTGACGCGAAAGTGCCGCTGTTGGGCCTATGCCAGGGTGCTCAGATGATTGCCCATATGCACGGTGCCTTTGCCGGTGCACCAGAAGACAGCCGCCGCGAATTTGGCTGCTATGAGGTAACGCCAACGGACGCGGGCCGCGATGTCATCCCGGAACCCGTGCACATGTTTCAGTGGCATTTTCACACATTCGATGTTCCTTCAGATGGCGAATTGCTGGCCAGTAGCGCACTTTTTGAAAATCAGGCCTTTCGGATCGGTGATCTGGTCTATGGTTTTCAGGGTCACCCCGAAAACACCATCGAAGGCTTTCGCAGATGGCAAGCCAAAGCCTCCGAAGACGACTATGCCCAGCCCGGTGTGCAATCAAAGACTGTTCAGACCGAGCTGATGTACCGCCATGACGCAGCACAAGCCGATTGGTTCTACGGGTTCTTGCAACGCCATTTCGGAACAGTAACGGCATGAGCTTTGATGCTGTGCCGCCCGGCCTTGCCTACCTGAACGACGTGAGCATTCCCAAATCGCTGGTGCGGGATCCTGCGGCGTTCGGCGGCACTGACACTGGTGACACGCTACACGGACGGCTTCATTTTACCGGTGGTCGCGCGGTCCGGTTGGACGCTGTGCCGCCCTCGCACGCGGGCTGCACGGTCCTGCCTGCGTTGGTCGAGGCGCACTGCCATCTCGATAAGTGCCACACGATCGACCGGATGGGATCGGTCGGTGGCGATCTGTCCGTCGCGATTGCCGCACAAGCCGAGGACAAGGCGAACTGGACCGAAAAAGATCTCGTCGCGCGCGCGACGCAGGGTTTGTCAGAGGCACATTCCGCCGGGTGCAGGACGCTGCGCACCCATGTGGATTGGTCGGACACCCCCGATGCCCCTCTGGCCTGGCATGTGATGGCGGAAGTTGCGCAAACGGCCTCCGAGGTCACGTTTCAACGCGCCGCCCTCACCGGGATCGACCAGATGGCTGACCGCGCGTTCTGCGACAGCGTTGCAAAAACCGTCAGTGAGGGCTGCGGTGTCCTTGGCAGTTTCGTTCTGCATCATCAGAGCATTGCGGACGGCTTGCGCAATATGTTTCGAGCCGCCGAACGGCATGGCCTTGCGCTCGATTTTCACGTCGACGAAGGGCATGGGGATTTCAACGGATTGGAAGCAATCGCCGACACCGCTATTGCCACCGGGTTCGAAGGGCCCATTTTGTGCGGGCATGCCGTGAGCCTTATGGACCGAACACCAGACGCGTTTGCGCGCATAACGGGCAAGCTGCAGCGCGCTGGCATTGCGATATGTGCCTTGCCGACGACCAACCTCTACCTGCAAGGCCGCACCAAAGGCACCCCGGACAGGCGTGGCATCACCCGGTTGCTGGAATTGCGAGCGGCGGATGTGCCCATCGTGATCGGCTCTGACAACGTGGCGGATGCCTTTTGCCCAATGGGCGCGCATGACCCGATGGCCGCTCTGCATCTGGCGTGCCTGTCGGCACATCTTGATCCGCCGCTCGGTCGCTGGCTGCCATCAATTACCACCGATGCGCGACGCGCTTTGGGATTGGATGCGGTGTTCATCGACGGGGCACACATCCAAGACCTCTTGATCGCTGATACCCAAAACCTTGCAGACATCGTTGCGGGGCGCAGCCCTTTGAAACCCTTGTCCGCACTCACTAAGGAACATCAAGGATGACGTCTATTTCCGGCAAAACAGACATCGACTGGGGCGCTTTTGCCAAGGCTCTGACCCCGGTTGAGATCATTGACGAAACCGTTCTGGTCAAGAAACGCAGCCGCGATTTCTTTTGGTACAGCCCGATCCTGAATGCCGAATTGCGCACGTGTTTTGGCGATCTGGTCGCACGCCCGAAATCCAGCGAGGAAATGCGCCATGTGCTAGCCACGGCCTATGCTCAGGATGCACCAGTAGTGTTGCGCGGCGGCGGCACCGGCAACTATGGGCAAGCCGTACCAATGGAAGGTGGGTTGATCGTTGAGACCACAGGCATGAACAAAGTGCTGGAAATCGGCGCAGGCTTCGTGCGCGCGCAGGCCGGTGCCCTGATGGCGGATATCAACGCGGAACTGATCGCGCAGGGCTGGGAAATGGCGATGTTCCCCTCGACCCAGGATATTGCGACGGTGGGCGGTTTTGTGGCGGGCGGCTCCGCCGGGATTGGCTCCATCGCCAACGGTGCGTTGCGCGATCCGGGCAACATCATTTCGCTCAAGGCGATGTCAGTCGAAGAAGAACCAAAAGAGCACCTCTTTGAAGGTTCAGACGTCTTGCAGATACACCATGCATGGGGGCTGAACGGGGTCATCACTGAGGTCACCTTGCGCACAGTGCCGACGCAGGATTGGGTCGGATGCATGGCAACCTTCGATACCTACCAAGAAGCTTACGCCGCGGGCTACGCACTTGCGCAATCACCAGACATTCACCGTAAACTTTTGACGACGGTAGATGCCCGCATTTGTGCCTATTTTCCAAAACTGGATGGGCACATCCGCCCTGAAAAGCACCTCTTGGTCTCACTGCTGCCGAAGCAGGATGTCGACCGGTTCAAAGCCTTGATCGCGGCCCAGGGCGGACATGTGGACCTGACCCTGACAGAAGACGAACGGCTGGCGGCCAAGTTGCCACATGTTTTCGACTTTTCTTATAACCATACGACGCTGCAAGTTCTGAAAGCTGACCGCAAAGCCACTTACCAGCAGGTCGGCTGCCCAACGCCACCGGACCCGGATGCGATCGGTGCACTACGCCCGAAATTGGGGGATGACGTGTGGATGCACCATGAATTTGCCCGCGTCGGCGGCGAAATCGTGACCTTTGATCTGCCAATTATCTGGTATTCCACCCCTGAACGTCTGGCCGAAATCAACCAGACCTATGAGGACAATGGGTTTCCTGTTTATGACGCGCACACATGGCGGGTCGAAGGCGGTGGATTGAAAAACGCCGATTACCGGCATCTGGCGTGGAAAAAGCGTATGGATCCCAAAGGGCTTTTGAACGCCGCCAAATCGGCGGTCTGGCCCAAAGTCAAAGACCTCACTCCAGAAGAAATCGAAGCAATGGGGGACACAAAATGACATTGCAAACAACGCCTCTGACAGACCGTTTCGGCGTCGAGATTCATGATTTTGATCTCAAGACGATCGACGCGGCCGGATACAAAGCACTGCGCGCGGCGTTTGAAGAACACTCCGTTTTGCTCTTGCGCGGACAAAACCTGACGAACGAGGATCACATGCGGCTGGCGCAGATGTTTGGCCCCATCGAGGACCGCAATGCCGACGAGCGCAAGGACGGCGAAACCTTCACGGTGCCCGAAGTCAGCAACATCCGCGAAGATGGCACAGTCAGTGGTGAAATGGACCTGCATACGCTTCATTTGAAGTCCAACATGTTATGGCACTCTGACAGTACATTCCTGCCGGTGCCCGCTCTGACCAACATTCTAATCGGGCGCGTCATCACGCAAACCGGTGGCGCAACGGAATTGGCTTCCACACGCGCAGGTTGGGCCGATATGCCCGAACACTTACGCGCAAAGATTCGCGATACCGGGCTGTGGCACCGATATTCTCACTCACGTGCGCGTATCTCGCCCGAATTGGCAAAATTGCCGATGTTCCACAAATGGCCGGATCAGCTGTGGCGCGCTGTCTGGACCAACCCCGTCAATGGGCGTGAGGCACTTTATATCGCAAGTCACGCATTCATGGTCGAGGGCATGGATCAAGAGGCAGGAGCGACATTGATAGACGAGTTAACGACCTTTGTGACCCAACCACAGTATGTTTACAGCCATAAATGGCAAGCGGACGATGTGCTGATCTGGGATCAACGGGCCGTTCTACACCGCGCAACGCCTTGGAATTATGACGAGCCCCGCAAGCTTACGAGTATTTGCGTGTCCGTCCGCGCAGAAGATGGGCTTGACGCCATGCGCCTGAGTGCGTGAGTATCGCGGCGTCCCCCGATAGGGGCGCATCAAAAGCAGGGAAACTGCATCACCGAACCGGGCGCCGCCCGGCAAAGCGGCCCTAGATGCCGCTACAACAGAGAGGAAGACCATGACATTTTTCACACGTACCGGAAAACCGTTGCCCCAATCCGTGGTGGACTCCGCCGCCAAGGTTGGCAATGACCCGGTCAATCGCCGCGAATTCATCGCGATGGCCAGCGCATTTGGCGCGACGGCAGCGACAGCCTACTCCATGCTGGGCATGGCGGCTCCCGCTCAAGCCGCAGCACACCAGCAAGGCGGCACAGTGCGCTGCCAGATGGAAGTCCGCGCGCTGAAAGACCCACGCACATATGACTGGTCGCAGATTGCAAACTTCAGCCGCGGTTGGCTGGAATACCTCGCCATCTGGGAAAACGACGGCTCCTTCACACCTGCCCTGCTGGAAAGCTGGGAAATCAACGACACGGCGACGGAATACACGCTGAACGTTCGTCAGGGCGTGAAATGGAACAATGGTGATGACTTCACCGCCGAAGATGTTGCGCGCAACATCGCGGGCTGGTGTGACAAGGGCCTTGAAGGCAACTCCATGGCAGGCCGCTTTGCGACACTGATCGACGAAGCAACAGGTCAGGCCATCGATGGCGCCATTCAGGTCGTGGACAGCCACACCGTCAAGCTGATGCTGCCCAAACCCGACATCACGCTGATCCCCGGCATGGCGGACTATCCAGCCGCGATCACACACGCGTCGCACAACGCAGACGATATGGTCGGCAATCCAGTCGGCACAGGCCCTTACTTGCCTGAATCGCTGGAAGTTGGTGTCAAAGGTGTGCTGGTGAAGAACGCCGATCACACATGGTGGGGCACCGAAGTCTATGGCGGTCCCTACATCGACCGTCTGGAATACATCGACTACGGCACAGACCCATCCGCATGGGTTGCTGCGGCGGAAGCTGAAGAAGTCGATATGATGTACTCGCTGGATGGTGACTTTATCGACATCATGAGCACATTGGACGGCTGGGTCGAAAACTCGATCGCAACAGCTTCGACAATCGTTATCCGCCCGAACCAGTTGGCTGAAGTTGACGGCGTGAAGCCTTATGCGGACAAGCGTGTTCGTCAGGCGATCAGCATGGCGGTCGACAACAACGTTCTGCTCGAGCTTGGCTTTGGTGGCCGTGGCCTTCCTGCTGAAAACCACCACGTTGGCCCAATGCATCCTGAGTACGCTGAACTGCCAGCGCGCAAAGTGGATCCCGCAGCTGCAAAAGCACTGATGGACGAAGCTGGCATGGCCGACTTTGAGCACGAGCTCTTCTCGATCGACGATGCATGGCGCAAGGACACCACGGACGCTGTGGCGGCTCAGCTGCGCGATGCGGGTATTCCGGTCAAGCGGACGATCCTCCCCGGCTCCACGTTCTGGAACGACTGGACGAAGTATCCTTTCTCCTCCACGAACTGGAACGCGCGTCCCTTGGGCGTTCAGATCTGGGCACTTGCCTACCGGTCTGGCGAAGCATGGAACGAATTCGGCTACTCCAGCGCTGACTTCGACGCCATCCTCGAAAAGGCGCTCGCCACAGCGGATATCGAAGCCCGCCGTGCTCTGATGGCCGAAGGTCAGGCCCTTCTGCAAGAAGACGGTGTAACGATCCAGCCATACTGGCGCTCGCTCTACAACCACACCAAAGAAGGTCTGGTTGGTGGCGAACACCACATCGGATTTGAGATCCACCCAGCGCGTCTCGCCTGGACCTGATCCAATCAAAATGACGAGGGGTCGCGCAGATTGCGCGGCCCCTTTTTCTTGGCACACGTGCAGTGGGAATGGAGTTTGACATGGAAATCGCCGTGTTGATCGCTCAACTTGTCGCAACCGGCTTGATCGCAGCGTGGCTGACGACAGGCGTCTACGACAACATTCGGCACCCACTTATGAATGAAACCTACACCGCCGAAGTGCTATCACTTGCGCGGATGAAGGATGAATACCCGTCCGAGTATGCTCAGGTCGCACACCGCGCGATCACATCCCGTTCGATCCAGCGCATCGCATTTCGCATAGTGGTTTTGGCAGAGCTGGCCGCCTGCATCCTTCTTTGGGCAGGCGTTGTGGCACTTCTGATGGCTATGACCGGTAGCGGTTCGGTCGACACGGGCCGGGTCATTGCGTTGCTGGGCGCCACGGCATTCACTGCGGTTTGGGGCGGCTTTTTGGTTGTGGGGAACTACTTTTCGTATTGGTTCTGCCACGAAGGTGCGCAAAACACGCATTATCAGATGACATTGTGGGGTCTTGCGACGATGGTCTTGCTCGTCGTCGGCTAAATGTCTGCGATCTTGCTGGTGGGGTAGTGAATACGCGAAGCCAGCAAATGCCTGATATCCTCGCGCGCCAGACTGCTGCGCAAGAACACTTCGTCAACAGCATCTCGCAACGACGCCGTCACACGCTCCACAATTTCCACATCACTCAATTCGGTGCGTTTCACCTTGGAAAACCAGGCTTCTTCGAGGATCAGATCCTCAATCAGCGGATCAATCACCGCCCCTCCGCCACCGGGATACCGATAGTACCCGACACCACCGATTTTGCCCATGCGCCCCTCTGCAACCATACGCGGTAGAATGGGCGAGCCTCGCCCGTTAAAGCGCTCCAATACCCGGTCCAGCCCGACGTGATCCTGCGCTTCGCAAGGCCCGACCCCAAAGCCAGACCCTGTGAGCGCCTCGTCCAATTCCCAAGGATTTGTGTGGTGCATCAGCAGATCGTCACACGTCAGCCAAAAGGCATCTTCCAACGCCTCAATCGCGCCACTCGGGTCAGATGTCACGGGCGACGCTGTCAAGGAACCCACGCGTTGCAATGACTTTCATCAAATCGTTCAGTGAGGACGTGACTGTCTTGTTGGACGTGTTCACTTCCGCTTCGGCCTTTTCATAAAGTGGCGCGCGCAGCGACAGGAGGGACTTGAGTTGATCCATTGCGGCAGGATTTCCCTTCATCGGACGCTCGTCACCCTGCGCCCGGACGCGCTGCATGTGTTCGGCAGGTGACGTGCGCACCCAGACTGTGTGAAACCGCTCCAACAACTGGTTATACGTGGCCTCTTCAGCAACGATGCCGCCGGCAACGGCAAGGATCAGACGATCATGCTGTCGCACGACCCGCGCCACGGCCTCTGCCTCCAAGGCGCGATAGCCATCCTGACCATAAAGCGCCATCACCTCTGCAAGCGGCATGTCTGTATGCGCTTCGATCTCTTTGTTCAATTCTACGAAAGGAACGCCCAAAGCCTCGCCCGCCATACGGCCCAAGGTCGATTTACCCGCGCCGCGCAACCCGACCAGACAAATACGCTGCGCCCGCAAAACAGCCGGATTTTGTGGCGCCAGAAGGCTGCGCACCTGGCTTTGAATGTCGCCCGAAGATTGGCGATACAATCGACCAAGACGTTCAAGGTCACGGTCTGGCGGTGATTGCTCAGCCAGTAATGCTTCGATTTTCACATCCAGTGCGGTTGCAACCCGCTGCAGCAGGCCAACCGAGATGTTGCCTTCGCCAGCCTCAAGCTGCGCGAGATAGCGCGGCGACACGCCCGACATCTCTGACAACACACGACGGGGCAAGCCGCGATCCTTGCGAACAGCACGTACGCGCGCAGCCAGTCGAGCAATCAACCGCGCCGGAGCGTCTTCTATTTCAGTGACATTCGTCATGGGCCGCCCATTGTCCGCATCTTGCCTGATTGTGCAAAATAGTGCTCGGATATCGGTCCGGCAAGCTCATATTGGCATTATGTCGCAGGTAGGGCGGCCAAGATCGGCCGCCCCAATGGCCAGTGTCATGGCGCGTCGGATCAATAGGTTTCGACGTGATAGCGACCTTGATCCCTCATTTCGTCACGCAACGCTGTCCAGTCCATGCCGATACCACGTGCAATGTCACGCATCGCTTCCTCTACGCCTTGCTCCATCGCCTTGAGCCCGCAGATGTAGACGTAGGTGTTTTGGTTCTTGAGCAGGCCTGCGACATGCTCGGACTGCTCTCGCAACTTGTCCTGCACATATTGCTTGGGCGTGTCTTTCTGGCGGCTGAACGCAAACTCCTTGCGCATGAAATCATCCGGTACTTTACCCAACGGGCCAAAATACGGCAGATCACGCGGGCTGCGCGCACCAAAAACGAGCGTCAAGCCATTCTTGAGGCTGGGCATCTCCCGTTGTCGCCGCATCGTAAAGCCGCGGAATGGCGCGGAGCCGGTTCCTGTACAGATCATCAGCAGATGCGCATTGGGATCTGATGGCAGCAGAAACGTGGACCCGAAGGGACCGGTGATCATCACCTCATCACCCTTGCCGAGATCGCACACGTAATTGGAGCAGACGCCATGCTCCTCGCGCTTCACGGTCAGGGACACGTTGTTGAAACCGGGACGTTCTCCGTCACGCGGGCTGGATACGGAATAGAGCCGTGGCAGATGTGGTTTGCCGTTTGCATCAACGCCGGGCGCGATGATCCCGACGCTTTGCCCTTCCAGTACCGGGAACGGCAGGCTGTCAAAGCCCAGAATGATATGACGCACGTCACCGTCGCTGTCCGCGTCTGTCAAACGGTAATTGCCTTGTACGACCGCCTTGGCCGGGTGGCCTAGATTGTGCAGATTGATAGTAGGTTTAGAGGCAGAGGCTGGCGCCTTGGCTTTGCCGCCTGCGCCTTTGTGCGCTTCTGCCAACAAGGCTGCGACCGCCTCGTCATGGGCCTCCAGCCCGTCATTCGACGGATCACTCTCAAGCGTGATGTCTTCTTGATCGGGCAGTTCCTCAAACTCGTACTGCTGCTCCAGCGAATAGGGCGTGTTCACGATCCGCCATTCGTCGATCGACCCGGTCGGACAGACCGGGATGCAATCCATGCAGAAGTTGCAGATATCAGGGTCCACAACGACATTGTTGTCGTCATGCTGAATGGCCCCGATTGGACAGGTCATTTCGCAGGTGTAGCAGCGGATGCAGATTTCAGGGTCAATCAGATGCTGTTTGACAGGTGAGTTCATGGAACAGCTATGGACCGATGCAACACGCTTTCGGGCACAAAAACCAAATCGAGCAAAGAGGCGCACAGCCCTTTGCAATCGGGGCATCCCAGACATGTCTGGCGCGTAGCGGATGCATCTGGTGTTCGCGAGGCGGTTTGTGGCGTTTGCATGGTCTCTCTCCTTTTTGGGAATGAAGGACACGTGATCTGTCGCAGACCAGCCTGTGCGGCCTGCGACATTTTGACATTGATGTGGATCAAGCCATGTGCAGCTTCACATACTCGAAATCGCCCGGCTTGTTATCGATGCCAACCTTTGGCGGTGCGATCCAGGACGCGTATTGGCCCGGCTCGAAACATGGCACCATCAGCGATTGGATGAAGTCTCCGTCCGCCTTGGTGGGCAGCCAATCATGGGAGCGTTTGGACCATTCATCCGCCGAGATGATGTTGCCTTCGGGGTCGACAGCAACCGAGGAAAACACACCGATCTGACGGTGGAACCCTTCGTGCGGCAGTTTGAGTTGGAACTCGACGCCCGCCTTTTGAATGGCCTTGTTCCAGCGCCCGACACCACCGGCCGCGTCGCGCACGTAGTCATCGCGCAGACGCATGTTGATCGCCGTCAACGCTGGCACGTCTTCCGTCAGGATTTTTCCATCAACGATAGAGGTCACGGCATAGGTCGCGTCGGTCAGCTTGTGATCGTCGTCGATCCGCTGCTCCATATACCGCCCCTTGATGCCCGCGTTAAAGGCGTTGGCGGCATTGGTGGATACCTCTTGGCCAAACAAATCAAGGCTGAGTGTGTAGTGCAGGTTCAGCTTTTTCTGGATCGTCGGCAGGTCAATCACACCCAGATCACGGATCTTGTCGATGTCATAAGGGTCGGTGATGCCGTGTTTGTTCATCGCCTCCAACGTTGCCTGAATGGTACGGCCCACGCCCGTTTCACCAACAAACATATGATGCGCTTCTTCGGTCAGCATGAAACGGCACGTGCGGCTAAGCGGGTCGAACCCGGATTGGGCAAGGCTTTCAAGCTGCATTTTGCCATCGCGGTCGGTGAAATAGGTGAACATGAAGAATGACAACCAGTCAGGCGTTTCCTCATTGAACGCGCCCAGCATCCGCGGCGCTTCTTCCGAACCAGAGGATCGAACCAGCAGATCGTTGGCCTCTTCCCGCCCATCACGGCCAAAGTATTTTTGCAGCAGATAGACCATCGCCCAAAGGTGGCGGCCTTCTTCGACGTTGACCTGAAAAAGGTTACGCATGTCATACAGCGATGGCGCGGTCAGGCCCAGAAACCGCTGCTGTTCGACCGATCCCGGCTCCGTATCGCCCTGAATGACGATCAGACGCTTGAGCATGTTGCGATATTCGCCGGGCACTTCCTGCCACGCTGCTTCGCCAAAATGCTCACCACAAGGGATCGTGCGCCCTTCGACTTCGGGTGCGAGCAATACACCCCAGCGATATTCCGGCATCTTCACATAGTCGAACTTGGCCCAACCTTTGGGGTCCACGCTGACAGCCGTGCGCAAATAGACCATGCTTTCCTGAAAATTCTGCGGGATCAGATCGTTCCACCAATTGATGTAGCCGGGGTGCCATTTCTCCAGCGCCTTCAGGACCTTCTTGTCCGAGCTGAGCCCCACGTTGTTGGGGATCTGAGTGTCATAGCTTACGTTGATAAGATCGAGCATCTGCTTCTCCTGTTGAGGGCACACCGGAGTGCGCCGTTAGGCATTGGGTTCACGTGTGGCTTCTGGCCACGCAGTTAGATCAAAATTCAAACACGTTGCATGTTGTAGTCGGGCCGTTGGCCAGAGCCGTATCGCTGCAAAGCGCCGTTTTCGCCCACCGCGTTGGGGCGCTGGAAAATCCAGTTCTGCCAAGCCGTGAGTCTTCCAAAAATGCGGGTTTCCATCGTTTCAGGTCCCGCAAAACGCAAATTCGCCTCCATTCCGGTCATTGCATCGGGCGAGAAGCTGGCGCGTTCTTCCATGAACAGACGCACTTCATCTTCCCAATCAATGTCGTCATAGGCATAAGTCACCAGCCCCAATTCCTCGGCACTGTCCGCTTCGAGCGCCTCGCCGATCTTTTCACGCAAGGCGGTGACATGCTCCGGCGCGCCAAGAAACCGTGTCTCCAATCGGCTGAGCGCATTGCCCATTGGATAGCGGCCAAAGTTGCCGTTGCTCAGGGTGATGCTGGCCGCGTGACGGTTGTCGCCTTCGAACTCCTCCAGCATCATATAGCTGCGATCTACGGCCCAAAGCAGCTCGGCCAAAACGCCCGCAAAGCACGAACCATGCTCGACAATCGCCACAAGACTGCGCGATGTCATGTCCACACGTTTCAAAACGCGCTTCCACAGTTGCAGAACCTCATTCGCCAGCCAGTGATCTGGGTGCGCGAGCAGCAGCGCCTCATGTGCTATGACCTTTTCAGGGTCGCCCTGGGTCTGGAATTCGATAAGCCCAAGCTGATCTTCGTTGGTTCGCAGGTGCAAGATCGCGTCATCCAGCTCACGCGCACATCGCAGCATCCAGGCCTGTGCCCCTTCGGCCGTGAACGCGTCCATATCATCGGGCGCGTCTTCCGTTGGGCCATGCACAGTCACCCGTGCGCGGCGCTCTGCGCGGTCGATAGACACCTCGACCGTTGAATAGGTTACGCCATTGTCGTCAAAACTCCGCTCCAACGGGGGCAATTCAATGCCCTTGGCAACGTCTGGTTTTTCGGATGTCTGGGCAAGCTCTTGCGCTCTGGCGACCACCGCTTCATCGAATTTGGAATTCGGAATGACCTCGTCAACCAGACCCCATTGCAACGCGCGTTTACCTTTCACGCCCTCTTCGACAGAACAAAACACATCGGCCAGATCACGGCGCACTTTGCGCTTGTCTGTGACCCGTGTCAGCCCACCCGTTCCCGGCAACACCGCAAGCAACGGAACCTCCGGCAAAGCCACCGAAGATGTACTGTCATCGGTCAGCATGATGTGATTGCACGCCAAAGCCAGTTCATAGCCTCCCCCCGCGCAGGCTCCTCGCACCGCGCAGATGTAGTTTTGGCCGCTGTCAGTCAGCGCAGCCTCGTATGTATTGCGCGTTTCATTTGTGAATTTGCAGAAATTGACCTTATGCGCATGTGCAGCGCCACCCAACATCCTAATATTAGCGCCCGCACAAAAAACCTTGTCCTTGGCCGATCGCAGCACAACCACCTTGACCTCAGGATGCTCAAATCGCATCCGCTGCACGATATCCGCCAGCTCGATATCAACGCCCAGGTCATAGGAATTGAGCTTGAGGTCATACCCTTCGAACAAGCCCGCCGTTTCGTCCACGTCCATATATAGGTTGGCGACAGGACCATCGTAGTCGACCCGCCAATGCCGCATGGCCGTTGGGTCGACCTGAAAATCGATACGCTTGGTCATCTGTTTTCTCCCTCATGGCGCAAAACATACGTGCACCAATGCCTGATTAAGTATTATAGTTCATCTCAACCGCTGGTAAAGCATCCGTTTCGATGCAGTTTCGGACGAATTTCGAAACAAATGGCATTATGTTGCACTTTTTGCATCCAAACGCGTCGCTCGGACCATAGCCGCTACGTCCTGAACCCTAAGCCCAAGAATCGGGTCTTCCGTCTTACAGCGTTCAAGATGCGCCAAAACCATGTCGCACAAACGGAGCGTGGCACGCGGCTTGCCCATCACACGTTTCAGACGGGCATTTGCCAGCTGGATCACGGCCTGAACCATATCGCGCTCGGGGCTGGGATCAGTGGTCTGCATCCACACCGCCTCGAGCACCTCGTGGCACTCCCAAAAGAACCCCGCCTCGAAATATGCGATCCCTGTCTTGAACGCGTCGGTTTGGTGCAACAGGTGCTGCGGTGTGTCTGCGGTTACACTCGCCTTTATACCATCGAACCAATCTTCCGGATGGCGCGCGTTCTGACCCGGAACATAGGCATGTTGGGGAAAGACAATGCCCATTTGAGGATCATCCAAGGGCAACGCGTTCCCGCTCCAAACGTACGAGCCGCGCGCAAAACTCTTCAATGGCCGACAGGGTCAAAGCCTGTTGTTCCAGATGAGGAGCATGCCCGCAGTCGTCCAGAGTAAGTGTCTCCAGTGGTGAATAGATCCGGCTTTCCAACTCTTCGATCTGCGCCAATGTACCATAGGCATCGTCACGCCCCTGAATGGCAAGAACCGGAATGCGCAGGTGATCAATCGCATCAGCAATGTTCCAACTGACAAAGCCCGGATCCGTCCAAGCATCATGCCAGCCCTTGAACGCCACGTCCGGATTGCGGTGGTATTTCGCCATACGCTCACGCAGGTTTCCGCTCTCAAAGGCTTGGCCCGCCTCAGCAATGGCCGCCAAACCGGCAGGCTCTGTAAAGAAATGCGGGGCCACCAGGATCAACCCGCGGACACGCTGGTCGGAGGTAGATCCTGCATATATCGTGGCGATGCTGGCCCCGTCAGAATGACCCAGCAGGATTGCGCTTTGCACGCCTGCCTGATCCAGAACTGGGCCTAAAACATCCTCCGCTTCGCGCGTCATGTAGTCTAACGGGCGCGGCAAAGCGACGGGATCCGACTGCCCGTAGCCCGCCCGAGAATACACAAAAACACCCAGACCCGTGATGTGCGACAACCGCTCGGGAAAATCCCGCCAAAGCGCGCAACACCCCAACCCTTCGTGTAACAGCACCAGAGTGGGGGCCTTGGTCGGCGGCGGCCCGTAACAGGCATATTCCAGATTGAATGCACCGACACTTACTTTACCGGCAGGGCTTTCAGACCATTCCAGCGTCATTCCGTGGTCTCCCGCAGCTTGAACCTTTGGATTTTTCCGGTTGCCGTTTTGGGCAGATCGCCGACAATCTCAACCCATCTGGGATACTTCCACTTGCCGATCCGATCTTTGACATAGGCCTTCAACTCGGCTTCCAACCCGGGCCGGTCGCTGCCTTGCAGCACGATGAACGCTTTCGGCTTTTCCAACCCATCTGCGTCGCGTGCCGCCACAACCGCCGCCTCCAAGACAGCAGAGTGACTGGCCAAGGCCTGCTCAACCTCAAACGGCGACACCCAGATGCCTGAAACCTTGAACATGTCATCCGTTCGACCGCAGTAGATAAAACGACCATCCGCACGACGCTGGTATTTGTCGCCCGTACGTGTCCATACGCCCTCGAATGTTGCGCGGGACTTGTCGCGTTGGTTCCAGTATCCACCCGCAGCGGACGCCCCCTTGACCAGCAACTCGCCGACGTCATCGCCCGTGACCTCATGGCCTGCATCATCGACAAGCCGCACGTCATATCCCGGCACAGCCACACCAGAGGTTCCGTAGACATTATCACCCGCGCGGTTGCTCAGAAAGATATGCAGCATTTCGGTTGATCCGACGCCGTCGAGAATGGCAACTCCGGTGTGCTTTTCCCAGCGTGTGCCAACATCTTCGGGCAGTGCCTCCCCGGCAGATATACAACTGCGCAAAGGAGCTATTGGTGGGCCGTTCAAATCCATCTCTGCGACCATCGCTGCATAAAGCGTCGGCACGCCACAAAAGATCGTTGGCTGCTCGGTGTTGATCGCCCCGACCATATCCACAGGTGTGGGTCTGCCGGAGAACAAGACGCTCGTCGCTCCAACCGAGAGCGGAAACGTGAGCGCGTTACCCAGCCCGTAGGCAAAAAAGAGCTTTGCGGCAGACAGAACCGTGTCAGTCTCGTTGATGCTCAAGACCTGTGCCCCATAGGTATCCGCAGTCGCCTTGAGGCTGGAGTGGACGTGGTGGACGCCTTTCGGTTGCCCCGTTGACCCCGATGAATAGAGCCAGAATGCAGTTTCGTCTGATTTGACGGCCAGCGTGGATTGAGCGGCCGCGCCGTCCACAAAGTCAGAGAATGCTATCGTGTCGGGACGTTCCGGACCATCGATCACGACCACTTTGCGCAAGTAAGGATTTCCTGCCAATGCAGGCGAGACCACGTCCAATAGGGGCGCGGATACAAAGAGAATGGAAGCGCGACTGTCGCGCAAAATGGTGTCGTAAACACCAGAAGCCAAAAGGGTGTTGAGCGGCACAGCAACCACTCCCGCTTTGAGCGCGCCGAAAAAAATCTGCGGAAATTCGATTGTGTCGAGCACCAACATTGCGGCACGTTCTTCAGGGCGGATACCGGCGCGCGTGAAGGCCCCGGCGATCTGATCCGATGTCTGCGCCAACGCCTCATAGGTCAGACTGCGACCACTACCGACCTCGCGGAAGGCGGTTTTGCCGCCCCGTCCTTCGGACAGGTGCCGATCCACGAAATATGTCGCGGCGTTGTTGTCTGCTGACGGCATGGCTTCCTCCCAGATTCACACGCTCTTTTGCTTTATTGTGCATCTGTGACAGGTTGTCGCAAGGGGCCACAACAAGATTGGCACTTTAATGCACCTCTATTCCTCGATTGCGATCCGCGCAGGGTCGTCAGGATCATAAAGACGAGTAACAAGATTTGCGCGGCGCTCGATCAGCTTTGTGAAGTTGAGGTTTCCCTTGGCGGTGATCTCACCGTCACCCATCGAAGGCGGCTCTGACGCGATCATCGCGCAGGTAATCCGACTGGCACTGCCCGACCCATTGGCGCCCAGCGCACCAAGCCGCGCCGATATTACCTGCGCCAAGTTAGGCGCATGATAAGCGCCACCGTCACGTGTCACTTCAAACCCCTGCTGTGCAATCGCGGCCTCGTTGGGGATGATCAACGCACCCACTGCCATGCGCTCATGCCCGGTAATCACCACATCAACCGCCAGCGGTGCCAAAGCGGCCAACACTTCCAGCCGCAACGCCGCTGCGCGCACCCATGTGCCCGTCATCAACTTGAAGTCTTCAGACAGCCGCGCTTCAAACCGCAGCCCCTTGTTCGGATCGTTTTCATCGACAAACGACATTCCGTCTCCGGTCACAAAGAACCCCTCTTCGTCGAAGGCTTCGGCAGTCTTTTCCGGATTGTCGAAATAGCCCTTGGTGATCTGCTCACCTCTGACCCGCACATCGTATCGACCGTCACTTTCGGGAACCAGCTTGACCTCACATCCGACAACAGGAACCCCGACCGCGCCCGGACCATCAGCAGGTTGGTGACACATCAACATGGCAGGAGCGGTTTCCGTGAGGCCGTGGGCCGATGCAATCAAGGGCACCCGCTCTCCAGCCTCTGCGGCTTGCTGTTCCAAACCGCGCCATACGTCCTCAGGCAATGATGCACCGGCATAGAAAATCAGATCCAATTCGGAAAAATACGTCTTGCGCAAACTGTGATCACGCTTGAGTGCCTCGACCAGTTGCGCAAAGCCAACCGGCACATTGAAGGACAAGGTACTGGGCACCATCGACAGGTTTTCCAGCGTCCGCTCAAACATCCCCTTCAACGGCTTGCCGTCATCTACATAGAGCGTGCCGCCCGTGGAGAGCATCAGGTTGAACGTATACGACCCGCCAAACACATGGTTCCACGGCAGCCAATCCACGATCTTCGGTCGCTGTGACATGACGAAGGGGTGTGCCTGCAAGATCTGCATCTGGTTCGTGCACATCATCCGCTGTGTGGTTAAAACGCCTTTCGGGTCGGACGTTGACCCGGAGGTGAGCAGTATCTTGGCCAAAGTATCCGGACCGACCCGATCAAACGCGGCACTCACGTCTTGGCTCACAGGGCTCAGCCAATCCTCAAACGCCATGGCGCGGCCACCGGCAGGATCCGAGGCAAGCGCATCTATTTCAGCCAAAACATCCAGCGAAAGTGCATCGGCATAGGCTCCGGCATCCGCCGTAAAAACAAGCTTTGGGCGGACCATGTTCACCACATATCGCAACCGCGCATGGGCCGACGGGATCAGAGAATATTGCTCGGCGATCGGCACCGTAGGCACGCCCACATATTGCGCGGCCAGAGTGAGCAACCCGTGATCCACGCCGTTGCCAGACAGGATCAGGATCGGTGTCGTCTCGTCCATCCCACGGTCGAGCAGATGGCTGGCAATCGCATGCACCGCCTCCAACGTTTCGCTGTAGGTGACACTGCGCCAACCTGCACCTGAACGCTCCGCCAAAAAGACCGCGTCAGGCGATTGTTTGGCCCATCGGTGCAACCATTCACCCGTGCAACGCACCACAGGCTCGGCGTCGTAACCGGATCGAAGCAGAATAGACCCATCTGTCCGGTCCTCACGCAAAACACGATGGGGGCGCAGATCAAGATGGTCCGTCATTTTACGCTCCTGATACGTTGACACCGACCTGTCCAAAACACCGTGCACTGCTCGAAAGCCGGAGGTCTGCGATGGCCATCCGTTTTGCGCATGACCCGATCACCCAAAATTCGGCGGTCGTTTTTCGAGGAACGCTGCCAGCCCTTCCATTGCATCGGGACTGGTCTGGGCCAACGCCGCAGCGAGGCTTTCCGTGAAAAAGCCGCCATCTCGCGGCATGTCAGCAATACGCGACAAGCTTTGGATCATCATATAGTTGGCCAGCGGTGCGTTCTGGGCGATTTGTGCGGCCAGCTTTTGCGCCTGCGCCAATGCGGCACCCTTCGGAGCCGCATAATGCGCCAACCCCAAATTCACCCCCTCTTCGCCTGTGTATTTCCGGCCCGTCAGCATCATTTCCGTCATCCGGTCCGCACCGAGAATACGACCAACGCGCACCGTAGCACCACCACCAACGAATATCCCACGCCGTCCTTCGGGCAGTTGAAAGACGCAGTCCGGCTCGGCAATGCGGACGTGGGTCGATGTGGCCAGCTCCAGCCCACCACCAATGACGGCCCCGAACATCGCGGACACCACAGGCAGACCGCTGCCTTGCACGCGGTCCAGAACTTCGTGCCACCAGCGCGATTGTCGCATCGTGCCCTCGGCATCGCGCTGTTTGTGTTCGGAAAGATCAAGCCCGGAGCAATAATGCCCGCCCGTTCCAACCAGCACGACCGCCCGCACATCAACTGGCGGGGCACGGAAAAACCCGTCGATGTCTTCAAGCAGCGCATCATTCATGGCGTTGCGCTTGTCAGGGCGATTCATCGTCATAGTGGCGACTTTGTCCGCGATGTCGATATGCAGCGGCGCGTCCATCAGGCCGGCAACAGGAACAGCGTTATGGCCGGGAACATCACCAATATGATCACACGCACGATGTCGGAGCCGACAAAGAACATCACGGCTTTGTATGTCTCGGTCATCGGTGTCTCGCGGTCCATTGCGTTGATGATGAAGAGGTTCATCCCGACAGGTGGGGTGATCAGGCCCACCTCGACGACGATCAGAACCAATATACCAAACCAGATTGCCACATGCTCCGGTGACATACCAAAATCCATTGCCGAAATCACCGGAAAGAAGATCGGCACGGTCAACAGGATCATCGAAAGGCTGTCCATCAGGCAGCCGAAGATCAGGTAGAACACCAGAATGATCGACAGCACGAACCACGGGCTGAAGCCTTGGCTGAGCACATAATCGGCCATGTATTGCGGTACACCCGAGAGCGCCAGAAAACTGTTGTAGAAGCTCGCACCCAGCACGATGAAAAAGATCATGGCAGTGGTTTTGGCCGTGCCCAGAAGGCTTTCGCGAAAGACCGCCCAGTTCAAGCTGCCGCTCAATAGTGCGACCAGGCCCGTGCCTGCAGCCCCGATGGCGGACCCTTCGGTGGGCGTGAACCAGCCCAGATAGATGCCACCGACGACCAATCCGAAAATCGCCAGAACGGGCCAGGTCGCCCCCAATGCCTTCCAGCGTTCGGCCATTGGCACCGCAGGACGCGTGCCAGCGGATTTGGGATACAGACGCACGTAGATCGAGATGGTGATGATGTACCCAAGCGCCGCCAGCAGCCCGGGGATAAAAGCCGCCAAGAACAGCTTGGCGATGTTTTGTTCGGTGATGATCGCGTAGATCACCAGAATGACCGAGGGCGGGATCAGGATACCCAGCGTCCCGCCTGCCGCCAGCGTGGCCGTCGAGAAACCGCCAGAATACCCGTAGCGTCGCAACTCCGGCAGGGCCACCTTGGACATGGTTGCGGCAGTGGCCAAAGACGAGCCGCAAATCGCACCAAAGCCCGCACATGCACCGACAGAGGCCATCGCCACACCGCCCCTACGATGCCCCAGAAAGCTTTCGGCCGCCTTGAAAAGCGCGGTCGACATGCCCGATAGGGTCGCAAATTGGCCCATCAGCAGAAACATCGGAATGATCGAAAGCGAATAGCTGGAGAATGTCGTGTATGTCTCGGACTTGAGCTTGTTGAGCAGAATGGTCGGGTTGCCATTCATGGCAAAGTACCATCCACCAAAGCCGCATAACAGCATGGCCAACCCGATTGGCGAGCGCAAGAACACCATCACCAGAAGAACGGCAAAAGACCAAAAACCCAGTTCAAGCCGTGTCATGTCCGCAAAGGGCAACAGATCAAGGAGCGTGCTCATGGTGCGCTCATCCCTGCGGCAACAAATGGCGGCCCGACAGGCTCTCGCCAACCCGCATCACCGCGCAGTAGACGCCAACAACGCAAGTGACGACAGAAGCCGCGAAACTGGCGGCGAAGGCCCACCAGACCGGGAATTGCAGGAACAACGTGGTCTCCCCGTTGGAGTAATACCGCTCCACCCCGCCGAACAGCCGCCAACTGATCAAGATCAGAGCAGCGGTCAGAACGACCTCCCAAAACGCCATGATGGCCCGATTGACACGTGCCGAAAACGCAGACGTAAACACGTCAACTGTCGCGTGTGATCCATGCAGCTGGCAAATGGGGAAAAACGAAAAAATCGCAAAAGCCACACCAGCTTCGAGCAATTCGTAGCTGCCGTTCACTTCACCAACGCCCAGATCCAGCAGCGTTTGGGTGAATTCGCCCAGCAATCCTTCGGCCATGTCCGAATGCAGCCATTTGTTCACGGATCTGCCGATGATCGAGGCCGTCGTGAGAATGATCAAAGCCACAAGGACCAGTCCGCCGAACAAGGCCGTACCGCGCGCAAGCAGCTTCATCAGACGATGCATCAAACTCTCCGGATTTCGGAATTGAAAAAGCCCGCGGCCAACGATGTGGCCACGGGCTAAAATCCACTGGACTTATTCAGTGTATTTGTCGATCAACATGCGGGCTTCGTCGATCAGCGCCTGACCGTCGATGCCTTTGGAGTTCATGTCAGCCACCCATTCGTCATAGATTGGCGCTGCAACAGCTTGCCACGCTGCGGCGTCTGCTTCGGACACCGTGACGATGTTGTTACCACGATCCACAGCCAATTGACGCGCGGGCCCATCAGCATCTGCTTGAGTTCCACCAGCGAAGATTGAAAACTCAAGGCCGGAGTTGTCGTCGATGACCTTTTGCAAGTCTGCAGGCAGGCTTTCGTAGCGGTCTTTGTTCATGGCCAGCACGAACGTCAGCACATAGAGCGCCTTGCCTTCGAACTCTGTGTGGTTACCGACCAATTCTGGCACTTTTAGAGCTGCGGTCACTTCCCAAGGAATTGTCGTCCCGTCGATTACGCCTTTGGACAGCCCCTCAGGCACTGCTGGAACGGGCATGCCGACGGGCGTTGACCCCAGCTTTTCAAGGAAAGAGTTGACCAAACGCGACCCACCGCGAATTTTCAGACCTTCCATGTCACCGGGTGTCTTCACCTCTTTGTTGGTGTGGATCATGCCCGGGCCATGAACCCAGGTACCAAGGATATGCACATCCTTGAATTCGCCGTCTTTCATGTGTTTTTCGAACATTTCCCAATAAGCGCGCGACGCAGCACGCGCGTTGGTCATCATGAACGGCAGTTCAAAGACTTCGGTGGACGGGTATCTGCCCGGTGTATAACCGACAACGGTCCAGACGATGTCGGCCACGCCTTCGATGGCTTGGTCCATCAACTCAGGTGGGCGACCACCCAATTGCATGGAAGGATAGCGGTCGATCTTGATCCGTCCGCCCGACGCTTCTTCGACATTGTCCGCCCAAACGTCGAGAACCAGCTTTGGTACGTTTGCTTGCGCAGGCAAGAATTGGTGCAGTGTCAGCGTAACCTCTTGAGCGGCCACAGGCGCCGCACCGAACCCCATTGCCAGCGCCGCAGCGCCCGCCAGATTCAGAAATGATTTTCGAGAAATGGTCATGTGTATCCTCCCTGATGACCCGTCATGCCGCTATCCTGCGGCCTTTGACTCGTTGTCTTACCTAAATTGCTATTGCAGTTAAGTATTCTTGTCACCCGTGTTTGTAACCAATTGCTCTGGTTTCCCGTAGAGGGCGAAACGCGATCTTGCGAGACCATCGAAGCGACAGCAATCGCAATCCCGCGCCGGAGCCACCGGAGACAAGGCAATTTTCTCCACACAAAAACGGGTGAAATCCAAAAGGGGATAGTGGTGGCGTTACCTGGATTTGAACCAGGGACCTAACGATTATGAGTCGTTCGCTCTAACCAACTGAGCTATAACGCCAACGGGCCGTGGACTAAGCCAGCCCAGCACCGTCGTCAAGGCTGAAACACCGATTATTCTTCGCGCACCGCGTCAATCATGCGCTGCACATTGTCCGGGTCGGCATCAGGCGTGATCCCGTGGCCCAGATTGAAGATATGCGGGCCATTGGAAAACGCTTTTACGATGGCGCGTGTCTCATCGACCAGGGCCTGCCCGCCGGTGACCATATGGCTGGAAGCGAGGTTGCCTTGCACACATCCATCAACCTGCACATGCTTGGCTGCCCACTCGGCACTGACCGAATTGTCCAAAGCCACGCAATCCACGCCGGTTGCCTTGGCAAACCCAATGTAATTGTCTCCTGCCTCGCGCGGGAAGCCGATCACAGGGATGTGTGGGTAACGGGCCTTCAGCGCCGCCGTTATCTCACGCGCGGGCTCAAGCGAATACTTGCGGAACGCGTCGCCTTTCAGCGAACCTGCCCAGCTGTCGAATATCTTGACGACTTCCGCCCCTGCATCAATTTGGTGAGACAGGTAATCGATGGTGCCTTTTGTGATGCGGTCCAGCAGCGCTTCGAACAGAGCCGTGTTTTCCTGCATCAACGCGTGTGCGGGCGCCTGATCCGGTGTTCCACGGCCTGCGATCATATAGGTGGCCACGGTCCAAGGCGCGCCCGCAAACCCGATGAGCGTGGTTTCACTGGGCAATGCACCGCGCAAGATACGAACCGTTTCATAGATCGGGTTCAACGTCTCGTGGATATCGGAAACCGGACCGAGTTTGTCGAAATCCGCTTGCGTCGTGACGGTGGACAAGCGTGGACCTTCACCCGTGACAAACCACAAATCGGCGCCCAATGCCTGCGGCAAAAGCAAGATATCGGCAAAAAGAATGGCCGCATCAAACCCGTATCTCCGAATGGGCTGCAGCGTGACTTCGGCGGCCAGCTCCGGATTGTAGCACAGCGATAGAAAATCGCCCGCTTGCGCACGCGTCGCGCGGTACTCGGGCAAATAGCGCCCGGCTTGGCGCATCATCCAGATGGGCGGTGTTGGAAGTGTTTCGCCCGCCAGCGCGCGCATGATGGTTTTTGTAGGGGCCATGTTCGTCCTCGTGATGTCTTGGACTGTTGGTCTCTGCCCATGCGCCTGTTGTCAAGTGACAGACGGGTTGTCAGGATAAATTGACGCGCTTAAAGATGTGCCTATGACAGTGATTTTACCGACCCCCGACTCCCCGCTCAGAATTGGCACGCGCGGCTCGCCGCTGGCCTTGGCTCAGGCATATGAAACGCGATCAAGGCTAAGCCAAGCCTTTGATCTGCCTGAAGAAGCTTTCAGCATCGTGGTCATCAAAGTGACCGGCGACGCCATTCAGGACCGCCCCCTCAAAGAGATCGGTGGCAAGGGTTTGTTCACCCGCGAAATCGAAGAGGATTTGCTGTCAGGAAAAATTGACATCGCGGTCCACTCGATGAAGGACATGCCGACCGTTCAACCCGACGGCCTGATCCTCGACACATACCTGCCCCGCGAAGATGTGCGTGATGCCTTTGTATCGCCGAACCTGTCAGGCATTGCCGAGTTGGCACAAGGCGCCGTGGTCGGGACGTCGTCCTTGCGCCGGCGTGCGCAGTTGCTCAACCGGCGGCCCGACCTGACTGTGGTCGAATTTCGGGGCAACGTTCAAACCCGCCTTCAGAAGCTAGCCGACGGCGTGGCAGAATGCACCTTTCTAGCAACAGCCGGGCTGAACCGGCTGGATATGACGGATGTGCCCGCAACCCCGATTGACGCCTCGGATATGCTGCCAGCCGTTGCACAGGGCGCTATCGGGATCGAACGACGTTTGGATGACACGAATACCCAGCAGCTTTTGGCGGCCATTCATCACACCGAAACCGGTCACAGGCTCGCTGCGGAACGCGCCTTTTTGCGTCGCTTGGATGGATCGTGCGAAACGCCGATTGCCGGCTTGGCGGAACTGAAGGGCGACCAGTTGCATCTACGCGGTGAAGTGCTGCGCCCGGACGGCTCGCAAGCTATTCAAGGCGCGCGCAGCGGTCCTATTTCCAGCGGTGCCGAAATGGGAGTCGATCTGGCAAATGAACTACTGGAAAAAGCCGGAGAGGGCTTTTTCGACTGGCACAGCGCCGCGCAGTAACCCCGCGTCCGACTTGACGACAAACCCCCTTGTCTGAGACCTTGGTGCCATGACAACCGGGAAATCATACCTAAGCAGTGAAGAAATTCGCCCGCTGGCCACCCGCTCTGACCTTATGGGCGTTTGGTTGGTGCTGCATTGCTGGGGCGTCATTATATTGGCTGTCATACTGTACGCACTTTTTCCAAACCCATTCACGCTTCTCTTGGCAGTTTGCCTGATCGGCTCGCGACAGTTGGGGCTTGCGATCTTGATGCATGAAGCAGCACATATGGCGTTGTTCAAAACCCGCAGTTTGAACGAATTCGCCGGCGAGTGGCTTTGTGGCCGACCAATTTTGGCGGAGCTGGCAAGCTATCGCCATTATCACCTGACGCACCATCGTTTCACGCAAACGGACAAAGACCCAGACTTGGCACTGTCGTCAAAATTTCCAACCTCTCGTGCGAGTCTGAAACGCAAGTTCCTGCGTGATCTCACCGGACAAACCGGAGCCAAGCAGCTGATTGCGCAAATCGTAATGTCGTTTCGTCTGGCCGGAGATGACGATGCGATAGAAGCGGCGACGCAAGATGCCGCTCAAGCGTTCAAGGCGCGCGATCTGTGGAAGTCATTGCCGATCTTTGGAGGCGTCATGCTGGTGATGAGCCTTGCAGGCGAATGGTGGTACGGGCTGGCGTTTTGGCTGCTGCCTTATTTGACGTGGTTTCAACTGGTTTTGCGGATCCGAAACATCGCGGAACATGGCGCAACAGAGCAATCACAAAACCCGCTCCAGAACGTTCGAACAACGCTGGCAGGTCCGATTGCACGGGCCTTCGTTGCACCCTACTGGGTCAACTACCATCTGGAGCATCATCTGGTGATGCATATGCCGTGCTGGCAATTGCCGCGCCTGCACAGGCTGTTGTTGCGCAAGGGGATGTCAGATCAAATGCGCACCGCACCATCCTATCGCGCCGCACTCTCGGAAGCGGGCTGGTAGAACACAGATTCAGTGGAACGCGCACTGAGCGAGGTCGCTGCGCGCTAGATCCACTTGGCCAACGGCGGCAAACTCATCAGGACAGCATTTGCGTCGTGGCCGGTTTCCAAACCAAACTTTGTGCCGCGATCGTAAACCAGATTGTATTCGGCATAGAGCCCCCGATGCACCAACTGCACATCCTTGTCCGCGTCTGACCAATCTTGCACCCGGCGCTTTTCGACCAGCGGCACATACGCAGGCAAAAAGGCCCGTCCGATGTCTTGAGTGAGCGAAAAGTCTGTTTCCCAGTCTCCTGTGGAATGGTCATCCATGAAGATACCACCCACACCCCGCGCGCGTCCGCGATGGGGGACAAAGAAATACTCATCCGCCCATGCCTTCAATTTCGGGTAATGCTCTGTTCCATGCGGATCAAGGAACTGCTTTTGCGTGGCGTGAAAATGCGCCGTGTCTTCATCATATTCGATGCAGGGGTTCAGGTCTGAACCACCGCCAAACCACCACGCGTGTGGTGTCCAGAACATACGCGTATTCATATGAACAGCCGGAGAATGCGGGTTCTGCATATGTGCCACAAGGCTGATCCCGGACGCCCAAAACCGTGGATCATCCTTCATGCCGGGAATGCCCTTGCGCGCCGCCATTGCGTTTTGCGCGCGCTCCCCGAGCGATCCGTAAACCGTCGAGATGTTGACACCGACCTTTTCGAAAACACGGCCACCCCGCATCACACTCATCAAACCACCGCCAGCGTCCGAGCCGTCGTCGCTTTGCCGCGTGGTGTTGGAAACGTCAAACCGACCGGCAGGGGCATCAGACAAAGGGCCCTGATCGTGGCTGTCTTCCAACCCTTCAAAAGCGGCGACGATCTGGTCGCGCAATTCACGGAACCACGCCGATGCGCGGGTTTTTTCGGTCTCAAAACTGTCTGTCATAGATGCGCCTGAATGTGTCATGTTACGTTGACACATTTCTAGCCCGAATTGGCGACGCGGGGAAAGGACTAATGCGCGGGAGCCGCGACTGCATCCAGAAGTGACCGGCCACCATCAACGGTGATCACCTCACCCGTCATGAAGCCCGCGCTTTCTGCCGCAAGAAACTGCACGGCATCGGCCAGCTCCGAGGGTGCCGCGATCCGCCCCAGCGGCGTTTGCGCACGAATATCATCACGCCAATCGTCGTGCTCTATCATTGAAGACTGCAGAGAGGCGCTCATCACCGAGCCGAAGGCCACGGCGTTCACGCGAATACGGTGGGGTGCCAAGGCCAGCGCCATGGAGCGCGTCATCTGCTCCAACGCGGCGGCGGCAATCGAATAGCCCATCAGTTCCGGTCGGGTTTGGCGCGCAGCAATCGAGCTGAGATTGATGATGGAGCCGACCTGCCCCTCTTCCTGTTCTTCGCCCTGCTTGATCATTCTGCGCGCAACCTGTTGCGTCAGTTGCAGCGATGTCATCAGGTTTTGTTCAAGTAGAACACGCACGGAATCATCTTCAACGTCCAACGCGTCCGTCGGCATAACCTGACGCGATGCATTGACCAGAATATCCACCTGATCAAACGCATCGATCGTGGCCGACACCAGATTGGCAATCGTCAACCTTTGCCGCAGATCCCCTGCAAAATAGCGCGTATTACCGTCTTCAGCGGCTTCGCCCCATTCATCGATCAGTCGCTTTTCATCCATATCGGCGCACATCACGTTTGCGCCCTTGTCCGCGAACTGCCGGGCAATCGCGAGGCCGATGCCATTGGCGGCCCCGGTGACGATTGCAGTCTTGCCGTTGATGGAGAAAGACATCGCTGCCCCTTTCTGATCCTTGGACCCTATCCGAACTTATCTGCGTTTTCGAGTGGGCCGCGCAGCCTGAAGGATTTTGAACCGCGTATCACCGCCCACCTCCGTGACCTTTGCAAAATGGCTGGCCAATGTGGCCTCGTAGGGAAGATGTCGGTTGGCAACCATCCAAAGTTGCCCGCGCGGGTTCAACATGCTCGCCGCGGCCGCGATAAATCCACGCCCAATGTCCGGGTCTGCCGTACGCCCTGTGTGAAACGGCGGGTTCATGACCACGCAATCCAACTGTGTGGGCGCTTTCCACGTCGTCGCGTCTTCCCAATGAAAAACTGCGCGTGGATCGGTAACGTTCCGACGTGCGCATTCCAGGGCCATATGCCCTGCCTCAACCAGGTGAACAACCTCGACGTTGGGCCGGGTCAGCACATGCGCTGACAAGAATCCCCAGCCCGCACCCAGATCCGCAACTTGCGCTCCGAGTTTGTCAGGCAGCGCATCAGCAAGCAGCGCAGACGCCGGGTCAATGCCATCCGCCGAAAACACACCCGGCGCTGTCCAGAACCCGCCAGATGTCAACGCCGGGCCTTTTGCCCAATCCGCCAAAGCATCGGTCGCGGGAAACCAGAACAGCTTGCCATGCGCTTTTGAAATCGGGAGCGGCACTTCGACCCGTGCCCGGACGGCCTTCAGTATGGAATCCACACCATCGGTTTTTTGACCATCAACAACCACCGGTCCATCTGTCGCCGCACAAGCTGCGGCAATCAGTGACATCGCCAACACCTTGGACCGTGGCAGACATACCACTGCGGCGGCGTATGTCCCCTCCGGCTCTACCGTGGTTTGGAAACCCTGTCCGGCAAAGGCTTGGTGGGCGACGTAATCAGGTTGAATCACCACCGTTCGGTCGCGCGGAAAATCCGATAGGTCGGCCTGTAGTGGTGGGTGAAAAACAGCCACAGTGCCTGCGTCCGGCCATGCGAAACCGCCCCCGTCAAGGGCAAGCGACACTCTTGCGGCGATCACGCGGTTATTCTTCTTTTTCCATGGTGCATTGCAAAGGATGCTGATGGCGGCGGGCAAAATCCATCACCTGCGCCACTTTCGTCTCTGCAATCTCGTGGCTGAACACGCCAACGACGGCCAGTCCCTTTTTGTGAACCGTCAGCATGATTTCAAATGCTTGCGCATGGTTCAGGCCAAAAAACCGCTCCAACACATGCACGACGAATTCCATTGGCGTGAAGTCATCGTTCAAAAGCAGAACCTTGTACAAAGGCGGGCGTTTTGTCTTTGGCTTTGTCGCGGTCAGGATGGATGTATCTCCATCATCCTCGTTGCGGTCGGCCATCAATATCGGGTCTAGGTGCATTGCTGCTCCTGAAATAAAGAGAATCTGGTGTGTTCTTTGAGGGTCTATATAACGCAACTGAGATTTTAGAAAAGGGGGCCGACCCGTGCGCCAACGCATCACGACGATTGCATTCGATGCAGATGACACGCTTTGGCACAACGAGCGGTTTTTCAAACTCACCCAAGCGCATTTCGCCGAGCTGCTGGCGGACTACACCGACAAAGCCACTTTGATGGAGCGCTTGCTGGCCGCTGAACGCCGCAATCTCGGACACTATGGATACGGCATCAAGGGGTTCACCCTGTCCATGATCGAGACCGCCATTGAAGTAACTGACGCCAAAGTTCCTTCGCGGGTCATTTCCCAACTCATGCAGTCGGGGCGCGAAATGCTGCGTCACCCTGTCGATTTATTGCCACATGCAGAGGCTGCCGTAAAATACGCCAAGACCGACCATAAGGTTCTGTTGATCACCAAGGGCGACCTGCTTGATCAGGAACGTAAGCTGGCGCAATCGGGTCTGGGCGATCTATTTGATGGCGTGGAAATCGTTTCCGACAAAACAGCGTCGATCTATTCCGAGATCTTCGCGCGCCACGGTGACGGCGCATCCAAAGGCATGATGATCGGAAACTCCATGCGTTCGGATGTCCTGCCAATGATCCAGGCGGGTGGATGGGGTGTCTACGTCCCGCATGGGCATCAATGGGAGATCGAACATGCTCCCGAGCCGATGGGCGACCCGAGATACCACAGCCTGACCGACTTGAGCGGTCTTGCCACCGCGCTGGACACAGCAAACACCTAGCGGTCGAGTCGCCACATTTCCGCCACAATCGCGAGTGTCGTGGTCCGTCCATCGGATTGCGCAACATATCGTTTCTGCATGGCAGAAAGTTAATGCATATCCCTTGATTCACAGGGTTTATCGAAAATTCAACTTATGTTAGCTTGTCTCAAATAATGTGGTCAGTCGAAGCAATCGGCGGCCTGAGGCAGAAAAAAGGCAGATTATCATGAAGGCTCGGCGCATGCAGCCGGCCCGTTTGGGCTTATTTATTCTCGCGGCATTTTGGATTTTCGTTATTGTGCCTCTAAGCGCTGCGGCTGCTCCTTATGCAGCTTATGTGATGGATGCGCGCACCGGAGAGGTCTTGCATTCCCGCAACGCCGATACCCGGCTTCATCCGGCATCACTGACCAAAATGATGACGCTCTACATTGCTTTCGAGGCCATCAAGAACGGTGAGATTTCGCTCGACACCAAGGTGAGAATTTCAAAGCATGCCGCCTCTGAACCGCCGTCCAAGCTGGGTCTGAAATCCGGACAAAGAATTGCTTTTCGCTACCTGATCCGCGCCGCTGCCGTCAAATCCGCCAATGACGCCGCAACCGCCATCGGCGAAGCTCTCGAAGGATCCGAAGCCGCTTTCGCCCGCAGGATGAACCGAACGGCGAAGGCGCTTGGCATGTCGCGCACCACGTTCAAGAACGCCCATGGGCTGACGGAAAGTGGGCATTTGTCGACTGCACGCGACATGTCCATTCTCGGGCGTCACGTGCTTTATGATTATCCGCAATACTACAATCTCTTTTCCCGCACCTCCACGAATGCGGGTGTGCGGAATGTGGCCAACACCAACAGGCGCCTGCTGGCCAATTATCGCGGCGCTGATGGCATCAAGACGGGCTACACGCGCGCCGCCGGGTTCAACCTCGTCGCCTCCGCCGAGCGCGGCCAGGAACGTGTGATCGCCACTGTTTTTGGTGGCAAATCAACGACGTCGCGCAACGCGAAGGTTGCGGAGTTGCTCGACATGGGCTTCCGCCGTGCGCCCAGTCGCGCAAAGATCAATAAACCGTCCGCGCCAGTTTACGCAAACACTCCTGGCACCGCTGGCAAAACAATCCGGGTTTCAGGATTGACAGGCAAGAGCCTGCGCCCTGCGATGCGGCCCACGGCCGGAACCGCTGCCGCTTCGATCGAAACCGCGGCCGCCACCAGCAGCGTCGCACCGGATGATATTCAAACCGCCCTTCTTGAAGCGCAGTTGACAACAGCCGTCAAAACCACGACCGGGCCCGCAGCAGCGGCCAGCACAGCTGGCTTCGCGTCCGTGCGGCCCAAGGCGCGCGCGCGCACTGCCGCAGCACGGCAAGAACCCGACCAAAACATCCAGGTGGCATCGAGTGAGCCTGAAGTCGTGACGCGCCTGTCCACTTCCGGCGGGCGGCATTGGGGCGTCAACATCGGACGCTACCCGAACCGCTATCAAGCGGAACGAATTTTGCTGACGACTGCCCTCACGGAAATGTCCGCGCTGGATGGATCCTTGCGTAAAGTCGTGCGCCGTTCGACCGGGTTTGATGCAAACTTTCTTGGCATGACTCGCGATGGCGCCGATTTGACATGCCGCAGATTGGCCGCACGCAATATCAGTTGCGAAATGATCGGCCCATCCTGACGTCAGGGTTTGGGTTGATCGTCCCAGTCATCGCTGAGAATGCGGCGGCTGTCCCCTTCGGGATCGTCATATTGGCGACTGCGCAGGGTATAGAGAAAACCAGCAAGGCCAACGCCACCCAGAACCAGCGATATGGGTATCAAATAGGTCAGGACATTCATCGCTGTCCCCGCAAACGCAACGCGTTCAATGACACTGTGATCGAAGACGTGGACATGGCCAGCGCCGCAATCAAAGGAGTGGCCAGACCTGCCACGGCCAAGGGCACCGCGATCACATTGTAAAGCGTGGCGATGCGGAAGTTTTCCTTGATCCGTCGGGTGGCTTGCCTGGCCGTCGTCACCGCTTCGGCGATCGGCTCAAGATCCTGACCCAAAAGCACGATATCAGAGGCGACACGAGCTGCATCGAGTGCGGATGCAGGGCTGATCGAAACATGCGCGCCTGCAAGGGCTGCCGTGTCGTTCAATCCGTCGCCCACCATCAAGACATGACCGGGCATTTCGGCGATTGCAGTGGCTTTATCCTGCGGCAACATGGCTGCGCGCCAATGCGATATCCCCAGCTTTTCCGCCATGGCTGCAACGGCTTCTTCGCGGTCACCTGACAAGAGCTCCACCCGAAGGCCCAAAGCTTTCAGCTTTGCCACCGCCGCCTCCGAACCCGGACGCAACGCATCCGTAAACTTCAGAACAACAGGCTGGCCGGTTCCACGATCCAGCACCGTACAAAGCCCCTGTCCGCCGCCCGGTACACCGATCCAATCGGGCCGTCCAAGACGCACAGCACGCCCTTGATGCATTGCCGTTGTCCCATATCCTGGCTCTTCACGCAGACCTTCAAGGACCGCAGGCACTGTGCCCGACGTTTGTGCGGCTTCGGCAATCGCCTTGGACAACGGATGTGCCGAACCCGCGGCCAAAGCATGGGCCAAGGCCTGATCATCGGGCGAAAGCGAACCCCATTCCAACACCTGTGGTGTGCCCTGTGTCAGTGTGCCGGTCTTGTCGAATACTACGGTATCGACCTGCGCCAGACGCTCTAGCGCGGTCGCGTGCTTGATCAGCAACCCGCGGCGAAACAGCCTGCCTGACGCGGCGGTTGTCACGGCTGGGACTGCAAGGCCCAACGCGCAAGGACATGTGATAATCAGAACTGCGGCGGCGATGTTGAGCGCCACGCGCATGTCACCGGACCACACCAGCCATCCCACGAAGGCGAGTGCAGAAAGAATATGCACGCCAGGCGCATAGAGTTTCGCGGCCTTGTCCGCCAATGAGCTATAACGCGACCGCCCACTTTCCGCGATGGCCACCAAATTGGCGATCTGATGCAGGGATGTGTCTTGCCCCACTGCCGTCGCTCGGACCGTAAGGGGACCAGTCAAGTTTACTTCGCCCGCATGGACATCATCGCCGGGATGGGCGGCAACAGGAACCGTTTCGCCCGTCAGCAAGGCGCGGTCACGCTCCGAATGACCATCAACGATGACCCCGTCTACCGGCATCCGTGCGCCGGGTCGCACAAGCACCAGATCATTCAGCCTGAGCTCCGCCACAGGCCGTTCGACAGGCTTACCACCTTCTAGGCGTAACGCGCGCGGTACTTCGAGCGCTGTCAGTTCTTCGGCCGCTGACCGCGCCGCTGAGCGTGTGCGGGCATCCAACCAGCGCCCTGCCAAAAGGAAAAAGGTCAGCGTCAGGGCCGCGTCGAAATAGGCATGTTTGCCGGACAGCCATGTCTCCCAAAGCGATGTCACCAGCGCCAGCACGATCGCCAAGGTGATCGGAACATCCATATTGAGGTGCCCGGCCTTCAACGCGCTCCAGGCATTCCGAAAAAACGGTTGCGCCGAAAACGCAATAGCCGGAAGCGCGATGGCCGCCGAAATCCAATGAAAGAGATCACGCGTGGCATCTGTGGCGCCGCTCCACACGGCAACTGACAAGAGCATGACATTCATCGATGCAAAACCCGCCACAGCAAGTCGCATCAGCAAGTCACGCCCGGCCGCACCGGTGGCAGTGTCGGTCAAAGCGCCGGGGTCCAGCTCATGCGCTTCGAAACCTTCGCGTTCCAGCAGATGCGCAAAACTTTCGGCCGTCTGATCCGCATCCGCATCTATCATCACGCGTTTCAGAGTGAGGTTCACCCGCGCCGCGTTGACATGCGGATGCGCCAACAGCGCGCGCTCAACCTTTGCAATGCATGCCTGACAATGGATGGTGGGAAGCGATAGAATAATGCGTGCGTCCGTGACCGGCGCACTGACCGACTGGGCCGGTGCTGCCAGACAGCCCGGACAGGCCGCCGGTGTATTTGTAGTGACCGCTGTCACTCAGGCACCCTTGCGCACATGCAAAATGACCCGTTGCCGAAACTCCGTGCCGTCGGACGCGCGCGCAACCATTCGAATATTCCAATTGCCCGGCGCAAGGTCAGCCGATGCGATGTAGGCCGCGCCATCATATTTGAAATCGGGGGTCTGGTCATCCTGAACATGCGTGGCACGACCCAATGTGGCCTGCAGATCTGCCACTTCGACAGGCATGCCGTTTTTATCCGTGATCGACAGGCGGATTTGATCATCACGGGCATCCGCACGAACTGACCAACCCAAGGCCAACTGCGCAGTGCGGTTCACGTCGAACTCCTGCGAGGCAACGTAGGAGTTCTTGACCTCCAGCCCCGGGAAAGTGCTGACTGCGTTGAATGCCAAGGTGAGGTTCACAGCGATGATGACACCAAAGGCACCAACAAAGATTGCCGCAACGTGAAAACCAGTCAGTCTGCGAGGCTCCGTCATTGTCTGGCTCCCGTGCCATTAAAGGTGCTGTCTTTGTAAGCACGGTCACCCGTACTAAGATTTTCGACCCAGAACCGCACATCAACCCGGTCTGATTGCGCAGGGGCCGAACCGGGCGGAGCGACGACGTAAACCCGTTGCAGGTGTGAGGTGTCCGCTGGAACGGTCACGGATTCGTAAATCGTGTCTTCCAATTGAACCCGCAGGGTCGGATCGCCTTTGACAAAGACGCGGAACAAACGGTCGTCTCCTGTCTTGTTGCGCAAACGGATGTCGTAGGTGTTGCGAATGGACCCATCTGAAAGCGTGACAAACGTTGGATTACGTACCGGGGCCACAGTCATTTCGATGTCAGAGCGGATAAAGAGCGCAAAAACCAGAGCAAAGCCAACGGCACTCCAGAGCACCGTGTACAAAATGGTGCGCGGACGCAGAATATGCTTCCAGATGTTTCTTGGCGGCTGCCCTGCCCGCTCCGCAGGCTCATCCGACAGCGCCATGTAGTCAATCAGCCCGCGCGGTTTGCCAATCTTCTCCATGACTTCGTCGCAGGCATCAATGCACAGGGCGCAGGTGATACATTCCAATTGCTGGCCATCTCGAATGTCGATCCCGACAGGGCAGACGTTGACGCAGGCCATGCAATCAATGCAGTCCCCCATCGGCTCGCCCGCCTTGACTTCTTCAGAGTGCTTGCGCGGCTCACCTCGCCAGTCGCGATAGGCGACAACCAATGAATCCTCATCCAGCATCGCCGCCTGAATACGCGGCCACGGGCAGGCATAGATGCAAATCTGTTCGCGCATGAAACCGCCAAAGACAAACGTCGTCGCTGTCAGCACCGCAATCGTAATGTAAGCGACCGGGTGCGCAGTTCCTGTTAGCAATTGTCCCATCAACGTCGGCGCATCCGCAAAGTAGAACACCCAAGCACCGCCCGTTGCCAAACCGATCAACAGCCAAACGACCCACTTTGTGACGCGCAACCGAGCTTTGCGAAAATCCATCTTTTGCTGGCGGTGCAAGCGCAGGCGCGCGTTGCGGTCACCTTCGATCCAACGCTCGACAAGAATAAAGAGATCGGTCCAGACCGTCTGCGGACAGGCATATCCGCACCAAACGCGACCAAGCGCCGACGTGAACAGAAAAAGGCCCAAACCAGCCATGATCAACAATCCGGCTACGAAATAGAACTCGTGGCTCCAAATCTCGATCCAAAAGAAGTAAAAACGCCTATTGGCCATATCCAGCAGAACCGCCTGATCCGGCAGGTTCGGACCACGGTCCCAGCGAATCCAGGGGACGAGGTAATAAACCCCCAGCGTCACCACTAGGATTAACCATTTAAGGTTGCGAAACCACCCCGAGACACGGCGTGGAAAAATAGGCTCTCTGGCAGCGTAAAGGCTGGGCGCGGGATCGGTCGAACTCAAGGTAAACTCCGAATGCTATGCAATAGCTTAGACCGCTTTTGACACGGTTGCTGTGCGACAACTTTGACATGGGTCAATACCCGCCGATCATCACGCATGACCAAACGTCATTTTATTCGCCAATTACGGGAACTCGCGATAGGCTCCTTTGAAGGGCCGCGCAACGACGCGCCCGAGTATTCAGGGAGGATCAAAATGGAATTCGACTATATCGTTATTGGTGCAGGTTCAGCAGGGTGCGCCGTTGCAGCACGCCTCTCAGAGGATCCCAAGACCACCGTTCTGCTGTTGGAAGCGGGGCCCTCCGACGCGGACCAAGAGGCCGTGCATGTGCCTGCCGCTTTTCCAAATCTGTTCAAGACACCGTTGGATTGGGATTATTCTTCGACCGAACAGGACGGCCTAAATGGTCGGCAACTCTATTCCCCACGCGGACGGGTTTTGGGCGGTTGTTCGTCCATCAACGCAATGATTTACCAACGCGGCGCACCCTCGAATTATGATGGCTGGAATGGCGGAAACATCACGGGCTGGGGCTGGAAAGACGTGCTGCCTTTCTTTTTGAAATCCGAAAATCAGGAACGTGACGGCATGTCCATGCACGCCAAAGGCGGACCGCTGAACGTGGCCGATCAACGCGACCCGAACCCCTTGTCGGTGGCCTTCGTGAAAGGCGCTTCGGAACAAGGCTATCCGATGAATGATGATTTCAACGACGGCCAGCAGGAGGGCTTTGGCCTCTATCAGGTCACCCAACGCGGCGGCATGCGCGGCTCGGCGGCGGTGTCTTATATACATCCGATCCTGGAACGCGAAAACCTGACCGTCTTGACCATGGCCATGACCAAACGTCTCGTGATCGAGAACAAACGCTGCACCGGCGTCGAGTTTGACCATGACGGCGAACGCAAGACAGCTCATGCCAAGCGCGAGGTTGTTCTGAGCGCAGGCGCTTATGGGTCTCCGCAGATATTGATGGTGTCCGGCATCGGGCCACGCGCGCAACTGCAAGAGCACGGCATCGAAGTGAAGCATGACTTGCCCGGTGTAGGTGAAAACCTGCAAGATCACCTGATGGTCCCGGTGGCTTATCACTGCACACAAGAGTGCAGCCTTGCCGGTGCCACAGACCCGGCAGAGGCCGAGAAACTGGCCGAGGGCAAGGGACTGCTGACCTCGAACATCGGCGAGGCCGGTGGATTTCTGACCATCATGGAAGACGCCGAAGCACCGGATCTCCAGTTTCACTTTGCGCCCGGCTTCTTCATCCTCGACGGTGCTGGAAACCCCGAAGGCCATGGCTTGACCGCAGCGCCAGGCATCGTCGGGACCCGCAGCAGAGGGCGGGTGACGCTGGCATCCGCAGACACCGCAGATAACGTGCATGTGGACCCGGCAGCATTCTCGGATGAACGCGATCTGCAAGTTTGTGTGGAAGGCGTCAAAATTGCGCGCAAAATCTTGAATTCAAACGCTTTTGATGAGTTTCGCGGCGAAGAGTATCTGCCCGGAGACGCGGTACAGAGTGACGAAGACCTCGCGGATTTCGTTCGTAACTACGCTCAGACGATCTATCACCCAGTCGGCACCTGCAAGATGGGATCTGACGAGATGTCCGTTGTTGATGCTGCATTAAGGGTCCATGGCATCAGTGGACTGCGCGTGGCTGACGCCTCAATCATGCCGAACATTGTCAACGCCAACACCAACGCACCTTCCATCATGATCGGCGAGAAATGCGCCGCGATGATCCGCGCACATTGAACGAATGAGCATCAACCCGGATCGTGCAGGGTTGATGCTCAAACCGTAGGGCTAAGCCGCGTGCTCCACTGCAGCATCACGGTTGAGGACAGCCAGACTAGGTCTGGGCAATTGCTCCAACACATCCGCAACCAGAACACGGCAGGCAGAGCCCTTCCAATCTGACGGAAAAACATGGTCCGGCAACTTCGGCGTGCGCAAAATGATCCGCCGCCAGGCATGAACGATCAAAACGCGCAATACGGCCACCTGCAACGGCGTGAGCGGTCCGACCAACGTGACGTCGGCCTTCACCGTGCGCAACGTATGGTGCAGGGTCTCGGCGGCCGATGACAGGCTTGCCGGGCAGAATTTGACCCTGATCCAGTCCGGCAGCGCATCGCCTGGATGGATTTGTACGGAAAATACATCATCGCGGGCCGGTTTATGGGGCACCAAAGCCACATGATTGTTGATCCACACACCTCCTTGCGTCGCAGTGTCAGATGTCTGGGTTGGATCATGCAGTACCAACCAGGCGTCTTCGCCGAGCGGTTCCGTTCGGTAAATCAAAGGGCTCGCCGCAGCACTTTGGGATCGGCCCCAATCCGTCAGCGTATAACTGCTGCGCCGACCCACACGCCGCCCTTCAATCCACCCGTCCTTGCGCAGGCGGTGCAGAGCCACCCGCGTGGCCTCGGGCTTCAGGCCGACTTGGGCGGCGATTGCATTCAATACGCCGCTGCTGACATCCATGTCACCTGTCTGTGCCAGATCGCCGAAGACTGTCACCAACAGCGACCAAACCCGTGGCGCATCCGCCCCGACCAGATCGGCGATGAGTGATTTGAATGTGGCAAGCGTCATGGGCCTACGATACCGTCGCAGTGCCGTTTTGCAAATGCAGAGCGGCTAACAAGGAACAGTTTGCTCTGCTCATTAATTGACCATTTCGTCGCGGTGTGTGACCCTTCTGAAAGGGGCAAAGTGGCGCCAACACATCGCGCGCAACGTAACGAATGAGGGGCCATGACACCAAAGCAACGCGCCGAACGATCTGCGGCGACCATGTGGCGGGACGATGCTGCGTCCAAGTGGATCGGCATGGAACTGATCGAAGTCGATGAGGGCCGCGCAACGCTGGCCCTGAAGGTGGAAAAGCATCATTGCAACGGGCATGGCATTTGCCATGGCGGCATAACATTCACCCTCGCCGACAGCGCGTTTGCCTTCGCGTGCAACAGCCGCAACCAATCGACAGTTGCACAGCACAATGTCATCAGTTTCACAGCCGCAGCTCAACTCGGCGATACACTCACGGCGCACGCGCGCGAGGTGTCTCTGAGTGGCCGGAGCGGTATCTATGACGTCACAGTCAGCACTCATTCTGGAAAAACGGTTGCTGAATTTCGCGGCATGTCACGGGCGATCAACGGCACGCTCTTTGAAGAACAAGGGACCGACACATGAAAGACCTGACCCCAGCCAAATCCGATCTTGACCCTATAGAGATCGCCAGCCGGGATGAAATCAGCGCCCTCCAGTTGGAGCGTCTGCGTTGGAGTTTGCGCCATGCGTACGACAATGTAGCGATGTACCGGGAGCGGTTCGATGCCGCAGGCGTACACCCCGATGATCTGAAATCACTGTCTGACCTGTCGAAGTTTCCTTTCACGTATAAATCCGACCTGCGCGACCACTATCCCTTTGGCCTCTTTGCCGTTCCCAAAACCGAGATTTCGCGCATTCATGCGTCTTCAGGCACGACCGGAAAGGCGACTGTGGTCGGATATACAAAGGCAGATATTTCCAATTGGGCCGACCTCGTTGCGCGCTCGCTCAGAGCGTCGGGTGTGCGGCGCGGTGATATGGTGCATATCGCCTATGGATATGGGCTCTTTACGGGAGGTCTCGGCGCGCATTACGGCGCGGAAAGATTGGGATGCACGGTCATTCCCATGTCTGGCGGCCAGACTGCAAAGCAGGTTCAGCTGATCGAAGACTTCAAGCCAGATGCCATCATGGTCACGCCGTCCTATATGCTCAACATATTGGAAGAATTCGAAAAACAGGGCCTTGATCCACGTGCAACCTCTTTGCAAACGGCCGTTTTCGGCGCCGAGCCTTGGACAAACGCGATGCGATTGGAAATTGAAGCGGCGTTCGACATGCATGCGGTCGACATTTATGGGCTGAGCGAGGTTATGGGGCCGGGTGTGGCAAACGAATGTGTGGAGACCAAAGACGGGCTCCACATCTGGGAGGATCACTTTTTTCCAGAGATCATCGATCCCGTGACCGGAGAACCCGTTGCCGACGGAGAAGAAGGCGAATTGGTGTTCACGACACTCACCAAAGAAGCGTTGCCGATGATCCGCTACCGCACACGTGATCTGACGCGGCTGCTGCCGGGTACGGCACGGTCCATGCGGCGTATGGAAAAGATCACGGGCCGCTCGGACGACATGATTATTCTCAGAGGCGTCAACGTCTTTCCGACGCAGATTGAAGAACTGGTCCTCGCCGCATCGGGAATTGCGCCGTACTTCCAGATCGAACTCAGCAAGGATGGTCACATGGATGCCATGCAGGTGAACGTTGAGGCCAGACCAGATGCGGCCGACGCGGCAAGCCGACAGGGCGCTCAAACCGCGCTTGGCAAAGCCATCAAGACCATGATCGGCATCAGCGTGCGCGTCGTGGTGCATGAACCCGGTGTTGTGGAACGCTCGCAGGGCAAGGCACGTCGCGTCGTAGACAATCGCAGTCCGACCTGACCAGCCAAAAGCCGACAATTCAGACCAAGATGACCCTTGCTGAAACGGCTCTCAATGGCCGTCGTAGTCGAATGCGACACTGTCCGTCAGCGGATAGGATTGGCAGGACAACACAAAACCATCGGCCACCTCGTGGTCCTCAAGTGCGTGGTTGGCCAGCATCTCGACTTCGCCCTCAGTCACACGGCACCTGCACGTGGAACAAACCCCCGCCCGACAAGCAAAAGGCGCGTCCAACGCATTGTCCAGCGCACCCTGGAGCAGGGACGTCTCTTTGGACATCTCGAACTGCCGCGTGACACCATCCATTGTCACGCTGACTTGGGTTTTTTGTACTTCTGTGCTGGGGGCTGCCTGTGTTGTTTTGCGCGTCAGCCGACCCGGTTGCGCACTGGCGAACAACTCAAATTTGATCTGGTCGTCCCTCAGGCCGTGGCGACGCAAAGCATCGGCGATAGACAGCATCATCGGCTCTGGCCCACAAATGAAAGCGGCATCCACTGACGCGATGTCGATCCAATGCGCGAAGAGCTGGTCGCATTTTTCTCCATCCAGCCGCCCGGAAAAGAGATCAATATCCTGCGCATCGGTATCAAGCGTATGGATGACGTTGAACCGCCCCATATATTGGTTTTTCAGGTCTTCGATCTCTTCGCGGAACATGATCGTATTGAGCGCGCGATTGGCGTAGACCAGCGTAAAACTGCTCCCCGGCTCTTGAGAGAGAACCGTCTTGAGGATCGACAAAACCGGCGTAATACCCGACCCGCCCGCGAACCCGATATAGGATTTCGCGGCCTTCGGCACGATCGGCATGTGAAAACTGCCCGCTGGTTGCATCGCGTCCAGGACTGTTCCGGGCTGCAACACGTCGTTGGCCCAGGTTGAAAAGGCACCCCCTTCGACGCGCTTGATGCCGACCTCCAGCTTGCCCTCGCTTGGAGCTGCGCAAATGGAGTACGACCGGCGTACTTCGGTCCCGTTGAATTCGCGGCGAAACGTCAGATACTGGCCCTGCACGAATTCAAAATCCGCCTGCGCCGGGGGATCAAGCGTGACGACGACCGCGTCTTTGATCGTTTTGCGCACTTTGGTGACGGTCAGCGGGTGAAAACGCGGCATGACGGATCTGTCCTCAAATACATTTGAAATAGTCAAAGGGTTCAAGGCAGTCCCGGCACCGCCAATGCGCTTTGCATGGTGTTGATCCGAACTGGCTGATCTTCTCGAGGTTTTCGCCCTGACATCTGGGGCACCGCGCTGGCCCGCCTGCCGCGCGCGGAGGTGCGATGCCGTAGTCTTCCAACTTGGCACGCCCCTTGTCCGACAGCCAATCAGTGGTCCAAGGCGGTGAAATCTGCGTGCGAATGGTCAGCTTGTCTATGCCTTTGTCCCGCAGCGCTGTTTCAATATCCATCGAGATCACACGCGTTGCCGGACAACCGGAATACGTCGGCGTGACCGCAACCTCCAGCGTATCGCCTTTCCACTCCACGTCCCGAACGATCCCAAGATCGACAACGGAGATCACGGGGATTTCAGGGTCCGGCACCTCATCAAGCCATGCCCAGATATCAGAAACCGCAGGTTTCATATCACCAAGTGGCACCCGGATAAGCGCGTTGTAACCATTGCATCTGCGTCAGGATATGGCCCAAGTGCTCGCTATGACGGGCGCCCGATTTGCCACCCTGATGTGCAAAACGACTGTCGGGTAAGACCAGTGTTGCCTCTGCCATAACGCGCTCGATATTGGCATCGAATGCTTCGCGGAGTGACGAGGGCAATGGCGCAAGACCGTCTTTCGCCACAGCCTGATCCACCGCATCATCTTCGAATAATTCACCCACATATGGCCACAGCAATTCCAGCGCCGATTGCATGCGACGGTGACTTTCATCCGTGCCATCACCCAGACCGACAACCGTGTCCGATGACCGCTCCAAATGGTATTGAGCCTCTTTGGAGGCTTTGGCCGCGATCTCGGCGATGCGCGGGTCGGCTGATTGTTCAAGCGCCGCCAGTTGCAGCACATGCCACGCGTCGAACAAGAACTGGCGCATCATGGTCTGACCGAAATCGCCGTTGGGCTGTTCGACCAGCAACACACTGCGGAAATCCCAGACATCACGCAGCATTGCCAAATCGTCGGCAGACCGCCCTGCCCCTTCGATCTCACCGGCAAGTCCCAACCACATCTGGGTCTGACCGATCAAATCCAGCGCCGTATTGGCGAGTGCGATGTCTTCTTCAAGCACGGGCGCATGGCCACACCATTCAGAAACGCGGTGGCCAAGGACCAACGTGTTGTCACCCATACGCAGCAAAAACTCCAAGCGCGTGTCCTGAGACATCACATGTGCCCCGCTTCGTCCGGAATGTCGAAGAACGTCGGGTGGCGGTACACTTTGGAGCGTGACGGCTCATACATCGGGCCCTTGGCGGATGGCGACGACGCCGCGATATGACGCGCTTCAACGACCCAGATGCTCACGCCTTCATTGCGGCGGGTATAGACGTCGCGGGCGTTTTTGATCGCCATTTCAGCGTCGGGCGCATGCAGCGATCCGACATGTCGGTGGCTCATGCCATGTTGACCGCGGATGAAGACCTCCCACAATGGCCATTCGTGGCGCTTGGCGGGTTGCTTGCTTGGTGTCGGGCGTGTCGGGATATGCCGAATTGGGAGAACTCATTCCGCCGCCACCTTTCTGGCTGCACGCTTTTCTGCGTGTGCCAACAGCCCATCACGCACCCAAGCGCCGTCATCCCAGGCCTTGTTGCGCGCTGCCAGGCGTTCGGTGTTGCACGGTCCGTTGCCTTTGAGCACATCGTAAAACTCGGACCAGTCGGGTTGTGAAAAATCGTATCCGCCCTTGTCCTCATTCCACGCCAAATCCTTGTCCGGCACGGTCAATCCAAGGAATTCGGCTTGTGGCACGGTCTGATCCACAAATTTCTGGCGCAATTCGTCGTTCGTGTTCATCTTGATCTTCCATGCCATGGATTGCGTGGAATGCACGCTTTCGGCATCAGATGGGCCGAACATCATCAAAGACGGATACCAGAACCGGTCCAACGCGTTTTGCGCCATCTTCTTTTGCGCATCCGTGCCGCGCGCCATCTTCATCATGATGTCGTAGCCCTGCCGCTGGTGGAACGATTCCTCTTTGCAGATGCGGATCATCGCACGCGAATACGGCCCGAAAGACGTACGCTGCAATGGCACCTGGTTCATGATGGCGGCACCGTCGACCAACCACCCGACAGCCCCCATGTCAGCCCAAGTCAGCGTCGGATAGTTGAAGATGGAGGAGTACTTCATCCGCCCGTCCAACAGCATCTCCGTCAACTCATCACGGCTCACGCCCAGCGTTTCGGCAGCGCAATAAAGATAAAGCCCATGGCCCGCCTCGTCCTGCACCTTGGCCAGCAAAATCGCCTTGCGCTCCAGTGTCGGCGCACGGGTAATCCAGTTGCCCTCGGGCAATTGTCCCACAATCTCGGAATGCGCGTGCTGACCGATTTGGCGGATCAGCGTCTTGCGATACCCTTCTGGCATCCAATCCTTGGGTTCGATCTTTTCGCCAGCGTCAATGCGCGCCTGAAAGGCCTTGGCCTCCGCGCTGTCATCTGCCTTTTCGGATTTTACCATCTGAGCGTACATCTGGACGTCCTCCTGAGTTTAAACGCGTTCGATGATCATGGCAGCGCCCTGACCAACACCCACGCACATCGTGCAGAGCGCATATCGCCCGCCGGTTCGTTTCAATTGATGGGCCGCCGTAAGCACCAATCGCGCGCCCGACATGCCAAGCGGATGGCCGATCGCGATAGCCCCGCCGTTGGGGTTCACGCGCGGATCATCATCCGCCACCCCAAGTTCGCGCAATGTGGCCAGACCCTGGCTCGCAAACGCTTCATTCAGTTCGATCACATCCATCTGGTCGATGCTCAGCCCCGCGCGTGCCAAAACCTTGCGGCTGGCGGGCACTGGCCCGATCCCCATGACACGCGGGGCCACACCTGCTGTGGACATCCCCACAACACGCGCCATCGGCGTCAAACCATGCTGTGTTGCGGCCGCCTCCGATGCGATCAAGATCGCGGCTGCGCCATCATTCACGCCGCTTGCGTTACCCGCTGTCACGGTCAAATCCGGCCCATTCACACCCTTGAGCTTTGCCAGCTTGTCCACGCCCGTGCCGGGTCGCGGGTGTTCGTCGGTGTCAAACAGCACCGGATCGCCTTTGCGTTGAGGAACGGCCACAGCCACGATCTCATCCGCGAACAGCCCGGCCGCATGAGCGGCAGCCCAACGCGCTTGGCTGCGTGCGGCAAAGGCATCTTGATCGGCCCGACTGACGCCATAGTCTTCCGCAACGTTGTCGGCCGTCTGCGGCATACTGTCGACACCGTATTCGTCGCGCATTTTGGGGTTGATGAACCGCCACCCGATGGTCGTATCGTAAACCGCATTGGCACGGCTGAAGGCTGTTGTGGCCTTGGGCATCACGAACGGTGCCCGGCTCATGCTTTCGACGCCACCCGCGATCGTCAGGTCATAATCACCCGCCTTGATCGCGCGCGCGGCGTACCCCACTGCATCCATACCGCTTGCGCAAAGACGGTTGATTGTCGTGCCCGGTACATCGACCGGCAAACCGGCCAATAAGCCTGCCATGCGAGCGACATTCCGGTTGTCTTCACCCGCCTGATTGGCAGACCCCATGACGACGTCATCGACTGCAGCCCAATCCACGCTTGTGTTGCGGTGCATCAACGCCGCGATTGGCAAGGCAGCCAGATCATCTGTTCGCACGCCCGAAAGCGCGCCGCCATATCGACCGATTGGGGTGCGAACCCCATCACAGATGAAAGCGTCTGCCAAATGACTGTCCTCCCGACCAAGTCTATCAAAGCACGTTATGGGATTCGATGTAGTCTGACAATTGTTTTGTTACCACTTTTACGTGACGCCTTACCTTCCGTAACATGAACGAATGCACCAAAACACCTCAGCAATGAAAAGGCCTCCGGACTTTCGTCCGGAGGCCCAAACCATCTCAGGTGTAGTTGGTCGTTATTCACCGCCACCAAGCTGATGCACATAGAGCGCTACCGCACGGATTTCAGCCTCTGACAAACGCTGTGTCCAAGGCGGCATGACCCCATATCGGCTATAGGTCACGGTCTCTGTCAGGGTCTCGTAGTCCCCTCCGTACAGCCAGATCGCATCCGCAAGATTGGGCGCACCAAGCTCGCGGTCACCCAAGCCCTCTTCGCCGTGGCAGGACGAACAATTGTCCAGAAAGACCTCTGCTCCGGCGGCTGCCGCTGTTGGGTCTTCCGCCTGCCCACCGGCAAGCGTTTGAACATAGTTCACCACCTGCACAATTTCTTCAGGCTCGAGAATTTCGCCGAACGCAGGCATCTCGGAATAGCGCGCGTCATCGTCATCTTCGTTCCGGATGCCATGAGCAATCGTCAGGTGGATGTTTTCGATGTCACCCCCCCAAAGCCAATCATCATCCAAAAGGTTGGGATACCCAACAGCCCCCGCCGCACCCGAGCCGTGGCACTGTGAACAGTAGGACCGGAACACAGCCGCACCCGCGGACACAGCGTAACTGTTCAACTCCGCGTTTCCGGGCAATTCGGTTAGCTCAAGAGACGCAAGTTGCGCGTTGATCTCAGCATTGCTTTCTTCGACCCGGGCGATTTCAGCGGCGACTTCACCACGGGTGGAATAACCAAGTATACCAGCCGTCGCAGAGGACACCAAAGGCCACGCCGGGTAGGCGATGGTATAGGCGATCCCCCAAATGATCGTCGCGTAGAATGTCCACAGCCACCACCGCGGCATAGGATTGTCGTATTCTTCGATCCCGTCCCAGACGTGGCCGGTGGTATCCGGTTCGTCTTTGCTGTGATCAGGTTTCTTACTCATTTGTTTGCCTCCTCGGATGGGGCGGGTCTGTCATCATGCCGGAATGGAATATTGGCCGTGTCACGGTGGATCTTGCTGCTGCCCGGGCGGATCACCCAGATAAAGACACCCACAAACACCGTGAAAAGCACAAGCAACATCCAACTGTCGGCAAATTCGCGAAGCAGGGAATAGGTTTCCATGGTCTCTCTCCCTTACCGGCTGGCGTCAGGTGTGAAGGTCGAAAAATCGACCAACGTGCCCAACATTTGCAAGTAGGCAATCAACGCATCCGCTTCGGAAATACCGGGTTGGCCATCAAAGTTGCGCACCTGCGCGCCTGGATAGCGTTCCAGCATATCGTCGAAATCGCTGTCCGGGTCCGCTTGGGCGCGGAAGTCAGCAGCCGCCACTTCGATCATTTCGTCCGTATAAGGCACGCCCACCAACCTGTGGACGGACATCAATTCCGCCACATGCTCCGGCTCAATCAGTTTGCGCTCAAGAAAGCCGTACTTGGGCATGATCGATTCCGGCACCACTGACTGCGGGTCGCGCAGGTGGTCAATGTGCCAGTCATCTGAATAGCGCCCACCCACACGCGCCAGATCAGGCCCGGTGCGCTTGGAGCCCCACTGGAACGGGTGGTCGTACATCGATTCCGCCGCCAACGAGTAGTGACCATAGCGTTCGACTTCGTCACGCATTGGCCGGATCATCTGGGAGTGGCAGACATAGCAGCCCTCCCGGACATAGACGTCGCGACCAGTCAACTCCAACGGAGAGTAGGGGCGCATGCCTTCCACTTCTTCGATCGTGTTTTCCAGCCAGAACAGCGGGGTGATCTGCACCAACCCGCCGATCGTGACCACCAGAAAGCTGAAGATCAGCAGCAAGGTGGCGTTGGTTTCAAGGATCTTGTGTTTGCTGAGAATGGACATGAATTGTCGCCCCCTTATTCAGCAGGGACGGCTGTCGCGAGCGGGGCCTTGGCAGGCGCCGCGCGGACAGTCATCCACAGGTTATAACACATGATGAGTGCACCAGAGAGGAACAACACACCTCCCAGACCACGCACCACATACATCGGGAACTTGGCGCTCACGGTGTCGGCAAAGCTGTTCACGAGGAAGCCGTTTGCATCCACTTCGCGCCACATCAGGCCTTCCATGATACCGGTTACCCACATCGAGGCCGCGTAGAGCACGATACCGATTGTGGCCAGCCAGAAGTGCCAGCTCACAAGGCTGAGGCTGTAGAGCCGCTCACGTTTCCACAAGACAGGTGTCAGGTAGTAAAGCGCGCCAAAGGTGATCATGCCATTCCAGCCAAGCGCGCCGGAGTGCACGTGACCAATGGTCCAGTCGGTGTAATGCGACAGCGAGTTGACCGCACGGATCGACATCATCGGCCCTTCAAAGGTCGACATGCCGTAGAACCCGATCGAGATCACCATCATCCGGATCACAGGGTCGGTGCGCAACTTGTCCCACGCGCCTTGCAGCGTCATCAGACCGTTGATCATTCCGCCCCAGCTGGGCATCCACAGCACGATGGAGAACACCATGCCAAGGGTCGAAGCCCAATCCGGCAGAGCGGTGTAATGCAAGTGGTGCGGACCCGCCCAGATATACAAGAAGATCAGCGCCCAGAAGTGGATGATCGACAACTTGTAGCTGAAGACAGGTCGCTCGGCTTGCTTGGGTACGAAATAGTACATCATGCCAAGGAACCCGGCGGTCAGGAAGAAGCCCACCGCGTTGTGACCATACCACCACTGCACCATCGCATCCTGCACGCCGGAAAAGACCTGCACCGATTTGGAACCCCAGATCGAAACCGGGATCGAGATGTTATTGACCACATGCAACATCGCCACAGTGACGATGAACGCGAGATAGAACCAGTTGGCCACGTAGATATGCGGTTCCTTGCGCTTGACGATAGTCCCGAGGAACGTGGCAAGAAATGCCAGCCAAACGACTGTCAGCCACAGATCAACATACCATTCTGGTTCTGCGTATTCTTTGGACTGAGTGCCGCCCAGGAGATAACCGGTGGCCGCAAGAACGATAAAGAGCTGGTAGCCCCAAAAGACGAACCAGCCAAGATTACCGCCCCACAGCCGCGCAGCTGAGGTCCGCTGAACCACAAAGAAGGCTGTGGCGATCAACGCATTGCCCCCAAACGCAAAAATCACCGCAGAGGTATGCAGTGGTCTGAGCCGCCCGAAGTTGGCATATCCTTGTGCCCATTCGAAGTTGAGCGATGGAAAGGCGAGCTGGAAGGCGATTACAACGCCGACGAGAAACCCCGTCACCCCCCAAAACGCCGTGGCAATCACGCCCGCGCGTACAACAGAATCAAAGTACTCATTCTGCGGTATCGGCATGGCTGGTTCATCAGTGCGGCGCAGGGTCCAGACAAACATCCCCCCCGCCACTGCCAGGATCAGCACCATATGCACCTGATATGCGATATCGCGTGCGTAACTGGCGCCGAGCATTGCAAAAAGCATGACCAGCGCCAGCGCGATCAGCTTGATATAATTCGACATCTTTGCGTCCCTTCCGTCTCGCTCCACCGCGCATACATTTCGCCCGGCAGGTTTCTTGACCTTATGCGACGGGTTTGCCCCGTCCCCCGGCTCCAAACCTTGATCTGTGTCAATGGTCTGGCCTTTTCTGAGTGACCGGGATCAAAGCGACGCGTGTTGTCCGGTATTATCCTGAGGGGATACTGACACTGAAAAGGAGCAGGACGTTGGCCTATAAAACCATCTTCACCCCTGTGACGGACGCCGAGATCGCATCGCCTGCGTTGAAATACGCACAAGCACTTTGCCTCGCTCAAGATGCTCATCTGGATGTGATGTGCATCGGCATCGATCGCTCAACAGGCAGCTACTACGAGGTAGGCGCGAACGCTTTGATCATGCAAAACGCCATCGAACAGGCGCAGACACGCGCCGAAGCAATCCGGACAGAGATCAAACCGGACCTCGATAAGGCAGGCATCTTGTGGGGCGCACAATGCGCTGTCGCATCCATCCCGGATGCTGGCGCGCCTGCGTCACGCGCCGCCCGGTTTTCCGATCTGGCGGTTGCTGCTTTGCCCTACGGCGACAAACGCGGGGCCGAAGAGCATATCGTGCTCGAAGCGTTGCTGTTTAATGCTGCCGTTCCGACCTTGTGTGTACCCGAAGGCGCAAAACCCGGCATGCCCGACAACGTCGTGATTGCCTGGAACGAAAGCAACGAGGCGTTGCGAGCCGTGCGTGCTGCGTTGCCGTTCCTGATTGCCGCCAACTCGGTTCATATCGCGGTCATTGACCCACCCACCCATGGTCCCGATCGCTCGGATCCAGGCGGTATGCTTGCTGTAATGCTGGCGCGCCACGGGGTGAATTGCGACATTCAGGTCATGACTCGCAGCGGCCAGCGTGTAGGCGACGTATTGCTGCGCCACATCACTGACATCGGTGCTGACATGTTAGTTATGGGGGGATATGGCCATTCGCGCTTTAGAGAAGCCGTTTTGGGTGGCGCCACGCGGTACATGCTTGAACACGCGTCCGTTCCGGTTTTGATGGCGCACTGAAGACACGCCCCGCGCGCCAAACCACACCTTGTCGCGTGCGGGCGGACCTTTTGTTGTCAAGAGTATTGGATCAGCCAGGCGTCAGCTCAGCATACCGCCATCTGAGTCGTCGCCGGCTTCTTCCATAAGCACATCCATGTCAGGCACGATGACTTCACGTTTGCCCTTCAGCTTGATCACACCATCCTTGCGCAGCGCCGACATCTGACGACTGACCGTTTCCAGCGTAAGGCCCAAATAGTCCGACATCGCTTCGCGCGTCAGCGGAAGATCAAACTCCAGCGAGCTACAGTTGGCGGTTTTGTTCAGAACGGCATCACGCCGAGCAATGATCAATAGTAGGCTCGAAATCTTTTCCCGCGCGGTCTTGCGGCCCAATACCAACATCCATTCGCGCGCAGCATCCAGCTCGTCCAGCGTCATTTCAAGCAAACGGTGCGCCACATGCGGCGTCGTGCTCATCATGTCCTCAAACGGTTTGCGCCGGAAACAACACATCAGCAGATCTGTTGTCGCTGTCACGGTATATGCTGCTGAATCGCGGCCCGGACGGCCTACGAAATCAGACGGCAGCAAAAGCCCAACCATCTGCGTGCGCCCGTCCTCCATGGTCTGTGTCAGCGTTGCGACGCCTGACACCACAGAGGCCACGAATTCCATACGGTCACCTGACCACATGACCGTCTGGCCCGCAGAAAAACTGCGGTAATACTTGATATCCTCAAGGCGTTCCAATTCGTCAGGTTCACAGCGCGCACAAACGGCACGGTGACGGATTGGACAGTCGACACAGTCTTTCTGTGCCAAAGATGGGACGTTTTGCATGGCGCGCACTCCATGTTGATCTGTGTCAATGTTAACTGACATGTGCAGGTTTACACAAGCCCTACGCACCTGGAGATAGGGTAATTATGTATACGACATCCAAACTTGCGAAACTCGGCCTCTTCGACGCCAAGGTGCCACGATATACAAGCTATCCGACAGCCCCGCAATTCGGCGGCGGAGTCGATGCCGGAAAGTTCAGAGACTGGATCACGGCCGTTCCCGAGAACGGTCAGATTTCCCTTTATATTCATGTGCCTTTCTGCCGCCGGCTGTGCTGGTTCTGCGCCTGCCGAACGCAAGGAACACAAAGTGACAAGCCTGTCGCATCCTACCTTGAAACACTGCTCACTGAGATCGCCTTGCTGGGCGAAACTTTACCCGAGGGCGTGACGCTGAGCCGCATGCACTGGGGCGGCGGCACACCGACTTTGCTGAAGCCTGATATGATCACACGGCTCGCCAAAGCCGTCTTTGACGTGCTGCCGTTGGCTCCAAATGCGGAGTTCTCGGTTGAGATTGATCCCAATGAAGTTGATCAGCCCCGCGTCGATGCGTTGGCTGCGGCTGGGATGACACGCGCATCTATCGGTGTTCAGGATTTCGATGCCGATATCCAAACAACGATCGGCAGGATCCAAAGCTTTGAAATCACCCGGCAAGCCGCCGACATGTTGCGCGCGACGGGCATTCAATCGCTCAATGCAGATATTCTGTTCGGCCTGCCACATCAGAACACGTCCAAGATCACAGCCAGCGTTCAGAAACTTCTCAGCCTGAACCCGGACCGCGTTGCTCTCTATGGATATGCGCACGTGCCATGGATGGCGCGCCGTCAATCGCTGATCCCATCTGACGCCCTGCCCACGCCACAAGAACGGCTGGAGCTTTTTGAGACCGCGCGCAAACTGTTCAAATGGGACGGCTATGCAGAGATTGGCATCGACCATTTCGCCATCCAATCCGACGGGCTGGCCAAGGCCGCGCGAGCGGGCAAGCTGCGACGCAATTTCCAAGGCTACACCGATGACCAGTCCGACGTTTTGATCGGTCTGGGTGCATCGTCGATCTCGCGCTTTCCGCAGGGCTTTGCGCAGAATGCGCCTGGCACATCAGATCACACCAAAGCCATCCGAAATGGCCAGTTTTCCACCACGCGTGGTCATGTCTTTACGCAGGATGACAAACTGCGCGGGCGCTTGATCGAAGCGCTGATGTGCGACTTCGAAATCCGGACGGACGAAATTTTGGCACAGTTTCCCGATGCCGAAGATAAGCTGATGCCAATGCTGACGGACGCGGCAGGTGCCTTTGAGGGGCTGGTTCAGCTGACCACGGACCGGCTCCATATTCGCCCACCCGGCAGGCCGCTGACCCGCATCATTGCACGCCACTTCGACGCCTACGACATGTCGTCCGCAGGACACTCCTCGGCGATTTAGGCCTTCCAGTGGATCAGCCAGTCGCCTGCAAAAGCGTGCGGGTGTACTCTGTCTTTGGCGAAAGGAACAGGTCCTCGGACGCGCCATATTCAACGACATCGCCACGCTTCATCACCATCACCTTGTGAGACATTGCGCGTACGACTTTCAGGTCGTGGCTGATGAACAAATAGGCCAGCCCGTATTTCTTTTGCAGGTCTCGCAGCAGTTCAACAATCTGCACCTGCACCGTCATGTCCAGCGCGCTGGTCGGCTCGTCCAGAACCAGCAGTCTCGGGCGCAGCACCATCGCGCGCGCAATAGCAATCCGCTGCCTCTGGCCGCCTGAAAACTCATGCGGATAACGGTCCATCGTGTCGGGGTCGAGCCCGACTTCCAGCATGACCTCCCGCACCAAGTCGCGCTGGTTCCGGGTCTCATCGACCTTATGCACAGTCAGCCCTTCGGAAATAATCTGCGCGCAGGTCAGACGCGGCGAAAGCGATCCGAAGGGATCCTGAAACACGATCTGCATATCCTTGCGCAAGCGGCGCAATTCGCGCGTGGACCAGGCGCGGATGTCCTGACCCATATAGGTGATGCCGCCCTCTGAGGCGATCAGGCGCATGATGGCCAACGCCAATGTCGTCTTGCCCGATCCGGATTCGCCGACAATCCCAAGGGTCTCTCCCGCGCGCACCGAAATCGTGGCGTCGTTCACAGCTTTCACGTAACCAACCGTACGGCGCAGCAAACCGCGCTGGATCGGGAACCACACTTTCAGATGTTCGGTTTCGGCGATCACCTCGGCACGCTCCGCGACTGGGTCCGGCGTGCCTTTCGGCTCTGCGCTCAACAGTTTTTGCGTATAGCGGTGTTGCGGCGCATCGAAAATCTCGGCCGTTGGCCCTTGCTCCACAATCTCGCCATTTTGCATGACGCAGACCCGGTCCGCGATCCGGCGCACGATCCCGAGATCATGCGTGATAAAGAGCAACCCCATACCCATCCGGTCCTTGAGGTCTTTGAGCAGTTCAAGAATCTGCGCCTGAATTGTGACGTCCAACGCCGTCGTTGGCTCATCGGCAATCAGCACATCCGGCTCATTGGCCAGAGCCATCGCAATCATGACCCGCTGCCGTTGCCCCCCCGAAAGCTGGTGTGCATAGCTGCCAAGACGGCTCTCGGCGTCCTGAATGCCGACCTGTTCCAGCAATTCGATGATCTTGGCCCGCGCGTCCGTCCCAACGATCCCCTGATGCAGGGCAAGGCTTTCGGCCAGTTGCTTTTCGATCGTATGCAACGGGTTCAGCGATGTCATCGGCTCTTGAAAGATAAAGCTGATGTCGTTGCCGCGCACCTTACGCAACAGGCGTTCATCGGCACCGATCATCTGTTGGCCGTCATAGGTGACGGAACCAGAAACCTCGGCGCTATCACCCAGCAACGACACCGTGGACAGGGCTGACACCGATTTGCCAGACCCGGATTCGCCAACCAATGCTACGGTTTCTCCGCGGTTGACCGAAAAACTCACACCTTTGACAGCCTCGGTCAGTTGGCCATCCTGACGAAAGCTTACCCGCAGGTCTTTGACGTCCAGAATTGCACTCACGAGAAGATCTTTCTGGGATCAAACGCGTCACGCACACCCTCAAAAATGAAGACCAAGAGCGACAGCATGATCGCAAAGGTGAAAAACGCTGTAAATGCCAGCCAAGGCGCTTGCAGGTTCTGCTTGGCCTGTAGCGTCAACTCGCCCAAGGACGGGGCCGACGCAGGCAGGCCGAACCCAAGAAAATCCAAAACCGCCAGAGATGAAATCGTCCCCGTGATGATGAAGGGCAGAAACGTAACCGTCGCCACCATGGCGTTGGGCAGCATGTGGCGGAACATGATGGTGGTGTTGCTGACCCCAAGGGCACGCGCGGCGCGCACATATTCAAGGTTCCGCGCGCGCAAAAATTCGGCACGTACAACGCCCACCAGCCCGACCCATCCAAAGAGGACCAACAGCCCGACAAGAAGCCAGAAACTTCGCCCCAGAACCGCGAACATGATGATGATCACGTATAGCGACGGTGTTGCGCTCCAGATTTCGATAATCCGCTGGAATATCAAATCCGTCCAACCACCAAAATAACCCTGCACAGCCCCCGCCATAATCCCGAGAATGGTCGAGGCCCCAGTGACCAACAACGTGAAGGCGATCGACAAACGGAACCCATGAATGACCCGCGCCATGACATCGCGTTTGGTGCCATCGGTGCCCAGCCAGTTTTCACCGTTGGGTGGCAAAGGGGCCGCCCCGGGCCTGTCGACAGCCGTGTCATAGGAATAAGGGATGATCGGCCAGAGCGCCCAGCCCTTGGTGATGGCCTCCCCCTCGATCATACCGTCCTCGGCATCCTCGATGTAGCCTTCGGGATCATCGAAACACAGGTCCAGCCCGCCTGTGGCAATCAGGCATTGCACCTCTGGGTCGCGGTAAACTGCTTCGGTCTGAAAATCACCACCGAACGTTGTTTCGGGATAAAACTTGAACACCGGCGCATAAAACTCGCCCTGATAGCTTACCAAGATTGGTTTGTCGTTGGCCACGAACTCCGCCAAGAGCGAAATGCCGAACAGCACCGCGAATATCCAAAGCGACCAATACGCGCGGCGATTGCGCTTGAAGTTACGCCAACGGCGTTGGTTCAGCGGAGATAGTGCCATGTCAGCCTTCCCGCCGTTCAAAGTCGATGCGCGGATCGACCAGCACATACATCAGATCGGAAATGATGCCGACCAACAGACCAATCAGCCCAAAGATGAACAGTGTGCCAAAGACAATCGGATAGTCTCGCGCCACAGCGGCCTCAAAGCCCAAACGCCCCAGCCCATCGAGGCTGAATATTGTCTCGATGATCAATGAACCGCCGAAAAACACTCCAATAAAGACGGCCGGGAAACCGGCAATCACGATCAGCATCGCATTGCGAAAGACATGGCCGTAGAGCACTTGCCGCTCGCTCAAGCCCTTAGCCCGCGCTGTCATGACATAGAGTTTCTTGACCTCATCCAGAAAGCTGTTCTTGGTCAAAAGCGTCAATGTCGCGAAAGCGCCGATCGTTCCCGCTAAGACGGGCAGTGCAATGTGCCAGAAGTAATCGACCACCTTGGCCCCGAAACTTAGATCGGCGAAATTGTCGGATGTCAGACCACGCAGCGGGAATATCTGCCAGTATGAACCGCCCGCGAACAGTACCAACAGCATGATGGCGAACAGAAAATTCGGGATTGCATAGCCTGCAATGATCAGGCCGCTGGTCCAGGTGTCGAACCGTGTCCCGTCCTTGACCGCCTTGCGAATGCCAAGCGGGATCGAGACCAGATAAGCGATAAGCGTCGACCATAGCCCCAGTGTAATGGAAACGGGCAGCTTTTCTTTTATCAACTCGATTACGCTCACAGATCGGAAATAGCTCTCTCCGAAATCAAAACGCATGTAATTCCAGATCATGTTCAGGAACCGCTCGACGGGTGGTTTGTCAAACCCGAACTCGCGCTCCAACTCTGCGATGAATTCAGGGGGCAATCCCCGCGCACCAATATATTCGCTTTCGTTGGCTTCCAGCCCGCTGGACCCGCCCGCGTCATCGCCACCGCCAGCAAAGCCTTCGAACACATCGCCACCGCCCTGAAGCCGCGCAATCGCCTGTTCGACTGGGCCGCCCGGTACGAACTGCACCAAAGCGAAATTGACAAGCATGATCCCCAGCAACGTCGGGATAATCAGCAAAAGCCGTCTGACAATATAGGCGCCCATGCCGTGCGGTTACCTCAATGCACCGGCGGCGCGCAAGGCATCCGCCTTGTCCTGGTTGTACCACCAGAAATCCAACTGCCCCAAAGCGTAAGGTGGGATGTTTTCTGGGTGTTCGTATTGGTCATAGTAAGCGACCCAATGGCTGGGGTTATACCAGACCGGGATCATGATGAATTCATAGCGCAGCACACGGTCAAGCGCGGTCAAAGTTGCGGCCTCTTCTTCGCGCGTTGTTGCGTTCAAGGATCGTTCGATGATGCTATCGACCAGCGGGCTGGCCAGCCCAGCAGGGTTGAACAGCGAGAAGCTGGCCGCTTCTGATCCGAACCGTTGCATCAAACCGGTGCCCGTGCCCAGAAACGCCGCGTATTGATCATAAACCAGATCGTAATCCCGGTCTCGTTCGCGAGACGTGTACTGCGATGGGTCGACCTTTTCGAAGGTTATATCGACGCCCAACTGCTTCACGTTGGCCACGAAATTCTCCATCACGGCGCTCAAGGTCGGGGGGCCTGCGGAATTGAACAAGAAGGTGATCTCAAGGGTCTGGCCATCCGCATTTCGGCGCACACCATCATCTCCAACCGCCCAGCCTGCGTCGTCCAGAAATTTGGCAGCCGCGCGCGCATTGCGCCGATCCAAAAGCCGCTCTGGCCGGGAGGTATGCGGCTCTACCACAGGCTCGCTCAGCACAGCCGCGGGCACCAGATCGCCGAAGCTTTGCAATATTTCCAATTCCAATCCTTCGGGCATACCCGTCGCCATCAGGGGCGTATCCTGCGTGAACGATGCCCGCTGACGGAACAGACCGAATTGCAGGCTTTCATTTGTCCACTCTGAATTATAGGCCAACGCAATGGCTTGCCGAACACGACGATCCTTGAACGGCTCAGATGCAAGGTTGAAAACGATCCCCGTTGGAGCAGGCGGCGCACCGTCCGGCAGGTCTTTGATCACAACCTGCCCGTTCGACACTTTGGGGAAGTCGTAGCCGGAGGCCCATTTCTTGGAATCACCCTCTCGACGGAAGGTGTATTCGCCGGCCTTGAACGCCTCGAACGCCGCCGTGTCATCGCCGAAATACTCGATCCGAATAGTGTCAAAGTTGTTGCGCCCGACGTTGAAGGGCAAGTCATTGCCCCAATAGTCGGGATTGCGTTTGTAGACGATCCTTCGGTTCACATCGACGCTGTCGACCATGTAGGGGCCGGAGCCGGGCGAAATCTCAAGCCGGCTTTCATCCAGCCCAGCGCCGGTTTCTTCGTACCATTTCTTGGACCACGCCGGCACAAAGCCAACCTGATCAATCAGACTGCGACGCGATATGCCTTCGGTGAAATAGAACTTGATCGTGTGATCATCAATCACCTCGACCTTAGGGATACGCTTGCGCACCGCATCTGCATAAGACTTCAACCCCTCGTCCAGCAAAAGGTTGTGGCTGAATGCGATGTCATGTGCCGTCACGGGTGTGCCATCTGAAAAGCGCGCTTCCGGGCGCATGTAGAATATCACCCAATCCTTGCCTTCGTTGTATTCCAGCCGCTCACACAACAGGCAGTAGTTTTCGCCGTAGACATCAGCGGGGGCCGATGCGCCACCGGTTCCATCGCCCAGCAGGCTTTCATACATCACCGTCGAGAGCGCACCGGCGCGACCCTTGCGCGTATAGGGGTGCATCGAATCGAATGTACCGACAACGTGCAACGCGATTTCGCCGCCTTTGGGAGCATCGGGGTTCACATAATCGAAATGTGCGTAATCTTCCGGATAAGTCAGATCGCCGTAAAACGAATAGCCGTGGCTGGTGGTCGTTGGGCCGTCCTCGGCTATGGCCGGCGGCGCCACGGTCAAGGCCATTGTTATAGCGGCGCATCCAAGCCCCCGTTGCACGGTTTGGAACAAGAGAGACGTGCGTATCAGGGGGGTGGGCATAGGGTTCATCCTCCGGCAATGGCGGCGCCTATTTTGGCGCAGGGCAAATTTCACCCTTTGGATGTAAGCTAAGCGTGCGCGGTGCCAAGTTACAAGTTGCGAAAATGTTATCTGCTGAAACAGGATGCGATTGATGCAAATGAAAAGGCCGCCTGCGCTGGCAGACGGCCCTTTGATCAAAAATGTCGCTGAGATCAGCTTCCGCCGATTGTCGCCAGATAAGCAATCAGATCCGCACGCTCTTCGGGTTTTCTCAAACCGGCAAAGCTCATTGACGTGCCCGGTGCATAGGCCGCTGGCCGCTCAAGGAAGCCATCCAAGTTCTCAGGTGTCCATGCGCCGTCCATAGATGCAAGCGTGTCAGAGTAATTGAAACCATCGACCGAAGCCTTTTCACGGTTCACAACTGCATAGAGGTAGGGACCAGTACCGTTTTCACCCTGTTCCAGTTTGTGGCATGCGCTGCATTTGCGAAAGACGCGCGCGCCCTTGTCCACGTCAGCCGATGCCAAAAGCGTCGCAAAATCGACCTCTGGTTCGGCTTCGGCGGCGTCATCTGCGCCTTCAACTTCGATCACATAGGCCTGCTCGCCATGCGAATCCATGTGATAAAGCTCTTCCGCGGCCCATTTGCCCAAAAGAAACACCAACAAGGCGCCGCATACACCGCCTGCGATCTTTGTGAACGTCATCGTGTCGAACATTTGAGTACTGTCCATCTATTACGTGGTTTGCCGCTATCTATTGCTTCACCTTCGCGGTGGCAAGGTGTAGTTACCGCGACCAATCGACCACCTTGTCGCACCTGAAGTCTTAGGATTACGTTATGACCGCCGCAACGCCTGCCCGTATCGCCTTTCAGGGGGAGTTGGGCGCCTACAGCCACGAAGCCTGTCGCAAGGCCCGCCCCGATATGACCCCGGTTCCCTGCGCCACATTCGAAGACGCCATCGAAGCGGTACGCCAAGGCGATGCCGAGCTGGCGATGCTGCCGGTCGAAAACTCGACCTACGGGCGGGTCGCAGACATTCACTCGTTGCTTCCTCAATCAGGGTTGCACATCATCGAAGAAAGCTTTGTGCGCGTACACATCAACTTGTTGGCGGTGCCCGGTACACAGATCAAAGACATCACGTCAGCCAAAAGCCACACTGTTCTTCTGGGGCAGTGCAAAGAGTTCCTCTCAAAGCATGGTATTGCTCGTGTCACCGGTGCGGATACCGCCGGGTCGGCAAAGGAGGTGGCCGCGGCCGCAGACCCAAGCACCGCTGCTTTGGCCAGCGAGTTGGCTGGTGAGATATACGGACTGGATCTGATTGCCCGTCACATTGAGGATCAGGGCAACAACACCACCCGCTTTTTGCTGATGTCCCCCAAGGCGGATCATAGTCGCCGTGGCACTCACGGAATGATCACCAGCTTTGTCTTCGAAGTGCGCAACATTCCCGCGGCGCTCTACAAGGCGATGGGCGGTTTCGCCACCAACGGCATCAACATGACCAAACTGGAAAGCTATATGGTCGGCGGGTCCTTCACCGCGACACAGTTTTATGCCGACATTGAAGGCCACCCCGATGACCCGGGCGTCGCGCGCGCGCTCGAAGAACTCGACTACTTCACCAATATGATCGAAATTCTGGGCGTTTATCCGGCTCACCCCGGGCGCGACTGATGACAAAATGTCACGAAGCGACAAAAACACGGTTCTTCAATCAATAAATCAGCCCGGTGAAGCTGCTTGCGTCGACGTTTTTCGACGCCCCGACGGATCATTCGGATTTGATACGTTCAGGCGCGACCCCGAAGACCCTGCCGGTTGGTATAGTATTGGCCACTTTGGCGATCAGCGTTTCAGAACCCAATTCGAGGCGCTCGACGCCGCCAAGATGGCCGCGCCATGGATTGAGAAAGACTGATCAGCCCAAGCTCTCGAAGCGCTCTTCCAAACCCTTGCAGAACTCCGCAACTCTCAGTTTGTAGCGTTTGGTCAAGGATGATTTTGTCAGCTTCAACGACTGGATCAGCAGACGGGCGGATAAATTCAAAGGTCGCATCTCAAACCCGACCATCATCCGCGTGCGGGTTGGTGACAACGACATAAGTTCCACCCGCATGGAGCCTGTCAGGCTGGCCGAAGCATAGACCAGAAACAACTCGTTGGGCGGATCGAACCGCTCGATTACGATATCGACCTCCCGTTCTCTGCCGCGCATCGCAAAGCGGGTGTGCCAGGACATGCCAACACCTGTATCCGTTTTGCTGTCTGTCCGCTGAACCTCCGCGCCGCGGCGCATCGCGGCCCGTTCAAAGGCCTCGACTTCTGTTATCATGTCCCAAACATTCTCGATGGGCGCGTCGATATCTTCTTTTGTCGAAAACTTCATGACCGCAGCAAACCCTCGCGCCTCAGGGTCAGTGTTTCCTCAATCCAACGTGTCCGCAAGCCAGTTTTCCAGCAGAAAATGCGCAATCGCACCTTTGCGTGCAGGCAACATCGTCGGATGCTCACCCGCAAATGCCTGCATCATCTCTTCGCGTGGGACCCACATGGCGTCTTCTATCTCGACCGGATCAATGGTGATCTCTTCACTAACGGCTTCGCCGCCGCATCCAAACATCAAGGACGCGGGGAAAGGCCAGGGTTGACTGGCCAAGTATTGCACAGGTCCGACCTGAACCCCGGTTTCCTCAAACACCTCGCGGCGCACGGCCGCCTCCAGTGTCTCGCCCGGTTCCACAAAACCGGCCAATAAGGAATACATACCCCGGGGCCACCCCGGAGAGCGCCCCATCAACACGGAATTGCCACGGGTGATCAGCATGATGACGACAGGGTCCGTCCGCGGAAAATGCGATGCCTTGCACGCAGGGCAAATCCGCTGCCATCCGGCTTGTGTGATCTCGGATTTTTCGCCACATCGCGCGCAAAAAGCGTGAATGTCATGCCAGCCAATGATGGCCTTGCCGGTGGCCGCAAGTTCGGCGTCTCGCGGGGTCAGCCACGTCATGATGCGGCGCAGTTCGGCAAATACCTCACCGTCTTGCAAATCAGGATGGGTTTGCTCGGATGGATCAAGAAACCCGCCCAATTGTGCGTGATCCAACCCATCCGGCTCCCAGATCGAAATATCGAATGCAAATCGCGCGGCCCCCTCTTCGCGACCTAGCAGGATCGGATCGGGTTCGGCCAGTTGCAAAACCGGGTGATCCATCGGCAAACGCAACAGCGCCGCCGGACGATCCCGCGAGATCAAAGGTTTTCCACGCCAGAACACGATGGCCCGACTGGCAGGATCTGCGAGCGCAGCGGCCACCGCTTTGGCATCGCTTCTGATTTCACCTGCACGATCCAAAGCGGATCCGCCAAAGGTTACTGTTTCTGCATGCTGCATACCGATTGCCTTTTAATTGATAGCTTTGCAGGTCGCATGGCAAAGCATTGCGCGCAAGTCTGCAGCGTAGCAATTGGATGCAAAACAGTCAGATCAACCTGCAACGGAGGCACAAGCGCTATCGACCGTCGGGAATCAAGGGATTGCCAACCCTTGCGTGATCTGGTCGAAAGGAAGACACGCATCAGTTGTTAAACTGCACGTTACAGGAGACGCTTTGACCCCCGCCGCCGGCACATCGCAGACCCAGCCTATCGTCGCACGGCTTCGTCTGCTCGCGACGTCTGACGTGCACATGGATATTCAAGGTTTTGATTACGTCAAAGACGTTGCTTGTTCCACCGGCGGACTGGCGCGCCTGGCGCCTGTCATAGAGCGCGCGCGAACCGAAGCGCATCAGACTGGCGCGACCTGCCTATTGCTCGACAACGGCGACACGCTGCAAGGCAATGCTATGGGCGACTTGCTGGCGCACACGCCGTCAACACCACACCCGATCGTCAATACTTTCAATACCTTGCGCTACGATGCAGTTGGATTGGGCAATCACGACTTTGACCACGGGTTGGCGTATCTGGACGCCGCGATTCGGTCGTTTGAGATGCCGGTCCTGAGCAGCAATGTGCACTGCCCTGCGCTGCCGGGTCTCTTGTCTGATGTGGTGCTGACCCGTTCGCTGTCCTGCACTGATGGCACGAACCGTGATCTGCATATTGGCCTGGTGTCGGTTCTGCCACCACAAACGGCCGCGTGGAACCAGAATCACCTGCGCGGCAAGGCAGAAGTCAGCGATGCGCTGGAAGCGGCCAAGACCACCGTTGCCAAGCTTAAGGCCGCAGGAGCGGATATCATCGTCGCGCTGGCGCATATGGGCATTGCAAGCGGTGCCCGGTCACACGATCAACAAAACGCTGCACTGGCCATTGCCAAGATCGAAGGTGTCGACGCGGTGATTGCTGGCCACACGCACGTCCGGTTTCCCGACTCTCACCACCCCGACATCGCCGAAGCCGATGCCAAGGCGGGAACCTTGGCTGGGGTGCCTGCGGCTTTGCCGGGCGTGTCCGGATCGGACCTCGCTGTCATCGATCTGGAGTTGTACTTCTCCGACACGTCAAACTGGCATGTGCATGAACATCAAGTTGCGCTGCATTCGCCTGGCGGCGACGCACCTCAAGATGACCGCATCATCGCCTTGGCCGCGCCCATGCATACTGCAACGCGCGCCCACCTTGCCCAGCCTGTCGGCACGCTCGACCGCGAAATGCACAGCTATTTTGCCCTTGTTGACCCAAGTCCGGTTCCTGCGCTTGTCGCGATGGCCAAACGGCGGGTGATCGAGAGATTGGCAGCCGACACCGAATTTGCGCACCTGCCGTTACTGGCATCGGCCTCCTCGCCCGCTACCGGCGGATTGTCTGGCCCCAGTAACTTTGTCACCCTGCCCAAGGGCGAGGTTCAGCGGCGTCATATCGCCGGGCTCAATCCTTTTGCCAACCAGATCTGGGGCGTGCGGTTGACTGGCGCGGAGGTGCTCTCTTGGCTTGAAAGGTCTGCGCGTCTGTTTCACACCCTGCAAAAAGATGATCCGGACCAACCTTTGACCAACCCTGCGATCCCCGGCTTTCTGTTTGATGGCCTTTACGGGCTGACGTACAAATTCGATCCCAGATCTGGCCCAAGATATGACTTGGGCGGCGCACTGATCGATGCGGCCTGTCAGCGGGTTTTCGATGTGCGCTGGCAAGGCCGCGTTATAGAAACCGACCAGGAGTTTCTTGTAGCAACCACACATTTTCGCTCCGGCGGCGGCGGCGGTTTCGCACCGATCCATTCCGATGCGGTCGCAATCAAGAGCGAAACGATGCTGGGAACAGCCTTGACCGACCATTTGAAAAATCCGGGCCCTGAAAGCGGCGACCAGAGCCATCCATGGGGGTTTGCATCCGATCTGGGGGTTAGCGCCATCCTGAACACCTCACCGGATGCGCTGAACCACCTGACCGAAATCGCCCATCTGAATCCAGAGCCATGTGGCCTGTCGCCCGAAGGCTTTGCGCGGGTGCGCCTGCACCTGTGATCGTTAGCCTTGCATGGCCGCGGCACATTGCATATATCCCCCATCGAGAGGTTGGCGCGGGCGAGCGCCTCGCCAACCCGGTCAGATCCGGAAGGAAGCAGCCGTAACGAGCCCCGCTTGGGTCGTTGTCCAGCCTCTCACCTCCGACCCTACCGGAGCCGACCTGCGCATCTGGTTTTCGGATGTGACGCGTTGATTCAGCCTTCCAGAAATGTATCCCAAAGTGCTGCGTTTCGGCGATGAAACACGCTAAGACGGCCAAAGAGGAGCCGTCGGAAAGCTGTGGCGCATCCAGTGGCGTGCGGCCTGACTGTCGACCACGCCCCACTCCGATTGCGTCGCGCGGCTGTGCCGGATCGGACTGGAAGATGACAGCCCCTTGTCCCTGTAATCATAAGTGAACACGGCCAATCCGCGCTTTGCCGCCGCCCAACTGGCAAACGCATGGTAATAACCTTGGGGACCCGCTGTGGCACCACTCAAAACGACTAAGGCGCGTGGCGATCCATGGGGCTCAAAAAGCGTTCCAATCAGTTCGGCACCATCCGGCGTCTTGAACAAACGTCGCCGAATTCTGACAGGATCAATCACGCGCAGCACAGTGTTTTTCCTCACGCACTGGACCACCTGGCCCAACGCTGGACCAATCGGTCCAACCGTGTCAACATGCACGCATGACACAGCGCCCTCTTCCTACCAAAGACCGTCTGATCCGTTCTGCCGCCAACTTGTTTCGCACCCGCGGGTATCATGGTGTCGGCCTGAATGACCTTCTGGCCGATGCAAAGGCGCCCAAGGGTTCGCTCTATCATCACTTTCCGGATGGCAAATCCGATCTGGCGATGGCTGCAGCCACTTGGGCATCCGACGAGATGTTGAGGCTGATCGCCTCCAGCTTTGCAGAAGCGGAGACCTTCAAGGACGGCGCGACCACACTTTGCCACAAAATCGCAAAACTGTTCGACCTATCGGGCCAGTGGGATGGGTGCCCTATCGCTGCCACCCTCTTTGAAGGGCCGGACAATACGGAATTTCGCGACTACGCCCAACGGCTTTACGATGGCTGGATCACCGAAGTGCAGGATCATGCCGATCGTCTGGGCCTTGATCCGGACAGTGCCCAAAAGCAATCCGAACATGTGTTCGTTCTGATCCAGGGGGGCTGGCAACTGGCGCGCGCACGTCGATCCTCAGACGTCCTGCGCCGCTTGCCGGACGTTATACCCGACGCCTAAAGCTGCCGCGCCGCAAAGGTGTCGCATTGCCCGACCTGACCCGAATCGTAACCCCGTCCGAACCAGCGCGACCGCTGTTCTGACGTGCCATGGGTGAATGTATGCGGCTGCGGCACCCGTCCGGCCTGACGCTGCAAATGGTCATCCCCGATCATGCGCGCTGCATTCAGTGCCTCTTCGAGATCACCGCGTTCCATCAGACCTTGCACGTTGCTGGCCCAGACACCGGACAAACAGTCAGCCATCAACTCCAACCGAACGGTCAGCGCATTGGCCTCCGCCTGGCTTGAAACACGACGCTGCGCATCGACTTTGGGCAATATGCCCAGTTCATTTTGCACGTGATGCGCGACCTCATGTGCGATGACGTAAGCCGCGGCAAAATCGCCGCCCGCCCCCATGCGTTGCGACATGACCGCAAAAAATTGCGTATCGAGGTACGCCTGCTGGTCCGCCGGACAATAGAATGGCCCCGTGGCGCCAGATGCACCACCACATGCGCTTTGCGTCACGCCCGAAAAAACCACCAGCTTCGGAGGAACATACTGCCGGCCCAACTGCTCAGCAAAAACCTTGGTCCAAACGTCTTCGGTCGTGGCCAGAACGCGGGCCGTGAACTCCGTCGCGCGCTGTTCCTGTTCGGTCGAGGGCGCGGACTGCTGCACTTGCGCCGGGCTTTGGCCCTGCAAGAGCGGACTGACGTCGATCCCGGTGAAATAGCCGATCGCCAGCAACAGCAACACCGCCCCAATTCCGAGCCCGCCTGAGCGCCCCGACACCCGACGCGTGCCACCACCGCGCACTTCGACGTTCTTACTCTTCCGAATACCCCGCAACCGCATACCGCACCCCTTCATCACAGTTGATAACGTGTCACTTGCTGCCAGAATGGCACTATAGGCCCATGTCAGACAACAGCGATCACTCCGAAACCAGAACCAAACTTGCCGAAGACAAAACCATCCTAGCCAATGAACACATGTTGTCCGCTTGGATGGACGCAGGGTTGGGAGCGTTCGACGTTGCAATTACCCTGTGCGCCATCTTCGGACTATAGAGGTCAACACGAATTGCCAAACCCGTCGCTTGAATGCGCTTGATCTTGACCGAACTGATCTACCGTTCAGCACATCGACAAACCTGCGAAACGCTGCAGTGTCTCAGCACTTCGCATGTCGAGGGACAGTCATCGCTCAGTTTCACACGCCTCGCAACGGCCATGGCCATAGCGAGCCCGGCAAAGGGTGCGATCCTTTGATCCCTGTGATTGCTGGACGCCGCAGACCGGCAGGCTTAGTCTGACCTTCCAGACGAATCCCCCGCCCGGAGGCACCATGAACGATACCCCGCAGCCAGCCTATCAGGTCTTGGCCCGGAAATACCGGCCCGAAACCTTTGCCGATCTGGTGGGGCAAGATGCCATGGTGCGCACGCTGAAAAATGCGTTTGAAGCGGACCGCATCGCACAGGCATTCGTGATGACCGGTATCCGTGGAACAGGCAAAACGACGACCGCACGCATCATCGCGAAGGGCATGAACTGCATCGGCCCCGACGGTACCAGCGGCCCCACCACCGACCCGTGCGGTCAATGCGAACATTGCGTGGCCATCATGGAAGGCCGCCACGTCGACGTGATGGAAATGGACGCCGCCTCGCGCACCGGCGTGGGCGACATCCGCGAAATAATCGATTCCGTTCATTACCGTGCCGCGTCCGCCCGCTACAAGATCTACATCATCGACGAGGTGCACATGCTCAGCACCTCGGCCTTCAACGCGCTGCTCAAAACGCTGGAAGAGCCACCCGCCCACGTCAAATTCATCTTTGCCACGACAGAAATACGCAAGGTTCCGGTGACAGTTCTGTCACGTTGCCAGCGGTTTGATTTGCGCCGGATCGAGCCCGAGGTCATGATCGCCATGCTGCGCCGTATCGCCGACAGCGAAGGCGCGCAAATCGCCGATGATGCGTTGGCATTGATCACCCGCGCCGCCGAAGGATCCGCACGCGATGCGACTTCTCTGCTGGATCAGGCCATCAGCCACGGCGCGGGCGAGACAACCGCGATACAAGTGCGCGCCATGCTTGGGCTTGCCGACCGGGGTCGTGTGCTTGATCTCTTTGACATGATCCTGCGCGGCGATGCGGCTGGCGCGCTTACCGAACTCAGCGGGCAATATGCCGATGGGGCCGATCCAATGGCGGTGCTGCGCGATCTGGCGGAAATCACGCATTGGGTGTCGGTCGTCAAGATCACACCCGAAGCTGCCGAAGACCCGACTGTATCGCCACAGGAACGCGACCGCGGCCTCACCATGGCAGAACAACTGCCCATGCGCGTGCTGACCCGGCTCTGGCAGATGCTGCTCAAAGCTTTGGATGAGGTCGCCAGCGCACCCAACGCGATGATGGCTGCAGAAATGGCGATCATTCGCCTGACACATGTGGCTGACCTACCGACGCCCGAAGAATTGCTACGCAAACTCGACAGCACGACACCGCCACCCCCACCGCCTGGAGGAAGCCTCGCGACAAGTGGTCATGCAGCGAGCGCCGGCACGGTACATCAGTCGCGCGCGGCACCTGCGTCTGGCGGATCTGCGGGATCGGGTCCCGCCACAGCACGCGCCATAGACGCCGATGCTGCCCTCGCGCGCTTCCCCACATTCGAACACGTCGTCGAATTGATCCGCGCCAACCGTGACGGCAAACTGCTGGTCGACGTGGAAACCGGCGTCCACCTTGTCGCCTATCAACCCGGCCGCATCGAATTTCGTCCAGGCGACAGCGCACCCCGCGATCTTGCTCAGCGTTTGGGACAACGCCTGCAAATGTGGACGGGCAACCGCTGGGTCGTGACGGTGGTCGACGACGGCGGCGCAAAGTCCATCGATCAGGTGCGCAATGCCAAGGAATACGCTCTGCGCGCGCAGGCAAAAGAGCACCCGTTGGTTCAGGCCGCGATGGCCCAGTTTCCGAAGGCCAAGATCATGGCCATTCGCACACCCGAAGACATCGCAGCCGAAGCCGTTCAGGAGGCCCTGCCAGAGGTCGAAGACGAATGGGATCCTTTTGAAGAGGACTGACCTTGTTCCGGCAGGCCCAAACCCGCATATACTGCTCAAAGCACATGACATAAGGACCATCACAATGCTCAAAGGATTAGGCGCCATGGGTGACATGGCCAAAATGATGAAAGCCGCGCAGGAAATGCAGGGCAAGATGGCGCAAATGCAAGAAGACCTGCACAACGTCATGGTCACCGGCGAAAGCGGCGCGGGCCTCGTCAAGGCGACTGCCTCCGCCAAGGGAGACCTGAAATCCCTCGACATCGACCCATCGATTTTCAATGGCGATGACAAGGAAGTCGTCGAAGATCTGATCCTCGCCGCAATCAAGGACGCTCAGGCGAAAGCTGCCGAAAAAGCACAAGAGGAAATGGGCAAGTTGACCGAAGGCCTCGGCCTGCCCAAGGACATGAAGCTGCCATTCTGACCTCTTGGGTCTCCACTTCGTCCCAAATACCTCCGCCGGAGGCAAAAAAATATCGGCACACGCGACAAAGGCACTTGGCTTGAGCAGCACAAAAGACATCGACGCCCTGATCGAAATGATGGCCAAATTGCCGGGCCTCGGCCCCCGCTCTGCGCGGCGTGCCGTTTTACATATGATCCGCAAGCGCAGCCTTTTGCTCACGCCCTTGGCAGACGTGATGCAAACAGTGGCCGTGACGGCGCGCGAATGCTTGAATTGCGGCAACGTCGGTACCACTGATATTTGCGATATCTGCACGTCCGAAAAGCGCGCCAATGGCGAACTTTGCGTGGTAGAGGACGTGGCGGATCTTTGGGCGATGGAACGCTCTGGGGTGTTCAAGGGGCGCTACCATGTTCTGGGCGGCACGCTGTCGGCCCTTGATGCGATCGGTCCGGAAGAACTGCGCATCCCGCGGCTTGCGGATCGCGTTGCGACCGAGAACATCAGCGAAGTCATTCTGGCACTCAACGCCACAATCGATGGACAGACCACAGCGCATTACATCGCCGACCAGTTAGGCGACCGCGTGCGGCTGACGTCGCTGGCCCAGGGCGTGCCCATCGGCGGCGAGTTGGATTATCTGGACGACGGCACAATCACCGCGGCAATGCGGGCGCGCAAATCCATCTGATACGCGGCCTCAGGCGATTTTTTCGATCCGCGCCTTTTGACACAGTGGTTCGGTCGCGATGAAATCTTCCAATGCAGCCTTCATCAGACCGAAACGCTCCCCATAGAAAAACAGGCTGGTTTCGGTCGCTCCTTCCCAGTGCCCTCGAAATGCGCCGATTTCTTCCAGCAAAGCGTCACAGGTCTCGATCACTTCGTTGATATCGGAGGTTTCATAGACCTCATCAGGCAAATCCGTCCCATTGAGGTGCAAAGCCAAACCGTCCAGTGTACCGAACTCCATGTCCTCCCGCCCATCGATCTTGAGCAGTGATCCCTTGGGCGCACCCAACTCTTCCAACTGCTGCATCATCAGTTCAAGTGTTTCTGGCGTCACTTCAGGTAACAGCACTTCTACGTCGCAATAAACGATGCCTGCATGGTCGGGCAGCAACATCGTACCACCCCCGGTCACTTCGCCCAGACCCAGCTCCGAGAGGATCTTGTTCAGCGGCTCTTCAAATTGCTCCGCCCTGTCCAGCGGCTGCAATTTTGCATTCAACTGCGCAACGACGAACACGCCTTCGGGCGCGCTGGCCTTGCGGCGAAAAGGATTCCAATTTCGTCCCATGTCATACCCGTTTTCCAGTTTCGAAACGGTGTCAGCGTATCCTGCAAATAAGGGGTGAAAATGGCGACAATGGGATGACACCAAGACACGCGTCTCGACGGCCCACTCCTCCCCGGCGTGGGCCGTCGCTTTCCGTCGCGCGGACCGTCAGATGACAATCACATCCAGCGGCGGAAAACCGTTAAAGCCAACAGACGAGTAGCTAGACGTGTAAGCCCCGCAATTGCGGATCACGATGCGATCTCCGTCACGCAATGCCAAAGGCAACTGCACTGGGCGCTTTTCATAGAGAATGTCGGCGCTATCGCAGGACGGACCGGCCAGAATGCAAGGCCCGGTTTCGCCACCATCATGGTGCGTGACGAATTGATAGCGGATCGCTTCGCCTTCTGTCTCGGCCAGGCCCGAGAAGCGCCCGATATCGAGGTACACCCAGCGGTGTAGATCATCGTTGGATTTGCGCGACACCAGCATGACTTCTGCCACAATGTGCCCCGCTTCGGCCACCAACCCACGACCCGGTTCTGCCATGACCTCGGCCACATCGCCAAAGCGGTCATAGACAGCCTGCATCACCGCCGCGGCATAGGCGCGAGGCGCCTGAACGCTTTGCCCGTAGAATGCCGGGAACCCGCCACCAATGTTCAGGAGCTGCAAGTCATGGCCCGCAGCGCGCGCGGCATGCCATAGCGGTGCAACTTGGTCTAACACTGGGGTCCAGAAGGCCGCCTCACGTGTTTGCGAACCGACATGAAATGAAAGGCCAAACGGCACAAGGCCCAAGGCCTGTGCATAAGCCAAAAGCGATGGCAGCAGCGACGGCGCACAGCCGAATTTGCGGCTTAGCGGCCAATCCCCCGTCCCCCTCCCTCTCTGGCCTCTTCCCTCTCTCCTTCTCCTTCCGCCCTCCCCCCCCCCCTTCTCCCCCCCCCCCTCCTTCCCCCGCCAGCGAATTCTCGACGATCAGGCGGATGTAGACGCGCGCGCCCGGCGCATGCGCTGCGATCTTGTCCAGCTCCGCTTCGCTGTCAGCGGCAAACAGTGTCACCCCTGCCGCATAGGCAAATGCAATGTCGGACGCACGCTTGATGGTATTGCCAAAGGAGATATGCGCTGGATCGGCGCCTTTGCTGAGGCACAATTCGATTTCCTGACGCGAGGCTGCATCAAACCCCGAGCCCTTGGACACCAGCATTTCGATCAGTTCAGGTGCCGGGTTCGCCTTGACCGCGTAATGCACATGCGCATCGCCCAATCCGGATTTCAACGCGTCATACTGCGCCGCAACCCGTGCACGACTGATCACCAATGTCGGCCGATCAAATGTGTGCGACGCGATGTATGCAGCTGCGGTATCGGCATAGACAGGAATGGCGGCGCGCAAGGCGCCGGGGACTGTAGCGTTCATGGTCATCTCCAAAGAGCAAGTGGGGCAGGATCACCCCAAAGGTCGTTTCAAGAGACGTTACCGTCGCTACATAAACGCGGGTCAGTCAGGGTATGAACTGACCGGCCAGAGGCGCGTGCGTTGGCGTCTGTGAGGCGCATTTACGCTCATTTGGGATTCGCGCAAGCCCTTAATTTCAATGCGATGCAATTATTCATCGCCCGGCGTCAGCGTGGCTCGCATACCACACCCCCGTACACATGAAAAAGCCGGAGCGCTTGCGCCCCGGCTTTTGTTTCAGTGCACCTATCAGCTCAACGCTTTGCGTCGGCCTCGTCATCTTCGTCTTCGTCGTCATGCGCGCCATCGGGCAGGTTGAAAAAGCTCTCCGCATCGGAAAAGTCACCGGCGGTTTCTTCTTCGGTGTCTTCATCGGATGTCCCGGACAGGGTAAACGTCTCAAGACCCTCAATGGCCGTGGGCATCTTGGGTTCCGCGTCCATCCCAAGGCTTTGCTCGGTGCTTACCAGCTTGCGGCGCTCATCATCGCTCATCACCGGCGCATCTGCAGCCTTCTTCGCGGCGGCCTTTTGCACAACCGCATCCAATTCGGACTGCTTGCACAGCCCAAGCGCAACCGGATCAATCGGCTGAATGTTGGAGATGTTCCAATGTGTCCGCTCGCGGATCGCCTGAATGGTCGGCTTGGTCGTGCCAACCAACTTGCTGATCTGGCCATCGGTCAGTTCGGGGTGAAACTTGACCAACCACAGGATCGACGCAGGCCGGTCCTGACGCTTGGACAACGGCGTATAGCGCGGGCCTCGGCGCTTTTCCTCGCCTTGTGCGGCGGCGTTGAATTTCAGCGTCAGCTTATGCGTCGGGCTGTCTTGTGCCGCGTCGATTTCTTCTTGCGTCAGTTGATTGTTGGCAATCGGGTCAAACCCTTTGACGCCAGCCGCCACGTCGCCATCCGCGATGCCCTGCACTTCCAACTCGTGCATGCCCACGAAATCCGCGATCTGCTTGAAGCTGATCGTTGTGTTGTCCACCAGCCATACGGCGGTTGCCTTGGCCATAATCGGTTTTGCCATGTCTCGTGCTCCTTTGAACAAACCTTCCCCGTTGCCTGAAACTGGCTGTCCCGGGGGCCGGAACGGTTTCCATTGTGGGGGAACTTGAGCGCCTTATAATGAAGGCCGTTGAATAAGGAAAGACCTCAATGCGCGCACTATTGATCTGGATGATGATGGCCCTGCCTGCGTTTGCGGATGGCGACAAGGCAGGCGAATTCGACTACTACGTCCTGTCGCTCAGCTGGTCCCCCAACTGGTGCGCCATCGAGGGGGATGCGCGCAATTCAGACCAATGTGATGCGCGCCACGATCACGGCTGGATCATGCATGGGTTATGGCCACAATACCATCGCGGGTTTCCTGCATTTTGCCAAACGGCCAACAGACCGCCATCGCGCGGCATGACCGCCGATATGGCCGACATCATGGGCACTGCGGGCCTTGCATGGCACCAGTGGCGCAAACACGGCACGTGCACTGGGCTGACAGCGCCGGATTACTACGCGCTGTCCCGCGAGGCTTACGCACGTATCCTGCGCCCACCGGTGTTCCGCGGACTGGACAAGACCGTCAAACTGCCCGCCTCCGTGGTCGAAGAGGCGTTTCTACGCGACAACCCAGATCTTGAGCCCGACGGCATTACCATAACCTGCAAACAGGGCCATATTCAGGAGGCGCGCATCTGTCTGTCCAAATCACTCGACCCGGTGCCTTGTGGCCGCGATGTGGTGCGCGACTGTAAGATGCGCGATGCACTGTTTGAACCGGTGCGCTAGGCGCAATTGATCGACCAAAAGGTCTGGTATTCCATAATCGACGGCATCGGGGCTGACACCGTAGTCTGGCCGTACCAAGCATTGCATTTTCAATGCGACGACAGACCATTTTGTACGGACAGCATTCAGGAGAGACCCCCATGAAACCCTTTCATACCCGCGCGCATTTTGTTGCGCGCAGAACCGAACTTGCGCGCCAACGTCAGATGACGTCGCTCATTGACCGCGAAATTGCCGCCGCCTCTGACGATATTGTCTACAATTCCGAAAACTGGGTGCGCATGTGGATTGACGAGGCGCAAACCGTGCTTTCAGACTGCGGCCAGATCAAGGCCCTCCGCGGAATTGACGAGCACGGGACACTGCTTTGGATGGTACGCCATGCAGAGCGCAAGCATGGATATCATTCCACAGAAAGCGATCCGGTGGCCGCAATGGAAGATGCAAGTGATGCCTGGGCGCGCCGACGGGCCGTTCGTCAAGACTGGGAACGGATCGAAACGATTGCCCGCGATATGCGTGCCGGACGCCGCGACCTGACCATCACCCTCGAAGACGCGGATCGCTCACCCCTGTGCACCGTCGGCATTCGCGCATTTCTGGCGCGGATCGGCATGGCCAATCTGCAACGCGCGTCAGGCCGGTTGGCCGGGTTAATGATGAAGGTCGAACCTCAAGTCGGCTTCGTCATTCACGAGGCCGCTCTACGCGAAGCCGCCCAAGAAAATGCGCCGCAAGCACCCCGTCGAGACTCTGGCGTGGCCTCGCCTGTCTGACGGCGTGGCGCCCTTGACGTCAAACTTCCAGCACTGTGCTGCCGGTGGTTTGGCGGGCTTCCAACGCTTGATGCGCCTTTGCCACATCGGCCAATGCGAACCGCTGGTCGATGCGGATTTTGACGTCCCCCGTCAATACCTTGGAAAAGAGGTGCTGCGCCATTTGCTGACAGGCATCATGATCGGCAATATGCGTGAACAGCGTTGGCCGCGTGATCTTGAGCGACCCCTTCTGCCCCAAAATACCCACTGAAAACGGCGGAACGGGACCAGAAGCATTGCCAAAGGAAATCATCATCCCGAGCGGTTTCAAACTATCGAGCGATCCTTCAAACGTGTCAGCACCAACAGCGTCCATGACGACATCCACACCTTTGCCTTGCGTGAGGTCCTGCACCTGCGCCACCCAATCGGTGTCGCGATAGTTGATGCAATGCGTGGCCCCATGCTCTAGCGCCAGCGCGCATTTTTCATCCGTGCCCGCCGTTCCGATCAGGGTGATCCCTTCGGACCGCGCCCATTGGCACGCGATCAGCCCCACGCCCCCGGCGGCGGCATGAAACAGCACGGTATCACCACGCTGCAAGGGTGTTGTGCGGTGAAAGAGATACTCCACCGTCAGCCCCTTGAGCATCATGGCCGCGCCCTCTTCGAAGGAAATGCCATCGGGCAGAGGGCAAACCTGCGCGGCTGGCATGACCCGTGCCTGCGCATAAGAGCCCGGCGGGTTAGCCGCATAGGCCGCACGATCCCCCGGCTTGAGGTGCGTCACCCCCTCGCCGACGGCCTCGATGATACCGGATGCTTCCATACCCAAAGCCAGCGGCAATTCCATTGGGTAAAGCCCGGTGCGCTGATAGACATCGATGAAATTCAATCCACACGCCTTATGCGCGATCCGCACTTCGCCGGGGCCCGGGTCGCCCACAGGACGCTCCACCAGCTTAAGCTGTTCAGGTCCACCATATTGTTCAATGATAACTGTCTGCGCCATGTGATGCGTCCGCCTTTTGGTGTTGAAGTTGGCGCAGTCTTGATCAGTCCGAGTCTGACTGTCCACCGGATTTTACCAGATCAATCGCGATCCGGCGCGCCGCCAACCCAAGCAGCACAAGGCAGACAATTCCGATCGCGACATACCACATCAGAATAGCGCTGATATCGACGTGGCTCATTTGTGACGTCTCGCCCATCGTCTGCGATGCAATGAGCAGCGAAGCGCCAAACACCAATCTGCCGCATAGGCTTTTGATCGACAGATAGGTGGCGCGGCTGGAATCGTTCAACAGGGGTTGAACCCGCGCAATGATGAAGGCGCTCGACAGCGCGTCGGGCACCAGACGCAGCAGCAAGATGCCGATCACCAGAACGGTGCCCGACAGGCTCAGAACGCCGATGACCACGATCTGCAACGCAAATGCAAAAAGCAGCAAACGACCCAACCCCAAACGCGCGCGCAGTTCTTGGGCAAAGAGCGACACCGCCAAAGGCACCACCATCATAGCAGAGGACACAGCCCCACTGACCAGCGGCGCATCCTGCCCCAATCCGATGCTGTTCAAAGCATCCAGAATGAACGGCTGGCCAAACACGAATGGCAGGTGACTGTATCCATACATCAAAACGCCCAACGCAAAGAGCCAGATCAAAACAGGATGCGAAAAGGACGCTTTCAATTCAGTCAGCCGCACAACATCTTGGCTGTCTGCAACATGCGGCGGCTCAGCAAAGCGATAGACCAACGCCAACACCCCAAGGAAAGCCACAGCAGCAGCCCAAAAGGGCAGCACAGGGGCATAAAGCGCCATCGCGCCGCCTGTCACGGCTGACGAGGCGAGGCCCGCAAAGCCGAACCGCCACGCTCTGAGTTCCTGGGTTTCGGTTTCATCGGCACGCCCACTGGCCACCAGCGATTCGTAAAGCAAAGAGCTGTCGGTGCCGGACACAAACGCCGCACTGGCCCCCAATGCGACCTGCCCCAGCGCGAACACCCAAAACCCATCACCCAAGGCCAGCAGCCCGGACCCGATCACCCCGGCAACAGCGGCTATAATCAGGGTCAACCGCCGCCCAGCGCGATCCGACATATAGCCTGACGGCACCTCCAGCAGCGTCGTGGCGATATCATAGACCGCGTAGAGCAAAACCGCCTCGGCGGCGGATAACTGGTCCTGAAAATACAAGAACCAAAGCGCCTGCCAGAACAGCAGGTTTCGACCAAACTGAAACCATGGGTAGAGCGTAATATTACGCTCCACCGCGTGTTACTCCGTGACTTTCAGGACGATCTTGCCGATGTGATTGGAACTCTCCATCCGTGCATGCGCCTTGGACGCATCGCCAAGAGCAAATTCCTGATCCATCACAGGAGCGACGCGGCCTGCATTCAACAGCGGCCAGACAGCCTCGCGCAGGTCTTGTGCAATACGTGCCTTGGCCAAATCCGATTGCGGTCGAAGCGTAGAGCCCGTCATCGTCAGCCGCCGGGTCATCAGCGGCGCAAAATTCAATTCGACCTTGGGTCCTTGCAAAAACGCGATCTGAACCAGACGACCATCCATTGCAAGCGCATCGAAGTTTCGCGGAATGTAGGGTCCGCCCACCATATCAAGGATCAGATCAGCGCCGCCTTCGGCTTTCATGACGTCCACGAAATCCTCATCGCGGTAATTGATCGCCCGCTCTGCCCCGAGAGACACGCAAGCCTCGCATTTCTCGGCTGACCCTGCAGTCGTGAAAACCCGCGCACCCATGACATGCGCCAGTTGAATGGCAGTGGTGCCGATGCCCGATGAGCCGCCATGCACCAAGAACCGCTCCCCGCCCTTGAGGCCGCCGCGCATGAACACATTCGACCAGACAGTGAAAAACGTCTCCGGCAAACAGGCCGCCTGCTTTAGCGTCATGCCCTCCGGGATCGGTAGGCAATGTGCGGCGGGTGTTGCGACGTATTCGGCATATCCGCCGCCGGGTAGCAAAGCACAGACCTGATCGCCGACGGTCACGCCCGAGACGCCGTCACCGATGGCTGTCACCTCGCCCGCCGCTTCCAGGCCCGGCAAATCACTGGCCGTTGGGGGCGGTGCATACATGCCGGCGCGTTGCAACGCATCTGGACGATTCACGCCGGCGTAGGCGACCTTGATCACCACCTGCCCATGGGCGGGCTGCGGCATCGGGCGCTGAGTGACCTGCAAAACCTCCGGTCCACCGGATTGGGTGATCTCAACGGCGCGCATTGTCTGTGTCATTTGCATTGATCCTTTGATTTGTCCCATCCGTAGCAAGTCAAAGGCGCAAGTGGAACAGCCCCTGCATCAGAAAGGGCTCTCGCTCATGATAATGCTGTCTCATCTGGTGAACGGCGCTGTCATGTTTGCCGTCGTGTGGGCGCTTTGGCGCGACACACCCGGTATGGCGTCAGCTTACGGGATCGACGCCCCCACGCGGCGCATTCTGGACTGTGTGTATCTGGCCATCGGCTTGATCAACCTCTATGCGATGGGCCGTACGGCGTTGGGCGCGCCTGATATTGCCGCACAAATCGGGCTCACGCTTTTTCCGCTGCGAATACTCTACAAGGCCAAGACGGTCGCGGTTGTGGGCATTGCGCACACTGTTGTCATCGCCAACCTCATGGTCGTGGGGCTCCATGTTGCAACACAGCTGGTGGTCTTTTAGCCGCTAGGTGGGGTCCAACGCCCCGGCAGGTCATCACGTGAAGTCGACTTCGGCGCCTTGATCTGCCCCAGCACCCAGTTTGGCCCCGCCATCAACCGGCTGAGAACAGGGCTTTCGCGCACCTTGGCTTTCACCTTTTCAATCTGCATCACGTTTTCGATCCGGCGATCGAGGAACTCCCATGTGGCCATGTGGCCATCGCTCTGATCGCCCAACCAGAACAGGACCGTTGACGAATAAACACCCGCCAACGTCGCGCGTTTCGTGTACCAGTTCACATCCTCAGATGTGTCGCCCAGCGCCGTCCAGATCGCGTCACAGGTGCCCCAGATCAGCTTGGCACCTTCGCCTGCGTGCATGGGCAGAGCAAAGAGCGTGGATCCGCGCCGCACGGCTTCCTTGTCACTCGCCGCCTCCAGTCGGAACCGCACCGCGGCTGCGATCTTGTCACGAAACTTCAGCGCCGACAGGTCTTCTGATTGCAGCCGTTCGATCATCGCTGCATCGCCCGCCTTGTGAAAAGCGACTGCCAGATCCAGTGCCCCGCGTGGGCAGATCGCGCGCCCAAGGTCGGCGTCTATCCCCGTATCCGACAACGCCGCCTTGAACGCGGCCTCAGACCAGCCATCAAACGGCACATGCAGCAATATGGCATCCAAAAGCTGCGTCTTGGCGTCTTCATAAGTGATGGTCATCGCACGTCCTCCATTTCGGGGTTTCAACGCTGGCCTCGGTCTAGGCCCAAACCGATGTTATTGGCTAAACTATATTCATTTGGCGCTGTGGCCACCCCGCGCCGGTTTCCCGTGGCGATCCGCCGCGATCCCAGAAAATTGCGGAGCCGAAACAGTAGACAAAGCATAATAGCCTTGCTATACGGCCACTTCCTGCAAATCCTTGCAACTCAAATTAGAAAGGTGGTGAAAACCACATGCAGGTTAGTGTTCGCGACAACAACGTCGATCAGGCGCTTCGTGCCCTGAAGAAAAAGCTGCAGCGTGAAGGCGTCTTCCGTGAAATGAAGCTCAAGCAACATTTCGAGAAGCCGTCCGAGAAAAAAGCGCGCGAGAAAGCTGAAGCGATCCGCCGTGCCCGTAAACTGGCACGCAAGAAAGCCCAACGCGAAGGGATGATGTAAGTCACCCCCGCCGCGACAGGCTGACAAAAAAAGAACCCCCGCATGGTGCAAACCGGCGGGGGTTTCTTTTTTGCCGCCGCTCTCGAGATGCGCGTTGGTCTTGGCACTCCAGAATCAAAGAGTTTTAACCAAATTCGAAGGGTGCGCTTGACCCACGGAACATGTACAGAATCAGCACCCAACGCGGGCCACCGCTGTGCCGATGTTCAAAGGATTTGATTTAACCGCGCGGCTGTGGCCGTGAACAATCAACCCAGAGAAAACTGATTGATTACAGTTCGCTAACATGCGCCACATTCCCGCCGCAATCCTTCGTCGAATATCGAAGTTTGTACGCACCCGTCCTGTATTTGGGCGTTATTCAGCCCAGAGTACGCCACAATTAACCACACAATGTCATACCAGAAATCCTTCTGTAGCTGCCGTTGCGGATTGAATTGCCCAATTAGGAGAATGGTGTGTCCCAAGCGAGTGACCTTGAACGTTTGATGCTGGACCTCATCAATGATGAACGCACGTCGCGGGGCCTGGACCCTGTGACACTTGAATTGCGCCTCAACGAAAGCGCCGAAGTCCATAGCGACTGGATGCTGGACGCAGATGTCTTCTCGCACACCGGCGATGGCGGGTCTTCTGCGGGTGAGCGGATGGAAGACGCGGGCTTCACATTTTCGGGCAGCTGGACATGGGGTGAAAATATCGCATGGCAAAGCGAACGCGGTGCGCCCGGTCTCGAAGATGACGTGGCCAATCTCCACACCGCTCTGATGAACAGCCCCGGTCACCGCGCCAATATCCTGAATGCCAATTTCGAAGTGATCGGCATCGGCATCGAGGTCGGCAACTACAACGGCTGGAACGCCGTCATGGTTACCCAGAATTTCGCACGCACCAGCGCGGACGTGCAGCTTGATCTGCCCGGCCCAACCAATACGGCACCCGTCGTCAATATGCCTTTCGTGCTGCTGGCACCAAATCAGTCGCAAGCCATCGGCAGCTTCATGACCTTTTCGGATGCAGATCAGGACGACGCCGTCATGTTCCAGATCCGTGGCGACGATGCCGGATTTACCCTGACAGTGAACGGCCAGACAGTGACACCCGGCGCTGGTTTGCAACTCGCCCCGTCCGAACTTGCTGTGCTGACGGCCATCACGCAGTCGCCTGGACAACAGGCGGACCTTGAAATTCGAGCCCACGACGGTACGGAATGGGGCGCATGGGATGAATTCTCGCTGCGCACTCCGGCAGAGCAGGTCGAACTGAACGCGGTTGCCCAAGTGTTTTTCGACACCATCGCGGGAGGTGATACGGCCCAACCGCTTTTGTCTGGACAGCTTGCATCGCAGCCGATCCCGACAGAAACAACCGACTATCTGGCCGACCAGTTCGACTTTATCGCCGCTGACCCGTTCATTCTGTCCTGACCGGAAAATTACGCTGCACTAAGTCGCCAGCACCATGTCGCTGGCCTTTTCAGCCATCATGATGGTTGGCGCGTTGGTGTTCCCGCTCGTAATGGACGGCATCGCCGATGCATCCACCACGCGCAGCCCATCCAGACCGCGCAGCCGCATCTGACTGTCTAGCGGTGCTGTGTCTTGCGCGCCCATCCGCACCGTACAGGTCGGATGAAAAATGGTCGTGCCAATCGCACCCGCCGCCTGCTCCAGCTCCGCGTCACTCTCCCCTGATCCTGGGCGAATTTCCTGCGGGTCATACCTCTGCATTGGCGCTTGTCCCATGATTGCACGCGCCTGCCGAATCGCATCCACCGCCACCCGCCTGTCGCCTTCGGTGGAGAGGTAATTTGGTGCAATGACGGGTGCATCCTGTGGGTCTGCACTGGCCAGACGCACCGTACCGCGGCTTTCTGGTCTTAGGTTACACACACTCGCGGTAATCGCAGGAAACGCATCAAGCGGCTCACCAAAGGCATTCAGTGACAAAGGTTGCACATGGTACTCTAGGTCCGGCGTTGCCAACCCATCGCGCGACTTGGAAAACGCCCCCAACTGACTCGGTGCCATCGACATCGGCCCAGACCGTTTCAACAAGTATTCCAACCCAATCCGCGCTTGCCCGACCCGCGAGTTGGCCAATGTGTTCAGCGTATGCGCCCCGGTCAGCCGCCACGCGCAGCGCAGTTGCAGATGATCCTGCAAATGCGCGCCGATCTGTGGCATATCGCGCATAACCTCAATGCCCATGTCCCGCAGGTGCGCCCCCGGACCAAACCCGGACAGTTGCAAAATCTGCGGGCTGTTCACGGCACCGGCACACAAGATGACCTCTGCACTCGCACGTGCCGTGCATACCTCGCCACCTTTGCTGTATTCAACGCCGACAGCGCGCCCTTGCTCGACCAGAAGGCGACGCGTGTGCGCTTGGGTGACCACCTTCAACCTTGGCCCGGTGGCCGTGCGCAAGAACGCCTTGGCCGTGTTCATGCGCCAGCCCGCACGCTGGTTCACCCGGAAATACCCGACGCCCTCATTGTCGCCCGTGTTGAAATCGGTAACGGCATCCAACCCCCAAGCCACCGCCGCATCGCGCCAATGATCCAGAACATCCCAGTGCAAACGCTGGTTTTCAACACGCCATTCACCGCCCACGCCATGCGTTTCCGATGGTCCATCCACGTAGTCTTCAGACTTCTTGAAATAGGGCAAGACATCGTCCCAACCCCATCCTGTCAACCCTGCCTGACGCCAGCCGTCATAATCCGCCGCCTGCCCGCGCAGATAAAGCATCCCGTTGATCGACGAACACCCGCCCAAAACCTTGCCGCGCGGGTACAGCAGACTGCGCCCGCCCAAACCCGGTTCGGAGGCGGTGCGATACATCCAATCCGTGCGCGGATTGCCGATGCAATAAAGATACCCCATCGGAATATGCACCCAATGATAATTGTCGCGCCCGCCAGCCTCCAACACCAGCACGCGCCGCCCTGCCTCGCTCAGCCGTTTGGCCATAACACAACCGGCCGAACCTGCACCCACGATGATGTAATCCCAATCGCCCGTCATACCGGCAACGCAGTCGTCTTGAACACCGTACGCAGCGCAAATGACGATTGCATCTGCCCCACCCCCGGCAATCGCGCCAGATGCTGGCGGTGGATACGCGCGAAATCGTCGGTGTTTTCGGCAACCACCTTCAGGAGGTAATCAGCCGAACCCGCCATCAAATGACACTCCAGAACGTCAGGTATCCGTGCGACTGCTTTTTCAAACGCGTCCAACACCTCATCAGCCTGACCTTGCAGCGTGATTTCCACGAAAACCGTGGTCGACACACCCAATTTACGCGCGTCCAGCAACGCAACATACTCTTTGATATAACCATCAGCTTCCAACCGGCTCACCCGGCGGTGGCAGGCGGACGCGGACAGATGTACCTGCTCGCTCAGGTCGGCATTGGACATTCGCCCTTTGCGCTGAAGGGTCTTGAGAATCCGTCGATCTGTCGCATCAAGGGTCATGGTCGCACTTTTCTGTCGTCAAAATTGATCTTTACGGCAGACTATTCGAAAAAGGCCCCCAATGACGAGGTATCTTTAGCGCCCCCTTGCAACAATTTTCGCATATGCGGTGAGCAGGGAGAAGGAGACACCTCATGAAAATCGGTTGCCCAAAAGAGATCAAACCGCAGGAATTTCGCGTCGGCATGACGCCCAACGCCGCCCGCGAGGCCGTAGCACATGGTCACACAGTCCTGATCGAGACGAACGCTGGCACAGGCGCAGGGTTCGAAGACAGCGCCTACATTGAAGCCGGCGCGCAGATCATCGCAACACCGGCAGAGATATTTGCCCAAGCCGACATGATCGTGAAGGTCAAGGAACCCCAACCCGGCGAGCGTAAGATGCTGCGCGACGGGCAGTTGTTGTTTACCTATTTGCACCTTGCCCCCGATCCTGAACAGACCAAGGATCTGCTGGCCTCAGGCTGCACCGCCATCGCCTATGAAACCGTGACAGACGCCAACGGTGGCCTGCCCCTGCTGGCCCCGATGTCCGAAGTGGCTGGGCGTCTGGCTCCACAAGTCGGCGCATGGACGCTGCAAAAAGCCAACGGCGGTCGCGGCGTTCTGATGGGCGGCGTGCCGGGCGTCGGGCCTGCGCGGGTCGTCGTGATCGGCGGCGGTGTTGTGGGCACACATGCCGCGCGCATCGCGGCTGGCATGGGCGCGGATGTGACGGTGCTGGATCGTTCGCTGCAACGGTTGCGTTATCTCGACGATGCCTTTGGCGGCACCTTCAAAACCAGCTACGCAAGCGCAGGCAACACCATAGAACTGGCCCAAGCCGCCGACATGATCATCGGTGCTGTTCTTATTCCGGGTGCCGCGGCACCAAAACTGATCAGCCGTGCGCAGCTGTCGGACCTCAAGCCAGGCGCGGCCCTCGTGGATGTGGCCATTGATCAGGGCGGCTGTTTCGAGACATCACGCGCCACCACCCACCAGGATCCGATCTATGACGTGGACGGCATCATGCACTACTGCGTGGCAAATATGCCAGGCGCTGTGGCGCGCACTTCCACGATCGCGCTCGGGAATGCGACAATGCCCTTCATGCTCGCACTGGCGGACAAAGGCTGGAAACAAGCCTGCATTGACGACGCGCACCTGATGGCAGGCCTGAATGTACACGCCGGCCAACTGACGTACTACGCGGTCGGCAAGGCGCTCGGTATCGATGTTGTTTCGCCCAGCGTGGCCGTCAAACAGTAGCGCAAAAAGAAAGGGGCCGCCCGGAGCGCCCCCTTTTCCTCTCGCCGAAAATACCTTCGCCGAAGGCAATCCCGCCACATCGTGGCGGGAATTCTTTTATCCACGGCCGGCTTTCAGTGCGTCGCGAATCTCCACAAGCAGCTCCTCTTGCGTCGGGCCAGCAGGCGCTTCCGGTGCCGGCTCTTCTGCGGCGGTCGCAGAGTCCTTCACCCGATTGACCATCTTGACCAGCAAGAACACAACCCATGCGATGATCAGGAAGTTGATCAATGCCATGATGAAATTGCCATATGCAAAAATTCCCGCAGCTTCACCCTCGCCCAACGCGATACCCATAGCTGAAAAATCCACGCCGCCCATGAACAAACCAATGATCGGATTGATCAGATCATCTACCAACGATGTCACAATCGCGGTGAACGCTGCACCAATAATGATACCGACGGCCATGTCCATGACATTGCCCTTGGCGATGAAGTCTTTGAATTCGCTAATCATTTTAGTTCCCTTGCACTAAGTTACACGCGACAGTTCACACGTTAGCCTGCCGTCTGTGCATTGGTTAACACAAGTCTGCGCGCAACAAAGCCTGTATTTACGGGGAAAAGCACCTAGGTGCGAAACATCACCAAACCAAGGAGAAAATGGATGGGCGACGTGACCAGTTACAAGATCAACGAAAAATGGCCGGCCAAAGACCCTTCGGTTCTGCAACTCTACTCCTTCCCGACACCCAACGGTGTCAAGGTGTCCATTGCCCTGGAAGAGCTGGGAATCCCCTATGAGGCGCACACCGTGACATTGTCGGATGCTGACGTAAAAAGCCCGGCTTTTCTGTCTCTCAACCCCAATAACAAAATCCCCGCTATCATCGACCCCAACGGGCCCGATGGCGGGCCTGTCATGCTCTTTGAAAGCGGTGCCATTCTGATTTATCTGGCCGAAAAATCAGGCCAACTCATGGGCAGCAACGCAACCGAAAAAGCCCGCGTAATCCAATGGGTCATGTTCCAGATGGGCGGGCTCGGCCCGATGTTCGGGCAGATGGGGTTCTTTTGGAAGTTCGCCGGGTCGCAATGGGAGGACAAGCGCCCGCAACAGCGATATGTGGACGAATCCAAGCGCCTTTTGTCCGTGCTGGAAAATGCTCTGGACGGTCAGGAGTGGATCGCGGGCGACTATTCAATCGCAGATATCGCAATCGGGCCATGGCTCGCCGCACTGGACTTCTATGGCGCGAAAGAGGCCGTCAACTGGGACGCACACCCCAATACGATCGCTTATCTGGATCGATTTCTGGCCCGACCCGCCGTCGCCAAAGGGCGTCAGATTCCACCGCGAGAAGCGGCCTGATACCACATCACAAAACAGGTAAGGCGCATGAATAAGCGCCTTACTTTGGCAACTGTCCGGTTAGAACGTAACGCAGAATCTCGACCACTTGCGCCGGTTCCTGAGCAACCGCCAGTGCTGCCGCATCCACCTCTTTCAGCGCATGTGCATGATCCGCGCCGTGCAGGATAATCAGCGACTTTCCCAAAGCTGACGCGTATCCTGCATCAAACGCAGCATTCCACTGTTTGTATTTCTCACCGAACCGCACCACGACGACATCTGCGTCTGCTATCCCCTTGCGCGTGCGGATTGCATTGACCATCGCACCCTTGTGATCGTGCCAGTATTTGTCGTCTTCCGTACCCAAAATCGCCACGCCACAATCATCGGATGCCGCGTGGTCGGTTACCGGGCTGTCGAATGCAACATCCAACCCCTGCGCACCTGCGATGATTTGTTCGCGCCAGTCGGTATGGATTTCACCAGAGAGATAGACCTTGAGTGCCACGTGCGGCTCCTTTTTTTGTTCCGCGTTCCGTATAGCACAAGACCACGTCTGAACCAGAGCGCCACCGATATCGCGGCAAGGCCTGGCCCATTGGGTTTACCCGCGCAGAACTCCGCCGGTGGCCTTGGTCACCTTCTCCACAACCTTGGCAGACACGGCTTCGATGTCCTTGTCGGTCAGCGTCTGGTCAGTGGGCTGCAAGCGCACCGTCAGAGCCAGTGACTTCTTCCCCTCCCCCAGCGATCCGCCAAGAAACGCGTCGAATATCCGAACGTCTTCGATCAGCGCCTTATCCGCGCCCATTGCGGCATTGACCAGCGTCAGCGCCTCAACTTCGGCATCGACCACAAAGGCGAAATCGCGTTCCACGGCCTGCAAATCGCTGATCTCCAGCGCAGGGCGCGTGGCCCCGGACTTGCGCGGCATCGGCACTTCGGCAGGCCACAGCGTAAAGGCCATTGCCGGTCCCTTTACGTCCATCGCCTCCAACACCCGCGGGTGCAACTCACCAAAGACGCCCAACACCTTCTTGGGTCCGAGGCAAATCATGCCATGTCGCCCTGGATGCCACCAGTCCTTTGCGCCACGCAGAATCTGCACCTTGGCAGGCGCCCCCATCGCGGCCAGCACCGCCTCGGCGTCCGCCTTGACGTCATAGACATCCACAGGCCGTGACGCGCCGTGTACATCCTTGGGCCCTGTCCGCCCGACCAGCAGTCCGCTCACCAGCAAATGTTGCTCGCCCGGCTCGCCACCATGGAACGCTGGTCCAACCTCAAAGAGCGCCATATCTGCAAAGCCGCGCGCCTGATTGCGCGCCGCCGCCTGCAACAGCCCCGGCAATAGCGCCGGGCGCATATGGCTCATATCGCTGCTAATCGGGTTTTCCAGCATCGTGGCATCTTCACCACCGCCAAACAGCGCTGCCGAGGCCTGATCAATAAAGGTATAGGTAACGCATTCGTTGTACCCAAGGGCCGCACAGGTCCGGCGCGCGGCTCCTTCGCGCTTTTGCATCGCGGACAGGATCGGACGTGGTACTCCTTCGGTCAGGCGCGGCAAGGGCCGCCCCTCCAGCTTGGTCAGCGATGCAATCCGCGCCACTTCCTCCACCAGATCGGCCTCGCCCTGCACGTCAGGCCGCCAGCTTGGCACATGTGCCATGCTGCCTTCCAACCGAAACCCCAGCGCCGTCAACGTCTGGCGCTGGTCGCTCTCGGGAATGTCCATCCCGACCAGCGACCGCACCCGTGCAGCGTCGAGCTTATAGGCACGCGAGGCGTCCGGAATCTGACCCGCAACCACCACATCGGACGGCTCTCCGCCCGCATGATCGATGATCATCCGCGTGGCATGTTCGATTCCCAAAGGCGTCCATGCCGGATCAATCCCGCGCTCAAACCGATACCGCGCATCCGAATTGATTTTGAGCGCACGGCCAGTATAGGCCGTGCGCACCGGGTCGAAATAGGCCGCTTCAATGAACACATTTGTGGTCTCAGACGTCACGCCAGACTGCGCGCCGCCCATGACACCGCCGATGCTTTCGACCCCATCCGCATCCGAAATCAGCGTCATGCCAGGCTCAAACGTGTATTCCTTGTCATCCAGCGCCAGCATCGTCTCGCCACCGACCGCGCGGTGTACCCGCAAGGTACCGCCTGCGACCTTATCGGCATCAAACACATGCAGTGGCCGGTTGCGGTCGTAGGTGAAGAAGTTCGTCACATCCACCAGGAACGAAATTGGCCGCAACCCAATCGCGCGCAATCGATCCTGCAACCACGTCGGGCTTGGTCCATTGCGCACGCCGCGGATCACGCGGCCAAAAAATACGGGGCACTGTTCGCGCGTGTCTTCATCAATGCTCACTGTGATCGGGCAGGGAAACTGCCCTTCCACGGGCTGCGTATCGCTTGGCTTCAATCGGCCCAATCCACGCGCCGCCAAATCACGCGCAATGCCCCGCACACCCAGCGCATCAGGACGGTTTGGCGTGATCGCGATCTCGATGACCGGATCGACCTTGGCCGGATCATGAGCGGCCAGCCAATCCACGAAGCGCTCCCCAACCTCACCGCTGGGCAACTCGATGATGCCGTCGTGCTCCTCCGACAACTCCATCTCCCGCTCCGACGCCATCATTCCAAAGCTCTCGATCCCACGGATTTTGCCCACACCAATGGTCGTGTCGATGCCCGGCACATAAACTCCGGGCTTAGCAATCACCACGGTGATCCCTGCGCGGGCATTGGGAGCCCCGCAAATGATCTGCTTGATCCCCTCATCGGTCTCCACCTGACAAACTCGCAAGCGATCAGCGTCAGGATGTTTCTCAGCGGACACCACATGACCAATCGTGAAGTCACGCAGCTTTGCGCCACGGTCTTCCACACCCTCAACTTCCAGCCCAAGGTCCGTCAACGCATCGACGATCTCATCCAGCGTCGCGCGCGTGTCCAAATGGTCTTTCAGCCAAGAGAGTGTGAATTTCATGCCCGCATCCTCAAAAATAATTCAAGCCATCCGGTATCCGCTAACGCAGCCGGTTTCAATCCACGCGACCAACACCAACGCTTCATTGTTCCAAAAATATGCAAATCCGACCGCAGCTAATGCGTCCTACGGATAGGACGGCGGCAAACCCAGCACTTCATCCAATTGCCGGGCGATCCAGCCATGCGGAATGAAATGGCCGCCGGGGTGCAGATCCAACGTCACCCGCCCTCCATCACATTCCCATGTGGTCCGCTCAAAGGTCAGGAAATCGCGCGCGTTCCACGGTCCGCGACCATAGCCTTCGCCGCACCCATAGATGTCGCGCCACAAGGCCACGGGGTAGGTCTCGTCCCCACCCGGACCCATCGGAAAATCCATGACCGTATCCGCCAGCCCGTGCACGTGACGCACCTCTGCAGGAGCGGTCTTGCACGCCTCGGTCTGGCGCAGTGTTCCCGAGACGGCCAGCAGGGCCGCAACTTCATCGCCGTTCTGGCACGCGTAGCGCCACGCCATCGCAGCGCCGTAGGAATAGCCCGACACGAACACGCGAGATCGATCGATTGGATACCGCATGGCTGCATCCTCGATCACAGCGGCCGCAAACGCCACGTCATCGGTGTCCCTATTCCAGAAATCCCAGGTCTTGCCTCGCCCATTCGGTGCCAGCAGCAACACGCCACGGCGACGCGTCGCCCCCGAAATCCGCTGATGCTTGACGATCAGACTGCCCTGCCGCATCCAGCCGTGAAAATGCAGCATTACCGGCAAGGGGGTCACCCCGTCCCACCCATCCGGCACCTTCACATGATAGCTGCGCTCGCCCAAAGCGCATGGTACATCGCCTTCACAGGCGCTGGCGACATGGGGCATCATCAGGCACGCGGCCACAAACCAAAGCAGTCTCATGGGTTGCACCCTACCCCAGCCCCCGCCAAAGTCATATCACAAGCGCGCCAGCCAGTTTCGCAACTCCGTCAGGCGCATCTGCGGTTGCAAATCTTCCCATCGCACACCCAGCACTTCCGCAGCATCCCGGTCAATCTCTGCCCGTGACAGCGCGGCGGCTTCCTTGTCCGGCCAAGCCCCCATCGCAGCGACCCGCCCGGCGATAAAATCAGCCGTGTACTCTGGATGATACTGCACGCCCCAAAACGACACACCGTCCCGTTCATAGGCAAAGGCCTGCACGGCACTATGAGCGTTTCCAGCAAGCAAAATCGCGCCTTCCGGCAAGGCGACGACCTCATCGCGGTGGATGCAAGGCACCGCATATCCGTCCTGACGCCCCGCCATCATCGGATGCGCACGCCCCGCATCCGTCAACTGTATCTCGCGCGCCAAGCCGTCTTCGCGCCCCTTGGGCGACACCAAAGACCGTCCGCCCAATACGCAGGCCGCAAGCTGCATCCCGTTGCAGGACCCAAATGTCGGGCTCTTGGCCGCAAACACCTGACGCATCGCCTGTGCCAAGGGAGCGGCGCGCGAGTCTTCGGTGCTCCAGTCCACACCAGAGCCAGTGAAAACCACCCCATCGAAAGCGGCAGGATCGGGCATGTCCTCGCCGTCATAGGGCGAGACAACCGTCAGCGTCAGATCATCGCGGCACGCCTTCAGCGCATCGGCATACAGCGCGCTTTGGCGGAAACCCCGTCCAAGTGCGGCCGGATCGGATTCAACAATCAGTATTTCAAGCATTGCACGCCACTCCAGTTACGCCTGCAAATCTAGCGAGATCACAGGGTCACACCGGCTCGTGCGCGACATCAAAGGGCAGGTTTGAGACGCATGGCCTTAACGGCTTAATCCGCCGTGCAGCGTCGGCTGATCGAGGCTCGCAAATCCGTAATGGCGCAGCCAGCGCAAGTCGCTGTCGAAAAACGCCCGCAAATCCGGGATGCCGTATTTCAGCATCGCAATCCGGTCGATCCCCATACCAAAGGCGAACCCCTGCCATTCGTTCGGATCAATCCCGCCCGCCTGCAATACTTTCGGATGCACCATACCGGACCCCAGAACCTCCATCCAGTCGTCGCCCTCGCCGATGCGCAGCTGGCCATCAACCCATGAGCATTGAATATCCACTTCGGCGGACGGCTCAGTAAACGGGAAATGTGACGCGCGAAACCGCGTTTTGATGCCATCAATCTCGAAAAACGCGGCAAAGAACTCCTCCAGAACCCACTTCAGGTTCGCCATGGAGATATCCTTGTCGATCGCCAGCCCTTCGACCTGGTGGAACATCGGTGTGTGCGTCTGGTCATAGTCGGCGCGGTACACGCCACCGGGACAAATGATCCTGAGCGGCGCGCCCTCCGCTTCCATCGTTCGGATCTGCACTGGGCTTGTATGCGTGCGCAGCACATGCGGCGGACGATTGTCGCCGTCTGCGCGGTGCATGTAAAATGTATCCATCTCGGCGCGCGCCGGATGGTGGCCGGGAATGTTGAGCGCATCAAAATTGTACCAATCGGTGTCGATACGCGGCCCTTCGGCCACTGCAAACCCCATCTCGCCGAAAATAGCGGCAACCTCTTCGCTCACCTGACTGATCGGATGGATCGTGCCGTGCCTGCGCGCGCGTGTGGGCAGCGTCACATCCAGCCACTCGGTGCGCAGCCGCTCATCAAGGGCCGCATCAGAAAGGCCCGCCTTCTTGGCTGAAAGCGCCGAGTTGATCTCGTCTTTCAGCGCATTCAGCGCGGGCCCGGCCACTTGTCGCTCTTCGGGGGTCATGCGGCCCAGCTCGCGCATCTTCAGCGCCACTTCGCCCTTTTTGCCAACAGCCGCCAAACGGATCGCTTCGAGCGCGCTTTCGTCCTGAGCCTCTGCGATTTGACCCAGATATTTCGCCTTAAGATCGTCCATTGCGTTCCCGCCTTTGCTGCGGGGCTGTGCTATCAGAATGTCCACAGGATGCAAGACGCCACATACCTCAGCGTGATCTGGCCACGCAGTACAACAACAGCTTACCTCCCGCCTCGCCATGGTCCCACTGGGGGCTTTTGCAACTGCCTGCCACCAATGCCCAACCGGTCCGTCCGGTCCCTTCAATAACGATTCATCCGACCGAACATGGCCACGCGCTGGAGCATGAGAACCCCAGCTACAAGGCCTGGTAAAACCTGGTACGAACCGGCTTCGACACATGTCCGTTTGCACAACCGACAGACGCCGGGATAGGATCGTTCCATCGCGTGCATCACCGCGCTGAAGAACTTGAAGGGATCACTTATGTCGATGACAGGCGGATGTTACTGCGGCGCACTGCGCTATGAGGCGCACGGCAAACCAACCTTCAAGGCGCAATGTCACTGTCGCGAATGTCAGTATATTTCCGGCGGTGGTCCGAATTTCTTCATGATCATGCCAGACGACGGGTTTTCCTACACCAAGGGAACGCCCAAGCAATTTGCCCGCACTGATCTGGAAAACCCTGTGACGCGCGAATTTTGCGGCGATTGCGGTACGCATGTTCTGACACGGCGCGCAGGCCTTGATGCGGTTATCCTCAAAGTCGGAACCCTCGATGACCCGGCGCAATATGGCGGGCCGAATATGGCGATCTATACGGTGGATCAACAACCCTTTCACGTCATCTCAGACGCGCTCCCAACTGCTGAGCGCTTACCGCCAAGATAGCGCGACACACGTCGAATCACCGCAAAGCTGCCCGCACATTTCCACTATAGGGTGCACGCAACCCGCTCGATTCTAACATTTTTTTCAAGCAGAGCGCGAAAAAGCCAGAAAAAGCACTCTTTTTTGCCGCATTTGCGAAATGCCCTGTGTATTTCCCCTCAAACTCGGCGATACACATCGCATAGTCTGGCCAATAACAGATCAGTAACGAGTGTAAGGATACACAATGACCATCAAAAACTTCGCCCTGGCGGCGATGTCCGCAGCGGCGCTCTATGCAGCCGCACCCGCCGCTCAAGCCTCAAGCGTCACCCTTGATTACGAAGGCACCAACGCATGGGGCAGCCCAAATTGGTCGCGTGGCGTCACGTACACCCTTGATGGGGCCGCCAAATCGCATGGCGCTGGCCTGTTCCGCTTGGTCGACACCTCGAACCCGACCGAAGCCATCCTCGCGTTCTGCATCGATTTGCTGCAAGTGCTGCAAATGCCGAATGACCACGATGTGCACACCACATTCACCACCGCGGCGCAGATGAACAACATCGACCGCCTGTTCACCTCCGCCTATGCCGATGTGAACAGCAAAGACACAGCCGCCGGGTTCCAGATCGCCCTTTGGGAAATCATGACAGACACCGGCACGACCGATGGTCTGGATCTTGCCACTGGCAAATTCATCACCACCGGCACGGGCACGCATTATGATCTCGCGGCAGGTTATCTCGCCGGTCTCGGCGCTGCAGGCACAGGCGGCTATACCTTGACCACGTACTTCAGCGATGCCAGCCAAGACCTTGTCAGCGGAACGCTTGCACCTGTTCCGCTCCCAGCCAGCTCCTTATTGCTGCTGGCCGGTGTGGGTGGCCTCGTCGGCATGCGCCGCCGCAAGAAAGCCTGAGCCTCCTCCCCAGGAAATTGCTCAGTGCATGGGAGGTCCGCATGGGCCTCCCTTTTCCAATTATTCAAGCACCTGCCAAAGCACGCAACACCTGATCGGTCTCGTCATCGGCCGGGAAAAACAACTCGATCCGCAGCTCATTCAGCGTCAGGTCTTCGGGCGTGCCAAATTGCGCAATGGTCGAAAACAACGCCAGCCTCTGACCACCCATACGGTAGATCGTCGGCACCACCGGGCCTGCGCTCTGAGCCTGCGTTCCCGCCGCCTGCCCCAAGGCATCAGCCGCCTCGTCAAGAACACGCACCCCGCCTTGCGCGGCACTCTCGGTGCGCAACCGCAGCGCCGTGTGATAGGCAACCTCAGGCCAGTTCTCGATTAGCGGCGGCATCACCTCTGACACCATCACCTCCAGCAAACTATCGCCCTCTCCGACGCCGAGTTCCGCAAACAACATCCGCGCGGGATCGTTCATGCGCACCACCGTCCAGAGGTCATCCACTGCAAGACCCGGAAACGGCGCGTGCCGCTCCAGCGTATGATCCACGGCTCTGACGATCGGCGCCATGTCCTGCGCATCCCACCGGCGTGCGGGATACCGAGCAGCAAACCCTGCATAGGTCAGCATCTGATTGCGCGCCGTCAGAGGCATCTGCAACGCGTCGCCCAACCGGCGGATCATGTCGCGGCTGGGCTGTGCGCGCCCGGTCTCAAGAAACGAAATGTGCCGCGACGACACCTCCGCCTCAAGCGCCAGATCAAGCTGGCTCATCCGCCGCGTCTTGCGCCATGATTTTAGCGTAGCTGGAAAATCCGTCATGCCCCAACCTAGCCCAAAGCGTAGCAGCCGTCAGTTACCTGAGAGGTAATTGTTTCGCGCGATCAGCCTGTGGCATTTGCTCTGCGCAGACGCCACAAAGGATCGCCCAATGTCGCAGGACTTCCATAGATTATGGCTCAAGATTACCGCCATCGTGGTCGGCTCATTTGGACCGGTTTTCTTTCTGGGCACCACGCTCGCAACCGCCGAACCGGCCCGGTGGACGCTGGATCTGCTCAATTGGCCGCTAGACGGCGCCCAAACATTAGACCAGCAGACAACGCGGTTTCTTGCGGCGCTCACGGGAGGCTTCCTTCTGGGCTGGGGCGTGATGATCTGGATGCTCTCCAAACACGTCTACGACCTTGCCCCTGAACCAACGCGGCGCGTGGTGCTGACCAGCCTTCTTGCGTGGTTTGTCCTCGACACTGCCGGGTCTATCGCGGCCGGAGCCGCCTCAAATGCGGGCTTCAACATTCTGGTCCTGCTGCTCGCGGTTGGCCCGCTGTGGGTGGCCGCGAAACCCAAAGCGCTCGGCGTTCGGACCTGATCAACACAAACGGCCCGCACGCCGCGTTTTCAGGAGCGCGATCTCGGCACCCTACACCGTGCGATGCGGAAGAATATCAAATCGCCGTCTTGAGGCTTTCTTCAAGGTAGATTTCGCGCAACCTCGGCGCCACGCGCCCCGGCACACCGCCGCCCAGCGCCACACCATCAATCTCGACTACTGGCATCACAAATGTGCTTGCCGAAGTGATGAAGGCCTCATCTGCCTGTTTGGCTTCTTCGATGGAAAAATTGCGCTCCTCAACCTCCATCTGCGCCTCTTGCGCAAATCGCAAAACGGCAGCGCGGGTGATCCCATGCAGGATGTCTCTGCTCAGGGCGCGGGTGATAATTTTATTGCCCTTCACAATGTAGGCGTTGTTCGACGTCCCTTCAGTCACAAAGCCGTCTTCAATCATCCACGCATCATCCGCACCGGCCTTTTTGGCCATCATCTTGCCCATACTGGGATATAAAAGCTGCACAGTCTTGATATCGCGCCGTCCCCAGCGAATATCCTCTATCGAAATGACTTTCATCCCCTTCAGCGCTGCCGGGTTATTGGCCAGTCCGGGCTTGTTCTGCGTGAACAAGACGATCGTCTGCGGCGTCGTCTCTGGGTCGGGAAAAGCAAAATCACGGTCCGCAGGCGCACCGCGTGTGATCTGCAAATAGATCATCCCTTCCTGTACATCGTTCAACCGCAGCAACTCGCGATGTACCTCCAAGAGGTCTTCTTTGGTGATCGGATTGGGCATGTCCAACTCACCCAAAGACCGCTCCAACCGAACCGCATGCCCATCAAAGTCAATCAACTTGCCATCCAGAACCGAAGTCACTTCGTAAACCCCGTCAGCCATCAAGAACCCGCGATCAAAAATCGAAACTTTCGCTTCGTTTTCAGGCAAATACTCGCCATTGACATAAACAGTGCGCATCGTCATCTCCTACTGGCCAAGCGCCGAGCGCCCGCGTTTTCATCCTGTCATACCGCCACACAGGCGCTCCGGGTTATCCCCAAAGCGCTGCCGATGGGGGGTGAACACCCGCATCATCGAACACCAGCGGCGTTGCCCGGTCTTCGGCCAACAAAAGCGGCCCGTCAAGATCCACAAACGACACACCCTGCGCCACCAAAACCGCCGGTGCCATCGCCAGAGATGATCCAACCATGCAGCCCACCATCACGTCAAACCCCTGCAATTGCGCCGCAGCCCGCAGCGCCAGCGCCTCGGTCAACCCGCCCGTTTTGTCCAGCTTGATGTTGACCACATCATATTTGCTCCTCAACCCCATCAACGTACCAAGGTCATGACAGCTTTCATCCGCACAAACCGGCACCGGCCGCTCCATCCCCAAAAGCGCATCATCTTCCGCCGCAGGCAAAGGCTGTTCCACCAACTCGACACCCAACCGGATAAGATGCGGCACCAGATCCGCGTAGATCTCGGCCGTCCAACCTTCGTTGGCGTCGATAATGATCTTGGCGCGCGGCGCGCCACGCCGCACAGCTTCCAGCCGCGGCATATCATCGGGCGTGCCCAGCTTGATCTTCAATACTGGACGATGTGCGTTGGCGGCCGCCTGCGCCTCCATCTTGTCGGCGGCATCCAATGATAAGGTATAAGCCGTCACCTGCGGGCTTGGTTCCGGTAAACCCACAATGTCCCAGACCCGCTGACCGGCCCGCTTTGCCTCAATATCCCACAAGGCACAGTCCACCGCATTGCGCGCCGCACCCGCTGGCAACAGGTCGTACAAAGACGCTCGCGTCACCCCCTCGGGCAAGCTCTTGATCTGCGCTGTGACGCTGTCGAGCGTTTCGCCATACCGCGCATAGGGCACGCACTCGCCCCAGCCTGCATGCAAGCCATCGCTCACCCGCACCGTCAACACCTGCGCTTCGGTCCGCGATCCCCGACTAATGGTGAAAACCTGCGCCAGCTTGAACACATCGCGCGTCACTTCAATCTGCACAGGCCCAACCCTTCATTGTTCTTCAAATATGCCCGCCGGAGGCATCCAACCCTTCAGCAGGCACACCGCTCAAAGTGCCGCCAAAGCTTCGGCCAATCGCCCTGCACCATGCCGGAACGGATCAACCGTCGGCAAGCCCATCTCGTCCTCAAGTGCGGCACAGTAGGATTTCGCCTCGTCAGCCGTCAGATGCTGCGTGTTTACCGCGATCCCAACAACTTGACAGCTTGGATTGGCCACCCGCGCCAGTGTCAGCGCCACATCACGCAACTCGGCCAACCCGGGTAGTTTGTAATCCGGCAAGCCGCGCATATGCGAACGTGTGGGCTCGTGGCTGAGGATCAACGCATCAGGTTGACCCCCATGCACCAGCGCCAGCGTCACACCTGAATATGACACGTGAAACAGGCTGCCTTGCCCTTCGATAATGTCCCAGTGATCCGGATCATTGTCCGGCGTCAGATGCTCCACAGCCCCAGCCATGAAATCCGCCACAACGGCATCAAGAGGCACACCGTTCCCGGTGATCAGAATACCGGTCTGTCCCGTGGCCCGAAATGTGCTTTTCATACCGCGTTCGCGCATTGCTTCATCCAGCGCCAGCGCGGTGTACATCTTACCGACGGAACAATCCGTGCCCACCGCCAGCACGCGTTTGCCCGTGCGCTTCACGCCGTTGGCAATCGGATATTCGATCGATGGGATACGTACATCATGCAGGCTGCGCCCATTGCGTTCCGCAGCTTCCACCAGATCCGGAAAATCGCGCAGGAGATTGTGCAGACCACTGGCCAGATCATAGCCCATTTCCAGCGCTTCGATCAGCACGTGGCGCCAGGCGGCGCCGATCGTGCCACCGCGGTTGGCTACACCGATCACAAGGGTCTTCGCGCCTGCTGCCTTGGCCTCGGCCAGTGACATGTCGTGCAAACCCACATCTGCCTTGCACCCGTCCATCCGAAATTGGCCAACAGCGTTTTGCGGACGCCAGTCCTTGATCCCCTGCGCCACTTTGGCTGCCAGTTGATCGGGCGCGTCGCCCAAAAACAATAGATATGGTGTTTCAATCATCGCGCGCATCCCCATCCGTATTTGTCGCTGCACTGTCTCCGATCTTCCATGCAATGTGATCGCTTAAGCGAGGGTTTCGCTCAAAAACACGCAATAATTTGCGGACAATTCACTTTTTTGCACACGATACTTGCAACATGCCCCGGCGACGCGCGCAATGCTGCAACTGCAAAATCGCCTTGCAGGTTTCGGCGCAATTTTATACCTCCACGCTCAACGCACTCGCAACTTTATTGCCCGAAAGGTTCCGTATATGAGCTTCCGTCTTCAACCTACGCCACCGGCACGCCCTAACAGGTGCCAACTTTTCGGCCCTGGATCGCGCCCGGCCATTTTCGAAAAAATGGCGACCTCCGCTGCGGATGTCATCAACATCGACCTCGAAGACAGCGTCGCCCCATCCGACAAAGACAGCGCCCGCGCCAACGTCATCAAGGCGATTTCCGATATCGATTGGGGCACCAAGACCTTGTCAGTACGCATCAATGGGCTGGACACGCCCTATTGGTATCGCGATGTGGTGGATCTGCTTGAACAGGCCAGCGACCGGCTTGATCAGATCATGATCCCCAAAGTCGGCTGCGCTGCTGATATTTATGCTGTTGATGCGTTGGTCACTGCCATCGAAGCTGCAAAGGGTCGCAAAAAGCGCATCGCCTTCGAGGTTATCATCGAATCCGCCGCCGGTATCGCCCATGTCGAGGAAATCGCGGCCGCCTCTCCCCGCCTAGAAGCAATGAGCCTCGGTGCGGCGGATTTCGCCGCCTCCATGGGTATGCAAACGACCGGCATCGGCGGCACGCAGGAAAACTACTACATGCTGCATCAAGATCAGAAACACTGGTCCGATCCCTGGCACTGGGCGCAGGCGGCCATTGTTGCGGCCTGCCGGACACATGGTGTTTTGCCTGTTGATGGCCCGTTTGGAGATTTTTCCGATGAGGAAGGGTTTCGTGCACAGGCACGACGCTCGGCCACGTTGGGCATGGTTGGAAAGTGGGCGATCCACCCCAAGCAGATCGCCCTATCCAATGAGGTATTCACCCCGTCCGAAGAGGCCGTAGCCGAGGCGCGCGAAATTCTAGCAGCCATGGAAGAAGCCAAAGCCAACGGCGAAGGCGCCACTGTTTACAAAGGACGGCTGGTCGATATCGCGTCGATCAAACAGGCCGAAGTGATCGTAAAGCAATTCGAGATGATCTCTGGCTGAGCCGACCCATGATAAGCAGACGTCAAAGCCCGCTCCGCGCGGGCTTTTTCATCAGTGAATGACGCGGATTTGAGTTGGCAGAGCAGTGGGTTTGTGTCCCTAGTGAGCCTTCACGCCGTTGGAGGTCTTTATGCGTCTTGCTATCATCTGCGCCTTGTTGCTGGGCTTCGTTACCGCAGCACAGGCCCAATCCATCAGCCCGCGCGATGGCTGGGTGGTGATCTCAACCGATAAAGATCATCGCGGTTTGCTGGGGGATCTGGTCTCTTCGGTCAAGTCCAACGGCATGGGCGTCGTCACGCAAGCCGGCCCGACCGATGCGGCAAAGCGCAGGGGCATCATCATTCCGCGCAACCGGGTGGTGGGTGTATTCAACAACGACTTCGCCGTCCGGGTTCTGGCCCTGTCCACAGCGGCCATGATCGAAGCACCCATTCGCTTTTATGTGACCGAAGACGAAACAGGCGGCGCGACCCTGTCCTACAAGACACCAAGCCACGTCTTCGCACCCTACATCGCCGAGGGTGGCCCGCCCCTGACAGCCATTGCGGCCGAACTGGACGCCAAATTCGCCGCAATCGCTCAGGCCGCCACGACCAAGTAGCATCGGCATATCGCATGAGCCCCATCACAAATCATGTCTGGGAAAACAATCCTGATCGCGGCATGATTGGGTCTGTTGTGACGCGGCACCAGTAAGGTTGCGCGCGCGCCCTGCGCAAGAAGGCAAGCCGTTTTCATGAGTTTTGATGTTCTGACTGCACTGGTGCTGTTTGCTTTTGTCAGCTCGATTACGCCCGGGCCCAACAATCTCATGTTGATGGCGTCGGGCGCGAACTTTGGCTTTGCGCGCACAATCCCGCACATGCTGGGAATTTCAGTTGGGTTCGTCGTACTGCTGGTCTTGGTGGGTATTGGTTTGGCGCAGGTGTTCGAGCGTTATCCCGTGACCTATTTCATTCTCAAGGTCGTCTCCGTCATATATCTGCTTTACCTGGCATGGCGCATTGCGACCGCCGCCCCCATTGAGGAAAGCCAAAGCAAGGGCAAGCCTATGACCTTTCTGCAGGCGGCGCTTTTTCAGTGGGTCAACCCCAAGGCATGGAGCATGGCACTCACCGTGATCGCGGTTTATGCACCCGACACAACTCTGCGCGCGCTGGCTGTGATCGGTGCGATTTTCGCGACAGTGAACCTACCGTCAGTGACATTCTGGACCGTGTTGGGGCGCGGCATGGCGCGGTTGTTGACCAATCCGCGCCGGTTGGTCGTGTTCAACTGGCTTATGGCGACACTCTTGGTCGCATCGCTCTATCCGGTACTCTTCACCGCCTGACCCGCATTGTTGCAATGCGCGCCAATGGCGGCCATATAGTCGGGACGCAGGGACGGAGTGCTCAGATGACCCAATACATGGATTTCGAGAAACCTTTGGCCGAAATCGAGGGCAAGGCAGAAGAGCTGCGCGCGATGGCGCGGACGAACTCCGAAATGGATGTCACGGACGAGGCTGCCGCACTCGACGTCAAGGCGCGCGCGATGCTTGAGGATTTGTACAAATCCCTGACGCCATGGCGCAAGTGTCAGGTCGCGCGCCACCCAGAGCGGCCGCACACCCGCGATTACATCGAGGCCTTGTTTACGGATTACACACCTCTGGCTGGGGATCGCAATTTTGCGGATGATCACGCGGTTATGGGCGGCTTGGCGCGATTCAACGACCAGCCCGTCGTCGTGATCGGCCACGAAAAGGGCAACGACACCAAATCCCGCATCGAACGCAATTTTGGAATGGCGCGCCCTGAAGGTTACCGCAAGGCGATCCGGCTGATGGATCTGGCCGGGCGCTTTGGCTTGCCCGTGATCACGCTCGTTGACACACCCGGTGCCTACCCCGGCAAGGGCGCCGAGGAGCGCGGCCAGTCCGAGGCGATCGCGCGCTCCACCGAGAAATGCCTGCAAATCGGCGTGCCTCTCGTCAGCGTCGTGATTGGCGAAGGCGGTTCAGGTGGCGCTGTGGCCTTTGCGACGGCCAACCGAGTGGCAATGCTCGAACACTCCGTCTATTCGGTGATCAGCCCCGAGGGATGCGCGTCGATCTTGTGGAAAGATGCCGAGAAAATGCGCGAAGCGGCCGAAGCACTGCGCCTGACCGCGCAAGATCTCAAACAACTTGGCGTCGCAGACCGGATTATTTCAGAGCCGATGGGTGGCGCGCATCGTGACCCCGTCACAGCGATCGCGGCAGTTGGCAAGGCGATCGAAGCCATGCTGACGGACTTGGCGGGCAAGGACGCGGTCGCCTTGATCGCCGACCGACGCCGCAAGTTTCTGGATATCGGGGCAAAAGGGCTGGCTGCCTGAGGCGGCTGCATTTCGCAACGCTGCGAACTGACCAGCCTGCCAGCGACATCGCGATCAGAAACCCAAATAATGACCGCGTCCTGTTCGGCACATATGTTGGCGACCAAAGAAAAGTGATCGGAACATAGCCCAAAACTGTGTGTCTGGGTTTATCAGTCGCCCGGTAAGGTGGGCACCCTCGTCCCTTTAGCTCGCTAGCATGCGCAGGCCCTGCGTCACGTCCGACCGCACCGCCAGCCTTAGGCCGGGCTCGTCGCCGGCGCGCAAGGCCGCGATGATCAGCCGGTGAAACTGCGGCGGCTCTGTCCGGCGCAAACGGCCATAGAGTGCGCGCATGGTCGGCCCCATCTGCAACCAGACCGTCTCGGCCATCGCCAGCATCGCGGGCGCTTGGGCGCGCAGGTAAAGCGTGCGGTGAAATTCGAGATTGGTGCGAATGTAGCTAACCGCGTCGCGATGCGCGACAGCCTCCGAGACGGCCCCGTTGATTGTTTGTAGCCGCTCGATCAACGCCATATGTGCGCGCGGTAGCGCGCGACTGGCCAGCTCAACCTCGATCAGCGCACGCAATGCCGCCAACTCTTCGATCCGTTCGTTGCTCAACTCAGGTGTGGAAATGCGCCCCGATGTCGACATCGTCAACGCGCCTTCTGCCGCCAACCGCCGCACGGATTCGCGTGCGGGCGTCATTGAAACCTCGTATTCCTTGGCGATCCCGCGCAACGTCAGTGCTTGGCCAGGTGGAATATCCCCATGCATGATTCGGCTGCGCAGCGCGCGGTACAAACGGTCATGCGCCACAGGTTTGGCGTCAGCAGGACGAGGGTGCAAATTCATGCTTCAATTTGTGATCACAAATCAACGCGCCGTCAATACCCCGCAGCGCGCGAATGGAATTGTCTCAGCGGCGTTGAAACGAAACTAGAACCGATACCTATGCAAATCGCTGCCATGGGTCCGCAGCCATTTGCGTGGACTGCTATAACCTCCGTAGATCCGCTCGACCTGAGCCCAGAAGGCTTGCGAATGGTTCATCTCGGCCAAATGCGCCACTTCATGGGCGGCCACATAGTCCAGAACCTCTGGCGGTGCGAGGATCAGGCGCCACGAATACATCAACCCGCCATCCGTCGTACATGACCCCCAACGCGACCGCGTATCGCGCAGAGTGATGCGCGCATAAGGTTTGCCTAGCTTGGAGGCGTAATGATCAGAGGCTTCGGCCAGCCGCGCCCTGGCAATCTGCTTGAGATGCCCGGCCAACCGTGCGCCCACACGGTCTTCGGCCCCGGGTACGGCGACGGTTCCGCTCTCGAACGTGACCCGGCGCCCGCGACCTTGCACAACCCGGTGAACCATCCCGCCGATAGGCAGTTCGGCTCCCAGCCCCACATCGATGTCGGTGCCGCGCGCGGCCAGATGCTTACGAATCCACACCTGTTTCTCTTGTGCAAACGCCAATGCTTCGTCTACCGGCAGGCGTTGCGGCAACGTTAAAGTCACCCGCCCATCCAATTGCGAAATTCTTAACGAAATGCGCCGAGCGCGGGATGAACGGCGCAGAACCAAGGGGATCGGTGGATCACCGGGCAAGACCATTTCAGACATTCATCGCCTCTATACGTTCGCCCCAACAAGCTGGGCCTTTACAGCCCTGCCCTCATATGGCACTTGGCCTGAATCATCTACACTTGATCATGTAATTGCAAAGGGGGTTTTTCATGCCCAAAGAAGAATGGGGAACGAAACGCCTCTGCCCCACAACCGGCAAACGTTTCTACGACCTGAACAAGAATCCGATCGTCAGCCCATACACGGGCGAAGTGGTCGAGGTTGACCTCAGCAAATCGCGTATGATTGCCGCAGATGCAGAGGACGCAGTCACAGCGAAAGCGAAGAAAGATCTCGTTGAGGATGACGAAGTTGTATTGGACGATGACGACGACGAAGATGTTGATGTCGATCTGGGCGATGACATCCTCGAAGATGACGATGATGATGATGACAACGTTCCACTGGACGAAATCGCCGACGTACCGGCGAACGACGACGACTGATCAACACGTTTGTTTACGGGGTCACTTTTTGACTTGATCCCGCCCACACATGCGCCTATTCAGCGGCGCACGCCGACGGTCTGGAAACAGTTCGTCGGTTTGGGGCCTTAGCTCAGCTGGGAGAGCGCCTGCATGGCATGCAGGAGGTCAGCGGTTCGATCCCGCTAGGCTCCACCAAACACCTTTCGCAAAGCGCGGGTGTTGCACCATTCGGCACGAGAGCGCACAATTATTTGGTTCTGGCCAAGCCGGGCCGCGCGTTACTCGCGTCGTGCCTGAAACGCACGCACCGCCACTTCAGTTCCAAAGCGAAGGATTATCTCATGCCCCAGACACTCAAGACCACCGCCGCGGATATGGTCGCCGCTGCTCGCGCCCGCATCGAGGAAATCGAAACCTCAGAGGCGATCAATATGGTAGATGATCCCGAAGTGGTGATCGTCGATCTTCGCGATGTGCGTGAACGCCAGCGCGCAGGCTTCATCCCAGGCAGCTTTCATTGCCCCCGGGGCATGGCTGAATTCTGGGTTGATCCGGCCAGCCCTTATTTCAAAGAGGTTTTTGCGCAAGACAAGAAGTTCGTCTTCCACTGTGCCTCGGGCTGGCGTTCTGCTCTGACGGTCGCGACTTTGCAGGATATGGGGTTTGAGGCCGCACACCTGAAAGAAGGCTTTTCAACGTGGGCCGAACAGGGCGGCCCGACGGCCTTCCCCGACGACAAAGGCTAAGCTGCAAGCGCAGAAAAGCATCGACTCTCGCCGCCCCAGAGCCTAACAGGCGCGGGCGCCCGGTGCTTCCGGTCTCCAACTGACAGGACATCTCCCGTGATCCAGACTCTTTCCGACGCTCTGGCCAAACAAGGCTACGAAACGCTCACCCCCGTGCAGGAGGCCGTGACGGATCCCACTTTGGAGGAAGCTGATTTACTTGTTTCCGCGCAAACCGGATCAGGCAAAACCGTCGGGTTTGGTCTTGCGATCGCACCGACGCTCTTGGGTGGGCAGACGCATTTCGCAGCTGCGGGCGCGCCGTTGGCACTGGTGATTGCACCGACGCGGGAGCTTGCCATGCAGGTGCAGCGCGAATTGACCTGGCTTTATGGCCCCGCTGGAGCAACTGTGATGTCAACCGTAGGCGGGATGGATGCACGTTCGGAACGGCGCGCTCTGGATCGTGGCGCGCATGTGGTTGTTGCGACGCCCGGACGACTGTGTGACCATATCAAACGCGGCAATATTGATCTGTCATCGCTCCGCGCAATTGTACTGGATGAAGCCGACGAAATGCTTGATCTGGGATTTCGCGAAGAGCTTGAGTTCATCCTGTCCGAGGCCCCCGCCGACCGGCGCACCCTAATGTTTTCCGCGACCGTCCCCAAAGCCATCGCCAAGCTTGCAGAAAGCTATCAACGCGATGCGCAACGGGTCGAGGTCATGGGAGAGGCACGCCAACACGCGGACATCGAATACCGCGCGCTCAGCGTTCATCCGCGTGACACTGAAAACGCCATCATAAACGTGCTGCGATTTTATGAGGCCAAGAACGCCATCGTTTTTTGCAACACCCGCGCCGCCGTTGCACGATTGACGGCCAAGCTGACCAACCGGAATTTTTCCGTGGTTGCGCTGTCTGGCGAGCTGACGCAATCCGAACGCTCCAACGCGCTTCAGGCGTTGCGAGACGGGCGTGCGCGCGTTTGCGTGGCCACTGATGTCGCCGCACGCGGCATCGATTTGCCGAACCTCGATCTGGTCGTACACGCGGATTTGCCGTCCAATTCGGACACGCTGCTGCACCGATCCGGTCGGACAGGCCGTGCGGGCCGAAAAGGCGTGTCTGCGCTGATCGTACCGCCCAAAATGCGCACCAAGGCGAACCGCTTGGTCGGCTGGGCAAAGCTGCAGGTCGAATGGGCCAACCCACCCTCTGCCGCCGATGTCATGGCCAAGGACGAAGAACGGCTTCTGGCCGATCCGTCATGGACGAACCCGGTGCCGGAGGAAGCCGCAGACATGGTGGCCGCGCTGGTCGCGCAGTTTTCACCCGAACAGTTGGCCGCTGCCTTCGTGAACCTCAGCCGCGCCAAGCAATCCGCTCCTGAGGACCTCACAGACGCGTCCGCGGCCGACGACCGGCCACGCAAAAGCTTTGGCCCATCTGTGTGGTTTCGAGTCAGCCAAGGGCGCACTGATGGGGCGGAACCTCGCACGTTGCTCCCGATGCTGTGCCGTGTCGGCGACATGACGCGCGACGACATTGGCGCCATCCGTGTTCAACCGCGCCATTCGTATGTCGAGGTTCTGGCCACACGCGCCGATGCGCTGGCCAAATCAGCGGGTGAGGAAATTGGTCTGGACGAGGGGATGACCCTGACGCGCATGGACGGCGCACCCGATCTTGACCGCAACGCGTCGGCAAAACCGCGCCGTGATGCGTCGGAACGCACCGAGCGTCATACCCCACGCCCGGCACCGCGCCGCGCACCTGACACCGATGCAGAGGTGAAACCGCGCAAACCTGCCGCCGCTCCCAAGGGAAAACGCCCACCAAAATCGCACAAGACCGAACGGTCCCCGATGAAGCCGGGCGCTGTCCCGAAACCCAAGCGCGATGCACGCGCCGATGCTGAATACACCCCAGCCGCAAAGCCCAAGGCCAAACAAAACGCACGGCCCGAAGGCGGTCCACGCACAAAACCGGTCTGGACAAAAGACCGTCAGGCCGACGCCAAACGTGAGGTCGCCGCCACCCGCGAGGGCTATTCGGACGGTCCAGCGCCTCGCCCCAAAGGCAAACCCGGCGGAAAACCCAAGCCACATGGCGGAAAACCCAAAGCGGCAAGTGCAACAAACAAAGACCGCACGCCGAATCCAGATGCCGCCAAGCGACGTGCAGCGGATCCGTCAAAGCGCTTTGTCCCACCGCACAAACGCGGCAAACCCACCGGACCGGACAAGGGCAAAGGCCCCAACGCCACCCCAAAACGCAAGCGTTAGGCGGCGCGCCTCAAATCTCGACGCGCAGCCTCTGGACGCTGATGCCGCCCAATGGTGCAGGCTCCAGAATGACCATATCGCCATAATTCACAGGCGGGGGGCCAGCCGCGCCCAATGCCTCAAAGGTTGAAATCAGATTGCCTTTGTTGCCGATCCAGATCGCAGTGCGCCCTGCGGCCTGTGTAGCCAGTCGGTCCAATAGAAACTCAGACGGAATGATCGTCACAGGCAGCGCACGGGCCTGCGACAAAGGCCGCGCAGTTTCGAGGTTCCGCGCGATGTCGGGCGAATAGATAAAATCGATTTCGGTCCCTTCGAGGGCACCCACCATGGCCTGAGCCCGCGCTAGACCATCGCTGTTCAAGAAATCGCCGGCGCGGTCCGCGTGCCGGATCAAAATCAATCGGGTTCCCGCCGCCAATCGCCCTGTGCGCGGCGCACACCCCACAACGACAACAGCCATTCCAAACGCCAGAAAGTTGCGCCGTTTCATGTCACACTCCCCCCTCTGTGTGAGGGAAGTTTAGCATGATATGCCGGGAGCGGCCTAGTTGGCGTCGTTAGATGGCACCGTAAGCGGCGCGCACTTGGCGAAAGCTCATCAGTCGACGTTGGTTTTCATCCCACAGGTGCAAGCGCGCGCATGCAATGCTCTCGCGGATGCTCAGGCGCTGTGCCTGGGCCAATTCACCATGATCGCGCAGCACTTCCGTCAAGCGATAGAACGGAATACGGCTATACAGATGGTGCACGTGATGGATGCCGATATTGGCCGTAAACCATTGTAACAGCCTCGGCATCACATAATGCGACGACCCATGCAAAGCGGCGTCATGCAGCGCCCAATCAGCATCTTGGTCCCACTGCGTTTCCTCGAACTGATGTTGCACGTAAAAGAGCCACACACCCAAAGTCGCGGCGAGAAGTGTGGTCGGCACAAACACCAGCAGCAAAGGTGCCAGTCCACCGAACCATACGATCGCGGTGACGATCAGAGCGATGCCCAGATTGGTCGTCATCGCAGACACCCAATAGGTCCAACCACTGTCAAAAAAACCAAGCGGCAGGCGGTTTTGCAGATAAAACAGGTACGCCGGACCCAGCACGAACAGAACGAAAGGGTGACGATACGCCCTGTATCCAAGCCGCCCCATCCAGCCACGTGCACGATACTCTTCGACCGTCAGTGTGACCACGTCGCCCATGCCACGTTTTTCCAGATTGCCCGCGCTGGCGTGATGGATGGAATGTGAACGCCGCCAGACATCATAAGGGGTGAGTGTCAGCACACCCAGAACACGTCCTGTCCAGTCGCTCAAAGTTCGATTGGCAAAGAACGCACCATGCCCGCAATCATGCTGAATGCAGAACAAACGCACCAAAAACAGCCCGTTCACCAAAGCCAGTGCAAACGCCAGAAGGTAGCTGAAAGACAACATCCACCATGCCAGCGCCCAAATGCCAATGAATGGAACGAGGCTCACTGCGACTTCGAATGCCGACCGCGCCGGATTGGGCTGACGGTACTTGGCCAAAACGCTGACCCAAGTCGAAGCAGCACGCGAAGGAGTTTCGTCAGAGGCATCCATCCCCTGCGAGGTTGTATCAACGGTCATGGAAGCCTTGCCTGTAATTTTGCTCGCCCTCAGAGTTAGACGAGTGGGAGGATTACACAAGCTTATTGACCGAAGATGAACGAATTGTGTGAAAAAAAGACGTTCATTCTGCGGCCTTGTTGCCGAAAATGGAAAAGACGCCCGAAGGCGCCTTTTGCCAGCCCTCTCAAAGCAGGCCTCAGCCTTTGCCTTTCCACGGTACCAGAATGCGTTCGGCCCAGCGCATCAGCATGTCGATACCAAAGCCGATCACACCGATCAGAATAATACCCATGATCACGATATCGGTGTTCTGGAACTTGGACGCGGTCATGATCATCATGCCTGCGCCCTGCTCCGCCGCGACAAGCTCGGCTGCCACGACGGTGCCCCAACACACACCCATCGCAACCCGCGCGCCAGTAAAGATCTCCGGCAGCGAGTTGGGCACGATCACATGGCGCATGATTTGCCACTTGCTCGCACCCAGGGAATACGCTGCATGCACCTTGGAAATCTTGACGCCCGATACGCCGGAGCGCGCAGCAATCGCCATGATCCAAAGAGCCGCAAGAAAGAGCAGGATAATCTTGCCCGCCTCGCCGATACCCGCCCAGATGATGACCAGCGGGATCAACGCCAAGGGCGGCACCGGGCGCATGAATTCAACGATCGGGTCAAACCAGCCGCGGAACCAGTCACTCAACCCCATCGCATAGCCAAGCGGAATTCCGACCAGCGCACCCAGCAAAAACCCGATAACCACGCGGAACAAGGAATACCCCAAGTGCTCCCACAACGTGAAATTCCGAAAGCCTTCGTCAATCACCCGCAAAGACCGCGTCCAGACAGCTTCTGGTGACGGCAGATAAAGCGGCTCCATCTGCCAGCCGCGCGTCGGCTCGAAGTTGGGCGTGCCTTTGTCGGTCAGCGTGATCGACCCGCCATCCACTTGAACCGTCTCGCCGGGCTGGATTTTCTGCCCATTGATCGCAATCACCTGAGCGCCGTCTCGTTTGGTCAGATCATCATTGCGGTCCACGTTGATCAAACCGGTGCGCCACTGCGCCACGGTCGCGGAATCGTTTTTGGCAAAACCATCGCCGGGCTCAACCTCGGGCGCGTCAACGCTTTCGTCACGCGGGTGCACCACCACAGTGACAGTTGCATCGTCGGGTGCCTGCCCGGTGACCTGCGCGGTATAGGTAAAACTGGTCGTCCCGGCAAACGGACCGGGCGCATGCAAGAAACCGGGCAACAAGCTGGACCCGGTGAAAACACCCCACATCAAGAAGATCGTCAGAATGGAAATCACCCCTGCGGCCCGATTGGGTCGCACAGCGCTTTCATCCCCAAACGTTACCGTCTTGAGCGAGGTATAATCGGCAGTGCCAGCCGTCTGGACCAGTTTGGTGACGATGAAATACGCCACCGCAAAGATCAGGATATACATCAGAAGAGGGATCATGCCGCGTCCTCCGTCCGACCCATGATCTCTTCTTCCATGTCCCAGATCATGCTCAGGATTTCCTCACGACGCGCGCCGAATTCAGGGTGCTTTTTGACTTCGCGCAGATCGGCGTCCACACCCATCTCCGCAAACGGCAGGCGATACTCTTTGTGGATCCGCCCAGGCCGCGGGGCCATCACGATCAGGCGCTCGCCCAGCAGCAACGCTTCCTCGACCGAGTGGGTGATCAGGATGATCGTCTTGCCCGTTTCTTTCCACAGCTTCAGCACCAGTGATTGCATCTTTTCGCGGGTCAGCGCATCCAGCGCGCCCAAGGGTTCATCCATCAAGATCACATCCGGATCATTGGCCAGACAGCGGGCCAAGGCCACACGCTGCTGCATCCCGCCGGACAATTCGTAAACGGCCTTTTCCTTGAAGTCCTGCAAGCCGACGACGTCCAAAAGGTGGTTGACGGTCTTGTCCTTATCGACCTTCGGTATTCCTTTCATCGACGGGCCAAACGCCACATTCTCACGCACGCTCATCCATTCAAACAGCGCGCCCTGCTGAAACACCATTCCGCGTTCGGCGTCCGGGCCTTTGATGTCGTGCCCGTTCAAAACCAATTTGCCTTCGGTCGGGGCCAGAAACCCCGCCACGATGTTCAGCAATGTCGTTTTGCCACAGCCAGATGGGCCAAGCACGCTCATTAACTCGCCCGCTTTGAGCTCCAGCGACACATCCTTGAGCGCTTGCACAGACCCGCCGCCCGGCAAATCAAAACGCATCGACAGGCCTTGTATGGATAATCCGGTCATGTCCCACCTTTGTTGGTCAATTGGGCGGGGTTTGCCCCGCTCCCGTTCCAAAAAGTGCACCGGCGCACCCAGATCAGGTGCGCCGGTACCGTTTCGTCTTACATGCCTTTGGCAGCCATCAAAGGACCGGTGTTGACCGTGTCCGCATAGCTGTCGAGCGCGGAATCGATGGAACCCGATTCCACGAACACGTCCGCCACGCCCTTCATGAAGGGTGCCGCGTTGCCGCCGAACCATGCTCCGCTCAGTTGCTCGTCAATGGACGGGAACACAAACCCGGAGATGGAAGCGCGGGCCGCATCGACGTCCATACCGGACTGCTCCGCGATAACCGCCAGCATCTCTTCGCTTTCGTTGGCTTTCCATTCTGCGTTGGCATCAGCTGTCACCTTGACGAATTTGGCGACGGTGTCGCCATTTTCAGCGATGAAGGAGGCAGGTGCGGATGTGACATCAAACACCAGGATACCCAGCTCTGTCTTTTCCTCACCGGTCAGCAGAATATTACCATATTCTTTCATCCGGCTCAGGCCACCGCCCCAACCGCAGGCGAAATCAACAGCGCCCTGAGACAAGGCAGCAGCACCCTCTGGTGGCGCCATGTCAACGATCTGCAACGATGCCAAGTCGACGCCGAAGTGATCCATCTGACGCAAGAAGCCATAGTGCGCCGCTGTGCCAAGTGGCACAGCCACTTTCTTGCCCGCCAGTTCGCCTGCCGAAGTCTTGTCGATCTCAAACTCGGACCGCACGACGCAGTTGTCGTTGTCGGAGTATGAGACTGCAACGTCAACGATCTGGATGTCCTGACCGCCAGATGTTGCCACCACAAAAGGTGGAACGCCTTGGGACACGGAAATCTGAACATCGCCAGACGCCATGGCCGCGCTCATGGCTGTTCCTGTTTCGAAGGAAACCCAGTTCACTTTCATGCCCAGTGCTTCGTCATATGCGCCCGACGCTTTGGCGGCGAGGAATGGCATTGGCCATTCGAGGAAATATCCAACGGTGATTTCACCATGGCCAGCGGCCGTTGCCGATTGCCCTGCCAGTGCAAGCACAGCGCCCGTAACAAATGCACATGTTGTCTTCTTGATCATAACATTCTCCCAGTTGATCAACTCCCGCGCCATTGTTGGCTCGGGTTTTTTGGTTGTACCCATCCAGCTTTGGCTGAACGTGCTTTCGCCTTTCTTTCGGAAAGTTGCCGCTTCGTCCTTTTCGTCACGCAGGTTAAAAGCAGCGATCTACAAGGCGTATGAGGGTCAGATTGACCGCTTCAACCTGTAAGCGCAATCATTTCCAGCGCAACGAGTTCGACTAATTCAAGCAACGTCCTCTGGTTTGGCGAATTTCAAGGCGCAAACTCCGCCCTCGTGCGGCATAGTCTGTGGGAAGTTGGCCAAGAATAAACGTCCAATTGAGCGCCTTGCATGAGTCCAGATCGAATCATTCCACCTGATCTGGCCTCAAGTGGAGTTAATGCCTTGAAACTGCGCAGTCATGTGCTCCGCATACCAACGTAAGTCTGCACGGCCCATGCAACGGCTTGGCGTCAAAGACCCGCGCTGATTTCACAAAAACCCGAGGGATTTCGTGCAGGCAGGGTCTATTTCATGCTGGGTTTGGCTGGATGCTTGGATATATTCATGCGGCAAATCTGGCCCTACTGACATTCACAGAAAAGCGGTGATGTATCATCAAAAGCGGCTTACCCTGCCAGCACTCCACCTGATTCTCGACACCTCATGACGAAAGGTCTGATCATGGACGGCAATTTCAGCGAAAACGATATCTCACGCGTTGTCGAAGCGGACCGCGCGCACATCTGGCACCACCTGAGCCAGCACAAACCCTACGAGACGACGGATCCGCGCATCATCGTCGAAGGCAAGGGCATGAAGGTCTGGGATCAAAAGGGCAAAGAGCACCTTGATGCCGTGTCTGGTGGCGTCTGGACCGTCAACGTCGGCTATGGCCGCGAGCGTATCGCAAATGCGGTCCGCGACCAGTTGATAAAGCTGAACTACTTTGCCGGCTCCGCAGGCTCCATCCCTGGCGCGATCTTTGCGGAAAAGCTGATCGAAAAGATGCCGGGGCTGTCGCGCGTATACTATTGCAACTCCGGCTCGGAGGCGAACGAGAAAGCCTTCAAGATGGTCCGCCAGATCGCGCATAAGAAATACGGCGGCAAGAAACACAAGGTGCTCTACCGCGACCGCGACTACCACGGCACAACCATTACCGCTCTGTCAGCAGGCGGCCAAGACGAGCGCAACGCGCAATACGGCCCCTTCACACCGGGTTTCGTCCGCGTTCCGCACTGCCTTGAATACCGTGCTTTCGAACAGGACGGCGCGCCGCAGGAAAACTACGGCGTCTGGGCCGCTGATCAGATCGAAAAAGTCATTCTGGCCGAAGGGCCGGACACGGTTGGCGGCCTGTGCCTTGAGCCTGTCACTGCAGGCGGCGGCGTTATTACACCGCCCGATGGCTACTGGCAGCGCGTGCAAGAGATTTGCCGCAAGTACGACATTCTACTGCACATCGACGAGGTCGTTTGCGGCGTTGGTCGCACCGGCACGTGGTTCGGATACCAGCACTACGGGGTCGAGCCCGACATGGTCACGATGGCCAAGGGCGTGGCATCGGGTTACGCGGCGATTGCCTGTCTTGTGACCAACGAAAAGGTGTTCGACCTCTTCAAAGACGACGCATCCGATCCGATGAATTACTTCCGCGACATCTCCACCTTTGGTGGCTGCACCGCTGGTCCGACCGCAGGCATCGAAAACATGGCGATCATCGAAGACGAGAACCTGTTGGAAAACACGGTCAAGCAAGGCGAGTATATGCTGGGCAAATTGGGCGAATTGGCGGACAAACATTCCGTCATCGGCCAAGTGCGCGGCAAAGGCCTGTTCCTCGGTGCAGAGCTGGTGGCCGACCGTGACACCCGTCAGCCTGTCGATGAAAAACAGGCGCAGGCGGTCGTTGCGGATTGCATGGCCCAAGGTGTGATCATCGGGGTGACCAACCGCTCGCTGCCGGGCAAGAACAACACCCTGTGCTTCTCGCCTGCGCTGATCGCCCAAAAAGACGACATCGACCATATCTGCGACGCCGTGGATGGCGCGCTGGGGCGTGTGTTTGATTGACAAAGTGCCCCGGCGGTAGTCGCCGGGGCGTTTCTAACGTCGTAGTTGCAAACCGACATGCCCTTCCAACGCGGCCTCGACATCAGCGCACTGACCCTCAAAAACGGAAAACGCCCTGCCAGAGTCCGGATTGTAGCCGTCTGTCAGAAACGCACCAAAATCATAGTCACCGTAAACGGGCAACGTGCCAAGGAATTTGGCCGTACTGGAGACCAAAGATTCATCGCCTAAGCCGAACCCCAGTTCAATGCTGGAGGTGAATGGACTTTTGTTCAGGAAATCCAGCCAAGACTCGATCGCATCGCTGTGCATTGAATGCAGGTTACCCCACCCTGAAACGAACCCGGTCGATTCCAGCACAATTGACCGGGTTGCCTCAATACTGCAGTTTGGACACAGAAAGTTCGAAATGATCGATTGATCAAATGACAAGTCGTGCGCTTGCTGCAACTCGAACTCCTTGACCAAGACGCCAGCTAGCGTGACATCCTGCGCATAAACAGGCTTTCCAAGTCGATCCAGAATAAGCACAGCAGATAGAGCAACGGAACTGTCCGAGTCCCGTACAAGAAATTCAAGTGCTTCGACTACCTGCTCAGACAACAAGCTACTTCTTGCGAGGTCCTGAATCGCGAGAATCGTGGACAAACTTGCTGGGGTGGCCAACTCAAGTGTCTTGTTAAATTCGATTTCGCACGCATCATTGGGTGCGTATTTGGATATGAATGCGGCAGTAGGATCAACCTCCGACGTAAGCCACAGATCATCAGGCGACCTTGCAGGAGAGAATGTTTCTACGGTACTCAGGATCTGCTCTCGTAGCTGTCCCACAAGGTTCAGCGTCATGATCTCATTCTGCATCTCGGCCTGGCGGGTCTGCTCGTCCAGCCGCGCGGTCTGGCTCTCCATGAAAACCGTTTGCGCGCTCATCAGTTCGCGTTGCGCGTCCATGACTTCCGTCTGACGTTCAAGCTTTTCCAATTGCTCGAACAACAAAACCGTCCCGGTGAAGGACGCAAACGCCAAGAGCAACGCAAGCGCCGTCGCAATCACCCAGCGATAAAAATTGGACCACGCCTACCAACCCAACGCCATCCGCGCTAGGGTATCCGCCTCTGCCTCGGCGCGGGCCCGGTCGCCTGCTGCTGCCGCCGACACGCTGGCGATCAAACTGGAGGACACATCCTCTAACGTAGCCTCTCCGCGTCCGACCAGCCGCCGCAGGATCGGCCCGCGCAGAAACAGAACGACAACAAGCAATAGCACCAAGACCGTGATCGCGATGAACAAGCCCACCGCAATATCTTCGGCAAAGCCCTGCGCAATTGCCCACATTCCGAGCGCCAAAGGCATGATCACCAGACCTGCCGCAAATACGCCAATCCAGAATGCCACATGTTTTGACATCGAAACGCGGCCCTCCGCCCCGTGCTCTGCAAACTTGGGTCAGACTGCCACATCCCGCCAATAAGCCAAACAGAAAACGCGCGTGGGGCATCCGCATTTCCGAAGAACGGTGGGCGCTGAAAATCCCGCATTGGTTTGACAAAAATCAAACGCAAATGGCCCTGCTCATGAACACTGTCGTCAAAGTGCCGCTCACATTTGCGTTTGCTCCTAAAACGCGGTTGAGCGGCCAGAACCAACACGAAAGACGTTCGATATGAAACGAAATTTATTGGCACTCACTTGCATCACCGCCATCCTCGCAACTGCGGCAACTGCACAAGATGGCCGCATCCGCGCCAACTGCGCGGCCGATATCTCGCTCTATTGCGGAGAGGTCACCCAAATCCGTGGGGCTGTACGCCTATGCCTAGATCAGCACCTTTCGCTTGTTGCGCTGACCTGCCGCGAAGCGCTTGAGACTGCGGGGTCGCGACAAATGCGTCAACAATGGCTTAGCCCCGACGGCACCGCACTTTTGGGTCTGCGCCAAGTTATTACAACGCTGACCGATCAAGGCTACAGCGCTTTCACAGAAATCGAATTCGAGAACGGCCGTTATGAAATCGAAGCGACAGACGCCAATGGTCGGCGTGTGGAAGTCTATGTCGATGCCGCAACTGGCGTCATCCTGAAATCCGAACCCGAAAGCTGACCCTCGATACACGGAGAAACGCTCATGAAACGAACACTTTTTCTGCTTTGCTGTGTGGCCGCGCTCACAGCTTGTGAAACACGGGATCAATCCACCCTCACTGGTGCGGCCACAGGTGCCGTAATCGGCGCTGCCGTTTCCGGCGACGACGACAAACTGCTGGGTGCCTTGATCGGCGGGGCCGCGGGTGCAGCGGTGGGCAATTACATTGGCCCAGCACAAAATTACCCCGGCCAATGCGTGTACGAGCGCGCTGACGGCTCGCGGTTTCTCGCCGCCTGTCCGTGACGGCATATTGCGAGGCCCCAGCCGGAACCGGGGCCTCGCCACTTCTTAAAGGTTGACGAAAGCGGCTTGCTTAAACCCGCGCCAAGTAGGCCGCAATCTCGTCTTTCAGTCGCATCCGCTCCTTGCGCATTTCAGCCATGTGAAAATCATCTGTCGGTTCGACGTTTGTCTCGGCCCTGTGCACGTTGCGGTTCACGTCATGATACGCGTCCGACAGCTTTGCAAAATGCGCGTCGTCGACCTTTAGTTTACTCATACGATCCACGTGATCGGGGAACTCTTCAGCAAGCTCGTGTGGGGTATGCGACATATCGTTTTCCTCTCTGTTTAATTTTGTTAGTGCACTTAGCGGCGGCGCGCATCAGGATGCAGCGACGTCGCCAGAATGTGGTCGGCCTTGTGGATGACGTGGCTGGCGGTGCGCACAATATTCGGGTCAGGCGCCTGCGCAACACTCTCATCCTTGTCGGGATAATCCAACTGCGACAGAAAGTGCTTCATGCAGTTCAAACGCGCACGTTTCTTGTCATTTGAACGAATGACGGTCCACGGCGCATCAGCGGTGTCAGTATAGAAAAACATCGCCTCCTTGGCCTCCGTGTAGTCATCCCACTTGTCCAGACTGGCTCGGTCGATCGGCGACAGCTTCCACCGCTTCAAGGGATCCGTCTCGCGTGCCTTGAAACGGTTGCGTTGCTCTTCTTGTGTCACCGAAAACCAGTACTTGAACAGTTTGATACCGCTGCGCGCCAACATGCGCTCAAACTCCGGAGTCTGACGCATGAATTCGAGGTATTCACTGGGCTCGCAAAACCCCATGACGCGCTCCACGCCCGCGCGATTATACCAACTCCGGTCATATAGAACGATCTCGCCGGCCGTCGGCAAATGCTTGACATAGCGCTGGAAAAACCACTGGCCGCGCTCCTCATCAGTGGGCTTGTTCAGCGCCACAACGCGCGCCGCACGCGGGTTCAGGTGCTCGGTAAAGCGTTTGATGGTTCCGCCCTTGCCTGCGGCATCCCGCCCTTCGAACAGCATGACGAACTTCTGGCCCGTCTCTTGAACCCAATGCTGCACCTTGAGCAACTCTACCTGCAGCGCGGCCTTTTCCGCTTCGTATTCTTTGCGTCCCAGACGTTCGGCGTAGGGGTACTCCCCTGCCTCAAATCCGGAAATTGCGGCTTCTTTCCTCTCGGGTTTCTGAATTGTTTCCATCTTGGCGGCCATTGCGTGTTCCCTTCGGTTTTTCCGAAAACACATTGCCATACGCCGTTCCCTCACACCCTGATTCAGATCAATTTCTGAACGCTCTCTGCACGACCCGAAAAAACCGGGTTGGCTGGCTTGCGGGCTGCTGTTGCCAAACGATAAACCAAGGTGAAACCCAAGTGCTGTTTTGATATCCGGATATTGCGTAGTCACCGAATCGAACCAAGCCGAAAGCACCATTTCGCGCCAAAGTGATACAAAACACATCGCTAATACGTCGCTATGCGCCGGTAAGCCCCTAAAGTTATAGTACGTTTGGTGGTTTTCCTTTGTGCGTAATGCCAAATTGCCAGCGCAATAAGTCCAGTATAAACTGCTTCAATGGCCCTCCCGGTAGAAACTTTCTTTTTGCATCCTGATGCCCAAGGCACCCTGCAATCGCAGATCCAACAGATGATCGCGCAGGGTATTCTGTCAGGTCGTTTTCAACAGGGAGAGAAACTGCCTTCTACCCGCAAACTGGCCACTCATCTTGGCGTGAGTCGCATCACCGTGACCATCGCCTATACGGAATTACTGGCCAACGATTACCTGACATCCAAGGGGCGATCGGGCTACTACGTATCGGAGAATGCACCCGCACCTCCGACGTTTTCGCCCAGCCAGAGCGGACCGGACGCCGTCGATTGGACACGTGCGATCGGGCATCGTTTCTCGGGTGGGGACACGCCGCGAAAACCGCCCGGTTGGGCCGACTTTCGGTATCCCTTCGTTTATGGCCAAGCCGATCCGACGCTGTTTGATCACGCCAATTGGCGACTGTGCGCGCTTCAGGCTCTGGGCCAGCGGGATTTCACTGCTCTGACCACCGATTACTACGATCAAGACGATCCCCAGTTGATCGAATTCATCGCCCGACACACATTGCCCCGACGCGGGATAACTGCGCGGCCTGAACAGATCCTGATCACGTTGGGCGCTCAGAATGCGCTTTGGCTCACTGCGCAGATCTTGCTGACCCAACGCCGTCGTGCCGTGCTGGAAGACCCTTGCTACCATGCACTTCGCGATATTTTATCGCAATCACGCTGTCATGTATCGCCCGTGCGCGTTGATCAGGACGGTCTGCCGCCCGAAGCGGTGCCCCCTGATACGGATGTGATTTTCACAACTCCAAGTCATCAATGCCCCACGACTGCGACGATGCCGATGAACCGCCGCCATGCCCTGATGCAGCGCGCCCGCGATATGGATGCACTGATCGTCGAGGACGATTACGAGTTTGAAATGTCGTTTCTGAAATCACCGTCACCCGCTTTGAAAAGCCTCGATACTGATGGCCGGGTGATCTATGTGGGCAGCTTCTCCAAATCGCTCTTTCCCGGTCTGCGTCTCGGGTATCTGGTTGGCTCCGAACCCTTCATCCGCGAAGCCCGCGCGCTTCGGGCATCCGTTTTGCGACACCCGCCCGGCCACATCCAGCGCACCGCTGCATATTTCCTGTCGCTCGGGCATTATGATGCGCTGATCCGACGGATGGGGGCCGCTTTGCATGAGCGCCGCGGGGTGATGGAGCAGGCCTTGTCCACCTATGGGCTCAAGATCGCAGGGCAAGGCGCCTATGGCGGCTCGTCATTCTGGATGCAGGCCGAGCGTGGTGTAGACACCGATGCTGTTGCGCGTCGGTTGCAAGCTCAAGGCGTTCTCATCGAACCGGGCAGGCCGTTTTTCAGTGGAACGGACCGTCCGGAAAACTTCTATCGTCTGGCGTATTCGTCGATCCCCAGCAGCCGCATTGCAGATGGGATCGCACTCGTTGCCAAGACCATGGCAGAATTTGCACCGGCTGGCGTTAAGTAGCTAGGGCAACTGGCCCTAACGACAGCTTTTGCAAGCCCGTACATTGCGCTGGACCAGAATCGCCCACGGGGCCACAGGGAGTTGCTCATATGAAAATGACCACCGAAGAAGCCTTCGTAAAAACGTTGCAAGCACATGGGATCGAGCATGCCTTTGGGATCATCGGATCGGCGATGATGCCGATCTCGGATATCTTTCCGGACGCCGGCATCCAGTTCTGGGACTGCGCGCATGAAGGCTCGGCCGGGATGATGTCGGATGGCTACACCCGCGCGACGGGCAAGATGTCGATGATGATCGCCCAAAACGGCCCAGGCATCACAAACTTCGTCACCGCCGTGAAAACCGCTTATTGGAACCATACACCGCTGTTGCTGGTCACTCCGCAAGCCGCCAACAAGACAATCGGACAGGGCGGTTTCCAAGAAGTTGAACAGATGAAGCTGTTCGAAGACATGGTCGCCTATCAGGAAGAGGTACGTGACCCGTCCCGCGTGGCCGAAGTGTTGGCGCGCGTCATCTCCAAGGCCAAACGCTTGTCCGGTCCAGCTCAAATCAACATCCCACGCGATTTCTGGACGCAGGTTGTTGATATCGAAATTCCCGATCCGATCGAATTTGAAGCCTCCCCCGGTGGCGAGGAATCCGTAGCCAAGGCAGCAGAGCTTCTGTCAAACGCCAAGAACCCCGTCATTCTGAACGGCGCGGGCGTCGTTCTGTCAAAGGGCGGCATCGAGGCCTCCCGCGTCTTGGCCGAGCGTCTGGATGCACCTGTCTGTGTAGGCTATCAGCACAACGACGCCTTCCCCGGCAATCACCCGCTTTTTGCGGGTCCTTTGGGCTACAACGGGTCCAAGGCAGGCATGCAATTGATCAAGGACGCTGACGTCGTGTTGTGCCTTGGCACCCGCCTGAACCCGTTTTCAACACTGCCCGGTTACGGAATGGAATATTGGCCCAGCGACGCCAAGATCATTCAGGTGGACATCAACGCCGACCGCATTGGCCTGACCAAAAAGGTCACCGTCGGTATCGTGGGTGACGCGGCCAAAGTGGCCCGCGGCATTATCAGCCAACTGGCCGACACCGCAGGTGACGCTGGCCGCGCTGAACGCAAATCGCACATCGCCCAGACCAAATCCGCGTGGGCGCAGGAATTGACATCGCTGACCCACGAGCAGGATGATCCCGGCACCGACTGGAACGTGCGCGCCCGCAAAGCAAAGCCCGACTGGATGAGCCCCCGCATGGCATGGCGCGCGATCCAATCCGCACTTCCGGTTGAAGCGATCATCTCTTCCGACATCGGCAACAACTGCGCCATCGGCAATGCCTACCCATCGTTCGAAGAAGGGCGCAAATACCTTGCTCCCGGTCTCTTTGGTCCTTGCGGTTACGGCCTGCCTGCCATCGTCGGCGCAAAGATCGGTCAACCCAATGTGCCGGTCGTGGGTTTTGCAGGTGACGGCGCCTTTGGCATTGCGGTCAACGAGTTGACGGCAATCGGTCGCGGCGAATGGCCCGCGATTACGCAGATCGTGTTTCGAAACTATCAGTGGGGCGCGGAAAAGCGCAACTCGACCCTGTGGTTCGACGACAACTTCGTCGGCACAGAACTGGACGAAGAAGTGTCCTACTCCGGCATCGCAAACGCCTGTGGTCTGAAAGGGGTTGTTGCGCGCACGATGGATGAGCTGACCGATGCCCTGAACCAAGCGATCAAGGATCAAATGGAAAACGGCATCACCACATTGATCGAAGCGATGATCAATCAGGAATTGGGTGATCCTTTCCGTCGTGACGCGATGAAGAAACCTGTGGCCGTCGCAGGCATCAACAAAGACGACATGCGTCCGCAGGTCGTCTGAGCCGGGTGCTTTTCCGCTTCCGCATACACCAAAGGGGCAGGCCATGAGCGTGCTGTCGGACCTGCGCGCCCGCGCAATCGCCCGGCCTGCCCACATCGTTATGAGCGAGGGGCAGGACCCTCGCATTGTTGCCGGAGCGATTGATGCCGTAAAAGCGGGCATTGCGCGCGTAACGCTGGTCGGGCCTCAGGATGACATCGCCGCTTTGATGATCGCCCAAGGCGTCACGGACCATCCCAATATTAATACCGTCGATCCCAGCACATCCAGTCTGACGGCCAGCTTTGCGCAGGAGTATCATGCGCTGCGCAAGCATAAGGGTGTCACGTTTGAAGTGGCCGAAACCCAAGCGCACGATCCACTGATCTTTGCCGCGATGATGGTACGCTTAGATCATGCCGACGGCACGGTGGGCGGCGCTGTTCATACCACATCGGCAACCGTCCGCGCCGCCCTGCAGGTCATTGGCAAGTCTGACGGGGCCGCCCTCGTCTCGAGCTTTTTTCTGATGGCCTTGCCCCAGGGGCATCCCTCGGGTCGGTCTGCCATGATCTTTTCCGATTGTGGCCTCGTCATCGAACCCACCGCCGAGGAGTTGGCCGCAATCGCTGCCGCCTCCGCCGCTTCGTGCCAGCAGATGCTGCAGGAAACCCCGTCTGTCGCGCTTTTATCCTTTTCGACCAAAGGCAGCGCCCGACACGCCAGCGTCACCAAAGTCACGGATGCGCTTGCCTTGATCAAGTCCGCGGATCCGTCCCTTGCCGTTGACGGTGAATTGCAGTTTGACGCCGCCTTCGTGCCGTCAGTTGCCGCATCCAAGGCCCCCGGTTCGGCGGTGGCGGGCCATGCTAACGTCATGATTTTCCCTAATCTGGATGCGGGCAACATCGGTTACAAAATCGCGCAGCGCATAGGCGGAGCCGAAGCGATTGGCCCAGTATTGCAAGGTTTGGCCAAACCCGCCAATGATCTGTCACGTGGATGCGACGCGCAGGATGTCACCAATATGATTGCAGTCACAACCCTACAGGTCGCACACTAAACCCTCAGGAGCCATCATGACCCAGCCAAAGATCGACCTGAGCCCCAAAGTCTCTGACGAAGTGCGTCAAACGACGTGTTACATGTGCGCCTGCCGCTGCGGCATCAATGTGCACATGAAAACAGGCACCGACGGCAAGAAACAAGTGGCCTACATCGAGGGCAACCGCAATCACCCCGTCAACAAGGGCGTTCTTTGCGCAAAGGGGTCTGCGGGCATCATGCAGGTCAACGCGCCCTCACGGCTGCGCGCCCCACTCAAGCGTGTTGGTCCGCGCGGTTCGGGTGAGTTTGAGGAAATCAGTTGGAAAGAGGCGCTTGGCATCGCCAAGGGTTGGCTCGACCCGATCCGCAAGACAAACCCGGAAAAACTTGCGTTTTTCACAGGGCGCGATCAGTCGCAGTCCTTCACATCCTTCTGGGCGCAAAACTTTGGCACGCCCAATTACGCAGCCCATGGCGGGTTTTGCTCGGTCAATATGGCCGCAGCGGGCATCTACACCATGGGCGGGGCGTTTTGGGAGTTTGGCCAGCCCGACTGGGACCACACCAAGCTTTTCATGCTATTCGGCGTCGCCGAAGATCACGACAGCAACCCGATCAAGATGGGCATCGGCAAGATCAAGGCACGCGGTGCGCGAGTGATTGGCGTCAATCCGATCCGCACAGGGTACAACGCCGTGGCAGATGATTGGGTCGGGATCACTCCGGGTACCGACGGGCTCTTTATCCTGTCGATGATCCACTGCCTCATGAAGGCGGGCAAGATCGACCTCGACTACCTCGCGCGCTTCACCAACGCACCCGTGCTGGTGAACAATGACGAAACCTCACCTGAATACGGGCTGTTGCTGCGCAATGATGCCGGCAAGGAATTGGTGATCGACCGCACAACGGGCAAGCTGACACCGTTTGACCAACCTGGCGTACGCCCCGATTTATCTGCCACGCATCGCGATGGCGGCGTTACGCATCGCCCGGTGTTTCACTTGATGGCCGCGCAATATCTCGACGACGAATACGCGCCCGAAGCGGTCGCAGAGCGGTGCGGCATACCGGCAAAACGCATCCGCGCCATCGCAGCCGAACTGGCGCGCGTTGCCTTTGACGAGGCATTCGAGCTGGACCATGAATGGACGGATTTCCGCGGCGAAAAACACACCAAGATGACAGGCCGCCCGGTGTCGTTCCACGCCATGCGCGGAATTTCGGCCCACGCCAATGGGTTCCAAACATGTCGCGCGCTTCATGTGTTGCAGATCATCCTCGGCACCGTCGAAGTACCCGGCGGCTTTCGTTTCAAACCGCCCTACCCCAAGCCCGCGACCGCGCATCCCAAACCTCACTGCAAGGTGACACCCGGCAAGCCGCTGGACGGCCCGCACCTCGGGTTTGTGCACGGCCCCGACGATCTTGCACTGAAACAAGACGGCTCACCTGCGCGCATCGACAAGGCGTTCACTTGGGAAAACCCCATGTCCAGCCACGGCCTGATGCACATGGTGATTTCGAACGCGCATGCAGGTGATCCCTACAAGATCGACACGCTGTTCATGTATATGGCCAACATGTCATGGAATTCATCCATGAACACGCGCGGCGTCATCGACATGCTGACCGATCAGGATGAAAACGGCGATTATGTGATCCCGCGTATCATCTACTCGGATGCCTACAGCTCGGAAATGGTCGCCTATGCCGACCTGATCCTGCCGGATACCACCTATCTGGAACGTCACGACTGCATCTCGCTGCTCGATCGTCCGATCTGCGAAGCTGATGCCGCCGCTGATGCTATTCGCTGGCCTGTGATCGAACCCGACCGTGACGTCAAAGGCTTTCAATCCATGCTTTGCGAGTTGGGTGCGATGCTTGATCTGCCAGGGTTCGTGAACGACGACGGAACTCAGAAATACGCGGATTACGGTGACTATATCGTCAATCACATCCGCAAACCGGGGATAGGGCCGCTCGCAGGTTTTCGCGGTGTAAACGGCGATCAGGCCGGACGCGGCGAGGTCAACCCCAACCAACTCGACAAATACATCGAAAACGGCGGCTTCTTCGTCGAACACATCCCCCAAGGTGCCAACTACTACAAACCCTGGAACGCCGCCTATCAGGATTGGGCTGTTGGCATGGGTCTTTTTGACACCCCGCAACCCTATCTTTTTTCGCTCTATGTCGAACCCATGCGCAAATTCCAATTGGCCGCCGAAGGGCACGGGGATAGACAACCCCCCGATCATCTGCGCGCGCGCATTCAAAACACCATGACGCCACTACCCATCTGGTACGAAACGGACCAGCAAGGCAACGAAGGCTTTACCATCACCGCCCTCACTCAGCGCCCCATGGCAATGTACCACTCATGGGGCAGTCAAAACGCGTGGCTGCGCCAACTCCATGGCCACAACCCGCTCTATGTCCCACCAAAACTGATGCGCGAAAACGGCCTTTCAGATGGCGACTGGGCGCGTGTTACCTCGCCACATGGCGAAATTACCGTGCCGGTGCTGGAAATGGCCGCCCTGAACAACAACACCGTCTGGACATGGAACGCGATTGGCAAGCGCAAGGGCGCTTGGGCGCTGGAGGAAGACGCACCCGAAGCCACCCGCGGTTTTCTGCTCAATCACCTGATCCATGAATTGCTGCCCCCTAAAGGCGACGGCCTGAGGTGGGCCAATTCTGATCCTGTAACCGGTCAGGCCGCATGGTTCGACCTCAAGGTGCGCATCGAAAAAGTGCAAGCGCCTGCTCAGTCCCTACCTGCCTTTCCAGCCATCAAGTCACCGGTTGGCCACGGACCGAAATCGCTCAAATGGAAGGTCGGCTCATGACGCCCCGCTTCATTGTTTTTCAAATATGCCGGGGTCTGGGGCAGCGCCCCAGCAACAACGCTTGCAACGAGGGAACAGGCCAATGACGACACTGCCCACCTCTACCGACCGCAAACTCGGTCTTGTGATCGATCTGGACACATGCGTCGGCTGCCACGCGTGCGTGATCTCATGCAAGGGCTGGAACACCGAAAATTACGGCGCGCCGCTCAGCGATCAAAACCCTTACGGCGCGAACAACTCCGGCACGTTCCTGAACCGCGTCCACAGCTACGAAGTGCAACCACCAAGCGACACCGCGGCACAGCTTATCCATTTTCCGAAATCCTGCCTGCACTGCGAAGACGCGCCTTGCGTCACCGTCTGCCCAACAGGTGCAAGCTACAAACGCACCGAAGATGGCATCGTGCTGGTCAATGAGAGCGACTGCATTGGCTGTGGTCTATGCGCTTGGGCGTGCCCTTACGGCGCGCGCGAATTGGACGCAGCCGAAGGCGTGATGAAAAAATGCACCCTGTGCGTGGACCGTATCTACAACGAAAACCTGCCCGAAGAAGACCGCGAACCCGCCTGCGTCCGAACCTGCCCCGCAGGCGCGCGCCACTTCGGCGATTTCGCAGACCCTGAAAGCCACGTGTCGCGCCTGACAGCCGAACGTGGCGGCATGGATCTGATGTCCGAACAGGGCACCAAACCGGTCAACAAATACCTGCCACCACGCCCCAAGGACCGACTGGTGAGCGGAGAGCCCGAAATCGACATTCTCGCCCCTCTGCTTGTCCCGATCGCCGAAGAGCCTAAGGGCTTTCTCGGCTGGCTCGACAAAGCGCTGGAGAAACTCTGATGCACCCTGCTCCATCCGTGATTTTCTTTACCACCTTCAGCGGTCTGGGCTTTGGTCTGCTGTTTTTCCTGGGCTTGGGCTATCCGACCGTGACCGGCTGGACGGCGTTCGCCTTCTTTGCAATCGCCTACGCACTGGCGGTTGGCGGGCTTCTGGCCTCGACCTTTCACCTCGGACGGCCCGAGCGCGCTATCAAAGCCTTCACGCAATGGCGCTCAAGCTGGCTCAGCCGAGAAGCGTGGTGCGCCGTAGGTGCGCTTGGTGCCATGGGCCTTTACGGCGCGGGACTGGTGTTTTTCGACACGCGTATCGCCGCCCTTGGACTGATCGGCGCACTGCTGTCACTGGCCACCGTCTTCACGACGTCCATGATCTATACCCAACTCAAAACCATCCCGCGCTGGAACATGGCGATCACACCGATCAAGTTTTTGGCGCTCTCCATCGCAGGTGGCGCACTGCTCTCGGGTCAGGTCACATGGGCGCTTTGGCTCATTCTGCTGGCGGGTGGCGTGCAACTGGCCACCTGGGTATTGGGCGACAAGGCCCTGTCCCAATCTGGAACAGACATGGCCTCAGCGACAGGTTTGGGCAACATTGGCGCTGTTCGCGCGTTTGAGCCGCCGCACACGGGCACCAACTACCTGCTGCGTGAATTTGTCCATGTGGTCGGGCGCAAGCATAGCCAAAAACTGCGCGTGATTTCCCTGATCCTGATGGCAGGTTTGCCGGCAATATTGCTTGCTCTGCCCTTTTCGCACTGGGTTGCCTTGCTGGCCGTGATCAGTCACGTCGCAGGCGTTTTGGCCGCCCGCTGGCTGTTTTTCGCGGAAGCCGAACACGTCGTCGGGCTGTATTACGGCAAGCGTTAAAGCGGCAGGCGTTTTTCCAATACGCGCGCCATGATCGCAGCCCCCACGGGCAAAATCGCCGGGTCCAGCACGAACGCAGGGTTGTGCAACGATACGGTGCCCGCATGTCCCACGCGGCAATATGAACCGGGCACGACCTTAAGCATATCTGCAAAGTCTTCGGACCCGGTGACCGGCGTGTCATCCCCATTCACGTTCTTGGACCCGACCACCTCCGCGGCCGCCTCCAGATAAGCATCCGACAAGTCTGCATCGTTGTGCAGCACATCGAAAACATTTCGCAATTCCACGGTGATCTCTGCTTCATGCGCCGTGGCGAAGCCATCGCAGATTGCGCGCATACGCGCCGCGGCAAGATCGTATATCTCGTCTTTGAAATAACGGATCGTCCCTGCGAGCGTCGCCGTTTCCGGCACAACGTTGTAAGCGGATCCGGAGTGGATTTGCGTGATCGACAGCACGCAGGTTTCCGCAGGAGGGATATTCCGGCTCAGGATGGTCTGCAACTGCCCCGCAAGGGTGGATGCAATCATCAGCGCGTCGCGTGACATATGCGGCGCGGCGGCGTGACTGCCCCGCCCCTTGATGTGGATGTCAAAAAACGCGGCCCCCGCCATTGCGGCACCTTTGCAAATACCGACCTTACCCGGCTCGCCGCCGGGCCAATTGTGCATTCCGTAAATCTCATCGCAGGGAAACTGTTCAAAAAGCCCGTCTGCCAACATCTGTCGCGCGCCACCCAAACCTTCTTCGGCGGGTTGGAACACCAGAACGGCAGTCCCGGCGAATTCTCGCGTTTCAGCCAGATATTTAGCAGCGCCCAACAGCATCGTGGTGTGTGCATCATGTCCGCAAGCGTGCATCACGCCGGGATTGGTGGAGGGATAATCAACGCCCGACGCCTCGTGAATGGGCAGCGCGTCCATGTCTGCGCGCAGTCCAACACGACGATTGCCCTTTGATTTACCATGGATCAACGCCACGACGCCCGTCTTGCCAAGCCCGGTGTGCACCTCATCGACACCGTAAGCGCGCAGCGTTTCAGCAACCACTCCGCTGGTACGCTCCTCTTGAAAGCCCAACTCCGGGTGAGCGTGCAAATCTTTGAAAATCGCCTCCATTTGCGGAACATGATCGGCGATCTGAGGGGGTATGTTCATAGTAGGCTCCGACAAATGAAAAGGGGCGCCTGTTGGCACCCCTTGAAAGCTAACCCTATGACAGGTCGTGTCAACTTATGCTCAGTTCATCAGACCGGCGTGCCGCAAGCCTTCATTGACCAGCGCTTTCGTGTCATCCGACAGGCTGGTCAGCGGCAATCGCACCTCTTCGGAACACAGATCAAGCTGAGACATCGCATATTTCACGCCAACCAACCCCGGCTCCGTGAAAATCGCTTTGTGCAACGGCATCAGGCGGTCCTGAATATCAAGCGCCTTCGCGTAATCCCCCGCAGCGCAGGCTGCCTGCATTTCGCTCAGCATCTTTGGCGCAACATTCGCGGTCACGGAAATGCACCCGACCCCACCCTGCGCGTTGAACCCATGCGCCGTGGCATCTTCACCGGACAATTGCGCGAAATCCGGGCCGCAGGTCATGCGCTGATAGCTGACCCTCGCCAGATCGCCGGTCGCGTCCTTGACCCCCACAATACGCGGCAATTTGGCCAGCTCGCCCATTGTCTCGGGTGACATGTCGATCACGGAGCGCGGCGGGATATTGTAGATGATGATCGGCAGATCGCAGCAATCATGCAAAGCCGTGAAATGTGCGATCAAACCGCGCTGCGTGGGCTTGTTGTAATAGGGTGTCACCACCAATAGGGCGTCGGCCCCAACTTTTTCGGCATGCTGGGCAAGGCGCATCGCTTCGACCGTGTTATTCGATCCGGCACCAGCAATGACCGGGATACGGCCTGCGGCGGCTTTCACGACCTCCTCGACCACGGTTTCATGCTCTTTGTGCGTAAGCGTCGGGCTTTCACCTGTGGTACCGACCGGCACGAGGCCATTGGAGCCTTCGCCGATATGCCATTCGACCAGTTTCTTGAGCGCATCCAGATCCAACTCGCCGTTTCGAAACGGGGTGACGAGGGCAGGCATTGAGCCTTTGAACATGTTCACGCTCCTTTTATCAAAAGGCCGATAAATGGCCTGAGTTTAACCGCATTTAAGTGACATAGTGTTTTAAAGCCTTATGTCCGTGCGATATGTAACGATGCCTCTAGCCTTCAATACGTGGGAAATGCAAGAGATGAGACGCTGCCTAACCACCTTGCTTGTGCTTTTCGCGCTGGCGCTTCCTGCTGCCGCGGAACGTCCGCGTCCGCTCGGTTGGGCCATGGACGCCATGCGAGACGGAAATTGGCAGGTGGCCGCGCAACTTGCATCCCGCGATGGCCAGGCGGCCGCAGACGTCATCGAATGGCATCGCTTGCGCGCGGGCTACGGGACATTTGAGGAGGTCGCGGATTTCTTGATCCGGCGCCCCAACTGGCCGGGAGAGGCGTATTTGCGCCGCCAGTCCGAACGTGCGGTGATCCGCGAAGACGATGTTGCGATCCTTGCATTTTTTACGGAAATGCCTGCGCAGACAGCCAATGGCGTTCTGGCACAATCTGCCGCTCTGATCCGCGCTGGTCGCAAGGATGAAGCCGAGGCGCTTTTGATCGACACATGGCAAACCATGCCGATGGGCAGCGTTAACCACGCGCTTTTTTTGGCCGAACATGACGCGCTTTTAAAGCCGCACCATGCCAGACGGCTCGACAAAATGCTGTGGCGCGGTGCCTTTGAGAACGCACAACGCATGTATGATCTGGTGCCCAAGGCGAATGTTGTCGTGGCCAAGGCGCGTATTGCCCTGCAAAAGCGGGCCAAGGGCGTTGATACGTTGATTGACGCAGTTCCAAAGAGCCATGCAAACGACCCTGGGCTGCAATATGATCGTTTTGTCTGGCGCGCACGCAAAGGCCGGATGGCCGATACCAAAGCGCTGCTGCTCGAACGCTCAACAAGTGCGACAGCCCTTGGGGAGCCCGAAGCATGGGGCAATCGTCGGCGTGCTCTGGCCCGCGATGAGATGCGCGATGGCGACCCCAAACGCGCCTACGCTCTGGCCGCCCGGCATTTCCTGACTGAAGGATCCAACTATGCCGATCTGGAGTGGATCGCAGGCTACATCGCTTTGACCAAGTTGAACGACCCCGAAATTGCTTTGAACCACTTCAACAATCACAATGCCGCCGTTAAGTCACCGATTTCCAAAGGGCGCGCTGGCTATTGGCGTGGACGGGCGCTTGAAGCGATGGGCGATGCTGCCGGCGCGGATCAGGCCTATACCGAAGGTGCGCAATACCAGACGTCTTTCTACGGGTTGCTGGCCGCTGAACGCGCCGGTTTGCCATTTGACCCCGAACTCAACGGTGTCGATACACCGGGCAGTTGGCGTGACGCAGATTTCGCCGAGTCTGCTGTTTTTGAAGCAGGAATGCTGTTGCAGGCATCGGGCGAGTTGGATTTGGCAGAGCGTTTCTGGACCCATCTGGCGGAGAGCCTGTCAGAAGCAGAGGCCATCCAACTGGGTCAAGCGGCGCTGGATGCAGATCAACCCCACCTCGCCGTCATGATCGGAAAACGCGCGGCACGGCGCGGATTGGTGGCACCTGCTGCGTATTACCCGTTGCACCCTCTGGCGGACCAATCGCTCCCGATGGCTCCTGAAATGGTGCTGTCGATCGCCAGACGCGAAAGCGAATTCGACGCCAGAGTGCGCAGTGGTGTTGGTGCGCGCGGGTTGATGCAAATCATGCCCGCAACGGGCCGGGAGGTCGCCGCAGGGCTTGGCCGTAAGAAAGAGCACTCAACAGAGCGCCTGACCACAGACCCCGAATATGCCGCCGAGCTTGGGGCTGCGTATCTGGCAACACTGGCGCGCCAATTCAGCGGCAATGTCGTGATGATCTCTGCGGGATATAACGCAGGACCAAGCCGGCCTGACCGCTGGATGCGAATCTATGGCGACCCGCGCGAAGGTCAGATCGACATCGTGGACTGGATCGAGCACATTCCTTTCCGCGAAACGCGCAACTATGTCATGCGGGTCGCGGAAAGCCTTCCGATCTACCGGGCGCGGTTGGGCAAGAACCCACTGCCGAGGCCGTTCTCACAAGAGCTGACTGGTTCAACCCTTCTGGCGTTCGCGCCAAAAGGTGAATAGCCCCGCAAGTACAATGATCGCAGCGCCAACGGCGACATTTATCCGCACCGTCTCGTCAAAAACCACGATCCCAAGTGCTGCGGCAAACGGCAACTGAAAGTAGGCGAAGGGTTGCACGGCGCTGGCTTCGGCGGCCTCGTAGCACTTGATCAGCATGTAGTGGCCCAGCGCACCCGTCAGGCACAGCGTCCCCATCCAACCCCAATCGCGCGGCGCCATCGGCTCCCAAAACCACACGCCGATCGCAGTCATGCAGACCGCACCGACCGTACCCGTCCAGAAAAAACTTGTGGCCGAGGTGTCTTGGCGTGCCACATATCGGGTCAGCAGCCCATAGATGGCAAACATCATGGCAGCAACCAACGGTATGATGGCGAGCGGATCAAACACGCCGCCGCTGGGTTGAAGAATGATCAAAACGCCGACGAACCCGACAGCGATCGCGGCCCATCGCCGCCAACCGACCTTTTCGCCCAGAATAGGTCCGGACAGGGCGGCTATCATTAACGGATAACAGGCAAAAACCGCATGGCTTTCGACAAGGCCAAGTACCGAAAAGCCAATCACCGCGACACAAATTTGCAAGGCCAGTATCAAACCCCGCAACCCCTGCAGCAGCGGTTGACTGGTCTGTGCCGCAGCGCGCACGCCACCCGCACGCCGACCAGCAACCACGATCACGAAAACCGCAAAGAACCAGTATCGGATCATCACGACCATCAGGGTGTTATACTCAACCGCCAAATGACGCGAGATACCATCTTGCAGCGCGAACACGATGGTCGTCAGGACCATAAGCGTCACGCCCAAGGGCACATTATTGCCCTGACTCACGCGCGAAAAACCCCACGTGTCATGTGGCGTTTGCGGCCAAAACCAGGCGTGCGCTCTACCGCAAAGCCGACCTCGGCCAGACTGCGACGCACAAAACCTGCCGCAGTATAGGTTGCAAGGCTACCGCCCGGAGCGGTGTGCTTGGCGACCTGCTGCATCACCTCGGGGGACCACATCTCAGGGTTCTTGGCCGGCGAAAACCCATCAAGAAACCAAGCATCCGCCGCGCCACCCCATTGCGGCAAGGTGCGACGGACATCACCCAACACAACCTCCAGCGCGACATCGCCACCCAGTTGGACCGTCCCAACCTCTGGCGGCCATACGTCCAGTAAATCAGATGCCAAGGGACTCAGATCCTCAAACTGCTTCAACGCAAGGGCCAGATCATCGCGCGTCATCGGAAACGCCTCAAAACTAGTGAACATCAAACGGCCATCCTGCCCGGTTTCGCGCCAGGCTTGCAGCGTCGTGAGAAAGCTCAGCCCCGTCCCGAAACCCAGTTCTGCGATGTGAAAGCCGTCACAAAACCTGCTTGGTAGGTCATTGCCCTGCAAGAACACATGACGTGTTTCCTCCATCCCGCCTTCGAGGCTGAAATAGGGATCATCGAAATGAACTGAGACCGGTACGCCATTGTCTTTCCAGGTTACATCTGCCGTCTGGTTCTGCACGGTGTTGCCTTGTAAGTAGCGTTTAACTGGCGTGACACTGGGCGAGAGGGTGGATTTTGGCAATGGGCGATGTGACGGTGCGCGGCGCCGGTATTTTTGGTCTGTCCATCGCTTGGGCCTGCGTGCAGCGGGGCGCGAAGGTGCAGGTGATTGATCCTTATGGCCCGGCCGCCGGCAGTAGCGGCGGCATCGTCGGCGCCTTGGCCCCCCACGTGCCTGAAAACTGGAACGCCAAGAAGGCATTTCAGTTGGACAGCTTGTTGGGGGCCGCCGCTTTCTGGCAGGAAGTCGAAGGCCGCGGCGGATTGAGTGCCGGGTATCTGCGCAGTGGTCGGCTTCAGCCTATTGCGGATGACGCGGCACTTGCATTGGCCCACAAACGCGCCGAGACCGCAAAGATCCTTTGGCAAGATGCGGCAACGTGGGAGGTGATCCGTGCGACAGATACGCCTTGGGCGCCGCACTCCCCAACGGGCTGGTTGATCAAGGATACGCTGAGCGCGCGCATTCATCCGCGCCGCGCCTGTGAGGCACTGGTCGCGGCACTTGCTTCACACGATGTCGACATCGTGACTGAAGCGCCGGACCGGGGACGCATAGTCTGGGCGACGGGCATCGCGGGATTGGAGGTGTTGAATGCAAGGCACCACCGCAGCGTCGGAAATGGTGTGAAAGGTCAGGCAGCCCTGTTCAAATTTGATGCGCGCCTTTCACCGCAACTGTTTGTAGACGGCTTGCATATTGTCCCGCACGGGGACGGAACGGTTGCGATCGGATCGACATCGGAACGTGAATACGTGCACGCCTCGCAGACAGATGCACAGGTTGACGTTTTGATCGACAAGGCGCGCGCGGCCCTGCCTGCCCTTCGCCAAGCCCCGCTGATTGACCGTTGGGCCGGTGTGCGCCCACGCAGCCGAAGCCGCGCGCCCATGTTGGGACACTGGCCAGATCGTCCAGAGCATTTCATAGCGAATGGTGGGTTCAAGATCGGCTTTGGCATGGCGCCAAAGGTAGCGCAGGTCATGGCCGATCTGGTGTTGGAGGACATTGATGCGATCCCAGATGGTTTTGAGGTGGCCGCGTCTTTTTGACCGTCAAGCCGAGGCCTGCATACACTGCCGGCCATCAGGGGCGCGCACCCATAATTCGCGGCCTTTGCGGCAAAGCGTCGCCGCTTCGTAGTGCATCAACGGCGACGTGGCGCGAAAGGAGAATGTGCGAAGCGGCCCCAATGCGGCTTGCGCCATGAGCATAAGATGTTGCGCCAACAATGGGCCATGCACGACCAACCCCGCATAACCTTCGACATCACGCGCATAGTCCAGATCATAGTGAATACGGTGCCCGTTGAACGTCAGCGCGGAATATCGAAAAAGCAGCGTGGCATCAAATGAGACGTCCATGCTTTCTTCTTCGTCGTCACGCGCGACAGGTGCGACCGCACGCGGGGCATCGGGCGTCGGATCCTCGCGGTAGACCAGATCCTGCCATTCGGTCAGGCACAGCTTACCGTTCTGGCGCATCTCATGGCGTAATGTCACCAGCCCGAGCGGCCCGGTACGACCTTCTTTGCGCACGTGGTTTTCGCAAATGCTTGTCTTTGTCGCAAGTTGCCCGGCCAAGAGTGGCGCTTCGAACGTCAGGCGTCCACCGGCCCACATGCGTCTTGGAAGCCCCATGTTGGGGATCAACCCACCAACTTTGGGGTGCCCATCACGCCCCAAAGCATTTGGCGGTTGCGGTGTCCAAAAATAGAGTTGGTGAAAGAATGGCGGCAGTGGGGTGCCCGCTTCAACACTTGGCTCAGTCCCAAGTGTAACCTCGAATGCCGCCGCGCGCGCCGGATCCATTTCATCGTTTTGACTTATCTTAGGGGGCACGCCATTGTGTGTCATGCAACCTGCTTATCAAGGTCACCAGACATGCAGCAATCCCAAATTCAGTGCCGTGTGCGCGCGATTGACCACCTTGTGCTGACCGTCAGTAGCATTCCCGACACCGTGCGGTTCTACACACAGGTTCTCGGGATGCGTGGAGAGCAGTTCGATGGCGCTGATGGTGTCCGACGGTGGGCGCTGAACTTTGGGCAAAGCAAAATCAACCTGCATCAAAAGGGGCGTGAAATTCAGCCCAACGCTGTCAATGCCGCCCCCGGCACTGCGGACTTGTGCTTTTTGACCGATGCTCCGATCCGGGACTGGATTGACCATCTGAACACACATCAGGTCGCGATTGAAGAAGGTCCAGTACCACGCACTGGCGCCAAAGGGCGTATCACGTCCGTTTACTTTCGTGATCCCGACGGCAACCTGGTCGAAGTGTCCGTCCCTGCGGACTAGCGTTGGATTTCGGCGCGTAAGGCAGTCATCAGATCGGTCAGATCACGTGTATAGAATTCAGATGTAAGCTGCCCGTTGTCATCAAACTCGTTGCTCGAATTGGCGAGATGGATTTCCGGCCCCTGCAAGATACGCGGACGAAACGCCACCATGAAGCTGCGCAAAACAAGTTGAGCACGTTCGCCACCCGCACGCCCGGCCGCTGCTGACATGACGGCTACGGGCTTACCCGACCACGGCGCGCCTTTGGTGCGGCTGACCCAGTCCAGCGCGTTTTTCAGCACGCCGGAGGGGCCTTTGTTGTACTCAGGCGTGGATATGATCACCGCATCAGCCGCTGCAATCTGATCCGCCAAACGCTGCACCGCGGCGGGAATGCCGTTTTCTTCCTCTGCATCGCCATCATAAAGCGGCAGGTTCAAGTCGCCCAATGTAAAGGATTCCGCGTCGAACAGCCTTGCGGCCTCGTGCACCAGCTTGGTGTTTGTCGCTTCCCGACGAAGCGACCCGGATAGACCGAGGAGTGCGTGTTGAGCCATAGTTTTGAACTTCTTTCCGTAGCTATTTCCTGCGAAGCAACCTGTTGCAATTTGGTCAAAAAGCAAGAGGCCCATCGTGAACCGACGGGCCTCTGAGCGATTGTATGACCGAGGAGATTACGCGTTGGGCAAGATGACGATTTCGACGCGACGGTTTTGCGCCTTGCCCTGCGGTGTCAGATTGCTCGCCACAGGTTGGTTTTCGCCACGACCGAAGGCTTGTATACGGTTTGGCGACACACCCGCGTTCAGCAAGACACCGGAGACTGCACTGGCGCGCCGCTCCGACAATTGCTGGTTATAGGCCGCATCACCATCGCTGTCGGTGTGACCGATGATCTGAATGGTCGAATTGGGGTAGGCCTGCAAGTTGCCCGCGACAGAATAAAGATCGCGCTGCAAGTCGGAACGCACTGCAAAGCTGTCAGTTGCAAACAAGATATCTTGCGGCAAGGTCACAATCAGACGGTCACCGGTGTTGGTGATCGTGACATCGTCATTGCCCAGATCACGTCGCAGGTCTGCTTCCTGTTTATCAAGCGAATAACCGATACCGGCACCAATGGCGCCGCCGATCACGGCGCCTTGCAACGCGGCGTCTCCGCGATTTCCATCGCCTTTGGACAGCGCGCCCAGAAGTGCGCCGGCACCCGCACCAATCAAGGCACCGGTTTGTGTATTGGGATTGTTGGAATTCCCGCCCAGTTGCGAGGGATCCGTGCAGGCTGTCAGAGCCAAAGCACTTGCCATAGCAATCAGAAGTGGGGATTTTATACGTGTCATATCGTACTGCCTTTGTAACGCGGCTCCGTTCGGGCGAAGCGTCTATTTAACGGTACCTAATATATGCACCGCGATCTGACGCAACACACGGGGAAATTTGCATCGGCAGTATCTTGCCCAATCGCGGCTTAGCCGGTGCGCGCGGATTCGTAGGCTAGCATCGCGCGTTTCATCGGCAACCCCCAATGGTAGCCGCCCAGTCCGCCAGATTTACGCAACGCACGATGGCACGGAATCAACCATGAAATCGGGTTGCGCCCCACGGCAGTTCCGACGGCGCGTACGGCTTTCGGGTTGCCAATGGCGTCTGCGATTTCCGAATAGGTTGTGACGTGACCGGACGGAATGCTTAGCAAAGCCTCCCATACCTTGAGTTGAAAAGGTGCTCCGATCAGGAAAAGAGGCGCCTTGTCCAAAGTACCCCCGCCTGCACCGAATGCCGTCAACACCCAAGGCCGCAATCGCATGGGGTCTTCGACAAAATCGGCTTGAGGCCAGCGGCAACGCAAGTCCTCCATCGCGGCGGCTTCACCCATCTCAGCGGCGAAGCCCATGCCGCAGATCCCCTTGTCAGTGCCCATCACGATGGCAGGGCCGAAGGGGCTTTCAAACCAGCCCCAATAAATCGTCAACCCGGCACCGGAGCGCGCAAACTCTCCCGGGCTCATGGCCTCCCACCTTACAAAAAGATCATGCAATCGCCCGCTGCCAGAAAGGCCCAACGCGAGAGAGGCATCCAGCGTTGTGAACCGATCACGCAGCAAGGACTTGGCATGCCCAAGCGTGAGGTATTGTTGATATCGCTTGGGCGAAACGCCAACCCAGCGTGAAAACACCCGTTGGAAATGCGCGGCACTCATCCCCATCTCTGCCGCCAGATCATCCAGCGACAGCGGATCTTGAGACGCGTCAATCAGGTCAATCGCGCGCCGCACGACGTGATAATGGTAATCGTTGGCACTGTCGTCGGGGAGTGGAGCAAGATGTGTCATGCCCCGAACTTAGGCAGTCGCGCTCACCAATGCGACCCGGATTTTGCGCTTTGTCACGCCGCACCGCGACGGTGGGAAAAGGATCGTTCATCGCGGACCAAATCGCGCTGCTTGCGGATACTATCCAAAACAACACGCCCTTCATCGACTGTCAGGCAAAGACGTACTGCGGGGCTGCTGGTGTCTGATTCCTGATCCCAAGCTTGAAGTCTGCGTTGGCTTTGCAAATCCAGATGCGGCAGGTCTGTTTCAGATGGCAGGCGCGTGGCGACCCATGCGCCCTGTGCCATGATAATCTGGTGTTGCTCACACATGATGTGCACCAACGTGATTCCATTTTTTGGCTGGCCCTGTTGTCTCTCATCCTGCCCCCGCCATGCGATTGCCGGAGCCAACACTTCTGCCGCGCCAAATAGCAATTCCGTTTCCGGACCTTTCAGGAATATCTGCTGTCCGCCCGACACAATCAGGTCATGCGTGGGCAAAGCCGGTGCAAGTTCCGCCGCAGAGATTTCTACTGGTGCGTCTTGTGGGCAGCTGCGCAGATGTGTCGCTGTCAGCCTTGACCGTCCAATCCATGTGATTGGACGAAATCCGTTATCTCGCGTCAACAACATGTCGCCCGTTTCTAGCCATTCAACAGGCAGTTCGCCATCCTGCGTCGCAATCAACGTTCCCGGTCCGAAGCCCGGTGCGTACCCATCTTTGGATGCACCACGACCTGCGATGTTTTCAACAGGTTCGGCGGGGGGGCGAATGTGGCTCATGATATCTCCATGCCTGTAGGGTTGCACTTTGATACGGGCGCTTTGTTAATGGCCAGATACCGGTTTGATCCAAAGTATCGCAAATTTTAGAAATCCCTGTATGGCTCGCCTTGCCCCGCGTTGCGAAACCCCGCATACCTGCGATCATGGCGAAACAGCTCGGATATCACCCAATCCGCGAGATTTTCACGCGGTTTCAACAGGCAGACCCGGAACCCAAGGGGGAACTGGAGCATGTAAATGTGTATACCCTTGTGGTTGCAGTCGCGCTGAGTGCGCAGGCGACCGATGCCGGTGTCAACAAGGCCACGCGCACGCTGTTCCAGATTGCTGACACGCCGCAAAAGATGCTTGATCTCGGCCTTGATGGTCTGACCGAGCAGATCAAAACGATCGGCCTGTTCCGGCAAAAAGCCAAAAACGTCATGAAGCTGAGCCAGATCCTCGTTGAGGACTACGGCGGCGAAGTGCCCAACAGCCGTGCCGCCTTACAAAGCCTTCCCGGCGTGGGGCGAAAGACGGCCAATGTGGTGTTGAACATGTGGTGGCACATGCCCGCGCAGGCCGTGGACACACATATTTTTCGCGTCGGCAACCGCACGGGGATCGCGCCCGGCAAAACCGTGGATGCGGTCGAACGTGCGATCGAAGACAATATTCCAGCCGACTTTCAACTCCATGCACATCACTGGCTGATCCTGCATGGACGCTATCACTGCAAGGCACGCAAGCCGATGTGCCCGACGTGCATCATCCGCGACCTGTGCCCATTTGAGGATAAAACCGTATGAAACAATATGAAGTGGTTGGCATCGGCAACGCCGTTGTCGATGTGATTTCCCATGCCGACGACAGCTTTCTAGCCCATATGGGGATCGAAAAAGGCATCATGCAGTTGGTGGAACGTGACCGTGCAGAGGCGCTTTATGGGGCGATGACCGACCGGTTGCAGACGCCCGGCGGCTCTGTGGCCAACACGGTTGCAGGTGTTGGAGCCCTGGGTTTGCCAACAGCCTTCATCGGCCGCGTCCATGACGACGCTCTGGGCCGGTTTTATGCTCAATCCATGATCGACGGCGGCACGGAATTTGTGAACGCGCCGGTGCCGGGCGGTGATCTGCCCACGTCACGCTCTATGATCTTCGTCTCGCCCGATGGGGAACGGTCGATGAACACATATCTGGGCATTTCGACCGATCTCGGGCCGGACGATGTGCCCGACCCGGTGGCCTCTTCGGCCAAGATCATGTTTCTGGAAGGCTATCTGTTCGACAAGGATCACGGTAAGGAGGCATTCCTGCAAGCCTCGCGCCTCACACGTGCCGCAGGCGGCAAAGCCGGGATCGCCATTTCCGACCCATTCTGCGTGGATCGTCACCGTGAAGATTTCCTGCGCATGATTGGCGACGAGCTTGACTATGTGATGGGCAATGAAGCCGAAATCCGTTCCCTTTTTGAAACGGATGACCTCGAAGCCGCATTGGCGCGCGTGTCGGCCATGTGTCCGCTGGTGATCTGCACGCGATCCGGCGACGGTGTGACCGTAATCGAAGGCGACACACGCGTTGACGTGCCGGTGAAAAAGGTCGTGCCCGTCGATGCCACCGGCGCTGGCGATCAGTTCGCCGCCGGGTTTCTCTATGGTCTGGCCACAGGCCGCGATCTCGAGACCTGCGGCAAGTTGGGCAACATCTGCGCAGCCGAAGTCATCAGCCACGTAGGCCCACGCCCCAAAGTCGACGTCATGGCGCTGTTCCGCGAAGCGGGGTTGATCGACTGATGCTGTCACTGGGCCTGCATGACATCCCCGAAGGCACTATCCCGATGATTGTGACCTATCTGGAAATGCATAGCCCTGCGCCGACACGCCCTGCATCGTCACCAAAAGGCGCAGAGTTCAAAAAAATATCACCCGATCTGGCAAGATACCGTGACATCTTTCGCCGCGTTGGCGGGCTGGAATGGTTGTGGTCTTCGCGTCTGGAGCACACTGACACGGAGTTGCAGCAAATCATCAAAAACCCAAAGGTCGAGATCTACACGCTGATCTGCGACGGGCGCGACGAGGCCCTGCTGGAGCTGGATTTCCGCGAAGACGGCGCATGTGAACTGGCGTTTTTTGGCCTTACACCCGCATTGATCGGGACAGGTGCGGGCAGGTTTTTGATGAATGAGGCGATCACGCGGGCATGGGCCAAACCGATCACCCGGTTTCACGTGCACACTTGTACCATCGACAGCCCACAGGCGCTTTCCTTTTACCAACGCAGTGGGTTTACGCCCTATAAACGCCGGGTCGAAGTTTGCCCCGATCCACGTCTCGACGGATACCTGCCGCTCAGCGCAGGCAGCCACATTCCCCTGTTAAAGAGCTGAAAACTAAATTGCTTGCATAGCACTCACTCGATGAACAATTGGATCAAGGATCGCGGGCAACGAGTGATTTCGCCGTTTCAGAGGTGATCCGCAAAGGTGACCAGAACGCGTTCGTAGACGGTCCGCTTGAAGGGCACGATGTGATCCAAAAGATCACGTGGGTCCATCCACTTCCACCGCGAAAACTCTTGATGATCCGTTTCAATATTGACCTGATCGTCCGTCCCTTTGAAGCGAACCAGAAACCATTTCTGTTCCTGACCGCGATACCGGCCTTTCCACAGCTTGCCGATCAGATCATCCGGCAATTCATAGGGCAGCCACTCGTCACTTTCGGCGATGATCTCAACCAGATCAGCGGTGATCCCGGTTTCTTCCCACATTTCGCGTAGCGCAGCAGCCTGAGGGTCTTCGCCCTTGTCCACACCGCCCTGAGGCATTTGCCACGCAGCGGTATAGTGATCCTTGCGCTGCCCGACGAACACATTGCCTTGCGCATTCAGGATCATGACGCCCACACACGGCCGGTAAGGTAGTTTTTCAATCTCTTCGGGGGTCATGGCGCACCTTTTTGTATTGTTCGCCTTTCTGGGCCAGCGCGAAACAGACCGCAAGTCCGCAGTGACGCGGCGTTGCGCGTGACAGCGTACCGCGCAATAGGTGATCAAACAGCAACCGTTTTCTGGGAGGGATTCCGCATGTCTGACTATCCGCATCTTTTGGCGCCGCTTGATCTTGGCTTCACCACGCTCAAAAATCGCGTTCTGATGGGTTCAATGCACACCGGGCTTGAGGAAACCAAGGACTGGAACCGGGTTGCCGAGTTTTATGCCGCACGTGCGCGGGGCCATGTCGCACTGATGGTAACAGGGGGGATCGGCCCCAACCTCGAAGGATCCGTGCTGCCGGGTGCCGCGATGATGGTCACTCAGGATGACATCGACAATCATTCCATCGTAACACAGCGCGTGCATGACGCAGGTGGCAAGATCGCCATGCAAATTCTGCATGCAGGTCGCTATGCCTACGGACCCAAATGTGTGGCACCCTCTGCGATAAAATCGCCCATTTCGCCTTTTCCGCCCACGGAGCTTGATGCCGAAGGCATTGAAAAGCAGATCAGCGACATCGTGGCCACCGCGCAACGGGCCCAGCAGGCAGGTTATGACGGTGTCGAGATCATGGGGTCCGAAGGGTACTTTCTCAACCAATTCCTGGTGACCCACACTAACAAACGCACCGACGAATGGGGCGGTTCATACGAAAACCGCATGCGCCTGCCGATAGAGGTGGTACGCCGCACCCGTGAAGCCGTCGGCACCGATTTCATTATCATTTACCGGCTGTCGATGATTGACCTGGTGCCCAATGGGTCGACCTTCGATGAGGTCGTTCATTTGGCGCAGGAGGTCGAAAAAGCTGGGGCGACGATCATCAACACAGGCATCGGCTGGCACGAGGCCCGCATCCCCACGATCGCCACTTCCGTACCCCGCGCAGCTTTTGCGTGGGTGACGAAAAAACTGATGGGCAAAGTGTCGATCCCAGTGATCACGTCAAACCGTATCAACACCCCCGAAGTGGCCGAAGACGTTCTTGCCACAGGCTGCGCAGATATGGTGTCAATGGCGCGTCCCATGCTGGCCGATGCTGATTTCGTGGCCAAGGCAATGGCTGGCAAATCCGGCCACATCGCCCCTTGTATCGCATGCAACCAAGCCTGCCTTGATCACACCTTCAGCGGCAAGATCTCAAGTTGCCTGGTCAATCCACGCGCATGTTATGAAACAGAACTGACGATAGAACCCGCGAAAACGCCCAAGACTATCGGCATCGTCGGCGCAGGCCCTGCTGGTCTGTCTGTTGCGATCACAGCCGCGGAGCGCGGCCACAACGTAACCCTGTTTGACCGTGCAGATGAAATCGGCGGACAGCTCAACATGGCGAAGCAAGTCCCCGGAAAAGAAGAATTCTGGGGACTCGTGGATTGGTACAAGACCATGGTCGCCGATCTTGGCGTAACTGTGAAACTGGGCCGCGACGTCATCGCCGACGATCTGGCAGGGTTTGATGAAGTCATCATCGCAACCGGCGTTGTCCCACGCGATCCCGGCATCCCCGGGCAAGATGCACCCAATGTGGTCAACTACATCGACGTGTTGCGCGGCAAGGCCCAAGTGGGCAAACGCGTTGCAATCGTCGGAGCGGGCGGGATCGGTTTCGACGTGGCCGAGTTCCTCGTTCACGAAGGCCAAAGCCCCACAGAAAACCTGCCCGAATGGATGCGCGAATGGGGGGTCGCAGACCCCCAAGACCACCGCTCGGGATTAGCGCCAGAAGGCCCGCAACCCCATGCTCCGGCCCGCGCTGTGACGCTCCTGCAGCGCAAGGCGGAAAAACCCGGCAAGCGCCTCGGGAAAACCACAGGATGGATTCACCGCGCCGCGCTGACGATGAAAGACGTCAAAATGATAGGCGGCGTGAACTACGAACGCGTTGAAGACGGCGGGCTGATGGTCTCTTACGGCGAAGCACGTGAAAACCCCTCTTTGATCGAAGCAGACACAATCGTCCTTTGCGCGGGTCAACTCTCCGATCGCTCGCTGGCTGATGCACTGGCGGCCAAGGGCCAGTCTTGCCACGTGATCGGCGGTGCCGATGTCGCAGCCGAGCTCGATGCCAAGCGTGCCATCGATCAAGGCACCCGCCTCGCCGCAGCACTCTGACAAAAGACAGTCCCTTGTCTTCATTGTTCGAAAAATATGCTTCCCGAAGGGTCGATCAAACACCCGCGCACTGACACTTCCACGTCGCGCGGGTGTACCACTCAATTCACCGTCACCGAAATCACATCCGATACAACCGGGGTGCTATGCGGCACGTGGCCTGCATCGCCCAGAACAAGCTGAAACGTATGCGTGCCCGCGGGCAAATCCAGCGTTACTTCCGTCTGTCCGCCCCCGAAATGAATGTGGTTTTCGTCCGACGGAATGCCGTTGGCCAGCTCATCCGAACCCTCCTCGCCCTGCCCTAAAGGTGGCCGGTTAACAAACAGATGGTGATGGCCCGTCATCTCCTTTTCCGTCCCGGCAGGAGCCACGCCCAGACCGCGCAAACCAAACAAAATGGTCACAGGGCTCGTGACCGTTTCGCCATCTGACAGGTTCACGAAATAAACTTCCGCATCAGGATTAGCGGGCGTTTCCCCTCCAGCCCAAGTCGGCAAGGCGGTAAAACACCCCAATGCAACAATCGCCAAAAATGTCTTCATTTCTTCCTCCCATTTCCCGGTTTTGCCGCCGCGAACCGCCCCATACACACGGCCCTTGCCGCGCCCATAGGTAGAAAAAGAGCGCGATTTCGACCGTCGGCAAGGTTTGGCCGCTCCACCAAGGGTTGAAGCCCCCAAAACCACACAACGCAGCAAAAGCGCGCGTAAAAAGCGCGGAACTCCGCTGATAAACACTCTGTTCATGTTTCCATGCCATCAACGATCCATGTAAAGACCTCCTTACTGTCTCACGCTTGCCCCGTTCCTGCCCGATTTCACAACCATAGATCGTCGGACATAATCAATGGTGCGAAGGAAACGTAAATGGACCGCCTGACAGAAATGGAAGCATTCGCCACGGTCGTGGACCAAGGCGGCTTCACTGATGCGGCCAAGAAGATGGGGATTTCAAAATCCGCCGTCTCCAAGCACGTCTCGTCGCTTGAAGCCCGTCTTGGTGCGCGGCTGCTCAACCGCACCACCCGGCGCGTCAGCCCCACCGAAATCGGTCTTGCTTACTACGATCGCGCACGTCGCGTCCTCAACGATGCCGGCGAAGCAGATGCGCTTGTCACCTCGATGCAAAGCGCCCCCTCGGGTTTGCTGCGCATCTCTGTTGCCACGGACTTCGGTGTGAACCACCTGTCGCCTGTGCTCAGTGAATTCCTGTCCGATTTCCCGGATATCACGGTCAACATGGTTTTGAACAATCGGTATGTTGAGCTGATCTCCGAAGGCTTCGACATGGCGGTACGTATTGGCGAGCTGGAAGACAGCACCCTGCGGGCCCGTAAGCTGACCGAAACAACCAAACGCATGATCGCATCGCCGGACTACTTTGAAAAATATGGCCGACCTGAAAAAATTGACGATCTGAACGATCACAAGCTGCTTCATTATTCGAACCAGTCGTCCGGCAATGTCTGGAAACTCACCGCACCTTCCGGCGAAAAGCGTCAGGTACGCACCGCTGGCTGGCTGAGCGTGAACGACGGTCAATCCCTTCTGAACGCCGCCATCTCCGGTTTGGGCATCGCCTATCTACCAAGCTTTCTTTACTCCGAAGCAATGGAAAAAGGGCTTGTTCAGGACGCCATTCCCGATTTGCCGATCGAAACCCAAGGTATCTACGCCGTCTATCCACCCGGCCGTTTCACACAGCCCAAGGTGCGCGCGTTTATTGATTTCCTGGTCAATTCATTTGCCGAAAAAGGGCCTACTGACTGGTAACCCCTACACCCTTCCCCTCGGTGTAGTTTGCTCCCGGCTGTGTCAGCGACACTCCGGGAGCTTTTTTCATCAATCCAGCAAAACGGCTTCCACGCGGCGGTTGGCACGCCGTCCCTCCGCCGTTCGATTGGTTGAAATGGGCGCCAGATACCCCATACCCTCTGCATCCAACCGCTCCGGGGGAACATCGTAGCGTTCTACCAGCCGGCTTCGAACCGATTGCGCACGCTGGCGCGACAGTTCAATGTTTGGAGCCAGCCCGCCAATGATGTCAGTGTGCCCAACCAAAGCAACCCGAGCATCTGGATCCGCATTCAGGAAATCAGCAAGCGCCTGAAGCGATGAAAAAGGCCCCTCCCCCAGTTGCGAGTTCCCGGTGCCGAATGTCAAATCAGACAGAACCACCCGCCCCTGCGCAACAAGACCATCCAAACGATCGGATTGGGTGGCCGCCGTTGGCTGCGTTACAACGGGCGGAGTGCTGCCTGATCCAGTCACACTGATCAGTTGCACATACGCTGACGCTGCAGCTTTGCTGACCAGTAGGGTCAGCGCTGCATCCGGGTCTGACACAGGCCCGCGCACAGCAGTCAAATACCGGTAAGCCCTTATGTTGACGTACATATTCGGGCCTGGCAAAACCTCGATCCCAAAACGGAAATCAAACCCACCACAGCCGGTGTCGGTACACTCAAACACAACATCATATCCCAGCTGAGCAATCTGGTCGCGCAGTGGTGCCAAGACCTGAAGCGGCGTCAAAGTGGTTCCATCGAGCCGCCATGCCTTGCGGGTCACGGACCCCTCTACCGTCCGAACGGGAACCGTACCATTGGCAAAGACATCCAATGGGACTTCGATACTGTCCAAAGGGGCCGAAATCTCCACTGTCACGCGCGCTGCAGCAGGAAGTTCAAGCTCAAGCGCCTGCGCACTCGCCGCCCCCCAGCAAAACGCCACGAAGAAAGCGGGTCTGATCATCTGCCTTGCGCGTGATAGTCGTCGTTCGGGCGCATGTTGGTGGCGCTGGCCACACGGTTCGACATATTGAAAAAACCAGCCACATTGGCGATGTCCCAGATGTCACGATCACTGAAGCCCACATCGCGTAGGCCCTGACGGTCGGTTTCTTCGATCGTCGCACTGGCCGTGGTCATCAGGGCTGCAAAATCCAGCATTGCACGCTGTCGCGCATCCAGCGGAGCCACCCGGTAATTCATCACCAGTGCCTCACCCAGTTTCGGGTCACCCGACATTTCTCTCACCGCGGCCCCATGCGCCACCAGACAATAAAAACACTTGTTGATAGAGGACACGACCACGGCGATCATCTCACGTTCCAGCTTGCTGACCCCCGACGGCGCAAGCATCAGGTCGTTGTATATGCCCGTGAAGGCGTTCAACTTGTCGACATCGAACGCGTAGGCTTGAAGAACGTTTGGGATCATACCCAATTTGTCCTGACACACGTCAAAGTATTTCTGCGTGGCCTCCGGCAGCGGATCAACCATGGGCAGATCCAATGCGGTGGGTTGCGTCTGATCGGTCATTGAGCGGCTCCTGTTTTGGGGTGTTGACGATAATGGTAATGGCCTGCCACTTTAAAGCCCAGCGCGGAATAGAGCCGATTTGCGCTTGTGTTGGCCGTCGTGCACAGCACCGCAATATGGTCCGCGCCCTGCGCCTGCCCCCAGAACGCAGCCGCACGCATGATCCATTTCCCGACCCCTTGCTTTTGCTGATGGGGCAGAACCTCGACCGCGTGAACCATACAAATCCTGTCATGCACAGCCGCAAAGGCGGCACCGGCCGGTTTCTCATTCCACCGGGCCAGAACACCTGTCTTGACCTTGGCACGTTCCATTACACGCAACCGCGCCGGGCCAATTCCACCCTGCGCCCAGATTTCCACCATGATGGCCAGCGGCTCCCAGATGCAAAATGCCGTGACACGCGGAATGGGAACATCCGTAAGGTCCGCAATAGATGCGACATACATAACAACCGGATCGACGATGTCGTAGCCACGCGCCTGCAAAGCCTTATCCAACGCACCATCACCGTCACGGATCATGAAAAGCGGCGCCTGCCCGATACCCTCCATCGCATCCTCGGCGGCATCGATATCGGGTGTGGCCCCTGCATTCAGCGTCGCGGCCGAAACACGTTTGCCACCACCCTGTCCCTCGCGCAGCGTCCAAGGCCCCTGAACCCACTGACGTGCAGCAGGCCATGTGCCATCGCACACATCGTAAAGGCGCACCGCGTCTGGCGTCATGCCGGAAACATCTGCGTTAACCGATTGATAACCGAATTGATCGCGTCACCATCCGTGCCACGTACGACGACGTTCGCCCCGTATTTGCCGTCTTTCTGAAACGGGTAACAGCCCAGGCTCAGGTCTGGGTAGGCCAATGCAAGCTCACCCAATGGGCCCGCGATATCGCCCTCGCCCCGGTCAATTCTGATTGTATCACTGATCAGTGGCGCCCCCCCCGTCAGGGTCGGCAAAACGCTGGCCACCATCGCCTGAAACACCGACGGCACCCCAGCCATCACATGGACATTCGCGATGGTGAAACCGGGTGCGGCAGATACCGGATTATCGATCAGCGTGGCCCCTTGCGGAATACGCGCCATGCGCAGGCGTGCGGCGTTCAACTCAGTGCCGGACTTGGCATAGTGATCCGCCAGCAAAGCACGGGCGTCAGCGCGCACATCAATCGGCGTGTCAAAGGCTGCAGCGATGCAATCGGCGGTGATGTCGTCATGCGTGGGTCCGATGCCGCCACTGGTAAAGACGTTGTCATATGCCTCAGACAAAGCCCGTGTTGCCGCAATGATGGCCGGTCCATCGTCACTGACAACGCGCACCTCACGCAGATCTATCCCCGCCTCGGTCAACTGCCCTGCAAGATGGTACATATTCGCATCACGGGTGCGCCCGGACAGAATTTCATCACCAATGACAAGCATTGCGGCTGTGGGGTTAGGCATTGTGCGGTGTTCCTTGTCAGATCAGTTGGTTGAGGTATAGGCCTGCTGTCATGCGCTTTCAAACCGAACTTGTCCCCGCCCGTCTCATACGCCGCTATAAACGCTTTTTGGCGGACTGTACGCTTGAGGAATCAGGCGCTCAGATCACGGCGCATTGCGCCAATCCCGGCTCGATGTTGGGGTTGGCCGAACCAGGCACGCGCATCTGGTTGGAACCAAACGATGATCCACGCAAAAAGCTGAAATTCGGGTGGAGGCTCGTTGATCACGAGAACGGGCATTTCACCGGTGTCGATACCGCAGTGCCCAATCGCGCAGTTCGCGCGGCCCTGACAGAGCGGTCAATCCCGGGGCTGTCTGCCTATTCCACCCTGCGCGCCGAGGTCAAATATGGCCAGTCCAGCCGGATCGACTTTTTGCTGACCGAACCCAGCCTCCCTGATGCTTATGTCGAGGTGAAAAGCGTCACGCTGTCCCGCCGCCAAGGCCTTGCAGAATTTCCCGACAGCGTCACCACACGTGGGGCCAAGCATCTTCAGGAATTGGCCGAAATGTCGTCACTTGGGCATCGCGCAGTTATGCTGTTTCTAGTGCAGCGCACAGACTGTGATCGCTTTGATCTCGCCCGCGATATTGACCCGGCCTATGCAACTGCGTTCGACGTCGCCAAGGCTGCGGGCGTTGAAACCTTATGCATCGGCACCAATATCACCCCGGAGGGTGTCACATTGGATGCCCCGCTGACATTGCTGACCTGACCGCACTGGCCCTTTGTGCCTGCCCGCGTTAAAACCCCTCCAAGCACTGCAATGGAGATCCACGTGAACGAGAACCTTCGTGGCCGCCAGACCAAAGATGGCATCCGTATTTATGAGCCTGAGGATTTCGCAGGCATGCACGCCGCCGGCGCGCTGGCCGCGCATATCCTAGACGAGATCGCTGCTCATGTTTTCGTGGGTCAGACCACCGCAAAGATCGACCGCATTATCACAGAAATGGTCGATGCGGCGGGCGCCACCTCGGCCACGATTGGCTACAAAGGGTACAAACACGCCAGCTGTATCAGCGTGAACCATGTCGTTTGCCACGGTATTCCGGGCGACAAAACGTTGAAGGACGGTGACATCCTGAACATCGATGTCACGGTGATCGTGGATGGATGGTTTGGTGACACAAGCCGCATGTATGTTGCAGGCAAGCTACCGCGCAAAGCGGAGCGGTTGATCGAAATCACCCATGATGCGCTGATGCTGGGGATCGAAGCCGTCAAGCCCGGTAATACATTTGGCGACATCGGTCATGCCATCCAAAGCTTTGTAGAGAGCCACCGCATGTCCGTCGTGCGGGATTTTTGCGGTCACGGATTGGGCCGCGTGTTTCATGCCCCGCCCAATGTGCTGCATTATGGCAGGCCAGGAACCGGCGCCGTTCTCGAAGAGGGGATGTTTTTTACCATCGAACCGATGGTCAACCTCGGGCGACCGGAAACCAAGACTTTGTCCGATGACTGGACGGCCGTCACGCGCGATAAATCCCTCTCGGCGCAGTTTGAGCATTCCGTTGGAGTGACGGCAACGGGCGTGGATATTTTCACGCTGTCGCCTGCTGGGCTGTTTCATCCCACATATCAATCGGACTGAGTGTCGTCCTGATTGGTCATGCGATCGGCGTCACGCCGCATGATTTCCAACAGCATCGTCTGGCCGTTCCAAGGCTGCACCGCATCGCCGATAAACACCGGCGTTGACCTGCGCTTGGGTCGGGCGGGTTTTTCGCTTGCGACCGTTTCAACGGCCCAAAAAGAATGGAGTGCTGCGGCAAACATGCCAAGACTTTAGCACATTACACCGTCTCTGCCGAGAGCAAGGTGATATGGCTATCGCCGTATTTGCGCCGGTCCAACACCCCGAAGCCGTCCGGCGGCGCGCGCGCTGCATTTTCTTCCCAGACAATCAGCGCATCCTGTGCGAACCAACCGCCGGCACGCAGCACGGCCAACGCCTTTTCACCCAAGCCCTTCCCATAGGGTGGATCTATGAACACCAAGTCGAACCCGTCTTGCGTACAGGGGCCAAGCCGTGTGGCATCCATACGGACCAGCTGCGACTGCTCGTACACACGCAGCTTCTTGATATTCTGCGAGATCAAGCCTTGCGCCACACGCCCATCATCTACGAACGTGACATGTTCTGCACCGCGTGACATTGCTTCAAGCCCAAGCGCGCCCGTCCCGGCAAAAACGTCCAGCACGCGTGCGCCTTCGAAATCGATCCGGTGGCTCAGTACGTTGAACAGGCTCTCACGTACCCGGTCGGTGGTCGGTCGCAAATGTGCGCCCGTGTCCCCCTTGCCCACGTTGGCCAGAGCCACGCTGCGAAACTGGCCCGCAATGATCCTCACGCGGTCAACAACGCCTTGAGATCAGAACCCGCGTCGCGCACGATCGATTTGTCGGCTGTTTTGCCAGCTTCAATCAGCCGCTTGCCGATCATATAGGCGCGCGGGTCGTTCATGGCGTCCACCGCCAGCAGGTTGTCACCATCGTAATACCAATAGGATGCCGTCAGCCCCTCGCCCATACGGGTCACCACGTCGGTGTATCCGGTGTTTAGCCCGGCAATCTGCAATTTGACGTCATATTGATCCGACCAAAACCATGGCCGCGCTATATACTCTTTGTCAGCGCCCATGATGTTTTGTGCAATGCACTCCGCTTGATCAATTGCGTTCGGCACACTTTCCAGACGGATACGGGACCCACGGTAGGGGAAAGACGCGCAATCCCCTGCGGCCCATATATGTGGATCGGAGGTGCGCCCCTTGTTATCAGTCCAGATACCGTTTTCGATGGTCACACCAGCATCTTCAGCCAGCGCCGTGGCAGGCTCGATCCCCACACCGACGATTACAAAATCGACCGGCACGTCCGACCCATCCGTCAGCCGCGCACCTGTGACCGCGTCCTCCCCCAAAAGCCTGTCCAACCCGACACCTTCCCGGATATCGACACCATGTGACGTGTGAAGCGCGCGAAAGTAAGCGCTGGTTTCGGGTGCGGCCACGCGCTGCAAAATGCGGTCGGCCATTTCCACCAGCGTCACGTGCAGCCCCAGCTTGGACGCGACCGATGCCGCCTCTAGCCCGATATAGCCGCCGCCCACGATCAAAACCCGCGCGCCTTTAGCAAACTGAGGCGCCATGGCGTCGACATCTGCCAGATCGCGTACTGTGAAAACACCGTTCAAATCGCCACCAATGCTGGCTGGCAGATGGCGGGGGATCGATCCGGTGGTCAGCACCAAATCGTCGTAATCCAGCACTTCGTCATCCGCCGTCACGGTCTGCGTCGTTGAATCGATGGCCGTGACCCGCGTGCCCAGTTTCAGCGAAATATCGTTTTCGTCGTAGAAGGATTGCGGTCGCAAGAACAGCCGCTCCAACGCCATGTCGCCCAAAAGGTACGCTTTGGACAACGGTGGGCGCTGGTAGGGCAGCACGGGTTCGGCACCGATCAGCGTGATCTGCCCCTCGAAGCCGCTGTTGCGCAATTTGGCGACGCATGACGATCCCGCTTGGCCTGCTCCGATGACGATAACTCGGCTCATCCGCTGGTATCCCTTCAATTCTACTGGTCCCTCTGAGGCGCGCAGCCTATATGCAGAGCAACGGAAAACACAATCTCATGGAAAGGCCTAACACATGACAATTTCACAAGGCGATCAACTTCCCGACGCGACACTGGTCGAAATGGGCGCGGATGGACCAGCGCCCGTCGCGTTGGCTGATCGGATCAAGGACAAGAAAGTCGTCATTTTCGCCGTACCGGGCGCTTTCACACCGACTTGCCATTCCGCGCATGTGCCAAGCTTTATTCGCACCAAGGATCAGTTTGATGCCAAAGGCGTGGACGAGATCATCTGCATCTCTGTGAACGATCCTTTTGTGATGAAAGCCTGGGGCGAGGCCACAGGTGCCACAGCCGCGGGCATCACCATGTTAGGCGACGCGCAAAGCGAATTCACAAAGTCGATCGGCATGGATTTTTCGGCACCACCTGCCGGTCTAGTCGCCCGGTCCAAACGCTATGCGATGTTGGTCGACAACGGCACTGTGACGCTCTTGCAGGAAGAAGAAAACCCCGGCGTCTGCGACGTCTCCGGTGGCGAAGGTTTGCTGGCCTCAATGTAAAGAAAAAGCCTCGGACGGGCGATCCGTCCGAGGCATTCAATACACTTGGGTTTCCAGCGAAGACCTGGCTAGACCAAGCTATCCATCTTTCTGGCAAGCTTTGCGTCCAGCGCGCTCAGCCCACCGACATCATGGGTGGTCAAGACCACATTTACCGTTTTGTAAACGTTGTCCCACTCGGGATGATGCCCCCACTTTTCGGCCCAGATCGCGGCCCGGGTCATCCAGCCGAACGCTTCGACGAAATCGCCAAAGACGTAAGTTTTGCGGATTGCATCGCGCCCGTCCTGCATCTCCCATCCATTTTCGAAAAGCGGCTCCAACAAGGGGCCACGTGTCTCTTCACTCAATCTCTCTGTCATTCCTGTTCCTCTATTTGTGCCCGCTTGAAAGGCCCATAATCCGTCAGGACTTCGATTTCTTCTTCAACGGCTTCACGCTCCGCGTCCAGATAACGGGCAATGGCATCAGCAAACCCGGGATCGGCCACCCAATGGAGCGAATATGTTGGTGTCGGCAAGTAGCCGCGTGCCAACTTGTGCTGGCCCTGCGCTCCGGCTTCTACACGCTGCAAACCCCGTGCAATGGCAATATCAATGGCCTGATAATAGCACAACTCAAAGTGGAGGCACGGGTGATGCTCAATGCAGCCCCAATACCGACCAAAGAGCGCGTGCCCCCCGATAAAGTTCAGCGCCCCGGCGACCCAGCGTCCCTCCCGCTCCGCCAGAACCAGCGCCATGTCATCCCGCAGCGTTTCTTGGGCAATGTCGAAAAACCGCCGCGTCAGGTAGGGCGTGCCCCATTTCCGAGCGCCGGTGTCTTGATAAAAAACCCAAAACGCATCCCAGTGTTCGGGCTGGATGGCATCCCCGGTGAAGGTCTGTATCGTGCCGCCAAACGACTGGGCCTGCGCGCGCTCTTTGCGAATGTTTTTGCGTTTGCGCGAACTGAGGGTCGCAAGAAAGGCGTCAAAGTCTGCGTAGCCGTCGTTCTCCCAGTGAAACTGCTGGGTCTTGCGTTTCATCAGGCCCAGCGAGGCACCCTTGTCCGCCTCCTCGGCGGTGCAAAACGTAGCATGCAGCGACGAGATCCGGTTGTTGGATGCAAGTTGCACGGCCCCCTGAACCAAGGCCGCAAACCCTGCATCCTCAAACCCCGGCCGCGTCAAGAAACGCCGCCCCGTGGCCGGGGTATGCGGCACGGCTATCTGCAATTTAGGATAGTATCGACCACCTGCCTGTTCATAGGCGTGGGCCCAATTGTGATCAAAGATGTACTCGCCCTGACTGTGCGATTTGGCGTACATCGGTGCTACGCCGATCAACTCGCCCTCTATACGTGCTGCCAGATACTGCGGCTGCCAACCCGTGCCGGGGCCAACCGATCCGCTTTCTTCCAGGGCGCTTAGAAACCGATGCGTGGTAAAGGGATCGACAGCGCGAGCTCCGGTTGCAGCTTCGGGGCATGCGCAAGCGTCCCATTCCTGCGCAGGAATGTCGCGCAGGGATTGGAGGACACTGATTTCGACCTCTTTTTCTGACATTTTGCGGCTTCTCCTGTGCCCAGTGTTACTTGTAGCAACCGGGCCTCGGTTCAAGCCGGAACAGACGCAAGATACTGCTCAAACGTGATATTTTGTGCGACACGTCGCGCTTGTACTTCCTGTTCGGGCGATGTCACGGTCCAACACAAGATGCCCGCACCCTGCGCCTTGAGTTCCGCAACGCGAGGCCGCGCCAGATCCGTGACCTCGTGACTTATGAAACTTGCATGTACACGGTCATAGTCGGGAATACCCCTGAGGCGCTCGCAAACCTCAGTGGACAGTGGCCATTCCGCCGGGTCATACGCACTTGTTACAAGACCGCGCGGGACGTGAGGTGACACGTCATACATACGTGCGACGCTGTGCGGATTAAACGACATCACACCCAAAGGACCATCATAGTGCACAATCGCCGCAGCCACAGCATCTTCGAGTAGACCGATTTTGGGACCCATTGCACCGTCTTGATCCTTTATCTCGATCAAGAGCGGTACGCGGCCTGCGACCAGTGCGAGGACTTCCGGCAAATCCGGAATTGTCTCATCCCCACCCTTCAATGGTACCGTTCGCAAAGCATCCGCCGATCGCAACCGGACGGCACCTGTGTCTGGCGTCAAACGATCGAGCGCGGCGTCGTGAAATACCATCGCCTGCGCGTCGGCGCTCAGTTGAACATCGATCTCAAGGCCATAGCCCGCTGCAATCGCTGCTTTGATCGCTGCACGGCTGTTTTCAGGCCGCCCATCCGACACGTCATGCAGCGCGCGATGAGCCAGTGGAAGCCGATAAAAGGCGTCGTCCAAGCGGGGTGTCATTTGACCTCGAAAATGCCTTCGATTTCAACGGCAACGCCAAACGGCAAGGACGCGGCAGATACCGCTGAGCGCGCGTGGCGTCCTGCGTCGCCAAGCGCTTCGGCCAGAAAATCAGATGCGCCATTGATGACCTTGGGCTGGTCCGTGAAATCGCCCGTGGAGTTGACGAAACCAGTAAGCTTCACCACCCGCACCAAACGCTCGATATCGCCCCCGCAGGCGGCTTTCACCTGCGCCAGAAGGCTGATTGCACAGCTGCGCGCTGCGGCTGCGCCCGCCTCGACCGACATCCCGTCACCCAGTTTTCCGGTAATGAATCCATCCGGTCCGTTTGAGATTTGACCCGACACGTAAAGCGTGCTGCCGACCTGAACAAATGGTACATAATTGGCCTGGGGTGCAGGCGCATCCGGCAGGGTCACACCCAGTTCAGCGAGGCGAGATGAGATACTCATGGCGCAAGTCCTTTCGTGCACGGGATCAGAGTCGCGCTGACGCTATCCGGGATCATCACGAACCGAAAGAGGCGGATTTCAACTTTCGCGGAACGCCCGGGCAAAGTAGTCGCTGAGCGGTTTGACAAGATAGGTCAACGGTGTGCGATCACCGGTGCGGATATAGGCCTCTACGGGCATTCCGGGGATCAAAACAGTCCCTTCGGCCAGCTTTTCGATCTCGCCGGGGTTCAGCACGATCTCTGCACGGTAATAGCTTTGCCCGGTCACATCATCGGTGAATGCATCCGCAGATATTTGCACCACCCGACCATAAAGTTCAGGCGTGGTCCGTTGATCCAGCGCGGACAGCCGCAGGTTCACATCCTGCCCCGCCACCAATTGGTCGATATGGATCAGCTCTACACGCGCCGCAATCACAAGGGGGCGGTCTTGCGGGACCAGAAACATCACAGGTTCAGCTGCGCGAATGACGGAACGTGGCGTGCGCACCTGCATGCCGTAAATTATGCCTGAGACGGGCGCACGAATGCTGAGCCTTTCAATCTCTTCTCGCAGGGCGTCACGTTGTTCGGCCAGTTCCAATTCGCGGTAACGCAGGTCACGCAACCGGGTGATGGCTTCTTCGCGGTTGCGGGTCCCCAGTTTGAGACGTTCGATGTCAATCTCGGTAATTCGCCCTTCAGCTTGCGCTTTTCCGGCGGCCAATTCACCCAGTTGCCCATTCAATCGCGCCGCTTCGCGTTGCAGGCTCAGAACCGCGCTGGCTTGGGTCAGTTGACGGTCGAGCAAAGACTGTTGGTTCTTCAATTCCTGCTCGATCAACAGCAGTTGCTCTGAAAGCGATTTTTCCTGCGACACGATGCCTTCGATCTGGCTGCTGATTTGGCTGGCGCGTTTGCCGAGTTGATCGATTTCTTGGCTGACCGAAGCGCGTCGCGCGTCAAACAGGTTGCGCTGCCCGTCGATCAGTTCCTGAACATCCGGGTTACCTTGTCCAGCAAGGATCAATTCTTTTTCAAACTCCACGACGGCAGATTGGTCCCGTTCAGCCTCCAACCTTCCGCGGCGCGCCATTAGTTCGTAAAGCTGGCCTTCTGCGATCACCAAACGCGAGCGCAACTGCGCCGCGTCCAACTGCAGCAAGAGATCGCCGGCAGAAACCGTGTCGCCTTCATCCACGAGTATTTCGGCAACGGTGCCACCAGTCTGGTGCTGCACAACCTGTCGATTTCGGTCCACTTCGAAGCGACCCGAAGCCACGATGGCCCCTGAAATCTGGCTTAGGGTCGCCCATGCGCCAAACCCGCCAACCAGCACCAAAAGGCCCAGACAACCTATTATGACTGGGCGTTTTGCAGACCACTTTGCTGGCTGGCTCATGTAACGCCTCCTGCACCCGCAGGCGCTTGCTGGATCTGTTTGTGGTTCTTGACCATCCCGGCCAACACTTCGTCTTTGGCACCGAAGGCCATCCGCATGCCGCTGTCGAGCACCATCAGTGTATCGCATTCCTGAATGGCGGCCGGACGGTGCGCCATGATCAACACAGACCGACCTTCCGCTTTCAGAGCGCGTATCGCTTGATTGAGCGCCTGACTTCCGACGTTGTCGAGGTTCGAATTCGGCTCGTCCAGAACGACGATCACCGGGTCGTCGTATAGAGCACGCGCCAGACCGATGCGCTGCATTTGCCCGCCCGACAGGCGCACCTGACCTGCGGACACTTCGGTGTCGTAGCCTTTGGGCAGTTCCAATATCATTTCGTGGGCGGCGGCCATTTTCGCCGCTTTGACAACTTTGTTTGCATCCGGGTTCGGATCCAAGCGTGCAATATTATCAGCGATCGTTCCATCAAACAGTTGAACCCGTTGAGGCAGGTAACCGATGTGCTTGCCCAGAACCGCCGGGTCATACTGATCCAGCGCTGCGGCATCGAGGCGAATGGAACCGCCCGCAGGGGCCCAAACACCTGTCAAGGTGCGTGCCAGTGTGGATTTACCAGCCCCCGAAGGTCCGATCACCCCGACCGCCTGACCCGGCTTTACCTCAAAATTGACAGATTTTAGCGACGCTTGTTTTTCGCCGGGCGGTACGACCGTCAGCGATTTGGCCACCAAATGCGCCTTGGGTTTGGGCAGAGAAGTGCGCTCCTGCTCAACTGCGACGGCGCCTAATAACTCGCTCAGGTTGTCCCATCCTTTGAAAGCGCGTTGCACCACCGGCCATTGATTGAGCGCCAGTTCCACGGGGGCAAGTGCCCGCCCGAGCAGGATAGAACCCGCAATCATAGCACCAGCCGTCATTTCGTTTTGAAGAACCAGATACGCACCAAGACCCAGCATCGCAGATTGCAAAAACAGCCGCAGCGTCTTGGTGATTGACGAAAAACCGCCCGTGACATCGGTGGCCTGAACCTGCCTTTGTAACGCTTCCGTTCGGGCAACCTGCCAGCGGTTGAAGGCCGCATCACGCATGCCCATCGCCTGCACCATTTCAGCTTCAGTCCGGATTTGATCCGACATCAAGTTCGCTGCATAGCCGGCATTCGTCGCTTGGGATTGCGGTTCACGAGAGAGAAGCTGGTTGGCCAGGGTAATCAGGATCAATAACAGCGCACCTGCCACTGCAAGATAGCCAAGCATCGGATGAAAAAGGAAAATTCCCGCAAAAAAGACTGGCGTCCACGGCATGTCAAATCCGGCCATCAGCACCGGAGACGTGAGCAAACGCTGGACCGCTTCCAGATCGGCAAGGCCGGTCTGTGTCTTGAGGTCGGGCGCCACGGCGGACTTGCGGACGACCGCGTCAAAAACGCGCCGGTCGAGATCAGACTGAAACCGAGCACCAACCCGCGCCATGATCCGCCCGCGCGTGTAGTCCAGCACGCCCATTACGCCGTACATGAAAACCACCAGAATTGAGAGCGCGATCAGGGTTTCTTCGGACCCGGAGCCGAGCACGCGATCATAGACCTGCAACATATAGAGCGGCCCGGTCAGCATCAGCAGGTTCGCAAACAAGCTGAAGAGCGCAACAGCCCAATACAGTTTCCGGCTGCGTCTGCGCACATCGCGCAATTCCGCCTGCCCCACCTTTACATATGCGTTCTGCATTGGCACCTTTCCGCCTGATTAAGTCTGCTCACTTTACGTGGTCATGCGTCTATTTTGTGTTTATGTCACTGTCATGGTCACACGTTGTCGCTATTAGGCCACAACTTGCTCCGCATCGCCTCGACCCTATGGGCTTTTTTGATCTTTGGATTAGGTACCCTTTCAGCCACGACAGCAGGATATTTCGTTTGCAACCCTTCGCACAAGCCCAAGCCGTCACCATTCGTTTGTTTGCCATCCTCGCGGTGGCGAGCCTGACCGCATGCGCCACATCGCAGGACCCGAGCGAAAGGTCCAACGGCATCAACGACCCATATGAGGCGCAAAATCGCCAGATCCACGCCTTCAACAAAAGCCTCGACCGTGGATTGCTCAGACCTGCGGCCACGGGGTATTCCAGTATTGTGCCCGGCGGCGTGCGGACCGGAGTCAACAATTTTTCGGACAATCTGTCCATGCCCGCTGTCGCGGTGAACAGCCTGCTGCAGGGCGACATCAGAGATGCCAGCATCGCGACGCTGCGTTTCGTGTTGAATACAACCGTGGGATTGGGCGGGGTGATCAACGCCGCCACCGAATTCAAAGTGGCCGAAGTCGATACGGATTTCGGCGAAACGCTGGCTGTTTGGGGCGTGGGCGAAGGGGCCTTCCTCGAATTGCCGTTGTTGGGCCCGTCCACACAACGTGCGGCCATAGGCAAAGTCGTGGACATCTTCACCAATCCGCTGACCTACGATATCGACGAGCCGGAGAAATACTATCCACCCGCGACAAGTGCGCTGTCGCAACTCAACAACCGTGCCCGCTTTGGCGACACCGTCGATTCGCTGCTCTATGAAAGCGCGGACAGCTATGCCCAGACCAGGTCGATCTATCTGCAAAACCGCCGCTTCAAGTTGGGCCAAGACAGTGATGACGGAAGCTTTGACCCCTACTCCGACCCATATGAGGACCCTTATGAGCAGTGACCTGAACCGTCGCCGTTTTCTGGCAACCAGCACCATATTTGCGGTGCTTGGCAGCCCTGCCTTTGCCCTCGACGAAAGCAAGGCGACCAGTCTGGTGGACACCGTGGTTGCGGAAATCAACCGCGTGATTGCGTCGGGCAAATCCGAAGCGAGCATGATCAACGATTTTGAAAACCTGTTCGTCCGTTATGCGGATGTGCCGATCATGGCACAATACGCTTTGGGCAACGATGGACGCCGTGCGTCCAATGGTCAAAAAGCGGCCTTCACCCGTGCTTTTCAAGGCTATATCGCGCGCAAATACGGCAAGAGATTCCGCGAGTTCATAGGTGGCCGGATCGAAGTGCGCGGCGCCCGCAAGATCAATGCAGGCTACGAAATCACAACCACCGCGTTCTTGCGCGGCGAAAGCCCGTTCGAAGTTACCTTTTTGGTTTCCGACAAATCGGGCAAGGCGCTCTTTTTCAACATGTTCATTGAGGGCGTAAACCTTTTGCTGACCGAACGCACCGAGATCGGCGCAATGCTGGACCGGCGCGGCGGCAATATTGATCAATTAATCACAGATGTGGCTGCGTCGGGCTGACCCATCTAGGGTTGATTGACACACCGGTCATTACAACCTTTGGTCAATTCACAGAAATACGCTATAGTTCCCATCGAAGGGGCTTTGGCACGACCTGATCGTTATGATTATGCGTGGCCAAGCGGTAGAAAAAATGCTGGATACGGCCGGCTACTCTGTGCTGACACATATCTACGATGCGGCGATGAACCGGACCCGCTGGCATGATGCGTTGGATGCAGTGGCCGAACTATGTGGTGTTCCCGCCGCAGCACTTCTGATCCGTCACCCCGATGCTCATCTGCGTGATTTTCAAGCGCTCAGCTCGAACCTCTCGACGGCCTCACGCAGCCCATGGGGCGTGTTTTTCGGGATGCGGCAAGGCAACGTGCATACGGCTGACTGGGACAAATTGCGCCATGTTGAAGCGGGGCAGCCGTTTCTGGACACAGCCTTTGGCAACACAGCGCAGTTTCTCGATCAGCGTGCCGATTACCGCTTTCTCAAGCGCAGATTAAAGGTTCAACGACGCGTCGGCGTGCGTATGAATGCGGACGCAGCGTGGCTCGAAGCCATGGGGGTCGGACTTCCTGAAGGCCAGAACGATCTGACGGATGCGGCGCGACGGGCTTTGTCCACTTTGGTTCCGCATATGACCAAAGCGGTTGAAAGCGCGCGCATGTATGAAGCTTTACGCACGCGGCATCATAGTGTGCTGGGTGCCTTGAACCATCTATTGGTCGGAGCGGCAGTTGTACGACAGACCGGTGAGGTGATCACCGCCAACCGCGAAGCGCTGCGCATATTCGAGCAAGACAAAGGGTTGCGCCAAACTTCAAATGGACATCTGCGATGCCACTTGCCGCGCCAGACGGCGCGTCTGCACGCAGCCTTCGTTGAAGCCGCGCATACAGCTGCCGGTCTTGGCCTGCGCCCCGCCTTCGAGATCGACATCACTCAGCCCGAAGATGCGCCACCGCTGCTCGCCGAGATTATTCCGCTTCGCGACAGTTTTGGCGAGTTGAACGCTGAAGCCGAAGCCGCCTTGATGATCGTGATCGACCCCGCGCGCGCGGACAAGCTAAGTACGGGTCGTTTCGCAGTGTCCTATGGGCTGAGCAGACCCGAAACACAGTTGTGCGTCGCACTGGTCAGCGGGCAGAGCCACGAGACAATCGCCCAAGAATACAGCATACAGCCAGATGCACTAGACACACGGGTGAACGCACTGATGCGAACCATTGGTGTACAAGATCAAAACGCGCTGTTGCGCCGTGTGGTACGCGTCGCGCCACCCGTGACATAAGCGGTGTTACCTGTTTCCGGACCCAGGCGCGGGTGCGGTACTGCCCGTGCCAGTAGACCCTCCCCCGCCCAGCAGATCGCGCAGCAGATTTTCGATTATTCCGCCGCTGCCTGTTCCGCCTGACGGCCGGCTTGGCTCGCCCCACGCAGTGCCAAATCCCGAAGGACCAGTTGTCGGCAATGGTGTGGCGGGCAAACCTTCGTGAACCCGCGCCATTGCCTCGCGCCATATCTCTGCGGGCAAACCGCCACCCGTGACGCCCGTCAGCGGAGTATTGTCGTCATAGCCCATCCACACGCCCGCGACGTAATCGGCCGAAAAACCCACAAACCAAGCGTCTCGCGCGGCTTGCGTTGTGCCGGTTTTGCCAGCCAGCTGGCGGCCTCCGAATCGCGCACGCTGGCCGGTGCCCTCAGACACGACCTTTTCCATCATATAAATCAACTGCCGCGCTGCATCTTCCTGAATAACCCGCTCACCGATACCGCCGCCTGTGCCCATCAAAGGCTCATCCTCACCGGCCAAGCGCAAATCAATCAACCCGTAAGGCGTTACCGAAGACCCCCCATTGAGGATCCCCGCATAGGCCCCGGTCATTTCGAGCAACGTGCTCTCGGACGCGCCCAGCGCCAAGGCAGGTCCGTCCGCCAATCCGCTTTGAATGCCGAAACCGCTGGCCACTTGTCGCACCACGTCGCGCCCGACGAACTCCGAGACCTTCACGGCCGGAATGTTCAAGCTGTCGCGCAAGGCCTGTTCCAGAGAGACCTGGCCATAATAGTTGCGGGTGTAGTTCTCTGGGCACCATTCGCCGGAGCCCGGAATATCAAGGCAATAGGGCGCATCTTCGACCGTATCACGCGGGCTGTAGCCCAAATCAAGCGCTGCGGCATAAACGAACGGTTTGAAGGCAGACCCGGTTTGGCGCAGCGCCTGCGTGGCGCGGTTGAACCCGCCCGTGACCCGTGTCTTGCGCCCTCCCACCATCGCACGCACCGCACCATCCGCAGACATCACGACAATCGCCGCCTGCGCCGATGACCCCTCACGCACTTTGTTCTCGAATACCCAAGTCAGACCGTCTTCAGCGGCTTTTTGTATCCGCTGATCCAAAGTGGTCCTGATGAACACATCTTCAGTGGTTTTGCGTGTGAAAAACTCCGGGCCCGATGACATGACCCAGTCGGCGAAATACCCACCGGACTGCGCCTCGGCTGCCTCCGAAAGCTCTGCGGGATTGCTTTGCGCCTCTCGGGTTTGCGCGTCCGTCAGGTAGCCTTGTTCGTTCATCAAACGTAAAACAGTTGCGGCACGGTTGCGCGAACGATCGAGGTTGTTGGTCGGTGACAAGGTCGTGGGCGCGGTCAGCAACCCGGCCAGCATCGCCCCTTCCGCAGGTGTGACTGCGGCGGCGGGTTTACCAAAAAACCGCTGCGCCGCCGCCTCGGCCCCATAGGCCCCACCGCCCATATACACCCGGTTCAGGTAGATGGAGAGGATTTCATCCTTGGTGTACTTGGCCTCCATGGCCAGCGCGTAAATGGCTTCCCTTGCTTTGCGTTGAATCGTGCCGCGGCGGCACTCTGCCTCATACTCAGCCTGCGTTTGCACTGCCGGATCGAATGGCACACCCAGGCACAATAACTTGGCAACCTGCTGTGTGATGGTGGACCCGCCATGACCGGACAAAGGCCCGCGCCCTTCGCTCAAGTTGATCCGCACAGCGCCCGCAATGCCACGCGGGCTCAAGCCGAAATGCTGGTAGAACCGTTTGTCTTCCGTGGCGATGACGGCGTTGCGCAAATGCGGCGAAACGCTCTGGGCTGTCACAACACCGCCAAACTGATCGCCACGCCAGGCAAACACGGCGCCGTCGCTGTCCAGCAAGGTCACGGAGCCACGGGCGCGCCCGTCCAGCAATTCGTCGAGGCTGGGCAAGGTCGTGTAATAATACCCTACGGCAAGCCCCAAAAAGAGGGCCGCCAATACAGCACTGCGCCATGTAATCTTCCAAAGCAAGCGAGCGACCCACCGAAAGATACCAGTGAAAAAACCAACAATACCGCCGCGACGCGCCCGTGCACGCGCCGGTTTTCGGGCTTTGGTCTTGCGTGGTTTCGCCCTTGGCTTGCCGGGTGCCGCCCTTTTGGTCGGGTAGCGCTTGTCGGCGACCAAAGGGCGTTTGCCCTTGGGTGAATCACTCATGTCGACCCCTGCTCGGCCTGTTGTATTTTGCGTAGCTTATAGCGCGCTGACCGCTTTGTTGAGGGCAGAACCCACGGGCAAGCAGTTAAAGTTTTGATTAATTTATGTGCATTCCAGATACTTTGCACAAATTTTATGCACAAGGCTGGAAATGACTCGGTGTTTCCGCCCGCCCAACTTCCAACCTCACAAGTGCTTGAGGTTTTGTGCAGTCACCAGTTTGCAGGACTGCCTGCCAGAAGAGAAGGGGACACGAGGTGAAACTCATTATCGCAACAATCAAGCCGTTCAAGCTGGAGGAGGTCCGCGAGGCCCTTACCGACGCTGGCGTACGCGGCATGATGGTCACGGAAATCAAGGGCTTTGGCTCCCAATCCGGCCATACGGAAATCTACCGCGGCGCGGAATACGCGGTGAATTTTGTGCCAAAGGTCAAAATCGAAATCGTCGTGCCGGCGTCGGCCGTGGATCAGGTCGTAGAGACAATCACTAAGACCGCCCAAACCGGCAAAATCGGTGACGGCAAAATCTTTGTGCTCTCCGTCGATCAGGCCGTGCGCGTGCGCACCGGCGAAACCAACGAAGACGCGCTTTAAGTGCCGCGCCCAAAAACTAGGGATATCAATCAGATGACACACTTCAAGACACTCGCCACAGCAGGAGCGCTTATTGCACTTCCATCGCTGGCGCTTGCCCAGGATGCGGCGCCCAGTTTCGATGAAATCGGCCCCTATATCATGACGACCTTGCTGTTCTGCATGGCCGGCTTCCTCGTTTTCTTCATGGCCGCAGGCTTTGCGATGCTGGAAGGCGGCTTGGTCCGCTCCAAGAACGTCACCATGCAGATGACCAAGAACATCGCGCTCTACTCATTCGCCGCAATCATGTACTGGCTCGTCGGCTTCAACCTGATGTATCCAGGTGACTTCAACGGTTACGTGGGCAGCTTCTTTGTCCCAACCGTTCTAGATCCGGTCGGCGTAGCTGCAGCGGATGCAGCCCTCGACTACGCATCCATTGGTTCGGACTTCTTCTTCCAACTCGTCTTTGTCGCAGCCACCGCGTCGATCGTTTCCGGCGCACTGGCTGAGCGGATCAAGCTGTGGCCGTTTTTGATCTTCGTGATCATCTTGACCGGTTTCATGTACCCTATCTCCGGTTCGTGGAAATGGGGCGGCGGCTGGCTCGATGCGGCTGGTTTCCAGGACTTCGCAGGCTCGACAGTCGTTCACTCCGTAGGTGGCTGGGCCGCTCTGGCAGGCGCTATCGTGCTCGGCCCTCGGATCGGCAAGTACAAGGACGGCAAAGTCGTTCCAATGCCCGGCTCCAACCTTGCACTCGCCACATTGGGTACGTTCATCCTGTGGCTCGGCTGGTTCGGTTTCAACGGCGGCTCACAACTTGCAATGGGCACCGTGGGTGACGTCTCTGACGTATCACGCATCTTTGCCAACACCAACATGGCCGCAGCCGCCGGTGCCGTAACCGCGCTGATCCTTACTCAGATCCTCTACAAAAAGCCTGACCTGACAATGGTGCTCAACGGCGCTCTGGCCGGTCTGGTCTCGATCACAGCCGAACCTCTTGCACCGTCGCTCTTCGGCGCGCTGTGGATCGGTGCTGTCGGCGGGATCATCGTTGTGCTGACCGTCCCAATGCTCGACAAGTTCAAAATCGACGACGTTGTCGGCGCAATCCCGGTTCACCTCTTTGCAGGCATCTGGGGCACCATCGCGGTAGTGTTCTACAACTCCGACGCCAGCTTTATGACCCAAATCACAGGTATTGTCGCTTACGGTGTGTTCACCTTCGTCGCCAGCCTGGTGCTGTGGTTCATTCTCAAGGCCGCAATGGGCATCCGAGTATCCGAAGAAGCGGAAATCAGCGGTTTGGACACGTCCGAACTGGGGATGGAAGCCTATCCGGACTTCACAAAGGGCTAAACCACTCCTCCCTCACGGTTTAAGCCAACTGCCCGGGCGTTCGCGCCCGGGCTTTTTTGTGCATGTCCGTCAAAGGCAGCAATTTTTCGCCAAACAGGCGCACACCTGTTTGTTCAAATGGTTCCAATTACCTTGGGGAGGTTGAGGGGTGAGACCCCTTATCCAGATACCGCGCCGCGCCGCAGGCGCGACCGGATGCTCACATACCTTCGTCAGCAATCGCCTGAGCAAGAACAGGCACCGTATCCGCGTTCAGACCCGCGATGTTCATACGGCTATCCCCAATCATGTAGATACCATGCTTGCTTCGCAACAACTCCACCTGTTCGGTGCTCACACCAAGGCGTGAAAACATGCCCCGGTGCTGCGCCAGAAATCCAAAGCGATCTGAACCCGAAAGGCGCTGCAATTCGTCCGCCAACTGCTGGCGTAAGGCCAGCATCCCAAGGCGTACCTCTTCCAACTCGGCCAGCCAGTCCGCGCGGAGGGTGTCATCGGTCAGGATCATGGTCACCAACCGCGCGCCATGATCCGGCGGAAAGCTGAAGTTCTGACGGTTTAGAAACGCCAGTGTGTCTTGGTTCAACTTTTTCGCACCTGTGTCTTGGCTTACAGCCATCAGTACGCCCGTACGTTCCCGGTAGATGCCGAAATTCTTCGAACAACTGGCCGCAATCAGGCACTCCGGCACCGAGGCCGCAACAAGCCGAGTGCCTGCCGCATCTTCCTCCACACCGTCGCCAAATCCTTGATAGGCGATGTCGATCATCGGCACAGCGCCGGTTTCCAACAGCACATCCACAACCGATTGCCATTGGGTCAGGTTCAAGTTTGCACCCGTTGGATTGTGACAGCAGCCATGTAACAACACGACATCGCCGTGGCGCGCGGTCTTGAGATCTTCCAGCATACCCTCGAAATCCACTGCCCGCGTTTCACTGTCGAAATAGCGATACGGCACAGTTTCGACACCAAGGTACTTGAGGATCGACAAGTGATTTGGCCACGTCGGATCGGAAACGAACACCCGCGCGTCACTGTCCGCCATCTGGATCAATTCAAACGCCTGCCTGCAGGCACCAGTACCACCCGGCGTGCCCGCAAAGGCCACGTTGTCCATAGACACCGCATCGCCCAGAACCAATTGCGCCATTGCCTGCCCAAAGGCTGGATCACCGATCAAACTTGTATAAACCTTGGTGTCCTGTGTTTCCCAAAGCTTTTGTTCAGCCGCCTTAACGGCCCGCATCACCGGGGTCAGGCCCGTTGCATCTTTGTAGACCCCCACGCCAAGATCAATCTTGGTCGGGCGTGGATCATCCTTGTACATCTGAACCAAGGTCAGGATTTTATCCGCAGGTTGCGGTTGAAGCATCTCAAACATTACGCATCTCCGGTGGCGACAGGCACGGTCGGGAACATCCCCCACTCAGCCCATGACCCATCATAAAGTGACCATTTGTCGTGCCCCATCCGCTCCAGTGCAAGCACGAGAATAGCAGCCGTCACACCAGACCCACAGGTCGTGATAATGGGCTTTGTCAAATCCACACCTGCGGCGTCAAAAATGGCGCGCGTCTCTTCAGGGGTCTTCAGCGTCTGATCCTCGTTCAACAGGTCCGTGTATGGAACGTTGCGCGACCCCGGAATGTGACCTGCGCGCAACCCAGCACGAGGCTCCGGCGCGTCGCCCTTGAACCGCGCCGCGCTACGGGCATCAACCACCACGTAATCCTTGAGTTTTGACGCGGCCGCCACTTGCGTGACATCACGCACCAGATGATTCTGCATCCGCACTGTCATGTGGCGGTCACGCACTACGGGCGGCATGTCTTCGATCGGATGGCCTTCGGCACGCCACTTTGGAAACCCACCGTCCAAGACAGCCACGTTGTTCTGTCCCATCAACCGAAACAACCACCAAACGCGAGCGGCCGACAGCAGCCCGGCACCGTCGTACACAACAACCTGATGACCGTCGCCCACCCCCATCGCGCGCATCCGTGACATGAATTTTTCAACGGGCGGTGCCATATGTGGCAATTCGGAGCGATTGTCTGCAATGTCATCAATGTCAAAAAAGCGTGCACCCGGAATATGGCCTGCATCATACTCGGCTTTGGCATCGCGCCCCGCGTCTGGCAAATATAAAGACGCATCCAGAACCCGCAGGTCCGGATCTTTGATATGTTGCGCCAACCAGTCTGTTGAAACGAGTGTTTTGGGGTCGTCTGCCACGGAGATTCTCCTCATGCCGTAAGGACATCCTTGGGTAACGCTGCAGGCTTTGGCTGGCAAGGGCACATGGCCATCACCACAGTTCAGCCATGGTCCTTCATCAAGCGCGATTTCTGCCGCGACCAATCCCGTTTGGCCGCCGTTTCGCGCTTATCATGCAGCTTTTTGCCCTTGGCCACACCAATCTTGATCTTGGCCCTGCCCCGATGATTGAAATACAGCACCAGCGGCACAAGCGTCATGCCCTTGCGCTGTGTTTCATTCCAGAAATCCGCTAGCTGTTTGCGACTGACCAGCAGTTTTCTCCGGCGCCGCTCTTCATGCTGAAAGGTTTTTGCCTGCTTGTACGGCGCGATGTAGCTGTTGATCAGCCATAACTCTCCATCTTCTACGGCGGCATAGCTTTCGGCGATGTTTGCACCGCCTTCACGCAGCGACTTGACCTCGGAGCCTTCCAGAATGATCCCGCATTCCAAGTCTTCTTCGATGGCATAATCAAACCGAGCGCGCCGGTTCTCGGCCACGACCTTGTAGTTCGGATCGGATTTCGAAGAAGATTTCACCTGCGCCATGCATGCGCATTTAAGCCGCTGTGGGTTCCGGCGCAAGGGCAAGCCCTTGTGCCGTCCCCACACGACAAGACAGTCTCAGATCGGTTCCGTGAGTGGTGGCGGACCTGAAAGTCTTGGGCGTCCTACTTCGCCGCCAGGCCAAAAAAGGCGGAACTTCGCCGTTCTGGCGAAGAATGAGCACATGAACTGCTGCTTATTGCCGGGCTCAAAATACCCAGCTCACGTTAGAAACACTGTACGAGCCCGTTGGTCTGTCAAGACTTGCACCATCGAACCCACATGAACAAGGTCTTTAAGTCAAATTTTGACCCTTTTTCACCACATGGATGGGAAAAGCAAACACCCTTTCCCATTGCGGCCCGGATCGTGCTAGTAAAATTCTCACCGGAAAGACTTGGAATTATTTGAACTGTTAAGCACTTATGGATCGATTGGCGTGCTCTTGCTGATCTCAGGTGACCTGACTGGCGTTGTTGCCGTGGCTCGCCCAGTATGTGTGTGAGAGGTAATGTGGTGAAGAAAAGAGCGCGAATTGATGATGTCGTTCAATTAAGTGGTGTGTCACGCTCAACAGTGGACCGCGTATTGAATGAACGACCGGGCGTTCGCCCCGTGACGATCGAAAAGGTTGAGCGGGCGATGCGCGAGTTGGGCTATTCACCCAACGCACTTGCGTTTCGCTCCGGCAGCAGACTTCGCCAGATAGAAGTACTTTTTTCGGAAGGAACAAACCCATTCTTCCAAGAGATACGTGCAGGTATGGACGCCGCCGTAGAACGCGAGAAACGCATGGGGACCAAATTCCTGTTCCGCGGTTTTGATCCTTATAACCCCAGCACGATTGCCGAGCTTTTGAACAGTGTGCATCCGGAAACATCCGCCGTCATCATGTTGGGCGCCGATGAAACCAAGATCACGGAAGCGATTGATGCCCTCAACGCCAAGGGCATTCGCGTCGTGACGATCATTTCCGATGTGCCGCAATCCAAGCGGGCGGCGTATGTCGGGCAGGACAACTTTGCCGCGGGCCGGACCGCCGGTCGGATGATGGCGGAGCTCGTACCCCCAGGCCCTGGTGAAGTCGCTGTCTTGATTGGCCATTTGCGGTTTCGCCACCTGTTGGACCGCCAATCAGGCTTTCAGCAAACTCTGGGCACGAACCGGCCAGAGCTTGCAATAATTCAAACGCGCCCATACGGCACAGATCCGCAGACGGCGCGCCAAATCATCAACGAAGTGCTGGACCGCAAGGACAATCTCAAGGGCGTCTATATTTCTGGTGGTGGCCAACCCGAGATCATCCACGCTTTGCAAGCAGCCCACGCTCCAGACCGTATCGTGATCGGCCACGAACTGAACGCTCTCACGCGCGCAGCACTCCATGATGGAACATTCCGAATGCTGGTCGCACATGATGTCTACGAAGTAGGCCGCAAAGCCATGGATTCCGCGTTGGGACTGGACGACAGATCGAATGTATTCTGCGGAATAAACGTCTATGTTCCGGAGAACCTGCCAAACGAGTAATTCAGCTTATTCACCCAGTTTGGCGTGCACTTCATCCAGATCAATCTCGCCCACAGGCAGTTTGTTCGCAGGGTTTTCGAAATCATATTTGAACAGCACGAAATCGCGTTTGTAGATTTCATAGACCAGATGCATCGACATATCGTCAAAATAGTCCTCGACCGGATGTAGTCGCTTGGGACCATGCCCTTCGCTTTCGTTGAACCTCGGAACATCCGCCAAGACAACAGGATGCGGCGTTTCCAAACCGCTGAGAACATCCGCCATTCCGTCGTTGAAAGCCTCCGTCCAGACGATCTTGTCATAGGTCCCGCCGTTTACGATGAACGTGCTGACGTGCCCGGACATCGCGGACCAGTGAATGTCTGGATCCATCGGTTTACGGTAGCGAATGGTGTCACGTGCGAACAGCAAGAAGCGCCTAAAAGATGCAATCTGGTCAAACTCTTGCTGGCCGTCATCACCGCCAACATCGATCCCGTATTTCTGCGCCAGTTGCGGCACCAGATTGCCTCGATACCGTTTGCCATTGCGTTGTATTCCGCAAATCTTATCGAAAAAGGAGCTGAGAATACGCGTGTAGGGGTTGCGCACACACGTAAACGAATAGGAGGCATGGCTTTGCACATTTCGTGTGATCGGGCCTTGGCTGTCCTCGAGCGCCCATTTGTGCAAACCATCTTGCGCATCGTGGATGTCGCCCTCGAAAAAACGGCCATGATCTGAGTAGTACATGATCTGACCGATGGTCGAACAAGCACACTTTGGCACAACGCGATAGACCATGCTTTCGCTCTGCGTCATCCAGGTTCCGGGAAACCCCATTAAGATTTTCTCCTGCTCGATCATCCGAATTCTTTGAGTGGCACGGATTTATTGCAAAAAAGCAAATAATTGCAGTTTATTCAATCGGCCTTCACCATTATCAACATAATCAAGCATAAGTAGAAGGGCACACCTCTCAGCAATGGCAAAAATCGCCTACATCCTTTTGTGTCACAAAGATCCCGACGCAATCATCAGCCAGGCCAAACGCCTGACGGCTGTGGGCGATTACATGGCCATTCACTTTGACGCCAACGCGGATGCCGCCGACTTCGACCGTATCAAGCTCGCCTTGGCCTCGAATGCCAATGTCGCCTTTGCCAAGAAACGCGTCCGCTGTGGATGGGGTGAATGGTCGTTGGTTCAAGCAACTTTGAATGCAGTACAATCCGCAGTCGAAGCCTTTCCCCGCGCTACACATTTTTACATGCTTTCGGGCGATTGCATGGCCATCAAGTCAGCTGAATATGCGCACCGCTTTCTCGACAACACCGAGCTTGATTTCATCGAAAGCTTTGATTTCTTCGAAAGCGATTGGATCAAGACGGGAATGAAGGAAGATCGGCTCGTTTATCGCCACGTCTTCAATGAACGGCATCGAAAGCAACTATTCTATGCAAGCTTGAACATGCAACGCCGCTTGGGTCTTCAACGCAAGATACCCCATGATATCCAAGTGCAGATCGGTAGTCAGTGGTGGTGCCTGCGCCGCCAGACGATCGAAAAAATTCTGGAGTTTGCACGCCAGCGCAGTGACGTTTTGCGTTTCTTCCGCACCACTTGGATTCCAGACGAAACTTTCTTCCAGACGGTGGTGCGCCATGTCGTGCCAGAGGCCGAAATCTCAACCCGCACTCTGACGTTCCTGATGTTCACCGACTACGGCATGCCTGTGACGTTTTACAACGACCACTACGATTTGCTGCTTGGTCAGGATTACCTCTTTGCCCGCAAGATCAGCCCCGAGGCCCGCGATCTAAAACGGCGGTTGGGGCATTTGTATGCCGCCAAAGACGCCACCTTCCAGATCTCTAACGAGGGGCGCAGCCTGTTCAAGTTTCTCACAGGGCGGGGACGCATCGGTCGAAGGTTTGCTACGCGCTTTTGGGAGACCGAAAGCACACTGGGGCGCCAGCGCGAACTGCTGATCGTCGTTTGCAAGAAATGGCATGTGGCCAAACGGGTACTGGAACGCATCCGCCACGCGACGAATGTGCCCGCGATCGAATACATCTTTAACGAAGAAGACGCGGCCCTGCCTGATCTGGGTGGTATTCAAACCACACTAGAGAAACGAACCCGTCACCGCCGCGCGCTGATGCGGATGTTGTTCGACTACTACGAAACCGACAGAATGATCGTGTGCATGGACCCCGCAAACATTGATCTGCTGCACGACTTCGCCTCTGATAGGTCAGTGACGCGTATTCTTGAGATCGAATGCCATTTCAGCGATGAATACCTGACCGGCCACGCTATGCGCGTCGGTTTGGCTGGCGAACAGACTTCGGCCGAGACGCTGGAACGGCTGCTGCCCACCATTCGCAATGACATGGTGTTCGAATCCGACCGTATCCGTGACGCTCATTTCGAGAACCATTTGCAGATACGCGAAGCCGCAAGTGTCGACGACAATACAGCCGCGCTAGCGCAGTTCCTGTCCATCAGCACAGACGCCGCGCGCGAGATCGCCGCGTCTCATTACCTTTTCGCAGACTGACCTGCACACGTCACCAGAGGATCAAAATGCCATACGTCTATGATGATCAAAACATCTTCGCCAAAATCCTGCGGGGCGAAATCCCGAATGAAACCGTTTTGGAAACAGAACACAGCCTCGCGTTTCGCGACATTTACCCTCAGGCACCCGTACATGTTCTGGTGATCCCCAAAGGCCCCTATGTCAGTTACGATCACTTCGCCGCACAAGCCTCGGATGCGGAGGTTCTGGACTACACACGGACGATTGCCAAAGTGTGCGAGATGGAAGGCGTTAAGGCAGACAGCACCGAAGGCTACCGCATGATCTCAAATGCAGGTCAGCACGGTGTTCAGGAGGTGCCACATCTGCATGTGCATATCTTGGGAGGGCGCCCGTTGGGGCGGATGCTTGCCAAGGCCTAGGTTTATCCTACGCGCGCGCCCATGACCCAAACCGAATTCAGAACTGGCACGGCATCAAACACTGAAAAGCGGATGAGGTCCGCGCGGCGACCCGGCGCAATAACTCCGCGATCAGTCAGTTCAACGGCCGCTGCAGGCGCGCTTGTGACAGTCGCCATTCCGCGTGCAAGGTCACTCCAGAGCGCGCCAAGCTGGACCGCCCCCAACAACAGCGCAGCAGGGACATAGTCCGACGACAACATGTCCAGCAATCCCTGCTGGGCCAAATCATGCGCGGCAACATTACCCGAATGAGAAGCGCCGCGCACCAAGTTGGGCGCACCCAAGATCGTTGCAATGCCCACCGTCCTGCACGCTTGGGCGGCCTCGACGGTGGTGGGAAACTCTGCGATTTTTACGCCATGCTCATGGGAAGTGCTGACCTGCGCGGCGGTGGTGTCATCATGGCTGGCCAAGGTGGCGCCGTACCGCTTGGCGGCGACCACAGTCGCTTCCTGATGCGCCGCACCCAGCTTGGATTGAAGCCCCCGCAAGAACGCCACGTAGTCGGCAAACCCTTCGCGGGGCAGGCCGTTTTTGCCGCAGACATAATCCTCGTATTTTTTCAGGTCGCTGAATTGCCGCTGCCCTGGTGTGTGGTCCATCAAGGAGACGATCCCGACCCGGTCCTCTGGTCCGAATTCGTCCAATTCATCCAGCAACGTCTCGGAACACACCTCGGCCCGCAAGTGCAGATGGTGACTGACTTTCAGGACCCCTGCCGCACGGGTCGACAAGATTTCATCAGCCATCGCCCGGGCATAGCGCCCGTAACGTTTGCGCGTATCGCTCACTATCGCGCCCACACGGATCGCATCATAAACTGTTGTGATACCTGCGCTGACCATTTCACGGTCATGTGCGATAATCGCCGCCCGGTGCGGCCAATCTACCTTTGGGCGCGGCACCATGTGACGTTCTAGGTTGTCCGTGTGCAACTCGATCAGACCCGGCGCGAGGTAATCTCCGTCGCAATCCTGCGCCGTACGGCACATCGTGGACCCGGTGTCGACGGAACGAATAAGACCATCTCGGACCACAACGCTGCCTGTGATCACTTCATTCGGCAGCACCAGTTGTGCGTTCGAGAATACGGTTTCTTGCGTCATTCCACTCACAAGCCTTCAAGGCGTCGACGCAAACTCACCATTTCATCAACGAAACGCGCGCCATGTTCATCAGATCTCAAAAGCTGTGGCACAAAAAGGTTCGATGCGCACCTTGATAGTGTCCGCACCCACACGACGAATATTAATGACATCATAGATTTGTCTTATTGATTTAAACGTGGTAGGTTGTGCGTATTGTAAAATGAACAACCTCAGGGTGTTAACCCAACTGACATGGGGGCTTTATGTTGGAAGAAGTTATTTTTTTGGCGATTGTAGCGGGATTGGCAGCTGTATTTGTGCTGGATAGAACCCAAAGAAAAAACAAGCGACAAAGCGGCAAGGCTGGCGACGTGTCTTTCAAGAAAGACGGCAGCTAGCCTGAGGCGCAAGCATGTCTCGCCTCCAAAGTAGGCGTTTTACACTGTCATACAAACACCGAATGCGAACGCATGTTGTCGGACGCGAAGACTGTTTACGCTTTGAATGCGCTGGCTTTTCATGGAGCTACGCATAAAACTCAGTCCGTGAAGCGCGGTATATTGGTGGGCCTGTGGAAAACAAAGCATTAGCACGTTGCGCCTATTCGGATAGGTTTGAACTGAGAATCAATGGCTTCTTGGGGGCGCGCATGGCAAATAACACGTTTTCAGATCATAGGTCGTTTGCGACTGAGGTTTTAAGCCTTCAAGAGGATGCAGTTGAATTTGTCCACACGCAGATTGCACAGCGAAAACTGACCAAAACTGTTGCTGCGTTAAACAAAGAACTGCTCTACGGCGATGCCAGCCAAAAGGCACAAGCCAAGCAAGCGCTTGAAAAGCTGGGGTTCATGTAGCTAGCAGGGCCACCTCGAATGAAACGCCAAAATCCTGGAAACGAGCCCCTATGCGGGATGCGACTGCCTGATCAAGTTTCAGGTTTAGTGGGAAGGTCGGCTTGCCAGCCTTGGTTCACGCTTTGCACCATTCGGTGATGTACCGACACGCAACATCCGCCGCGATCGCATCTCACATACGAAAGTGCTCGATTTCGCGCCAAGGGTCTCGAGGAGTCTGCCTTACAAACCCAGAACGCTTTTCTTGTCCGACGTCCATTTCATGATCGTCACATCAAACGTTAACGCCATCAGCGACACACAAATACCCAGCACGAAGTTCTTGCCAAAATTCGTGCCTGCCAGAGTGCGTTGCAATTCCTGCCCAAGATCCTGAGTTTCGATAAAGGCTGCGATGATCACCATGAAAAATGCGTACATGATCGCCTGATTGAAACCGACTGCCATAGTCGGAAGTGCCAGAGGCAGTTGGACATTCCACAGCTTTTGCATGCGGATTGCCCCCGCCATGTCGGCAGCTTCGGTCATCTCAGGTGGGACGGTGCGCAAACCTTCGATGGTGTATCCGGTCAATGGAACCATTGCAAAAATCAACATCGAGAAAATCGCCGCGATGTCGGTGATGCCAAAGAGCATGATCGCTGGAATCAGACACACAACGCTGGGAAAGGTCTGTGCAGTGTCGCAGATCAACAGCACCCGCCCGGCCCATTTTTCCGAGCGCGCAGCAATGATGCCAATGGGCAAGCCGATAAGCTCGGTCAGTAGAACTTTTAATGTCTTCGGCACTCGAATGAGTGATATTCCTCCAACGCCCAAATTGGATTGCAAAGTACTGCGATTTTAGAGCGATCATGCGGGGTGATCTGGGAATCTGTCGAAGTTTTCGAAGGAACCCCGTTCAAGCTATTATGCCCCGACGGGGCGATTGCACACATGAGCGCTATTCAGGCCGGATCGATCCTGCCCTCGAGACCAATAATCTCCCGCGACAGACTGAAATCTTCTGCCCGTCGAGCCTGGACGCAATGAAGCTTTGCTAAAACGAGAAAAGCGCCCCATAGGGCGCTTTGAAATTAAGTTGGTTGCGGGAGTTCGCAACAGACGATGTTCGCGGATATTGAGGGACAGGTTCCCGGAATCGCTGCTTAGCTGAGGTACATCCAAGAAACTTATTGCTACCTTTGACATTTTTTCCCGCGAACCTTTAGTAAACCTTGCAACGACCAGTTCGAAGCCATGACGAATGGTGCACGCGAGTTGCACAAACGCTGTGACCTGCTCCCCTGAAATGTCCGGCGTTTGAGGTTAGCCTGTTCTCCAACTGAGGAGACAGACGATGAAGAGAAGCCGTTTCAGCGAAGAACAAATAATCGGGATATTGAAGGAGCATCAGGCTGGGCTTGGGCCGAAGGAACTTAGCCGCAAGCACGGTGTCAGTGACGCGACATTCTACAAGTAGCGATCCGAGTACGGCGGCATGGAAGTGTCCGACGCCAAGAAGCTGAAGGCGCTTGAAGCGGAGAACGCCAAGCTGAAGAAGTTGCTGGCTGAGCAGTTGATGGATGTGTCGACGCTCAAGGAAATGTTGGGAAAAAAAGCTTTTGAGGCCTGGTGCGCGACGCAGAGCCGCGAGCTGAGCCATGAAGGAGAAACGATACAGCCAGAAGCGGGCCTGCGCCTTGGCTGGCATTGATCCGCGCGTCTATCGTCGCGTATCGAAGCGGCCAGCGGATAGCGAGCTGCGAAGTCGGCTGAAAGAGCTGTCGTCCGAGAGACGGCAGTTTGGTTATCGGCGTCTGCACATTCTGCTGAAGCGTGAAGGCTGGCAGGTAAACTGGAAGAAGCTGTAGCTGAACACACGATCCATCGTTCAGCCAAAGCCGCCCTTTCTTGGGGTGTTTCATTGGAACTTTTAGCTCCTCGCGTCGCCACAGCGTTCCACCCGCTTGTGGTTCACCTGCCAGCCCGCATCCCTCAGCAGAGCACCAATCCGGCGATAGCCGTAGCGACCATACAGGCGTGTCAACTCGATCATGACAGTCACCAGGCGATCTTCATCAGCGAGACCAATAGGCGGCTGTCTCTGTGTCGACCGGTGCTGCCCCAAGACACGACAGACCTGCCGTTCCGACACGCTTATGTGACCGCGGATGTGATCGATGCAGTTGCAGCGACGCGAGGGGCTCAGAAGCTTCCCCGTGCGGCCTCGGACGAAATCAGTTTGTCCAAAGTCAGACCCGATACTGCCTGACGCAACCGATCATTCTCCTTTTGAAGGCGCTTTAGTTCCTTCAGTCGGTCGGTTCCCAGCCCACCATATTGCTTGCGCCAGCGGTAGAAAGTTTGCTCGGTTATCTGCATCTCACGGATCGCATCTACCCGCACCATTCCCTGGCCACACAGCAGCTCAACCTGCCGCAGCTTCGTGACAATCTCTTCCGGCTTGTGTCGTTTGATTCCCATATTTGATCCTCCGGTTCCTAACTATATGGACGGACCAGTTCGATAGGGGAGAATCACATCGCCGCAAAGCTGCCGCTCAAAGCCATCGGATCATGCACCAGCGCCTTGATGGATTTGTACTTGTCGTTCTGGGTAAGCGCCCCCAATTCGCGCACCAGCCACAACCGCCGATATCCCGACAGCAGGCCGTAGGGGCGCTACGGATCGTCACGCTGGAACACCTCCACCGGCAGGCGCAGCCCATGAGCGGCAATCGACGCTTTCAGCTCATCCACCTCGCCGGGGTCGATCACCGTGCGGTCCCGCACCAGCGCGTCCGCCATGATCTGCTCCAGCGGGATGTCGATGATCAGCCGCCCCTGCCCTTCCGCCTCGCGCAGCGCCTGCGCGTCCGTGCGGTCCTTTTCCTGCACCGCACGGCTCTCCGGGTCGGTGATCGCTGCGGCCTGAGCGGTCTCTGCAGACACCTGTGAAATTGGCGCCAACGCAGCTTTCGGTTTGTTGAGGGTTTCGCGGCGAAACTCCTCTTCGATTCGGTTCAGATCATCCGCGCTGGGGGCCGATACTTTTCTACGCTTTGCCATGTTTTGCCTCCTGCTCATCCTTCTACCACGCGCCCAAGATCAGCTCCTTGACCTCCGCCCAGGTGCGGTCGAACGTCTCGCGCCCCCGAACATACGTGTCGCAGCTGAAGTCGCGGTGGTCCGCGTCGTAGATCCCGTACACCTGCTCGCCCGCCTGCCCGACCATCGCCGTCATATCCTGCCGGACAGTCGTCATCAGATCGCCGAAATAGGCCTGAATGACCTTGGCCAGATCGGTCTGCTGGGTGGCGTCAAAGCGGGTGATCAGGGTCCGCACAGCGTCCCATTCGAACTTCACGTCCTCCAACCCCAGCTTGTGCTTCTGATGACCCGGCCGCCCGCGCCGATTTCGAGCGCCACGGCTGGATGTCGGCCCTGAACGCGACTGCGATTTTCGGGTTCTGGGAAGAGATGTTTCCGGGCGCTTTTGATGGGATAGACCCACCTGCGTCCCTGTGAGCACGCGCAAGACTGCGGCGATGTGCGCACAACAGGGGTGACTCGTCCCGCCCGCGTTGGTAGTCAGCGCCAAGTGTATCAGTGATTGGATGTGTAACGTGGAAATTGAGCAGACCAAGCTGCCCGGTGTGGTTATCGTCACCCCCAAACGGTTCGGCGATGCGCGGGGCTTTTTTAGCGAAAGCTGGAGCAAGCGGACGATGGCAGCGGCCGGGTTCGATTTCGACTGGGTGCAGGACAATCATTCCGTTTCGGCACAGGCGGGCACGGTGCGCGGGCTGCATTTTCAGGCGCCGCCCCACGCGCAGGCCAAATTGGTGCGCTGTGCCAAGGGAGCGCTCTTTGATGTTGTGGTGGACGTGCGCCGTGGATCACCGACCTATGGCGATTGGATCGGGGTTGACCTGACGTTTGAAAATGGCCGCCAACTGTTGGTTCCGACCGGGTTTTTGCACGGTTTCGTCACACGTGTGCCCGATACCGAGATTAGCTACAAATGCACGGACTACTATGCGCCGGAGTGCGATGGTGCTGTGCGGTTTGATTGCCCGGAGATCGGGATTGATTGGAATTTGGGCGACGTAGAGCCTGTTTTGTCTGAAAAAGACATGGCTGCGGGGGGGCTGGACACCTTCGACAGCCCGTTCGAGTACGAGGGTTAACGCATGAAGCTTTTGGTCACCGGCGGCGCCGGTTTCATCGGGTCGGCGGTGGTGCGGCTGGCGGTGGCGCGTGGTCATGCGGTGGTGAACCTCGATGCGCTGACCTATGCCGCCTGTCTCGACAACGTGGCCAGCGTGGCGGGCGATCCGCGCTACGCGTTCGAGCATGTCGATATTCGGGACCGGGCCGCATTGGACCGGGTGTTTGCGACGCATCAACCTGATGCGGTGATGCATCTGGCGGCGGAATCCCATGTGGATCGGTCGATCGACGGGCCAGGTGATTTCATCGAGACCAACATCACTGGCACCTATCAGTTGCTAGAGGCCGCGCGGGCCTATTGGGTCGGGCAGGGGCGACCCGCGGGGTTCCGGTTTCATCACATCTCCACCGATGAGGTGTTTGGATCGCTGGGGGCCGAGGGTCAGTTCACCGAAAACACGCCCTATGATCCGCGCAGCCCTTATTCGGCATCCAAGGCGGCGTCCGATCATCTGGTGCGCGCGTGGCATGAGACCTACGGGTTGCCTGTGGTGATGACGAATTGTTCCAACAATTACGGGCCGTTTCATTTCCCCGAAAAGCTGGTGCCGGTGGTGATTTTGAAGGCGTTGGCGGGGGAGCCGATCCCGGTGTACGGCGCAGGCGAGAACGTGCGCGATTGGCTTTACGTCGAGGATCACGCGGATGCACTGTTGACCGTGCTGGCGCGCGGACCGGTTGGGCGCAGCTTCAACATCGGCGGCGAGAACGAAGCACGCAACATTGATCTGGTGCGGATGATCTGTGCGATATTAGACACTAAACGGCCGAAAGACACTGCTTATGAAGAGCAGATCGCCTTTGTGGAGGACCGTCCAGGCCATGATCTGCGCTATGCGATTGATCCCACGCGGATCGCGACCGAATTGGGCTGGCGGCCATCGGTGACGTTGCAGGAAGGTCTGGAAAAGACGGTACAGTGGTATCTGGACAACGAGCCGTGGTGGCGGGCGCTGCAAAACCGTGACGGTGTTGGCGCACGGCTTGGGGTTAAGGCATGAAGGTTCTGGTCTTTGGGCGCAGCGGGCAAGTGGCGACGGAGCTGGCCGCGTTTGACGGTGTCACCACGCTGAGCCGGGCCGAGGCGGATTTGTCGGATCCCGTGGCCTGTGCAGCGGTGATTGCGGCGACGGACGCGGATGCAATCATCAACGCGGCGGCCTACACGGCCGTGGACAAGGCCGAAGAAGAACGCGCGGCGGCACAGCGCGTCAATGGCGACGCACCGGGTGCAATGGCGCAGGCCGCGGCGGCCAAAGGCATCCCTTTTGTGCATATCTCCACCGATTACGTGTTTGACGGGTCAGGGCAGACACCGTGGCGGCCCGAAGACACAACAGGGCCGCTTGGCGCCTATGGTGCGACAAAGCTGGCCGGAGAGGACGGCGTGCGTGGGGCAACGGGCACCCATGCCATTCTGCGCACGGCCTGGGTGTTTTCCGCGTATGGTAATAACTTCGTCAAAACCATGCTGCGGCTTGGTGCAGAACGTGATGCGCTAGGTATTGTGGCCGACCAGATCGGCGGGCCGACGCCTGCGCGTGACATTGCCCAGGCCTGCATGACGATCGCCAAGGCGCTGAAGAATGATCCCTCGAAATCGGGCACCTATCACTTCAGCGGCGCGCCGGATGTCAGCTGGGCCGATTTTGCGCGCGCGATTTTTGACCGCGCGGGATTGCAGGTGGATGTGACGGATATCCCGACCTCCGCCTACCCGACCCCTGCCAAACGGCCGGGCAATTCGAGGCTGGACTGCACAAGTACAAAAACCGCTTTTGACATCGACAGACCGGACTGGAATGCCGGGTTAGAGACTGTTTTGGCGGAACTGAGCCAAACGTAGCAAGGACAAAACGGCATGACACAACGCAAAGGTATCATTCTGGCGGGTGGGTCGGGCACGCGGCTCTATCCGATCACGCTTGGGGTCTCCAAACAACTGCTGCCGATCTATGACAAGCCGATGATCTATTACCCGCTGACGGTGCTGATGCTGGCTGGGATCCGCGAGATTGCGATGATCACAACGCCCGAAGATCAGGACCAGTTCAAGCGGATGCTGGGCGACGGATCGCAATTTGGCATCCGGCTCGAATATGTCGTGCAACCCTCACCGGACGGGTTGGCGCAGGCGTTTATTCTGGCCGAAGACTTTCTTGATGGTGCGCCAAGCGCGCTGGTTCTGGGCGACAACATCTTTTTCGGGCACGGGCTGCCGGAACTGATGGCCGCAGCCGACGTGCAGGGCACAGGGGCCACGGTATTCGGCTATCAGGTGGCGGACCCGGAACGTTATGGCGTGGTGGATTTCGACGCGGATGGCACGGTGCGCGGCATCATCGAAAAACCGGAGGTGCCGCCATCGAACCACGCGGTGACGGGGCTGTATTTCGTGGATGGCACAGCCCCGGCCAAGGCCCGCGCGGTCAAACCATCAGCGCGCGGCGAGGTTGAGATCACCACCCTGTTGGAGATGTTTCTCGCGGAAGGAACACTGACCGTGCAGCGCATGGGGCGTGGCTATGCGTGGCTCGATACCGGGACACATGGTAGCCTGCTGGATGCGGGCAATTTTGTGCGTACCATTGAGGAACGGCAGGGCCAGCAAATCGGAAGCCCCGAGGAGGTGGCGTTTCAGCAAGGCTGGATTACGCGCGCCGATCTGGCCGAATTGGCCGAACGCTACAAAAAGAACGCCTACGGTACGTATTTGTCAAAGCTGTAGATCGCGCGCGCGACCGCCGCGCCACGTCGGACCAAGGTGCGCGCTATTTCTTGTCGCGCGCGGTCTTTTCTTCCTTGGTCAGCTTGTTGTTCCACACGTTATTGCTCAGGCCCAATTCGGCCGGCAAAGGTTTGGTTTTGCCAACGCTGACCTTGCCACCCTTGTCCAGAAATTCCTGAATAAGCGCGTCATCTGTGGTTTTTTTGGGGACATGTTTCATAATCCAAACCCTAGCTCTTTGCCCGGTGCCACGCAACCGCAGACCACCACCGACGGGCGCGCTGAAAAGGCGTCTGTTCGGACGGCGATGTCGCACCGGGATCGGGTTTGTGAAACATTACAACAAATCGTGAAATTCTATCCTGACGCGAAGTGCTGACAAAGTATTGCCGTTTTTGCGTGGCAGTCATTTTTCAAACCATTTGGGCGAAATTAACGCTCATGATTTACAAACGCCGCGTTGCCGGTTGGGTACATCCGATGCCCGCCGAGCAAACACGCGGTTGAACCTATGGCAAGAGTGGGACGCAAGAATGAGTGACGACACGGTAATCGGTGGACCTGGGAATGACACGCTGATCGGCGGCGACGGCAACGACAGCCTGTTCGGCGGCGACGGACAGGACCAGCTGCTTGGCGGTACGGGCAATGACACGTTGGATGCGTCTGGCGGTGATGTCAGCACGCAGGGTCTGGGTGATTACGTGCGTCCCGGTTTGGGTTCTGATCTGATTTTGGGGCATCAGGCGCTCTTCAACGCAGGGCAGGGTGTCGACCTGTCTTATGCCGATATCACCGGATTGCCGGGCCTTTTGATCGTGTCCGGTAACAACGGGTCCGGGACGGTCACCGGCGCGGGCGGTCAGGTCAACGATACGTTTTCATTCGTGCACTTCTTTGAAGGGTCACAAGGCAACGACACGATCATCGGATCGGACGAGAACCGGTTTGAAGGGTTTGCGGGCCTTGGCGGTGCGGACAGCATCGTGGGCGGCGGCGGTTTCAACGTGCTCGATTACAGTTTCGAGGCGATTTACTTCAACAACATCGGCAGCGGTATCACGGCAAACCTTGCCACAGGGTTGATCACCGACACCCAGGGCAATGTGGACACCGTCAGCGGTATCGGCGAGTTGCGCGGCACCAACGAAAACGACAGCATGACGGCTGCGGGCGCGTCTATCGGGGTCGTATTGCGCGGCTTGGCGGGCAATGACACGATCATTGGTAGCGCAGGCAGCGACCTGATCGAGGGCGGGTCTGGTGACGATTCCATCAGCCCCGGCGACAACGTCAATTTTGACCAGATCGACGCGGGAACGGGGAACGACACAATCAACCTGGGCGATGTATCGACCGGTTTTGTCGATATTCGCCACACCGGGTTGAGCGGGCCGATCACGGTAACGGTCAATGGCAACACGAACACAGGCTTCGTGGACAAGGGCTCGGACGGGAGCACCACGCTGCTGAATGTGGCCGATGCAATCGACGCGGGCAGCGGGTCCGGGTCAGGCGGATTGTCCATCAATGGGACGGCGCAGGATGACGTCTTCAACATCACCGGACGCGATGGCGGCTGGATCAGCGTCAAGGGTGACGCGGGTCAGGACAGCTATACCTTCGGTGCGATAACGTCGGGCACGGTACGGATCGGGTTCAACAGCGCCCTGGCGACGAATGGCGTGACGATAAACCTTGCCACGGGCACAATCAGTGACGATGGGTTCGGCAACATTGAAACCATCACTGGTGCTGGAAATATCACCGAAGTTCTGGGCAGTCAGCGCGATGACAACATCACCGGCAGCGCCAATGACGAAGTGTTCCTTTTGCTGTCTGGCAACGACACGCTGGATGCCGCACAAGGCACCGATAAGCTGCGCTATGATTGGTTGGGGTTCACCAACGTCAATGCGGATCTGACGGCGCAAACCGCGACCGGCGCGTCGGTCAACGGTGCCTTTGCGCACGTGATCAGCAATGTAGAGAACCTGGATGGTACGACCACGGGCAATGACACGCTGGCGGGATCCGCACAGGACAATATTCTGCGTGGACTGGGCGGCAATGACACGCTGGATGGGCAGGCAGGTAACGACAGCCTCGAGGGTGGCAGTGGCAACGACTCCATCATTGGGGGGGGCGGCGACGATACCCTCAGCGGCAGTTCTGGCGCGGATGTTCTGATCGGGGGCGATGGCAATGACGTGCTCTTGAGTGGAGGTGGTATCGACACGATATTTGGCGATGACGGTGACGACTTGATCTTCATTGAGACTACGGCTGATGTTGTAGATGGAGGACTTGGGTTCGACCGCATTCGCGTCCAAAACGATTCCGGCTTGAATATCAACTTATCGAATTACGTTGGCATTGAGCGTCTGGACGCCGGAGAGGGCAATGACACAATCAATGCGAGCGCCAATAATGCCGTGACGATTCTGGGTGGCGGCGGCAACGACACGGTTACAGGCTCCAACATGTCAGACCAGCTGTTCGGTAATGAAGGCAATGACCGCCTGATTGGCGGCAACATGCAGGATTTCCTGTTCGGTGGAGCCGGAGCGGATACACTGGTTGGCGGGAATGGAAATGACCAAATATATGTCGACAGCGCTGGTGATGTTGTGGACGGCGGAAGCGGGACCGACCGCGTTCTCATTGAGACCGATACCGGTGCGATCCTAAACTTGTCCGGGTGGTCCAGTGTCGAGCGGATTGACGGTGGGGATGGTGGAGACCAAATAAATGCTTCTGTCTTCGCTAGTTCAATTCTCATCATTGCTAACGGCGGCAATGATAGCCTCTTTGGAGGAGAGGCGAATGATGTCATCTTTGGCAATAGCGGAAATGATCGCCTGACGGGTAACGATGGCAACGATGTCTTGGTCGGCGGCTCCGGAGTTGACACGATGAATGGCGGTGACGGAGACGACACATTCTTCCTTGATGGGTCTGCTGATGTTGTATTTGGTGGCACCGGTTTGGATCGTGCAAGGTTTGACAACGGCGTGTTGGGAGTCAACTTGGACTTGGTGGGATGGAGCGGTCTGGACCGCCTAAACGCAACACTTGGCAACGACACGATTGACGCAAGCAGTCAAGCGAGCGAGCTTGTTCTCAATGGGAACACAGGAGACGACTCTGTAATAGGTGGGTCTATGGCGGATTTCCTATTTGGAGGGTTCGGGAACGACACCCTAGTTGGCAACAATGGCAACGATAGCATGTGGGGCAACGCTGGCGACGACACATTTTTTGGCGGTGCAGGGGACGATCTCTTCTTTCTGAGCGAAACAGGGGATCGGGTTGAAGATGGTGGCGCAGGTTTTGACCGTGTTTTCCTTACTAAAGCTGCGTTGAGCATTGCCATTGATGCCACTTGGACAGGTATTGAACGCGTCGATGGTGTGGCTGGCTCAGAGACAATAGATGCATCTGGATACGCTTCAGAGTTGACTATTGTAGGGAACGATGGAGCGGACAGCATCACAGGCGGGTTTGGATCTGACGTGATCTTTGGTAACGACGGTGCCGACAGGCTAAATGGTGGCGCAGGTGGTAACGACTTTCTTTACGGTGGTGCAGCAGATGGGTATGCTGACCTGTTCGTTTTTGAGGACGGTGCAGGAACTGATCGCGTGTTCGAGTTTGAAGATGGTTTTGACTTAATCGACGTAACAGCAATTTCAGGCATAAGTAGCTTTGGCGATTTGACGATAACCGCGGCTGGATCCAACACGAATGTGACTGCAGGGGCCGAAACTGTCGTTCTCGTCGGAATCGACAGTACCAGTATCACCAGTGATGATTTCATTGGCTTTATCTGACGACAAATTCGATGACCACTACGCGTAGACGGCGTTAGATGTCTGGCCTAGTGGTGCCAAGTAGACGAAAGATTTCAAGTATCTTGCACTTTTAGCGTGAATGTCGGACCAATCTTGTTTGAGCCGAGCATCAACCCGACGAAAGTGTCTGTATACTATGAAATCGGTTGCTGTCTGGTCAAATGATGACCAGACGCCGCTCGTTTCTTCGCCAAATAGTCCGCTGGATCCGTTTGAAAACTCATGATTTGGATAGATACCTTCAATTGCCGGCTTAGGTAGTTTAACGTCCGGAAGGTTTCGCTGACCGATCAGTTTGATGTTCTTGTATTTTAAAGTAAAAAGCATTGCTGCTCCTTCCAGTGATGACACCTGGTATGAGACGTATGCCGGTCTATTCGTTACCTTTCCCAACCCGATAATTGGTATCAGGTCTGCACCTTCAATATCGATTTTCATACGATATGGAGTGCCATACTCTTCAGAAATGGACTGGTAAGATCCTGTTTCAAAACTGATTTCTTTTGCCTCCGCCTGGCGTGAAGCAAGCCGTTTGTCGAGCGACGACCACTCGCAGACGAACGGGTTGATGTAGAACTGCGCCTGGCCGTTTTCATGTCCAAGTGCCACATTTAGTACCGTCAGCCAGCCATCAGAGACTTCCTTCGCGAGCTTTTTCCGCGCGGCCTCGGCAAGGAGCGGGTTCGCTTCAACAGCTACAACTCGGAAACCTTTTTTTACAGATAGAATTCCGTGTCTTGAGCAATGTGCATGCCAATATCGAAGACCAGATTACGATCCGGTTTCAATGTGACGGTTTTCTTATGTTTAGTGCTGGTAGTAATCAGATTACAGCTTTTGGTTGCGGTAAGTCGGGTAGGCTTATCTGCCTTTACTTGATTTTTCGATATAGCTGGAAAATCAGGTCAAGGAGCACCGCTTCCTTTTCCTGTTCGATAGTGCGTGTTGGGTGTTGGAAAGATCTCGTCCTTATAGGCGCAAAAAGTGTTTCACGATCGAGGTCCGGGAGGAAGATTTCCTTGATCCAGGCATTGCTCTCCGCGTAGCGCGCAACAATAGCTTCACGTTCGTTTCTGTTAAGGAAAACTTCGTCACTCCGCTTATAATGACGGTTACCAGTCAGTGATCCAATCATCTCATAAACTGCATTGTCGTGTAGTCCAGCAAATAGGGATTGCGCCGATTCCGCTAGTTCTTGTACCGCCATATTGTAACTGGGGTTAATGTTGCCAATTTTGAAATCCAAACCGGTGGCATTGCAGCCGATGACTTTGCAAAAGTCTTTATTGATGTCCTGCCCTTCCAGTTGTTCACGTTCGAATACGCGTACAGAAATGGCGTCTTTGCCAAAGGTATCGACCCATGGCTCCACAGAAAGTTGCCAGTTGGCACGAATGCCCACTTGTGTGGTGCACCACGTCCAAAAATCCGGATTGGTCTTGAGGAACCATTGTTGCCATGCAGACATAAGGTAGTCGTCCTGCCGGCGAATGTAGAGCACGATCTGTACGTCAAAGCGGTCCTCGAGACCCTTGAACAACGCCTCAAATCCGTGTGGGTTAGATAGGTTTTCCGCACTCAGAACGAGGGTGGCATCGGACTCCTGATTGTCCATGATCTCCGCCACACGCGCACGGAAACGCGGCCCATGGGTATCGTCCCCATCGCCTATCATGTTTTGAAAGTACCAGATCTGCTCGCCTGTCCGCTCGCTTGTTTTCATCAAGTTCTGGGTTGGGACGATGAATTGTCGCTCGGCCAATCCTTTGTGATTGTTCAACAGAAACCGCTGAATGGCGGAACTGCCACATTTGGATCCACCAATATGGACGACTACGCGTTGCTTCATTCCGAAATGGCCTTTATTTCATAGTCAGGTTGATATTGCTGGATGAGATTCCACAGTTCCAACTTTGGGTTGATACCGTGATTTCGCATATAATCATAATAAGGCCCAGACGAGGGGTTTATGGGCTGTAGGTGCTGGGCCCGCACTGAGTACACAACCCCAGCTTTGCGGTCTTTGCTTTGGGCTATTTTTCCTAAAGCCATGTCCAGGCCAAACCCAGAAATAGAGTGGTCGAAGACGTCAGCGGCATCCAGCAAGAAATCTGTGGCGAACCCCGGCATCATGATCTCGACCGTATTGAAGCGGCGCATTTCGACGTTTGACTTGGCCTTGAGCTGTGGCCAGACACAGTAGCTTTCAGGGGTCAGCGCAGCTTGGAAAAGCGCTAAGTCGTTACTCTGAGCGATGTCGAACAGCCGGTCTATGTCGTCAAATTCGAAGATTAGGTCATCGTCGAGAAACAGCACCTGATCATAGCGTTCGAGCAGTGCGCGCTGGTGTTTGATGACGTTTGCCACACCGGTGAATTTGGTCCCCCGTTGTGCCAGGCCAATGTCTCCCAAGGACAAATCAACTGCGTCGAAGTGATACCAGTTGCACAGCACATCCCAAGACCTCTCAGCACGAGGATTGAACCAATTAGCGAACTCGGACCCCTGACCGATCTGCACCCAAACCAACCGTTTTCGGGCAGGAGCACTGGCCTCTTTCGGTTTATCGTGCAGCATTTCAAGAGTCAGCTTGTCCATGAAGGCGTTTTGATGCTGGCGCAAATCTTGGTAGCTGTGAAAGACTCCGTCTTCATTGGAGCAGGGGTTATCTCGGGCATAGAAATAAGCATCGACAGATGTTTTTGCTCCGCACCGCCGCGACATTTGAGTAAGGTCGAGAAACGGAGAAGGGTCAATCATCCGCCGGCTACCGACTTTTATGAAGTGATCCAGTACACAAGTGTAGTTACGGGCATCCGGGTTCTGCCAAAAGTACCAATGCGTCATGAAATAGGGCGCGGGCTCGAACCCTGCTTCAATCCCATGGTTCAGATAGTGATCCCATGCGGCTTTCGAACTGCCGAAGGTTTGACCGCATTGCTCCGCATAAAATGCAGCATCAAACAGATCTTGCCCAGTGCGCATCTCTGCCGAGTTATTAGTGACGCCCAGCAAGTCTACCTATCCTTTGACGCGCGACGGAATAGGCTTTCGCCTTAACGCGGCGCGCGAGAATCTTCGCAAGCGTTTTGGTCGTCAGCCCAACCGCATCGGGCGATGTCGCGACCGTTTCTGGCTGTTGCTTCTGAGAGGGCGCATTACTCTTGAGTATCAGCAAGGCCTCTTTTTCGGCCAATTCGCCTTGGCGCGCGAAGAAGCGTTCGGTTTTGACAGGTTCTGCATTCATGCAACTTAGGATCTGGATCATCGGGTTTTTCTTTGGATCACCAAAGGCCAAAACACCAAGCCCGTGCGTATGCTTGAATTCGAAAGACTCGGTCGCTTCACCACGTATCTTGGCGAAGAAATCCCAAACTCCGAAGGTGGCTTGGTATTCATTGGTGTCATGAAAGATCATCACGCCATTATCAGTCAATTTGGGCCGCCAAGTGTCGTAGTCTTCTTTGACCGCCTCATAGGTGTGCAGCCCATCAATGTGGATGAGGTCGACAGATTTTTCTTCGAAATGCGGCGCAGCTTCGGAAAAGTAGGATTTGATACTTCGCCCATGGTCTGGGTAACGCGTTTTGCGCAGATACTCGAATGCATTGTAGACTTCTTTGCCATAAAAGCCGGCCTGCGGGTCACCTTCCCAAAGGTCGATGGCTACGCCCATCGCAGGCAAGTTCAGCTGCTTAAAGGTTTGGCAAGCGGCAAAGAAGCTGGCGCCACAATGAGTGCCCAATTCGACGTACCGGCGGGGGCGCAACGTCTTGATCAGTGCGAACATGAAAGGAATGTGACCGCCCCAGGCCGTCGCGGTGAGTGTTTCGATTTGGTCTAGCGACGCGGCGGTGAAGGCATCAAGAGTTTTGGGGACACGAGCGCCATCAAGAAAACTGTTGTGATCTGGAAGTGCCGGAATTTTGAATGTGTCTTTGGAGTTGAAGGTCTCCGGCAAGACAATTGGATCAAAAGGTGGATCGACAGCAACAGTGCCATCCTCGGTGAGTGCCAAGGTTCGTTCTGGCTCCAATGCCTCCGTGATTTTGTCCGGATCGGGCAGGCCTTGACCAACTCCGGCGGAGCTCAGTTTAATCCGGCGATACCCCTTTTCCTCAAGCTGCGCGTGGGTTTGGGCCAGGTTTTTCTTGACCATCGCGCTGAGATGCTCGTTTTCGCCATAGCGCGCAATAAAGGCGTTTAGCACTTCTGTTTCGTCGGAACCTGCGGCAAGGATATCATTCATAAGAACCCAATGCTTGCCCAAGTCTGTCTCTCGCGCAGCGGCGTGTTTGTTGTATGCTTCAAGACCGGTCGCAATTTTTTTTTGCAATTGATCGGCTGAATCAATCGGGATGTGGAACAGGCCAAAGGCGTGTTCTGCAAAAACATGGTCTCCGCCTGGCTGCAGAGTGATTGCGTGGTTTCCTTGCTCGATAATCAGATCTGGATGTTGACGCATCAGTCGTGGTTGAAAGGCGACTTTCCCGTAGACGGAAGCATCCGGACCCACCAGATAATCCTGACCCAGATGCAGTGAGCGGCCATATTTCAAAGGAATCAAGTTGTGCCACAGCATAAAAATGGCCGGGCGGTTCGCATATTGCACCAACGCCTGTTCAAATTCGGCCCGGGATGCAAAGGGTAGATACTCATCAAAATCTAGGAAAAAAACCCAATCTGCATCGCAAGTGGCGACTTGCCGCCGTGCAAGGACCGTCATAAGTTCTGATTGATAATAACCTTCATTCTCATAACGGAAGGCGTTGATCTTTGTGTCCTGTGATCGCCACTCCAGAGTTTTGTCCATCGTCGCGTCGGTAGACAGGTGGTCAACAATATTGATTTCGTCAAACAGGGTTGAAAAGTGCGCCATCGCGCTTTGAACGTGTCGTTCCTCATTTCTGACCATCGTGTTGAGGACTATTTTCATGTCAGAGAGGACTCCTTTGTACGCGGTCCCGCGTTGAGGATCGTTATTAGCGTACTTGTCGGGGAACGCAACTTTGCATTGTAATTTGTGAGAATGGACGGCAGGTTTTTTCTGAGCGCGCCCTAAAAGCGGTTCAAAAGCATAGACACCCAAAGCCCGGTTTGGCCGATAATACCTTGTCGGACCAGTCGGTTCCTACGCAGGGTCCGCAGGCGGGAAAATGGGCCTTGGGTGCGTGCAGCTCTCACATCATCGACCATGCGGCGTGCCTTTGGGGTCAAGAGGTCAGCGCAAGCATCCAAGGCGGCCAGGTTGGCTGTGTTCCAGTCCCGGTATGTGCCACGGATCATCTCTCGGAAACGTCGCAGCATTGCGGGCAATCCGTCGTTTGCTCCGATCTGGTTGGTGCTGTGTTGGCGGTATAGCAGGCAAGGTGCCTCATCGAAGGTGACATACCCGCCAGCACCTGAGACAATCTGGTAGATCCACCAATCATGAACTGGGACGCTTTGAACACATGTCGCGGCCGCCTTGAGCAAGCCAATACCAGCAGCGTTCAGGATCATGGTGTTTCCGCCTGCAAAATTTTGTGTCAGTGCGTGTTCAAACTGGGGTGTTATCTTGGTCACACGCGACAAAGTACGGTTTTGCAGCTTGTCGTCACAAACCCAAGTGGCGGCGCCATATAGACAGGGCCTGTCAGCGGGCTGAACTGACATCGCAGCCACAGCGCGTTCGATCTTTTCAGGCAACCAGACATCGTCTTGATCTGATAGCGCCACGAAATCTGCATCTGATGGAATATGTGCGATCAGATGGAGGAAATTTGCCGCATATCCTTTGCACGGACCATCGCACAGGATCAGCGTACAAGCCGGCCATTTGTCAAAAAAGTCTCGGACTACTTCAGCGGATCCGTCTGTGGACCCGTCATCGCTGGCGACTACCCACCGAGGAGGCTGGGTCTGCTCACGATAGCTTTGCAATTGTTCGGTAAGGTGCGCAGCACCGTTGTGCATAGCAAGAATAACGCAGGATCGTGGCAGTGCCATATATCATTCTCCCATGTTCGTGTTGTGCAATGCAATTGCCTCCTCAAGATCGTCAAAATACTGAAGCTTGCCTTTGTCGATGACAGCGCCGGCTGAACAAAGTTCCCTTATGGTACCGATGGAATGGGACACAACGACTGCCCCCCGAGAGGCCATGCGTTCGCGAAACACATTTGCGCTTTTTCGGCGAAAGGATGCATCGCCCACTGAAGTGACTTCATCGACAAGATAAGTATCAAAGTCGATGCCCATCGATACGCCAAAAGCCAAACGCGACCGCATGCCCGATGAATAGGTACCGAAGGGAAGATCAAGATGCTGGCCCAGTTCCGAAAAATCAGCAACATAAGCGATCAATTCGTCCGTATCCACGCCGTAAACGCGGGCAATGAAACGGGTGTTTTGGGCTCCGGACAGGTCCGGATGAAAATTGCCCGCAAATCCCACGGGCCAAGAAATTCTGCCATCCGATATGATCCGGCCTTCAGTTGGGTCCATCGTTCCGGCAATCATGCGCAAAAGACTGGACTTGCCTGAGCCATTGCGCCCCATCAGGGCAATACTGGTTTGGCCAGGCAAGGTTACTGAAATACCGTCGGCGACGACAGTCCGTTGCCCTCCCTGATAGTAGACTTTGGTAAGGTTCTCGAGTTGAATCACAGCGCGCTGCCTACCTGCGGTCCTTCAGGCTATAGTAGATCAATATCATGATAGACCATCCCAATAACAGGAAAAGCGCAGAAAGAGCGGACAACATGGCGCGTTTGGGATACTCGGCGCGCTGTGCCAGTGTAGGCTCGATGTAGGCTGCAAGGTATCGGCTCTGGCGCCTCGATTCGGCCAGCGCCGTGTTGTACGAGCCGCGAGCTAGCAAATAGGATTCCTGAGCAAATTCCAGATCGATGGCCAATTCCTCATATTGAGCGAGTAGATCGGAGAACGCGCCACTGTCGCCGTCTTGAGACGTGGACAAACCAAATTTGCGGCGCTCTTCATCAATCCGCTTGTTGATGACCTGGATGCGCCGTGTGACCTCCTGAAGGCGGGGGTCAACTGTGCGGGTGGTGTCAGACAGCAGATCGGATTCGATGAGCGCTTCGGACAATTGGGCCTGAAGGCTGGTCAACAAGCCCATTTGGCCTTCGATGTCCGCACTCGGATCAACAATCTGCGTTTCATTGCGAAACTTTGCCATAGCCTGTCTTGCGGATTTCAACAACTCCACCGAATTGTTAAGCTCTTCTTTGGAATAGCGCGTGATGTCGTCGCGGGCGATTGCGGACAGCATGTTTATTCTGTCTGAACTGGCGACAAATATTTCGCGCGCGATCAATTTGGCATCTTCTGCCGAAAAGGCATTGGCTCTGATTTCGATCAAGCCGGTGCCTGCATCATAGTTGACCTTGACCATGCGAGCCCAGAACTCGATCAGGTCTTCAATTGTTCCGCTGTCGTCATAGGCAAAAACGGGGTCGAACTCCGGCTTGCTGTACAAAGATGCAAGGTCAATGCGGTCGTTGATACGTTCGACGATATTTTGCGAGCCTATATACTCGAAAAGAACGTCAGCATCCTTGGACGTGCCGGATGACAGTGCGGTGAGGCCGCCCAAAAGTTCCATCGGAGATGCGATTTCCTCACTCCGAACGGAAAACCCCACGCGGGACGCAAACTGTTCGTCTGCAATCAGGTAAAGATACCCAATGATCAGGCTGATCGGCACGATGACCAACGCGACAAAACTGGCCGCGATGCCACGGTGCCGGCGCTTTGGTCGCGCCGGGGTGGCGATAGGAATAGGCCGGGTCGGGGCGTCACTGTTGGAATGCTGAAACAGGACAGGTTCGCTCGATGCCGGGGTGCTGGGGGAGTCAGAATGCGCCATGCTATGTTTTTCTTTTTTCCTGCGTCCGGGCTCGGTTGCCAAACGGGTCGATTTTGCCTGCGGTGCTTGCAGTTTACGGGTATACGCCATGTGGTGAAAGGCATAAACTCAATCCTTGCAACGGATGATCATACGCGGCTTGGAATTCTTCATGGACACAGCGCAACGCAGGACGGTCTCTGGTTCAGCGCGCTTGATGCAATTTGGGCGAACCGTTATGGCGCTGATCTTGCGAGAAATGACAACAACTTACGGCCGGTCGCCCGGGGGGTATGTTTGGGCGATCGTGGAACCAATCGCAGGCACGGCGTTGCTGACCTTTGCATTCTCATTGGCATTTCGCAGCCCGCCTCTGGGGGCCAACTTTGCTCTGTTTTATGCAACGGGGCTTTTGCCCTTCATGATGTACACGGATCTGTCGCTCAAAATCTCGCAATCCATCCAGTTTTCAAAGCCGCTGCTGTTTTATCCGAGGGTGACGTATATCGACGCCATTCTGGCGCGGTTTATCCTGAATGCCATCACGCAGCTAATGGTTGTGGCGATCATCTTTGTCGGAATTGTCACCGTTTTTGATCTGCAGATCATTATCAACCTGCCCGCGATCGTTTTGAGCCTGACCATGGCCGCAGCACTTGGTTTGGGCATCGGAACGCTCAATTGCTATTTGGTTTCCGCTTTTCCCGTTTGGCTGCGCATTTGGACGATCTTGAACCGCCCGCTCTTTATCGTTTCGTGTATCTTCTTTCTGCCCGAGAGCCTTCCCGAACCTTACCGCTCAATCCTTGCCTACAATCCGCTTGTTCATGTGGTCGCGGAAATGCGGCGCGGGTATTATCCCAGCTATGAGGCGGATCTGGTGTCGCCGACATATGTTTTTGGTCTGTCGGCTGTCTGCTGTGTTTTCGGGCTGGTGTTCCTTTACCGATACAACCGGGATATTCTAAACCGCTGAGGCAGATCGGGGCATACAGTTTCAGGTTGTGTCTGGGTGTGCCCGTGGTACCACCAAGGTTGAAACCTTTCGCAAGGCAGTTTGATATATGCGTATTTTGCTGATTGGCCACGGGTACATTGGCACCTATCTGGCAGATCATCTGGTTCGCAGAGGGCACGACCTGACGATCTGCGCGCGGCGCATTCAAGCACACACACGCGCCGCACGCGTGATCGAGAAACCCTATCAAGACCTAGATCAGGCCGTTCTAAATGAACAGGACGCCATCCTTTGGTTTGCGGGGCATTCCAGCGTCCAAAAATCGATGGCTGATCCTGAAGGTGCTGTTCAGAACAACTGCTTTGATCTACTCAAGTTTGCCCGCCGCCGTCCGGTCAAGGTTCCTTTTATTTATGCCAGCACTGCCAGCCTTTATTCCGTGCCCAGCGTGGCAGGCGCGGTGCCTCCCGAGTTGAAGGAGGGGGAGGCAGTGATCGCGTCACTGAATGCCTATGACAGCTCCAAGGCGGCATTCGATGCGCTAGTCGGTACTTTTTGCACCAACACGATGGGCCTGCGTCTGGGAACCGTCTGCGGGATGAGTCCAGCACTTCGACCTGAGCTGATTTTCAACGCGATGAACATCAGCGCCTTGAGGGATGGTGCAGTCACCGTGACCAACACACAGGCCTGGCGCAGCCTGTTGTTTCTGGAAGATCTGGCGTTGGCGATAGATGGCCTTTTGCAGGCAAATTCCTTGCCGGGGCAATTCGTCAATCTGGCCAGCTACAATATTCAGATAGGTGAAATCGCCAGCCAGATCGCACGATATCACTCCGTGCCGCTATATCAGGGTGGAGACAGTGCCACCTATTCGTTCCGCATGAATACCGATCTTGCGCAAAGCACGCTCGGCCCGTTTGCCGGGCGGTCGTTGGCGGAGCAGTGCGCTGCGTTCTGCGCCGCCGTTCAAGGTACTGCGTCATGAGCACGAAACAACAAACCGAATGCGCGATTTGCGGAACGCGGCTTCGGCCCCTGCTTGATCTTGGTCGCCAAGCCATGGCCAACGCTCTGATTGAAACCCGAACGGCCCCTTTCACACGCTATCCCTTGCGGTTCGGCTGGTGTCCGGGGTGCACGCATGGGCAACTGCTGGATTTCGCGGACCCCGAGGACATCTTTGTCGATTATCTCTACGCCAGCGGGACCAGTCAGACATTGCGGGCCTTTTTCGATTGGTTCGCAGGCGCAGTGGTGTCCAGTCTGGGGCGCGACATCACTGTACTGGAGCTTGCGTCAAATGATGGCTGCCTCCTTGACGCATTTCGTGATCACGGGGTCTCTGCAATCGGTGTCGATCCGGCAAAGAACCTATGCAAGGTTGCGGAAGACAAGGGTCACAACATCCTGTGCGGGTTCTTCCCCGATGTGCGCCCGGCAGAACCCGTTGATTTGATTGTTGCAATGAATGTGATCGCCCATACACCAAATCCACGCGGCTTCATGGCCGGTGTGGCCGATGCGCTGCGTCCGGGGGGTATCGCGCTCATCCAAACCAGTCAGGCGCATATGATCGAGAACGGAGAGTTCGACACGATTTACCATGAGCATTATTCCTTCTACTCGGTGCGTTCGATGGAGGCGTTGGCCCGAACAGCGGGGCTGTCTCTGCAGCGTTTTGACTTGGTTTCTGTGCACGGGACGAGCTTTGTCTTCGCCCTGCGCAAATCGGGGGAGGCCGAAGCGCATGTCACTTTCGAGGGGGATTTCCTGGTCTCACAACCGCCCTATCCTGCGCCGATGTTGCGCCGCGATGTCTCTGATGCAGACGCCGCAGCCGCTTACACGCAGTTTACCGATACGGCCATTATCCGCATGACCGAGACACGCGAATTACTGGAGAAATACCGCGCCAAAGGTTTTCGGGTTGGTCTTTTGGGCGTGGCAGCCAAAGCGCTGACCTTCATCAACGCTGCCGGAATTGTGCCGGATCTTTTCCTTGACGAAGCCCCTTTGAAGATAGGGCGCTTTGTCCCCGGCGCGGATCGCCCGATCGAACCGCTCCGCAGTCTTTTGGACATGGATCATGACGTGGTTCTTTTGATTGGTGCGTGGAATTTTGCCGACGAACTGGCGGCCAAAGTCAGGGCCACACTTGACGAATCAGAAATGGCGCAGCGCGTTGTATTGGTCGTGCATCAACCCAACCTGCGGGTCCTTTGACATGAAAAGGCTGTTGATCTCGCACTTTTTCAACGAGGAATACCTGCTGCCTTGGTGGCTGAAACATCACCGCGAGATCTTCGATCATGGCGTCTTGATCGACTATCGTTCGACGGATGCTTCTGTCGAGATTTGCCGGGAGCTTGTGCCCGGCTGGGAAATCGTGACTTCTGAACACCTAACATTTTCGGGTATCATGTGCGACTTTGAGGTGATGAAGCACGAGGAGCGATTTGAGAATTGCTGGAAGCTGGTGCTGAACACAACAGAGTTTCTGGTGGGTCGTCAGATCGACAATGTCACCCATTTCCTGATGGAAAGAGAGTTCAACGGTGGGCGTATTCCCGGTGCCGTGATGGTCGATACCGACCCTGATACCATTGCTGACCCAGCGCTTCCGCTGGTGGCCCAGAAAAGCATGGGCGCCTGGGAAACCGATGTTCCCTTCTATGAGTTGAATTTTGACTGGTACCGCGAACCGAGCCGGACGCGGACGCTGCACAATTACAAAATAGGATCATATCGGCCCGGACGTCACGCATCGAATTTGCCTGGGTTAGTCAACATCAAGCCCCGTGATTTGGGCATTTGGTGGTACGCGTTCAGCCCTTGGGGGCCGGAAGCGATTGCGCGAAAGCTGCAAATCAAAACCAAGATGGATCCGATGGACCGCAAGGTCGGTTTTGGACGTCAGCATCTTGCCTTGGCACAGGATTTGAATGACCGTCACGCGGCCTTGCTTCCCTATGCGCGAAATCTCATCTACGCCTGAGATGCTGGGGCGCGACCTGCCAGGTCATTGCATCGCGGTATTGAATCGGGTACGACACGATTAATGATAGCGCTAACAAAGCTTGAAACGACCCTATTCAGGAGATCTGATCATGACAACCAAGATTGCAATCAACGGATTTGGCCGCATCGGGCGCTGCACACTGCGCGCGATTTTGGAAACCGGCGCCAACGATCTTGAGGTCGTGGCGATCAATGATCTGGCCCCCGCAGAAACACTGCTGCACCTGCTGAAATACGACAGTGTTCATGGTCGGCTGACTGCAGAAATCTCATTAGATGGCGATACGATGGTACTGAATGGCCACCGCATCCGCCTGACCGCGATCCGCGCGCCCGAGGATCTGCCGTGGGGCGACGTCGACGTCGTTTACGAATGTACCGGCGTGTTCAAAGATCGCGCAAAAGCGGCTCTGCACCTCAAGAACGGGGCAAAGCGCGTGCTGGTATCCGCGCCCGGTAAGGACGCCGACAAAACGGTGGTCTATGGGGTCAACCATCAGGGCATCGGCGCGCAGGATGTGATTATCTCCGCCGCGTCCTGCACGACGAATTGCCTCGCTCCGGTCGTATCGGTGCTTCATGACGCGTTTGGCATCGAGACCGGATATATGACGACCGTTCACGCCTACACTGGTGATCAGCCGACCCATGACACGGCGCATAGCGATCTCTACCGCGCCCGCGCAGCCGCGGTTTCGATGATCCCCACATCGACAGGGGCGGCCAGGGCGCTCTCTCTGGTTCTGCCGGAAATGGCCGGGCGGATCGAAGGGTCGGCCATCCGCGTGCCGACGGCAAATGTCTCGCTTGTTGATCTGACCTTCATGCCCCGCACTCCGGCAACCGTCGCCGCCGTCAACGAGGCCATCCGCGCGGCCGCCACCGGGCCCATGGCAGGTGTGCTCTCTTATGAAGATGATCCTCTGGTGTCGGTCGATTTCAACCACGACCCGCATTCATCTTGTTTTGCTGCGGCCCAGACCACCGTAACCGAAGGCGGCATGGTCCGCGTCGTCAGCTGGTATGACAATGAATGGGGATTTTCCAACCGGATGAACGACCTTGCCCGCGTGATGGGTCAGTTTTTGTAACGAGTTCAATCAGTTTAACATGACCCTGATTACAGGAAATTCGTTCAACTGCCCAACACCGCCCGCGCAATTACCACCTTTTGCACATCGGACGCGCCCTCATAGATGCGTAACGCCCTGATTTCACGGTAAAGCTGCTCCGTGACACCACCCACGCGCACACCGTCGCCGCCATGCAATTGCACGGCCTTGTCGATCACTTTTTGCGCCTGATCCGTTGAAAACAACTTGGCCATCGCGGCCTCGCGGCTGACCCGTGGCGCACCCATATCCTTGGTCCACGCCGCGCGATAAATCAGCAAGGCACTTGCGTCCACGTCCAGCGCCATATCCGCGATATGCCCCTGCACCATCTGCAAATCGCTCAGCGGCGCACCGAACAACTGGCGTTCGCGAACCCGCTCCAACGACACATCCAACGCCCGGCGCGCAAAACCCAAAGCCGCCGCCGCCACGGTCGAACGGAACACATCCAAAACAGACATTGCGATCTTGAAGCCCTCGCCGGGGGCGCCGATCAATGCGCCCGCATCCACGCGCACATCATCAAACCGCAGCCGCGCCAAGGGGTGCGGCGCCATCACTTCCAACCGCTCCGCCACCTCCAACCCTGGCGTGTCAGCAGGCACCACAAAGGCCGACAACCCTTTTGCACCGGGCGCCTCGCCTGTTCGGGCAAACACCGTATACACATCGGCGATCCCACCATTGCTGATCCATGTTTTTTCGCCGTTCAGAACGAACCCGTTGCCATCCCGCGTGGCCGTCATCTCCATGTCAGCCACGTCCGAACCCGACCGCGGCTCGCTCAGCGCAAAGGCCGACAGCGCCAGACCCGCCCGTGTGCGCGTCAACCAGCCACGCTGCTCCTCACTGCCAAAGAGCGACACAGCGCCGGTTCCCAAACCCTGCATGGCGAAAGCAAAATCCGCCAACCCGTCATACCGCGCCAGCGTCTCCCGGATCAGGCAAAGTGTGCGCACATCCAACCGGCCCGGCTTTGCAGGATCAACGGCGGAATGGGTCAACCAACCGCCCTCACCCAACATCCGCACCAGCGCCACACAGGCCGCATCCGTGTCCGAATGATCCACTGATCTCAGATTCGCATCGCACCACGCGTCCAGTGCCTCCGCCAGTTCACGGTGCCGCTCTTCAAAAAATGGCCAGCTCAGAAATGAACGATCCGGCATCACGCCCCCTCTTCATCTTTCAAAACAAACTCCCGCCGGAGGCTCCAACGGTTCACAAGAACTTTGCGCTCAATCGCCTTGGAACACCGGCTTTTCCTTTGCCACAAACGCCCGGTAGGCGCGCTCGAAATCTGCTGTTTGCATACAAATCGCCTGCGCCTGCGCTTCGGCCTCGATCGCCTGATCCAAGGTCATCGACCATTCCTGCTGCAACATCGTCTTTGTCATCATATGCGCAAAATTCGGGCCTTCCGATATCCTCTGAGCCAAGGCCACGGCCTCCGATTGCAAGGTATCGGCGGGAACCAGACGGTTGAAAAACCCCCAACGTTCGCCCTCATCCCCACTCATCGACCGACCCGTATAGAGCAGCTCAGCCGCGCGTCCCTGCCCAATGATCCGCGGCAACATCGCACAAGCCCCCATGTCACAGCCGGCCAGCCCGACGCGGGTAAACAGAAATGCGGTCTTGGCCTCCGGCGTGCCGATCCGCAGATCGCTGGCCATCGCGATGATCGCACCGGCGCCCACGCAAACCCCGTCCACAGCCGCAATCACCGGTTTGCCACAGCCTAGTAGCGCCTTGACCAGATCGCCGGTCATTCGCGTAAACCGCAGCAGTTGCTTCATGTCCATGCCCACCAGCGGCCCGATGATGTCGTGCACATCACCACCCGAACTGAAGTTGCCACCGTTTGACCCAAACACCACAGCAGTCGTTTCATCATCATAGTGCAGCGCGCGGAACCAGTCGCGCAGCTCCGCGTAGCTGTCGAACGTCAGCGGGTTCTTGCGGTCAGGCCGCGCCAGTGACACGCAGGCCACCGTGCCCTCGTAGCTCAAATTGAAATGCTCTGGCATTACCTGTCCTCCAACGTCTCTGTGATCCGACCCAACCGGCTGTGTACGGTATTCAGCCCCTGCGCGCCTATGGGCGACAACAGCTCATCAACCCACAATTCATGCACGGCGGCCATTTCATCAAACTGCTGTCTGCCCTGCGTCGTCAGGCGCACCCGCAACGCGCGACGATCCCCCTCGACTGCTTGCCGCTCGACCAGACCATCTGCCACCAAACGATCCACGATGCCCGTGACGTTGCCATTCGACACCCGCAAGACGCCCGACAGATCCGACATCTTCAGACCTTCTTGCGTGCGGCTCAGTGCGGCCATCACGTCAAACCGGGGCAGTGTGATATCCCATGTCCGACGCATCCGCTCGCGCAGTTCTGCCTCGATCGACCGCGTCGCCTTGAGCATTCGCAGCCAGACCCGCAACCGGTCCTTGCTCAGATCCGACGGCTTGACCGCGCCCTCCATCATATCTCGCCACCCGACACGCTCAGCGCATGACCGTTGATCATCGTCGCCTCCGCGCTGGCCAGAAACCGCACCGCCGCCACGACCTCATCGGGTGTGATCATCCGTTTCATCGGGTTGCGCGACACGATCTGCTTGGTCGCGTCCTCGATGCTGATCCCGAACCGCTTGGCCACGCCCTTGACCGCACCATCGGCCATCGGCGTGTCCACGAATGCAGGGCACACCGCGTTGCAGGTGATGCCCTCGCGCGCCACCTCCAGTGCCAAGGACCGCACCAGACCCAAGACCCCATGCTTGGCCGCGACATAGGGCGCGATATTGGCACCGCCTTGCAAGCTGGCCACCGACGCCACCGCAATCAGCCGCCCGCCCGATTGCATGCCCTGCAACGCCTCGCGAAACGTCAAAAACACGCCTGTTAGACAGACATCTATCGTGCTCTGCCATTCGGCCAGCGAAGTCTTTGCCAGCGGCTTGGACCCGGCTGCGCCCGCATTGGCCACCACCACATCATAAGGCGTATCAAAGAGCGTCTTGACCTGCGCCTCATCCGTCACGTCACCCGCGCGCAGGGTCATGCCGCGGCCTCCATCGGTCTCTTCCAATGCGTCCAGCCGTCGGCCCGAGATCGTCACCTGATCGCCGTTCGCCGCAAAATCGCGTGCAATTGCGCGGCCAATGCCTGACCCGCCGCCCGTTACCAAAACCCGTCTCATGCGCGTATCTCCTCCGCTTGTTCCTTGTCGGCCAGACGCCACGCCTGATCCCGCCCCGCCTCATAAGGCCGCGGCCATGTCTCGGCCCGGTCGCCCAAGGCTGTGGCCGCATGCAACAGCCAATAGGGATCGGCCAGATGTGGACGCGCCAGACAGACCAGATCGGCCCGTCCCGCCATCAGGATCGAATTGACGTGATCCGGCTCGAAGATATTGCCCACCGCCATCGTCGGCAGGCCCGTTTCATTGCGGATGCGATCTGAAAAGGGCGTTTGGAACATGCGGCCATAGACCGGCTGCGCCTCAACGCTCGTTTGGCCTGCGGAAACATCGCAAATGTCCACACCATGCGCCTTAAAGGCCGCCGCAATCTGCACCGCGTCTTCGGGCGTCACGCCTAGATCGCCCACCCAGTCATTAGCCGATATTCGCACCGACATGGGGCGGTCCTCGGGCCAGACGGAGCGCATCGCGTCGAACACCTCCAGCGGATAGCGCAGGCGGTTTTCAAGGCTGCCACCGTATTCATCGCTGCGGGTGTTCTGCATCGGGGTGATGAAACTCGAAATCAGATAGCCATGTGCGGCGTGCAGCTCGATCATATCAAACCCGGCACGCGCGGCGCGCTCTGTGGCCTCCACAAACTGTGCCTTGACCGTGTCCATATCCGCCCGCGTCATCGGACTGGGCACCGCGTTGCGCGGCGACCACGGCACGTCAGAGGCAGACACAAGCGGCCAGTTGCCCGTCGCCAGCGGCGCGTCCATCTCTTCCCAGCCCACTTGGGTTGACCCTTTGGCCCCGGAATGGCCGATCTGAAGGCAGACCTTGGCTTCGGTTTCTGAGTGGACGAAATCCACGATCCGTTTCCACGCAGCTTCTTGTGCGTCCGTGTATATTCCCGGACAGCCCGGCGTGATCCGGCCCTCCGGCGATACACAGGTCATTTCAGTATAGACCAACCCCGCGCCGCCCTTGGCGCGCTCGCCATAATGGATCAGGTGCCAATCGGTCGGCATGCCTTCGACCGCCTTGTATTGCGCCATCGGCGACACCACGACGCGGTTCTTCAGCGCCATGTCCCGCAGCCGGTAGGGCGCGAACATCGGATGCCGCACCGGGCCAGTGTCATTGACGCCCGATTTTGCCTGAAACCACCCCTCAGCAGAACGCAGCCACGCGGGATCGCGTTCGCGAAGGTTCTCGTGGCTGATCCGTTGCGAGCGTGTCAGCAGCGAATAATTGAACTGCACCGGGTCTAGGTCCAGATAGCGCTCCACCTCCTCGAACCACTCCAGCGAATTGCGCGCCGCCGATTGCAGCTTCAGCACCTCAACCCGGCGTTCGTCCTCGTATTTGCGGAATGCGGCCTCCAGCGTTGGCTCTGCGGTGACGTAATCGGCCAGCGCAATCGCGGACTCCAACGCCAGCTTGGTGCCTGATCCAATCGAAAAATGCGCCGTCGCCGCAGCATCACCCATCAGCACCACATTGCCGGTGTGCCAGTGTTCGCACAGCACGCGCGGGAACTTGATCCATGCCGATCCGCGCACGTGGCCCGCGTTTGACATCAAGGGGTGCCCGTCCAGATGATCCGCGAAAATGGCCTCGCAGGTGGCGATGCTGTCTTCCTTGCTCATCGCCTCGAACCCCCATTTGTCATAGGTGTCCTGACTGCATTCCACGATGAACGTCGCGGTGTCGGGGTCGAACTGATAGGCGTGCGCCCAGACCCAGCCGTGTTTGGTCTTTTCGAAAATGAACGTGAACGCGTCGTCGAATTTCTGCGTCGTGCCCAGCCATGTGAAGGGGCATTTGCGGATATCGACATCGGGCTTGAACGCGTCCTCGAACTCCAACCGCGTGCGACTGTTCAGCCCGTCCGAGGCGACGACCAGATCATAGTCCTTGCTCAACCCGGCCGCGCTTGGCACGTCGGTTTCAAACTGCAGATCAATGCCGAGATCCCGCGCCCGCGCCTGCAGCAAGATCAGCAGCTGTTTGCGACCGATCCCGCAAAACCCGTGACCAGACGATACGATCCGGTGCCCGTCATGCACGACCGCAATGTCATCCCAATAGGCGAAATGCGCGCGGATCATTTCGGCGCTGGTGACATCATTCGCGGCAAGGTGATCCAGCGTTTCGTCCGACAGCACAACGCCCCAGCCAAAGGTGTCATCAGGTTTGTTGCGCTCGAATACCGTGATTTGATGGGCGGGATCGCGCAGCTTCATCGAAATCGCAAAATACAGACCCGCAGGGCCGCCGCCCAAACATGCTATCTTCATCGCCACCGCCTCATGTCGATTCATTTGCGCATAGCGTAGCCTCGCCTGAATTTACTTCAAGCCTAAAATTTTTAACCTCAAATCTATTTTGCCTGATACGCCAGCATTCGCGCGCGCAGACTGTCTTCCCAAGGCACTGGACGCCCGGTTGCAAGGTCCATGCACACCAGCACCGGCGTCGCGGTCATGCGCAATTCATCGCCCCCATGTGCCTGCACCCGGACGTGCGCCGACGTGCGGCCGATCTTGGTCAGCTCCAGCGTCCACGTCAGCTTGTCGCCCAACCGGCTGGGCGCGTCGAAATCAGCGGCGATGCTGACCGAGGGCACGCCCAGCCCATCCTCGACGTGCATTTGCGCAAAGGAATACTCCAGCGCGAGGTCAAACCATTCCTCCACGGTCTGGTTCACCATTTCGAAATACCGGGGATAGAAAATGATCCCCGCCGGGTCGCAGTGCTGAAAAAGCACCTTGATCTCATGGCTGAACGTCTTGCCCATTTTCGCCTCGCTGTGCTGTGACCTGACCCCGATACAGAGCCGCGCCGCTTCGGTAAACCCTCCGCCATCCACTTAATATTTAATGAAACGCCCCGCTTTGGCCACAAAGTCCTAAGCGGTCGTTAATCACAGATCCGCACATATGGTCCATGCAAATCAAAGGCGAATAGCATGACCGGATATGTCCTGAACGCGGACCCAAATCTTGACCAGGAGGATGCGCTGACCGCGCAGCACTTCGGTGTCAATCTGGTGACAATTTATGATGAGGAATTCGTTGGGTTCGACCCATCGTTGCGCAACAACGTGCAGGAACTGGGGGCCTCCACGCTGCGGTTTCCCGGCGGCTCCGCGACGGAATTCTTCTTTGACATGACCGACCCGAATGCCGAAATATCCAACTTCGACCCGACCGAAACGCTGACCCCGATGGACCAGTTTTTTGAAAAATCGGCCGAACTGGGTCTCAACGCGACAATCGTCCTGCCGACGCGCCTCGCCTTCGGGCAGAACGCGGCCTCATCCATAATCGATGGCACCTACGGCATACGCGCACAGGTCAGCCAGAGCTATCTGGCCGATCTGGAAGCATTTGTCCGGCAGGCGCTGGAATATGCGGCCTTTTACGGGGTCCAGATCTCCGCCTTTGAGGTCGGCAACGAATTCTGGGGCAGCGGCCAGATGACGGCCACCGAATACGGCACCGTGGCAGGCGCCGTGTCCGTTCTGGTTCAACAGATCCTCGACGAATCGGCGCATCCGGACGCGGATATCGCTGTCCAATCCACATCAGCTGCCTCACGCATATTCTCCAGCCGTGATGCTGTGGTGGTTTATGTCGCCACCGACGGGTCCGGCGACATCCTGACAGAGGCCGAGGCGCTGGCCATCCACACGCCCGAGGACCTGAGCAGCTGGTTCAAGACCACGCTTGAGGGACAAGGCAGCGCCGCCGCACAGGTCAGCCAGATCGCGGCAGCGCTCAACGCCGTGCAGGGGGCGGCCGACACCGTCGATGCAGTTGTACTACACTACTATGAAACAGGTGGGTTCGACGTGGTCGACGGCGCGCGCGAATTCAAATTCAACCAATTCTCGTCCTTCGAAGACCAACTGGATCGTGCAGACGGCGCGGACGAGTTGGATTACCACATCACCGAATGGAACACGCGCTCATATGGTGCGGACAACAATCGCGGTCTGCAAAACGCTTCCATGATGGTGGAAACCTTCTTTGAAATGGCCATCAACAGCGTTGACGTTGCACAAATCTGGCCGCTGTCGTTCGACCGCGCACAGGGCCTGTCGCTCGTGGATAAGGACGAAGACGATCTGTCGATCGCCGGCGAGATGTTTGCGCTGATGAGCGAAAGCCTTGTCGGCCTGCGCCCCGTGCTCGATTGGTCGATCCCGGACCAATTCGACGTTCATGGCTTCAGCGCCGATGACCGCGTTGTTCTTTTCGTGTCCGAACGCTCGGGCGCGCGGCTCGAAGACATCTCGCTTGATCTGTCGCAACTGCTCGAAGACAGCCCCTACTATGTCAGAACGACCCAATTGTGGGACGGCGGCGCAGGGGGCGACGACGCCAACGCCGAGCCCGTCCTGTCCGGTTCCGGGCTCAGCGCGTCCAACTTCGACAGCTTCGTCTTTGACCTCGACCCATGGGCGAACATGCGCATCGAATTCACGCTGCAACTGCCCTCACAGGGCGATTCCGCCACGGGCGCAACCGCAGCCTTCGCCAAAGCGGCACCCGTCGATCTGGACCCCGCGCCGGAAACTCTGATCGGACCAGATGATTTCTGGTTACTGCCCTGAATTTCAACCCACCGAAAAGCCCCACAGGCTGCTCTGGTCCGCCAGCGCATAGCCGCCAAATCCGCGCATCATGCACTGCAATTCAACCGTATCACCGGCATTCAACGCCGCCATGCTCTGCACGCTCAGCGATGTCTGGCCGTCCACATGAGGACCCGTCACACCACCGACCGAACCCGCAATCTCGGTGCTGGCGTTGATGACAAGCCGCCCGGCCATGCGCGCCTGATCGCTGCTGTCTTGCTTGAACACCAGCGTCCCGCCCAGCATATAGCTGCCGCTCACGGGGGCGGTGAACACATTGGTGGCCGGATCAAACGCCGCCTGATCGTTGAATTCTGCGATGTTCAACGCGATCTTGGTCCAGACATCCGCACCACAGAAATTGTCGAAGTTCGTATATGCCTTGAAGCGCGGCAAATTGGGTTGCGCCACAACGCCTGTGGCGCTGTCCACGATCAGCCCATCAGTGAAATTCGTGCCGTCCACCGTCGTTGCCAGCCGCAGGTTGTTATCCCCGAACATGCCCAGCAGACCCCGTGTGGCGAAATCGCGCTGAAAGACGAACCCCAGATCATCGCCGGCGGTCTGCTTGTTGAGCGTTTGCACCATGTTGCCGGTGCCACCGTCGGCGACATAAAGCGCTGTCCAAAGGGCCGCGTTCAGCTTGGCGGAAAAGGGCGTCGCAGGCGGGGCCACCATGCCCAGCCCGACCGCATCCAGATCTTGCAACTCGGCGCTGTCGATCTCCAGCCAGTCGGTGCCATCATGCACCACAAGCGTCTCATGCGAGGCCACATAGGCGCGCCATCCCATCTTGGGCGCGAAAAACCGCCACACGCCATTGTCAAAAAGCGCCACATCCCGCGCATGACCGGCCCACGCGCCCGTTGGCGCCTCGCCCACGATATAACGCGCGCCATCGACGGGTACGGGCGGCGGCGCGGATTGGTCATCCGACACGACCCCCAATTGCACCAGCACATCAAGAATGCGCAGCGCTTCGTTATGGGTGACATGTTTTTGCGCCTGGCTGGGTTGGATATAGGGCAAAGACAGGCTGCTTGAGGTATCGGTCATGGAATGGTCCCGTCATGAATGAGAATGATCCCGGCGAAACTGCGGCAAAAACCTTTCAGAGGGTTAAGCCCAGCGTACGGTGCCCATAGGGCGCCTAATGTCGAAGTGGCCAATCCGCAACTTTGCGCACTTCCGCATTCAAAAGACTATATTGCTTCATCGTTTGGTTGTACGACTGAGTCAAAGAGACAGAGCAGTCCGGAGGCAGACGTTGCGTATTTCACCAAAAATACTGGTGTCGCTGGCCCTTGTGTTGGTGCTTGCCGCCTGCAATCTGCCGCGTGGCGCGGCCGTGCAGGGCGAGATTTTGCGCGGCAGTACCTCCGAAGATGCCCCCTTCTCTGTCGTGCCCGTCACCCGCATCAGCGTGCCGGAGCTTGCAAAATGGCCTGCGACCGGATGGTCAGGTCGCTACAACTGGCTCTCGAATGGCAAGGGACCCGCTTCCAACATCATCCGTGCGGGTGATCTGGTCGATCTGGTGATCTGGGACAGTCAGGACAATTCGCTGATCACCGGTGTTGAGCAGAACAATGTCGAGATGAAAGGGCTGGTCGTTTCGCCCAGTGGCAAGATTTTCGTGCCCTATATCGACGAGGTCGAAGTGCGCGGCATGACCCCCGACAGCGCCCGGCGCAAGATCCAGACCAATCTGGAAATGATCGTGCCTTCTGCACAGGTGCAGCTTGGCCTGCAGGCCGGTCAGGCCAATTCCGTCGATGTCGTACGCGGTGTGGCGGCGCCGGGAACCTACCCTCTGCCCGGTCGCAATTACACCATCCTGTCGGTGCTCAGTCAGGCTGGCGGTATCGACAACAGCCTGCGCAACCCGCTGGTGCGCCTGATCCGCGGCACCCACACATATGAAATTCCGGCCAAGGCGCTTTTGGCCAACGCCTCCAAGAACATTGCCCTGCGCGGCGATGACAAGATTATCGTGGATGAAGATGACCGTTATTTCATCTCGCTCGGTGCCACCGGCACCGAACAGCTTGTCTATTTCGAAAAAGAATACATTACGGCGCTTGAGGCGCTGTCGATCACCGGCGGGCTGGCCCAGAACACCGCCAACCCCCAAGGCGTGCTGATCCTGCGCGATTACCCCGCCTCCGCCTTGCGCAGCGACGGGTCCGGGCCTGAGAAAACCCAAGTCGTCTTTACCATCGACCTGACCAGCGCCGACGGCCTCTTTGCCGCCCGCCAGTTCGAGATCAACCCCAAAGACACCGTTTTGGCCACCGAAAGCCCCGTCAACGCGGCGCGCACCATCTTTGGCCTTCTCGGCTCGCTCGTGGGCATCGGCGTGAGGCTCAACAACGACTAGGGCTGCACGCCCGCCGCAATCGCCAGACCAACGACCGCCAGCATCGACAGGGCCATCCCTATGTTGATCACCCGCTGCGTCCTGTGGCGCAGGTTCAGCGCATGCAGGCTGACACCCGCCCACAGCCATGCCACGTGAATAGGCACCCAGATCGCATTGTAGATCACCAGCTTCAGCGCAATCTCGGCCATGGGCGCGTCAGGCAGAAACGCAAAGCCTGAAAACAGCGTGGTCGTCACCACATAGGCCTTGGGATTGATCGGCTGGAGGGCTAGCCCATTCCAGAACCCCAGGGGTGCGTTCGGATCGATAAACCCGATCCGACTGCCTACCGTAGCCACCCGAAACGCCAAAAACAGCAGATAACACACTGACAGCACCAGCAGCACAGTGCGCAACCACGGGATCGCCAGACCCGCCGCGGCGATGCCCGAAATCACCAGCACCATCACGATATGCCCGCCCACGAAAAGCCCCGCAATGAATGCCAGCCCGTTGCGATACCCGTAGGCCGCGCCGACCCCTGCGGTGGTCAAAACCCCCGGCCCTGGCGTGATGATCAAAAAGACAACCGCGAGCGCGAACTCCAGCATCAGGCAGTCACAGCCCCACGCATTCGGGCACCGGCGTCAACACGGCGCCATCGCGCACATGTTGCAACAGGTTGTCCACCATCAGCCCTGCCATCGCCGCGCGGGTCTCGACCGTGGCACTGCCCACATGTGGCAGCAGCACCACATTGGCCATGTCACGCAACGCTTGCGGCACGCGAGGCTCGTCCTCGAACACATCCAGACCCGCCCAACCCAGCGTGCCCGCTTGCAACGCCCCAATCAGCGCCGTCTCGTCCACCACGGACCCGCGCGCCACATTGATCAACGTCCCATTCGGCCCCAGCGCCTCGATCACTTGCGCGTTCACCAAATGCAGCGTTTCATCGCCACCCGGCGTGACGCAGATCAGGCAATCCACATCCGCCGCCATCGTCGTCAGATCATCGTAATACCTGTAATCCACGTCCTTTTTACGCCGCGTATGATAGACGATTGTCGTGTCCCACGGGGCCAGTTTGTCGGCGATCGCCTGCCCGATCCGGCCCAGCCCCAGAATACCGACGGTCTGCCCCTCCATCGTGCGCGTCAGCGGGGGCGTGCCCTCGCTCTCCCATTTGCCCTGCCGCACCCATGCGTCATCGCGCAGCAATTCGCGGTAGCACGCCATCATCAGCATCACTGCCGTGCTCGCCACATCCGCGCTCAAAACGCCGGGCGTATGCGTCACCATGATGCCGCGCCGCTGCGCTTCGGTGGTGTCGATTGCGTCATATCCCACGCCCAGACAGCTGATCATCTCAAGGTTCGGCAGTTGCGCCATGATCTCGGGCGCAATGCCGATCCCGCTATGTGTCATCACATGGGTGATCTTGTCGGCCGGGTAGTCGCCCGCCTCAGGGTGCAGCGTGAACGCTTCCTCCACGCGGGCGGCGAACCACTTTTCCATTCCGCCACAGACAAGAAGATCAGGCATCCTGACCGACCGTCTGGCGTTGCTGGCCCAGCCCCTCGATCTCCAATTCCATCACGTCACCGGGTTTGAGGAACCGCTTGGGCGTCATCCCCATGCCTACACCCGGGGGCGTGCCCGTCGAAATCACATCGCCGGGATGCAGCGTGAAAAGCGCACTCAGATGTTCGATGATCTCGGCCACGGAAAAGATCATCGTGCCTGTGTTGCCCGTCTGCATCCGCTCGCCGTTCACGTCCAGCGACATCGCCATATCCTGCGGATCACCCACCTCGTCGCGCGTGACCAGCCACGGCCCCGTCGGCCCGAACGTGTCGCAGGATTTGCCCTTGGTCCACTGCCCTGTCAGGTGGTTCTGAAAATGTCGCTCGGATACATCATTGACGATGCAATAGCCCGCGACATGGTCCAAAGCCTCTGCTTTAGAGACGTATTTCGCCGTTTTCCCGATCACCACGCCCAGCTCGACTTCCCAATCTCCCTGCGTTGATCCGCGCGGCAACATGACATCGTCATTCGGCCCGACGACGGCGGAATTGGCTTTGAAAAACAGGATCGGATGCTCCGGGATCGGCATGCCAGATTCGGCGGCGTGATCGGAATAATTCAGCCCGATGCACAGGAATTTGCCGATGTTACCCACGCACGGCCCGATGCGTGGATCACCCGCCACAGCAGGCAGGCTGGCGGGATCAATCGCACGCAACCGCGCAAGCGTCGCATCATCCAGCGTGGCGCCCGTGATGTCGTCTACATGCCCCGACAGATCGCGCAGCACGTTGCCATCCATCATCCCCGGCTTTTCCGCGCCGGGCGCTCCGAACCGTACCAGTTTCATAGCTTGTCCTCTTCAGTGATTGTCGCGCGGCACATGTTTGCGCGAAATATCTTGGTAGGCGTCGGCCCCCTCCAGCGTCATGCCCTTGTCGAACCGGCCCACCTTTTCGCGGAACAATTCCTGCCACGGGGTTTGGCTGACGGGCGCGTCATAGCCACCGCTGCGCGCCAAGTCGCGCGCCCGCTCGGCCAATGCGTCCAGCCCCACCAGCATATCCACCGTGCCACGGCCCAGATCAATGCGCACCCGGTCGCCCGTCTGCAACAGCGCCAGACCGCCGCCGTCCGCGGCCTCGGGTGACGCGTTCAGGATCGACGGGCTGCCCGAGGTGCCCGATTGCCGCCCATCGCCAATGCACGGCAGCGCCTCGACGCCCTGTTTGATCAGATACGCAGGCGGGCGCATGTTCACCACCTCCGCCCCACCGGGATAGCCTTTGGGCCCTGCCCCACGCATGAACAGCACGCAATCCGCGTCGATCTTTTCCGCCGGATCATCAATACGGTGGTGAAAATCCTCCGGCCCGTCAAAAACCACCGCACGGCCTTCAAACGCCTCCGGGTCATCGGGATTGGACAGGTAGATCTTGCGAAAACTCTCCGAGATGACGCTGGTCTTCATCAACGCACTTTCAAAGAGGTTGCCCGACAGGTTCAAAAACCCCGCCTGCTCGACCAGCGGATCAGACACCGGCTTGATCACCTTGGTGTCTTCCGACCGCCGCGCGCTGCAGTTTTCAGCGATCGTCTGGCCATTGGCAGTGATCGCATCCGGGTGTGGCAACAGCCCCGCCTCCAGCAATTCGCCCACGACCGCAGGCACACCGCCTGCATGGCTGTAGTCTTCGCCCAGATATTCGCCCGCAGGCTGCAAATTCACCAAAAGCGGCACGTGATGGCCCAGCTTTTGCCAATCGTCATTGTCCAGCGGCACGCCCAGATGCCGCGCAATGCCGTTGAGGTGAATGGGCGCGTTGGTCGATCCGCCAATGGCCGAATTGATGACAATTGCATTCTCGAAGGCTTCGCGCGTCATGATGTCGGAAGGGCGCAAATCTTCCCACACCATCTCCACAATGCGTTTGCCAGTCTCATAGCTCATCTGTCCCCGTTCGCGGTAAGGCGCCGGGATCGCAGCCGATCCGGGCAGCTGCATGCCCAGTGCCTCGGCCAGCGAATTCATCGTCGTGGCCGTGCCCATCGTGTTGCAATACCCGACCGAGGGCGCGGAACTGGCCACCAGCTCCATGAACCCGTCATCGTCAATCTCTCCGGCGGCCAGCAACTCGCGCGCTTTCCAGATGATCGTGCCGGACCCCGTCCGCTCGCCCCGGAACCACCCGTTCAGCATCGGCCCGACCGACAGCGCAATCGCCGGGATGTTCACCGTCGCCGCCGCCATCAGCAGCGCGGGCGTCGTCTTGTCACAGCCAATGTTCAGCACCACGCCGTCCAGCGGATAGCCAAAAAGCGTCTCTACCAAGGACAAATAGGCCAAATTCCGGTCCAGCATCGCTGTGGGTCGCTTGCCCGTTTCTTGAATGGGATGCACCGGCACCTCGATGCAGGTGCCGCCCGCCGCGATGATCCCGTCCCGCACCCGCTTGGTCAGCTCCAGATGATGCCGGTTGCACGGGCTCAGATCGCTGCCCGTCTGCGCAATCCCGATGATTGGCTTGCCCGATTGCAACTCCCCCCGCGTCAGCCCGTAATTCAGATACCGCTCCAGATAGAGCGCCGTCATCTCCGGGTTGTCGGGGTTCATGAACCACTTGCGCGACCGCAGATCCTCAATTCCAATCCGTTTGCTCATTGGCCCGACCAACCTCCGTCGATGATATGGGGATGCCCCGTGGTGAAGGCGCTCTCGTCGCTGGCCAGATACACCACCAGTGCTGCAATCTCTTCGGGCCCGGCCACCCGGCCCATCGGCTGACGGCTGACGAAGGCCTCAAGTGCCGCGTCATAGCTGCCCATTTCCTCACCCAAAGCCTTGACCCGCGCGTGCCAGCTTGGGCTTTCGACCGTACCCGGACAGATGCAGTTGCACCGTATCCCCTTGTCGATGAAATCCACCGCCACCGATTTGGTTAACCCGATCACCGCCGCCTTGGTCGTGCCGTAGATGAACCGGTTGGGCGCGCCGATCACGGATGAGCAGGCCGACGACATGTTAATGATCGACCCGCTGCCACGCTCCAGCATCCCCGGTAAGGCCGCCTTGATCGTCCGCATCATTGAGCGCACATTCAGGTCAAACGCAAAGTCCCAATCATCGCCGTCAGCATCCAGAACCGTGCCGTGATGCACGAACCCCGCGCAGTTGAACAAGACATCCGGCCGTGCCCGCGCCACGCCCTCGACCACGCTGGCATCGTTGCAGGCATCCAGAACAAAGGTCTCTATCCCGTCCAGTCCCTCCAGCGTCTGCGCATTCACATCCGTCGCAAACACCTCCGCGCCCACCTCGGCCATCGCAATCGCGCTCGCGCGTCCAATCCCCTGCCCCGCCGCCGTGACAAGCACCCGCTTTCCCGCAAGCCTTTGTGATGGCATGGTTTATCCCCCCTTGGTCGATGCGCCCTCTGCGCAGACTAGGACAGGACGCGGGGTTTGACCACAGGTTTGGAGAGGTGTGTGCCCCCTGCCCGGTTCAGGCACAGACCATCAGGCGCATGAACACTGCGGGGCCTCATCCCCGGCCGGCGCTCACCGCGCCTTCCACCTAATGAACTGCTCACGTCTATGAACTGGCTCAATCAATATAGGCGTCTGCCCGTTTGCCCGCCCTTTCCCAGTGAACAGGCAGCGTTCTACCATAAAGCTGCTCAGTGCGCTCCGGACTGCCCACCATATCCGGCTCTTCCACGTATGAGAAAATCGCCACATACCGCGGTGTCTTGCCCTTCAGGGGTGCAACACGGTGCAACGAATACCGACCCCGGAAAAGCTGTAAATCTCCCGGCTCCAACTCCAGCACAGTGACATGGTCCGATGTCCCGTCCAGCACGCGTTTGACCTCCGCAAAGTTCTCATCCCCTTCGCGAATTCCGGCGGCATACTCGAATGCCCCGCCCGCTTCGGCGTTCTGGATCGCCAGCGTCACCGTGAAATTGTTGGTATCGAAATGCCAGGGAAAGCCGTTCCCCTCATCGGCCATGTTCACGATCACATCGGCCAGTGGGTCAGCATAGCGGAAAAACCGGCTTTCCTGCAGGCAATCTTGAATAAACCCATCAAAACCGTCGAAATCATGTATCGATCTCAAGGCGCCGTCTTTTGCGAAATTGTCAGCAGGAATAAACGCATTGGATCGCTCAAAAAATTGCCGCCGCGGATCGTCTGCACGCAGGGTCGGATCGTCTTTGGTAAAATAGGCGTTCGTCCTGCTAAACGACCTGTGCCCCCGGTCTGCAACGCTGTCCGCTTCTTGCCGCAGCGCGTCAACGCCGTCCTGCGTCAGGAAACCTTTCAGCACAGCACAGCCGTCGCGCTCCAGATCCTTGCGAACCTGAGCAAGAACAGCGTCACGCGCAGGGGATTTGGTGTTGATCGGGTACCGCGCCAGATTGATCAGGCTTGCCTCTTGTTGATCCATGTGAACCTCGCTGTTTCTACTGTCCAGCCGAGTTCATTTTTCACAATCGATCTCGCCCAAAAGCGACAAGCCTCCCCGATCCACGCAAAAAAGTGACGCAGTTTCACACCCTGCGATACAGGGGGCAAAAGCAAATCTTCCATTGCTGCCAAGGCTCAATCTGTTTTTTCGGCTTTCTTCGCCAAACACGCGGTCAGCTGCGTTGAAAAAGCGGCCACAGCAGCGGCATCCGCTGCCTCCCCGGTCAAGGCGTTAACATCGCGTGCGGGTGTAATTGCCGTCACTAGCCCATCATAATCCGCGATTTCACGGACAAGGCTCTCCCGCGTGGTGATCCGAACCTCTTCAATCGCGCCGAACACAAGCGCACTCGCTGCTTTTTGCGTATTGCCTTCTGGCAGTGTGTATTGCCCTGACTTCGCCACCGACGCGATGCAGTTCAACCGTTTCGCTCCGACATACATTCCCTGGATCGCGGACCTTGGCGCCGTACGTCCCCCAATCTGTTGCACAGCAGCCCCCGCGATGGCTCTATTTGCCAAAGCCGCATCAGACGCGCTTCCAACTGCTCCCGTCACGAACGACCCCGCAGCCAGGAAAACAAGAAATGATTGGACATCTTGGGTCGTTATCGTTTCTCGCGCAGCACTTCTGTAAGCTGCCGACATTTCCCACCCATATAACGACAACGCGTTCAGCGATGATCCAGACGTAACGCTTGTTCCGTTTACGACTTGTCGCTCAGCCTCCAACAAATAGTCGTCGGCACATCCGCTCACCGCCAATGCACAACACACAGCTATAGTCCCAAATCGCATACAGCCCCCCAAGCACTGTCCACAATGGCCAACACTTTCGGTTTGGAGCAGTATTGAGTCAACGAAGTTCTCGTTTGGCGGGTAAACCATCACATTGTAATCTAGAAAACCTGACTGGACTGGCTCGCCCCTACCCTTTCTCAAGCAAATAATGCAGGTGCGCCACCCGGCGGCAGATCACGTGGCCTTGGCTATCGCGCCCGTATTGCCGCGCATGTCCGGTTTGAGCCCGAAGTAACCTTAGATGCTGCTGATCTTCAATGTCTGTCTCCTCAGTTGGAGAACAGGCTAACCTCAAACGCCGGACATTTCAGGGAAGCCGGTCACACCACGTCGATTGTCTTTCGGGAAATTTTCAGTTCGTTTTTATGCTTTTTGCCTGGTCGTCATTCGAGTTGCGAGAGTGCACGGTCTTGATTGTTGGATCGGCGCACCAATTCACGAACAAGTCTAGTAGCACTACTTTAAGGTGCTTTTTCGCGATGGTCTGGTTACCGGTTGCAACAAGCTGAGCGTAAATGTCGTTAACTAATTCGTTGACCACAATAACCTTTCAGGTGTTTTGAGGCGCCCTGCGATCATAGGTGCAATCGTCTTGGCACAGGGTGCAGGGGCCAAAACCTATGAGGGATCAGAGGCAGCAGCATTGCGATGTGCGAATACATTTGGCGCAATGGCAGTGACAATGCACAGATACGGTCTGATCGAGCCTGAACTCAAGGATGCGTTGCTTTAGGCAGTGTCAGTATTCTGACCCATCACGTCAGTGGGACTGAGCGACAAAAGGTAGCTGCTATGCGGGTGATAGGGAAACGACGCACACTTTTGCAATCGGCGGGGGGGGGTTCGCAAGATTGCGCGACGTTGCGCGCGACAGTTCCCGGTCGAATGATCTGACAAGGACAGGATTTGCGCTGACGCAGACGCGGCGCAACGACTTTGATCGGGGGACATATTCGGTTTGCCCAAAGGATCGAAAATCCTTTGTTTGTAGGAGATTCCTGCAATCTGGTTGCGGCGAACATCAACAGCGCGAATGCAGAACCATCAGTGCATGCAGCTTGAACGCTGTGAGCGACGCGTTGCGGCACTGATTTGAACTGCATTTGTTGCGATACGCTCGGAACGCTTCGCGTATTTGCAACGTCTGTGGCACGACCGGCTCCTGTGAGCATGTTCTACACAAGCAGGTTCGCCCATTTTGAATGCTGCCGTTCATTGCACAATGCAGCCATGGAAAACGAATAAGAGCGGGCGCTGCGATGCGCCCGCTCGTCTCTTTGTTGACCAATGGGTTTGGGGCTGTCTGCCTTAGGCAAAAAGGAAATCGGCATCCGTCAGCGCGCCGTCCACGCCATCGACCCAGCTTACAAGAACGATCATTTCATTACCTGCATCAACCATTGTGTTGGTTGCATTGGTGAAAATCGTAAGATCCCCAAAACCGGTGACACCTGTGATGCCACTGACATCCATCAGATCAAAACCATCTTCCCAATCACGCACGCGATCGACACCAGAACCATCGCCAAAGACAAAGGTATCTATCGCGTTATCGCCCGCGCCGCCAAAGAGTTGATCAACACCACCTGATCCTCCATCGAGCACGTCCGCGCCGGCATGGCCGTAAAGGACGTCATTCCCGGAGCCTCCAGTGAGGGTGTCTGCGCCCTCTTTACCCAACATGACGATCGCTTCTGAATAGGCGCTGGCATCAATCGTTTCGCTGCCTGTGCTGGCGTCAATGCGTTCCAGGCCGACCCATGTCGCGTCAACCGAGATGCTCATATCTGCGGTTTCGAGGACTGCACGGTCTGAACCTGTGCCTGCGTCTGCCACTCTGTCTGTGGAGGTATCCAGATAAAAGAAGTCGTCGCCGGCACCGCCGTAAAAGAGGTCGGTCCCGCCTTGGCCAAACAGAGCATCATTGCCATCGCCACCATCCAGCGTGTCGTTGCCAGCGCCGGCAAAGATCTTGTCTGCACCCTGGGTGCCGATGATCGAGTCGTCGCCGTCCTTGGTGCTGATCGTCATGCCGGTGGTTTGCGAAGAGGCATCGACCGTGTCTGCCAGATCACTCGTGACGAGGATTTCGACACCGCTCCAACCGGTCAAGGTCAGGTCGATCCCGGCCGCGCCGTTGTCCATGCGGGCCCTGTCGATGCCGGCGCCGCCGGTCACGACATCGCCGTCATCGTCGAAGAAGAAGATATCGTCGCCGTCTCCGCCGTCCATCAGGTCAGCACCGGTTCCGCCGACAAGAACGTCGTTGCCATCGAGGCCGAGCAACGTGTCATTTCCTGCGAGCCCGAACATCTGGTTGTCTGCGCTGTCGCCCACAAGGTAATCGTCCCCCGGAGTGCCGACGAGACCGAGTGGTGTCACCGAACGGTTGATCAACTGGAAGTGCTCTTCGAAGTCGAGCTCTTCGGTTACGCCGGTCAGTGTCACCAGTTCGTTGTCGCCCAGTTCGATCACCAGATCGGACCCGACAACTGTCTGGTCCAGCACGTCGAGGAAGTTGTCGTCGGTCACGTTCAGGTCAATCAAGCTGAGCATGTCGTCATCCAGATTGAAATCCGTGATGGTGCTTGCATTGAGCGCGGACCAGTTGCCGCTGCCGCCATAGTTTACCACGAAGAGGTCGTTGCCGGTTCCACCAAAGAAGGTGTTGCCACCCTGTCCGACCAGGTAGTCATCGACATCGTTCGCACCGTTTACCGCGATGTTGGCCGCGTTGATGGTGATCTCTTCGTAATTCATCAGAACGGTGGTGTCATACAGCGTTGCTGGCTTGACATCACCCTTGATGTAGAAGGCCACGTCGAGGTCGTTGGTCATGTTCACGCCGTTGGAGGACACGGTGCCCGAGTTGTTATGATAGCCCGCGCTGATCGAAAGCGGCGACACAGACGCGCCCCAGTCAAGCAAGTTGATCACCGTCGTGGTGTCGGTGCCCACGTCATACTTGACCTCGTTCTTCGTCGGAGGCGGCTGGAGGCTTGGATCCAGCGGAATCACAACGCTGGGCAGGTCCTGTCCGTACTTGTCAGGCTGCAAGCGCCAGCGCGGGCCAATGTCATAACCGTCCAAGGTATCGTTCAGGTCCGCCTCGAAGGGTTCACGATCCATGGTGGTATACCACGCGTTGGTGAAGCCCGCGGCCCCGTCCGCCGCGCCCACCGCAGCAATGTCACTGCTGGCCCAGTTATCAGCTAGGAAATCATCGCGCAGGATCGTGCCTGCCGGGTAAAGCGTACCGTCGCCTGCATAGTAGTCGTCGGTAGTGACCCAGACCTCGCGCGGGCCGTTGCCGTCAAGGTTGTAGTCCGACACGATCGAATAGGTCGGCAACTGGCCAATGGCGGCCTCGTTTTCGAGGTCCTCGGGCCGGATCTGATCATTGGGGTTGTTGGTGACAGTGTGATCGGTCGATAGCTCGGCCGCAGTGATCTTGAACAGTTTGGTCAATCCACTGTTGGTGTCGATCTCGGTAAACTCGTCCGGTAGGTCCAGCTTGATATCCAGACGCATGTCATTCGGCTTCTTGATCGTGTTGCCCCAGCGATAGAGCAACTTGCCGTCGTCCTTCACCGTCACCGAATAGTCGGTGCTGGCCGCGATGTTGATATCGATCTCGGTCTCGTTCGGGGCCAGCACGTCCTTGATGTCGGCCACGCCGTCGCCGTTGGTGTCGCCGGAAGCGATGATCGCGTCATCCATCAGCATGCCGTCATAGGTGCCGCCGATAACATAAAGATCGTCGTCGAGGTCATAGATCGCGTTCGGATCATCTGGATACATCGCGTCAGACAGGATGTTTTGCATCACGACATAATGCTCGGTCGAGGCCTTGACGGTGTTGCCGCCCAGCCCCGCCAGCCATGTGCCCAGCACTGCGGGCGTCTTGAACGTGTCAGTCGGTGCGTCCGAAATGACAACACCCGCCTGCACGTCGCCCGCGCCCTTCAGGTCGCCAATCCAGCCTTCTTCATATTCCGGGTTGTCGTCGCGGGTCTTTTCGATTGCGCCGACAAAATCCGTCGTGACATAGCCGAAATCGGAATTGACCGGATACAGAATCGTACCATCTGCGTTTTTCGTTGTGGTGGAATTGAAATCGATGATGGTTGTGTCACCATTCGGAAGATCGCCCTGTTTCAGACCGTCGAACCCTCCGGTGAGGTCGTCGATGCTGAAAGTATGAGATACTGTGAAATCCGGGTTGGTAATAAGTACTGGATCTGGATCGGCCATTTTGTTTCCTCACGGTCTGTTCACACCCGAGTCCCCAGAGGACTGAGCACTTTTTATATTTCTGAGTTGGCGGAGGTTCTTTGCCACGTCACAACTCATGCACTCATACGAATATGTTGGAGGCAATTGTCTTGACTTGATAAAAATCAATTCTCGAACCTCACTCTACATGACGTAAGGTCAATTATTTGGGCCAAAATGTGTGGGGAGGCGGCGAAAGATATAGCAGCGAAATGACCGCTGGGTTTGCGACATCGGAAAATTACATCCGCTTGTTTCATCGCCCGGTGTTTAGACATTACGTGCATCGGTCCGCGTCTCGGATACAGCCTGATACGTCGGTTCGAAAGTGTTGATCATGGACGGGGAGGCGGGCCTTGTTTGCCTTGCAGAAGCAACCCGACTTGCATTGTCCTCGGTCAATCGGTCGCACAAGACAAAACAACGGCCGCAATTTGCATTGCAGCCGTTTGTTTTGAATGAGTTCCCATTGGAGCGGGCGGGGCGATGCGAACGCCCGTCTCTATCCTTGGTAACACCAAGATAAGCATTTTAAAACATAGCCTTACGACTTGCATTCCAAGAATGGAGACACTTCATCATGGCAACAATTCGGAAATTTCCTTCGGGAAAATGAAACGTTCAGGTCCGTAGTGCAGACAGCTTAGTCTTGCGCTTCGCGTTGCGCAGCAGCCATTTTCGGCGTCACCCACAGATCTCGTCCGGTGAGGGACAATCCCGTTAGTGACCTTTGGAGGTTCAGTTCATGCAGCATCCTCCAATGGTCCCTGACGGAATTCGGTGTTGTCACCAGCAGTCGAAGGTCTGCGATCGCTGTTCGAGCAAGTAACGCTCATGCCTGACAATGGGGAATTGGCGATCATCCTGCGCGGCGATCTGGGCGCAATCCTGCGTTTTGCGGCAGGAAAGAAAAACCCCGACTTCCTTTCGGAGGCCGAGGCGCTAGACAACTTGCTATCGCAAGGATCGTTGGTTGCGGGAGTAGGATTTGAACCTACGACCTTCAGGTTATGAGCCTGACGAGCTACCGGGCTGCTCCATCCCGCGCCAATTGCGCTGCCTCAAGTCAAGTCTGATATGAGGCGCATCGATAGAGAGATACGGGTACAGAGGTTTTACTAGGTTTGGCGGTGACCTACTCTCCCACGTCTTAAGACGCAGTACCATCGGCGCGACGGCACTTAACTGCCGAGTTCGGGATGGGATCGGGTGTTTGCTCGCGCTATGACCACCAAACCATGAAAAACCTCTGTCAAGTCCACGTACTCTAATGTCTTGGTGTATGACGATTGGATCAGCTTAGCCTTGTCTGGCTATTACTGGATCAAATCAAGCCTATCGAGCAATTAGTACCGGTCAACTGAACACGTTGCCGCACTTACATCTCTGGCCTATCGACGTGGTGGTCTTCCACGGCTCTCAAGGGAGATCTTGTTTTGAAGGGGGCTTCCCGCTTAGATGCCTTCAGCGGTTATCCTGTCCGTTCATAGCTACCCACAGCACTGCCGCTGGCACAACAACTGGTCCACCAGTGGATCGTTCAACCCGGTCCTCTCGTACTAAGGTCAAATCCTCTCAAATCTCGAACGCCCGTAGCAGATAGGGACCGAACTGTCTCACGACGTTCTAAACCCAGCTCACGTACCTCTTTAAACGGCGAACAGCCGTACCGCTGGGACCTGCTCCAGCCACGAGGATGAGATGAGCCGACATCGAGGTGCCAAACACTGCCGTCGATATGGACTCTTGGGCAGTATCAGCCTGTTATCCCCGGCGTACCTTTTATCCGTTGAGCGATGGCCCTCCCACTTGGGACCACCGGATCACTATGGCCGTCTTTCGACTCTGCTCGACTTGTCAGTCTCGCAGTCAGGCTGGCTTCTGCCATTGCACTCAACGACCGATTTCCGACCGGTCTGAGCCAACCTTCGCGCGCCGCCGTTACGCTTTAGGAGGCGACCGCCCCCAGTCAAACTACCCGCCACGCATGGTCCCGGATCCGGATAACGGACCGCGGTTAGACATCAAGCAGAACAAGGGTGGTATCTCAAGGGAGGCTCCACCCAAACTGGCGTTCAGGCTTCAAAGTCTACCACATATCCTGCACATGATAGTCCTGATGCCAGGTGACGTTGCTAGTAAAGGTGCACAGGGTCTTTCCGTCCTGCTGCGGGTACCCGGTATCTTCACCGAAAGTGCAATTTCGCTGAGTCCCTGGTGGAGACAGTGGGGAGATCGTTACACCATTCGTGCAGGTCGGAACTTACCCGACAAGGAATTTCGTTACCTTAGGACCGTTATAGTTACGGCCGCCGTTTACCTAGGCTTCAATTCAGAGCTCTCACCCCTCCTTTTTAACCTTCGGGCACCGAACAGACGTCAGACCCTATACGTGATCTTGCGACTTCGCAGAGCCATGTGTTTTTAATAAACAGTCGCCACCCCCTGGTTTGTGCCCCGGCCAAAACTTGCGTACCAACTGGGCCTCCTTCTCGCGGACTTACGGAGGTATTTTGCCGAGTTCCTTCAACGTAGTTCTCTCAAGCGCCTTGGTATTCTCTACCAGTCCACCTGTGTTGGTTTAGGGTACGATCTAGCGATGGAGCTATTTCCAGGAACCAATCAGCGGCCCACCCAATCCGATAAGGGTGAACAACCTTCATGATCCGTCACTTCCATCTGGCCCAGGAATATTAACCTGGTTCCCATCGACTACGCCTTTCGGCCTCGCCTTAGGGGTCGGCTTACCCTGCTCAGATTAGCTTTAAGCAGGAACCCTTGGACTTTCGGCGACAGTGTCTCTCACACTGTTTGTCGCTACTCATGTCATCATTCTCACTAGTGATCTCTCCACGGGATCGCTCACGCGCCCGCTTCATCGAAAGTTCCACGTCTCCGTAATGACCGAAGTCACTAAAGAGACATGGAACTATGTCACACTACGCTCTGCTACCACGGTCACCTAAGTGACCATCCTAAGCTTCGGCTCATGGCTTGAGCCCCGTTACATCTTCGCCGCAGGACAACTTATTTAGACCAGTGAGCTGTTACGCTATCTTTAAAGGATGGCTGCTTCTAAGCCAACCTCCTGGTTGTTTTGGTCGTCCCACCTGCTTTCCCACTTAGCCATGAATTAGGGGCCTTAGCTGTAGGTCAGGGTTGTTTCCCTCTCCACAACGGACGTTAGCATCCGCAGTGTGTCTGCCATCTAGTACTCCTCGGTATTCGGAGTTTGGTTAGGATCAGTAAGCCTGTGGGGCCCCATTACCCATCCAGTGCTCTACCCCCGAGGGTATTCGGATGACGCTCTACCTAAATAGATTTCGCAGAGAACCAGCTATCTCCAAGTTTGATTGGCCTTTCACCCCTGGATACGAAAGATTGAGCAAATAAAAAGTGTTCGATCTAAAAAGAATAAATAACAATAGTCCTAGGTCATTGGGTGCCATTGATTTCGAAATACTTTATATTAGCTAAACCTATTTTGTATTTACCTGTTAGTTTGGAAATCCCATGAAGTGGTGAACTAAAGCTACATTTATTAGATGATGCTAAACTATTCTTGGATTTATATGACTTTGGTAGCAAAGAGAATAGGCTCTATCCTATATATAATATTTTTTTAAAAAAAAAAAAAAAAACAGAACAAAATATCAAAAGTTATATAGAACAAGTTGTGAACATACATCGAACTTATAAGAAATGCCACATCGTCACTCTCAACGTGCCCATTCGAGTAATATTAGTGACAATAATGGCATACTTCCATTATCATTTGATGTTGTGTTTATTCTTTCAAATCTGGGGGTAAAGTATTCTATTTATGGCTCAAAGGAAGATTTTGATTCGACACGCATTTATGGCGTAAAAGATATCAAAAGTGCATCAAGTGAAGATTTATCATTTTGTTCCTTAGATGATGCAGATAAGGCAATTGTGACTATTTCCAAATCAAATGCTAAGGTGATTATTTGTCATCAATCGCTAGAGAGCCTGGTTTATCCCAGATCCGGAAAGCAACAGGTGTTTGATATTTGTAAAGTTAATCTCTAGAATAGTTGTTATGAAAGTTATAAACGAAATCTATTATTCTCATTCTGTAAATTGAAAGAAGAGAAATCGTCTGAATAAGAAGATTATGGCAGGCTCCTGTAACATCATTCATATCGAAATCGGCTAGCATTGGATCAGAATTGCTCTATCGGTGACTTTACCAAAATAGGGGATAAGTGTATAATAGGAGATAACACACCACTGTTGGTGATCGTGTAATAATAGAACAGAATACTAGGATTGGTGAGAATTGCATCATACAGCCTGGATCGGTTGGTGGAAACTGATGGCTTTTGCATATGAGAGGTTGGAGGATACTTTTGGAGCTAGCTAAAGATTTCCACATGTTGGAGGAGTAGTTCTAGGCAATAACGTAGAGATCTGTTCTAATTGTTCTATAGCAAGGGGGTTCACTTTCTGATGCAATAATTGGGGGAGGGCAAAACTGCGATGCTCTACTATATGGCTCATAATGTAGAAGCAGAAGACATTGTGCTCTTAACAGCGGGGACTATTATAGGAGGAAGTGCTAGAATTGGAGATATGTGCTGGACTGGTTTGAATTCAACTATAAAACATATAGTAAAGATTGGAAATAGGGGTAATCATTGGTAGCGGCGCCTCTGTAATAAATGATATTGATGATGAGGATAGAATTGCAGGGGTTCCTGCAGAATCAATAAAGCATAAAGTTAAATCTAATCAAGCATATTTCTGATGGCAGGGCAACAGAGTCGTATCAAGAGCAATCTTAAAAGAGATACAGACAATAATGGGTACCATCAGTATAGAGGAGTAGAGACAAACTACTTTAAGCTTCTAGAGAGATACTAGCAAACTTTGAGTCCAACTGTGGTATTCATGCTACAATGTCTCGAATCTGAATATCTGCATGGACATGAGTAGATTGCAAGTGAATGTCAATACCCTTTTTGAGGATCATCACGAAAATGACGATGAAGATAGTGATAAATTTAATCCCCATGTTATACACATTACAAAAATACTCAAAAAGATGCCGTTATCTAGTAGAGATCTCATTTTTTCGTTCCCATGGGAATACTATCCACTTCTGTATGGTTCAATATCTCGCCGATATATTCCTCTCTACCACTACCATTATCTGCGAATCTTCTTATGAGAAAGGCAAAATCACAATCAGCTTTTCCTAGTCTCATTGGAGACAACAGTACACGTATTTCCAGTATCATAAATATCGTCGACTACAAGATATTTTCTGCTTTCGGACAATGAAGGCATCTCCTCTTCTATGTAGTTTTTGACATCTAATGGGTATAAATAAAATATGATTAATATCAAGTTCACGTGCAATTAATCTTGCTGGAATATTCCCCCATTGGTAATTCCCCAGAATAGCGTAGTGCCCTTGTATTTTCGACCTTACTATTTCATTTGCAACTCTTTTTATTAATAGTTCTATTTGTTCCCAACTATAGTACTTTCTTCTGGGAAAGTATATTCATCTATCTCTTCAGATTTGAACTCCATTTACTATTCAGCCTCCAAGATTAATAATAATGAGGATGGTATTTCCGAAGATGATGATAATAATATCAATTGCAAAAGGAAGAGATAACAGCAACAACCAGGCTATCCTGGCTAGTTGCTTATTATAAATCATACGTGATCTATCAAATTTTGGTGATTGCTGAACAGTAGCATTTGGTAAGGCATATAATGAGAATCTCAGGATAGAATGACAAATGCAGCAGAATAGATAGAGGAATAGTCGTATCCACCGCGATCTGGTTCAGCAAGCATAGTTTTATAGAAATTCACAGTGACTAACTGGAGCCCAAATTTCAAACCTATAAAGCGTAATTCAGTCATTTCTTCAGGTTTGGCTTATCCTATTTGGATGATTTAGCGCTTTACTCGGTAATTGCGCAATCTTATTTTCCATCTGTTCTGTTCATATCATCAATTCCTATATTATATACGCAGTAAGACCTTCTGCAAATACGTAGCGTCCAAATGGTCAGCCAAACTATCTACCATCTCATCACAGAATATGCATTTTGCATGTTTACCTTTGCCATTTATATGATCTATTTCATCAGATCATTACTTGTTTACATATATAATACATTAAATGCGTTAAAGAAGCGTATTGGCTCTTATATAAGTAAACTACAATAGCAATATTCATAATGTCTAATTGGCAAACTGAATTAACAACAGGAATACAAGATTTTAGAAGAAAGTTTGAAGGTGCTGAGGAACATGTTGGAAATAGACCTATGGTAACACGGGAATATGACCAGGCTTTAGCAAGGTTGAGAGAGGCAGAAGTAGCTGTTTCTGCTTTTGTAGATGTGTATGATGATGAATCAAGAAAATAAGAAAATGGTTACCAATTCAGAATGAATTAGCAGCACATGTTACTATCTCAACACCATAAAACTAGACTTGTAACTTGACATTTTCTTTATAAAGGAGTGAGTAATAATTATACTTAATTAACCGCAACACTCGGATAATATGTTTCTCATTCAAACATTTGAATATCAAAATAATGCTCTAGTTGCAGAATTATGATAACCTATATTTACATACCAGATCCATAGTATATACAATATCCAAGGTAACACGATATGCATGACTTCATATCCCCTGACAATAAGCATTCAGCTTTGATAATCATAGACGTCCAACGTGATTTTGCGTTGTCTGGTTCCAATGTTGAAATTCCTGGGACAATGCAGAAAGTACAGTATATCCAGATACTTGTAAAAGCTTGCAGAAATCTTGGCAATCCAATTATTCATGTAGTAAGACTATACCATCAAGACGGTTCAAACGTCGACCTATGCAGAAGAGAGGCTATCATGAATGGGAAACAAATCGTAATTGCCGGGAATGTTGGCGCTGAAATTGTGGATGAACTTAAGCCTTCTGCTGCACAAGATTAGATTCAAGTCTTTTGTTGTCAGGCCGCCCTCCAACATATTGGTCCTATGGAGTGGATCATGTAAGCCAAGGTGGGGTGCATTTTACAGAACTCCTCTGGAGGAACATCTGCGCGACTTAAGTGTTAATACCGTGATTATGTTTAGATGTAATTTTCCCTAATTGCCTGGAACAACCATTTATGAAGCAAGCGAACGAGACTTTAGGATTGTTTTACCACAGGATGCCACCTCACAAATATATGAAAAGGGTTTAGAAGAGCTGAATAGCATCGGAGTATCGGTAATGGATACGAACAAATGCATAGACTGGTTAGGTCCACAAAAGTACTAACGGATATCGGTAAGCCTTAGATCAGCATAACTAGAAGAGATGACCTTGAAGTGGGAGTTCACTCCCGATCTCTTGAACTTCTAAGCAAACAGATTACTCAAGTTGTTAATACAGCAATTTCTTTGGCATCGATTCTAGTTTCGATGATATCTTTGGTTGTTAATCGAATATCTCATAAGTGAGCTGGGTTTGGGACTCGTACACGTTGATCTAAAAAAATTTCTAGAACTCATTTATTAAACAGTGCTGAGTTTAGGTGCCCTAGTTTCATGGGGCTTTACTAACATCCCAGAATGAACCTAACAGAATACCTAACACTCCCCAAAAAATTCCCATTGTTATTGTAGTTACAATCCTGAAGTTCATTAGCAAATCAGATGATATTGTGATCTCATCGGGATTAGCAGGCAATACTACAAATGCCAAAGCAATAATCACAACGTAGATTGTTGGCACAATAATTTTCCTCGAATCTTTGTGCGTTTGGCCTAACCTTCTATAAAGTATTGCAACACCCAAAGCAGTAAATCCAGAAATTACCAGCATGCCGATATACAAGCTTTCTCTGTATTCGATAGTCTCAGGGTCTCCAACAGCTGGAGGATTTGCAGGATACTTCAATGCAGGAATCAAGAATATTACTAAAAACATGATTCCAGCAAGGATTAGTCCTTTCTTCTTGTTGTTGGATCCGGGAAGAGAATCCCTAGAGTAGACATAGACTATTCCAAATAATGCAGATATTGAAATGCCCTAAAATTGTTCCAGCAACAATCTCCCCGCCTTTCTGCCATAAGCGATACTGTACAAGCTCGTCAACATCTACAGACTTACCAGATGCTACAGTATTTTGCACTTCAATCGCAATGGCCTGATCTATATATGGTTCAACCAATAGTTGATTGATTAAACCAAGTATAGTTCCTGCTATGGCTCAGAAACAAGGGTTATTAGAATAAGAGCAATGGTTTTCATTTCTCATCATTCTTGACGTAAACACAGACAGCTTAATGGCAAGGAAAGCCAGCGGCGTGTCTTAGATCATGGTAGAATTCATGCGTCCACATGTCATCAAATGCCTATTGTCCTTCTACTAGACTAAATAACTGTCCCTGATCATATCCTACAACAAATATGCCAAACAATAGTATAGCTCTTAGTACACCTATTGCAATTTTTGGTAGACCATGGGATTCCTTTACGATCTGCGTGTTAACGGTAGACATTTAATTTAGCTACTAGACGGTAATCTTGTATATAAACTCTTGGCCAGTTCATCCAACGCCTTTCTTCATGATGAGTATTTTCGTTCAATACGTTTCAATAAGGCTGTTTCATTGGATAAACTATCCTATGATCAATCTATAACAGTCTTTTCAATTTTTGAATGGGCAATTTATAGACCTACGAAGGGAAAAAATAGATTACTACTAGATCCTGGTTGTCTACAATAAATCTGTGATGTACATCTGCAGGAACAAAGATGAAATCAGCTCTCTTAACAGGTTTCAGCTTACCTCTTATTTCTATAAATCCTTTTCCTTCAACTACAAAATAGACCTCATTCACTGGATGGGGAAGTTGCGTATCTATCTCTCCCTTTCTAAGTCTAAGAATTCCCAATTCGACGCCCTTGTTGTTAAAGACATTCAAGAAATAGTTACCAGTACCATTCAAGTCTGCAATTACCTTGTCAAGACCGACAAAATTATCTTCTTCCTCTTCCAATGATTCTATTACGCACTTTGCTAGCACTCTTGAATATATTTCTATATAAGTTGATCCACTCTAGAATGCGATTGCGTTAATACCACAGCACTATACACATGCAAAAAATTCATATAAATGCAATTCATAGCACATTACATCCAAAAGAGATGCATATGTACGTAAAGGTTCTCCAAGAAACCTCAGGCAGATATGCTCCAAGCAGAATTCTTTCCTTTGACATTGCACATGTATTCAAAACCTTTCAGACTCATAGAGGATAATGGTCATATTAGCAGAGATTTACTTTGTCAAGAACTCAATCTTGGCGAAGGATCGATTAAGACACTAATAAAACACTTGAAGATGCAGGACCTAATAGAGACTAGCAGAATTGGAACAAAGATGTCAGTTAAAGGCAATAGAATTTTTCTCACATATTATCATCTGTTCCAAGAGAATGTGTTCTTCCTAAATGTTCCGTTGCTTTGGGTAGATATAACTATGCAGTCTTATTAAGACAACTGAACTTTGCGGTCAAGTCTGGAATAGAACAGAGAGATGCTAAGCAAAAATGGGTGCTTTAGGAAACACGACGTTATTCTATACTAATGAAAAATTCATTATACCAGGAACTAAGTATGATGCACTAAAGAGAGAGCCTCATATTGAAGAATTGTTGATTCACAAGTTAGAGCCAGGGTATAGGGATGTTATAATAATCGGAAGTGATGATACTGACCAAAGAATTGCCGAGCACGCGAAAAGAATGCGGCGTTATTGACTGTAATGAACCACGAAAAACATATTTAGGATTTATGTTTTTTCCATTTCGTAAAGGTCTCATCGACTCTTGTTATGCCTCTAGACAATACTAGTCTATGGATTCGTCATCGAAGTTGTTCTAATATTCCCTCTGCCTGCGAGTTCGTCTTTACTCTTGAGAAATAAATCGATTGATGCATTATTAACTTTCAATTTGATCTCAGATTCAGAATATCCCACACCTTCAAGTTTTTCTTGTTCGAATATTCTATTAGCTACATTCGATGACATCCAAATCATCATATATGACAAATATATCGTGCAATTCAAAGTTATAAACCTGTAGTTCTACTATCTTGTAAATCTGCTGCTTTCGATCTTCGTCACTTTTTGTAGGCGAAAAGAAGTCAAATCTGGTTTGTCCATATGCTTGTTGAACTGATCCCAAGAATATCGCGGTGAAAACAAATACAGTAAGAACTAGTGTTCTGGATATCATTTCTTATTCTTCTCTAACTAGCTTTTTATCAGTTTCAATAAGGCCTTTCCGATCTTCTTGCAAGTATATAATTGAATGCCACCATTCTCTAATATAGGAAAACATACTTTGGATATGGTAATGAATACCGCAGAAACGGTCCTCTTGCAAATGCTACTAGGGGAAGAATCATGTCTAAGATTTATCAACTATGACATGAAGGTAAGAGGAGCATTGGTTCGTGTTACAAGCTCAGAGCCACCCCATCATAATATCTTAGGCAATAGCGCTTTGATAGATACACGTGAGGTAAGCTGTTTGAAGAGTTAGACGATTTCAGGGATCGAAAATAATCTTTCATTCTTGTTTGTAGCCGCTGTTTCGAATCATTTCTGTTAAAAGCGGTATCCAGATATCTTACTTTTACAGTCAAATAGGTGAGGATAGTTATGAGATGTGATGTTACTTTCAGACAGGGCGAGACATTAGGAATTAAACTTCAAAAAAAGAGAATGAAAAAAGAGAGGTCTAGAAAATTTTCTGCTTTCTCTCCCTAATTGGTCGCATCTGAATCTAGGTTTATCTCTGCATTTTGGGTACTCCAGGAATGTGAAGAGCAGTGGTTGATTTGGATTGGCTACCGACCATACTGTAGACTGTGATTCTGGTTCGTCAATTTCTCCCTCTCGCGGTGTGGGGATATTTACTGGATAGTCGATGGGTGGGGAATTATCTAGTGATTCGTCATCGGCTAGGGGTGTGAATGACTGGGCCTCTTCCGCACTCAATGAGCCGACTCCTGGCAATTCAGTGTCATTTGGTATATTTACTGCAAATAGAAACACTAGGTTTGGACTCAATGCTTTATCTTTCAAGTTTCTGTAGTACTCGTTTTCATCCATAACGTGTGCGACCATTACATGAGTGAATATGTCTTTAGCAACAACGGTATTGTTTCCATTCGTATTATCGGTCACCATTGCATGCCCATATAGAAATGCTTCATCATACAGTTGAGGTACATCTGATCTGTCTACATTAGAAGCTCCATGTTGGATCTGATTAAATCCTACATCATTCACCATTGCGGCAAATTCTGGTTGTCTTGTTGGTAATGCAGAGTCTGCGCTATTCCAGTTTAGATCTGTTAGTGTTATCTTGTATTCATGCCCTGCAATCTGGTGTGGTCCGTATGTTACCGGAGATGTATATGTTGCTTCATACGAGGTCATATTGTTGACATTTCCTTGCTCAAATACTCCTGTGAACTTTGCGTTCTCGCCAGCAGGTATTCCACAAGTTAATGCGTCTGCACAACTAAAGTTCTGAAATGGAAATAGTCCTTCTGGACCAAATACATTTGTTAGTCCAGCTGCTGGCTCATGCAAGGCATTAGTTGCTTCAACATTTACCACGGTGCTGTTATCGTTTGGTTGTGGAATTGATGTTGATGAGCTTAATGATGATGGCTGTGGGGACATGTTTTGTTACATCGAATTCATTGATATTGAGCTCATTGGCGTAGCCGTATTTGTTGTTGTTGCCTCCATTGAACTGCCTTCTGTAGAGTCTGATGCTGATGAGGGGGAAGACGATGTTGGAAGCCTCCTCCTCTTTCAAAAGTCCATAGGCTAATGCCTGTTGTTGTTGCTCGAACTCAGAGATGATTGCCACTATTGAAAAGACGAGAATAAATCCCATCAAACTTGCAATGGCCACTGATCCTTTTCCCGACTTGACATTCGTCACCTCTCTCTGATCTCGACTGTTCGTTACTATACTTCGCGAATCAGTTTTTTTGATTCGCTTTGTGTTCTGTTTTGTTAATAACATTAAAGCCTTCGTCTGTAATATTCTACTTAAGCAAATTCCCAAATTATGCCAGGATTATTCCCAAATTAAACCCAACTCTCACAAAACTAGCAGAGTATGACATCAACTAAACAAGTTTAAATCCATTGAAGTTTTTACATCCTACAGATTAAAGTCGTTGCCTCAAGTGGTCACCACAAGTCATTATTTCATTCCTTATTTCATTTTTGGTTTTCTCTCCATATATGTGGTTAATCTGAAAGGTTATTCTACGATCAAATCAGTTTCGGCGGCGGCAGTAAAAATTGAAGTAACAAAGGAGGACAAGATCGGTAGTCTTGGCTGTCGGCAAAGGTGATGGACCATCCTCAAACAATGGAGATGATCGAGGGAGGGGAGGCTATGTTGACCCACGTTTTAAGAGGCTTTTATGGTATCTCATCGCTAGCACTCGCGGAGGAATCAATAGAGCAAGAATTCTTGAACTCATAAGTTCTCGTCCTGCCAACGCTAATAAGATAGCACAAGAGTTAAAGTCTAGATTATAAGACTATTATACATCATCTTGAGGTGCTCTCAAAGAATGGCTTAGTAATTACTGATAATGAGGACACTTACGGTGCGACATATTTCCTAACTCCACTCATGGAAAAAAACTATGACTCATTTATGGAGATACTGGTGAAATTTGGGAAAAAGTAAATTAGGTATTACCTTGAACATCAAATGGATTAGAGCAATATAACATGGATTTTATGATTGCAGCACATTGCTGCTTTGCTGAACATTGGGCTGTAGGGCGGGGTTATGTTTACATATATACAGAATATTCGATTAGTAAAATCATATTTCACTTATGGATTAATTATAGTGGCTGCGTTATTCATCGTGCAGAACATAGTCATAGTGATCTTCTGGTCACAGTTATACCTTGCAGGACCCGCAATAAAAGATATAGTTGATTCTGCAGCTCCTTATCTTTTTGCTATAAATTCAGCTCAATCTGTTGGATTAGCAGTATTGTTATGGATTACTAGGAAATAGAACGATGTGGTAGATATGCTTATTTATCTTCTACTTGTGCCCAATTGTGATTACCCTCAATTCCTTTATGATCGCCTCATTTCATTTGAACACCTCCGGATTGCAATATTGAGAATGAGTGAAATTATTCCCGATCCTAATCTATTGTTTAGATGTATAAACATCCTACTACAACTTTTATAGCATGGGCTTCTACTTATCTCAAACTAATAAATGTAATAGAAGAATCCAATTATTATGTTAGTATAACGACAGAAAATACTCCCATAATCATTTTACAACTCTGTCTTCAAAAAGTATTCAGGCAATGCTTCCTAATCAAATGTATTTGCCACAAGTAATTGTTGTTATAGGATCAATATCCGGATGAAATCAGTAAGATATTAAATACATTTCTATCGACTACTTGCCCAAACAATTGAATCATCCATTGAATGAAGCATGAACTGATTTCGGGATATAACTAAGACATGATTCAATAGACTGAAACATTTTTTTAGGTAGAAGATCCCTGATACTGCTTCTACTGACCGAGGTCCCTATTCACACTTCAAAAATGTAAGTATAAATAAGAACTGGAGATTCTAGACCAGGGTCCCGGGCGTGTGGGTCTCGTGACCATTTGCTGTTTACTGACCTTCAGAGGAAAATTCCCCTATTCTGACACTTCATTAAAAAAATAAGATGAAAGTAATGGATTCGAAATAAAGCATGAATAAAATTACCTACTGTGGAGAAATTTATAGTATTATAGCTATACCACATCTAACTAGGGATATTGACACCAGGGTATAGAGCATTAATTAGCTAATCAATTTATGCAAAAAAGATGCTGACAATCTTGCTATCCTATAAGGAATAGGACACTTCCGTAATGCATTTAAATATTCTGTGTAAACATAATTACGCTAGAATGTGAAACCAGAATTGTCGGTTATGATAATAATACTTGCAACTGTCTTTGCATTATCTTTATTATGCGGTACCTCCGTTCATGCATCATCATCAACAGATGATCTGTCCTCCACAGAGGCAACTGATTCATCATCACCATCATCATCACCATCATCATCATTCCTCAACAACAACTACCGATTCCAATTGTGTCACCTTTGACTCTGAAGCAAGAGTAATTACGATCACTTGTTCCGCTACTGATCTGATACATGTTAATGATCAGCTCAAAGATCCTGACGTATTAACCAGAGACAATTCTTTTGACAAAGGCTGGATACTGAATGCGGGAATTACAATAGCACAAAATGCAATACTTTACATCAATTCTAGCGATACCTCATGGCTCAAAATATTAGCAGATGAAGAGACTGCATATCCTATCCATGTTTCTGGAGGTTTGAAAATTGATTCGGTAAAAATAACCTCATGGAATCCGAACACAAATAACTACACATCAAGCATTGATTCCCAGAGAGATGGCGAGGATGTCCAAATCGGCACTCCAAGGCCCTATATCGTAGTCGATAGTGAAGCAACAGGAACTACAGATATAACAAATTCAGAAATAGCTTATCTTGGATATGAATCAGGATATGGTGGAGGTCGTACAGGACTTAGATTTGAGGCTGGCGACGGTAGTCTCATTAGAGGTAACAATATTCATGATCTGTATTTTGGTTTCTACTCAAAAGGCGTTGGTGGTATCAAGATAGAGGATAATCATGTACACGATAATATTCATTATGGCCTAGATCCACATACCGGAACTCACGACATGAGTATCAAGAATAATAGAGTACATGACAATGGTGGAATTGGAATCATTTGTTCATTGGACTGTTATAATATTACAATAGAGGATAATGTGGTGTACAATAATACCAAGATGGGTATAATGTTCAGCAGGAACATGACGGATTCTGTCGCCCGAAATAATGATGTCAGTAATGAAGACCGGGGAATAGTGGTTGGTGAATCTTCAGATAATGAGATTTACAATAACAGAATTTCAGATAGTGGCAGTGGTATAGACGTGGGTAAAGATTCGGCTGGAAATAGTATACACAATAATACAATTGTGGATATAGCGAATCCTGAAGATGCTTTGCGTATTGACGAAGACTCTGGTCAGAACACATTTTCTTCAAATGTGCTTATGAATTCTAGTAGTGGATCGAATGTAAATCTCGATGAGCTATAACCCACATGCTCCCTTACGGCTGAAATGAAGAACAAATTGGAGTCATGCCAAATTCTTTCACCAGGGGTACGCTCCCAATATAATGCAGCCACTTATGTGTGTATGTGTAGGGACACTAGATGATGAAGAGACCGTTCTCAAAATCAGGACCTGCTCCATGTCATGCCTAAAGACTTCCATATTGTAGACCGGCACAATCATTAGCACTCAAATACAACATCACCGAATCACTAACTTTCCATGGTAAAGTTGTTAGTATTGAAAGTATATTTCTATAGCTCCCTAATGGATTATAGTTTGTAATTGCTTGAATCTTCTTTGATGGAAAACATCATAGCCAATCGTAGAACAGAATTAGATGCTCCATGTAAATACGTATTGGTCCATTTCAATAGGAGAATTGCGCAATTGGTTATCGACGAGTAGGGCTACTTCAGTCACTTTGCTGGCTGTTATTATCTTTTCTGTTATGTGTAGTGCAGACCTACGCGCACTTCCGAAACTCGATCCTTCTTTTATCGATAACAAATATGACATTCCTATTGAAATGGACCACTACGTATTTACATGGAGCATCTAATTCTGTTCTACGATTGGCTATGATGTTTCCATCAAAGAACATTCAAGCAATTACAAACTATAATCTATTAGTGAGCTATAGAAATATATTTTCAATACTAACAACTTTACCATAGAAAGTTAGTGAATCGGTGATGTTGTATTTGAGTGCTAATGATTGTGCCGGTCTACAATATGGAAGTCTTTAGGCATGACATGGAGCAGGTCCTGATTTTGAGAACGGTTTCTTCATCATCTAGTGTCCCTACACATACACACATAAGTGGCTGCATTATATTGGGAGCGTACCCCTGGTGAAAGAATTTGGCATGACTCCAAGCTGTTCTTCATTTCAGCCATAAGGGAGTACGTGGGTTATAGCTCATCGAGATTTACATTCGATCCACTACTAGAATTCATAAGCACATTTGAAGAAAATGTGTTCTGACCAGAGTCTTCGTCAATACGCAAAGCATCTTCAGGATTCGCTATATCCATAATTGTATTATTGTGTATACTATTTCCAGCCGAATCTTTAGCCACGTCTATACCAATGCCACTATCTGAAATTCTGTTATTGTAAATCTCATTATCTGAAGATTCACCAACCACTATTCCCCGGTCTTCATTACTGACATCATTATTTCGGGCGACAGAATCCGTCATGTTCCTGCTGAACATTATACCCATCTTGGTATTATTGTACACCACATTATCCTCTATTGTAATATTATAGCAGTCTAATGAACAAATGATTCCAATTCCGCCATTGTCATGTACTCCTATTATTCTTGATACTCAAGTCGTGAGTTCCGGCATGTGGATCTAGGCCATAATGAATATTATCGTGTACATGATTATCCTCTATCTTGATACCACCAACGCCTTTTGAGTAGAAACCAAAATACAGATCATGAATATTATTACCTCTAATGAGACTACCGTCGCCAGCCTCAAATCTAAGTCCTGCACGACCTCCACCATATCCTGATTCATATCCAAGATAAGCTATTTCTGAATTTGTTATATCTGTAGTTCCTGTTGCTTCACTATCGACTACAATATTGGCCTTGAGTGCCGATTTGGACATCCTCGCCATCTCTCTGGGAATCAATGCTTGATGTGTAGTTATTTGTGTTCGGATTCCATGAGGTTATTTTTACCTCGAATCAATTTTCAAACCTCCAGAAATATGGATAGGATACGCAGTCTTTTCATCTGCTAATATTTTGAGCCATGAGGTATCGCTAGAATTGATGTAAAGATTTGCATTTTGTGCTATTGTAATTCCTGCATTCAGTATCCAGCCTTTGTCAAAAGAATTGTCTCTGGTTAATACGCCAGGATCTTTGAGCTGATCATTAACATGTGTCAGATCTGTAGCGGAACAAGTGATCGTAATTACTCTTGCTTCAGAGTCAAAGGTGACACAATTGGAAGTTGTTGTTGATGATGATGGTATGATGATGATGATGATGGTGATGATGAATTAGTTGCCTCTGTAGAGGACAGATCATCTGTTGATGATGATGCATGAACGGAGGTGCCAGAATAATAAAAGAGAATGCAAAGACAGCTAAGTATGATTATCATAACTGACAATTCTGGTTTCACATTCTAGCGTAATTATGTTTACACAGAATATTTAAATGCATTACGGAAGTGTCCTATTCATTATAGGATAGCAAGATTGTCAGCATCTTTTTTGACCCTGGTCTTTAGAATTTCTCCCAGGGTCCTTATTTATACTTACATTTTTTGAAGTGTGAATAGGGAATTTTCCTCTGAAGGTCAGTCAGCAATAGAGCTCGTAAGCAGTATCAGAGATCTTCTACCTAAAAAAATGTTTCAGTCTATTGAATCATGTCTTAGTTATATCCCGAAATCAGTTCATGCTTCATTCAATGGATGATTCAATTGTTTGGGCTGGTAGTCGATAGAAATGTATTTAATATCTTACTGATTTCATCCGGATATTGATCCTATAACAACAATTACTTGTAAATACATTTGATTAGGTAGCATTACCTGAATACTTTTGAAGACAGAGTTGTAAAATGATTGTGTGAGTATTTTCTATCGTTATACTAGCATAATAATTGGATTCTACTATTACATTTATTAGTTTGAAATAAGTAGAAGCCCATGCTATAATAGTTGTAGTAGGATGTTTATGCATCTAAACAATAGATTAGGATCGGAAATAATTTCACTCATTCTCAATATTGCTATCCGGTGGTGTTCAAATGATATGAGGCGTTCATAAAGGTATTGTGGGTAATCACTCTTGGGCACAAGTAGAAGATAAATAAGCATATCTACCACATCGTTCTATTTCCTAGTAATAATCCATAACAATACTGCTAATCCAACAGATTGGGCTGAATTTATAGCAAAAAGATAAGGAGGACAGAATCAACTATATCTTTTATTGCGGGTCCTGCAAGGTATAACTGCGACCAGAAGATCACTATGACTATGTTCTGCACGATGAATAAAGCAGCCACTATAATTAATCCATAAGTGAAATATGATTTTATTAATCGAATATTCTGTATATATGTAAACATAACCCCGCCCAACAGCCCAATGTTCAGCAAAGCAGCAACAGCTGCTGCAATCATAAAATCCATGTTATATTGTTCTAATCCATTTGATGTTTAACGTGATACCTAATTTACTTTTTCCCAAATTTCACCAATATCTCCACAAATGAGTCATAGTTCTTTTCCATGAGCGGTGTTAGGAAATATGTCGCGTAAGTGTCCTCATTATCAGTAATTACTAAGCCATTCTTTGAGAGCACCTCAAGATGATGTATAATAGTCTTATAATCTAGCTTTAACTCTTGTGCTATCTTATTAGCGTTGGCAGGATGAGAATTTACAAGTTCAAGGATTCTTGCTCTGTTGATTCCTCCACGAGTGCTAGCAATAAGATACCATAAAAGCCTCTTAAAGCGCGGGTCAACATAACCTCCTCTCCCTCGATCATTCCCATTGTTTGAGGATGAACCATCACCTTTGCCGACAGCCAAGACTACTGATCTTGTCCTCCTTTGTTACTTCAATTTTTACTGCTGCCGCCGAAACTGATTTGATCGTAGAATAACCTTTCAGATTAACCACATATATGGAAAGAAAACCAAAAATGAAATAAGGAATGATATAATGACTTGTGGTAACCACTTGAGGCAACGACTCTAATCTGTAGGATGTAAAAACTCCAATGGATTTAAACTTGTTTAGTTGATGTCATAATTTGTTAACTTTGTGAGAGTTGGGTTTAATTTGGGAATAATCCTGGCATAATTTGGGAATTTGCTTAAGTAGAATATTACAGACGAAGGCTTTAATGTTATTAACAAAACAGAACAAAGCGAATCAAAAAAACTGATTCGCGAAATATAGTAACGAACAGTCGAGATCAGAGAGAGGTGACGAATGTCAAGTCGGGAAAAGGATCAGTGGCCATTGCAAGTTTGATGGGATTTATTCTCGTCTTTTCAATGGTGGCAATCATCTTTGAGTTCGAGCAACAACAACAGGCATTAGCCTATGGACTTTTGAAAGAGGAGGCTTCAACATCGTCTTCCCCCTCATCAGCATCAGATTCTACAGAGGGCAGTTCAATGGAGGCAACAACAACAAATACGCCTACGCCAATGAGCTCAACATCAATGAATTCGATGGAACAAAACATGTCCCCACAACCCTCATCATCAAGCTCATCCACATCAATTCCACAACCAAACGATAACAGCACCGTGGTAAATGTTGAAGCAACTAATGCCTTGTACGAGCCAGCTGCTGGACTAACAAATGTATTTGGTCCAGAAGGACTATTTCCATTTCAGAACTTTAGTTGTGCAGACGCATTAACTTGTGGAATACCTGCTGCTTTGAGCAAGGAAATGTCAACAATATGACCTCGTATGAAGCAACATATACATCTCCGGTAACATACGGACCACACCAGATTGCAGGGCATGAATACAAGATAACACTAACGGATCTAAACTGGAATAGCGCAGACTCTGCATTACCAACACAGACAACCAGAATTTGCCAATGGTGTGAATGATGTAGGATTTAATCAGATCAACATGGAGGGCTTCTAATGTAGACAGATCAGATGTACCTCAACTGTATGATGAAGCATTTCTATATGGGCATGCAATGGTGACCGATATCACGAATAGAAACAATACCGTTGTTGCTAAAGACATATTCACTCATGTAATGGTCGCACACGTTATGGATGAAAACGAGTACTACAGAAACTTGAAAGATAAAGCATTGAGTCCAAACCTAGTGTTTCTATTTGCAGTAAATATACCAAATGACACCGAATTGCCAGGAGTCGGCTCATTGAGTGCGGAAGAGGCCCAGTCATTCACACCCCTAGCCGATGACGAATCACTAGATAATTCCCCACCCATCGACTATCCAGTAAATATCCCCACACCGCGAGAGGGAGAAATTGACGAACCAGAATCACAGTCTACAGTATGGTCGGTAGCCAATCCAAATCAACCACTGCTCTTCACATTCCTAGTGTACCAAAATGCAGAGATAAACCTAGATTCAGATGCGACCAATTAGGAGAGAAAGCAGAAAATTTTCTAGACCTCTCTTTTTTCATTCTCTTTTTTTGAAGTTTAATTCCTAATGTCTCGCCCTGTCTGAAAGTAACATCACATCTCATAACTATCCTCACCTATTTAGCTGTACGAGTAAGATATCTGGAGTACCGCTTTTAACAGACATGATCGCAACAGCGGCTACAAACAAGAATGAAAGATTATTTTCGATCCCTGAAATCGTCTAGCTATTCAAATAGCTGTACCTCACGTGTATCTATCAAAGGCTGCCTAAGATATTATGATGGGGGTGGCTCTGAGCTTGTAACACGAACCAATGCTCCTCTTACCTTCATGTCATAGTTGATAAATCTTAGACATGATTCTTCCCCTAGTAGCATTTGCAAGAGGACCCTTTCTGCGGTATTCATTAGCTCATATCCAAAGTATGTTTTCCTATATTAGAGAATGGTGGCATTCAATTATATACTTGCAAGAAGATCGGAAAGGCCTTATTGAAACTGATAAAAAGCTGTTAGAGAAGAATAAGAAATGATATCCAGAACACTAGTTCTTACTGTATTTGTTTTCACCGCGATATTCTTGGGCTCGGTTCAACAAGCATATGGACAAACCAGATTTGACTTCTTTTCGCCTACAAAAAGTGACGAAGATCGAAAGCAGCAGATTTACAAGATAGTAGAACTACAGGTTTATAACTTTGAATTGCACGATATATTTGTCATATATGATGATTTGGATGTCATCGAATTAGCTAATAGAATATTCGAACAAGAAAAACTTGAAGGTGTGGGATATTCTGAATCTGAGATCAAATTGAAAGTTAATAATGCATCAATCGATTTATTTCTCAAGAGTAAAGACGAACTCGCAGGCAGAGGGAATATTAGAATAACTTCGATGACGAATCCATAGACTAGTATTGTCTAGAGGCATAACAGGAGTTGAGACCTTTACGAAATGGAAAAAATATAAATCCTAAATATGTTTTTCGTGGTTCATTACAGTCAATAACGCCGCATTCTTTGCTGCAAGCTCGGCAATTCTTTGGTCAGTATCATCACTTCCGATTATTATAACATCTCTATACTCTGGCTCTAACTTGTGAATCAACAATTCCTCAATATGAGGCTCTCTCTTTAGTGCATCATACTTAGTTCCTGGTATAATGAATTTTTCATTAGTATAGAATAACGTCGTAGCTCCTAAAGCACCCATTTTTATTGCAGCATCTCTCTGTTCTATTCCAGACTTGACCGCAAAGTTCAGTTGTCTTAATAAGACTGCATAGTTATATCTACCCAAAGCAACGGAACATTTAGGAAGAACACATTCTCTTGGAACAGATGATAATATGTGTGAAAAAATTCTATTGCCTTTAACTGACATCTTTGTTCCAATTCTGCTAGTCTCTATTAGGTCTTGCATCTTCAAGTGTTTTATTAGTGTCTTAATCGATCCTTCGCCAAGATTGAGTTCTTGACAAAGTAAATCTCTGCTAATATGACCATTATCCTCTATGAGCTGAAAGGTTTTGAATACATGTGCAATGTCAAAGGAAAGAATTCTGCTTGGAGCATATCTGCCTGAGGTTTCTTGGAGAACCTTTACGTACATATGCATCTCTTTTGGATGTAATGTGCTATGAATTAGTACTTATATGAATTTATTGCATGTGTATGGTGCTGTGGTATTAACGCAATCGCATTTTAGAGTGGTTCAACTTATATAGAAATATATTCAAGAGTGCTAGCAAAGTGCGTAATAGAATCATTGGAAGAGGAAGAAGATAATTTTGTCGGTCTTGACAAGGTAATTGCAGACTTGAATGGTACTGGTAACTATTTCTTGAATGTCTTTAACAACAAGGGCGTCGAATTGGGAATTCTTAGACTTAGAAAGGGAGAGATAGATACGCAACTTCCCCATCCAGTGAATGAGGTCTATTTTGTAGTTGAAGGAAAAGGATTTATAGAAATAAAAGGTAAGCTAAAGCCTGTTAAGAAAGCTGATTTTATCTTTGTTCCTGCAGATGTACATCACAGATTTATTGTAGACAATCAGGATCTAGTAGTAATCTATTTTTTCCCTTCGTAGGTCTATAAATTGCCCATTCAAAAATTGAAAAGACTGTTGTAGATTGATCATAGGATAGTTTATCCAATGAAACAGCCTTATTGAAAAGTATTGTACGAAAATACTCATCATAAAGAAAGGCGTTGGATGAACTGGCCAAGAGTTTATATACATGATTACTGTCTAGTAGCTAAATTAAATGTCTACCGTTAATACGCAGATCGTAAAGGAATCCCATGGTCTACCAAAAATTGCAATAGGCGTACTATTAGCTATACTATTGTTTGGCATATTTGTTGTAGGATATGATCAGGGACAGTTATTTAGTCTAGTAGAAGGACAAAAGGCATTTGATGACATGTGGACGCATGAATTCTATCATGATCTAAGACATGCCGCTGGCTTTCCTTGCCATTAAGCTATCTATGTTTACGTCAAGAATGATGAGAAATGAAAACCATTGCTTTTATTCTAATAACACTTGTTTCTGGAGCTATAGCAGGAACTATACTTGGTTTAATCAATCAACTATTGGTTGAACCATATATAGATCAGGCCATTGCGATCGAAGTACAAAATACCATCGCATCTGGTGAGCCTGTAGATCAAGACGAGCTTGTACAGTATCGCTTATGGCAGAAAGGCGGGGAGATTGTTGCGGGAACAATTTTGGGTACTTCAATATCTGCATTATTTGGAATAGTCTATGTCTACTCTAGGGATTCTCTTCCCGGATCCAACAACAAGAAGAAAGGACTAATCCTTGCTGGAATCATGTTTTTAGTAATATTCTTGATTCCTGCATTGAAGTATCCTGCAAATCCTCCAGCTGTTGGAGACCCTGAGACTATCGAATACAGAGAAAGCTTGTATATCGGCATGCTGGTAATTTCTGGATTTACTGCTTTGGGAGTTGCATTACTTTATAGAAGGTTAGGCCAAACGCGCAAAGAGTCGAGGAAAATTATTGTGCCAACAATCTATGTTGTGATTATTGCATTGGCATTTGTAGTATTGCCTGCAAATCCCGATGAGATCACAATATCATCTGATTTGCTAATGAACTTCAGGATTGTAACTACAATAACAATGGGAATTTTTTGGGGAGTGTTAGGTATTCTGTTAGGTTCATTCTGGGATGTAGTAAAGCCCCATGAAACTAGGGCACCTAAACTCAGCACTGTATAATAAATGAGTTCTAGAAATTTTTTTTAGATCAACTTGTGCGAGTCCCAAACCCAGCTCACTTATGAGATATTCGATTAACAACCAAAGATATCATCGAAACTAGAATCAATGCCAAAGAAATTGCTGTATTAACAACTAGAATAATCTGTTTGCTTAGAAGTTCAGGAGATCGGGAGTGAACTCCCACTTCACGGTCATCTCTTCTAGTTATGCTGATCTAAGGCTTACCGATATCCATTAGTACTTTTGTGGACCTAACCAGTCTATGCATTTGCTTGTATCCATTACCGATACTCCGATGCTATTCAGCTCTTCTAAACCCTTTTCATATATTTGTGAGGTGGCATCCTGTGCTAAAACAATCCTAAAGTCTCGTTCGCTTGCTTCATAAATGGTTGTTCTAGGGCAATTAGGAAAATTACATCCAGCTATAATCACGGTATTAACACTTAAGTCGCGCAGATGTTCCTCCAGAGGAGTTCTGTAAAATGCACCCCACCTTGGCTTGTACATGATCCACTCCATAGGACCAATATGTTGGAGGCGGCCTGACAACAAAAGACTTGAATCTAATCTTGTAGCAGCAGAAGGCTTAAGTTCGTCCACAATTTCAGCGCCAACATTCCCGGCAATTACCATTTGTTTCCCATTCATGATAGCCTCTCTTCTGCATAGGTCGACGTTTGAACCGTCTTGATGGTATAGTCTTACTACATGAATAATTGGATGGCCAAGATTTCTGCAAGCTTTTACAAGTATCTGGATATACTGTACTGTCTGCATTGTCCCAGGAATTTCAGCATTGGAACCAGACAACGCAAAATCACGTTGGACGTCTATGATTATCAAAGCTGAATGCTTATTGTCAGGGGATATGAAGTCATGCATATCGTGTTACCTTGGATATTGTATATACTATGGATCTGGTATGTAAATATAGGTTATCATAATTCCCGCAACTAGAGCATTATTTTGATATTCAAATGTTTGAATGAGAAACACATTATCTGAATGTTGCGGTTAATTAAGTATAATTATTACTCACTCCTTTATAAAGAAAATGTCAAGTTACAAGTCTAGTTTTATGGTGTTGAGGTAGTAACATCTGCTGCTACTTCATTCTGAATTGGTAACCATTTACTTATTTTCTTGATTCATCATCATACACATCTACAAAAGCAGAAACAGCTACTTCTGCCTCTCTCAACCTTGCTAAAGCTTGGTCATATTCCCGTTTTACCATAGGTCTATTTCCAACATGTTCCTCAGCACCTTCAAACTTTCTTCTAAAATCTTGTATTCCTGTTGTTAATTCAGTTTGCCAATTAGACATTATGAATATTGCTATTGCAGTTTACTTATATAAGAGCTCAGGTACTCTTCTTTAACGCATTTAATGTATTATATATGTGAACAAGTAATGATCTGTTGAAATAGATCATATAAATGGCAAAGGTAAACATGCAAAATGCATATTCTGCGATGAGATGGTAGATAGTTTAGCTGACCATTTGGACGCTACGCATTTGCAAGAAGGTCTTACAGCGTATATAATATAGGAATTGATGATATGAACAGAACAGATGGAAAATAAGATTGCGCAATTACCGAGTAAAGCGCTAAATCATCCAAATAGGATAAGCCAAACCTGAAGAAATGACTGAATTACGCTTTATAGGTTTGAAATTTGAGCCTTCAGATATTCACTGTGAATTTCATAAAACTATGCTTGCTGAACCAGATCGCGGTGGATATGGCTATTCCTCTATCTATTGCTGCATTTGTCATTCTATCTAGATTCTCATTATATGCCTTACCAAATGCTACTGTTCAGCAATCACCAAAATTTGGATAGATCACGTATGATTTATAATAAGTAACTAGCCAGGATAGCCTGGTTGTTGCTGTTATCTCTTCCTTTTGCAATTGATATTATTATCATCATCTTCGGAAATATCATCCTCATTATTATTAATCTTGGAGGCTGAATAGTAAATGGAGTTCAAATCAGAAGAGATAGATGAATATACTTTCCCAGAAGAGTACTATAGTTGGGAACAAATAGAACTATTAATAAAAAGAGTTGCAAATGAAATAGTAAGGTCGAACAAAAGGTACTACGCTATTCTGGGAATTACTAATGGGGGAATCATTCCAGCAAGATTAATTGCACGTGAACTTGATATTAATCATATTTTATTTATACCCATTAGATGTAAAAAACTACATAGAGAGGAGATGCCTTCATTGTCCGAAAGCAGAAAATATCTTGTAGTCGACGATATTTACGATACTGGAAATACATTTTCTGTTGTCTCCAATGAGATAGGAAAATTTGATTGTGATTTTGCCTTTCTCATAAGAAGATTCGCAGATAATGGTAGTGGTAGAGAGGAATATATCGGAGAGATATTGAACCATAAGAAGTGGATTGTATTCCCATGGGAACGAAAAAACGGATAATGTACTAGATAACGGCATCTTTTTGAGTATTTTTGTAATGTTTATAACATGGGGGATTAAATTTATCACTATCTTCATCGTCATTTTCGTGATGATTCCAAAAGGGTGGCTGACATTCCTTGCAATCTACTCATGTCCATTCAGATATTCAGATTCGAGACATTGTAGCATGAATACCACAGTTGGACAAAGTTTGCTAGTATCTCTCTAGGAAGTACAAACAGTTTGTCTCTACTCTTCTATACTGATGGTATTATTATTGTCTGTATCTCTTTTAAGATTGCTCTTGATACGACTCTGTTGCCCTGCCATCAGAAATAGCTGATTAGATCTAACTTTATGCTTTATTGATTTTGCAGGAACTCCTGCAACTATATCCTCATCATCAATATCATTTATTACAGAGGCGCCGCTACCAATGATTACCTTATTTCCAATCTTTACTTTATGTTTTATAGTTGAATTCAAACCAGTCCAGCACATATCACCAATTCTAGTACTTCCTCCTATAATAGTCCCCGCTGTTAAGGCACAATGTCTTCCTATTTCTACATTATGAGCTATATGTACTAGAGCATCAAGCTTAGTTCCCTCCCCAATTATTGTATCAGAAAGTGAACCCCTTGCTATAGAACAATTAGAACAGATCTCTACGTTATTGCCTAGAACTACTCCTCCAATATGTGGAAATCTTTGCAGCTCCAAAGTATCCTCCAACCTCTCATATGCAAAGCCATCTGCTCCAATAACCGTTCCAGGCTGTATGATGCAATTCTCACCAATCCTAGTATTCTGTTCTATTATTACACGATCACCAATAATTGTGTTATCTCCTATTATACATTTATCCCCTATCTTGGTAAAGTCACCGATAGAACAATTCTTTCCTATTCTGGCCGATTTCGATATGGATGATGTTGGAGGAGCTGCCATAACCTTCTTATTCAGATGATTTCTCTTCTTTCTATTTCCAGAAGGAGAATAATAGATTTCGTTTATAATTTTCATAACAACCATTCTCGGATTCTTTACAAATATCAAACACTGTTGCTTTCCGGATCTGGGATAAACTAGGTTCTCTAGCGATTGATGACAAATAATCACCTTAGCATTTGATTTGGAAATAGTCATAATTGCCTTTTCTGCATCATCTAAGGAACAAAATGATAAATCTTCATTTGATGCACTTTTGATATCTTTTACGCCATAAATGCGTGTTGAATCAAAATCTTCCTTTGAGCTATAAATAGAATACTTTACCCCCAGATTTGAAAGAATAAACACAACATCAAATGATAATGGAAGTATGCCATTATTGTCACTAATATTACTCGAATGGGCACGTTGAGAGTGACGATGTGGCATTTCTTAAAAGTTCGATGTACATCTACAACTTGTCTTATATAAGAGCTTGTTATATTATTCTCGCATTGGAAAATTACAACTAATATAGTAATCTAATAGATAGAGTGATAACTACTGGAGCCAAGAAATCTCAGAAATAAAATGATATGTTGGGATTTTTAATATTCTCTTTGCTACCAAAGTCATATAAAATCCAAGAATAGTTTAGCATCATCTAATAAATGTAGGTCTTTAGTTCACCACTTCATGGGATCTCCAAACTAACAGGTAAATAACAATAATTTATCACCACTTCAGGGATTTCCAAACTAACAGATAAATACAAAATAGGCTTAACTAATATAAAGTATTTTCGAAATCAATGGCACCCAATGACCTAGGACTATTGTTATTTATTCTTTTTAGATCGAACACTTTTTATTTGCTCAATCTTTCGTATCCTCCTCTGGATTTACCTTCTTTTGGGAACAAAACTATGTCCTGGTTCTAAGAACAAAATACGACGCGATCTAAAGGGCATCATATTGTCTGAAATATCTATATAGGCGAATAAGTCTGTTGCAGGCACGTATAGTAATCGCATTTATAAAAAAGTCAATACTTCTTAACAAGAGCTGAGCACTAAAGGATTGCTGAACAATAGTTTTTATTTTACCATTTTTTTGTCAAGCCTGTCATATAACATCAAAAAACACAATGGCGATGCCGGACACGAAAATAATCTAGTAGTAAAAGACAATACTACTGGCCAGAATCTTTATCAGACTGGCGAGTTTACAGAATTTGAAGCAAGAAATCAGACATTTAATGAAGTAGGTGAATATACTATGAAGATACAAAGATCTGGCGCTGAACGGATACTCGTTCTTTGGGGGATATCAAATACTGATTTGTGCAAATATACTTCCTCAATTAGCAGAGATCTCCCAAGAACTGCCGTATAGCTAATCCCACAATCCCTTTTTTTATTTCTATTGATTTGACGACTTATTGAAAATCTTCAAGATCAGGATATCCTCTAGTAGCAAGTAATAACTGTTATTGCACTTGCGTATATTGTAAACCAGATGGTTTATAAATTAGTGTTACTGATTACATATATTTACAAATAATGTCAAACACACGTAATCTAAAAAGTATTGCAGATGGATTTAGTGCACCAAAGAAAAAGCTGTTGTATTATCTTAAAGTCATGCACCAAGCAGGGCTTGAGGATCTGGCTGCAGTAATGAAGATTTCAAGAATGGCAGTCCACAAGCATCTCTCGTCATTGCAGCAAAGGGGACTAGTAGAAGCGATTGAAAATAGAGGACGTGTGGGCCGACCAAAAATGATTTACCAGCTGACAAGTCAAAGTAAGACAGTTTTCCCAAAATCGTATAGTGCAATAGCAACACAAGCACTAGATTTCATCGAAAGAAATATGGGTAAAGAAGGCGTTGAAAAGGTTCTGCGAGAGCGTCAGAGTGAACTCTTCGATCAATACTATGAGCGCCTTAAGGATTTGGATTTTGACAGACAGGTTAAGGAATTAGCAAGAATTCGAGACGAGGAAGGGTATATGGCTGAGTCAAAGAAGAAGTCAAGGGGCGGCAGAGAGCATGTCTTGCTGGAGTATAATTGTCCGATTATACAGATCGCTGAAAAACATTGGGAAGCATGCTCAATCGAAACTGAATTATTTGAAAAGCTTCTTAACGCAGAAATCGAGACAACTCATAGAGCCGCCAGGGGCGATGCAGTATGCAAGTTTATGATAAAAGAAAGGAAAGAGGGTTACCTATAGAAATACTCCACTGAAATAAACTAAAATGACACTCGAATATATGCGGACCCATCATTCTATTGATTTGTATAGTTTGTAAACCATGTTATTTATAAATAGGCAATTTCAATTATATATGTTATGATTAATATCATTAAATCTCAAATTCAACCTTTAAAACTAAGTCAAAGTGACAATCAAGCAAAAATGCATCAAGGCGATATTGTAAATGTTTTAGGTGTTGCCGGCAGTATGCGAAAAGGATCCTTCAGTACACACACACTAAAATTGGTGCTAGAGGAAGCAAAAAAATATGGATCTGACTCCCGAGTTCTCGAATTACGTGAAGTAAGGTTGCCTATATACGATCCAAGTGGATCTGTGTCAGAAGAATTGTATCGAGATGTTAATGGTCTCGCGAAAATGTTCTAGATACAGTTACAACGGCCATCAAATGGGCTGATGCATTTGTCTTGGCTTCTCCAGATTATCATGGATCTATGTCTGGTGCAATGAAAAACTTTCTCGATTATTTCTGGGAAGAATTTGCAGGGAAAACCTTTGGATATATTATAGCATCTCATGAAAAAGGATTAACCGTTGCAGATCAAATGCGTACTTCTGTTCGTCAATGTTATGGGTGGAGTATGCCCTATAATGTATCGATTAATGGAGCAGATGACTTTAATTCCTCAGGAAATCCAATTAATTCTACACTAGCTAATAGAATAAAGATGCTTGCACGTGACTTGGTCACATACGGAACTCTAATTAGAAGGCAATTTTTGCAGGATGTCATGACCAAAGAAGTATCAGATAGCTATGCTTCTCGTTATCGGGAATATTATAACTAATACCTTGTGATACTATCCTTCCCTCGTGCCTTAAGAAGGTGAGTCAATCCTTCCCACCTGGAAATGTACTTTATGGGAGGAATAGCTATCTTTTGATTAATATTCAGCTATCGATTCCTTATTTTAAGCGATTTTTAATGGACGCTGCGCGACGCAGCGCATCTCTGAAAAAGGTGATAGAAGAGTGGTACGTACTATATGTATAATATATTGAACGGTAAGAATAATGTAGAAGAAGAAATTGTCTGATAAGATGAATTATGCGTGCACTGGGGTCCAGACGGGGACCTATCGACCCGTAGATAACATTTGAGGTAGACAAAGGGATAGAGGTGCCAACGATGCACTATCTGGAAGACGTTGAGCCGTATTCCTTGTCGTATGTGCTACTCATGTGATACGAACCTAGAAATTGTGAGTTGATAGTAAAATAAATGCTATAATGATAACAATTTGCTCTCTCTTTTTGATCTAATGATTCTCTTACTGCTAATGATCGATATGTTAAAACAAAATTCTATTATCAATGGATTTCGAAGCAATGTAGCGCCGGCAAGCTGTTACAGCACAGTAATATACGCTTGGAACAAACTTTTACTTGGTGGTATTTTGACCGATAATGACTCTAAAGGCTTTCCAGATTGGGAAAGTCTGTATAACAAACAGCAGGTTGAGACTATGCCTTGGTATATGAGAAACTAGACCCAGATTTAGATGAAGAGATATCTAGCGGAAATCTCTCAGTTAACGGAAGATTTCTTGACCTCAGTACAAGTCCTGCGACTCAAGCTGTCCAAGTGGCCAGAAAAGGATTCCCTGTAACGGGATCTGATATTTCTAAGTCTGCTATCTATCGAGCGATGGAAGTATATGCCAATGAACCTAATGTCGTCTTTGTTATTGATAACATATTGGATTCTAGGTTGAAAGATGATGACTATGAATATATATTTGACCGTGGATGTTTCCATGTTTTCCAACCCAGTGACAGAACAAGATACGTCAAGGAGATAAAAAGAATCCTTAAAGATAATGGGATGCTATTTCTGAAATGTTTCAGTATCAAAGAGAAAAGAGACGAAGGTCCATACAAATTTTCAAAGAGTCAAATAAGTCAAATTTTTGAAAAGGAAGCGTTTAAAATTGAACGAATAAAAGAAACGGTATACCAAGCGCACATTGGATCCGTTGCCAAAGGTATTATTCATTGTGCTTACAAATCATAAATCCATTACATTTGGACATGAAAATGCCCAATTAATACATAATTCTATATCATGCATTTATACACAATGCATGATAAAAATCATCATGCCATATGATTTTATCATTCATAGGTAATTCCTGCTCTAATAAGGGTTGATACATATCGTATTAACGCTCCTAATAGATTTTACCGTAAGGGAATATGTGTTCGGCACAAAGCTGGAAGCTGCCAAATTCAAGTTAGGGAGGTATGAAAAGTGGACAAAAGACAGTCATGTTAAATATTCAAAAATGGGATGGAGGTATTTGGTGTCCATGTTGTAGCCATAAATTAAGATCGAATCCACGAAATATTAAATTCAGGCATAAACAGTTGTTGGCAAAAAGGAGGCTATTGGCAGATTCTAGGCATAAAAAGCCTTAATCACAAATGAAGGAGCTCACTTCCGAACTATAAAATCTCATGCAAATTGGTAAGACTCCGAGCTTGTTACAGTTGCCATGTGTAACTCCTCCTTGATGGCTTATTATCCACTATGGAATATTTTCAGGCTTATTTTTTCTTGCCCTTCTCTGCATATCACAGTACTGCGTTGCCTAATCCTATCTCCTCACTTCACGCACAAGTTTAATTATCCATCTTTATTGTGGAAACAAAAAAAAAAAAAAAAAATTAAAAACAACTGTTATATCTTTATGTTCCCATGTGTATGAGATTCTCTGGTTAGGGACAAATTCTAGCACCTCACCCTCAGGAGAATGATCTCTATCATGGTTTTCAGAGTTTTCATTATGAAACGTGAACTTCACTTTTCCCCCTATCCTTGGCTCTAAAACAGCAAGGTCTGGAAACCATTCAATTAGTTCCTTTTCATCACTAATTGCTTTGAAGACCATATCTGGAGGAGCATCAACCACTACACTCTTCCTAATTACCCTATCATTGGTACTAATCATATCCTATTTCCTTTTACCCTGTTTCCTCTTCTTATTTTCTACAAACTCTTTCAAGGAATTTCAAATTGTTACTCCACATTTGGTCATAGAAGTTTTTTATTTCTAAAGTTGCTTGAGTATTAAGTGAATTGAGCCGTCTTTGCCCCTCTCTCTTCTCCTTCACTAAATCAGCATCCCTCAATATACGTAGATGTGTGGAAACTCCATAGAGTAATATCAAAGTGTTCTGCCAACTCAGAAGGAAACATGTTCTTATCTTTTAACAATAATAACATATGTCTTCTGCTATTGTCCGACAAGGCTTTCCACACCGATGCTCCCATAATAATAATTCAATATTAAATATTAAAAAAAGAACTGCATAAATACTTTATCAATCTAATAAATTGGGTTTAATTATTCATCATACGTATTAAACTCCAATAATTAAAGACATCTTTAAATACCAGACCATTTTATAATGACTACTGAGTGGATTAAACAAGTCATGACAGTTTTAAAAGATCACAAGATCGGAACACGTGAAGAGTGGCTTGCGGCCCGGCTGGAGCTGCTCGAGGCCGAGAAGGAGCTGACGCGGCGAGGCGATGAGCTGGCGCAACGGCGGCAGGAGCTGCCCTGGGTTCGAATCGACAAGGAGTACCGCTTCGAGACCGACGAGGGCATGCGTCACTCGCAGATCTGTTCCGAGGGCGCTCGCAGCTCCTCATCTATCACTTCATGTTCGGCCCCGAGTACACGGCCGGGTGTCCGTCCTGCTCGGCGATCGCGGACGGCTTCAATGGCTTCGCCGTCCACCTCGAGCAACCACGACGTAGCGATGATCGCGGTCTCGCGCGCGCCACTCGCCGCACTGCAGGCGTACAAGCGCCGCATGGGCTGGACGTTCACGTGGGCGTCTTCGCTGAACAGCGACTTCAACTACGACTTCAACACCTCGTTCACCGAGGAGCAACAGCGCTCGGGCAGCATCGAATACAACTACCGCAGCAAGTGTCAAGATGGAAGTGCGCGGGCGCGGGTCGGAGAAGATGGCACGACACCCGACTCGGGGGGCTCGCAGGCGAGTTCGCGGCCATGACCGGCATCGACGTTCCCACGTACATCCGCGAGGCGCCGGGCATGAGCGCGTTCGCGCTCGAGGACGGCGTCGTCTACCACACCTACTCCACCTACGCGCGCGGGCTGGACGGGCTCTGGGGCATGTACCAGTGGCTCGACCGCGCGCCATGGGCGGAACGAGACGGGGTCGTGGTTTCCGGCGGCACGATGAGTAACATACGAGATTCTCGATAGCGGGCGCAGAGTAAAACGAATGATTTGGAAACTATGAAACCTCACGTATCTATTGGTTGCAAGAGCTGTTGGGTTGAGGACAGTATCCTACAGGCATTTAAGGCGGAATAGTAGTGGAGGAGTAGTTTTGAGAAATAACAACTTGTCAGATGCTAACATCTTTACTCTAATCAGTAGACTGAGGCGGTGCCAATCTTATCCATAGTGTTAACCTATGAACTGAACATAGACTTATGTTAGAGCAACTTCACCGAATCATATCAAATCACATGTTGAGAGTTGACCCAGTAAAGTTTCCAAAGGTTGCGACGACATTAGGAACGGCAACCAACAACCCAATTGAAATATCTAGGATTTAAATAAAAATTTGTCGAGTTCAAATGATGCACTGGACGCCCTATTACGACAAGATCATAGTTTCAAAAGAAATAAGGAATATGGTTAAGGAAAGTGAAAAATTTGTGTATCAAGACATCTTTGATAGATTAAAACAAAAGACGATGTCTATAACCCCTTAATCTCCATTGTTAATTCAAGCGTAATAAAGTCTTGAGCGTGAAAGTGTTAAACTATCACTAGTGACTCATTAATTTAGTCAATACTACTGATAGGTAAGACGTTGCATAAGTATACATTCTCATTACAAGCCTTCGCCTAATTGCATTGTCAAGGACACTGTAAGTTCTCACAACCTCGTTAATGTTATTATTTACAATCTTATTTCCATAAACTTGACCAACACGAATTTGTATCTTGGCGGTTCCATCAAGACGCATCGCATCCAAAACTTTGCAAACAATGATATTTTAGTTTACTGATACTGTTTTTCATTATCGTGTTGTTTGGGGAATTAAGGATCACAAATTGATCAGGATGCATGGAAACACGAATATTGTGATTTCTGATAGAGATGCTAATTCGTTCAAATTCTGGCTTAAGTCGGTTGCAAGTATCCTCCATGGATCTGAGAATTCACTATCCAAGCTTCAGCAGTCCCTGACCCCTGTTCTTTCTTGAAATGTAGAATACAATTATTACTAAAACGGGTAATGTTATTACCAAGACGATACCTGGAACAGCCTGAGTTAGACCGCCAATAGCATTATCTTCAAAAATTTGAATTGATATGGTATGGGGATTGTATGTCATCATCATGGTCGCACCGAGCTCTCCAACCGCCCTGACCCATGACATGATTATACCTATTATTATTCCAGTCTTAGCAAGTGGAAGTGAAACTCTGAAGAAGGTCTGTAGATTGTTTTTACCTAGTACTCTTGCAACGTTCTCATATGACTTATCAACTGATTCAAATGCTGCTTGGCTTGCAAGAATAATAAATGGAGAGGCAACATAGGTTTGAGCTATTATAATTCCAAATACGGATTGAGTAAATTCTACTCCTGGAAAGGCTTGCACAACCAATGATGTTGGGCCAAACATTCCTAATAGAAGGGCCCCACTCGCCAGAGGAGGAAGGACAAGAGGGATAATAACAATGACTCTGATAATGAATTTCCCTTTAAAGTTAGAATATCTTGCCAAGAAATAGGCAAATGGTATCCCAATTACGCATAGAATCGATGTGGAAACCGTTGCAGTAAATAGGCTTAAGACGAAAGCGTTCCATACTTGGAGCCGAGTCAACGATTCGAAAGCATTCACCGGATCCAGAAAGGTCAGGATCGTAGTAAGTGGAAATACGATATAGGCTAGGACTATTGCGGAAAGGACAAAGATTACGACATTAAATCCGCGGTGCGTTAATTCCATCCAAATACCTACCTACCCACCCACCTACCCACTCCACTTATTCATATCTATGCGAGTTCTTTCTCAAATTGAAACGAGAAATGTGTAGCATATCATTCATTGTTCTTTTGCGTTACTATCTTTCATCTGTATATACTAATTAATGAGTTCTCATTCTAGAGGCCTAATTTGGACTTACTATGGGAAGACTAAACGAGAATGTCGCCCCAGGACCATTCTTGTTATCCTGAGCCCAAATTCTACCACCATGGGCTTCTGACAAGGTTCTTACAAATATAAAGGCCAAGGCCGGTGCCGTGATTTGATCTTGTGGCGAACTTTGAAAATAGTCTAGGAAATATATCTGGATCTATACCACTTCCTCTGTCAATTACACTTATCACAATGAATTTATTATCAATACTTACCTCCTTCGATATGGTAATGGTTCCATTCTTGGATGAGAATTTAATCGCATTACTAATAAGATTGGACATTATTTGTATTACCCTATTTTTATCACAAATCAAATTAGTTACGCTAGGTGATCCTGCCTCATGTTTCGATTTATTTGATTGACTTTTGATCATTTTTACAAACCTAACTTGTTTTTCGGTAGTATGTTCTATTTTGTTTCTAAAATCATCGATGACGTCATCAATAACTTCGTCAATATCAACTGACTCGTTGTTCAACTTTAGTATTTTGCTATCAATTCTTGTTACATCTAGAATATCGTCAGTTAACCTATGAAGTCTTTTTGCGTTCCTTGTAATTACTTCGAGAGTTTCTTTCAACTGAGGATCGTCTCTATCAAATATTTTTTTCATTTCTAGCCAATGCAATTTCGGATAGTCCCAGGATTGGTTGTATAGGTGTTCGTAATTCGTGTGCAGCTATATTGATGAATTCTTGCTGAATTATGTTGTGGGATTCCAATTGTTTGTTGAGCATTTCTAATCTCTCCTTAGAATCTCTTAGTTGTTCATACAAGTCTGCTTGCTTACGTATGATATGAATTATGGAAGCATAAGAGGATGCTACAGAAGGAATGTTCGAATAGGTCGCAATTCCTCCTGCTTGGTACGGATCCTTTAGTGTATCATCCTTGAGCTCCCATATCATAGATTTTGAATTATCTACTACCATTATTGTAATTCTTGTATTGATTGATTTATCAGTTACGATTAAGTTAGCATTTGGAATTTTTTTTCTGATCTTATTCACCTGTTCATTCACATTTGCAGATCCATTATTGTTGTGTTTGTCATCATCATGATCATCATGAGGATAACCGCCGTCGCGTCTATCCCAATTGATATCTTTTTTTGAATCGTCGTACACAGGAACCAGGATAGTTAGATTGATTCCCCTATGCAGTGCTTCTTGGTAATAACTTAATGTGTACGTGTCTGCAGCCAAAAGAAATGTCTTTGCAGAGGCAAACATTATCAGGATTTCGTGTCTTGCTGAGCTTATAAGATCAAAAGCAAGTGATATCGAAGTACGAGTGTCCGTTATAACCTGTATCACCGGGCGCTCGACTCCCTCTTCTAGTTCCTTAATCTTTTGTTCAGCAGGCGCGGCAGTACTCCAAAGTGTATCAAATATGTACTGCCCCTGTTCAACAACTTCTCTTACATTGCTATAAATTACCTCTGTGAGTGGAACGCTCTCCTGTAAGACAGTGGTCGCCATATATTCTGTCTCACTTATTGCAATTCCTCCTTTCACACCATCTAGATGTCTCAATTCATCAACGAGTTTAATTAGTTCTTTACAGTGGTGGAGATTCTCTCTCGTTATTTCAGTAAATGCACGTATTCTTCCTCCCCGTTTTCGTATGCTCCTGTAACCATTTCTATACTCTTTAACATCTACGACTATCGATGGTGCTTTTTTGTCAAAAAAGATATCCATCCTTTCTTTCACATTATTCATGAAATAGATGCCCCTACCTACGGCTTTTTCAACACCGTAAAGTACTTCTGATTTCTTGTCTCTGACTGGGGGGAATGCCTGAATTGTCAGTTCGATAAATCTCTAAATGGCGTAAGCATATATAATGATAATCGAACTGGTAGATATATTGTATTTTGAAAGTAGGCCAGAGTAAATTTTAGGGATTATTATATATTAGGAATACATTTGGGTGAATCTTTTTTCATATTCGGGCATAAAATGTAGAGAATTGTGGATCTGAATCCAGAATACTTGCGTTTCTTGCAAAAATCTAATGCTGCTGATCATGGTGCCAAAAAATACAGGAGGAATAAATGAATAATTCCTAAATTACCGCATGATTATCATCATATCTCGAATCGGGTAACAATACGAGAATCTGAATTGAAAAATGAATATTAGATCGTTAGATAGGTAATCTGGTTGGGATACTCATACACATTGACTGATCTGGTGCTAGAATCCAGATTCTCATTCGTGCTCTGATAAAGATAATGATCTGATTAGGTTCCACATTACTAGTTTTTATTATATTTTTTACTAGTATAATTTGACCGATCTTTTGAGAATACCAGAGATTTTTCAAATTTCTCTAAAATCAGTCGTATTTCTATAGATTTGACCTATGAAAACAAATATGCAGATGATAATTGTCCTAATCATGGTTCGAATTATTGGCTAGTACACCAATAATGATAACAACCCAGTTAATAGATCATTCGGGGAAAGATTTAATCCATCCTCATTATTATAACGCACATGCAAGGAATGTACGTGGTACTAGTCTTAGGCTTTGGACTAGGATTACTTCTAATAAGCTCGATCGGAACTTATGCCCAACTAAATAAGGAGGCTCCAACTGGAAATCTAACGGAAGATGTAGACATTTCGATAAGTCCGGGAGAAGAACTCCCTGCTAACGGAACTGTAAGCGTTAGTACCGAAGGGGCAACCGATATGGATATCAATGAATTTCCTCCACCAGGAGTCACGGTCATAATTCAAAATGACACAGTAGTTGTGACGAATAATCCCGTTACGTATCAATAGTATTCGCGTCGAGCTATTTGTGACTATCTCCATGCCGTAGACAGTCTACGCCTTACAACGAATCGCGGATAGCGTCCCTTATTTTTTAGATGTTTAGTATACTGTTTCGCTTGATCCGACACTTAGACCACATGGCTCGAAAACCTGAGAAAATAAACTGATACGAGACTGAGCTGTCTAATGCTAAACTTTTACTGTATTATTAGTTCCAATGAATATTTATGACATGAACAGCTTACTGTAGATTAATCCCCTCATAGTGAATTTAGAGGCTACTTGAACTGAATTGAGGCCATTTATTTTGATATCTTTGATGACAACTTATCATGCATAGATATGCCTGAGCCATTTGCGCTTCAAGGTTATATTAGCAATGATTAGGAAGAACGTTGTAAAAGAAATTGAATATTGAAATCTTGTCACAGTACACTCTTCTAATTCTGGATATTCATGCCTGCTGGTCGGCTTGTTGAGCTTACTGGTTTGACCACCGGTGCAGTAACAGGCATTATTGACTGCTTGGAGAAAGCTGGCTATCTGAAAAATGCAAATGATCCAAAAGATAGACGTTGAACCATTGTCGAGCCCATTCGAAATAAGAAGTTGGAAAGTAAACTTGGAACGATCTTTATGCCTCTCCATGAAAGAATGCCTAAGTTTTTATCTTCATACTCTGATAGCGAAGTGACATTCCTGCTTGAGGTGTTGACTAATAGCGTAGAGCTTTTTCACGAGGAATCACAAAAATAACGAAGTCTAAAAAAGTAGCCCCCCCTCTTTTCTAATCACTTTTTGTGTTGTATGCCATTCCGTTACTCGCCATTAACTTTTAAAACCTAGGAGATTGACCTGCTTTTATATATGAGTCTAATCGCCAGCAAATTTTTTTCTAACAAGCAAAGCAACAATGGAAGTTCCAATAAATGTGGCACTCCAATACAACCATAGATTATCCAGAACCCCCGAAACCAATGCTGGGGCAAGTGAACGTGCAGGGTTCATCGATGCTCCAGAAATAAATGCAAGAAAGAATATATCAAGTCCGACTATTCCACCAATGACAAGTCCTCCGTATCCCCTTAACCCTTTAGTAAAAACTACCAGCACTATTACAGACATCAATAATGCAGATGCTAATACCTCAATTCCAAATATTGCAGGTAAGGAAAATGCATAATTAGGTGAGTTTGTACCTAAGTTAGCTTCTCTTCCAATCACATACATTACAAATAGGCTGCCTAGCAATGCACCCAGTATTTCTGCTGTGAAATAGTATACTAGCTGCAATTTAGTAATGTGTTTAGTAATCAGAAAGCCTAGTGTCACTGCAGGATTAAAGTGAGCCATAGATATCTTGCCAAATAAGTACACTCCTGCTGCTACTCCTATGAATGGAAGAAAAGCTATAAAGGATATACCTAATATTCCATTGAAGTTAGCGTCTATTACTACTGCACCAGTAGCCAATACTACTACGATGAATGTACCGATTACTTCTACAATGAACCTTTTTTGATTTAATGTAAGTTTATCTACTGTTTTCTTCTTCAGTGACAGAAATGTCTCTTGCAAGTTCCTTGATTCTCCTCTCAATCTCATCTCTGATTTCTCTAACTTTTTCGATTGGTTTGTCTTTTGGATCTTCGATACCCCAATCGATTAATTTAGGAATAAACAACGCAGGACAGAAATTCTTGTCCATACAACCCATGTTAATGATCTTATCTGAATTTCTCATCATATCTTCCGTGAGGTCCTTAGACTTTTGTTTAGATATGTCTATTCCAATTTCGTTCATTGCTTGTATTGCAAGTGGATTGATATGTGAGGTCGGTTTTGTTCCTGCACTCATTGTTTCAAAACCCTCCGGAGCATATTTACTAAAAAATCCCTCAGCCATTTGACTTCTGCCTGCATTCTGTACACAGACAAAGAGTATCGTCTTCTTTGCTTTGAGTTTTGATCTAGTAATAAATGAAAATTTCATTCGTAATCACAATTTTTGCTTATCAACAGTACCCGATCACTCACCTTTTACTGCTTTGATAACCAGACTGCTAATCCTCCGGTTATCAACCTGGTCTCCCTCAGTGTAGAGCTTTTCATCCAATACCTCCACATTATTAAATCCACCTTTCTTGATGCTAGCGATGTAATTATCCTTCGTCAGTGCACCATCAATGCAATCGCGCCACTTATCTGGATCTATCGACGCAGGGTCTTCTGCAATTTGCTTATCCGTAACAAGATCTGAGATAACCATTCGACCAATTCCGTTAGGCTTGAGAATCCTGTATATTTCTCTAAACGTC
>CALNXN010000010.1:0-661224 GCA_942490645.1 uncultured Alphaproteobacteria bacterium | reverse complement strand
GGAAATCGAGCTGAAGCCAGAACCGACCCTGAAGTGTTTTCATCAACTTACAATGCATACAAATGCACAATCGAAAAGCTAAATAGCCATATTGGCCAAAAACCTATTGTTTTCTTGGCACCCTCAGATCGCACACGTGGCGACTTCGAAAATTGCACCTTCCAAGTGTACAGCGACTTGGTACTGATCCCGAGCCGCTCAGCCACTTCGCTGACCGGGTAGCCGCGCTCAACAACCTGTGCCACAGCGTCCTGTTTGAACTCGTCCGTAAATCGAATACCCTTGCTCATATCCGTCTCTCCTTGGTTCCAAAATTACCAAGCAAAGCGTCTACAAATCTAGGGGCACCCTCATATCTTAACCGACGAATGAGAACATTTGATGAAGAAATCGAAATACAGCGACCCCCAGATGATTGGCATTTTGCAGCAAGCATAAAATGGCGTGCCAAATGTCGATCTGTACCGTAAACATGGCATGAGCAGGGCCTGAACCGCCGGCTCCGACGTCTGGTGAGAATAGACAGCCCGTCCAAAGACGCGCCATATCACCCGCAAACTCAACGTAAAGTCGAGCTGTGGCGCTAGACTTTGAAGAACCGCATATTGCCGGAAAACTATTACCTCCCCGGCGACCTCAGCCAGAAGATCGACGTCTTCGTGGCTCACTACGGGCATCGCCGCTATCATGAGAGCCTACAAAACTAAACGCCCACAGACGTTTCTTCGGGCGTGGCCGAACCATTCTGAAACAACGAGAAAAAGGATCAAACAAAAGACAATCGAAATATCGGAATACGGCGCTTACGACAACGCAAGTCCGCCGCATAATCAAACCACACGTATGCGCAAGACCCTCGCTTAGTTCAGGAAGCCACCTTCTCCAAAATCTGTGACGGCGGACAAGATGACCAATTCCCGTTCTTGTATTTCGGGGGTGCCCAACTGTTCAAGTCGCCAACCTATCACGCTTGATTCACGTAGTGAATCCTTCACCTGGATCGTGCAACAAAGCCGCAACGAAGTGCAACTCATGTGTCAGTCCTTAGACTCCTCGTTTGCATTGTTTGGCTTGCGGATGTTTATTCATATTGTCGCCACGCCAAAACCCGAAGAAATTGTCCGGAATTGCGTCAAACCCCTGCAATGATAGAGAAAGAGAGGTGTTTCCGTCGCTAAAAAGTATCGAAATGGGTTCTGAAGATTTGAGTTTTAGTTTTCTTGTTTTTGACAACGGGATTTGATCAGTTTTCAAGTAGCTTCCTCCACAACAAAGTTTTCTAAGTTTGAAGATTTCTTGTCTGTTGATATCAATACAGTGCTAACTTTCCTCGATCATTGAAAAATATTTGAACAAAAAGCTAATTTAATTTTTCATACTTTGCATTTTTATCCATTTTACCAGTTGATCAACTTAGCAGTAGGAAGAAAAAGCTCTTTGTGGAAGTTAAGTGCAACTGCATAACTCGCCGAAAGAGTGACCGATCGACTTCGCCAGAAGTGGAGGCTTTCGGGATTTCTCGCTATTTATGAGGAAGCAGGAAACGCGAGTTGCCTCTTTCCTTTAATGACTAATAAATGGTTCCACTTGGTTTGTGACAAGCTACTGGCTTTCCACAGAGACCACTACTGCCAGAAAAACTGTCTGTATGATGCGATTTGTAGTCTCTATGAGACGCCAAACTGCTGCTACAGAGGGCCATTGGATACTTGTGGCCAATCATTTAATATTTCAGATTCGGTTTAGGTTCTTACGGAATCATTTTGCGCCCTCAATTAAAAATGGACTTAGTGTCCTTTGGTCGTTCGACTATTGCATATAGTATTTCATTGAGGTTCTGATGTGTCGCCACCAGGCCCAACTTTTTGGCTGCAAATGCAACGTGAGCAATTGAGTCTATGAGATCCTTCTCAGAAATCGTGATCCTATGGGCCATGTAGAGTCCTTTCCAGGTTCTAGGTGCGCGTGCAAGTGAGATGGTTTTACAAACGAAACCAAGTTGGACGTAACGGTCTGTGCTTTTGGTTAACTGTTGGTTAATAGTGCCAGACAACTGGAAAAGATCGGCGAAAAAACTCCAAATTTGGGAAAACGACCTCTTCACTCACTCGTAGATTTGGCGCAATCGATGCTTGTTTGGAGCATTAGCTACGTCGCTCTCCTGATTAACCAATAAGTAATTATCACTTAAATTCAGTTACTTGATAGATCGGTGGCGTAACTTTACATTAAATCCCTCTGGGTAATCTCAAATTGTAATCAAATTGGAGATTCCCTTAATGCTACACTTTCTTACCGGCAACCAACTGAACACATTGCCACGTCTACAACATTCAATGTTTCGTGATCGAGCCGAGCAGTTCTCGATAAGACATGGGTGGAATGTAGAAGTTGATTCTGAAGGCCTGGAGCGTGACGAGTATGACAACCACGATACAGTTTACATTATTGAAGAAGACAAAGACGGGACGCACTTAGGCTCATTGCGGTTCTTACCAACCACTGGGCGTACGATGCTGAAAGATTACTTTGAAAACCACTTCCCAGATGCGGCCCTCTCAAGAACGGATGTTTGGGAGTGCACCAGGTTTTGTCTCGGCCGAAAGGCAGATCGCCGAACTGCAGCTAAGCTGCTTGCCGCAGGCGGAAAACTCATGGTCGAAAACAAGCTCTCCGGTTTCGTGGGCATATTTGATCCGTTAATGGAGAGGCGATATCGAATGATTGGGTCATCACCTATAGTTCTCGGTCGGAGCATCTACGATAACCAAGCAATTGGAGCAGGACTATGGATGTTTGATAAGACTCAATACGAAGCTCTGCTCGCTAAGTCCCGTACTTCAATAGAGGAAATGGAGCTATGGTTCGCTAATTCAGTCTTTTGCTCAAACCACTTTTTTGAAGCAGCGGGTGTTCAAAAGCAAACGGTTGGTTAGGTGTTTTGGCGAAACTGGGCTTACCCGCTGGCAGGGTAAGTCACAAAGTCCAAGCTGCATAGAGATTCTGTGCCGGCGCCGCTCAACCGTTTCCCGTATTTTGTCCTTTTGGGTTGTAATCTTGGACACTCAGTCTGAAGTGTTCCTGGACCTGATAAATACCAGAACAATGGAATTGTCGGACGGCTTCGCTGTTAACAATGGTTGCGTGTAAAGTAAGCTGGCTGTCATCTTCTCAACATTTTCAGTCGTGATGCCACCAAGTTGAACAGCATCAACCTGATTAACACGATTTATCAGCACCTCTCGCAAGTAGCCAATGTTCAAAGCAATTCAAACAAATGCGCCTCTGAGCAGCGTTCGGTGCCGTTCTGGCAGGTCTCCGAGGTCATCACGACCTCAGCGCCAAAAGCTTCGGCCGCTTGCTGAATGCGGGTGTCATCGGTGGCCACGACCACGCGGTCTACGCCTTGCACTTCGCAAGCCGCTTTCCAGCTGCGTTCGATCAAGCTGCGCGATAGTCCGGATGCGCCGGTCAATTCCACCAAAGGTTTACCTGGGTACCGTGTGCTGGCGTAACGCGCCGGAATGACGATCAGGACAGACATCAGGACGGCTTCAGCGCAACGTCAGGGCTGCAGGCGATGAAAAACGGATTTTCGAAATCAGGCTTTCCATAGGTCAGTGGCGTGTGATCATCAAACCTGACTACTGCGCCTCCGGCGCCGTTCAGAACTGCGTGCCCTGCCGCTGTGTCCCACTCCATCGTGCGACCAAGCCGCGGGTAAACATCCGCTTCGCCCGTGGCAATCAGGCAGAACTTCAGCGATGACCCGGCGCTCGTCATGTCCTTGACCGCGTATTTCGCGATATAGTTATCCGTTGCCTGATCCCGGTGAGATTTCGACGCAACGACCATGAGGCTCGAATTGTCCGGTTTAGAGACTGATATTTGCGTAACAGGGCCGATTTCTGCCTTGTCGAAGTCTCCCGTCTCCTCGACCGACCGACCATCGGCTTGCGTGAAAAACATGCGCGATTTGGCGGGAGCATAGACAACGCCGCGTGTCGGAACACCGTTTTCGACCAACGCAATATTGACTGTAAAATCCCCGCGCCTGTGCACAAACTCCTTGGTGCCATCCAGCGGATCGACAATCAGGAAGGTGTGTCCAGATGCACTGTGCGTCGCGCTTTGCTCTTCGGTGACGAGCATCATCTGCGGAAAGGCGGATCGCAAACCGTCCGAAATGATCGCGTCCGCCGCTTCGTCCGCTTCGGTTACAGGGCTTTGGTCCGATTTTGTCTTCACTTCGAAGTCGTCAGAACCATAGATTTCCATGATCTTGTCGCCGGCCTCCAGCGACAGCCTGCGCATCACTTCGACAAGTTTAGTATAGTCCACGCGTTAACCCCATGCAGCTTTTGTTGCTGTGACCCGATTTTCCCCTTATGATGCGGCCCTAACGGAACAGCAAGAATTCCGTGCAAGAATGTGTGACCTTTGAGGCTTTGGCACGATGTTTCAATCTGTTCGAAAACCGCGATCCGGGCTGGGCACCGCCCTGACAATGATGGAGTTGATTTATCACTCCGTCGTCAGATCTGTGCGCAAGACGCATAACAACGCCTTTTTTCGCCATTGCGATGAACGTATCGCAGGCCGTTATCTTGGTTTTACTCGTTTGCCTCAACACAACTGGAAACCGGCTTTACGACGTCTGAAGCGGTAAAAGGCAACGATTCAAAGAGTCCTTGAGCGGTGGCAACTGAAATCGCTTGAAAAACGGTCTCAACATTCAACTTAGACCTGATTGCTTCTTGGAGTTTTTTGTTCGACCCACATTCAGGTGCTATTTTTTGAGCGTGTTGTGGCTCTGGGTGCGTCGCAAGAATATGGAGAAATTCCAGCTCTTCTGCAGTAAGATTGTTTGTAGTAGAATGTATTCCAGTTGTCAAAAACCAAAATCTTTCCGCAGCGCACTTGGCCAGTACCTCTAAGTCAGCTCCATTTAGAGATGCGAGCTCGCTAACTGTTTCTGGAGAGTTATTCGAGAAAAAACTTAAAGCAATTCTAGAGCCGTCATTTTGCAGAATCGAAAAGCAAATGCCTTCGGTACCAATCCTAAATCGCTTCGCATCCTCCCAGAATTCCCGAGCAAAAGGCGAACTCCTTCCCTTTGAAGTGGTCCGCCCCTATAGTTAGGAAAGCGGAGGACCAGAGATGGCCATTAAGAGACCCAAGCCCGAAGAGATTGTCGTGAAGTTACGGCAGGTTGAAGTTCTGATGGGGCAAGGCATGCCCCGGATCGATGCGATCAGGCAGATCAGTGTAACTGAACAAACCTATTATCGCTGGAAGAAGAAGTATGGCGGCATGGGCACCGAGCAGCTTAAAGAACTGAAGCGACTACAGAAAGAGAACGAACGCCTGCGTCGCGCAGTTTCGGATCTGACGTTGGACAAGCTGATCTTATCGGAAGCTGCGCGGGGAAACTTCTGAGCCCCTCACGTCGACGTGCCTGCATAGATCTGGTTCGCAGCAAGATGAAGGTTTCCGAACGCCGTGTGTGCTGCGTTCTGGGCCAGCATCGATCCACGCAACGTCGACAGCCATGCGGGCGCGCAGACGAAGAGCGGCTGATCGCTGATATGATCGAGCTGACACGCCAGTACGGCCGATATGGCTATCGTCGGGTTGCAGCCCTGCTGAGAGACGCGGGTTGGCAGGTTAATGACAAACGTGTCGAACGCCTGTGGCGACGTGAGGGGCTTAAAGTGCCAATGAAACAACCGAAGAAGGGGCGGCTCTGGCTGAACGATGGATCATCTGTCCGATTGCGTCCAGAGCATCGCGACCATGTCTGGTCTTACGACTTCGTGCATCACCGAACCGACGATGGCAGGGCATTCCGGACGCTCAATTTTTTGGATGAACACAGCCGAGAAGGTCTGGCGATCCGGGTAAAGCGCAAGCTGAAGTCGACTGAGGTCATTGATGCCCTGACAGACCTGTTCATCCTGCGTGGCGTTCCTGCCTACATAAGATCAGACAACGGCCCAGAGTTCATTGCTGAGGCTGTCAGAATTTGGATCAAAGCCGTAGGAGCCAAGACCTCTTACATAGAGCCTGGATCACCCTGGGAAAATGGATACTGCGAGAGCTTCAACGAGCTGATGAGAGACGAGCTGATAAACGGCGAGATCTTCTACTCGCTGCGTGAAGCCCAAATCATCATCGAAAGCTGGAGGAAACATTACAATAAGAAACGACCACACAGTGCATTGGGCTACCGCCCACCTGCGCCAGAGGCCATCATCCTGATGGACCAAAGGCCAATCATGCACTAACTTTCAATCTGGACCACTCAAGTGGGGCTGCTCAATTATTTGCAGGAGCTACGATTTCTCTTACGGCGGGTCTCTCACAGCACCCTACAGAGATTCCTTGACTTAAGGATGCCGAAATTTCAACAACTCAAAAAAGCTATTCTTTTTGCGCGCCAAGATCTTGGCAAGACGATAGACCCTTGATCAGCTCGGCTTGAAGCACAGTTCGAAGAGGAGTCATTTTGTGCGGGCTTCCTTCAGTTTGCGACGACCGCTAGGTCGAGCCCGCCATGAACGACCATTTGTCTTCAGCTTTCGTTAACCAAGCTACACTAGCCTGACTAAAGAAAGGGTTGGATAATGGCAATTTGTGTAGTTCTTCTTGGAAGCATAGTGGGTCTGGCGTGTTGTATTGCTTCAGCAGTGTGGACAGAGAATAGTCTCATGTTTTCGCTGTCACTTTATCCAGCTGTCGGGGCGTTTTCCATTCTGGGAATTTATTTGAGTTCAGCATTCGCGCATCTTCATGCAAGTTTTAGAAAAGCCATTCGCGCACTGCGCCCAGCCTGGAACAAAGGCCGGATCGTCGGCCAGAAAAGGCCGCTCAAGCCCAAACACGTCTGGGCGATCAGGGTGCGGCTGGAGCTGGCCGAGAACCATCGTGATCTGGCCCTTTTCAATCTTGCCATCGACAGCAAGCTGCGCGGCTGCGATCTGGTGAAGATGAAGGTGGTCGATGTCATGGCGTCAGGCCAAATCAAGGAGCGCGCGTCGGTTCTGCAAAGCAAGACCCAGAAACCTGTGCGCTTCGAAATCTCTGAAGGCACACGTGCATCGCTCGCAAGGTGGATGCGGGAGCCGCTCATGGTTGGATCCGAATACCTCTGGCCTGGGCGTTTTCACGAACGGCTTCACATCTCGACCCGCCAGTACGCGCGGATTGTGCGTGACTGGGTGACATCCATTGGTCTGGAGGCCAGCGCCTATGAAGAACGCTCCGCACGACGCATCCCCCCCCCCCCCCCCCCCCCCCCCCCCCCCCCCCTTTTCCTCCCCCCTCGACAGGCGGTTCCGGTCGCAGACTGGCGGCGGTCCTGCATGCGGATGTGGTGGGTTTCAGCCGTCTCATGGCCACTGATGAGGTGGGAACACACGCGAGGCTCATAGAGTGGCGCGATCTGATTTACCAGAAACTTGTCGAACACAGCGGCCGTGTCGTCGGGACGGCAGGCGATGCAATTCTTGCGGTTTTCGACAGCGTGGTTGATGCGCTTTCAGCAGCTGTCGCCATTCAGAGAACGCTTGCTGACAAGAATGCGCCATTGCCTCCGGATCAGCAGTTGCATTTCAGAATTGGTCTGAATCTCGGAGACATCATCGTAGATGGTGACGATATCTTTGGGAACGGCGTGAATGTTGCCGCGCGCGTTGAAGCGCTTGCGGATACCGGAGGCATCGCCGTGACTTCTGCCGTGCGCGACCAAATCGGAAACAAGCTGCCGCTTCACTTTGAGGACAGGGGAACTCACAAGGTCAAAAATATTGACGCGCCGCTTCACGTCTATGCCGTTCTGAAATCATCTGGCGAAGCTGCAACGGTGAGATCACACCAAGGCAAGGGACGCATCACGGCCGCCTTGGCAGCAGCTTTGGTGGTTGTGGCAATAGCATTCACCGGTTTCTGGCTTCTCACCGACAATTCGATCACGACGGTCGAAACGCCAAGCACCGAGGCACCGACTGTAGCCACAGTGCCCGTCGAGGCTTCGCGCCCGACAATCGCCGTTTTGCCGTTTAAAAACAGAGGCGGCCAAGGTGATCAATCATACTTCAGCGATGGTGTGACCGAAGACGTCATCTCTGCGTTGGGCCGTTTCTCCGGATTGCTTGTGCTTTCATGGAGCGCGGTTGAACCTTTGAGAGACTCTGAAGGGCCTGCGCTTGCTCAGGCAAATGATCTGGGCGCAGCCTATGTGGTCAGCGGGTCTATCCTAAGATCTGACAGCAAAATCCGCTTGAATGTGCAACTGAGTGAGGCCGCAACAGGCGTTTTGATATGGTCGGACCGATATGATGAAGACATCCTTGACCTGTTTGAAGTCCAGGACAGGTTGACCCGCCAAGTTGTGGCGGCTTTGGCGATCCGGGTCACGCAGGCAGAAGAGGCGCGGGTTGCGTTGGCCCCGACAGACAGCCTCACCGCATACGATCTTGTACTGCGCGGACGCGATATCCTGCGAGAGGTCAGTCTCAAGGGCAACGGTGATGCCAGAAGCCTCTTTGAGCGCGCAATTGAACTGGACGCGGGGTATGCCGGCGCTTTTGCGGAACTGGGCTTTACATATCTGAACGATCTGAAATTTGGCTGGACCCAGTGGCCCCAGCGCGCTTGGGATGCCGCGCAATCCAATGCAGATCGGGCTATTTCGCTCGATCCATTCAATGCTCGCGCGTATTCTCTCAAGGCAGAGGCTTTGAAGTTCTCGGGGCAGCTTGCTGAAGCGGAGCGTCTCATCGACAAGTCGCTGTCGCTCAATCCCAACAATGCGCAAAGCCATGCCGTGCGGTGCAGTATTCTGTTGTTTGCAGGCAAGCCAGAGCAGGCATTGGCGTCATCTGAAATGGCGCTGACCATTGATCCTTACCCACGGGCTGACGAAATCAACTGCCCAATTTTCTCCTCGTATGTAACGGGTCAGTTCGAGAAGGTCATCCAATTGGCTCAGCGGTTCCCTCTTGTTTCAAATGAGGAGGCGACCAGCCTGTTTGTGCGCGCTGCAGCACACGCCATGCTTGATCAAGACGAAAAAGCTGAGGATCTTCTGGCTGAAGGCTTGTCACGTTATCCGTTCTTCAACGCCGCCAGTTTTGCCCAGATCTTTTCGGTCAGAGGAACAACGCCAGATACTACTGGAAGGACTGCGAAAGGCCGGGATTAAATGATTTTGCTCTTTGTTGCTTCCCAACTGGCGAGAAACGAAAGTGTTTCAGTCAACATGCGTGACCGCTTTGTCCCGCACTGCCGTCATTCGGCAGTCGTGTAGAATTCGACCCCTCGGCCCTGAGGTGCTCGCCTCTTGATTGAGCGACTGTTAGCGATCACAAACCACCGTTTTTGGCACAGGCGTCGCCAGCTCTTACAATTTAAAATTGTTTCTTCATCAATCGACGAGGGTCGGCTCCGAGCCCTGAGCAGACGTATCCCGCGATCGCTTCAGATCTCCAGTTCAAAAATCTACGCGTTCATCGCCGAGACATCATTGTCGCTCTACCGCAATACGTGGACAGCACACTCGGCGTGACGGACGACCCGTTGGGCGGTCGAACCAAGAAAATAGTCTTGCAAGCCCGGTCTGTGGGACGCGATCACGATGCAGTCAACGCCGTGTTTTTTTGCAAAGTCAACAATCGTTCGCCCAGGATGCCCATAGACAACAACGGGTTTGATGTCGGACACCCCGCCAAGCTCGGCATTCAGTTCAGCCTCAGCTGCAGGCTTACGGTCTGAAAGGATTTCCTCAGGCACCTGCGCTGCAACGTAATCCGGCATCTGTTCAATGACATGGAGCGCGGTAATTCTGGCACTTTGATTTGAGAGTGCTCGCGCGATCCTCAAAGCGTCGTTTGCACGCGGCGAATGGTCAAACGCGACTGCAACCAGTATGTTCTCGTACATTGAAACCCTCCCTTACAATGTGTGACCAGAAGTCTGGCAATGGTTGCGGCAGGCCGCATTGATCTAACACAAACCCAAACATTTTGCCGGAAGGCGCAGCATGACCAAAAAGACCGTGCGAAGCGCCCGAAATGCCCGCGTCTCCGCCGTTTTAGCGCTTTGCAGTTAAGGTTCGGAACGAGCCCCCAGTTCCCTTTGACGAAAAGTACAGAATCCGTCGCTAAGGGCGGAAAGCGGAATTTCGCTGCAGATGCGCAGTATAGGTTCAACGTAAGAGAAAGCAGATGTTCGGCAGCAAAGAGCTCAAACCTACAGATCCTGCAAGATTTACCAATCGCCGCTGCATGAAAATTAAGCCTTGCCAAAGAAACGCATCGCGCAGATTTTCGAAGTAGCGTTTCAAACGGCATCGATAATGCGGAGGAGTAGTCTTTATCGACATGGTCGATTGAAGCCATCTTTGAGCCTATCATTAAGTAGCTGCCGAAAAATCAGGGGGCCATACAATTGAATTTGCAAACTGATGCGACGCGTTTTGGATAAAGGGTTTCAACAGGGTATCACGCTTCGTCACTTGCGTGCTCTTGTGGCACTATCAGATCTTAAGCTGGTCGCACGGGTTTCAGAGGCACTTGGCGTGACGCAGCCCGCCGTGTCAAAGCAGATTGCCGAGTTGGAAAAGATCGTAGGCGTGCCTGTCGTCACGCGCGATCGCAACAGGTTGTATCTGACACCTATCGGTATCCGGATCGCGGATCATGCGCGACAGGCCCTTGGTCAACTTGACCGTGCGGCGTTCGACATTGAGGCGATGACAAGCGGCGTTTCCGGTTCGGTTTCCGTTGGCGTGGTCAGTTCGGTAGCTTCTGTTCTTTTGCCGCGCACCATTGCGTTGTTCAAACGAAGCACGCCACACGCAAATGTTTCGGTTTTGGAGGGGCATTTTGTCGAACTACTCCCGCAGCTGGAGACAGGAAAGCTGGATCTGTTGATCGCGAGGATCTGGCAGCCTCAGGAACTCGAAGGCATTGATCAAATGGCCTTGTTTTCAGAACCCGTGGTTGTTGTTGCGGGCCGCGATCATCCATTGGGGCAAACCGATGATGTACAATGGGCAGATGTCGCGATCTATCCATGGATATTGCCACAGCCGAACTCAGTTGCGCGGCAGGCGGTTGACGCCCTGTTTGCAGCAAACGGTTTGTCGCCTCCCACCAACACGATCGCATCTCTGTCATTGGCCCTGAACCTTGAACTTTTGCGTGTGATGCCAGCACTTGGCTTGCTACCGCAAAGCCTTGCGCAGGCGCAGGCGGTACGCGGCGAACTCGTAATACTGGCCCTCGATACGCATGACCTTTTATCGCAGGCGCGCTGTTTTTGGCGCAAAGACCAGTATGCACAGAATGCGACCTTGTCCTTTTTCCTAAAATGCCTGCAGCAAACAACTGACAACGCCTTAACCATTCCTTCTGGTTAACGTAGATGGCGAATATTTCACTATTTATGTTCCGATCCCTCAATTACCTTAACCAAACACGCAGTTTGGGAGGGCTTGGGTGTTTGTATCTAATATCACGAATTTTGGTGTGAGCCGTTGAGTACTGCAGCTTTGTGCGCTTTGTCTGCTTGTGAGGTGCTTGCCCTATTCAAGGCAAAAAGCCTGACGCCCAATGATTATCTGCAGGCCTGCCTCAATGAGATTGCGCGCTCTAATCCCAAAATAAATGCTTTGACGGCAATGGATGTCGACGGGGCCACCGCTGCCGCTGCCGCTGCGACGGCGCGTTGGCGGGCAGGATCCCCTCATAGGTCCGCTCGACGGGTTGCCGATTGGTGTGAAGGATTTGCAGAACACCAAAGGCTTATTGACCACCCATGGCAGCATTCGCGCACGGCGTCATATTCCGGATGACGACTTGCCGATGGTTGCGCGGCTGCGGGCGGCGGGTGCCATAATTCTTGCAAAGACAAATGTCCCTGAAATGGGAGCTGGCGGAAATAGTCGCAATCGGGTTTGGGGGGCGACAGGTAATCCGTTTGATGCCAATCTGATTGCCGGCGGCTCGTCTGGTGGTTCCGCCGCAGCGCTTGGCGGCAAATCTCTTGCCCTTGTGTACTGGGTCGGACACGGGTGGTTCACTCGCATGCCCGCGGCGCTTTGCGGGGTCGTTGGCTATCGTCCTTCTGTAGATGTGATTGCCCATCCCACCCGGCCACTGGGGCTGGTCAGGTATTTCGGTTCTTGGCCCGATGACCCGGACCGTGGACGATCTGACTTTGATTTTAAGCATTTCGCATGGGTACCACCCTGACGATCCGTTATCGGCACGCTCCTCGGCGACCCGATTTACGACCTTGTCGGACGTAGACCTCAGCACCTTGCGGGTCGGCTACAGTGAAGATTTTGGCGGCGCACCAGTAGATCCGGCTATCCGAAAAACATTCCGAGATCGGATCGAGAAGATTGCAACCCACGTTCAAAACTGCCGTCCCGTTGATCTCGATCTTGGCAATATGGATCAATGCTTTGACATCCTGCGGGCCGAAAGCTTTCTGGCCGCCTTCGGTGATGCCATCGTGGATGACCCCGACAGTTTCGGAGCGTTGATCAAGGAAAACGTAACCATCGGGCGGGCCATGTCATTGGCGGATCGGGCATGGGCGCATGCCGAGCAAACGCGCATTCTTGCGCAAGTTCAACGCGCTGATGCTGGACTTTGATGTTATCGTGCTGCCCACCGCACCGGTATCCCCGTTCGCATGGACCAAGGCCTATGCCGAAGAAATCGACGGGCAGAGCATGGATATCTATTACCGTTGGCTGGCCCTGACCTATCGTGGGTCACTGACAGGTGGCCCATCGATCACCCTGCCTTGTGGCCGCGATCCGGCCATGGCATGCCCTTTGGACTTCAGGTTCTGGGCGCTGTCCGTAGCGACGAAGCGTTGCTCGCTACGGCCAAATCGCTGGAAACACTCTTTGCGGGAAATCCGGACATGGCGCGGCCCTGCCCTGATATGACAAGCCTCACACCGTCAGACATAGATTTACGTTCAATCGTAACACACCCGCCGATCATGGACCGAAATGTTCAATCCAAGACGGCACCCCTCGGAACGGCAGTTTAGCATTATGTACTTTATTCCGATCATCTTCATTCTCTTGCTGATTAGTGGCACTGCCTTTGCCTATCTCATGGGTGCGGTATCCGTTCTTACCTTTGTCGCAGTCGATAAAACGCAGTTTCTATCCATCCTGCCGCAGCGTATTTTTGCCCAACTTGATGTCTTCGCCTTTATGGCGATGCCGCTGTTCATCCTGACCGCCGAGATCATGAGCCGCGCAGGCGTCACCCGCAGCCTGATCGATTTTGCCATGTCCATTGTCGGCCGGTTTCGCGGTGGATTGGGGCATGTGAACATCCTGACCAGCGTATTCTTTGCGGGCATCTCGGGGTCGGCCATCGCGGATAGCGCAGCATTGTCGCGCACATTTGTGCCGGAAATGAAAGCACGCGGCTATGATCCCTATTATGCAGGCGCAATCACAGCGGCCTCTTCAATGATCGGACCGATCATTCCACCATCGATCATTATGATTATTTATGGCGGCCTGACCGGTGCCTCGGTTGCGGCACTGTTTATCGCGGGGGTCATACCTGGTCTGGTGTTGGCTGTATCGCTCATGGTGTTGAACGCGATCATTGCTCATATCAAGGGACATCCAGGTGGTGCCTCTGACGATCTACCGCGCTTTCTGCCCAGCTTGTTGAACGCGGCACCGGCCCTGTGCCTGCCCATTGTGATCCTTGGCTCGCTTGTTTTTGGATTGGCAACGCCCACCGAAGGGTCGGCGATCGCGGTCGTCTTCGCGCTACTGGCGGGCCAGTTCTACAAAGGGCTGAACTGGCGCATGATCTTTGACGCGGTCGAGGCTACGGCAAAGATGACTGGCACGATCTTTATCATTCTGGCAGCGATTTCGGTGTTGGGCTATCTGGCAGGCCAGTTGGGCTGGTCCAGTGCGCTGGCCAACTGGGTAGAATCCTTCGGGCTGACCGGTACAAAATACCTGTTTTTCCTTGTGGGTATCTTCTTGATCGCAGGCATGTTCATGGATACCCCCGTGGCCCTGACCCTGTTGATCCCGCTGTTCGCCCCCCAAGCGATGGAGCAAGGCATCAGCCCGATCCACCTTGGCATCGTGCTGTGCTTCAATCTGTGTGTCGGCCTGATCACGCCCCCCTTGGGCAAATGCCTTGTGGTCGTATCTGCGCTGACCAACCTCAATTACTGGCGGCTGGCCTATGCGGTGCTGCCCTTCATTCTTGTTCAGGTGCTGCTGTTGCTGGCGCTGGTCTACTGGCCGGCACTCAGCCTCACGCTGCCGCGCCTGTTCGGATTTTCTGTGAACTAACGAAACCAAAGGGAGGAAAACCAATGAAACTCAAGGCACTTACACTGGCGACGCTGCTCGCCATGGCCACATCTGCATCCGCAGAGGTCAAAATTGCATTAGACGGAAAACCAGACCTCGAACAATCAGGGTCCTACAACTGGTCTTATGCCTTTGCAAAGGCGCTGAACGAAGGCGGCATGGAGACACGTGAAATGCCACGTGGTTCCGTTGGCAACGAAGCCGAGAAATTCGATCAGGTCTCGACCGGTCTGCTGGAAATTTCGATGTCCGACGTGCGCGCTGTCGCGCAGGTCGAACCATTCATCTATGGTATCCGCTTGCCTTATGTCTTTGACGACATTGATCATATGGATCGGGCTTTGGCTGCGGGTGATGTATATACTCGGATCAACGAAAGCCTTGCTGCGCAAGACGCCATTTTGCTGGCGCTGGCACCGCTTGGACCAGCCTCGGGTGTGATCACCACAACCCAAGCCGTGCGGTCGCCTGCCGACATGTCCAACCTGCGCATGCGGGCCTTGGATGATGCACAAATCGCCATGTACGAAGCATGGGGTTCAAGCGGTACGATCGTGCCTTGGGGCGAAGTGCCTGCCGGTCTGCAAACCGGCGTGATTGACGGCTATCTGAATTCGCCCTTCGTCCCTGTGATGTTTGGTCAGACCGATTTCGTCAAAAACTTTGCCACCGCAGATGTGATCTGGCCGCTGCGCGCAGTAATCGCGTCGAAAACCTGGTACGATGGTCTGTCCGATGCAGACCGCGCTACCGTGGATGCGGCTGTTGTGACCGCAGACGCTGCGGCACGTGCATGGCTCAGCGAAGCGGCCGAAAAAGGCCTGACAGCGCTTGAGGAAAAAGGCGTGACAGTTCAGCGCCTGACCGCAGAAGAACGTGCCGTGTTCCGCGAGGCGTCCTTGCCCGTGTACGATACGGACCTGATGTCAGCAGAAGACACCGCGCTGTGGAAAAAGCTGTCTGACGAGAACCGCTAATCCAACGGGCGGGACGCTATACCTGCGCCCCGCCCAACCCAAAACTCAGAGAGAAAAAAACATGCGTCACTACATCATCAGCATCAGTGATCGTTTGCATCAGCTCATGCGACGCGTTTCCGTATTCGCGGTATGCCTGATGTTCCTAACGGTGGTTGTGCAAATCATCGCGCGATACGTTTTTTCATCGCCACCTGTCTGGACTGAAGACATCGCCCGCTATGCGATGGTCTGGACCGGATTGATGGGGGCCACACTGTCGTTCAAAACCCAGTCCGATGCAGTTTTGATGCAAAGCCTGTTTCCCGACCCACCGCATATCCTTGCAGCTTTTGCAAAAGCCATCCAGAGCGCAGCGGTGCTGACCTTTATCCTGCCCGTGATCTATTTTTGCTTCATCGGGCTAAGAGGCGGTTTTGCAAAGGGATACCTTGCGCGGCAATCCGGCCTGACGGCAGATACCCTCGGAATCCCGATGGTATGGATTTCCGTGGCCGTGCCGATCTCCATGATCATCATTCTGCTGCACCTCTTTGCCAGATGGGCGGGAGACGGTACATCAGAAGATGCCACCGTCCAGCTCGACTGAAATATCGGGTTTAGGTACTGAACTCAAAAGTGCATCAACGCATGAGACGAACTGCAGAAAATTCGCGTTGCGCAGATCAGCCCCACGAGAATGCTGCGGTCCTTTCCCAATGTCCGCTTCTGGGGAAGCGGCGCGGCAACGCAGGACCAACACACGAAGGTCCGCAACGTGGGCCGTCCTTGGCTGGGACGAGATCCGTTGGCTGCAAATGCCGCGGTAAAGTGGACCTATGGCGGCATGGGGGAGCCCACTTTTACCAGTGCTGCAAAAGCGTACGAATGTCTGCCTGCCAGTGAGAAAGACTAAAACCTTCAACAAGGGCTTTGATTTTTAATGGCATTTTATGTGCCCTCAACCGTCTGAATGACTGCGTGTTCCGAAAGTGAGGGTTTTATAACGGTCTTGGCTGCGCTGAGCTTATCTCCCCCCGTCTTTTTCGCCTGTTTCAGAAAGCTGTTGCTGGGCGGCTTGGGTTGCTGCAGCCGAAATGGCGGCAGTGTCTTCAGCTGTCAGTTCATGGGCATTCTCCATTGAAGGCAGGGCTACACGCACTTCGCGGCGGGCAAATTCGATGCCGTTCTCTTCAAAGGCGGCATTCACGCGGTTGAAAATTTCCTTGCGGATCATGAACTGCTTGCCGGGCTTGGCCATGAACTTGCCCCGGATCACCATGCCGACATCGTCAATCTCAAGCACGCCTTGGGATTTGAACGGTTGCAGGAAGTCGGGGCCAAGCTCTTCGTGCGCGAGCAAGTCCTGCCCGATGGTTTTGAAGATCTTCTTGACCTTGTTGGGATCGGTGTCGAACGGCACGGTAAAGCGCAGTTTCATGATCACCCAGTCGCGGGAATAGTTGGTGATCTTGGGGATTTCGCCGTAGGGGATCGTGTGGACCGGGCCCTTGTGGTGGCGCAGTTGCATCGAGCGGATCGAGATTTTCTCGACCGTGCCCATGGTGTCTTCGATGGTGACGTATTCGCCAGTGCGAAAGGCATCATCGATCAGGAAGAAGATGCCCGAGACGACATCGGTCACCAGTTTCTGCGCGCCAAAACCAATGGCGAGACCGACAATCCCGGCACCCGCCAGAAGCGGTGTGTGTCGACGCCGACATTGCTCAGGCCCAGCAGCAGGAACAGAATGACGATGGTGATCCGGCTCACCAGCAGGATCAGGGGCAACACGGTGGATAGGCGCGAGCCGCCCGCGCCGCCGCCATCGCCGCCGAAATCGGCATTGTCGGGGTCATAGCCTGAGGCGGTGTATTCCTTGGCAAGCTTGCGGTTGATATAGAGCGATACCGCCTCGTAAAGCAGATAGCCGATCGACATGATAATCAAGAATTCGATGATACTTGCCGCGAATTGCGCACCGACGCTTGCCGCCGCGATTGAGGTTGCGCTCATGCCCCAGAAATCGGCGATCGACAGAACAACGATGGCAAAGATCACTACGCGACCGATGCGAATATAGGAGCGTTTGGTGGCGTAATAGGCGCGTTCCGCCACGGGGCCTTCGCCGGTCATGGCGGGGGTGAGATGGCGGACCAGCCCGCGGATCAGCGTGTCCATGGCCGGTGCGAACATCAACAGCAGCATGGTTTTGTAGTGCGGCGCGCTGGCGAGCAATTCCAGATTACCGTAGCTGATGATGATCCTGCTGACCCACCATAGGGCGACAAAAACCCCGATATGGCATAAGGATACAGCTGGGCTGCGCGCTCTTCCATGGGTGTGACGTCCGGGTCAGAGCCGCGCATCATCGAAATGCCGCCCTCGCGGTAGCGCCAGAATATCGCGATGAGGTAGATGTAGAGCGCCAGATTGAGCCAGAACCCGAGGCCGCTTGCGCCCATGGGCAAGCCGTTATTGGCGTTGAACGTGAGAATGGCACCGGAAAAGCCGATCAGGACCGCAATCCAGAACTGGTGGAAACAAAAGGCACGCGCATGTTTGGTGTCGACGTTCAACAAGCGGTATTCGGGGTTCATCGGGGCAAACATGAAAAACGCGATGGCCAGCATGAAGCGCGGAAAACCAATGAGGTAGAGGCCGACAAGCTGCACCGTGGGGACAAGCGTTTCGGGCAGGATCAGCATGCCTGTCATGCGTGCGGCCAAGACGAAGACGATGACGGCGACAACCTGGGTGGTCAGGCGTTGGGCCAGCAACTGCACGGTTTCGCGCAGGGTGATGTTTTCGGGATCGGCGGGCGGCAGAATGCGCCAGTTGCGCGTGAGGCGGCGAAAAATCAGCTCGGCCCCCGCCGCGACGCCAAACACCACGACCATATAGCCCAGCAGGCCCAGCAGCCCCGTCCGGCCCCCAATGCTGTCATAAAAGGTCGAGAATGCACCGGCCTGACTCGTGAACAAATCCGGCAGGCCCTGCACCGACATCACCACGGTTTGCCATGCGCCGGTGGTGGCGTGATAGAAAAAGAGCCGACGAGTCCTGCGCCGTTGCCACCCCCGCCCCCCCATCACTATCCATGCGCGCATTTGCTGCTTCGGCCGTCAGCGGGTCGCAAAGTCGGGGCTTCTGAACGGTTGCTGCCAGGTTGATCTGGGCCAGACACAACGCAGATAAGAGGCAAAAACAAACGGCCTCTTGCGCACAGCCGAACGCGATCCCTGCGAAATTCCCCAGATCTCTTCCCGCCCCAGGGAAACGCATAAATCAAACACTTGAGCGTGAGGCGGTTCTGCTCGCCTACTTTCGTTCTGTTGCCAGTAGCCAGATCAAAATCGTTTTCCGTCTTGTCGTCAAGCTTTCGTATCAAGTAACAAAATCGGCATTCGGCTCCTCTAAAGCTGCCATTTGCGCCACTGCAGCGAATTCACACTTTGTCCGCAGCTTGAACAGCGCCCGCGCAGCGAAGTCGCTTCACTTTACTGGGGCCGTTCGTGGTCGCGAAGTGCAGCTTATGACCGCTAAGTGCCCAAACCTACGCCGCCTGGGAGATGGCGAAGGCTGCCTTCCATCGGATGGTTAATTATTGTCACATCTGCCCACAAGCCAATAAAAAGAATAAGGTTCAGCGCTTTCAACCGCGACAAGGCGCGCGGTTATCTTGCCAACGCTAAATTTATGACCACATCATAACCTGAATTAACCGGGGACGACATGGATGATGAACCGACGCTTTGGCCCTTACAGAAAATAGAGGGTTTTGTTGAAGAGGAAGCAGCGCGAGTTAACCGGCATTATGGCGATGGAAGAGATGAAGGCGAACTACAGTGATTATGCATTTATATTTCACGTTCGCAACCGACTTAAGATACCGCAGACAACGGATGCGTGCTGCTTTTCCAACAAGCCAGACAAACTATGCTGGAGCTGGTCAAGGATTACGCCGACTTGATGTTTGTTGGGCCATTATCGTTGAACCGACATCATTCAGCACCTGGATATGCACCGTTTTGGCCTTCCATCATGACCAACGCGCGACCGGTGAACGACAACTATTACGCCATGCATACCAACTACGATCCACCGGCCTATGGCGAGCGCCTGAAGGCGACTATTTTGTCGATGGCTATCTCCACCGGCAGATGCCCGCGGGCAACTAGCCTTCTGACGGCATGATCGATGCCAAAGGCACGCGAGCACATCATGCGCGAACAGCGGCTCCCGCCAGCGCCTATTCTCATCAGATGAGTTGAGCATGAAAACTCAGAGACCATGGTTTCAAGCTGCCCCCAAAGTTCTACAGATGTAGGACTGTCTAGGAAGAGAATTTGATCAAACTTGCAGCGAACCGCCGTCAAACCGGTAATTCGCTTCGCCTTGCTGAATGACAGCTTCGTCCTGACCGAGACGACGGCGAACGGGCCGGTTTGGAAGCCGACGCCCGGGCCAATCTGGACGACCTGCTGACCAAGTTTTTGCTCTCGCATGGTACCCGGTTTCCGCCCAATTCACACGCTAAATAGGTGCTCTGTTATCTTTACCCACAGAGCTACATCAAAAAAATCTGGAAAACACCAAAAAATCGGGTCGATGTAGGGGCGACCTCTGGATGAGAGCATCCGCGGGCCATTTTTTTGGGGGCCGGGTGGCCTGATCGGCATATGATGAAGGGGGTGGTGGGGTGCTGCCCGCCTGTGCTGGCGTCCCCCTTTTGTCGCTAGCGGATTTGAACGCAGACCGTCACAGCGCTTGTACCGCGACGATCATAAGGGCAAACACCTGCCGGAGGGTAACTGTCGCCACCTTGCTTGACGTTGGGGCCAAGGTCATCGCGAAACCACTCGACTTGCGCGATCAAGTTTTCTTTCGACGTTGCTTCAGTCCCGCACAATAACCGAGAGTAAGCGTCGCAACGATCGCAGGCGATCTCCTCTTCTAGCGAACCGTCTGGCGCCTTGCCGGATCCATCCAAAGAAGCCTGCTAGGCTGCAAGCCACTGCACATGCGAGCCACACGGTTGAAATGAATTGATCATTGATTGGACGCGCGACTCGCGTAACTGGGTAGCGATGTTTCTGAGTTCGGTGATGAGGTTAGTATTCATGACTTCTTCCTTCAGTTGATGTGCCCGCTTGGATTTCGGGATTGCAGGAACAAAAAGAGGAATCAACGAAAATCTTATCAAGCGGAAAAAGTGGTGGGATAAAAAGGTGATAACGAACCCCTCTTTCCAGGTTGAAAACCTGGCGTCCTAACCGATAGACGAACGGGCCACTGATGGTGTTCGGGTGATTAGGCAATCCCCGGCATCAGCGCAAGCGGAAATTTCCCTACTTTTGCAGAAATATGTCTTGGCCCCAGCTCAGACGGGGGCTGCATCCTCCAGTCGCAATTGTACGGTCTGCCGCCCACGCCACGTGTTTATATCCAGCCGTCCGGCCAGATGGAAATGTGCGCCCTTGTGCCCTTCAAGCGCGGGGCCCAAGGCACCGTCGAATGCGCCAAAGCAGATCGCATCCATCGGCGCGCCCAGACCATCGTCAAAACTCAACTTCAAATGGCTGTCGCCAACCCGTTTTGCAAAGCGGATGCGCATGTCGGCGAAAGCAAACCGTGGGGCAGGGGCGCCAGCACCGAAGGGTCCAGCCTGTTCAATCTGTTCGGTCAACTCAACCGTGGCTGCGCCTGGCATCAAGGTGCCATCGATGCGCAAATCTGCGGCACCTGCCTGATGTGCGCCCTGCTTTTCCAGCAGTTCCGACAGGCGCGCCATGGCGGCCTCGATCTTGTCCTCGGCCACGGTCAGCCCGGCCGCCATCTTGTGACCGCCCCCCTTGAGCAGCAGCCCCTCTGCAGCAAGGCGCTGAATAGGTGCACCCAGATCAATGCCGGAAATCGACCGCCCGGAACCCTTGCCGATGCCATCTTCAATGCCAATCACGATGCTGGGCGGTTCGACGCCTCCTTGAGGCGCGCCGCAACGATGCCCACGATGCCGGGGTGCCAGCCTGCGCCTGCAGCCCAGACCAGCGCATTCTCAAACCCGCGTTCCTCCGCCTGAGCCAGTGCGGCTGCCCGAACAGAGGCTTCGATCTCGCGGCGCTCGGTGTTGAGTTGATCAAGGCGCTCCGCCAATGCCGCAGCCTCATGCGGGTCGTCGGTGGCCAGCAGCCGCGCGCCCAGATCGGCCTTGCACCGATCCGTCCGCCGGCATTCACCCGCGGCCCGAGCATGAACCCCAGATGGTAGGCGCTGGGCGCCGTGTCCATGCGTGCCACATCGGCCAATGCTGCCAACCCAACCCGATCCCGGTGCGCCATCACCCGCAAACCCTGCCGCACGAAGGCCCGGTTGACGCCGATCAAGCGGGGCCACATCGGCCACCGTGGCCAACGCCACCAGATCCAGCATCGCCATCAGGTCAGGCCCTTTTTACCCTGCCTCGCGCAATTGCCGCCTGGCTTCGACCAGCATCAGAAACACCACAGCCGCCGCGCAAAGATGCGCCAGAGTCGCCGTCTCTCGTCCTGTCGGTTCGGGTTCACCACCGCATAGGCGGCGGGCAGGGTTTCGCCGCCCAGGTGGTGGTCCAGAACGATCACATCCGCGCCCTTGGCTGCGGCGAGCGGCCATGCGACAGCGTTCCGCAATCCACGCAAATGATCAGATCATGGGCGGCTGCAAGCTCTGCCATGGCCGCGTCATTGGGGCCATAGCCCTCGTCGATCCGGTCGGGCACATAGAGCGTCGCCTCAGCCCCATCCGCCGCAACCAGACGATCAACAGCGCCGCCGAACTGCCGCCATCAACATCGTAATCGGCAAAGATCGCGATCCGCTGGCGTTTGGCCACAGCTGCCAGAAATCGCGCGGCGGCGCGTTCCATATCCCTCAGGCTGCGCGGATCGGGCAGCAGATCACGCAGGCTGGGCGCCAAGGAAGCATCCACCTCAGGTGCCACACCACGCCGCGCCAAGACCTGCGCAGCGGCGCGCGGCAGGCCGTGCGCTGCACCAGCGCTTCGGCCGCACGGTCCTTTCGGCATCCGGACCGACCCAGCGCGCCCGGTCAGCGGAGGTGTTCAACACCCAGAAAGCTCATGCGCCCGCGTGTTTCATTGTTCGCAAAATATGCCCGCCGGAGGCGCCGAAAGGTGCCACCCGCGCGTCCCTCACCCCTGTTCGACCGGTGTGCGGTAATTCATGCGGCGCACCGACCCGGTTTTGGAGCGCATGAGCAGCGTCTCGGTGGTCATCCAGCCGGCTCGCGCTTGACGCCGGGCAGGATCGTGCCGTCCGTGACGCCGGTCGCGGCAAAGATCACGTCCTCGCGTCACCATCTCGTCGCGGGTATAGATGCGGTCCAGATCGGTGATCCCGGCCTTTGCGGCACGGCCTCTTTCATCATCGTTGCGGAACAAAGCGGCCCCACATCTGCCCGCCCATGCATTTGAGAGCGGCCGCCGCCAACACACCTTCGGGCGCGCCACCAGCCCCCATATACATATCAATACCGGTCGAGGCATCGGCGCAATGCATCACGCCGGCGACGTCGCCGTCCGTGATCAGCCGGATCGACGCACCCGTGGCGCGCACTTCGGCGATCATCGCCTCGTGGCGCGGACGCTCCAGAATGCAGACGGTGATATCCGGAGGCGCACAGCCCTTGGCCGTGGCCAGCGCCGTGACGCGCTCGGCGGCGACATGTCCAGCGTGACCACGTCCTTTTCAAAGCCCGGACCGATCGCCAGCTTGTCCATATAGACGTCCGGCGCATGCAGCATCGAGCCGCGCGGTCCCATGGCGATCACGGTGAGCGCGTTGGGCATGTCCTTGGCGGTCAGCGTGGTGCCTTCCAGCGGGTCAAGCGCGATGTCCACGCCGGGGCCGGTGCCGGTGCCGACCTCTTCGCCGATATAGAGCATCGGCGCCTCGTCGCGCTCGCCTTCGCCGATCACCACGACGCCGGCGATGTCCAGCCGGTTCAGCTGTTCGCGCATCGCGTTGACGGCGGCCTGATCGGCGGCCTTTTCATCGCCGCGCCCGACCAGCTTGGCAGAGGCAAGTGCGGCCGCCTCGGACACACGGGCAAGGCCCAGCGACAGCATGCGGTCGTGAAATTCGGCATTGGCGCTCATCATAGTCTTCGGTCATGTCTTTACGTTCGGGTCGGGGTTAGAAGGCTGCGCGCAAACGCACAAGCCGCGGCCTCACATCGTTTCAATGCGCAGGGCCACGGGTGACGGCCGACACAACGCCGGTGTTCTCCATCGCGCCGAGCGCGCCGTCCAGCGCGGCGCGGGTGGTTTTGTGGGTGACGATCAGCACCGGCGCGCAATCGTTCACATGGCCGTACTGGCGCATCCGGTCGATGGAGACGCCGGCCTCGCCCAGCACCGCGGCGATCTTGGCCAGCGCGCCGGGTTTGTCCTGCAGCGCCATGCGCAGGTAATAGGGCGCGGGCAGCAGCGGCAGCGCGCGGCGGGGGCCGTCTTGAGCGTGTGGCGGGCTGGCCGAAGACCGGGCAGGCGCAGCCGCGCGGCGATGTCGCATCACGTCGGCCATCACGGCGCTGGCGGTGGGGCCTTCGCCCGCGCCGGGGCCGCGCAGCACGATCTGGCCGACCGCGTCGCCTTCGAGCACGACCATATTGGTGCCGCCCTCCAAGCTGCCCCAGCGGCGAGGTGTGCGGGCACAAGGCAGGGCTGACATGCGCTGTTCCAGCCCGCGGCCGGTCATCTGCGCGACGCCCAGCAGCTTGATCCGGTAGCCCATATCGGCCGCCGCGCGGATGTCTTCGATCGAGATCCGCTCGATGCCTTCGAGCTCGATCCCGTCGAAATCGACCTGCGTGCCAAAGGCGATCGAGGACAGCAGCGCCAGCTTGTGGCGCGGCGTCGATGCCGCCCACGTCCAGTTGCGGATCGGCCTCGAGGTAGCCCAGCGCATCTAGCTTCGGCGAACACCTGCTCATAGGGCAGGCCCGCGTTTTCCATCCGGGTCAGGATGTAGTTGCAGGTGCCGTTCATCACGCCCATCACGCGGGTGATCTCGTTGCCCGCCAGCCCTTCGGTCAGCGCCTTGATCACCGGGATGCCGCCCGCGACGGCGGCCTCGAAGCGCAGGACGACGCCCTGCCTCCTCGGCGGCTTCGCGCCAGCGCCTGGCCGTGATGGGCCAGCATCGCCTTGTTGGCGGTGACCACGTCCTTGCCCGCGGCGATCGCGGCCTCGGTCGCGGCCTTGGCCGGGCCGTCCTCGCCGCCCATCAGTTCGACGAACACATCCACATCGTCGCGCCTGGCCAGGGCGACCGGGTCGTCCTCCCAGGCGTAGGCCGACAGTGACACGCCGCGATCCTTGTCGCGGCGAGCGCGGCGATACGGCGCTGATCGCGATGGGGCGTCCGGTGCGCGCCTGCCAGCAGTGCGCGTGTTGCCGGACGATTTTCACGACACCGATCCCGACGGTGCCCAAGCCGGCAATGCCAAGGCGAAGGGGCTGGGTCATGGGGGTGTCCTTTAATCTGTTCCGGGCGCGGGCGCTTTAGCCGCGTTCAAGCCGGGGTGCATCGCGCAATCGCGGTCCGCGCAACGCCGTCGATGCGCTGATCGCGTTTCGGGCGACGACAACGCGCGCAAGGCCGACCGCGCGGGCCGCGCGCGCGGCGCGCCGGCGTTCAAGCGCGCTTCGGCGTGCGTCGCCGGTGAGCGATCTGGGGGTTGTGGGCCAGAAGCGTCAGATCAAGGGGCAGCAGTGCCGGATAATCGGCGCCTCCAGCGGGCGGCGGGGATCGGCGGCATCCAGCTCGGGAAACTGGGTGCAGGCCAAGGCCAGGCAAGCGCAGAGCATGCAAAGCGGCCAAGGCCGCATGAAAACGGCTCCGATATGTCACTGCGACCAGTTTATGCCTGACAGACGCGGCATCGCGCAAGGCGGCTTTCATTATGAACGTGTGTTCAGTTAACTTGTGCCTATGGCACGAACCGCTGGATCACACTCTGATATCACAGGACCCAAGGTGCGGGCAGCTGCATTGCGGTTGTTTGCCAGCCATGGGTTTGCGGCGGTGTCGATGCGCCAGATCGCCAGTGATGTCGGCGTGCAGGCCGGCGCGCTCTACAATTACACGCCCGACAAGCAAAGCCTGCTGTTCGATCTGATGCGCGGGCATATGGACGAGTTGCTGGCAGCGCGGGCGGCCTTGCCGCCGTCCGAGGGTCCGCTGGCGCGGCTTGAGGATTTCACCCGCTTTCACATCCGCTTTCATCTGGATCGGCCCGACGAGGTGTTCATCGCCTATATGGAGTTGCGCAACCTGACGCCCGAGAATTTCGCCCAGATCGAGGCGCTGCGCCGCGCCTACGAAGACCAGCTGGAAGACATCCTGAAAGCAGGGTCGCGCCCAGGCGTTTGCGCGTGCCGACACGCGGATCGCGTCGACGCGCGCTGATTGCGATGCTCAACGGGGTCAACCTGTGGTTCCGTGAGGGCGGGGCGCTGACGCTGGAAGACGTGGAACAGCGCCATCTGGATCTGGTGCTGGGGGCCGTTGGCGCGCGGTCCTGACGGCCCCCGATCTGCGGTTTAGTGTGCGGGCTTGATGAACGTGCCATTGCGCAGATCGCGCATCGCCTGCATCAGCTCTTCTTGGGTGTTCATCACGATCGGGCCGTGCCAGGCGACCGGCTCGTCAATCGGCGCACCAGAGATCAGCAAAAACCGAATACCTTCCGGTCCGGCCTGAACGGTGACCTCATCACCCGTGCCAAACCGAATGAGCGTGCGGTTGCCCGACAGATCGCGAATGTTCACCTCCTCGCCCGCAATTTCCTTTTCCAGCAAAACTCCACTGGGCGCGCTGGCGTCTGCGAATGCACCCGCACCTTGGAAAACATAGGCAAAGGCACGGCGGTACGTGTCGATCTTGAACGTCTTTTTGACGCCCGCAGGCACGGTGACATCCAGGTATTGCGGATCGGCGGCAATGCCATCGACAGGGCCGCGCTTGCCCCAGAATTCGCCCACGATCACCTTCACCCGCCGTGCCGTCATCGTCGGTGACCTCCGGAATATCGCTTGGCGGTGACGTCCTGATAACGCGGCGCAGTCATCTTCTGGCTGGCAGGCAGGTTGCCCCAAAGCTGAAAGCCGTGCATCTGGCCGCGCGTGTTTCCATGCGGCATTTCCTGATGCAAGATCCCCGACCCGGCGGTCATCCATTGCACATCCCCCGCGCCGAGGCTGCCGGAGTTTCCCAGGCTGTCGCCGTGATCCACCGTTCCCGCCAACACGTATGTGATCGTTTCGATGCCGCGGTGCGGATGCCAGGGAAACCCTTTGATAAAGTCCTCTTCCCGCTCGTTACGGAAATCGTCAAAGAGCAGAAACGGGTCCAGCTCGGTGGGGTCCTGAAAGCCGAAAGCACGGTGCAGATGCACGCCTGCGCCCTCCATTGTCGGAACGGCGCGGCGGGTTTCGAGTGTGGGTCTGAGGGACATGTATTTGGTCTCCTGTAAGGTGTTGGACCAACAGATAGGGCGCAGGTTGCATCAGCGCAATTTGCAGCCGCTCACGAAACCTGTGCGTTTTTGTGCAGCTCGACATGCGGTTGCGCCAAAACGTGGCTACAGAACCGACATGCGCCTAGGTTCTGCCCCACCAAGTGCTTGGTTTGACGCGTTTTCCCCTATTGCGATCCATCCAAAGCGCCATGCGCCGCCAAGGCGACAGCGCCAGCTTCAGCCAGGCGCGATGTCTCAATTTGCCGAAATCCCGGTTAAACGGACAAACACGCATACAAATCGCGCAATCCGAACTCAGCTTGGCCCAGAACCCAAAGCATTTTTCCGCGTCCGACGTCCATTTGCGCACCCCCTTGATCGCTGAGACATTCGCCCCGCCCACCTCCGGCGGCCCGAAGGGCAACGCTTTGACCGGACAGGCATCGGCACATTTCGTACAGATGTCGCAAAATGCGCGCACACCTTTGGGTCGCGGCACGTCATGCGCGAGGGGCAGGTCCGTGAAAATCTTGGAAAACCGCACGCGCGGTCCGAATTCGGGAGTAATCACCATCTGGTTTCGTGCGTATTCGCCAAGGCCTGCCTTGACCGCATAGGGAATAACCAGCGCGGTGTCGTTCATACTGGGCACGGCCTCATACCCCAGATTGCGAATGTAGGCGGCCAGTTGCATCACCACGGAGGCCTCATGGCTGTATTCGCGCCCCGTGGCCGCCCCGGCCAGCGCAGATGGATAGGTCGCGACCAAGTCCTCATCCATCTCATGGCCCAGCACGATCACGGACCGCAGCCCGGCAGGCAGGTCGTTTGGGGCTTCCGACAGATCACGCGTATCGACCCGCGAAGCATAGTGCCAGCGTTCATCAACCTCGGTCACACCGCACAAATCTGCTTTAAAGAACCGCGATATACGCTTGATTTCAAGCGCCATTTCTTTCGGATCGTCTACGGTGACCTTATCAGGTGCTACTGGTGTGTCATAGCTGATAGGGGCTTGAAATCCTTCGCGGCGGCCCTGATCTGCGTGCCGGTCCGTCATCACATCCGAAATCAGCCAAGAGGCGTTGCGCAGGGCAAAATCTTTTTGCGTGAACCCATCTCCGCGCCGTGGAGTCGCCTCCATCCGGTAGGACGCAAAAAATGCATCCGTTTGTTTGGTGCGCACCTCAGGGTCCCAAAATGCGCGGGTGAACACGTCATTGCGCTGCACGAACCGCTCAAAGTCTTCTGTAATTTCGATCCCTGCTGCGGCATCTTCGGGACGGCTGGAATGGTTGGACGGATAAGACATTGCGAAAGCGTACATCGCAGTGACCTGCGGTCAATCACAAAGGTCGCAAACAGACGCGACGGCGTGCCTCCGTGCACCCGAATTTGCGTTGAACCTAACCAAAGGACACAACAAACATGAAAATCGGTTTCATCGGCTTGGGCAACGTCGGCGGCAAGCTCTCAGGATCGCTTCTTCGGAACAAGGTCGATCTACAAGTGCATGATTTGAATTCAGAATTTGTCGCGGTCAAAGTGGCTGCGGGCGCTGTAGATGGTCAAAGCCCGGCCCAGATGATGCAAAACTGCGACGCGGTGATCACCTGCTTGCCGTCGCCTGCTGCCTCTGCGGCTGTCCTTGAGGAGATGCTGCCCCATGTCGGACCCGGCAAAATCTGGATGGAAATGTCGACGACTGACGCCAGTGAAGTCAAACGCCTTGGGTCTCTGGTGATCGAAAAGGGCGGCGCTGCCGTTGATTGCCCCGTCTCGGGCGGGTGTCACCGCGCCGATACAGGCAATATCTCCATTTACGCAGGATGTGACCGGGGCACATTCGACCGCGTCCTGCCGATCCTGACACATATGGGCCGCCGAATTCTCCATGTAGGCGACATCGGAAATGCCAGCGTTCTCAAAGTGATGACAAACTATCTTGCCACCGCCAACCTCCTCACTGTCTGCGAAGCCCTGACCGTGATGAAAGCCGCTGGGATGGATCTGGGTATGACCTACGAAGCGATCGCCATGTCTTCTGGCACCTCCTTTGTACACGAAACCGAAAGTCAATTGATCCTGTCCGGATCGCGCGATGTGAACTTCACCATGGATCTGGTCCAAAAGGACATCGGATTGTTCCAAAAGCTGGCCGATGATCACAATGTTCCACTGGAACTGTCGCCAATGATCATCGAAATGATGACCGACGGCCAGCGTCGGTACGGGGACCGCGCACAATCAGATCGTATGATCGAACGCCTCGAAGAGGCCACCGGGCTCAGCATTCTGGCACCCGGTTTTCCCCAGGACCTTGTCGACGACGAACCCGAAGAACGCGGCTACGAAGTCGTCCCAAACCGCTGATTTTCATTGTTCAATCAATATGCTGGGGTTTGGGGCAACGCCCCAACTCCACCCTCAGACCAGCACACCACCGGATGATAACATGGTCTTGCCACCCAGATAGGGCGCCAGAACCGGGGGCAGGGCAACCGAGCCATCGGCCTGCTGCCCGTTTTCGAGAACCGCGATCAGGCACCGCCCCACGGCAAGACCCGACCCGTTGAGTGTGTGCACGAATGCGGGTTTGCCCCCGTCGCTTGGCTTGAAACGCGCGTTCATGCGGCGCGCTTGAAAATCGCCCGTCGTCGAAACGGAACTGATCTCGCGATAGGCATTTTGCCCCGGCAACCAGGCCTCGATATCGTAGGTGCGACGCGCGCCAAAGCCCATGTCGCCCGTGCACAAGATCACCGTCCGATACGGAATGCCCAGCCGTTCAAGCAAGTCCTCCGCACACCGCAACATGCGCTTTTGCTCTGCGTCGCTTTCATCCGGATGGGTGATGCTGACCATTTCCACTTTCTCGAACTGGTGTTGGCGTAGCATACCTGCCGTGTCGCGCCCTGCTGAACCGGCCTCTGAGCGGAAACACAACGTATGCGCGGTGTAGCGGCGCGGCAGATAGCTTTCCTCGATGACATGGTCTGCTGCGATATAAGTCAGCGGCACTTCCGAGGTTGGGACCAGCCACCAACCGTTCGTGGTCTGATAGCTGTCTTCGCCAAACTTCGGCAGTTTGTCAGTGCCATACATCGCCTCATCCCGGACCAGAACGGGCGGGTTCGTCTCCGTCAGTCCGTTTTCATCGACGTGCACATCCAGCATGAATTGCGCCAGCGCACGGTGAACGCGCGCCACGGCACCCGACATCAGCACAAAGCGACTGCCGGAAATCTTGGCAGCCGTCTCGAAATCCATCGACTGTGCCACGCCCGCGATCTCGAAATGCTCTTTCGGTGCAAATTCAAACGTTGGGATATCGCCCCAGCGGTTCACTTCGACGTTGTCGGCCTCATCAGCGCCCTGCGGTACGTCATCGGCGGGCAGGTTTGCAATGCGGGCCAGCATATCGGTCAGCTGCGCATCCAGCTCTTTGGCCTCTGCTTGCATCGCGGCCACTTCTGCTTTTTTGTCTGACACCAAGGCGCGCAGACGCTCAAACTCGGCCTCATCGCCACGCCCTTTGGCGGCGCCGACCTCCTTTGACGCCTTGTTCTGCTCAGCCTGAGCTGTTTCGGCCGCGCTGATACGCGCGCGTCGTTCTGTGTCCAGCTTCAAAACTTCAGACGACATCGGCGCATCCCCACGGCGCGCAAGAGCGGCATCAAAAGCGGCGGGGTTTTCACGAATGGCACGGATATCATGCATGGTCTGCGTCCTTTTGGAGTGAATCGTCCTCGACGCAGCTTATGCCGCATCTTTTGACGGTTCGTAACCATGAGTTTTCGCGCCTTAGCGCCAAGCTGCGGCACGGTCCAATGCGTCAGCCCAATGCAACAAGACCCAAGCGCCGATCGGAACCGCTACAGCCCCCTCCTTGCCCAATGTGCCGACCAAAACGGCCACGATGCGCCAGGCATCGCCCTCGCGCACCAGCACAGGAGAGCCGGAGTTGCCGCTGATCACATGGCAGTCGAGATGCAGACCCCCCAACTTTGGCGGATTGACCTTGCCGCAATCAAAACGCGCGTTCACCGCGTCGGGTCGACGACTGTGGTAACCCACGATCGCGAAGGGGCCGGGCAGGCTGTTTGAAAAGCTGCGCAGCGAAAGCGGTGTCGCCAATCGTTTCGGCACGGGTCTTTGCAAGCGCACGACCGCGATATCAAAGAGATGTTTTTGTTTTTTCGAAGCCGTGAGGTATTCGGGGTTCACGGCGATCTCCGCAGAGCGCGCGCGCATAACCATTTGCCCCGCGTTCCACCCGGCCACAAAATCAACCGTGACGCTGGCGTAGCGGGCATTGCCCGCGCAATGGGCCGCCGTCAAAACCAGATCAGGTGCAATCAACGTTCCGGTGCAATTGGGCTCTACATTGCCTCTGGCGTGGGTCATGGCACCCACCGCATACCAGTCGGGCCGCATTTGCTCGGGCATGACTGGCATCGGCGCGGGCCACACGGTGCCCTCAGACACGTCATCCTGGGCAAGCGTTATGAGAGGAGCGCTGATAAGAAGCGCGAAAAGTCCAATGAAAACCCGCAGCATGTGTAAACACTCTCCACTCAATGTTTTTGAAGATGCATGCGAATGCAGCGCCACGCCAGAGGTTTTGCACATCTGTACGGCCGGGCCGCTCAATTTCAGGTGAAGTGTACGGGGTTTTCGCGTGTGATTTGCGATTGCTGCGCTTTTCGGTGCTTGGTTGCAGGTCAGATGCCCTTTGTGCCTTGCGCTGGCTTCTTGCAGACCATACGTTCTGCCGAAATTCGCGGGCCTCAATCCGCGCGCAGGACAAAGGACGACATTCATGGACACCTTCGCACAGTTTGTGCCCCTCATTCTGATCTTTGCGATCATGTATTTCTTGCTGATCCGCCCACAGCAAAAGAAGATGAAAGAGCATCAGGCGATGGTGGCCGCATTGCGTCGTGGCGATCAGGTGGTCACCCAGGGCGGCATGGTCGGCAAGGTCGTCAAAGTGCGCGATGATGGCGAGCTGGAGTTGGAAATCGCCGAAGGCGTCAAAGTGCGCGTGATCCAGAACACCATCGCGACCGTGGTTTCCAAGACCGAACCGGCCAAGTGAGCTTTGCCCTCTAACGCTTTGAAAAGGCGAAGACATGCTTCAGATTGACCTTTGGAAGCGCATTGTCATCATTTTCACCTGTCTGGTGGGTTTGTGGCTGGCGCTGCCCAATGCGTTCTACACCAAGGCCGAGTTGCACAATGATGCCGTTGCCGCGATTGAGGTGTCAGGATCTAACGCCGAACTTGAAGCGCAGCGCGCAGGGTGGCCCGAATGGATGCCCTCCGCACTCGTCAATCTGGGGCTGGATCTTCGCGGCGGTGCGCATTTGCTGGCCGAAGTGCGGGTTGAGGACGTTTATGCCAGCCGTATGCAGGCTGCGTGGCCTGAAATTCGTGATGCGCTGCGCCCCGAGCGCGCGACCGTCGGTACCATCCGCTTGCAACCTTCGCCCGAAGACGATGTGCATGTGCGTATTTCGCAGCCCGAAGGCATGGAACGGGCGCTTGAAGTGGTGCGCGAACTCGCGCGGCCAGTGCAAACTCTGACAGGTGTCGGTGCCGAAGACATCGACGTCAGTGCCGAGGGCGATCTGATCATCGTGACCCTGTCGGACGCCGAGCGTCTGGCCACGGACGAACGCACTGTGCAGCAATCGCTTGAAATCATCCGCCGCCGGATCGACGAAGTGGGCACCCGCGAGCCGACGATCCAACGGCAGGGCGCGCAGCGTATCCTCATTCAGGTGCCGGGCATTGGCTCTGCTGCGGAGTTGAAGGAAATCATTGGCACGACGGCACAATTGACGTTTAACCCGGTGGTTAGCCGTGGCTCCAACCCGAACGCAAGCCCGGGTCTGGGCAACAAGCTGGTGCCGTCGCTGGATGAACCGGGAAGTTTCTTCATTGTCGAGGCGGCCCCAGTGGTCACCGGCGAAGAGCTGGTGGACGCGCAACCCGCCTTTGATCAGAACGGCAATCCGGCGGTAAATTTCCGGTTCAACACATCCGGCGCACGGAAATTCGGTGACTACACGGCGGAGAACATCGGCTCTCCCTTTGCCATCGTGTTGGATGACGAAGTGGTCAGCGCGCCCACCATCCAAAGCCATATTCCGGGCGGGTCCGGCATCATCACCGGGCGCTTTTCTGTCGAGGAATCAACCAATCTGGCGGTGCTGTTGCGGGCAGGGGCCTTGCCCGCAGGGCTCGATTTTCTGGAAGAACGCACGATCGGGCCAGAACTGGGACAAGACAGCATCGATGCGGGCAAGGTTGCGACCATCGTCGCCTTTGCCGCTGTGCTGGTCTTTATGTTCCTGAGCTACGGGCTCTTTGGACTTTTTGCCAATGTGGCGTTGATCATCAACATCGGCCTGATATTCGGCCTGCTGAGCCTGATCGGGGCCACGCTGACGTTGCCGGGTATTGCGGGCATCGTGCTGACGGTCGGCATGGCGGTGGACGCCAACGTGCTGGTGTTTGAACGGATCCGCGAAGAGCTCAAAACCTCCAAAGGTCCGGCGCGCGCCATCGAATTGGGCTATGAAAAGGCGCTGTCGGCCATTCTGGACGCCAACATCACCACCTTCATCACGGCTGTGATCCTTTTTGCGATGGGCTCCGGCCCGGTGCGCGGGTTTGCGATCACGCTGGGCTTGGGCATCATGACATCCGTTTTCACGGCGATCTTCGTGACACGCCTGATGGTGGTGTTCTGGTTCGAACGCCGCCGCCCCAAAACAATCGAGGTCTAAGATGCGCCTGAAGCTGGTCAAGCAGAATACGAACTTCGATTTCTTCAACCGTTGGAAGCTGTGGTTGGGCATTTCGGGTTTGATGGTGGTGGTGGCCTTTGCGTCGTTCCTGCTCCAGGGCCTGAACTATGGCATCGACTTTCGCGGTGGCACAACGATCCGCACGGAAAGCCCGCAGGTGGTGGACATCGGCCTTTACCGTGATGCCATTGGCGCGCTGGAACTGGGCGATATTTCCATCACAGAGGTGTTCGACCCCACATTCGGACCAGAGCAAAACGTCGCCATGATCCGCATTCAGGCCCAGGAAGGGCAGGAGGCCGTGACGACCGAAGTCATCGAGGCGGTGGAAGCGGCCCTTGTGGCGGTGCGCCCGGACATCAAATTCGTATCGGTCGAATCCGTCGGACCAAAAGTGTCCGGCGAATTGATCCAGACGGCCGCGATTGCGGTTGTTTTGGCGATTGGCGCGGTGCTGATCTACATCTGGCTGCGGTTTGAGTGGCAATTTGCACTGGGGGCCGTTCTGGCGTTGGTGCACGACGTGATCCTGACCATCGGGGTGTTTTCGGAACTGCAGATCCGGTTTGATCTGGCCATCATCGCGGCGCTGCTGACCATTGTAGGCTATTCGCTGAATGACACGGTCGTCGTTTTTGACCGGGTGCGGGAAAACCTGCGCAAGTACTCCAAACGTCCGCTGAAAGAGGTGCTCAACATCTCGATCAACGAAACACTTAGCCGGACGTTCATGACCTCCTTCACAACATTGCTGGCGCTTGGCGCACTCTTTGTGCTGGGCGGCGACGTGATCCGCGGCTTTGTGTTCGCAATGATCTGGGGCGTGATCGTAGGGACGTATTCATCCATCTTCGTGGCCTCCGCCGCACTTCTCTATCTCGGGGTCAAGCGCGACTGGACCAAACCGGACGCCAATTCCGGGAACCAATACGCCAACATTGATGCCTGATTTTCTGGTGCAGGCCATCGCAATCGATGGTCTGATCTGGTTGTTGATCGCGGTATGCGTGGCGGGGCTGGTGCGTGGGTTTGCGGGTTTTGGATCTGCAATGATCATTATGCCCGTGGCGTCGTCTGTTCTGTCACCCTTCGCGGCGATTGCCTTTTTGACGGTCGTCGAATTGTTCGGCCCACTGCCCAACTTGCGCAATGCGTTGCAGCATGGATCGCGTGGTGACGTGATGCGACTGTTGTTGGGCGCGTTGATCGCCTTGCCGTTGGGACTTTTCGTGCTCTCTCAGTTGGCGCCGGAGGTCTTTGGCTGGTCAGTGTCCGTCATCGTACTCGTGCTGCTGGTCATTTTGATGGCCGGGTGGCGCTATAGCCGTCCGCTCAGCGGCCCGATGATTGGCGGTGTTGGCGCATTGGGTGGCTTTCTCAGCGGGGTGTCCGGTCTGGCTGGTCCGCCGGTGGTGATGCTCTACATGTCCAGCCGTCTGGCCCCAGCTGTGATCCGCGCCAACTTTTTACTCTATTTGCTGGGCATTGATATGATGATGCTCTCGGCTTTTTGGCTGCTGGATCGGCTGGACCCGGCTGCGGTGGTGATCGGCGTGCTTTTGACGGTGCCTTATGTGGTCTGCAATGTGCTCGGCGCGCGGCTGTTTCGCCCCGAAGCGGAGCGACAATTTCGCGCGGTGGCCTATATCATCATCGCAGCGTCGGCTATCATGGGCCTTCCGCTTTGGTCATGACGGAAAGAACACATGCGTCTAAATGAAATCACTTACACAGATGCCAAGCCGATGGAGAGCTATGGTCCTGGGTTTTTTCGCATCGGTGGCGAGGTATTGCATGGTCCGATCATGGTTGGTCCCGACGGGGTCAAATCATGGGGCGGCTATGATGATGCAGAGGTGTTGTTGGCGCTGGTCGGACAGATCGACGTATTGTTTGTCGGCACCGGCGCGGATGTGGCACATCTGCCTTCTGACCTGCGTGACACCCTCGAAGCTGCGGGGCTTGGGGTCGAGGTCATGGCCTCTCCTGCGGCATGCCGGACTTACAACGTGCTGCTGAGCGAGGGGCGGCGGATCGCATTGGCCCTGATCCCGGTTTAATCGCCACTTTTGTGTGGTGCAGTGATCGGGTATCGATTTCCTTATGACATTGACGGTGCATGAACTTTCTGTGGCGCGGGGCGGGGTGCCCATTCTGGCGGGGCTGTCGTTTCAGCTGTCGCCCGGCAACGCGTTGATCCTGCGCGGACCGAATGGATCAGGCAAGACAACGCTGCTGCGCACGCTGGCCGGGTTGCAGCCGCCGCTGTCAGGCACAATCGAGGGTGCCGAGGACAGTATCGCCTATGCCGCGCACTCGGATGGTCTGAAATCCATGCTGAGTGTCACCGAAAACCTGAGCTTCTGGGCCCGCGTTTTTGGACAAAGTGATATTGCTCCGGCCCTTGATGCGTTTGATCTGCATGACCTTAAATCCCGCTTGGCTGGAACCATGTCTGCGGGGCAAAAACGGCGCCTAGGGTTGGCGCGTTTGCTGGTCACCGCGCGGCCCATCTGGGTGCTGGATGAGCCTACCGTGTCATTGGATCGCGACGCTGTGGCGCTGTTTGCAAATGCAGTCCGTGCCCATCTGGCGCAGGGCGGATCGGCCCTGATCGCCACGCATATTGATCTGGGGTTGGAGGCGGATGTGCTGGATGTCGGCCCCTACCGCGCGGCGCTTGACCTGCGCGCGGGCGCCAGCGACGAGGCCTTCTTGTGAGCGCGCTTTTGTGGCGCGATCTGGCGCTGGCCCTGCGCGCAGGCGGCGGCTTTGGGCTGGGGCTTGCGTTTTTTCTGATCGTGACCGTGCTGGTCCCCTTCAGCGTTGGCCCACAAGCCAGTCTGCTCAGCACGATTGCGCCGGGTGTCTTGTGGCTCGGCGCATTGCTGGCGTGCCTTTTGTCACTCGACCGGATTCTGGCGTTGGATTTTGAGGACGGCACGCTGGATCTGCTGGCAACGGCGCCCCTGCCGCTGGAAGGCGCGCTGTCGATCAAAGCGTTGGCGCATTGGATCACCACAGGGTTGCCGCTGGTTCTGGCCGCGCCCGTGTTGGGCATCCTTCTGAACCTGCCAGCGGCGGGATATGCCTGGGTCGTGATTTCGCTGGCCGTTGGCACTCCGGCGCTGTCGGTGATCGGCACGTTTGGCGCGGCATTGACCGTGGGCATCAAACGCGGCGGTTTGCTGTTGTCGCTGCTTGTCTTGCCACTATATGTACCGACGTTGATTTTCGGCGCCGAAGTGGCGCGCCGGGGTGCGGCGGGCATGGAGATCTCGACGCCGCTTTTGATGCTGGCAGGTATCACCGCGGGGGTCGTGGCATGCATGCCGTTCGCCTCGGCTGCCGTGCTGCGCATGAACTTGCGGTGAGTGGGGCGTTTTGCCCATTGAGGGGCGCATCAGGAGCGATTAGGTAAGTCTCATGTCTTTGTGGTCCTATGCAAATCCGGTCAAGTTTCTGGCCTTGTCTTCCAAGGTGCAACCCACCCTTTGGGTGCTGGCGATTGCCGGTATGGCCGTGGGCCTGATCTGGGGCTTTTTCTTTACGCCGGATGACTTTCGTCAGGGATCAACCGTCAAGATCATCTACATCCACGTCCCCTCCGCATGGATCGCGATCAACGCGTGGATCATGATGCTGGTTACCTCGCTGATCTGGCTGATCCGCCGTCACCATGTCAGCGCGCTTGCGGCCAAGGCGGCGGCCCCGGTGGGGCTGGTGATGACGGTCATCGGGTTGGCAACTGGTGCGATCTGGGGTCAGCCGATGTGGGGTACGTGGTGGGCGTGGGATCCGCGCCTGACCTCCTTTTTGATCCTGTGCCTGTTTTATCTGGGCTACATCGCCCTTTGGGAGGCTATTGAAGACCCCGATACCGCCGCAGACCTGACGGCTGTTCTGTGCCTTGTTGGTTCGGTCTTTGCGCTGATGAGCCGCTATGCCGTGTTTTTCTGGAATCAGGGATTGCACCAAGGTGCGTCTTTGAGCTTGGACAAGGAAGAGAACATCTCTGATGTGTTCTTCTTTCCGCTGATCACCTCGATTGCCGGGTTTACGCTCTTGTTCGTGGCATTGGTTCTGTATCGCACAGGCACCGAAATCCGCTTGCGCCGGGCGCGGGCCCTGATGGCACGGGAGGGGCAGGTATGATGCCGGATCTTGGAAAATACGCCGACGCGGTTCTGTCGGCCTATGCGGTGTCGCTGGTTCTGATCGCTTTGCTGGTTCTACTGACGCTGCGCAAAGGGCGACGCGCGCGCGCTGAACTGAACGAGATTGAAGCGCGGGTGAAACGCGATGGCTAAAATCTCGCCTCTGATGATCGCGCCACCGCTGATTTTCGCGGGCTTCGTTGCCATGGCCGCCTTTGGCATGTTTCGCGGCGATAAAACGCAACTGCCCTCGACCCTGATTGGCAAAGAGGCCCCGGCGATCACGACTGACGCACTGGGGGATTTCCCACCCGTGACGCCGGAGGCGCGCGCAACGGGCGAGGTGACACTGGTGAATTTCTGGGCCAGTTGGTGCCCTCCGTGCCGCGCCGAGCATCCCAAACTGCTGGAAATGGCAGCGGGCGGTATGCCCATCATTGGCGTCAACTTCAAAGACACCAAGGGCCCTGCAATCAAATACCTGACAGAAGACGACAATCCGTTTGTGGCCGTTGCCTACGACCCGCAGGGACGTACCGCAATTGATTGGGGCGTCACAGCACCACCCGAGACGTTCATTCTGGATGCCGAGGGCCGGGTGCTTTTCCGCTTTGCAGGCCCGCTTGTGGGCAGCGATTATGAACAGCGGTTTGTGCCGGAGTTGGAAAAGGCGCTGGCTGGGCAATAGCAAATCGTGATCCAGCGGCGCGCGCGCTCCATATTGCATTTTGCCGCTTGGACGCCGACCAAGTCAGCGTGCTGGATTACAACCGATAGCCGCCGTTTACGTTGAGGATTTCACCGGTGATGAAGCTTGCGGCATCTGATGCCATAAAGCGTACGGCCGCTGCGACGTCGCTCGGCTGACCAATGCGTCCCAGCGCCGTCATATCGACGAATAGCTTGATCAGTTCATCAGAACGGGGGTTTTCAATGCGTTCCGTTGCACCGGGAGCGACCGCATTCACGCGGATGCCCCTGGGCCCAAGTTCCTTGGCCATGCCGCGTGTCCAGGTGTTAAGTGCTGCCTTTGAGGCCGAGTAAGCCGAAGCGCCCATCGCGGGCAGCACCGCATTGGTCGACGAAATGTTGATCACGCAGGCGCCCGGCTTGAGATGCGGCAGCGCGGCCGTCAAAAGCGCCATAGGGGCGATGACATTGACGTTGAAATTGGTGTGCAAGGCGTCATAGTCGCCGGCTTCGGTAGGGTTTGGCACAACCGCGCCTGCGTTGTTGACCACGACATCCAGTTGCCCGAATTCAGCGATCACCTTGGCGATGACGGCCTGTGCCTGATTGGTGTCGTTCAGATCGGCCTTGATCGGAAAAACTTCGGGCCACTCTGACAAGAGCGGCCCGGGATCGCTTGTATTATGCGTGATGGCCACGCGGCTGTCGCGCGCCAGATCACTTGCGATGGCGCGGCCTATGCCGCGCGCACCACCCGTGACCAGCGCGACCCGCACTATGCGGCGGCCAGATTGCGCAGCACGTAATGCAGCACTCCACCGTGTTCAATGTACTCAATCTCGATCGCGGTATCGATCCGGCACTTCAGCGTGATGGTCTTGGAGGCACCGTCCGCATAGGTGATGGTGCAAGGCACCTCTTGCAGCGGCTGGATCGTATCCAGCCCCGAGATGGACACGGTTTCTTGGCCTGTCAGACCTAGTGATTTGCGCGTGTCGCCTCCGGTGAATTCGAAGGGAATGACCCCCATGCCCACCAGATTGGAGCGGTGAATGCGCTCAAAGCTTTCGGCGACGACGGCCTTGACGCCCAACAAGGCGGTTCCTTTGGCTGCCCAGTCACGCGACGATCCGGCGCCGTATTGCTCGCCCCCGAAGATGACCAGCGGCGTGCCTTGCGCCTGATACTCCATCGCGGCGTCATAGATCGAGGTTTGCGCGCCATCGGGGCCTTTGGTGTAGCCACCTTCAACGCCGTCCAGCATCTCGTTCTTGATGCGGATGTTGGCGAAGGTGCCGCGCATCATGACCTCGTGGTTGCCGCGTCGCGAGCCATAGGAGTTGAATTCGCGCTGTGGCACCTGCCGTTCGATCAAGTACTGACCGGCCGGTGTGGTGTCTTTGAACGACCCCGCAGGCGAGATGTGGTCGGTGGTGATCATGTCGCCCAGAATGGCCAGCACTTTGGCATTGTCGATATTGGAGATCGTGCCGGGGTTGGGCCCCATCCCTTGGAAGTAGGGAGGATTTTGGACGTATGTCGACGACGTCGGCCAGTCATAGACCTTGCTGTCGGTGGTCTCGACGCCTTGCCACTTGTCGTCGCCTTTGAAGACGTCGGCATATTTGGTCTGGAAAGCTTCGCGCGTCACGGTGGCCTCGACCAGTTCTGCGACTTCCTGAGATGTCGGCCAGATGTCTTTGAGGTAGACGTCGTTGCCGTCCTGATCCTGTCCCAGCGGGTCACGAGCGATGTCGATATTCATGTCGCCGGCCAGCGCATAGGCCACCACCAGCGGTGGCGATGCGAGGTAGTTCGCGCGCACATCCGGGCTGATCCGCCCTTCGAAGTTGCGGTTGCCGGAAAGAACCGAGGTGGCGATCAGATCGCCTTTGTTGATCGCCTCGGAGATTTCCTTTTGCAGCGGCCCGGAGTTGCCGATGCAGGTGGTGCAGCCATAACCGACAAGGTTAAAACCGATGGCGTCCAGATCTTCCTGCAGTTCAGCGGCCTCCAAATACGCGGAGACCACCTGGCTTCCTGGTGCCAGCGACGTCTTGACCCAGGGTTTGCGCGTCAGACCGCGTTCGCGGGCCTTTCGGGCGACCAGGCCCGCACCGATCATCACATATGGGTTGGAGGTGTTGGTACAGGATGTGATCGAAGCGATGACGATGGAGCCATCGTGCAACTTGTAATCTTCGCCTTCGACCGCTGCGACATTGTGATGGCCGACATCGCCGGGAATGTGATGTGGGGCGGGTGCGCCACCCTCGGCGGTCATTTCGGCCTTTTCGGTGGCCCGTGCGGAGGGTTCTGGGCGTTGCCCTTTGACGTAAGCGCCAAAGGCCTTGGCCGCATCCGTCAGCGCGATATAATCTTGCGGGCGTTTGGGGCCCGAGATCGCCGGCACGATCGTGCCCATATCCAGATGCAGCGTATCGGTATAGATCGGCGCGTAATCCGCACCACGCCAGAAACCGTTTTCCTTGGCGTAGGCCTCGACCAGTGCGATGCGGTCTTCGTCGCGGCCAGTGTTGCTCAGGTAGCGCAGGGTCTCATTGTCGATTGGGAAGAAACCGCAGGTCGCGCCGTATTCCGGTGCCATGTTTGCGATCGTGGCCCGGTCCGCCAGCGGCAAACGGTCCAGCCCTTCGCCGTAGAATTCGACGAATTTGCCGACAACGCCCTTGGCGCGCAGCATCTCGACCACTTTCAGAACCAGATCGGTGCCGGTGGTGCCTTCCATCATCGTGCCGGTCAGCTCAAAGCCGATGACTTCGGGGATGAGCATGGAAATCGGCTGACCCAGCATGGCGGCCTCGGCCTCGATCCCGCCGACGCCCCAGCCCAGAACCGCAGCACCATTGACCATCGTGGTGTGGCTGTCAGTGCCGACCAAAGTGTCAGGATAGGCAACGGTAGCGCCGGTTTGATCCGTGTCGGTCCAGACCGTCTGGCTGAGGTATTCCAGATTGACCTGGTGACAGATGCCGGTGCCGGGCGGCACCACGCGGAAATTGTTGAACGCGGATTGTCCCCATTTCAGGAAGGTATAGCGCTCCATGTTGCGTTCGTATTCGCGGTCCACGTTCATCTGGAACGCGCGCGGATTGCCGAACTCGTCAATCATGACAGAGTGGTCAATCACCAGATCAACAGGATTGAGCGGGTTGATCTTGTCGGCATCGCCGCCCAGCGAGATGATCGCATCCCGCATCGCGGCCAGATCGACAACGGCTGGAACACCGGTGAAATCCTGCAAGAGCACGCGCGCAGGGCGATAGGCGATCTCGCGGGGGTTCTTGCCGCCCTTGGCGCCCCATTCGGCAAAAGCTTTGATATCGTCCACGGTCACGGTCTTGCCGTCCTCGAACCGCAGCATGTTTTCCAGCACCACCTTGAGTGCGGCAGGCAGGTTCGAGAAATCGCCCAGACCCGCAGCTTGTGCGGCGGGAATGGAATAGTAGTCGACGCTTTGCGCGCCAACGCTCAGTGTCTTGCGGGTTTTCGAGGTATCGTGACCAACTGTGATCGGCATCGGGTGGCTCCCATGACTGGTGTGGCTGACAATCTGCACAAACCTTACACTAGGAATGGCAGCGATTCACTTCCCTTTAGAGGTGTTTTTCGACTTTGTATACCATTGTGTACCGAAAATCCGCTGCGATCTTTTGTCCTGCTTTCAAGAAACGTTGATTGGTCATTACAACCCAGTGCGATTAGGTAGGTCAGGTCCGCAATAATCCTGCTGTTGAGAATCACATGAAACGACTTATCCACGCCTGCGCCCTTGTTTTGATGTCTGCGTTGCCCGCCACTGCGCAGCAGGGGCCGATTGTCGTGGAATTGTTCACCTCGCAAGGGTGTTCCAGCTGCCCGCCAGCAGACAGGATGTTGCATGAATTGGCGGCACGCTCTGATGTAATCGCATTGGCACTGCATGTGGATTATTGGGATTACATCGGTTGGAAAGATGAATTTGCCGATCCGCGCAATGCGCAACGTCAACGCGCCTATGCTCGGGTGGCGGGCCGTCGGTCTATCTACACGCCGCAGATGATCGTGATGGGCCAAACCGATATCGTCGGTGCAAAGGCGATGAAGCTGTCGGATGCGATCAATGCGCATAAAGCCACGCCGCAGCCGGTGCAGATTGACCTCACACGGGCAGGGGGGCAGGTGCAAATCACAGCGCAAGCACGTCAGGCGCAACTGGGCGATATGGTTGTGCACATGGTGCGGTATCGTCCGCTGCGCGAATCCCGCATCACCCGTGGCGAAAACAAAGGCCACACCTACAAATACGCCAATGTGACCGAAGGTTGGACTGTTTTGGGTGAATGGGACGGGCGCGCACCGTTGAACATGACGGCCGATGTGGCCGGGGATCACCCGGTGGTGGTGATCATTCAAGCGCCAAGCGATGGGCCGATCTATGGGGCCGCGCGTCTGAAATAACCCCTCAAGGGTTTCCGTCGCGCCAGCGTCGGTGCACCCAGAACCATTGGCCCGGATCGGCCCGCACCCGCGCGGCAAGGCTGTCGGTCAGGGCTTGTGTCATCTGCATTTTGTCAGTGTGAGGAACGGGCGCTTCCAATACGGTTTCAAAGCTTAAACCGTCAGATTTACGAATGCCGTAGAATGGGATCAGCAGGGCATTGTAGCGCAGGGCCAGTTCAGCCGCCGACGTTGCTGTGTGTGCCGGTGCGCCCAAGAAATTGAATGTCGGCGCAAAAAACACATGCTGGTCAAACAGGAGAACCAGCTGCCCTCCGGATTTCAGGTGGCGCACAAACCCCGCAGTGCCGCGTGTGCCTTGTGGAAAGACCGGCCCGCCAAAGGCTTCCATCGTTTTGACATAGTGGTCGTTGAAATAGGGGTTGGTCATATTGCGATAGAGGCCGCCCACATTGAATCCCTGCGCCACCAAAGCTGCGCGCACCGCTTCGTAATTTCCATAGTGCCCTGTCACCAGAATGACGGGTTGGCCGGATGTCGCAGCATCGCGCAAGGGTACCACGCCGTCACCCATCAGCGTGTTACTGGCCATGCGTTGTGGGAAATCGTGGGCGGAATAGTTTTCGATGAACGTGCGCCCGACATTGTCGAGGCACTGCGCGGCGATCGCCTTGCGGTCGGCGTCAGAGCGGTCTGGCCAAATCATTTCCAGATTGTCGAGTGCACGCGCACTGTACCCGGCAAGCGGCCCCAAAACCCTGCGCACGATCCATCCCACGGTCCGGACACGCATGCTGTAAGGCAGCAAGAGCGCTGCACGGATCACACCGACAATCACCAGATTGCTCAGATATTGCTGCGCGCGGCGCGCAAAAGGTGTGGAGGGAGTGGACATTGTCGCAGGCCTGACCTGGCAAGGATAAATCTAGCGCGCGTGCGCCTGCCGCTCGCGGTGCCAGACATAAAGCCCTGCGCCCACAATCACAAGCGCGCCCAGACCGGTCATGGCATCTGGCACGGCTCCGAAAATCACGAACCCCCAGAAGCTGGCAAACACCAGCCCCAAATAATTGAACGGCGCAAGCAGTCCAGCCTGTGCCACGCTCAATGCGCGGATCAACATCAACTGTCCCGCCGTGCCGATGGCGCAAATCAGCCCCATTTGCAGCCACTCCTTGGGCCCGGGCTGCACCCAGAAAAACGGCACGAGGATGCTCAGCAACACTGACCCGACCAGCCCGGTGTAGAAAAGGGAGGTCCAGACATCCTCATCCGGGCCGACTTTGCGTGTGATCAGCGTATAGGTCGCAAAGCAGGCCGCGGCCGCCAAAGGATAAAGAGCGGCCGGCGCAAAGGCCCCCGTGCCAGGGCGGATCACGATCAACGCCCCGATCATGGCAAATGCGATGGCCACAATACGCCTTTGACCCATGCGCTCGCCCAGAAACACCGCGGCACCCAGCGCAATCAGCACTGGGTTGATGTTCATCACGGCCGCGGCCTCGGCCAGCCCGATGCGCGAAATGCCCGAGAAGAAAAAGAAGGTCGCGGACATCAACAGTATGGACCGCAACACCTGCAGGCCGAGGTAATTGGTTTTGACCACAGATGTCAGCCGGGGTGCGATCAGAACGATAACGATCACCATTTGGCCAGCATACCGCGCCCACATTGCCGGCAAGACGCCAATCTCAGTGCTGACCGCTTTGACGGTGGCATCCATAGCGGAAAAGCAAAAGACCGCGCCGATCGCCAACAGTATGGCCCGCAAGGGTGCCGTGTCTGGCGCGGCGGATGTCACGATGGGCGGGAGAGGAGGAGAGACCATGTCCAAGCCTTAGGCAGCGGGTGTGGTCCTGTCCAGTGGGGGGAGGCGTTTCAAACAATGCGAAAGGGCGAAGGGTGCGGTGATTTTTGCATCTGTTCGGAGCACTGCATACCGTTTGCAGGGTCGCATGTGTTCGGTTGAAATAGGAGCGGCCGCCATCAAGAGCCGTGCTGCCAAACGCGAAGTCTAAAGGTCAGGGATCTGAAGGTGCGGGGGCGTGATCGATTGGCTCCCTTCGCGCGCGGCGTCAATCAGGGTCGTCATCGACCACCATCAACAGATCGCCGTTTGCTTCCATCTCGCGGATCGCGGTCACGATTTGCGACATGGCCTCATCGACGTCTGCGGGTTTGAGCGGATCCAAACCTTCGACGTCTTCGCGCAACTGGTCGGCCATACGTCCAGACATGTTTTCGAGGATATAGTCGGCAGAGGCCTTCAGCCCCATCGCTTCCGCACCCGCGAGCGCTTTGAGCAACGCGTCGGGATCAATTTCGCGCACCACACGCGGAATATCGCGTGCCGCAATCCGTTGCGGGATATTCGCGAAGGTAAAGATTGCCTTGCGCACAAGATTGGCAAAACCCGCGTCGGTTTCATCGAGACCTTCCAACACGTCGTCGCGTGTCAGGCTGGTGGTGGAATTGAGAATCGCGCCCACACGTTCCACCGGGCCATTGTCGAACGCGGATAGGGGTTGTGCATCCAATTGCCCGGCCAGCGACAGGCCGATCCGGTCGACAGCATCAGGCGTGACCGCATTGGTGAGAGACACAGCATAGGTGATGCGCCGCGCCTCCGGTCCCGGCAATTTACCCAACAACTCTGCCGCCTTGCGCACGTCGATCTTTGAGAGCAGGACAGCGGCCACTTCGGTGCTTTCGGTCTGCAATACCGGCAACAGCGTCTCGAGGCTCATGTCGGCGATGCGTGCCCAAGGGTCGCCGTATTGTCGCACGCCAGCCTCTTTGCGCAAGCGCGCGGCGGTCTGCTTGGAAATGCGGCCGTCCAATGCCTCAAGCGCGCCCGCGATGCCGCCCGTGAAAGACAGTCCGATACTATCCAGTTCTTCGGCAAATTCGTTGACCACCAGCGACAGCGTATCGCGATCGACAAATCGCATAGACCCCATCTGATGGGTCAGTTGCGCCTGCAATTCCTCTGGTAGATCTTCGAGTGGGATATCCGCCCCTTCGTTCAGCAAAAGACGCACGACAATCGCCGCTTTGGCCTTTCTGCTCAGGCGTTTGGGGGATGCGGAGCCACCCATTCCAGCGGGCGCGGGAAGGGACGCCAAAGGAACCATATCTGTCATCTCTGTCTGCCTTTGTTGGACTTGGTTCCAACGTGGCAGACAAAGATTAAGATATCGCTGAAATCAGTAGTTGTAGGTCGTTCCTGTTGCGATGGCCGTGCGCAAAGATGTCTCTGCCCAAGTGCCAGTGCCACCATGGTCCCGAATGGCGCGTAATTGAGCAATCGCCTGCGCGATTTCGCCTTGTTCGACAAGCCCTTGGCCCATGTAGGACCGAGCCAGAATATTGCCGGGGTTTTGCACGATTGCGCGGGAATAGAAGGCCATCGCGGTGTCGATATTGCCCATCTTGCGCTCGGTAAAGCCCATGTAGGTCAGGCGACGATCATCGTTCTCCGGCATTGCAGCCAACACGACCTGCGCGTCATTGTAGCGGCCCGCATAGGCCAGTTGGCGCACGGTCTCATAAAGCTGTTCGATCTGCAGGTTGCTTTCCTGTGGATTGACGCAGGTCTTGGTCTTTTCATCATAGACCTGTGCCCCCTTGCAGGCGCTGGCGGGCTTGGGCGGTGCTGTTTCGTCACCGCCACCAGCTGCAAATGCAACGGCGGGCAGGGCTATGGCCACAGCAGACAAAATGAAACGCATTGGGGAGAACCTCCTGATAAATATGAAACGAGTATACGGGAAAACCTGAGCCCCAAAAGCAATCATGCGATCACACTTAGGTGACCGCATAATCAAACCGAAAGAGCCGAAAATCAGCTGGTTACAGCGACGCAAGTGCCGGAAGCTGCGTCAAATTTTGTGCCATCTGCGCAGGACATGGAGGCTTGTTTGTCATAGTTGCAGCCCATCGCCAGCGACAATGTGGGCAGAACGGTGAGGGCCACTGCGGCGGCCAAAGTCTTGATCGTCATTGCAGTTCTCCTTGTGTTTATACCCTCGAAAGTAGCAGTGACTGACCATGGGTCAACACAAATCGCGGTATACAATTGTCGACGCGGGTGCTGCGCCTTGTCTTTGGGCGATTATTCGGCGGCATCCTTGAACACGCGCGCAAAGATCGTATCGACGTGCTTGGTGTGATAGCTCATGTCGAATTTCTCTTCGATCTCTGCTTTTGGCAAAGCGGCGCAGACTTCTTCATCCGCCAACAATTCCTCTTTGAAATCCGTCCGATGCTCCCAAACCTTCAGCGCGTTGCGCTGGACCATCGCATAGGCGTCTTCACGGCTGACACCGGCCTGGGTCAGAGCCAAAAGCACCCGCTGACTCATCACCAGACCTGGGAATTTGTTCATGTTGTCCAGCATGTTGTCTGGAAAGATCAGCATCTTTTCGATCACGCCGGTCAGACGCGCCAAGGCGAAGTCCAGCGTGATGGTCGCATCGGGCCCGATCATGCGTTCCACCGAGCTGTGAGAGATGTCGCGTTCATGCCAAAGGGCCACGTTCTCCATCGCAGGGATCACGGCCATACGCACCAGACGCGCAAGCCCGGTGAGGTTTTCCGTCAGCACCGGGTTCTTCTTGTGCGGCATCGCTGAGGAGCCTTTTTGACCCATCGAAAAGAACTCCGCCCCTTCCAGCACTTCGGTGCGCTGCATGTGGCGTATTTCCACGGCAACGTTTTCCACGGAGGACGCGATCACGCCAAGGGTCGCGAAAAAGGCGGCATGCCGGTCGCGCGGGATGACTTGCGTGCTGATAGGTTCCGGTGTCAGACCCAGTTGGGCGCAGACGTGCTCTTCCACGCGCGGGTCGATGTTGGCGAAGGTGCCGACAGCACCAGAGATGGCGCCCGTTGCGATTTCCGCGCGCGCGGTGCGCAGGCGGGTCAGGTTGCGGTCCATCTCTGCGTAAAAGCGCGCAAAGGTGAGGCCCATGGTCGTTGGCTCGGCGTGAATCCCATGCGAGCGTCCGACGCGCAGCGTGTCTTTGTGTTCCATCGCGCGGGTCTTCAGCGCGGCCAGAAGCCCCTGCATGTCGGCAATCAGGATATCCGCGGCGCGCACAAGCTGCACGTTCAGGCAGGTGTCCAGCACATCCGACGATGTCATGCCCTGATGCACAAAGCGTGCCTCGTCACTGCCGACATGTTCGGCCAGATGGGTCAGAAAGGCGATGACGTCATGCTTGGTCACGGCCTCGATCTCGTCGATGCGGGCCACGTCGAATTCGACGTCCTTGGCTTTCCACACCGCGTCGGCGTTTTCGCGCGGTATGACACCCAGATCGGCCATCGCGTCACAGGCATGTGCCTCGATCTCGTACCAGATGCGGAATTTTGTCTCCGGTGACCAGATGGCGACCATATCGGGGCGGGAATAGCGAGGGATCATCGGCACACCTTTTCGTGTCTGTTCTTTGTCTTGCCCGGCTCATAAACTGCGGGCCGACCCATCACAAGGCACGAGGCCGCGCAAATGAGACTGGCAGCACTGGGATTGGCGCTTTTGCTGCCATTGGCCGCAGGGGCGGACACTTGGGAGCGGCTGACGGGCGATGAGGTACGCACGGCCCTTGAAGGGCGCAAACTGGCCTATGCGACCGCATGGCAGGACTTCCGAGCCTCTGGTCGTACGCTCTATAATGCGGGTGCTGACAGTTGGGGATATTGGCGCGTGCAGGGCGATCAGTATTGCAGCCAATGGCCGCCGTCTGACTTATGGGCGTGCTACGGGTTGGAGCGTCTGGGCGATACGCTGCGATTTGTGGGTGCGGGCGATGACATCACCGAAGCGACCTATGCCGATTGAGCCGCGCTCTTTGGCCGATTTCGAGGGCGAATGGCTGCTGGAGCGACGCATCACACATGACGATGGAACGGTGGCGCGTTTCGTGGGGCATGCGGTGTGGCGTTGGGTGCAGGGCGGCATGGCCTATGCCGAGACTGGCACCATCACGGTTGCCGATGCCGCTCCGATTGAAGCGCGACAAAAGTATACGTGGAAAGACGATCTGACTGTCTGGTTTTCGGACGGGCGGTTTTTCCATCAGGTGCCAGCGGCGGGAGGCGTCGCATCACATTGGTGCGCGCCCGATCAATACGACGGACAGTATGATTTCGGCGCTTGGCCGGAATTCAGCGTGACATGGGCCGTAGCCGGTCCGCGCAAAGCCTACCGGATGACGTCGCTGTATCGCAGAGCATGAGGATCAGGGTTTGGAGCGGGCAGTCAGTTCTGCCTTGTTGAGGCAATACTCCGGCGCATGATCGAGGTGATCATGCGTGGCTTGCAATTTGGTACAGGCGTCTTGCTGAGAGCATGTGGAGCACCTGAGCACCATTGCGCGGTACTCCTGCGCCATCGCTTCGGGATTGCGGATGACCGCGTCGACGAGGCCAGCGTCCAACCGGTCCGACATGCCATTCACCAGATCGGTGCTCACCGACATTTTACGAAACAAGCCCATGCTGCGCCTCCTTGGCTGAGAAAAACTGTTCAGCTTGTTGGTACCTTGGACGCCGGGGTGCGCGACATGATCCAGATCAATAGGCGATTGGCAAACTCAGTCGGCCGAGTTCAGTCAATTTGGTCTTGCAGCGGTTGTGCAACTGCGGCATCAACTTGAAAACAAAGACAATCAACAGGAATATTGCTTATGTCTACTGCCCTTCGAAACCCGACCCTGTTTCAAGCCGTTGGGCCCACCACGGGTGCTGCGCTGCGCGTCAAACAGATTGTGCTTGTCGTCGCGGGCGTGTTGCTCTTGGCGCTGGCCGCCAAGATCAAGCTGCCGATGTGGCCCAGCCCGGTGCCGATCACAATGGGCACATTTGCGGTGCTGACGATCGGTGCGGCCTATGGCTCGCGCCTAGGGCTGGTGACGATGGTGGCTTATCTGATTGTCGGGGCCGCCGGGTTTGACGTCTTTGCGGGCTCCTCGGCGGAGGCTGCGGGACTAAGCTATATGCTGGGCGGCACGGGTGGATACCTGATCGGGTATGTGCTTGCAGTGCTGGTTTTGGGGCAGTTGAGCACGCGGGGTTGGGACCGTTCGGTTTTGTGGATGGCGCTGGCGATGTTGATCGGCAATGCGCTGATTTATGTGCCGGGTCTTTTGTGGCTGGGTCAGCTTTACGGCTGGGACAAGCCCATTGTCGCATGGGGTCTGACGCCATTTCTGGCAGGCGATGCGCTCAAACTGGTGTTGGCTGCTTTGATGTTGCCGACCGTCTGGGCGCTGGTAGGAACCGCGCGCCGCTGATCTGACGCAAATGATCTGATGGAAAGGCGCAGCCTGTCGGCTGCGCCTTGTTCTTTTTGCCGGGTTGTTCTTGCGCCCTAAGCCCCCTGTTGAGAGGGACGTGCAGCGTTGCCAGGATGGGAGCCTTCGGCGGAGGACTTTGAGACCACTTGGAGCTGGGTGGTTGTTCCGTGTGCAATGCCCAAGCTGTCAGGATGCCAGTTCCGTGATGACCTTCGAGCTGCGTTCCAACGTGCGGTGAACCGGGCATTTGTCGGCGATCTCCAGCAGGCGCTGACGTTGTTCGGCATCCAGCGTGCCGGTCAGCGTGATACGTCTGCGCCAAGTGTCGATTTTGTCGCCCACGCCCGTTTCCGCATCTTGTGCGTGGACCTTGTCGTGACTGACGTCGACCGAGACATGGGACAGCTCCCAGCCTTTGCGCCTCGCATACATGCGAATCGTCATCGACGTGCAAGCTCCGAGCCCCGCCGACAGGAAGCCGTAGGGTGACATGCCCTTGTTGGTGCCACCGTAGGCAGCGGGTTCATCGGCCAGAACGTGGTGGCTGTGCCCGGAGGTGATGTCTTGCAGATATCCGTCGGGATCGGCCTCTGACACACGCACGATGCCTTCCGGAGCCCCCGGAGGTGGGGCAGGCGGGTTGAGCGGTATGTAGCGGCCCGCCCATGTGGCGATGATGTTTGCAGCATATTCGGCGTCTGTGGCGCGTGTGACGAGGTGGTCGGCTTCGTCCAGCGTCACAAAGCTCTTGGGATGTTTGGCGGCCAGAAAGATCTGGCTGGCGTTGTCGATGCTGACGATGGCATCGCGCGGCGCATGCAGGATCAGCAGCGCGGCCTTCAGGTTTGAGATCGCCGGTGCCAACTCGCCCTTGGCGACATCCTCGATGAACCCTTTGCCGATCTGGAAGGGGCGCCCGCCCAAGCTCACTTCGGCCACGCCTTTGGAGATGATCTCAGGCAGGCTGTCGGCGAAATTATGCGTGACGTGTTCAAGATCAAAGGGCGCGCCGATGGTTGCCACCGCTTTGATCTGATCCATCTGGCTCGCTGCCTTGAGCACCGCAGCCCCGCCTAGAGAGTGCCCGATCAGAAGGGTGGGGGGCATGTCCCGCGCATCCAGGTAACGGCAGGCTGCAATCAGATCATCGACGTTTGAAGTAAAGGAGGTATTGGCGAATTCCCCATCCGAATGGCCCAACCCGGTAAAGTCAAACCGCAGTACGGCAATACCCATTGCGGCCAAGCGGGCGGCGATACGCCGGGCGGCTGGAATGTCTTTGCCGCAGGTAAAGCAATGCGCAAAGAGCGCCGTCGCGAGATGCGGCCCGTTGGGCAGATCAAGCCGCGCGGCCAGATCCGATCCGTCGTGTCCGGGAAAGGTGATGCGTTCGGTGGGCATTGGGGGCCTCCTTCTGAGGCTCCTAGAGTGGTGCGCGTCGACCGGGCATGCAAGCTGTGTGTCACAGATTTCACGGGGAGGTGACGCGACGTGGCATGTCAGCGCGTCGTTCCGATGAAAACGCCCGCTTTGGGCATTGGTTGACGCGTCAGGCGTTCAGCATTTCAAGCGCATCGTCCAGCTCTTTGCCAAAGCGTGCTTTGACAGCGGCTTGTACAGCAGCGGTGGAACTGCGGAAGTGTTTGGCGACGTTGGACCGTTCTGCATAAACGCGCCGGATCACGTCGGCATCGTCTGACAGGTCATGCCCATCGAGCGCCGAGCGGAATATACTGTTGCCGGGGCCATGCTGCACGGCTGTTGACCACGCCACATTCTTGAGTGCCAGCGAGCGGGCATCAACGTCCAGCCCGACCTGTTGTTTGACCTTTCGCACGAAAGGATCGTAGTGCGACACCTTGATGAAGGCATGTTGTATCTTGAAGAATTCGTCTTCGTGATCGCGGGCAATGCCTTTCCAAGCGTCAATGAATGCTTGATCCCCCCTTCGTCCGGCCGCATCGCCGCCCGCGCCATCCAGAATTGCTGAAAAGGCAGGTTGGGCGGTTTTGAGAAAGTTGAGAAAGTTGGCCAGCCCTCCCACGCGAGACGCGAATTGATAGGCGCCGTAAGACGGCCCACCATTGCGGTCCTTGCCGAAGGCACCGGGATCGCCACGGCTTTCAAACTTTGCTGAAAGCGACCCAAGGCCTTCGACGGATTCGAAGTCTTCGATGAGTTTTTGCACGTCCTGACCAATGAAGTAGTCAATCGGGCGCTTTTCAGCAGCATAGGCCGCAACAGTATCCGCATGGCTGAGGTGAACTTTGACAAGGTAAGGTGCACCGTCTTGCTCTTCGACATATGCGGCAATGAAGAAACCGCCATCGAGCAAGTTCTTGATCATCATCGCAACGCCGTCTTCGTCATATGGGTCTGGCAATTTGTTGGAGCGTAGGATCAGTTTCATGATGGTCTCCTCAATTCGATAATGCCGCCTCGGCTTCAATCAATGAGGCTTCGTCCGTGGCCGTAGCCATGAACCCTCCGATCCCTGCCAGAAAATCTGGCGAAAGATCTTGGGCGCGCACGGTGTCCTGTGTTGTGACGGCTTTGATGACTTCGGCATAATCGACAAAAAACTGTTTGAATTCAGGGTCTGACAGCGGTGGATTGTTCATGAATGTCGCAACTTTTTCGGGGCTGACTTGCCCGTTTTTGATCCGTTCGGACAGAATGCGAACGCGGTCTTGAACCGTACGGGTCGGGACGGTGCGTTGAAAGTCCCGGCCGGGTGCGCGGCGCTCTACACCGGTGACGAAGCGGTCTACCTTTTTGGCGGCGGCGGCGGTTTCAATTTCGGCGCGTTGCACGGAGGCCTGGTTCATCGCCACAAGACCCGTCGCGAGTGTTCCGGCTTGACGGTAACGCTCCAGATCGGAGATCGCCGCCTGCACCGGATAGCGGGACACAGGCGCGCGCAGTTTGTCGTAGATCTCGCCCAGCACGCGGGCGCGTTCGGCACGCATCTGAGAAATCAAAGCGTTCATGGTTTGCTCGGCCAGGACCTCTTTTTCATAAGAGGACTGTGCCGCGTTGATCCCGCCGCTGAGCAGCGAATAGTTCTGGGACGCGGCGGCACTGGCCTGTGATCCGGCCAACCCGGCCAAAGCCCCTGTAAAGGAGAGCAAAAAGCCCGATTGCCGTGCCTCGAACAGGAGCGTGTTTTCATACTCATTGTAGAGCGTATCCAGCTCCGCGACGCGGGCCAGCACGATGGCGTTGCGTTTGCCGTCGGTCTGATTGACGAGGGCCGCGTTGACGTTGGCTTGGCTGAGTGTGCCGCCGATCACAAGAGTGTTCAGGCTGGGTCGACTGTCATCCAGCGTGGCGCGCGGCTGCCCCTGAAGCGCGGCCTCGCATCCCATCAAAACAAAAGGGGCCAGAACGGCAAAGGTCACCCCGAGACGGGGTCTGGACATCAACACGCGCATTGCAAAAAATCCCTCAAATTCTGTGGAAAAGTGTGCAATCGGTGATTGAATCTGTCAATCCATAGACGCGCAGTTTGAGGGTAATACGTGGCGAATATGTCAGCTTCGCCACGTAAGCCTTTGTTATCAAAGGGCTGGGGTCGTTCCGTCCAGCGTCAACAACGGGCCGTAGGCATCGGGGCGGCGGTCGCGGAAGACGCCCCAGTTGGCGCGCATCTCGGCGATCTCCGCCAGATCAAACGAGTGAACCAGCACTGTTTCGCTGTGATCATTCGCTTTTTGCAGCACATTTCCCTGTGGACCGGAGATGAAGGATTGGCCGAAAAACGTCGTCTCTCCCAGCGGGCCTTTTTCGGTGCCGATGCGGTTGGTACAGACCAGCGGGACAATGTTTGCACCCGCATGGCCGCGCATCACGACCTCCCAATGGTCATGGCAATCGGAGCCAATGGCGGTGGGATAGAACAGGCAATCCGCGCCCATCAGGGCCATGATACGGGCGGCCTCCGGGAACCACTGATCCCAGCAAATGCCCGCGCCGATGGTGCCATGCGCGGTTTTCCAAACCTTGAAACCGGTGTTGCCAAAAGAGGTATAGACCTTTTCGTAGCACCCCGGAGGACCACCCGGAATGTGGGTCTTGCGGTAGATACCAAGGATTTCACCGTCCGCATCAATGATCGCGTTGGTGTTGAAATAAGCATTGTTGGCCTTTTCGAAGAAGTTGGTGATCACCACCACACCGCAGCGTTTGGCGACGACCCGCATGCGCGTCACGGTCTCGCCTTCCAGCGTGTCGGCGTATTTGAAATGCGCCGGATCCCAGTCGTTGAAGCCAAAGAAATGCATCGACATATTCTCAGGCGGCAACACCACTTGAGCACCCTTGTTTGCGGCCTCTTCGATCAGGCGTTCGGCGATCGTAAGGTTGGGATCACGTTCCCATGAGGTAGGGGCGAATTGGGCAGAGGCGACGGTGAGGGTGGACATGCGCAAGCTCCGATCTGAGGTGTGTCCACAGTAGAAGGAGGGGCGCACGCGGTCTTTGCCAAAGCGACATTTCAGGGGGTGCTGTGCGACACGTTGGCCGCCGTGGGTTGGTTTTTTCGTGTCTTGGTCGCATCAGGAAATAGCGATTTGTTTTGACGGGAAAACCCCCGTGTCGGTTTCACGTCGATATGACGCTCGTACCTTGTCGGTGCGGGGGCCGTGAAGCGGCGGACCTAACGACGCGTGTGGTTCAGCTGTTGGCCCAAGGCGGCGGCGAGCGTCCTTTGTGAGCCATCTTTGACACGTGCCGCACGTTTCACCGACGGCAGCAAAGATGCGGCAAGCGAACCAAAAAACCTCACAGACGTAGTCCATGTTTCGAGCAGACCGGCCAAGGTTGGGCTGCAAAGTATTTCGCTTCGAACTGCGCGGTTAACTGTTCACTCGCTTGGGATTGGCTGGCTTGCCAGAAGGTATTCAGCCACCGCTTGGTAGGCAGGCAACGAGGTCGGATCGATAAAGCCGTTCTGCGCGCGGGGGAATGAGGCAAGCCGCACCAGCACCATCTCAGCCGTCGGATCGACATAGATCGTCTGCCCGTGCACGCCGCGCGCAGCATAGGCTCCGTGCTCGTTGTGGAACACCCACCACTGGCTCGTGTAGCTGCCAGCGCCGAAGGTTGGGAAGCCTGTGCCGAATTTGGATCGGTCGCCGCCAGAGCTGATGTTTGCCACTACCTCGGCCGGAAAAAGCCTCTCGCCGTTCATCTCTCCTTGGTTCAGCATAAGCTGGCCCAACCGTCCAAGGTCGCGAAGGCCTGCGGTGATGCCGCCACCTGCGAACGGCACGCCCTTGCCGTCAACAGTTTGATAGGCGTCTTGCTCTACTCCCATTGGGCGCCAGAGCCGTTCGGAGGCGAGTTCGGTCACTGCCTTGCCTGACACGCGGCTGATGATCCAGCCCAGCATGTCGGAGTTGATGGTCTTGTAGTGGAATTCATCGCCGTGATTGCCTTCGGGCTCGACCTGCTGCAGGTATTCCCAGTACCCATTCGGGCCATCGTAGCCTTCGGGCTTGGGCAGCGGGCTGGCTGCAGCGGAATAGAGCCAGATATCAGCATTCGGATCAGAGTAATCCTCCGAATATTTCACGCCAGTGGTCATATCCATGACCTGACGCACCGTGGCCGTGGCAAAGGCGCTATCGCCGATTTCGGGAATGATGTCGCGCACCAGAGCCGTATCGTCGAGCGCGCCTTCGACAACCATGATTTCGGCGAGAAGACCGGTAAACGACTTGGTCATCGACATGATGGCGTGCTTGCCGTCCTCTTCGAGACAGCCAAAGTAGCGCTCGTAGACCACCTTTCCCTTATGCATGATCAGAATGCCGTCCGTGTAGTTGGCGTAAAGCGACTGTTCCCAGGTCATCTCTTGGTCGCTGTTCTGTGGCGTGAAGGTGACAGCGTCGATTTGCGTGCGCAAATCGGCGAATGCCGCTGGTGTCGGATAGTCGAGTGGAACTGGCGCGCCCAACCCGCGGCTGATCTCCTCGGTGGGGAGGAATTCGCGCAAATGACAGACAGACCATCGCAGTTTGGGGAAGCTGAAGTAGTTGGAATCCGGTTGTGTGATCAGTTTGTCGGACGGGGGTGGAAAGCCCTGCATCCATCCCATCACATTGGGGTCGGACTCCTGCGCCGAAAGCGAAGACGATTGCGCCATAGCCCCGGTCGGCGCGCCGAGTGTCAAGGAAACCGCCGCGGCCAGTGCGATGAAATTAGAAGTTGAATACGACATTGATGAAACCTCCGGTCCAAGGGTTTGCGCTTCCGCCCACGACATTATCGATCCCCGCGCCGGGGAACGAGACAGAAACACCTGCCGTCAGGAATGTGTTGCGATTGATGACACGGCTATACTCGAGAAACACGTCATCCGAGAGATGACTGTCGGTGACACCAGAGACGACATTTCCGTTTACATCCACCCTTGTCGCCTGACCGAATTGAATTGGGCTGTTCAACTCGTTTGCCCGGATATGCGCATAACGCAGCGTCCAGGTGTCTTTCGGTGTCGGCTGAACTCGAAGCGCCAGCGTTATAGCCTTCACGTTCGAATTGATGAACGTCGAGGCGGACTTTGATCCCGTCGCCCAGGCGCTGGGGCTGCCTTGGTAATAAAGCGGATCGAACCGTTCGAGGGTCGTCGTGTTCGGGTCATCGCCCGAAAAGGTCTGATAGCCCAAGGTGAGGTTGGGCGACCACGGCAGGTTTTCGAATTTATATCCGGCTGTCACGCGACCCGCCCAGGCTTTCAGGTCGATCTTGTGGTTCCATTGGTAGGCGAAATCGCCGGTGAAGGTCCAATCCTCAAACGCGCCTGCAAACGGGTTTGTCTTACCGTAGAGACCGAGTGTGTTTGTCCCGTCCCTTGCGCCCGGTGTCACCGTGGGGGCACCGACCCCACCCGGGGAGGCCTGCGGGTAGGGCGAGCTGGAATTGAGAACGTTCACGAATGTCGCCCCAAGATAGCCACCCTTCGGGTCGTCGAAGCGCAGATCGATACCTGCCAGTTCGTTGTTCCCGTCCGTCGAGGGCAATTCGTTCGGATCAAGGTAAAAGGCGGTCCCTGCGAAATTCCCGTAGGACAAACGCCCGATCGCGGCCATTTCCCAAGCTTTGCGCGGGCCAAGTTTCAGAGCACCGCGCTCGAAACCGCTTGTCGCGCCGTTCGCGATCAGCATCCCTGTGCCGAGGGTCAATTCGCGCGGACCGATCGACAAATCGTAGGAGAGATCGGTGGTCAGATCACCCCGAACGGCCAAATAGGCTTCCTCTAGCGTCATGGCACCGATGTCGCCCGTATCGAAAGCGTCTGTTCCCATCGTGTAGGAGCCAACCGCCGAAAGCTTGCCGTAGAACACTGCGCCTGAATCGAGCGTTTTCTCAAAGCTCAGGCCCGGCTTGATGTATCCTTCCAGCCACTCCGTATCGGGATCAAACCCGCTGCCCGGTGCGGTTGTTGCAGCGAGGTCCCAGAACAGGTTGTTTTCGACCACCGCGTTCAAACCGAACTGAAGATGCCCGCGCACCTTGAGACCGTCTTGATCGTAGACCAGCATCGGATCGTGCTCTTGGGCTTTGGCCGCTACAGCAATGCAGATAGCTGCTGCAAGAAGACTGAGCCTGCAAAAGAACCCCATAGCCGCACCGTTTTAGTAAAATTGTCTCGTTCAAATTGTAGGCCAACGCCTTCCGATGACAAGCTTTACTGATTGCCCCGCAATGCTATCACAAAATGCCTTGGATTAAGATCACCGCGTGGTCCGCAAGACGCTGGAACCGGCACAGTGTGAACGAGCTAAGAACGGCAGCAGTGCCCAGCGAACAAGCCCTTTGTGCATCCAGCGGCGCTCGCTCGCTTCGAGCCCATGTTGACGGATGTTGCAAAACTCACGAACGTCCGTCCGGACAATCTTTGGAGCGCAACGCGAATTGAAGCCAGCTTGTTTGGTCTCAAGCGGCTGTATCCGCTCGGCGTGCTGTATCGGATACTTGGAAATGCTGTGTGAGTTCAAGCAAGGCTTTCGCTCCGTTTGCCAAGTTGGCGCAAGCCGCGTTCGTCTCTTCGAACATCGCCGCGTTTTTCTGTGTAACCTCTCCTATTTCTGCGATCGTTGAGTTGAGGGATGATATCTGGTCCCTCTGATCGTTAGTGCTGCCATTGATCATGTCCATTTTAGACGTGATTTCAGAGATTGTGGTTTCAACAGCATCCAGGGAGCTGACCGTTTCGGAGATTTGCGCAGATCCATTCTCGACTTCAACGCCCGAGCGTTCAATGAGCGTTCGAATGCTCGTCGCACTTTCAGAAGATCTTTGCGCCAACCCGCGCACTTCCGAGGCCACAACCGCAAAACCTTGGCCTGCTTCGCCTGCGCGCGCAGCCTCTACCCCGGCGTTCAATGCCAAAAGGTTGGTCTGAAACGATATGCCTTCGATGAGCTCCACTATTTTGCTGATTTCGCCAGCCTCAGTTTTGATTGCTTCCATGGCCAGCGATGCCTTGGAGACGACCATTCCGCTTATTTCCGCATTGGATTGGGCAGACTTGGCTGAATGGTTTGCATCTTCAACGCTCGTTGCATTCTCACGTACGCTTTTCGTCAGCCCATCCAAGGCTTCAGACGTTGCATTCAGGTTTCGAGCCTGGATTTCGGTACGCCGCGCGAGATCATTGGTTGCTGATGAAATCTCACGAATTTCTATGTCCATCTGCTCGGACCTTTGGGCAACGACTGCGACCAGTTCTTCGAGGGTTTGCATCGCTGCATTGAACTCATTGCGCAGAGTTTCGTAATCTTCCGGGAACTGTTGTGTTATGCGCGTCGTTAGGTCGCCACTCTCCAGTCGCGTAAGCGCAACACGCAGAGTATCAACAACCTGTGCTTGCTTCGTGTTATGGGCCTCATCGGCCTTGCGGCGCTCTTCGTCTGACGCATGCTTCTCAAGTTGGGCTTTTTTGTTTTCTTCTTCAGCCTTGCGCGCCTGCTCCAAAGCCTTTTCCGCAGCAGTCTGTGCCATAAGGGCCTCGTGCTGTGCGGCTTCGGCAGCCTCTTTCGATGCGAAAGCCTCCCGTTCAGCCTTATCCGCTTCGTTGAGGCTGTTCTCAAGCGCCTCTGTTTGCGCCCGCATTTCACGATCAGCACGGTTAAGCTGATACACCGTCGCCACCAGCGCGGCAGTTTCCAACAAGACAATCACGGCGTGAAATACCGTACGGCCCAAATTCACGGCAAACCCCCCAGAAGGGTAGATCAGCGATGGCATGAGAAGGGATAGAGACACGTGATGCAATGCAATGATCACTGTGCCGACTAGGATTGCTGTGATGCTGCGCAGGCTTACCAAGCATGCCAGTAAAGCGAAAAACACCATGTGGCTATCCAGCTGCCAGGGATGCGCCTGAAAAGCAGCCGTAAACGCGATTGCCTGACCGATCAGAGCGATAGCGGCGCCAACTGGTGCCAGTTTTGGTTGGCTGCGCGCCATTGCCGCGCCGAATATCAAGAATGTCAAAGATGGGGCGAATGTTGAGATCGGATTTGAACCGATAATCAATGCGGTCGCCGTCACACAACACAGTACGATGACCGCGAGGCCAAAAACCATAGTGACCGGGTTCAGTGACGTTAAACGCAGCATATTAACTGCTCCTCATGAAAGTATTTCCAACGCGGTCAATTCCGCAAATCGCAGCCAGCATTCCCGCAGGCAGCATAATGTAGCCGGCCAATAGAAGTTGCTCTCTCGAAGAGGGGGGAGCGTGAACCATTGTCGCCAATGCACTGCGCGACGGACCGACGCCACTTGCTCCGAAGGAGGTCAACTTATGTTGGGAGAGCGATAGCCCACCAGTATCGATAACCAAGTAAAGACCGGCCGGATCAGGCCGGCCCGCTTGTGATGCAACATACGTCACAGGCCCCACAATCAGGGCGAGCAAGACCGCAGAGAATAACCAAATCACAGACTTAAACATAAGTGTCTGCATCGCAGACAGAGTTTAAAATGTGACTAATGCAAAACGTTCGCTTGAACCCGTTGAAGTCCAACGAAAGCGCAGTGAGGACGGTTAAGTATCAGATCGACCGTCTCATCAAAGGATAAGGCCCAAACCGCCAGTTATCTGAAGGGTGGTCTTTCGCTCAGACGAAGTGATTGGCTGCAGTGTCTCGCACGGCGCACATGAGGAGCCTGCAACCGCCGTCACCCGGTCACCCGCCCATCAGCGCCTTGTCGAAGGGATAGGTCGTGAGGTTCTCGAAGCCGTCCTCCGTCACCAGCACCTGATCCTCGAGTTTGATGGTAAAGTCACCGCCAACCTCGCCCACGGCCGCCTCGACACACAGCACCATGCCGGGTTCCAAAGGATAGTCGAACGCGCCTGCCATCGCCTTGTCGGGGTAGGCCACGAGTGGCCATTCATCGCACAGGCCGACGCCGTGCATCAGGCAACCATATTTCTGGGCCTGAAACTTGTCATCCAGCACGTGGCAATTGGCGGTCAGTTCGGGGATCATCACGCCGGGTTTGATCATTTCCATGTTGGTCATGATGTGTTCGTGGGCGTGCTGCATGGCGTAGATCATGTCGGGGCGCGGTTTGCGGTCTCCGATCCACCAACTGCGTGAAGTGTCGATGCAAATGCCGTAGGATCCTATAAGGTCGGTGTCGAAACTGATGATCTCGTTTTGCTGGCAGATGCGCGGGCCACATTCCTGAAACCACGGGTTGGTGCGGGGGCCAGACGCCAGAAGCCGCGTCTCGATCCATTCACCGCCGCGGCGGATGTTTTCAGCGTGCAGCACGGCCCAGACATCATCTTCTGACGTTTTACCGTCGCCCACATTGGCGCGGGCGAAATCCTCCATCGCCTGCACAGAGGTTTCGCAGGCGTGGTTGGCGCAGCGCATGGCCAGAAGCTCATCGGGGCCTTTGATCGAGCGGGATTTTTCGGTGACTTCCTCGCCGTCCTTGATCTCGAATCCCTGTGCCTCAAGCGCGCGAGCCCCGTGCAACATGATCTTGTCGACCGCGAGGCGCTTGTTGCCGCCGGCATGCTTTGCCATCAATTCCCGGACTTCGTTGGCGAATTCGTCGGCCACCGGGTCAATCTTGTCACCGGCAGAGAAATAGAACATCGACGCGCCCGAGCGTAATTCGCGCACCAGTGGGTTGAATGAGGTCAGAAACGGCGAATTCTTGTAATCCCAGATCACCATGTGGCCGTCCGCACACAATAGTACCGCACGGAAGGGGTTGTGCGTATTCCACAGCTGCATGTTGGTGCTGTCCGTGGCGTAGCGGATGTTGAGTGGGTCGAACATCAAGAGCCCGCCGTACTCACGGTCCACGATGTGTTGGGTCAGACGCTTCCAGCGGTATTCGCGCATGGCCGCCAGGTTGGGCAGCGTCAACCCCGCAGCTTCCCATTCGCGGAACGCCAACTGCGTTGGTCCGATCTCGATCCGGTCGGCATCGTTCGGGGTGCCGTCGCCCAGCGTGGCGCCTGCGTTGGGGTCGATCTTGCGGGTGTCGCGGTAATGCTGGTTCATGGGGCGTCTCCTGTTAAAGACAGCGTGCGACAGTTTTTTCGGCCCCGTGCGACAGAATACGACCTTTTGGAATGTCGTTTTTTGATGCGGTTGCGGGCCCGGCGACGTAGGACAAGACCATGGTCGAGATATTGCAAGATGCAGTTCCAGATGACATGCGCCGCGCGCGCGCCTTGCCTGGTGTCCGGCCGCTGGAGGGCGCGTGGCTGCGGGTGGATGAGGCTTACGCCGGGCAAATGGCGCGCCGCCGGGCGTTGATGGCGGAGCGCTTGAGTGATGTCTACCGTATGGAGCCGGGGGCCGAAACCGCCTGCGCCGAGGTGCTGGAGCGTGCGCTCACGCTGTTGCCGGACTTGGGGTTTGTGCAGGACGGGAGCGCGATGATTTGCCCGGACGGGGCGCGAGTGGCGCTCGATGGACCGCCGCTGGTGGTTTTGGGACAGTTGGTCCAAGAGGACATCTGCGTTCTGCAAAAGCAGGGGGACGAACATGTATTGACCGCCGCCTGTCTGTGCTTTCCGGCCAGTTGGCATCTGGAGGACAAGATCGGCCAGCCCTTGGGGCGCATTCATGGGCCCGTCGCAGAGTATGATGCGTCGGTGTCGACACGGGTGCAGAGGCTTTTTGACGGGGTGCAGGTGGGCCGACCGTTGTGGCGGTTCAATCAGCTGATCTATGCGGATGCCGAATTGCACCAGCCGCGCCGCGAAACCGATCCACGTCGCGAAACGGATACCGGCCACGGCCGTTACGCGCGTGCGGAACGCCAATGCATCGTGCGGATGCCAGACACGCAGGCGGTCGTGTTTTCGATCCACACCTATGTTGCGCGCATAGGGCAGGGTTCACTGTGAAAAAGCGTCTGTGGGCCATTGCATGTGCCTTGTGCGGGTCGATCGCGGCGGATCGGCGCGCAGGTAAATGCCGCTGGCAGCTTTGCGCGCCCTGAACGGCGCAAGAGGGTGTGCATCGATACCAGCGTGATGACGGTGACCATGTGATGCCTTGATGAGATAAAAGGGCGGGCCAAAGCGGTCCGCCCTTTGTCGTTCATACATCCAGACTGAGATGCGGCACCCCGTCTGATGTTTTCTGCACCGTTTGCCCGGTTGCGTTCACCGTTGCGGTCACCTGCTGGCGGAAGCTGCTGAAATGGGCAGAGGCCACCACGTCAACCGGCGCATCAAAACGGATCGTCAGATTCCAGAACCCGCCCGATTGCGCGCGTGCGGCTTTGACGGTGCCGGAAAACCGGTGGCCGAGGTAAGCGCCAGTCACCGGGTCTCCGGGTGCAAAACGCGGCGCGTTGGGTTGGCTCGCGCGGGCGCTGAGCGTGTTCCAGTCGTGAGCGCCCCATTGATGGGCCACCATTTCTAGAGCCTGCGAATGGGTCACGGGTGTGCCGCGCGCACCGAGGTCCGCGCGCAGGGCTTTGGCCTGCGTTTTCAGGGCGTCGCGGGTGGGGATGGTATGGGTCATGATCTTGTCTCCGACACGTGTCGCGTGTTTCCGAAAATCACCGGTGTCCGCATTGCCAGCGCCAGAAGTGCGACAGGACGAGAGAGAGATAAACAGGACTTCACCAAATGCGGACGGCAGGGGCCTGACCCTTGACGCGCTAGATAGGCGGGTGGTGGAATAGGTTCAAGGGGGCGGGGCTTAGCGGTCGCGCAGGTATGGCTTTTGCGCCGCAGGTGGGAAGACGGCGTCAGAACGCGCCGCTGACCAGCATCATCACCGCGATGGCCGTGACGGCAAAGCCTACGCGGGCCACTTGACCTTTGAGGGTTCGGGTTTTCGCACCGCCATCGAGCACATAGTCGCGCATCCATTCCATCGGCGCAAATTGCGCCAGCACTGTTGTTTGCACAGGCGCTACCGGTTTGAGCGCGCCGGGCGGCAGGTCACAAGGAGCGGATGCGGTAGCAGGCGTGATCGTGGAAGCAGAAGAGGCTGGAGCCGGTTGCGTGTGGGTTGACAGCCCGAACTGCCCTGCAAAAGCCTCAACACCGGGTGTTTCAGGGGCTGGGGCAGGTGGTTTGGGGTCAACCGATAGGTTGGTTGCCGCTAACGGTGCGGGCGGCACCGGTGTGACCGACAGCCGGTCCTTGCGGCACAAGGAGATCGCAGGCCCAAGCCCGTCGGAGGTGCGGGTGTGGCGCACGCAGATGGTTTCGCCATTGGGGCCGTCGAAGGTTTCATCGTCGCGCAGCACGCGTCCGATCTGGCGGCAATAGGCGACAAAACCAAGCACAGTTTTGTAACTGTTCATAAAGGGTTGCGGATCTTCTTCGAAGTAGACATGCGCCCCCAGCAGAAACTGGCTGCCTGATCCGTTGATGCCAACCTTCTGGCTGCCGCCTTCCATTTCACCGGTGCCAAAGACGTTGCAATCCACATAGAGCGGCAAAGAGAAATCGGCATTTGCCAGCGAGACGAAGGCTGCACCGGGCAACAGCTGTTGCGATTGGGTCCAGTGAACGATTGTGGGCATCTGCGATTCGCACAGGATAGCGCCAAGGGTCTGGGCGATGCGCAGGCGCAATTCATATTTGGCCTGATCTTGCCCGCCGGTGATCTCGTCGGTCATGCCAAGCTGGGCAATCACCGGATGATCGGCAGGAAAGGGTACCTCACCCAGTCCAACACCCACCAATATGGCTGCCTTGTGGGCGGTCACGGCCTCGATACGGTCGGTGTGATAGCTACGGTACAAGGTGTTGTTGAGGACGTCGCCAAAGCCATCCAGGCCCAATGGTTCCGGCATCAATTCAACGGTGGTGTGTAGCGTGTTTTGCGCATTGCCGATCAACGCGAAATGGCTGCCCGGCGTGACGTTGATCGGATGGAAGTGGCCGGCGAGTGCGCCAAGGCGGGTATTGAGCTGTGCAATCACCCAGTCCCAACGCGTGGCGATCGAGGTGGCATGATCCGGCGCTTCGAACAAAAGGGCGGTTTGTATGGGGGCCAAGGGAAGATGGGACAAGGGGGGCACCTTTTGCTGCATGTCTTCGGACCGAAACGTGCAAAGTGCCTGAGGCATCAACCGGGCGTCAGTGTGACGATTTCAAGATCACCCATCAATGCGCGCGGCCATGATCGCGATGGCTTTTTGATAGACGCTTGCCGCGTTCCATTGTTCGATCACGGCGAAATTGGGCTGGCCCTCTTGATAGCCGCGCCCGGGTTTCCAGCCCTTTTGGCGCAGGAAATTCGCGGTGGAGGCCAGCGCATCGGTTTGATTGTAGAAATCCACACGCCCGTCGCCGGTGGCATCCACGCCATACGTAAGCGCATTGCCGGGCAGGAACTGTGTATGGCCCAACTCGCCGTGTTTGGCGCCTTTGGTTTGCGGCGTGATGGCCCCTTGATCCACTAGTTTCAGCGCGCCGATGGCATGAGGGGCAAAGAATTCGGAGCGGCGGCAATCGAAGGTCAGCGTGACGATGGCCGAGACGACCTCGCTGTCCCCCATAAAGCCGCCAAAGGCCGTTTCCATCCCGTGAATTGCGATCAGCACCCCGGCGGGCACACCATACTGCCGTTCCAATGCGGCGTAGAAATCCGGGTTGCGCGCCTTGCGCTTGCGCCCCTGCGCCACGATGGTGTCGGCGCCGCGCACCTGCATGAACTTTTCTAGCGTGTAGCGGAACGACCTTTGGTTGCGGTCGGCGGCGATGGTGCGGCTGGCGTAGCGCGCGCCCGACAGGGCCTGCAACCCTTTGGATTTGACGCCCGCGCGTTTGGCTTCCGAGGCAAAGGCGGCTTTCCACGCCTCAAAACCGGCGGAGGTGTTCGAGCAGGTGGCGGAGTGTGCCGCACCCGCGACAAGACCGGTGATCAAAACGGTGATTGCAAGTCCGCTGCGCATGAGAAACGCCCCCAATGGTGATAATACCGGGGAACTATGCCCGCAGGCGGTGCCGCGCGCCAAGTAAAATCTGGCGCACGGCGTTTTGGGTGCGCCTTATTCGGCGGCTTTGATCAATTCGCTGCGCAGGGTGCCGGTCAGCACCTCTTGCATGATTTGTTCGCGGTCGGTGTCGTCGCTGAGTTCGCGGCGATAGATGATGCGGTTTCCGTCCGCGTCGGTGCCTGCCACGATAAATTGGCCTTTGGGCTTTTCCGTCGGCGTGGGTCGTTCGTCGGTGGGTGCCGTGCGGGATTGGATGACGTCCAGAATGCGTCTGTCGGTGTCGGTCAGACCCTGGATCGCGACCGGTTTGGGTCGATCAGATTGCTGGGTTTGCATTGCGTCACCGGACATCTGGTTGGCGAGGTTGTGAACCTCACCGCGCATAGCGCCGGAAAAGGCGGTCTGGCTGTCCATCTGGGCGGCAATGCGGCTTTCCAGCATCGCGCTGGGGTTGAAGAGATAGAGCGCCACGAAAAAGAGCGCGGCCGTCCCGATTTTGATCGTCGACCACGAAACCGGGAAATCCATTGCAGCAAGATAGCCCTTTTTGGTCTTTGGCTGCGGATCAATGCCGCTGACGTCGGGCAGGGGTTGCGCGACGTGCGGCGCCTCTTCCGAGGGCACGGCCTTGGCCTTGAGCTTGGCGATACGGTCCTGAAATGCGCTCTGGCCCGGATCAGATGCAGGGGCCGGTGCGACATCCGACGCGGGTTGCTGCAGGGCGATTGCTGGCTCGGGCTGCGGTGCAGGCGGCTCTGCCACGGGTGCGGGGCCAGACGCAGGCGTATCAAAGCTGGCGATCAAACGCAGGGCTTCACCGGGTTTGGCCGGGGCTTCGTGGCGAATGTAGAGCGCCAGACCTTCGGATTCCTGCAACACATCGCCATGCTCCAGCGGCAGCGTGCCCTTGCGGTGCTCCATGATCAGCGAGGCCATCAGGTTGATCATCGTCGCGGTATCAACACCTTCGGGCACGGCCTCAAGCTCCATCACCTTGCCGATCAGATGCTCGGAATGGATCGCCATCATACCCAGACGCAGCGCGCCAGACGCATCCTTGCCACCATCCACAGGATAGGGATGAAACAGGATCGGCACAGGCAGACCCATATCCGCCACGGCGGCCAGTTCTTCGGGCGACAGCAGCGATTGAGAGGGCAGGAAATCTGTCATCAACGGCGCTTGCAACTCGGCAATCGCCTGAATGACCAGATGCAGAACCGTCAGTTTGATCAGTGGATCGGCGGGTTCTCCGATACCCATTTCGGCCATCAGATGACGGGTTTCCACGGGTGTTGGCAGCTCGCCATCGCCCACGTTGATCACAATGGCCTGTTTGTGGGTTTTGATGATCGTCTCAAAATCGCAGGTCTTGAGTTTGCGAATGGGGGCGCTGAGTTGCAGGGCAAAGGCGTCTTGCTGCAAGGGTTGTGTATGCACAGCCATCATGACGTGCACACCGCAACCGGCAAAGGCGAATTCGCGGGCGTTGGTCAGCCCCGGCAAAACCGCGATAGGGCCGGGAAGGCCATGTCGTTCGGCCTGTGCGCACAAGCGTTCCTCAAGCCATTTTGCATCAATTTGCGGCGCTTCATTATAAAGCAACGCTGATTGCACGTCGAAAAATGTGTTGGACATAACCCTGCCTCGTGTCTGTCTTTTCAACCCTTGGGTGTGATGGTTAATAAGGGCGACAAAGCGGCGAGGGCAGGGAAATCACGGGGCAGGGTGACGTTCGGTCAGGTGGACGTCCGGCGACCCAAATGAAAAAGGGCGCCCCCTCGTGATGGGGGCGCCCCGGTGGTCTAACGCGGTGTTACGAGGGGGGAAGAGACGACGGTCCCCGCGCGACCACCAAGCCGGATTTTAGCGCCGACTTATGCCGCGCGGCGACGACGCCGCATGGCAGCCATGAGCGCAAACCCGGCCAGCATCAAAGGCGCAGATGCCGGCAGCGGCACAGCAGCAGGCACTGCGGTAGAACTCAGGCGCAGGGTAAAGCTGCTGGACGTCCACCGTTCATCAAGTGCGATGGCGTAGTTGAGGTTGAGGTTGGCCAGATCCTCGATCGGGTCAGCAAAAAGATCGACGCCGGACAGGAACCCCTGCACCCCGGCCAGATCGGCATAGCTGAAAGTTTCCCAATCCGCTTCATCCAAGGCAAAGACGTCGTTGACGCTCAGAACACCCAAGACACCGTCCAGCGCATCATCGATACCGCGGCGCACTTCCCATTCGGTGCCATTGTCCCACGCCATTACCAGCGGGTCCGAGACACCACCTGAATAGTCCCACAACAGCCCCTCTGGCGTCTGATCCTTGGACAACCAGTTGTCGAACAGATCGTCGTATTCGCCATAGTATCCATTGCTGGCGATCATGTCCTCGCCGATCGTGAGGTTGAACCCGGAACGGCCATCACCCTGAAAGAACCCATCAAGTGTGAACACCGGGTTGGGGTTGGGCTGGGCGTCATCGCCAAAAAGGCCAAAGGGGTATTGCGAGAACGCAGACACCTTATCTGGCCCCAGTTCGACGGTAGAGGAGAAGCTGAGACCGTCATTCGCGCCTGATTGCACAAAGTCGGACCCGACACCGACACCGAGGCTCAACTCGAATCCTTCGATCTGCGCACCGGTCAGGTTCACCACGCGGTGAAATGCCTGATAAAGTGTGCTTTCATCGCCCGGCGTGGTGTTGAACACCAGATCAACGGATCCTGTGTCGGTCAGTTGTTCCTTGAACCGCTTGCCGCTTTGGAAGTCGCTGGTGCAAGTGGCGGTGCTGGTCGCGATCAAGCAACCATCGTAGGTGTTGCCACCTGCGGTGTAGGTGCCATTCAGCACCTCCAGCCCCGGTGCGTTAGCCTCGGGTGCTGCGTAATAAATCTGGCCATTTGACTGCGCCGCAGGGTCAGTTGCGTCGCGGTCATAGACCACGCTTGCGCCGTCGTCCGTCCCGGTCACGGGCGCTCCGACATCTACGTTTGTCGTGTTCCAAGACGTGATTGTGGTCGCCATCCCAGTGGACGGTATGACCAGCCCCCCGGCAAGTGCGGTCATACAAAGCAGCAATGATTTTCTCATGTTTCTTAATATCCCTTATTATTGTTCTAAGCGCTGCAGCGAGAACCACATTACCGAGGCACCCGCTTAGGCCGCGCCATTTTCGCGCAAATAGGCGCATGAAAAATTGACATAAATCAAATTGAATTCACTTTTTGGAATGTATGGTCCGAATTTGTGTCAGGCCAATGAAAAAGGGCGCCCCGAAGGACGCCCTTTGGTGTTGTTTCTGAGCCAGGATCAGCAGCTGTAATACATGCCGAATTCCACCGGGTGGGGCGTGTGCTCATAAAGTTCGATCTCTTCCATCTTGAGCTCGATATAGCCTTCGATCTGATCTTTGGTAAAGACGTCGCCCTTGAGCAGGAAGTCCATGTCGGCCTCAAGCTCTTCCATGGCTTCGCGCAAGCTACCACAGACCGTTGGGATGCCGGCCAGTTCCTCGGCGGGCAGGTCATAGAGGTTCTTGTCCATCGCCTCACCGGGGTCGATCTTGTTCTGAATGCCGTCAAGACCGGCCATCAGCAAGGCGGCAAACGCCAGGTAAGGGTTGGCCGCAGGATCAGGGAAGCGCGCCTCGACACGTTTGGCCTTGGGGCTTTCTGTCCACGGGATCCGCACACAGCCCGAACGGTTGCGCGCGGAATAGGCGCGCAGGACGGGTGCTTCAAAACCCGGGATCAGCCGCTTGTAGCTGTTGGTTGCCGGGTTGGTGAAGGCGTTCAGCGCCTTGGCGTGGGTCAGGATACCGCCGATGAAATACAGCGCCTCTTGGCTCAGGTCGGCGTATTTATCGCCTGCAAACAGCGGCTTGCCGTCTTTCCAGATCGACATGTTCACGTGCATGCCGGTGCCATTGTCGCCATAGATTGGCTTTGGCATGAAGGTGGCGGACTTGCCGTAGGCGTGGGCCACGTTGTGGATCACGTATTTGTATTTCTGCAGCTCATCGGCCTGTTTGGTCAGGCTGTCAAAGATCAGGCCAAGCTCGTGCTGGCACGACGCCACCTCGTGGTGGTGCTTGTCGACCTTCATGCCCAGACGTTTCATCGTCGACAGCATCTCGGAGCGCAGGTCTTGGGACTCGTCGATCGGGTTGACCGGGAAGTACCCGCCCTTGACGCCCGGACGGTGGCCCATGTTGCCCATCTCGTAATCAGTGTCGGTGTTCCAGGATGCGTCGGAAGCATCAACTTCGTAGGATACCTTGTTGATTGTGTTCGAGTATTTGACGTTGTCAAAGAGGAAGAATTCCGCCTCGGGTCCCATGTAGGCCACATCGCCGATCCCTGTGGATTTCAGGTAGGCCTCGGCCTTTTCTGCCGTGCCGCGTGGATCACGCTCATAGGCCTCACCGGTGTCCGGCTCAACGATGGAGCAGTGCAGGCACACGGTTTTTTCCGCGTAGAACGGGTCGATATAGGCGCTGTCGACATCGGGCATCAGCTTCATGTCGGAGTTTTCGATCGACTTCCAACCAGCGATGGAGGAGCCATCGAACATGAACCCTTCTTCGAGGAAATCTTCGTCCACCAGATCGGATATCACCGTCACGTGCTGCAACTTGCCGCGCGGGTCGGTAAAACGGATATCGACGTACGCGACGTCCTCATCCTTGATCATCTTCAACAGGTCTTTGCTCATTCTTTCAGGTCCCCTTTGGTTGGAATGATTGTCTTAGAGCGCGTCCGAGCCGGTCTCGCCGGTTCGGATACGAATGGTTTGTTCGACGGGCGAGACGAAAATCTTACCGTCGCCGATTTTCTCGGTCTTGGCCGCGTCAACGATGGCCTCGATAGCCGCGTCAACCTGATCATCGTCCAGCACGATCTCGATTTTCACCTTGGGCAGGAAATCCACGACATATTCCGCGCCGCGATAAAGCTCGGTATGGCCCTTTTGACGCCCGAACCCTTTAACCTCGATCACAGAGAGACCCTGAACGCCGACGTCCTGGAGCGCCTCTTTGACCTCATCAAGCTTGAAGGGTTTGATGATCGCTTCGATCTTTTTCATAGGGGCCTCCCTTGCCGCGTTTCTCCGTTTGCAGATCATTTAAGGGTAGGAGGGTCCATGCAGGGCGGGGTAGATGTGTGAACACGAGGTGAAAATGAAAATGGACCGCCGCAAAATTGTGCGGGTTGCACAAATAATAAGCGAAAGTGAATCGAGGGGATGCCCGCCATGACCGAACTGCTCACAGCCGCCCAGATGCGCGCCATTGAACAGGCCGCCATCGAGTCGGGCGACGTCACCGGGCTTGAACTGATGGAGCGCGCGGGCGCCGGCGTCGTGAAGGCCGTGTTCGAGGAGTGGTCCGAGTTGGACGAGGGGACTCGCCGGGCCTTGGTGCTTTGTGGACCCGGCAACAATGGCGGCGACGGCTTCGTCGTGGCGCGATTGTTGAAAGAGCGCGGCTGGGAGGTGGAGGTGTTCCTCTACGGCGATGCGGAAAAGCTGCCGCCGGACGCGCGGGCGAATTATGAGCGGTGGTGCGAGATGGGAACAGTGGCAAGCTGGTCGCGCGACCTTATTGCCGCCGCAGCACGTCCCGACTTGATCCTTGATGCGGTGTTCGGAATTGGATTGACGCGACCGTTGCCGCCGGAGGTCGCCGAAGTGCTGGACATAAAGTTCAAGCAGGTGTGGCGGAATTCGGTGCGCATCAAGACTGTCGCGGTGGATTGTCCGTCCGGTCTGAATCTCGACACCGGGTTTATACCTACACAAGCAAACCCCGATGATCCCGATTTTGATCCTTGGCCCAAAACCCTGAATATGGTCGATCTGACAGTCACATTTCACACCCCTAAACCGGGGCACTATCTGGCAATGGGTTCGGGTCTGTGCCGCAGGCTTCGGGTTGCGGACATCGGGTTGCGCGGCGACGCGATGGAACGGCGGATTATCGGGCTGCCACCGGAACCGGATCGCGCCCGCTTGGTGGAAGGAAAGCATCTTGGGGCCAACGGCTTAACGGAGTTGAAACCCCGGTTTTGGCCCTGTTCTCAACTCGGCAAGTTTCGAGGCGGAGGCCACAAATACGACTATGGCCATGTCGCGGTTTTTGCAGGGGGAGTGGGCCGGGGCGGAGCCGCGCGCATGGCGGCGCGCGCAGCACTGCGCGCAGGCGCGGGTCTTGTGACGGTGTTCTGCCCGCCCGGCGCCTTGCAGGAAAATGCCTGCCAGTTGAACGCGATCATGCTACGCGCGGTACGGGATGCCGATCAGTTGAGCGAAGTGGCCGATGACCGTGTGTCTGCATTCTGCATGGGGCCGGGGATGGGCGTGTCCGAGCGTACAATCAGTTTGGTCAGTGCGGTTCTGGCACGGCGCGGAGGAGATCGAGACTGGCGTGACCCTGTTGTGGTGCTGGATGCGGATGCGCTGACGTCTTTTGCCGAGAACCCGCAAGCGCTGTTCGATATGACCCATGCGCGCACGATCCTGACACCGCACGATGGCGAATTTGCGCGGCTCTTTCCCGATCTCGCAAAAGCCCTGCGCCATGGCGCATCACGCATAGACATTGTTCGACAAGCGTCCGCGCGGGCAGGGTGCATTGTCCTCTTGAAGGGCGAAGCGACCGTGATCGCACAACCCGATGGCGGCGCGGCGCTCCATGCCGCTCTATATGATCGTACAACGCCTTGGCTTGCCACGGCAGGAGCCGGCGATGTGCTGGCTGGATTGATCACGGGTCTGGCGGCACCCGGAGCCACCGGTGATCTGTTCAATCTGGCAGAAGCCGCCGCCTGGCTCCATGTGGAGTGCGCGCGCAGTTTCGGCCCCGGGCTGATCGCGGAGGATTTGCCCGAGGAATTGCCAAAGGTGTTTCGGAGCCTTGGCCTTTAGGCCGCAATCCGGGTTTTCGGCATCTGTGCCACCGTGTCGGCCGTGCCCAGTTCCAACCCTTGCGCATAAATGATGTGCGGCGCGTCGCAGTAGATTTGGAATACGGTCAGCTTTTGCAGCCCGGCATCCACGATATGCCGCCCGTCGACCAATGCACCCGCTGCGGCCAACGCCTGCGGTTTGCGGTACATCGCCCGCGCGCGCCAGTCGCGCAGTAGTACTGTCTGATCAGCCAGCAACATCACGTCGTGTTCAGGGCGCGCGGGGCTCAACGCGCCTGCGGTCACCCGCACGGTGCGCCGATACACAATCTGGCGTTGAATGGCTCGGATCAGAGCGGTTCCGCTATCACGCGTGATCAGCTTGTCACCTGCACAAAGATCCTGAACGGCGATTTCCCCGTTCAGAGTCAATACTGTCGCGCCATGCATCAAGCCCGGAATCCGGGCAAATTGCTGCGCCATTTGGCCCGCAGGGTCCAGTTTCTCTCTGCCTGCGCGCCCGACCGTTTTCGGTTTCATGGGCGTCTCTTTTGTTGTGTTACCTGCCTCTAGGTGACGCGAGCTTAGGTGAAGGCCTGTGCGAAGTCTTGTGCTTTTTTGCTCTCGCCAGCGGTCTGTTGCTTTGATAGGACACCTTCAGTTGCGCACATTGCGCACGTGCGGGTGTGGCGGAATTGGTAGACGCACCAGATTTAGGTTCTGGCGCCTATGGCGTGGGGGTTCGAGTCCCTTCACCCGCACCAACAAAACAACTCAAGATGATGTTTTAGATAATCAAAAAGAGTTGTTAGGTTCTTCCATCCTCCCTCCAGTACAACCGCGAAATTCTCTTTTGTCTGCGGCCCCAAAAACAAATGAAGCACTCAAAAAAACAAACACCAATACTCGAGAAGCGCTGAATCGCCTGGCAGACGAGCAAAGGCAGCATGATCATGAAGGACTGGCAGCCAATGCGGCTACTTGGCCGAATGAATGCTTCATGACCGGGCTCCTCATCGCCAATCATACTGTGGCTGACTTTGGCAAACCTCACCATGTTCACTCGCTGGACCTTTGGAGAAACGCGAGAAATGCTGTTTGCACTGCAGCCAATGATATGCCCGAAGAGGCGGCGCAGTATCAGTTGGCAGAGGAAATGAGCATCGCACTGTGCAGCACACCTGCAACATCGCCAGAATGGCGGCAGGAGGACTAGGGCGGATACGCAAATACATTGAGGAAAGCGTTGGGTCCAAGCACAACGCCGTGTTCTCGGTGTTGAAGCAGAGCCTCCAGAACCTCAGCAAGTATGACACAGAGAGGCGGTCAGGTCAGAGGGTCGCCCGCCCTCCACACCCTTCGAATATGGCAGTTTTGACTGGGTGCCCCCAAGAATACGGCGCGCTGGCTGTAGCATCCAGACCTCGCCTCTCTTTCGCGGACAGTTTTGGTTTCAGAGTATTTCCCAGATTGTTTGGTCTTATTTTGCCGTTAGGAGACCCATCAGTTTCCGTTTGGCCTTTCAGCCGGTGGTGCAGGCATCGCGAAGAGAATTTTTGGATCGCATTCATCAGCACAATTGACGATTGTGATGTGGCGGCCGCCGATTGGGGCAGGAAGCGGACCTTTGCTGCTCTGGGCGCAAACGTTTGCCATGCGGAGTTTGTGGACCTCGGCTTGCATGAACCCAATTATCTTTCGCGGCTCAAAGCTGCCGTCTTTAAGGGTCATCGATGCGGCAGCGAGATTTCCCCAGAGCGGAAATACATCGCAAATGCGGTCCTTCGATCCCGCAAGCGTTTGACGCGCATTCAAGCTGCTGTTTGGTCAGTGCCCGCAGGGTCTGTCGTCAGCTTCGAGTGCGCTGTTGGCACACTAACTCGCTGTTTGGTCAAAACTCCAGTTTTGAAGCGCTGTGTGGAGTCTTTGAGCATCCTCGCTTCTTCGGCCAAGACCGCACTGGCCGCAGTCACTTCCTCAAAAGACGCAGCCTGTTTTTGCGTGTTGGTGTCAATATTTGAAATTGCGTTGTTAATCTCTTCTACTCCGTGAACTTGTTCTGCGATTGCGGAAGAGATGCCCGAAACGCGGCCGGTAATCCCCATCACCTCTTCCGCAATCTTATTCAAGGACGCCTGTGCATCTGCCACTTTAGCAACACCTACGGAAACGGCCTGATCGCTGCGCGACAATACGGCGGCAATCTCATTGACCGAGTCGCTCGACCTTTGGGCCAATGCTCGCACTTCTGAAGCAACCACTGAAAAGCCACGTCCAGCTTCACCGGCGCGTGCCGCTTCAACCCCTGCATTGAGCGCCAACAGGTTAATCTGGAACGCAATATCATTGATCACGCCGACAACTTGGGTGATTTCCTGGGAGGCTTTGGATATCTGTTCCATGGAAGCTGCGGCATCGGCCGCTACCTGACCGCTACTCTTGGCCGTGTCACTGGCCACGCGCGCGCTTTCATTGGCGTCTTTTGCGTTTGCGTCGACGCTTTTTAGGCTGGTTGACAGCTCTTCCAGAGCCGCAGCAGACTCTTCAAGCGATGCCGCGTTCTGCTCCGTCTGTCGAGACAGAAGATCCGCAGTTTCGCGCAGGTCGCCCGACGACCCCGCAAGATTCTCGCTGCGATCGGTCAAACCGGCAATCAGAGAGCGCAGATCTTCAATCATTTGATTGAGTTTCGACTGCAGCCTTGCATAGGCACCTGTGAACTCCCCCTGCATACTCACAGTCAAATCACCATCGGCCAATGCACTCAAGCACGCCTCCACCTTGGACAAAGACGTGTCCGCGCTTGAAGCGATTTCGTTCACACCGGTGCAAAGATCTTTGAATACGCCGGACTTTCCCTCCAGCGGCAGACGCTTTGAAAAATCACCTGCAGCGCATGCCTGCACAACAGTAGTGATTTCCGAGGCGGCCCTCTGCTCTCTTATTCGGGTTTCTTCAGCCAGCTTGCTTTCCTCAGAGAGCCGTTTGGCTTCTTCGGCTTGTATTGCAGCGTCGCGTTCGGCCTGTTTCTTCAGGTGCGCGGCTTGTTCAGCGAGCTCTCGAGCTTGCTCTTCAGATTTCTGCGATTCCTCTGCCAGCTTTTCCGACTGTTCTGCAAAGGCTTCAAACGCCTCATTCAGTTCCTTGATTTCCCGAGAAGCGCGTTGAAACGTCAATTTATCCTGCGCCTCACCGCGTGCCAACGACATCAACGAACGCGTAATGGATTGTAATGGACGCATCTGGCCGCGAAACCAAAACAGAAAGACTGCCAGCGAGACTGCGACGATCGCGGCCGCAGAAAGCATCTGGTTCCAGATCGCGCTCTGCTTTTGGCCAAAGGCTTCCGTGAAATCAGTTGCAAGCAAGAGCACCAACTCAGAACCGTCAGCTAAAGGTCCCAGAGTTTCCTCAGCCACAACGAACGCATGAGGCTCGAGCCTGATGGTTGCAACTGAGTTTCGACTCTCTGCAAGCGCTGCGATCGCAGTCTCCCCAAAAGCCAGCGTATCGACTGTAGCTATTTCTTCTTCAGATTCCGGTTCTGGAGCATTTTGAGCAAACGCTTCCCCGGCTTGTCCGTCGATCGTGATAGCGCCGCTGTCCGCGGAAAGCGTGGCGAGAACAGCTGATCCTCCTGTTGCTGATGCAATATCAGGAAGAGAGGACGATGCATCCAATGCCAAAACGGCCACAGCGATCATCTCGCGGCCTTTGAGCAGGGGAAATGCATAAGCTGCTGCATATCGGCGGTCGCTGATCTGAGATAATCCGAACGTGCGCCTTCCACTTGCGAGAGTCTGTTGTACGATTGACGGTGGTGTTGCGGGAGCAGTATCTTGAGTAACAGATATCGATACTTGCAGATTGCCATCGATATCGTAGATCAGCAGATCACTCATTTCACCGGACGCTGAAATTCTGTTGAAAGTCGATGCCAAGCCCGCTTCCACAGCCGCCGTGTCTCCTTCGGCAAGTGCGGCAACAACACCTCGATCACGACCGATGGTTCGCGCGTGGCCGGCGAGGGTCTTCTCGCTTCGTTCGATTACAGCTTTTGCCGCGCCGGTTGCATTGTCGCGATACAGAGTGAGAAGGGCGCTCTCCACTTGAGACCGTACGACGGCGCTCCCAAACAGCGTTACTGTGGTGAGAACTGCGGCAAAGATACAGATTCCCGCTGCGATACGTGCCGAAAGCGACATTGAGCGCCCTTTCATTCTTTATTCTACCGGAAAGCCGGCCGCTTCCCACGCCGGATAGCCGTCGCGCAGGTAATGCACTTGAGAAAAGCCCCATTCGACCGCCAGCGCACTGGCTTCCGAAGACCGCATGCAGCTTTCCCCGTTGCAATAGATGACGACTGGGTCGCCCTTGGCGACTACACCTTCAAGTGCAGCTTCGTCATAAGCGGACTTGCTATCCAGGTGAACGGCACCCGGAATGCGGCCTGCGTCGAAATCAGATCCCTTCCTCACGTCAACAAAAACCACGCCTTGGTCAAAAAGCTCGGCGGCTTCCTCGGCCGTGACTGTGGTCGCTCCATTCACGGTAGTGGGAGATACTGCGGCCAAACTGGCAATCGGCGCCAGCAAAAGGCTCATCAGCACAACTGTATACTGCAGGATTCTTTTCATGTTTCACTCCTTTTGAAAGACCCACCCAACAGGGGCATCAATAGGTCAAGGGTATTGCTGAACCGTAAATTCCGGTCGGCGTCCTAAGGAGATTGTGAAAGTTTTTAGCGAACCGTCGAACGAAAAGACCGTCCACCCCGACAACGTCATTGTGCGACCTTATCAGAATGCCGGTAATAGGCGGTCCAGATTTCGTTGCGGCCACAACGAACGGCCGCTTTTCTTGCTGCGACGCAGCGCCGCTATGGATCCGTAGCTTCGCTGCATCTGCAAACGCGGGAGTAAGGTTTTGTCCGGATTGAGCTTCTGCCGGACAGGGGCCTTTGCAAGCTTTGGCAGGACGTGAAGCGCCAAAGGCGAGAACCAACGCCCGGCTTTGCCGTCGCCTCCGGGTTCGGCCTTGCGTGCCTCAAAAGCATCCATGGCCACGGTTGGCAGTATAGTGTTTTACCCAGAGGCTTCGCGCGTCAATCTGTTGCGCTCGTTGATCGGATCTTGTTGTTTTCTGATTTCTGCGCGCCATTTCTCTGCCCGCACGCGACCCTCTTTCAGTGAAACGCTTTTCAAATTTCCAAGGCCCATTTCGCGTCGGCGCCCGTGGATGGTGTGGCGGGTGAACCACTGGGCTTCACCGTTAGCTCTTAGGTGAAGCCAAAACTTGCGGCAGTCTTACTACTTACCTAGGGCGACTTTTTTCACTTTCTCAATGGTCAATGTGTTTCTCGCTGGCACTCAACCCTTCTCTTTATCACCCGGATACATAGTATGGGTGTAGATAGCCATGAATAACAGAATTCTGAAAAGCATAATTTTTATATATAGTTAGAAGCCGCTGTGGACGGAAAAGAACAGTGGAAAACAAATGTTCGATGCGCTTTACCGGCACCACGCAACGTTTCACTCAAAGCTGTTTGCTGCGCAGGCCGACGAGGGTTTTGGGGTCGCGATACAGCGCATATTAAGGAAGCTGGCATTCTCATATCCGGGCAGCGGATTTGGTAATCACTTGGTAACGCAGCGTCGCTATTGCGGTCAAAATCATCAAGCACGCGAAAGTTCATCATGACCATGGAACGCAGTCCAATCGTCTACGCGGCTCTCATTTTTTCTATTCTTTTGAATATTGTAGCGCCATTTGGGCAATCCTCTGTCAAAGCGGAGGAATGGTCGGACGAGGAAGACCTGCGCAACCGTATCAATTTTGCGGGTCGCCAGCGGATGTTGACACAGCAAGTGACGCTGAATGCCTGTTTCGTCATGGCCGGAGTGGAAAAGGAAAGATACACGGCCAAAACGCTCTCGGTGGTGCGTCAGTTCGAGACCTACCTTGCCGCATTGCAGGGCGGTGACGAAAATCTGCGTTTGCGGAGTGAAACGAACCCAGATGTTTTGGCAAGGTTCTCAGAGGTGGAGCAGACATGGGCCACCCTAGGCGCCGCAATCCGCCAACTCGCTGCAAATGACCTGCATTCGGTGCCCTTGCGGCAGGTGATCGAGATGAACCTTCAGGCATTGGCGCAATCGCATGCGGCGGTTACGGCGATACAAGACGCCTACCTTGGCGAGGCGGAAGATCCGATGCTGGCCAATACGATAAGTGTTGCCGGTCGTCAGAGGATGTTGTCGCAAAAAGCGGCGAAGGAGATTTGCTTGATCAATCTTGGCCTCGGCGGTGAGGCCAAACGCGCAGGCATGCGTGAAACCATGGAGCAGTTCCGACTGGCACTGGCCGACCTGATCGCGGGGTCCGAATTGCGCGCAATAATCGCGCCGCCCAATCGGCAAATCAAGAAGCAGCTGACCCGCGTGGAGCGGGTCTGGGTGGATTTTGAAAAGCTGGTGGCGATGCTGGAAGACGAGGGTCGCATTTCGGACAGCGATACGGTGAAGCTGGCAAACCTGAGCCAGCAGGTGTTGATCGAGATGAATCTGGCGGTCGTGATGTATACGCAAAGCTGACGCATTGGTGATGCTCGCGTGCAGCACCCGCCGCATATGATCGCTCCGGGCGGTTGCGCAGCCCAGTGACGCAATCAAAAAAGGCGTAAAACAATGCGCGTTGTCCCTCTTGCGCCTTTGGGTCGGGGCACATAGAAGGGCTGAAATTTATGCCCCGCGCTTTGCGCGCGCCCAATTCTCATGGAGCACACATGCAGGTCAAAGAGACACTGAACGAAGGTTTGAAACGCGGATACGCCATTACGGTGACAGCTGCCGAACTGGACGCCAAGGTCAACGAAAAGCTGGCCGAAGCGCAGCCCGATGTGGAAATGAAGGGCTTTCGCAAAGGCAAGGTGCCGATGGCTCTGTTGAAGAAACAGTTCGGCCAGCGTGTGATGGGTGAAGCGATGCAGGAAAGCATCGATGGCGCGATGTCGGATCACTTCGACAAAAGCGGCGACCGTCCGGCGATGCAGCCCGAAGTCAAAATGACGAATGACGATTGGAAAGAGGGTGACGACGTTCACGTCGAGATGTCCTATGAGGCGCTGCCAGACATTCCCGAAGTCGATCTGAGCAAGATCAAGCTGGAGAAAATGGTCGTTCCCGCCGACGAAAAAGCCGTCGAAGAGGCGCTCGCCAATCTGGCCGAAACAGCTCAGGACTTCAAAGCCCGCAAGAAGGGTTCCAAGGCCAAGGACGGCGATCAGGTCGTGATGGATTTCGTGGGCAAGGTCGATGGCGAGGCGTTCGAGGGTGGCTCTGCCGAAGATTACCCGCTGGTGCTTGGCTCCAACTCCTTCATTCCGGGCTTTGAAGAGCAACTGGTCGGCGTGAAGGCGGGCGAAGAGAAATCCGTGACCGTGTCTTTCCCAGATGATTATCAGGCCGAGCATCTGAAGGGCAAAGAAGCGACGTTCGATTGCACCATCAAAGAGGTCAAGGAGCCGACGGCTGCCGAGATCAACGACGAGTTGGCCACCAAGTTCGGAGCCGAGGATCTCGCGGCCCTCAAGACACAGATTTCCGAACGCCTGGAAGCAGAATATGCCGGTGCAGCCCGCGCCGTGATGAAGCGCGGCCTTTTGGATGCACTCGACAAGATGGTGGATTTCGATCTGCCGCCGTCACTGGTGGAGGCCGAAGCCGGCCAGATCGCACATCAGCTTTGGCACGAGGAAAACCCGGACGTGGAAGGCCACGATCACCCGGAAATCGAAGCGACGGACGAGCACAAGACATTGGCCACACGGCGCGTGCGCCTTGGGCTCTTGCTGGCCGAGCTGGGTCAGAAAGCCGAAGTTGAGGTGACGGACGCGGAAATGACGCAGGCGATCATGTCGCAGGCCCGCCAGTATCCGGGTCAGGAGCGTCAGTTCTTTGAATTCGTGCAACAAAACGCACAGATGCAACAGCAGCTGCGCGCGCCGCTCTTCGAAGACAAGGTCGTCGATTTTGTCTTTGAACAGGCGACAATCAAGGAAAAGAAAGCCACCAAAGACGCCCTGCAAAAGGCCGTCGAGGCGCTGGAAGACGAATGATCTGACACATAGTCAGGCGTTGTGCAGGCCGTCCTTCGGGGCGGCCTGTTTGCGATTGAGGGGCAGGGGCGTTAGCCGCCGGACCGCTCGCGCAAGTCTTCCAAGGTGTAGACAACCACACCGGGATCAAACGCGTCCGGGCGGTAGGCCGGGTCCGAGATCAGGCATCCGCGCCCGCAAATCTGACGCGCAACGCGCCCTTCGGCGTCGATGTACCACATCCGCCCACCCGGTGTGGCCACATATCCGTCGATCCGTTCGGTGATATCGGTGACCATATCATCGTAGGACGGCACTTCGCTGTCCAACTCGTGCGACCAAGCGCCGTGGGTATGATACGAGGCAATGACGGCAAAATCATCGCCCGGCCAATCCGCCACGCAGCGTGCCATACGCCCTTGATCAGGCGGCGTGGCGACGTACCGACCCGTCGTGTCGAGACCGATATAGCCACAGTATTCAAGGTCTTGTGCAAAGGAGGCGGCCTGCACGCTGTTCAGCGTCTGGCGCACGAAATCCAGCTCGGTCTGCGTTTGCGGCGCTACACGGGGCGGGATTTCAATGGTTTCCGGGTCTTCATCGCACCCTGCCAATACAAGGGTGGTCAGGGCGGCTATGGCCAAGAGGGTGGCACGGGTCATGGTCAGGCGTCCTTGCGTTGAGCACACTAAACCACGCCGTGCCGGGCATTGGCAAATGCGTTCGGTGAGATGTTTCCAAGAACGACCGAGTTCTGGACTGTTGCGCGCTTCGAGCCCAAAATGCCCTTTGAGCATTGCATGGCTACAGTGCGGCGCAACAGTGAATGGAAACCAGGCGCATGACACATGACGAAGTTATTGAGATCATTACCAATGCTGTCTCTGAAACCCCGGACATTCGTGCCCTGTTCCTGAGTGGTAGCTACGGCAACGGCCTATCAGACGAATACAGCGATATTGATTTCGTCTTGGTGTCGGAAGACGGTGCATCTGATGCGGTTGCCAATCTTTGGCGCAAGGCTGTCGAACTGACTGGTGAAATTGTTCTTTGGTGGGACCGAACAAACGTTCCGGTCTTGATTAACGCCATTACCGCAGACTGGACGCGTACCGATGTCGTTATTTTAAAACCTGATCAGTTGGGACGGCAGACGCAAAACGCCCTCAAGCCTCTTTTTGATCGAGACAATTTATATGAGCGACTGGCCAAAGATACACCGAAACGCAGCCCCGATTTGAAAAGATTTCGATACGAAGTTGAGGATTTCATTAGGATACTCGGATTGCTCCATCTTGCAGTGGGGCGCGACGAATACATCAATGGCGTTCTGGGTGTTTATCTCCTTCGAAATAAGCTTGTAGATTTGTTGATCGACGAAACAGATGCACCCAACCGCGGTGGTATTTTGCATCTCAATCGGTTGATTACGGATGAGCAGAAAGACTTGCTGATGTCGATGCCACCTGCGACTCCCAATCGAGATGCAATGATCTCTGCCCAGCTGGCTTATGCGGAAGCGTACCTACCGCGCGCGCGCAAAAGAGCCGAGCAATTGGGTATGGAATGGCCTGAGCGCTTCGAGGCTGTGACCTGGGCGCGCTTGGAGGAGACTTTGTCAGTTCAGCGCCCCTATGATTGAACCCATGCACTCACCAACAGCGGGTTTGTCCGCAAAGTGCACCGCCCCGTAGACAAAAAAACGCCGCGCTGGGGTCAGCGCGGCGTTTCCAATCTGTGTTTCGGAAAGCAGAGAGGCCTTAGCGGCCGGCTGTGTCTTCCTGATCGCCGGAGGCGGGCTCTTCCTCTGCGGGTGTTTCCACACCGGCAGATTCGGCCAGATCTTCGTCGTCGGAGGCGGCTGCACCGATGTCTTCGAACAGCTCCGCAATCTCAAACTCGGCTGCGGCTTCTTCTTCAGCGGCCAGTTCCTGAATGGATTTGCCAGCAGCTTGCAGCTCGGCCTCTTCCACGGAGCGGGCGACGTTCAGTTCGATTGACGCTTCGACCTCGGGGTGCAGAACGATGATCACGCTGTGCAGACCCAATTCCTTGATCGGTTGCAGTTGAACCTGCTTGCGATCCACGGTGAACCCGGCCTCGGTTGCGGCATCGGCGGTGTCACGGGTGGTGACGGAGCCATAAAGTGCGCCGGAATCGGACGCGGAGCGAATCACGATGAACTGTTGACCGTCGAGCTTTTCAGCCAGGCTTTCGGCCTCTTTCTTGGTCTCGAGGTTGCGTGCTTCAAGCTGCGCTTTTTGCGCCTCGAATGCTTCCACGTTGGCCTTGGAGGCCGACAGCGCCTTGCCTTGGGGCAACAAATAGTTGCGCGCAAAACCGGGTTTGACGTCGACGACTTCGCCCATTTGACCCAGCTTGGCCACACGTTCCAGAAGGATGACTTGCATGTGCTTTCTCCTTACTTGACGGCGTAGGGCAGCAGGGCGAGGAAGCGGGCGCGTTTGATGGCACGGGCCAATTCACGCTGCTTTTTCGCAGAGACTGCGGTGATACGGGATGGCACGATCTTGCCACGCTCAGAGATGTAGCGTTGCAGCAGACGTGTGTCTTTGTAGTCGATGGCTGGCGCGTTGTCGCCGGAGAACGGGCAGACCTTGCGACGGCGGAAAAATGGTTTGGTGGCCATGAGTTATGTCCTTTCGATGAAGCTGTTGATCAACGGCGTTCGCGGCGTTCGCCACGATCGGGGCGCTCATCACGCTTTTGCATTTGCACGGACGGCAGTTCCTTGTGCTCATCAACCTTGATGGTGAGAACACGCATTACATCGTCATGCAGGCGCATCAGGCGTTCCATTTCCTGCACTGCGGGTGCAGGTGCGTCGGAACGCATATAGGCATAGTGGCCCTTGCGGTTTTTGTTGATCTTGTAGGCCATCGTTTTGACGCCCCAATACTCGTGATCCACGAGTGTGCCGCCATTGTCGGCCAAGACTGTTCCAAAGTGTTCGATCAGCCCTTCGGCCTGTGTGTTGGACAGGTCCTGGCGTGCGATCATAACATGCTCATAGAGTGGCATGCGTACTCCTCATTTAATATCAAGGCGCATTTCAAAGCAGGGGCCTAAAACCCTTTGCGGCCCCCGCACGAGGGATGCGCGGTTCAAGTGATTGCAAAGGATCGCTGCCGTATACACGGTTTGCCCGCCCACGCAAGGCCCGAGCGCAGCCCGTGCGAACCACCCGCGCGCCAAGCCACGCTGGTCTCAACCACAGGTCATGTGCATCCCAACAATACCGCGCACTTGCCCTGTCAGCGTCTTATTTCGGTCTCTTTTGGCCAGTTAATGTTTGTTAACCGAAGAGAGGGAGTTTTAATAATGACTGCATTTAATGATTTCGCTCAGGCACAAGCCCTGTCCCGTACTTTGCGCAATTCCGAACATGCGCGTCACGTGATGGTTGTCGTTCAACGCTTGACCGGTGTGGCTTTGCTGGCGGCAACGGCAGCACTCTGGATGAGCCCCGGCGCAAGCTGGAGCGGTGATCTGATGTCGATGAAACTCCTGATGTCTGCCACTGCCGTGCCTGCTGGCTTGGTGATGGTGCTTAGCGGATTGGGCGCGCGCCGCCCCAAAATCGAAATTGATACGATCCGCCATGAAATCCGCCTTGTGCGGACACGCGGCAAGGATCGTTTTGTGGAAGACCGCTGTGCATTTGCGGATCTGACGCAAGTGGAAGAAACAGATGGCGTTCTGCGCATCTGGGGCACCTCCAACATGCCGCTGGCGGAAGTGTCGCAACGCGATGCAGTGGCCTACCGCAGCCTTGCAACGGCGCTGCGTGTGGCGGGTAAACTTCACTAAACACAACGTGCAATAATGCACTTGTAAGTAAAATTTAATGCGTGCTGTGCATCAGCGCGCATTTTTTGTGTGCGAAACCGGAATTGTGCGGTGAAGGTGATGTCGCATATCCAACGGACAACACCCCCAACGCCGGAGAGCACCTCGCATGAAACCCATCCTATTCGCCGCCGCCCTAAGCACCCTGTCGGGTGCCGCTTTGGCAGACGCCGTCAAATACACCGTCGACGCCAGCCATAGCCAAGTTGTCTTGTCCTATAGCCACGCCGGATTTTCCACGACCCAAGCCATGTTGTCTGGGTGGGAAGGCGAAGTGATGTTTGACGCTGATGCTCCGGAAAATTCCAGTGTCACAGTCTCCATTGCGGCGGACAAGCTTTTTACCGGATGGGACGGGCGCGACCAGCACTTCCTGCAATCGGGTGACTTTTTCAAACTGGCCGATCACCCGCTGGTGACGTTTTCCTCGACTGGCATCGAAGTGACGGGCGACACAACAGCCTTGATCACGGGCGATCTGACGTTGAATGGCGTGACCAATCCCGTTGTGCTGGACGCCGTGTTGAACGCAACGGGCGATTATCCGTTCCCACCCTATCAGGGCAAGCCAGCCGCCGGGTTTTCCGCCACGAGCACGATTTTGCGCAGCGCCTTCGATTTGGGGTTGTTTGCGCCTTTCGTCGGGGATGAGGTGGCGTTGGAAATCAGCATTGAGGCCATCGTAATGGACTGACACCTACCATTCGGTGACAGCCAGACAGACAGCCGCGCGCCTGCATCGCGCGGCTGTTTTCGTTTGCGAGGCTGGGCCTGTCATTAGTCGGTGCGCTGCGCGGTCAGGGCCACACGCACGTCCACCCCAAAACCCAGCGAAGCCTCGTCCGTCATGGTGTCGCCGATGCCAAAACTGCGGCGGTCCAGCGTGACTTGTCCAGCCATGCGCGCAGTCGCGTCCGCAATATCAAGGGTAAAGGGTAAGGTCAGCGGAATGGATTGGCCTTTGATTGTCAGGCTGCCTGTTGCTTCAAAGCGGTCGTCATCCAGAGCGATGAGAACGCCAAAGAAAACGGCGGTGGGGTGGGTTTGTGCATCGAAGTAATCTACACCCAGCGCTTGAGATGTGACCGACCCCAAGGTGAGCGACCCGATTGCCACTGTCACCTCAACCCGTCCAACCTGTCCCAGAGGAGCGGTGTCATCAAAGGTGATGTCCGCAGTCCAGTTTTCAAAGCTGCCTGTGACATCAGTGCCAAGCTGGCGGACGACGATCTGCAGCGTCCCGTCGGTGACCTGCCAGTCGGAACTGACGTCTTCCAGCGTTGCAATCTGAGTCTGGGTCGATTCATGCGCATAAAGCCCCAATGCGCTGCCTGTGGCCACAGCACCAGCCCAGACCAAAACGGCCGCCGCAAAGGGCAAGAGCCCACCCGTGTGGGGCGCAGTTTCCGGCGCGTTGGTTGTGCTGAACCACATGCGCCTCAGGGTGGCATCGCGGTCGATGAATTGGTGTTTGAGCGCGCCCGCAACATGCAGAAGGATCGACGCGGCCAGAACCCGTTCAAAGACGATGTGCAGCCCCGCAGTGAGATCGGCCAAGGGTTCGGATTTGGGCACAAAGGGTAGATTCTGCCCGAACGGCCACCAGATCGGCGCAAAGCCTGCGGTGGCCGCGTGATGCACCCATCCTGACAGCGGCACCAACAAGAGCGAGCCATAAAGCAGCCAGTGCACCATTGCGGCCAACCCGGTTTCAATCCGCCGTTGGGGATGCAAGGGCCCGGGTTTGGGCTGGATCACGGCCCACCCGATGCGCGCCACCGCCACGAAGAACACCGTAACGCCCAGCGTTTTGTGGAGCGAAAACATCCACGCTTTGGTCGAGAGTTGCTCGGAGGTGGCATAGGGCAGGCCGTTGGCATAGATGCCAAGCGGGATCAGCGTCACGATCAAGAGCGCGGTAAGCCAGTGGAAGGATTTGGCGACGCTGCCATAGCGATGCGTGGAGTTCGTGAGCGGCATGAGGACACCTGTGCAGCGGAATTTCACCAAGGGTAACAGCTTGGTGGGCCGCTTCAACGGCTCGCGGGCGCACAGGTGCGGTGCACAGGCGCAAAACCCGCGACCCCGTTGCACAGGGCGGTCTGTCGGGGTAAGCCATCCGTCACACAAAAAAGGCAGGGAGAGCCTCATGAGCATCGCATTCGTGTTTCCCGGACAGGGCGCGCAGTCCATCGGGATGGGGCAGGCCTTGGCCGAAAGCTATCCAGCAGCGAGGGCCGTTTTTGACGAGGTCGACGACGCCTTGGGTGAAAACCTGAGCGGTCTGATCTGGTCCGGCGATATCGAGACGTTGACGCTGACACAAAACGCGCAGCCTGCGTTGATGGCGACCTCATTGGCGGCAATGGCGGCCTTGGCGGCGGAAGGCATCGAGGTGAACAAGGGCGCGTTCGTTGCGGGTCATTCGTTGGGCGAGTATTCGGCGTTGGCGGCCGCGGGCGCGTTTAGCGTGGCGGACACGGCGCGTTTGCTGCGCCTGCGCGGACAGGCCATGCAAGAAGCCGTTCCGGTGGGCGTGGGTGCGATGGCGGCAATTCTGGGCCTGACAGCCGAGGACGTAGACACCATTGCCGCCGAAGCGGCGCAGGGAGACGTATGCCAACTCGCCAATGAAAACGACCCCGCGCAGAACGTGGTGTCCGGGAGCAAGGCCGCGGTGGAACGAGCTGTTGTGTTGGCCAAGGACAGAGGTGCCAAGCGCGCGCTTTTGTTGCCGGTATCCGCGCCATTTCACTGCGCAATGATGGCCCCTGCTGCGGATGCAATGGCACAGGCGCTGGGCGATGTGACGATCAACGCGCCCGTCGTGCCTGTGGTGGCCAACGTGCGCGCCGAAGCGGTCAGCGACCCCGACGTGATCAAGGCCCTGTTGGTAGAGCAAGTGACCGGGCGCGTGCGCTGGAAGTCCTCGGTGGAATGGATGGTTGCGCAGGGCGTGACCGAGATTTGGGAAATCGGAGCGGGCAAGGCGTTGTCGGGCATGGTCCGGCGCATCGCCAAGGATGTGACCACGCGCAATGTGGGCACGCCTGACGACATAAAAACAGTATTGGAGGCTTGAGCCTATGTTTGATCTGACGGGAAAATCGGCACTTGTGACGGGCGCATCGGGCGGCATCGGTGCTGACATCGCGCGGGTTTTGCACAGCGCGGGTGCCGCTGTCGGCCTGTCCGGCACACGGGTGGAGCCCTTGGAGGCGCTGGCCGCTGATCTGGGCGAAAGGGCGCATGTTCTGCCATGCAACCTGAGCGATATGGAGGCCGTCGAGGCGCTGCCCAAGCAGGCGACAGAGGCAATGGGCGCCGTGGATATTCTGGTGAATAACGCTGGCATCACGCGCGACAACCTTTTCATGCGGATGTCGGATGAGGAATGGAATACGGTGATGAACGTGAACCTCAACGCCACGTTCAAGCTATGCAAAGGCGTGATGCGCGGCATGATGAAGGCGCGTTGGGGCCGGATCGTGAATATCTCCAGCATCGTGGGAGCGACGGGCAACCCCGGACAGGCCAATTACGCCGCGGCCAAAGCAGGCGTCGTGGCGATGTCGAAATCGATGGCCTATGAGGTCGCCACGCGCGGCATCACTGTCAACGCGATTGCGCCGGGTTTTATCGAAACGGCCATGACCGACAAGCTGACGGACGACCAAAAAGCGGGAATCATGGGGCAAATCCCCATGGGGCGGATGGGGTCGCCCGCCGAGATCGCCGCCGCGACGCTGTTTCTGGCCAGCCCCGAAGCCGCCTATATCACAGGCACGACATTGCATGTGAATGGTGGTATGGCCATGTTGTGAAGGCTGCAATCGCAGCATCAAAAGCCCTTGCACAATCCATTTGCCATCCTTGGCACTTGTGCTAAAGGGGGCGCAGATTTGACCGGGGGTTCGCCTTCCGGTTACGCCCGGCCCTGTGTGGAACGCTCCGCGCTTGGCTTTGGGATATCACCGCCCCTTGGGGCAACGACCAACCGGCCTGATACAACAGGACGGGCGGAAACTCTAAAGGGGTCACCGTTGACCCGACAGAATGAGGGAAGAATATGAGCGACATCGCAGACCGCGTAAAGAAAATCGTTGTGGAACATCTTGGTGTTGAAGAAGACAAAGTGGCCGAGAACGCGTCGTTCATCGACGATCTGGGTGCTGACAGCCTCGACACGGTTGAGCTGGTGATGGCGTTCGAAGAAGAATTCGGCATCGAAATCCCTGATGATGCGGCTGAGACCATTCAGACGTTTGGCGACGCGGTGAAATTCATCTCCGAAGCCTCCTGATCCGGGTCTCACCCGAATGATTAAAAAACGGCGTTGTTCCTTGCGGAATGACGCCGTTTTTGCGTTTTCGGTTCTCGTGGGGGTTGAATACCCCGACAGCATTCCGCAAGTCTGATCTGTAGAGGGCGTAAAGCCCCATCCAACAAGGCAAGGCAGGCTGATGTCGAGAACGATCCCCACCATCAACACCGCGCGGTTGACCCTGCGCGGTATGCGCGCCGAAGACTTCGGGCGGTTCGCTGAAATCTGGGCGATGCCAGAGGTGGTGCGATACATCAACGGCGAACCATGGCCGCGCAGCAAGGCGTGGACGGCGTTTTTGCGCCATGCGGGCCATTGGCAGATCACCGGGTTCGGGATCTGGGCCATTCAGCAGCACAGGATGCCACAGATCTGCGGGCAGGTTGGTTTCTCATACAACAAACGCGATCTGGGCGAAGATTTTGATTCCTTTCCCGAAGCAGGCTGGGTCATTGCGCCCGAGGCTGAGGCACAGGGATTGGGCAGTGAAGCGGTGCAGGCCGCGCATGATTGGTTCGACCGCGTGATTACAGGTCAGCTTGTCTGCATGATTGACCCCAAACACACCGCATCAGTGCGTATAGCAGAGAAGCTGGGGTATAAACCGCTGCGCGAGGCCACGTATAAGGGCGATGTCGTACAGCTGTTGCTGCGCAAGGGGCCACCGCAATAGCGCCCGGCGCGCTGTTTCAAGCACACTTGAACACCAGACACATCGCGCGGTAAGAGCAGGGAACGCAAGTTGAGGGGGCATTTTCATGCGCAGAGTCGTTGTAACGGGCCTAGGTCTGGTCACGCCGCTGGCCGATGGGGTCGAAGCGAGCTGGAGCCGTATTCTGGACGCACAGTCCGGGGCAGGGCCGATCACCGGCTTTGATGCCAGCAATCTGGTCACGCAATACGCCTGCGAAGTGCCCTTGGGCGATGGCAGCGACGGCACATTCAACGCAGACAAATACATGGAGCCGAAAGAGCAGCGCAAGGTCGATACCTTTATCCTCTTTGGGATGGCGGCTGCACAACAGGCGGTGGAGGATTCAGGTTGGATGCCCGAAGACCGCGAGAGCCTTGAGCGCACCGGCGTGTTGATCGGGTCTGGGATCGGCGGGCTGAACTCCATCGCGAACACGGCCATCATGATGAAGGAAAAAGGTCCGCGCCGCGTGAGCCCGTTTTTTGTGCCGGGCGCGCTGATCAACCTGATTTCAGGTCAGGTGAGCATTCGCTACGGCTACAAAGGACCGAACCATTCGGTGGTGACGGCCTGTTCCACAGGCGCGCATGCGATCGGTGATGCATCGCGTCTTATTCAGCACGGCGATGCAGATGTGATGATTGCCGGCGGTGCGGAGGCTGCGATTTGCGAAATCGGGATTGCCGGGTTCAACGCGTGCAAAGCGCTGAGCACCAAGCGCGGGGATGATCCGCAAAAGGCAAGCCGTCCCTATGACGCCGACCGCGATGGGTTCGTGATGGGCGAGGGCGCGGGCATTGTCGTTCTGGAGGAATATGAGCACGCCAAGGCGCGCGGAGCGAAAATATACGCCGAAGTGCGCGGCTATGGCCTGTCCGGCGATGCCTATCATATCACCGCCCCGTCGGAAGACGGCGAAGGCGGGGAGCGTTCCATGCGTGCGGCGTTGCGCAACGCGGGCCTTGAGCCGAAGGACATTGATTACATCAACGCGCATGGCACATCGACGATGGCTGACACCATCGAATTGGGCGCAGTGGAGCGGATGATGGGCGAGCATGCGAGCAAGGTCACCATGTCCTCGACCAAGTCGGCCACCGGCCACCTTCTGGGTGCTGCGGGCGCGATCGAGGCGATCTTTAGCATTCTGGCCATTCGCGATCAGGTGGCGCCGCCCACGATCAATCTGGACAACCCGGCCGTTGAGACAGCCATTGATCTGGCCCCCAACGCCAAGCGCGAGCGGGAAATCAATGTGGCACTGTCGAATTCCTTTGGGTTCGGCGGCACCAACGCGAGTGTGATCTTTGGGAAGGTCGGCTGATGTGGCGTAGCATCGCGTCAAATGCGGTGTCTTTTCTGGTGGTCGCATTGTTCCTGCTGGGCGGTGTGATCTTGTGGGGCAAGGCGGAATACGAAACCGCAGGCCCGCTGGAACAGGCTATTTGTCTACAGGTCGAGCGCGGATCGAACATGCGTCGTGTCAGCCAGAACCTTGCGGACCAGGGCGCGGTCAGTTCGGCGGCCATCTTCCGCATGGGCGCGGATTATCAGGACAAGACCAGCCAGTTGAAAGCCGGGAGTTTTCTGGTCGCGCCGGGTGCGTCGATGTCAGAGATCGTTGATGTTGTCACACGCGGCGGTGCCAGCACCTGCGGCACCGAGGTCGTGTACCGCATCGGTGTGAACCGTCTGAACGTGCAGGTGCGCGAGTTGGATCCGGCCAGCAACCGCTTTGTCGAGCGGGTGGCCTTTACCCCCGCGGAGGAAGACACGCCCGAGGTCTATACAGAGAAAAAAGCGCAGGCCGATACGCGATACCGTGTGGCGCTGGCCGAGGGCGTGACCAGTTGGCAGGTGGTCGAAAGCCTCCAGGCGATGGATGTGCTGGAGGGGGACGTGACCGAGCAACCGCCCGAAGGCTCTTTGGCGCCTGACAGCTACGAGGTTCGCCCCGGTGATGACCGGTCGAGCGTATTGGCGCGGATGCAGGATGCGCAGGAACGGCTCGTTTCCGAAGCCTGGGCAAACCGTGATGCAGATCTGCCTGTCGAGACGCCCGAAGAGTTGGTGACGCTGGCGTCGATCATCGAAAAAGAAACCGGCAATGCCGGGGAGCGCGGGCTGGTCGCGGGTGTGTTCGTCAATCGTTTGGAGCGCGGGATGCTGTTGCAAACGGACCCGACGGTTATCTATGGCATCACCCAGGGGCAGGGTATATTGGGCCGGGGGTTGCGGCGCAGCGAATTGCGCGCGGAGACACCCTGGAATACCTATGTGATCCCCGGCTTGCCACCCACACCGATTGCCAACCCAGGGCGCGCAAGCCTGGAGGCGGCGGCCAACCCGCTGGACACCGAGTACGTGTTCTTTGTGGCCAAGTCGCTGGATCCGGCAGATGGGCACCTTTTTGCGGAAACGCTGGATGAACATAACCGCAACGTTGCCGCTTACCGGGCTTTGGAAGCGGAACGAGCCAATCAAGCGACCGACAACTGACGCTCGGGTGCGCTCTACGGGTATGCAGCGCACGGTGGCAGCGTACGGTATTGGCGCGGTCATTGGGGTCAGTCGCAGGGCACATTGGGCCGTTGAATTTGTGTCGTTAAATCATTGAGTTGTGCGGCGTTGCTGCATCAATCGGCCCGATGCCTGACTTTTGAAGGTTAATGAAATATCCAATGATCGTACGCACTTAGGCGGCGACGTTAATTTCAATTAACTTGACTCACCGCACGGTTTCTCCTATAAGTTGTGACATGCTAGAAGAAGTGGGCAAACGGCTCTGGGTGAAATAACCCGGGCCGTTTTTTCGTTTCTCTCGTGCGGAGGACAACGCGCATGAGAGGGAAACACCTGAATGACCTTGATGACCGCTGAGACCCAGACCGCACACTCCGAGGAGCTTTTGAGTGCTGTGACGGACACTGTCCGTGACCTGCGCCGGGAGCTGGAGAGCCTCAGAGAACGTATCCGGACCCAAGAGCGGGTGACGCCGAGCGCCGACAAGCAGGCTGTAAAGTCTGCCGTCGATCTGCTCCGCACCTGCCAAGATGTGGAGAACCGCCTTGCCAAATTCCGCGAAACACAAGCAGGAATTGCCAAAGGGGGCTATGCCCTCGACCTCGACGCAGCACGCGCTGACATCGGGCGCAAGCTGGATCGCCTCCGCTCCGCCTGACGTACAGGCGCGGTTCCTGAATGACCTAAGCGAGGGAGAGCTTCTGGCTCTCCCTTACTTGTTCGAGTTCTGGGCAATGCCACACCAACTGCCTCCTGAGGGGGACTGGCGCAGTTGGGTGATTATGGGAGGGCGCGGTGCGGGCAAAACGCGCGCCGGAGCCGAATGGGTGCGTGCGCAGGTAGAGGGGGCTTTGCCTCTGGATGCTGGGCGTGCGCGACGCGTTGCTTTGGTTGGGGAGACCATAGAGCAAGTGCGAGAAGTGATGATTTTCGGCGACAGCGGCATACTTGCCTGTTCGCCGCCAGATCGAAAGCCCGATTGGGAGGCAACGCGCAAGCGGCTTGTCTGGCCCAATGGGGCGGTGGCCAGCGTCCATTCCGCGCATGACCCCGAAGGGCTGCGCGGGCCGCAGTTTGACGCCGCGTGGGTGGATGAAATGGCCAAGTGGAAGAAGGCCCAGGACACCTGGGACATGTTGCAATTTGCCCTGCGGTTAGGGGAGCATCCGCAGGTCTGTGTCACGACGACCCCACGCAATGTGGGGGTGCTTGAAGGAGCTGTTGCAGACGCCATCGACCGTGCTGACGCGCGCGCCGACAGAGGCCAACAAGGCCAATCTGGCCGCGTCGTTTCTGGAAGAGGTGCGCGCGCGGTATCGTGGCACGCGCCTTGGCCGTCAGGAGTTGGACGGTGAGTTGCTGGAGGATGCGGAAGGCGCGCTCTGGTCGTCGCCGGGATTGAAGGGTGCCGTCGATAAGGTGCCGGAGTTTGACCGTATTGTTGTGGCCATCGACCCGGCGGCACGGGCAGCAAGCCTCGGATGAATGTGGGATTGTGGTCGTCGGCGCGCAAATGAGCGGGCCGCCGCAAGACTGGCGCGCTGTGGTGCTTGAAGATGCGAGCATTGGTGGTGCCAGCCCGCTGGAGTGGGCGGAACGTGCTGTGCGCATGATGGAAAAATATGGCGCAGACCGTCTGGTGGCGGAAACCAACCAGGGCGGGCAGATGGTGGCGGATGTGATCCGTCAGATCGACCCGATGATTCCCTACAAGGCGGTTCATGCCAGCCGGGGGAAGGTGTCACGCGCCGAACCCATTGCAGCGCTTTATGAACAGGGCCGTGTGAAACACGTCAAGGGTCTGGAGACGCTGGAAGATCAGATGTGCCGCATGACCCTGCGCGGCTATGAGGGCAGTGGATCACCGGACCGCGTGGATGCGCTGGTTTGGGCTTTGCATGAGGCGATGATCGAGCCCGCAGCACACTGGCGCGCACCCCGCGTACGGTCCCTTTAGTAAAAGCTAAACCAAAAGATTTATTCATTTTGTCAACGCGCAGTCAGGCCACATCGGGTCAGGCAACCGGACCCGCGACCGTGGGGCGCCCGGGCGACACCAAAAGGAGCGAGCAGATGGTATTTGATTTTCTACGGCGCGGTGCTCAGGCTGAGACGCCGGAACAGAAGGCAAGCGCGGCTGGCCCGGTTGTGGCCTACCAGACATCCGGACGCGTGGCTTGGAGCCCACGTGATGCGGTGTCACTGACGCGCACCGGCTTTTCGGGCAACCCGGTCGGGTTCCGATCCGTCAAGCTGATTGCCGAAGCCGCCGCGGCGCTGCCGTTGGTGTTGCAGGACGCAGAGCGGCGTTATGACCAGCACCCGACGTTGTCGTTGATCACGCGCCCCAACCCCATGCAGGGCCGTGCCGAGCTGCTGGAGGCGCTTTATGCTCAGATCCTGCTGTCGGGCAACGGTTATGTGGAAGCGGTTTCGGATGAAGGCGCGATGCCGATGGAACTGCATGTGTTGCGTTCCGACCGTATGAGCGTTGTGCCGGGGGCCGATGGTTGGCCGATCGCCTACGAATATGCCGTCTCGGGTCGCAAGCACCGCTTTGATGTCAGCGGCACGACACCAAGCGTGTGCCACATCAAGAGCTTTCATCCGCAAGATGATCACTACGGGTTCAGCCCGATGCAGGCGGCGGCGATGGCGGTGGATGTACACAATTCGGCCAGCCGCTGGTCAAAGGCGCTGCTGGACAATGCGGCGCGGCCGTCCGGTGCAATCGTGTACCGCTCTGCGGATGGGCAGGGCAGCATGAGCACGGACCAATACGAACGTCTGGTCAGTGAGATGGAGAGCCATCATCAGGGCGCGCGCAATGCAGGCCGACCAATGCTGCTTGAGGGTGGGTTGGACTGGAAACCGATGGGCTTTTCGCCCTCGGACATGGAATTCCAGAAAACCAAGGAATCTGCGGCGCGCGAGATTGCGCTGGCCTTTGGAGTGCCGCCAATGTTGCTGGGTATTCAAGGCGATGCCACATACGCCAATTATCAGGAAGCGCACCGCGCGTTCTATCGCCTGACAGTGTTGCCACTGGCAACACGGGTGACGGCGGCGCTGACACATTGGCTGAACAGCTATGGTGAGGCGGATGTCGAGCTGAAGCCAGACCTGGATCAGGTGCCCGCACTGGCCGTTGAGCGCGAAAGCCAATGGAGTCGCGTCGCCGGCGCAGATTTCCTGACCGCGACTGAGAAACGCAGTCTGCTTGGGTTGCCTGCGCTGGGAGATGACCAGTGAATGATGGAATACACCCACCAGTTACGCAATATCAGCGCGTCCCATTCGATGACATCGAGACGATGTTTCACCGTATGGATGCCCGCCTGACCAAGATCGAAGCTGCAATCATCCGACTGGAAACGGAACGAGCGGTTAACCAGGAAAAACAGAAGTTCATGGAGGGTCGATTCAACCAGATCGATACCAAGCTGGGTCGGATCGACGGGCATATTTCCCGGCTGGTCTGGCTGATCATCGCGGCGATTGTTGGTGCGTTCATGTCGTTCATTCTGCAGGGCACTATTTTCAATGTTTAAGATCGACTTTTTTGCCAAGGGATTTCTGGCGCTGGGTGTGTGCCTCGCGCTGACCCCGGCTGTTTTCGCCGTGGCCCCCTTTATCGAAAGCCAGGCTTTTCCGGTCGTTCGAGACACTCAAGTTTCGCGTGTGGATGCAACGCCGCACGGCACGAGTTTCTATATTCAGTTTCGCAAAGTGCGACGCTGCGAATACTTGGGGCTGGTTTGGTACGAGGGACCCAATCGGTTGTATGTGGAAATTGAGCCCGGCGCGGAAGATCACCTGCGACCGCGCCCTACGGGAGATCAGTTTGCAGGACCGTGGCTGGTACGCGATCTGAGCGATTTGGCCGAGAGCCGATCTTATCTCTACCACCGGTGTCATCCACTTTGGACGACAATCACACGGTTTTATTACGGACGAAATGCCAAGCCCGGCGCGGACAATGCGTCTTGAGCGGTGCCACAGACGCCGGCGCGGCACACGGGTTAGTCAGGAGCGGTACATGAGGAGTATGATTATGGATACGGACACAGGACTTGAACGCAAGTTTGCGCGGTTTGGCGACAGCCTCGAAGTGCGCGACGGCACAGTAATCTGCGGCTACGCCAGCCTGTTTGGCGCGGTCGATCAGGGCGGCGATATCGTGGAACCGGGTGCCTATGCCAAATCACTGGACACGCTGAATGCCACGGGGCGGAGCGTCAAGATGCTGTGGCAGCACGATGCGAGCCAGCCGATCGGCATCTGGGATGAAGTACGTGAGGATGCCAAGGGCCTGTGGGTCAAGGGCCGGTTGCTGCCCGAGGTGGCCAAGGGCCGCGAGGCCGCGAGATTGATCGCGGCGGGCGCCATCGACGGTCTGTCCATCGGCTACCGCACCCCCAAGGCCGCAAAGAATGACAAGGGCCAGCGGCTCTTGACCGAACTGGAGCTTTGGGAGGTGTCTTTGGTCACGTTCCCGATGCTTCCCAGTGCGCGTGTGGTCGCCAAATCCGATGAGGTGTCATCGGATGCGGACGCCACATTGCGCGACATGGCGGCGGCTCTTCGGGGTGCGCGCGCGAGCCTGGCGCAGCGCTGAAGCGCCCGCCTGAATCACCACCAATCAAGGACATGCTAATGAGCAAGACCGAATGTAAGGCTCGGGCCGGGGAAGGTTTGTCCCCCGCCCAGGATGTTGCGGAGGCCGTAAAGGGTTTCGTGAAGGAATTCAAAGGCTTTCAATCTGAACTTCAAACAAAACTTCAACAAACAGAAGAGCGACTGACCATGCTGGATCGTAAAAACATGACTGCTGCACGTACCCCCCTGGCTGGGAGCGTTGAACTGGGTGCCCCACATCAGAAGGCGTTCAACGCCTATCTGCGGTCGGGTGACGATGATGGTCTGCGCGGCCTGGAATTGGACGTTAAATCGCTGTCCACTGCGATGAATTCCGATGGCGGGTATCTTGTGGACCCGCAAACATCCGACTCCGTGCAATCGGTTCTGAACTCAACGGCGTCGATCCGGTCGATTGCCTCGGTTGTCAATGTCGAGGCTACATCCTATGACGTTCTGGTTGATCATGGCGATGTGGGCACCGGTTGGGCGACGAGACCACGGCCTCGACCGAAACGGACACGCCGCAGATTGACCGCGTGACCATTCCGCTGCACGAATTGTCGGCCTTGCCCAAAGCCTCGCAGCGTCTGCTGGATGACAGCGCCTTTGACATCGAAGGCTGGCTGGCGAACCGGATTGCGGACAAATTCGCCCGTGCTGAGGCTGCCGCCTTCGTCAAGGGCGACGGTGTGGACAAGCCCAAGGGCTTTTTGGCGCACACGGCTGTGGATGACACTATCTGGGCCTGGGGCAACCTGGGGTACGTTCCGACGGGCGTTGACGGGGACGTCACACCAGAGGCCATCATCGATCTGGTTTATGCGCTGGGTGCGCAATACCGTGCCAATGCGTCCTTTGTCATGAACTCCAAGACGGCGGGCTATGTCCGTAAATTGAAAGACAATGACGGTCGGTTCCTTTGGACGGACGGTTTGGCGGCGGGTCAACCTCCTGTTTTGATGGGGTATCCTGTTCTGATCGCCGAAGACATGCCTGATGTGGCTTCGAATGCGCATGCGATCGCCTTTGGCGATTTTGCGGCTGGATACACCGTGGCAGAGCGTCCCGACCTGCGCGTGCTGCGTGACCCCTTCAGCGCCAAGCCGCACGTCCTGTTCTATGCCACCAAGCGCGTGGGCGGCGACGTGAGCGACTTTGCCGCGATCAAACTGCTGAAATTCGCCACGGCCTAACCGCCTGACGCGAATGGTTCGGGAGGGGCAAGCCTGTCCCGGGCCCCGGGTGCGCGCTGAACTGCGCCGCGTTGTCTAGCTGCTCCCCTCCGTCCGAGCAACGCGGACTGGTGCGCGCCCGGATCCTTTTGGACGGAGGCTGAGTTTTATGGAGATGTTCCATGATGTTGATCGAAAAAACCTCGGTGCCTGACGCGGCATTGCCGGTTGATGAATTCAAGGCGCATCTGCGTCTGGGCAGCGGATTTGCTCCCGACAGCGTGCAGGACGCTGTTTTGACCAGTTTTCCTGCGGGCGGCCGTTACGGCGATTGAGGCGCGGACCGGCAAGGTGTTGCTGGAGCGCTCCTTTGCGCTGTCCGTTCATGTCTGGCGTGATCTGGGGCGTCAGGCGCTTGCCTGTGGCACCGGTGACTGCTCGTGACCGATGTTGAAATTGTGGACCGCAATGGTGTCCGCACTGCCGGTTGATGGTGCTGCCTATTGGCTGGAGCGGGACACGCATCGTCCGTGTTTGCGCGCAACCGGTTACGCGTTGCCCGGCATTCCCGAAGCCGGCGAGGCTGTCGTTACCTTCGACGCGGGCTTTGGCCCGGTCTGGGGAGATGTGCCTGCGGATCTGCGTCAGGCAGCAATGCTGTTGGCCGCGCATTATTACGAGTTCCGCAATGAAACCTCGCTGAGCGATGGCTGTATGCCCTTTGGTGTTTCAAGCCTGATCGAACGCTACAAGATCATGCGCATTTACGGCGGGGGGGCGAGATGAGACTGCCGCGCCTGAACAGGCGCCTGACCCTGGAAAACCCTGCGCGCGTGCCGGACGATGCGGGTGGATTTGTCGAAGGTCTGGACGCCGTTGGGTGTGGTTGTGGGCCGAGGTGACCGCGCGTACGGGCGCGAGACGGTATCGTCAGGCGCTCCGGTGTCGTTGGTGCCCTACACGATCGTCGTGCGCGGGGCGCCTGTCGGGCATCCGGAACGTCCCCGTCCCGCAGCAGCGGTTTCGCGATGGTGAGCGCGTGTTTCACATCCGCCGTTTGCCGAACGTGATCCAGATGGCCGCTATTTGATCTGCTATGGCCGATGAGGAGGTGGTGGTATGAGCTATGCCATTTCAGCTGCTTTGCAGCGCGCCGTTTTTGGGGCGCTTGGCGCAGATCCGGCCGTGAACGACGCCGTGGGAACGGCGATTTACGATGCGTTGCCCAGTGGATCGTTGCCTGCCAAGACCTATGTCAGCCTTGGGCCGGAACCGTGCGGGTTGCCGACGACAAGACCGGCGACCGGGGCGCTCATCTGTTCGTGGTGTCCGTCATCACCGAAACACCCGGCTTTACCGGTGCCAAGGCGGTGGCAGCGGCGGTGTGCGATGTGCTGCACGGCGCCGACCTGACGCTGGATCAGGGTCGGTTGGTGTCGATGCGCTTTGAGCGTGCCCGTGCGGGCAAGATCGACAAGGGCGCCGGTCGCAAGATCGACCTGACCTTCCGCGCACGGTGTCGAAGACGAATAACTCATTTCATTCAAACGGAGAAAACCCATGGGTGCTCAGAACGGAAAAGACCTGTTGATCAAGGTCGACATGACCTCGGACGGGCAGTTCGAAACGATTGCGGGCCTGCGGGCGACGCGCGTCAGCTTTAACGCCGAGACGGTGGATGTCACCAGTCTGGAAAGCCAGGGCGGTTGGCGCGAACTGCTGTCCGGCGCGGGCGTGCGGTCGGCCAATATCTCGGGCTCGGGCGTGTTCAAGGATGCGGGCACCGACGAGCGGGCGCGCCAGTTGTTTTTTGACGGGGAGACGCCGGACTTTCAGGTCATCATCCCGGACTTTGGCATCGTAGAAGGTCCGTTCCAGGTCTCTGCCGTGGAATATAGCGGCAGTCACAATGGCGAGGCCACCTATGAACTGACGATGGCTTCAGCCGGTGCGCTGAGCTTTACGGCGATCTGAGCATGGCAAATCCTTGGAGGGGAGACGTCACGCTGAATATAAATGGGTCGCCGCAGGTGATGCGGCTGACCCTGGGTGCGTTGGCGGAGTCTGGAAGCGGCGTTGAACGAAGCCATCGCTGGTGGCGCTGGTCGAACGCTTTGAGCAGGGTCAGTTTTCAAGCGGGGACGTGCTGGCCGTTATAAAGGCCGGTTTGCAGGGCGGCGGCTGTGCTCTGGACCCTGACGCAGTGGATCACGCAGAGATCGAGGGCGGACCTATGGGCGCGGTCCGTGCGGCAGCTGAGCTGATCGCGCGCGCCTTTGTGGTGCCTGCATGAGCAGGACCTTGGACTGGCCCGCGCTGATGCGGGCCGGGATGCAGGGGCTGCGCCTGACGCCGGAGGCGTTCTGGGCGCTGACCCCTGCGGAATTTCAAATGATGCTGGGCGATCCGGGGCAGGCGGCTCCGTTGCTCAGTGATGGGCTGGAGGCGCTGATGGCGGCCTGGCCGGATAAACCGAAAGGGGTTCGCGATGAGTGACTACAACGATTAGATCGAGGCGCTGGACACACAAACCGACGGATTGCGCCAGACCCTTGATGCAACGTCGGTGATGGTGACACGAGCTTTGACAGCGAGTTGCGCCGGATGCGCGAGAGCCTGGCCGCAACCGGCAAGGACGTGGCGAATGTCGAAAAGGGATTGTCGCGCGGGCTTCGAAAGGCCTTCGACGATCTGGTCTTTGATGGCGCAAGTCTCGCGGATGCGTTGGACGGCCTCGCCACATCAATGATGAACACGACATTCAACGCGGCCATGCGCCCGGTCACCGATCAGGTTGGCGGTTTGCTGGCCTCTGGCGTTGGTGGATTGATGCAGGGTTTGTTGCCCTTCGCAGATGGTGCACCGTTCAGCCAGGGACGGGGTGATGCCCTTTGCCTCTGGTGGGATCGTCAGTTCGGCCACTCCGTTCGGGATGCGTGGAGGCATGGGCGTCATGGGTGAAGCGGGGCCGGAGGCGATCATGCCGTTGGCGCGTGGCCCCGATGGCAAGCTGGGTGTGCGCGGCGCTGGTGGCGGTGGCCCGACAATCGTCATGAATATCACCACGCCTGATGTGCAGGGTTTTGCAGCGCAGTCAGAACCAGATCGCGGCGCAGATGAGCCGCGCATTGGGCCGTGGAAATCGCAATCGATAAGTAGGAATGGGGAGCTAAGCATATGCAATTTCACGAGGTAAGATTTCCCGCGTCTCTGAGCTTTGGCTCGGTCGGTGGCCCGGAGCGGCGCACGGAAGTGGTGACGCTGGCCAATGGTTTTGAGGAACGCAACACGCCCTGGGCGCATTCACGCCGCCGCTATGACGCGGGTCTCGGGTTGCGGTCGATGGATGACATTGACGCGCTGATTGCGTTTTTCGAGGCGCGGCGTGGTCAGATGTACGGGTTTCGCTGGAAGGACTGGTCGGACTTCAAGTCCTCGACCGCCAGCCGTCGGAGCGAGGTGGCTATCTCGGATCAGGTGATTGCGACAGGGGACGATGGCGTGCGGCGGCGTTTCCGCTGCTGAAGACCTATCGGTCGGGGGACCACGAATATGCACGCCCGATCAGCCAAGCCGGTGCTGGGCACGGTGCGGGTTGGGCTGGATCAGGATGAGATGCAGGAGGGCGTTGATTATGAAGTCGACGTGAACACTGGCATCGTGACCTTTCAGCATCCACCGGACGTGGCCGTGCAGGTGCGCGCGGGGTTCGAGTTTGATGTGCCTGTGCGCTTTGACACGGATCAGATCCAGACCTCTGTTGCCAGCTTTCAGGCAGGCAGCGTTCCCAACGTTCCAATCATCGAGGTGCGGGTGTGATGGCGGGGCAAAGCGAGGCGTTTCTGGCGCATGTGGCAGCCGGTCTGACGACGCTTGCGTCGGGCTTGGGCCATCACGCGCAAGGATGGCGTGAAGCTATGGCTTTACCGATCATGACCGCGATTTCGACTTTGAAGGGCGTGACGTTCCGTGCGGACACCGGGCTGACGGCGCTGGCTCTGGCGCAAAGCACAGGGTTGTCTGTGGACAACACCGAAGCGCTGGGTGCGTTGACCGATGCGGCTGTTCGTGAGGACGAGATTGAGGCAGGGGCGGTTTGACGGTGCCGAAGTGCGGGCCTGGTTGGTGAACTGGGCGGATACCGATGTGCGTTGGTTGCAGTTTCGCGGCAGCATTGGAGAAATCCGCCGTGCTGGAGGTGCGTTTCATGCGGAATTGCGTGGGTTGACCGAGGCGTTGAACCGTCCGTTGGGACGGATATTTCAAAAGCCGTGCACTGCGGTTCTGGGCGATGAAGGATGCGGGTTCGACGTGACAACTCCGGGGTATCGCCATGACGGACCAGCGGATCGTATCACGGATGGTCGCGTATTCGAATGGGACGATTTGAATGGGTTTGAGCCTGGCTGGTTCTTGCGCGGTCGGCTGGACGTGCTTGACGGCGCGGCACAAGGCCTGTGGGGCATGATCAAGCATGATGTGATTGAAACGGTGTGCGCCGCATTGAATTGTGGGAGCCCATTCGCGGTGCGTCGAGACGACGGCGACCAACTGCGCCTGACGGCGGGCTGCGACAAGCGGTTTGATACCTGTCGGTTGAAGTTCAATAACCTTCTGAATTTCCAAGGATTCCCCGATTTGCCCAACGAAGATTGGGTGATGGCCTATCCGACCAATCGACGGCACGAACACCGGAGGGAGCCTGCGATGACCTGTCGCGAGACGTATCATTGCGGAGGCACGCCTCATGGATCGGAACGCCCTATGTTCACCAGATGGCGGCAAAGAGCGGCCGGTTGCGACTGTTTGGGCCTGGTGCGGGGTGTTTGGCGCGCAGTGATCGGGGCGGAACCCGAGCGCCCGCCGGCCTATTCCCGCGATTGGTCGGAACCACAGGGCGAAGAGCGTCTTTGGGACGCTGCGGCGCGGCACCTCGTGCGAAAGCCTTTGGGGGAAGCAGCTCCAGCGGATGTGATCCTGTTTCGGATGAAAGACGGATCGGTGGCGAAACATCTGGGCATTCAATCTGCAACAGGAAAATCCGCTCGCTTCATTCATGCCTATAGCGGTCACGGCGTTGTCGAAAGTCCGCTCAGTGCCCCATGGGCGCGGCGCATTGTTGCGCGTTTTGAATTTCCGACCGAGGAGGTCATCTGATGGCGACTGTTGTTCTTGCGGCTGCGGGTGCGGCCATCGGTGGATCTATGGGCGGAACCTTGGCGGGACTGTCTTCGGTCGCCATCGGGCGTGTCGTCGGTGCCACTTTGGGACGGGTTATTGACCAGCGCTCTGATGGGGCAGGGGTCCGATGTTGTCGAGCATGGCAAAGTGGATCGGTTTCGCCTGACCAATTCGGGCGAAGGGAGCTGCGATTTCGCAGCTTTATGGCCGGATGCGCCTTGGCGGGCATGTCATCTGGGCATCGGACTTTCTCGAAACCAAGTCTGTGACCGGGCGGTGGCAAGGGCGCCCAAGCGGCCCAAGACGCGCGAATACACTTATTCCGTCAGTCTGGCGCTGGCGGTTTGCGAAGGTGAGATCACCCGCATCGGCCGGGTTTGGGCCGATGGAGAAGAAGTCGCGGTTTCTGATCTGAATATGCGGGTCTACACCGGCTCTGCGGACCAGTTGCCAGATCCGGTGATGGAAGCCATTGAGGGGCAAGGGAATGTGCCCGCCTATCGTGGCACCGCTTATGTCGTGATGGAAAATCTGCTGCTTGCAGCCCTTTGGCAACCGTGTGCCGCAGTTTTCCTTTGAAGTTGTGCGACCGGAACAGCCTGATGAGGCGGGCGCGGACGAAGAGATGACGCGGGCGATCCGGGGTGTGGCATTGATGCCGGGAACGGGCGAATACGCCCTTGCAACGAGCCCGGTGACCTATGCCGACGGAGATCGTGGCCGGTGGAGTGCCAATATCAATACGCCTGCTGGACAAACAGATTTCACAGTATCCCTTGATAGCCTGCAAGATGAGTTGCCCAATTGTGAAGCGGCTTCCTTGATCGTGTCATGGTTTGGTAATGACTTGCGCTGTGGCGAATGCACTTTGAAACCAAAAGTTGAACGTCGCGACATCGAAGGGCGCAACATGCGCTGGCGTGTGTCCGGACTGCGTCGGGAGGCAGCTGACGAGATCGCCACCGTTGATGACCGGCCGATTTACGGTGGAACGCCGTCGGATCAATCCGTCGTTGAGGCAATTCAAGCCATGAATGCTGCGGGCAAAGCGGTGATGTTCTATCCATTCGTGTTGATGGATCAACCGGAAGGCAACACCTTGCCGGATCCTTATGATCCAGTGAGCACACAGCCTTACTTGCCGTGGCGCGGGCGCATTACGCTGTCGGTTGCGCCTGGCGTCGATGGATCACCGGATGGCACCGCCGCAGCGGATGCCGAAGTGGATGCGTTCTTTGGAACGGTGACTGCTGCGGATTTTGAGGTTGAGGTGGCGGATGTGAGCTACTCTGGGCCTGTCGACGAATGGTCGTTGTCCCGGTTTATCCTGCATTATGCTGCGTTTTGTGTCTCAGCGGGTGGGGTCGACGCGTTTTGCATCGGGTCCGAATTTCGGGGATTGACCCAGATCCGGGGTGCTGCAAACCGCTTTATTGTTGTGGATCGTCTGCGGGCCCTGGCTGCAGAAGTCCGTACCATTCTCGGTCCGGATACCAAGATCAGCTATGCGGCGGATTGGACGGAATATTTCGGCTATCAGCCGCAGGATGGAACCGGCGATCGGTATTTTCATCTTGATCCGCTCTGGGCGGATGACAACATCGATTTCATCGGGATCGACAATTACATGCCGCTGTCGGATTGGCGCGAGGGCTATGATCATCTGGATGCGGAATGGGGCAGCATCTATGACTTGGACTACCTGCGCTCTAATGTAGCTGGTGGCAAGGGTTATGACTGGTATTATCACTCGGTGGACGCGGAAGCCGCGCAAATCAGAACACCGATTACCGATGGTGCGTTTGGTGAGCCATGGATCTGGCGGTACAAGGATATCCTGAACTGGTGGCGCAATGCGCATCATGACCGCGTGAACGGCGTGCGCGCTGAAATTCCGACCGCTTGGGAGCCGCAGTCAAAACCGTTTTGGTTCACCGAGCTTGGCTGCGCCGCGATTGACAAGGGAACCAACCAGCCCAACAAATTCCTGATCCGAAATCATCCGAAAGCAGCCTGCCAAACTATTCAAACGGCGCGCGCGATGATTTGATCCAAAAGCAATACCTGCGGGCGATGGTGTCTTACTGGGCGAATACCGAGCAAAACCCGGTGTCCGACGTATATGGTGCGCCTATGGTGGATATGTCCCGGGCGTTTGTCTGGGCATGGGATGTACGGCCATACCCCTATTTCCCCAATAACGCTGAGCTTTGGAGTGATGGAGACAACTTTTCGCGCGGTCACTGGCTCAACGGGCGCACATCTGCGCGGTCTTTGTCCTCGGTTGTCGCAGAGGTGTGCAGACGTGCCGGCGTGATGTCTTTTGATGTTTCCAGCCTGTATGGCACGGTGCGGGGATACGTCGTCAGCGATGTGTCCGACGCTCGATCCGCCTTGCAGCCCTTGATGTTGCGTTACGCCTTTGACGCGGTAGAGCGTGACGGGACATTGATGTTTCGAATGCGCACTGGTCAGCAGGCCGTTCCGCTTGATCGCGGTGCGCTGGCGTTGAGCGAGGAGTTTGATGGGCGTGTTGAACAAACCCGAAGTGCAGAAGCCGAAATGGCAGGTCGTGTTCGGTTGCGGTTCGTGCAAGCCGATGCGGCATTTGACGTCCTGGCAGAAGAAGCTGTCTTGGCGGATGAGGAAACACATTCCGTGTCGACCTCGGAAATGCCAATTGTGCTGACCCGTGCCGAGGGGCGACAAACGGCGGAACGCTGGCTGAGCGAAGCGCGTGTTGCCCGCGAAGCTATTCGATTTGCTTTGCCGCCGTCGCGGATGTCCCTGGGGGCGGGTGACGTGATCACCCTGTCCGCAGATCAGGGCGAAGGTGCGGGTGTCTACCGTATCGACCGCGTAGAACAGGGTGCTATGCAATTGATCGAAGCCGTGCGCATCGAGCCTGAAATCTACGTGCCATCCGAAATGCCGGACGAACCGATCAACCTTGGTGGGTTTGTGCCGCCTGTGCCAGTGACACCTCTTTTCCTCGATCTACCATTGATCACTGGTGACGAAGTACCGCATGCACCCTACGTTGCCGCAACGGCCCAGCCTTGGCCCGGCAGTGTGGCACTTTATCATTCATCGGGTAGCAGCGATTTCGTGTTGGACCGCACACTCGCAGCCCGCTCTGCGATTGGCATCACCGAAAGCGCGATGCAATCTGCACCCTCGGGACGGTTTGACCACGGGGCACCGTTACAGGTTAAAATGGCGAACGCGACACTGAGTTCAGCGGATATTGATGCAATCCTGGCGGGGCAAAATCTTGCTGCTATCGGGGATGGCAGTACCGGACGGTGGGAGCTGTTTCAGTTCGCTGACGCACAACTGATTGCGCCGAAGACATATGCGTTGAGCACTCGCCTGCGCGGACAGTTGGGAACGGATGCTCTTGTGCCCGACGTTTGGCCCGCCGGGTCTTGGGTGGTACTAATGAATGGCGCACCCGAGCAAACAGGGCTAACGCGTAATCTTCGTCGCGTGTCGCAGACTATGCGCATCGGCCCAGCCCGGCGACCAGTTAGCGATCCGTCTTATGTTGAACAAACGCTGGCCTTTGACGGCAATGGCTTGCGGCCCTACGCACCGGTGCACCTTGTGACCCACCTACTGGAAAACGGCGATGTTTCGGTCTCGTGGATAAGGCGCACGCGCATCGACGGAGACGGGTGGGATAGCCCAGAGGTACCGTTGGGCGAAGAAACGGAAAGCTATGTAGTACAGGTGCGCAAGGACGGCGCCATATTGCGCGAAATACAAGTTTCACAGCCGCAGTATATTTATTCCGCTTCGGACCAATTGACGGACGGGATATCTTCGCCATTTGATGTCGAAGTGGCGCAAATCTCAGCCAGCTATGGTCCCGGTTTGCAGGCGTCGGTGACGGTGACACCCTGATGCGACAGATGCTTTATGGAGACTTGAGCGCAGCGGCGCGGGTGTTGCTGCTGCTACCTCCTTCAGATCGAGAAGACATGTGCCGTCAACTGTTTTTGGAGGCCGAAATGGCCGACAGATACGTCAAACGATTTGGTCGCTTTCACACCCGCTGGGGCAACGGCAGCCTCTTGGCCGCGGCGCGTAGACATCCAATGCCAGCCGAGCCGTCATTCAGTGACCCGTTGTTTTGCGCTTCTATGGTGACAGTCCTGACCGCATTTCTGGAGCACAAGCGCGATAAAGCGCAACGCGGCGGCCGGCCATTCATTTTGTGAATATCCCGCATCACAGGTTTGCGTTTCGTGCTTTGGCATTACATAAGGTATCGTGATTGCCGAAAGGATGATGATGATGCCCGATGCAAGACAAAAAATTGCGGCTGTGGACCCGGTTTGGGCACAGATTACAGAAGATGCGCGCCATGCGGTCAGCAATGAACCGTTGATCGGCGGATTTGTCCACGCGTGTATCTTGCACCATAAAAACATCGAAAAGGCGCTGTCTTATCGCATTGCGGCCAAGCTGGCATCCAATGAGATGTCGATGGTGGTTCTGCGCGATATCGTAGACGAAGCTTATGCTTCGGCGCCGGAATTGGTTCAGGCTGCGCGCGCTGATCTGGTGGCCATCTATGATCGTGACCCTGCCTGCCATACATTGCTACAACCGATACTTTATTTCAAAGGCTATCAAGCCATGCAGGCCTACCGTGTCGGCAACTATCTGTGGCGGAAGGGGCATAAAGATCTCGCTTACTTCGTGCAGATGCGAGTATCGGAAATTTTCGGGGTCGATATCCACCCGGCCGCTACGATCGGCAAGGGCATCATGATTGACCACGCACATTCCGTGGTGATCGGTGAAACTGCTGTCGTGGGAGACAACGTCTCCATGCTGCATTCGGTCACATTGGGCGGGACGGGCAAAGAAGAGGAAGACCGTCATCCCAAGATCGAAGACGGCGTACTGATCGGTGCGGGTGCCAAGGTTCTGGGCAATATCCGCGTGGGGCGTTGCAGCCGAATTGCCGCTGGCTCCGTCGTTCTGGAGGACGTGCCGCCGTGCAAGACTGTCGCTGGCATCCCGGCCAAGATCGTCGGCGAAGCGGGTTGCGACCAGCCCTCCGTTTCAATGAACCACATGTTGTTTCCGGACGCCTGAACAATCCGGTTTTGAATGCTGACGCGGCCCCGCATGTCGGGGCCGTTTTTGCACGAGCGGGTTAAATGCCTCAGCCAGCGTATTATGTCAGACGCGCTGCACCTGCAAACCGCATGAGCATGGAGGTAACTTACTGTTCTTTTCTGGCGTTATTGATCAGCTTCAAAGCGGTGCTGTTCAAAGTGCAAGATCCGTTTTCCTGCAACAAGTGGATTTGCAACGTCTTTCAAGCCAAGATACTTTTTGTTCTCTCTACTTTGCCTCAGAGCGGTGTGACCGATGAGTTCGTCCTGTGCTACACGCGCTTCAACGAAAGTGGGATCATCGGCGATGGCCCATCGTGACCGTGCGGCTGCCTAACGGTCGATACCGATTTGCTGTCTGCGACTCCTATTGTTCGGGCGTTAGGCCCACAGGCAATGATAGAAGCGGGCACGACAGGCCCCGAAACAGAGATCGGCAGTGGTGTGATCTTTGGGCGTCAACGCACCAGCCATGGTGTCATCGGCGGCTTGTTCAGAACGCAGCGTGGCGGTGCCGAGAACACGTGGATCGTAGTCTCGCCCGAGCCCGGCCGCGCCCCGACCAAGCATGACGAGGTCGGTAATCCGGCCAATTGCACCAATGGTTTATGCAGTGTCTTACGGCGTATTTAGGCTTTTCTGCAATAACTGCGGCAAGGTCCAAAACGACTTCGACCCGGTCAGACCGGGCCGAAGCATTGGAGAAAAATGCGCGCCGTCAGGCCAACATGGTCATTGGGTTTTCCAAGTTTTCCACAATGGCCTGCAACAGCTGCGCGCCCAAAGCTCCGTCGATCACGCGGTGGTCGACCGATAGCGTCACCGACATCACAATGGCGACCTCAACTGCGCCATCCTTGCCCACAATCGGCTTTTTGACACCTGCGCCAACCGCAAGGATCGCCCCATGCGGCGGGTTGATGACGGCGTCGAAGTTGTCGATGCCGAACATTCCCAGATTTGAGATTGCAAACGTGCCGCCCTGATATTCGTGCGGGGCCAGTTTGCGGTCACGAGCGCGACCGGCGAGGTCTTTCATCTCGGCGGACAAGGCCGAAAGCGACTTCATTTCGGCGTCTTTCAGAACTGGCGTAAAGAGGCCGCCTTCAATTGCGACGGCCACGGCGACATCCGACGGCTTCAGTTTAAGCATCCGGTCACCGGCCCAGACGGCATTTGCATCGGGCACCGTCTGCAGCGCCAAGGCACAGGCCTTGATGATGAAATCGTTGACCGACAATTTGACGCCACGGGGCTCCAACTGCGCATTCAGCTCGGCGCGGAATTTCATCAGCGCGTCCAGTTTGATATCGCGACGCAGATAGAAATGCGGGATCGACTGCTTGGCTTCTGTCAGGCGCGCTGCAATCGTCTTGCGCATCCCGTTCAGGCTGACCTCTTCATAATCGCGGTCCTGATACATGGCCAAAACGGTGTCTGTCGCCGGGCCAGACGACATCGCGGCTGCCGGAGCGGAAGCCGCTGCGGTTGCGGGTGCAGCAGCGGATGTTGCGGCTGGTTGTGCTTTGGCACCTTCCACATCAGCTTTCACGATACGACCATGCGGGCCGGATCCTGTCATCGTTGTCAGGTCGATGCCTTTGTCAGCGGCAATCCGGCGCGCAAGTGGCGAGGCGAACACTCGCGTGCCGTCTGCGGACTTGGGGGCCGCAGCTGCGGGTGTCGCAGCCGCTGGGGCAGGGGCCGCTTCAGCCGCAACGGGTGCTTTCGCCGGGGCGGACGCGGCGGGTGCGTTGGAGATATCATCCGCGCTTTCGCCATCCTCCAACAGCACGGCAATGGCGGTATTGACCTTCACCCCTTCGGTGCCTTCGGCAATCAGGATCTTGCCGATCACACCTTCGTCGACGGCCTCGAATTCCATCGTGGCCTTGTCGGTTTCAATCTCGGCCATGATGTCACCGGAGGACACAGTGTCGCCCTCCTTGACGTGCCACTTGGCCAATGTGCCTTCTTCCATCGTCGGGCTGAGGGCGGGCATGAGGATTTCTGTGGGCATGCTTGCGCTCCTTACCGGTAGGTCACTTGTTTGACGGCTGCGATGACCTCATCGGTCGTGATCAGCGCGTGTTTTTCGAGGTTGGCGGCATAGGGCATCGGCACATCCTTGCCGGTGCAATTGATCACCGGCGCGTCCAGATAATCGAAGGCCTCTTGCATGATGACCGAGCTGATATAACTGCCCACCGAGCCTTGCGGCCAGCCTTCTTCGACCGTGACGCAGCGGTTGGTCTTCATCACCGACTTGATGATGCTGGCGGTGTCCATCGGGCGCAGGGTGCGTAGATCAAGCACTTCGGCGCTGATGCCGTCTTCTGCCAGCTTGTCAGCGGCCTCCAACGCATATTGCATGCCGATGCCAAAGCTGACGATTGTCACGTCAGACCCCTCGCGCCAGATGCGCGCCTTGCCGAAAGGTACGGTGTAATCCTCGATCTCCGGCACATCGAAACTGCGACCGTAGAGGATTTCGTTCTCCAGAAAGATGACCGGGTTCGGGTCGCGGATCGCGGTTTTCATCAACCCTTTGTAGTCGGATGCGGAGTAGGGCATCGCAACTTTCAGACCCGGCACCTGCATGTACCACGCGGCGTAATCCTGACTATGCTGGGCACCGACGCGTGCGGCGGCACCGTTGGGGCCACGGAACACCATCGGTGCGCCCATCTGGCCACCCGACATGTAAAGCGTTTTGGCGGCAGAGTTGATGATGTGGTCAATCCCCTGCATGGCGAAGTTGAACGTCATGAACTCCACGATCGGACGCAACCCGCCAAACGAGGCTCCGACGCCGATCCCGGCAAACCCATGCTCGGTGATGGGCGTGTCGATCACGCGACGCGGGCCGAACTCATCCAGCATCCCTTGGGAAATCTTATAGGCGCCCTGATACTCGGCCACTTCTTCGCCCATCAGGAACACTGTGTCGTCACGGCGCATTTCCTCGGACATGCCATCGCGCAGTGCTTCGCGCACGGTCTGCTGCTTGAGAGTCGTGCCTTCGGGCCAGTCGGGCGTGGCGTCAGTTTGCGGCGCGGCAGGCGTGGCGGCCGTTGTGGCGACGGCGGGCGGTTTGCCTTCCTCACCCTTCAGGTCCGCAGGCATGGGCGCTGCGGCAGGGGATGCACCGACTTCGGGCACTTCCTCTCCCTCTTCGACGAGGATGGCGATGGCCGTATTGACCTTCACCCCTTCGGTGCCTTCGGCAATCAGGATCTTGCCGATCACGCCTTCATCAACGGCCTCGAATTCCATCGTCGCCTTGTCGGTTTCAATCTCGGCCATGATGTCACCGGAGGAAACGGTGTCGCCTTCCTTCACCAGCCATTTGGCCAATGTGCCTTCTTCCATCGTCGGGCTCAGCGCGGGCATCAAAATTTCGGTCGCCATGGCTCAAGCCTCCTCTGCGTCTGCGTAAATGTCGGTCCAAAGCTCATCGAGTGCCGGTTCGGGCGACGTTTTGGCGAATTCGGCGCTTTCGTTGACGATGGCTTTGATGTCCTTGTCGATGGCCTTGAGGTCATCCTCGGTGGCGTGCTTTCCGGTCAATAGCAAGGTGCGCACGGCTTCGATGGGGTCCCGTTCATCGCGCATCTTTTGCACTTCTTCACGCGTGCGGTACTTGGCCGGGTCGGACATCGAATGGCCGCGATAGCGGTAGGTTTTGATTTCAAGGATGTAGGGGCCCTTGCCCGAGCGGCAATGCGCCACGGCTGTCTCGCCCGCGGCCTTGACGGCCAGCACATCCATGCCGTCGACCATTTCGCCGGGAATGCCAAAGGCCTGACCGCGATGATAAATGTCGGGTGATGAGGTCGAGCGCTGCTGCGAGGTGCCCATTGCGTATTGGTTGTTTTCGATCACGAACACGACCGGCAAATCCCAAAGGGCGGCCATGTTGAATGTCTCGTAAACCTGCCCCTGATTTGCGGCACCGTCGCCGAAATAGGTGAAGGTCACGCGCTTGTTGTCGAGGTATTTATCGGCAAATGCGAGGCCAGCGCCCAAAGGCACCTGTGCGGCAACGATGCCGTGCCCGCCGTAGAAATGCTTTTCCTTGGAGAACATGTGCATGGAGCCGCCCTTGCCCTTGGAATAGCCCCCCTCGCGACCCGTGAGTTCCGCCATCACCCCGTTGGGATCCATCCCGCAGGCCAGCATGTGGCCGTGGTCACGATAGGATGTAATGCGCTTGTCACCTTCTTCGGCTGCGGCCTCGAGGCCCACAACAACCGCTTCTTGTCCGATGTAGAGGTGGCAGAACCCGCCAATCAGGCCCATCCCGTATAGCTGGCCGGCTTTCTCCTCGAACCTTCGGATCAAAAGCATATCCTTGTAATAGGCTTTTAGCTCCTCAGCAGAGACATTGGATTTCTTCGCAGCTTTGCGGGTCGCCATCAGCGGTCCTCCCTCGTTCTGCCTTGCGTTCAGACAGATAGTTTAGCGTTAAACTATTGTTTAAAGGATTCGGCGCGCTAAGGCGAGTGAGAATATGCCGCAGTGGCAACCCGCAGTGCTTTCATGAATTAAATGCATAAAAACAATGGATTAATTTGGCGCCTCAACGGATAACGATTTCATCCGCGCGGATCACACCTAGGACTGAGCGGGCCTGTTCGTCCAATAGGTCAAGGTCGAGATAATCATCAGACAACCTGCGTGTCAGATTTTCCATGCGCGACACCTGAGCCTGAACGACAACCAACTGCTTGCGCAGATCTGCCGATTCCGCCTGAATTTCAGCCCGGCGAAACAGGCCGTAGTCACCCTGCACGGCGGCGAATGTGAAATAAACACCAATCGCGAAGGTCGCGGCAAAAAATGCAAACGGGCCGATTGCCTTTTTGGATGTGCGCATGTGATCTGCCTGACCTCTGGATCGCCTCTTGATGGGCGTAACAGCACTATGACACAGGTGATTCGCCCTGTGAATCCCCGATTGATCTAAAACATGCGAAAACCTCGAAAAAAATCAGTGTTTTTGCATCAAAAATCCGGTCAGCGCGGCCGCGGTTCTGCGCGGTGTGAAACGGGGCAGGGCAGCGGAGAGTTTGTTCATCAGTCCGGGCACAACGACCCGTTTGCCGATGCGCGCCTCCAGCCAGCCTTCTTCGGCTACGGCAAAGGCATCCATCGGCGCGCCCACTTTGTGCAGGCGCAGGCCGTTCATATCCGCGTCATTGAAAAAATTGGTTGCCGTCGCACCGGGGCACAGCGCCGTTACAGTCACGTTTGTGCCGTTCAACTCGGTGGCAACCGCCTCGGACAGCGACAGAACGTAGGCCTTTGTTGCATGATAGACAGCCATGCTTGGCCCCGGCATAAATCCAGCCAGCGACGCGACATTGAGCACCCGACCGCCGCCTGCGCTCTGCATGTGCGGGATCGCCTGTTTCATCAGGTAGGTCAGCGCGTGCAGGTTGACGGCGATGGAATGATCCTCGCGCCCCCAGGTGCCCATGTCTGCAAACGGACCATGTGATCCCAGCCCGGCATTGTTGACCAGCACGTCGATGGTCCGGCCCTGTGTGGCTTCCGCCCAGAGGCGTTTGACCTCTTCGGGTTGGCTCAGATCCGCGGGGATCACCACGACCTCAAGGCCGTCTGCGCGATGCGTTTTGGCCAGCGCCTCCAACTTGTTCTTTGAGCGCGCAGTCAGGATCATGTTGCGCTTTTCGCGTGCGGCCAGCTTGGCGAATTCAACGCCCAAGCCTTCGGACGCACCGGTGATCAATGTCCACTTCGCCATAACCCATTCCCTTACTCATGCTGCCTTCGATATGGGGCACCGATGGCAAAGCGCAAGATCATCCGCCCAAAGCGGCCACGCCCGGCAAGGTCTTGCCTTCCATCCACTCCAGAAACGCGCCGCCCGCGGTGGAGATATAGGTGAAATCATCCGCGGCACCGGCTTGGTTGAGCGCAGCCACCGTGTCGCCACCGCCGGCAACCGTGATCAGACGGCCCGCGCGGGTCAGTTCGGCTGCGGTCTGGGCGGCCTTGACTGTGGCCGTGTCGAAAGGGGCGATTTCGAATGCGCCGAGCGGACCGTTCCAGATCAAGGTGTTGAGGTCCGCAAACTCGGCCAAAATCCCGGCCAGCGCATCGTCGCCAGCATCCAGCACCATCTGGTCGGCCTCCAACGCGGTGTCTGCGTCCAGCATCACGGTGTCATAGGGGGCACCTTCCTTGAAGGCGCGGGCCACACGGCCGTCGCTGGGCAAGATGATCCGACACCCGGCGGCTTCGGCATCAATCATGATGGCGCGTGCGGTCTCGAAAAAATCCGGCTCGCAGAGCGAGGCACCCAATTTTGCGCCCATCGCGCCCAAAAACGTGTTGGCCATACCTCCGCCGATGATCAGCACATCCAGTTTGCCAACAAGGTTGGTCAGCAGGTCGATCTTGGTGGAGACCTTGGCCCCGCCGACAACGGCCCCAACCGGGCGCTTCGGCGTGCCCAGAGCGGCCTCGAGCGCGGACAATTCCGCTTGCATCAAGCGGCCCGCGCAACAAGGCAGCAACCGCGCCAGCGCTTCGGTGGAAGCATGCGCGCGGTGGGCTGCTGAAAACGCATCGTTGCAATAGATGTCCCCCAAAGCCGCCAGTCGCGCGGCAAAGTCAGGGTCATTGGCCTCTTCGCCGGGATGAAAGCGGATGTTTTCCAACAAAAGTACCTCGGCCTGCGCCTGTTCCTGCGTGCCAGCTTCTGCCGCCTCCAGCGTTTCGACGAAAGCCACCTTGCGCCCCAGAGCCGACCGCAGTGCGGGCAGGCAGACGCGCAGGCTCATGTCCATGTTGACGCGCCCCTTCGGGCGGCCAAAATGCGCAATCAAAATGGGTGTGCCGCCACGTGCCAACACATCATGCACAGTGGGCACGATCCGGTCGATGCGTGTGGTGTCGGTGACGCGGCCCTTTTCCACAGGCACGTTAATGTCGACGCGCACCAAAACGCGTTTGCCGCTCAGATCCATATCATCCAGTGTCTTCCAGCCCATCACGCAGTGTCCTTCTTTTGTCCAACTTGAGCGTGTTTTGCCGCAAACGGCCCAAGGGTCAATGCACCGCTTGGCAATTCCTGCGCGACCGCTTAGGTAAACGGCAAACATGAAACACAGGAGTGCCGCGCATGGCCGACATCAAAGACCCCGAAAACACCGTTCTGATGGAACTCAAAGGCGGCACCGTCACAATCGAGTTGCTGCCCGACGTGGCACCGCAACACGTGGCACGGATGAAAGAGCTGGTACGCGCCGGTGCGTATGACAACGTGGCCTTCCACCGGGTGATCGACGGGTTCATGGCGCAGACAGGCGACGTCAAGCACGGCAACATGGAGGCGGATTTCAACATCCGCATGGCGGGCACAGGCGGCTCGGACATGCCAAACGTTCCGGCGGAATTCTCCAAGGTGCCGCACGCGCGCGGCTCCATCGGTGCGGCGCGCTCGGCCAATCCTGACAGTGCCAACAGCCAGTTTTTCATCAATTTCAAAGACAATGATTTCCTGAACGGTCAATATACCGTCTACGGACAGGTTGTGTCCGGCATGGAGCATGTCGATGCGTTGACACGGGGCGAGCCACCGGTCGAACCTGACCGCATGATCTCCGTCAAGGTGGCCGCAGATGCGTAACACGCTTGCCGCTCTTTTGGCGTTTGCCGCCGCACCCGCGTTCGCAACCGGGCTCGAAGTTCAGGTCACAGGGGAGGCCAACGGCACCATCGTGATCGATCTGCTCGAAGATGTGGCGCCCGGCCATGTCGAACGGATCACGACACTGGCCGCCGATGGGCGCTATGACGGTGTGGTGTTTCACCGCGTGATCGACGGGTTCATGGCCCAGACGGGCGACGTGGAATTCGGCGTTATCGGCTCTGACATGCGCCGTGCAGGCATGGGCGGATCTGACATGCCGGATCTTGCGGCCGAATTTTCGGACGTGCCCTATGATCGCGGTGTGGTTGGCATGGCGCGCAGCTCGGACCCCGACAGCGCCAACAGCCAGTTCTTTATCATGTTCGATGAAGGGTATTTCCTGAACGGGCAATACACCGTTGTCGGGCGTGTGACCGAAGGGCTGGATGTGCTCGACGCGATCAAGCGTGGCACCGGTGCGAATGGCTCCGTCATTGGCGCGCCGGATGTGATGCAGTCCGTCACCGTCACCGATTGACGCCAGAACACTTGAGTTTGAGGGCGGGCTTTACGGTCCGCCCTTTTTCGTTGTGCAAGGGTGGATTGTCGCCCACCGCGTCGGGTTGTTACTGGATCGGTTTGCCGACAAAGACCGAGATCGCCGCGCCCAGTGCGGCCAACCCGGCGGCCATATAGGCGAGCGCCTGAAAGGCAACGGTCATCGCCGCCGCGTGCCCAGCCGTGTCGGAGGCGACGCCAAAGCTGCCCAGACCCCCGGCGCCGGCATAAAGGCTCGCTACGATCCCGCCCACGGCCGCGACCGAGATCAAGCCGGCCACTCGCGTTACCGCATTGTTGATGCCCGAGGCTATGCCCGATTGTGCATCCTCGACCGCGCCCATGATCGCCGTGGACAAGGGGGCCACAACGCAGGCCATACCGATGGCGACTACACTCATTGCGGGCAGCACGTGCAGCCACAACTGCTGCGCTGGGGCCAGTAGCCCAAGGGCGAGATACCCCACAGCTGCAATCGCATTGCCCGCCATCAACAAGGGACGCGGGCCGATCCGGTCCGCCAGACGCCCGGCGCGGGCCGATAGCAGTGAGATGAAAATCGCCAGTGGGGCAAAGCTGGCCGCAGCCATGAACGGGTCTTCTCCCCAACCGGCAATCAGTGTCATCGGCAGGAAAAACAACACCATGTTCAGTGCGGAATAGAGCGTGAAGGCCATGGTGTTCGCCGCCGAGAACGTCGCATTGCGAAAGAGGGCCAGCGGCATCATCGGGTTGGCACTGCGCGCTTCCGCCCAGATGAAAAGCGCCAGTGTCAAACCGGCTGCAATCATCCAAGGCGCAAGACCTCCGGCGCTGTGCGTGGTTGAGGTCAGCCCCCAAGCCAGACATCCAAGGCCCACCGTCGCAAGCACCGCACCGGGCACATCGACCGGTGCCTGCGTGGCAGGCGCATTGGCCTGGACCTTGATCAGCAGGAGCCACAAGGCCAATGCGCCCAACGGCAGGTTCACCGCAAAAATCCAGCGCCACATTTCTGGCCCGCCAAGGCTAAGCGCCAGCCCGCCCAAGATCGGCCCTGCGGCTGTGGTCAGCGCAGAGGCCGAGGCCCAGATGCCAATCGCGCGCCCGCGTTCTTCTCTGGGATAGGCGCGTGATACGATGGCCAGTGACCCTGGCACCATGATGGCCGCGCCCACGCCTTGCACCGCACGCGCGATAATCATGAATGTAGCCGTGGGTGCCAATGCGCAGGCCATCGAAGCAACCACGAACAGCCCGATCCCAAATGCGAACACCCGCGCCAGACCAAGCCTGTCCCCCAACGCGCCACCCACCAGAATGAGCGCCGACAGGGTCAGCATATAGGCGTTATGTATCCATTGAGCCTGAAGCAGATCGGCATCAAGCGACACGCGCATGGCCGGCATTGCAATCGGCACGACCGTGCCGTCTATGAACCCCAGCGCAGAGGCCATGATGGCCGCGATCAGCACATATCGCCGGGCTTGTGGCGCGCAGAAGGTGTCAGACGACGAAGGCGCCGCAACAGATTGCGACGCCGTTTGGTCTACCATGTCCTGATGCCTTAGGAGGCTGGGTTCGGCTTGGCTGCGGGTTGTGTCTTGGCACCTGGGTTCAGCGGATCATCCTGACGCTGAACGGAGCCTTCGAAATGCGCACCCGATTCAATTGCGATGGTCTTGTGGATGATGTCGCCCTCGACACGTGCCGTCGATGTCAGACGTACCTTGAGCCCACGCACGCGGCCTACAACGCGGCCATTGACCACAATGTCATCCGCCACGACTTCGCCCTTGATGGTCGCTGTCTCGCCGATGGTCAGCAAATGCGCACGAATGTCGCCTTCAACGGTGCCTTCAACCTGAATGTCGCCGGTTGTTTTCATGTTACCCGTGACGTGCAGGTCAGCCGACAGCACGGAGGCGGGTGGCTTGGCCTTTGGTGGCGATGCCTTGTACTCCGTGGACGAAGGTGCCGACGGGGTCGAAGCCGCAGGGGCCGAAGTTTTGTCTGCGTCGCCCGATTTCGGGGCCGGTTCGTTGATTTTGCTTTTAGAAAACATCTTTTGCAGCCTTGATATAGATCATGGGGTTCACGGCCTTGCCACCCACACGCACTTCGTAGTGGAGATGGACACCAGTGACCCGTCCAGAAGCTCCCATATCACCTATGCGGTCTCCGCGCGAGACCCTTTGCCCAACTTTAACGCGTAATTTGGACAAATGCGCATAGCGTGTCTCAATGCCGAACTCATGCTGTATCTTGACCAAGCGTCCATATCCTGACAGCCAGCCCGCATGGGTCACTACACCGTCCGCGGTGGAATAAAGCGGCGTGCCCACAGAGGCCGCGAAATCCACACCCTTGTGCATGCGGCGGCCACCGGTTTTGGGATCACGCCGGAACCCGAATTCGGATGTGAATCGGAACGCGTTCTTGACGGGCAGGGCGAAGGGCGCCTTTTCCGCAGCGATCCGGTACAGGTTCAGCGTGTCCATATGATTGAGCAACTCGTTCGCACGGCGCATGTCGTCCGTGATTTCGCCGCCCGACGAGGACAGAGCGATGGGTGTCAAAGGCCCGCCCTGACCTGAATAAGCGCGCCGTACCTGATCCAGTATCTGATCGGTGGGTAGGCCTGCATTGCGGAACATCTTGTCCAGAGGTGCCACGGATACGGTCATGGCTTCTTCCAACTGGCGGAAGATCTGGTCGTTCTTTTCCTTCATCAACGCGATTTCGAAGGTCAGTTCATCGGCGCGCGTCAAAGCTTGCTGCGCGTCGGCGACCACCTGATCGCGCTCCGCGGCGGTTTCGGCCAAAGCCTGCGACATGAACGTCAGTGGGGCGGTGTCAGAGGCAATGGCTATTTCGCCCGGCAGGTCGCCATCTTCGGCATCCTGTTGCAAAAGTGCGAGCTGCTCGCGAGCGATCTGGCGCTCTTTCATGACTTTGCGCAGCGTGGTCTGCACCACCTCCAGCCCTGTTTCCAACTCGTGACGGCGCGTTTCAGAGGCGAGTATGTCGCTTTGCATCGTCGAAATCTGGTCCAGCGCCGCGTTGAACCGCTCTTGGGCGGCCAGAGCTTCTGTCGCGCGGTGGTCGCGCTGCGTGGACAGATCGTTCAACCGCGCCTGATACATGCGTTGGTCGCGTTTGGCCTGTTCGCGGAAATTGCCGGCACCGATACTGTCCATCAGGATGATCGCCGTGGCGACGATGGCCCAGCCCACAATCAATGTGCATCCGGTAAAGGCAACCAGCTGGGTAACGGGACGCAGGCGTATGAACCGCGTGTCCGTATCGGATTTCAGAAAGACCCGTCGTTCGGGGAAATACTGCTCAAGCAGCGCATCTATTTTGATGGCCCATCGACTTCGCACCAAGCTGCCTTTCGTCAAACCCATTCGCATGCGTTCGGCGGGAATGGCCCAAAACGCAACTCTGTTGATTTGCTTAAGGGTCCCATCGCAGACGAGCAAGCCACAAACTGACGCAGCCCCGCATCAGGGGCCACGGCCCGTAAAATTGGCAAAATATTGCCGATCTCAAAGACTTGTCCGGCACAGTTCGTTCGAATGCGTGTCCGTGACGTCACGCTTGTTGGGTCAAAGGCCAATAAAAATCTGGTGGAATTCCGGCCTCTGCGCGCTTTTCTTCGTTGAACGGGGGCTTCAATGCGCCGTGAAAATAGTGCCGCACCAGCGCGTGAAACCGCTCTTTGGGGTCCTCGTCATGGCGTCCACACAAAAAATGAAACCACTTCGATCCATAGGCCACATGCGCCACCTCTTCGGCGTAGATCGTCTCCAATGCGTCGATGGCATGGGTCTCTTTTGCGCGGCGAAAGACCTCGATCATACCCGGCGTCACATCCAGCCCGCGCGCCTCCAGCACCATCGGCACAACCGCAAGCCGCCCCATCAGATCTTCTGCGGTGTCTTCGGCCGCGCGCCACATGCCCGCATGCGCCGGTAATGCGCCATAATGACTGCCTGCTCGCTCCAGGCAATCGCACATCAGGTTGAAGTGTTTGGACTCCTCATCCGCTGCCTTGACCCAGTCATCATAAAACCCCATCGGCATCGGCACATGCGCAAAGCGCGCGATGATGTCCCAGTGCAGGTCCACGGCGTTCAACTCGATATGCGCCACCGCGTGCAACAATGCGATCCGCCCTTCCGGCGTGCCCGGTTTGCGGTGCGGCACGTCGCGCGGTGACAAAAGCTCGGGCGTGTCCGGGCGGGCAGGCTGCATCGGCGGCGCGGCGCGGCCGACCTTCGGGGTCTCACCGGCTTCGCGCGCGGCTTGCCACTGTGCTGCGTATTCGCGGGAAAGGGCGGTTTTGGCGCGCCCGTCTGCGGTGCGCAACACCTCTTCCGCCATCTGGGCAAGTGCGATCACAACGCGCGCACTGCCTCCAGCACCTCTTCTACGTGGCCCGGCACCTTCACCTTGGCCCAGACGCGCGCAACGGTTCCATCTGCGGCGATCAGCACCGTGGTGCGTTCGATGCCCATGAATTTCTTGCCATACATGCTTTTTTCTTTCCACACGCCATAGTCCTCGCAAACAGACGCATGTTCGTCCGACAAAAGCGGCACCTGCAGATCATGTTTGGCGGAGAACTTGTCGTGGCTGGCCATGCTGTCCTTGGAGACACCGAACACAGCCGCGCCGGCAGCATCGAAATCGGCGCGGCTTTCGGAAAAGCCTTTGCTCTCTTTCGTGCAGCCCGGCGTGTCATCGCGCGGATAGAAAAACAGTACCACAGGTTTGCCCTGAAGGCCCGACAGGGTGACATCGCCCCCACCGGTTTGAGGCAATGTGAAATCGGGGGCGGGTTGGGAAATCTCCAGCATAACTCTCTCTTGTCTTGGAAGCTTACTCTTGGCCTGACATACTAGAGCAGGGACCGTCCAAGGGAAGGGCCCTGATACAACGCAATCTTAAAAACGATGCAACCCCAAGGGTTTTGAGCACACCACATGCCCCAGTCCGCCAGCCCACAGGACCCGGTCGATGCGACACCGCGTAAACGCAGTCTGTGGCGCAGTGCGGCGCGTGGAGTATTGGGCATATTGCTGGTTCTGGTCATGGCATTGGGCGGTGTGGCGTTGTGGGGGATGGGGCGCGATATTGCGCTGCCCTAATTGGGCGCGTGCACAGATCGACGCACGGCTGGCCGAGTTGATGCCCGACGCCACCGTGCGGTTTGGTGACATGATCCTGGTGGTGGATGAAGGCTGGCGCCCGCGTGCTCGAGTGCTTGATGTGCAGGTTGTCGACAATAGTGGTGATGAGATTGTGGCCTTCTCCGAAGTGCGTGCCAGCCTCGCGTTGCGCCCGCTGATCTCTGGCCAGCTGGATGTCAAATCAATTGATCTGTCGGGTGTGTTTGCGACCCTGCGTCGTCGTGCGGACGGGCGGATCACGCTGTCCTATGGGGCCGGTGACGCGCCCGGCACCCGCGAGGCGGCCAGCTTGCCGCAGTTGATCACCGAATTGGACGAGCTGCTGTTGCAACCGGGGCTGACGGCTTTGACACGCGTGGAGGTGCGCGCCCTGACCCTGCGCTATGAGGATGAAATCGCTGGCCGTGCCTGGACGGCGGATGGCGGGCGGCTGCGCCTGACCCGCGAGCGGCGCGACGTGCGGATATCTGCGGATCTTGCGGTGCTGGGCGGCGGCGCGCAGGCGGCCACGCTCGAGGCCAATTATTCTGGCCAGATCGGGAGCACGGCGTCTGAATTTGGCGTTACCATCGCTGATATCGATGCCGGAGACATCGCCACGCAAAGCCCTGCGTTCGGGTGGCTGTCCGCCCTCGACGCACCGATATCGGGATCGTTGCGCGGTGGTCTGGATGCGCAGGCGGGCCTCTTGCCGCTGAATGCCGTGTTGCAGATCGGGGCGGGCGTGATCCAACCGACCCAAGATGTGCGCCCCATCCCCATTGAGGGCGCGCGCAGCTACATCAGCTATGTCCCCCAAGACCAGCTGCTGCGGTTCGACGAACTGTCGGTGCGCAGCAAATGGGTGTCCGGGCGGCTTGAAGGCGAGGCACTTCTCAGCGGCATCAACGATGGCACGCTGACCGATCTGGTGGGTCAGTTTCAGCTCTCTGATCTGCAAATCAACCCTGACGCGCTTTATCCCGCGCCGGTCAATGTCTCGGCGGCTGAGATGGATTTTCGTCTGACCCTGGAACCTTTCGCACTGCAGGTCGGGCGATTGCAAATTGTCGATCAGGGCCAAACCCTCAGCGCCAGTGGCACGCTGGGTGTGGACACCAAGGGCTGGACGACGCGCGTCGATGCCGCAATGGACGCGATCACGCCAGAACGGCTGATGACGCTTTGGCCGGTCAGCGTCGTGCCCAATACGCGCGATTGGCTGGAACGTAATCTGGTGGCGGGGCATCTTCACGACATCACCTTCGCCCTGCGTCGCCATGCGGATGCGCCCAGCGACACCTATCTCGGTTTTGAGTTCGACAAGACCAACGTGCGCTTTTTGCCCACCATGCCCCTGATCGAAGAGGCCAAGGGACAGATCACCCTGCTGCGCGATCGCTTTGTGCTGTCGGTTGATCAGGGCCATGTGACGGCGGCTCAGGGTGGCAAAATCGCAATGTCCGGCTCGTCCTTCATTATCCCGGATGTGACGGTCAAAGGCGGCACCCCAGCGGTGGTGCGGCTTGCGACGCGCTCTTCAGTAACCGCGGCGCTGTCGATGCTCAACGAAGACCCGCTCAGCGTGATGGATGACGCGGGGCTGGCGGTGACACTCGCGCAAGGCAGTGCTGATCTACAAGGCACGCTGGCCTTCCCCTTGGTGCGCGAAGAGGGGCAAAAGGCCCCGGTGGAATATGTCGTCAGTGGCGTGATGCGCGATGTGGTCAGTGATCAACTGGTGCCGGGCCGCCGCCTTGCCGCCCCCCTTTTGTCGGTGCGTGCAACCAACACGCGGGTGTCGATTGCCGGGCAGGGCACGCTTGATGGTGTGCCTTTTGATGCGGATTGGACGCAGGCCACGGGCAGCGCGCAAACCGGTGTCAGCACCGTCACCGGACAGATCGAGCTTTCGCCTGAAACGCTTGACGCCTTTGCCATCGATCTGCCCGCGGGCATGGTCACTGGCTCCGCCCCTGCGGACGTCATCGTGGAACTGGCCAAGGGCAAGCCGCCCGCCTTTTCGCTCGACAGCGCGCTGAATGGTGTGGCGCTCAACATTACGCCGGTGGGTTGGGCGAAACCGGCAACCACCCCCGGACGGCTCAGCGTGACAGGCAATCTTGGCCCGGTCCCGCAAATTGACAGTCTGGTTCTGCGCGGGCCGGGCATGGCGGCGCGCGGACGCGTGGCACTGCGGGCCGACGGCGGCCTCGACACGTTGCAGATTGACCGTCTGACCGTGGGCGACTGGCTCGATGCTCCGGTTGATCTTTTGGGGCGCGGACCGGGGGCACCTGTGGGGGTGGCGGTGCGCGGCGGCACGCTTGATTTGCGCAACGCCCAATTTGGCAGCGGCGGCGGATCCAGTGCGCCGATGACGGCTGCTTTTGACCAAGTGCGCATCACCGATACGATCTCTTTGCGCGACGTGCGCAGTCAATTCACGGCGTCCGGCGGGCTGGACGGCGCCTTTACCGGCAAGATCAACGGTGGCACGGAAGTGACGGGTCGGCTGATCCCACAATCAGGGCGCACCGCACTGCGTCTGACATCACAGGACGCGGGCGGGGTTTTCGCCTCTGCGGGCGTCCTGAAACAGGCGCGCGGCGGGGCGATGGAACTGACGCTGGTGCCGGTGGGCACGGGGGGCGCCTTTGACGGCCAGCTTAAAGTGGCCGACACCCGCATTCAGGATGCGCCCGTCATGGCCGCGCTGCTCAACGCGATCAGCATCGTGGGGCTTTTGGACGAACTGGGCGGCAATGGCATCTTCTTTTCCGACGTTGCCGCGCGGTTTCGGATGACGCCCTCGCGTATCACTTTGACCGAAGCCAGTGCGGTGGGCACGTCGATGGGGATCTCGATGGACGGCGTCTTTGCCACTGACACCGGGCAATTGTCGCTGCAAGGGGTGATCTCGCCGGTCTATCTGCTTAATGGGCTGGGCAGCTTTCTGACCCGGCGTGGCGAAGGGCTGATTGGTTTCAACTACACTGTCACGGGCGATGCCAAAGACCCGGATGTGTCCGTCAATCCGCTGTCGGCGCTGACGCCGGGCATGTTCCGCGAGCTTTTCCGCGCGCCGCCGCCCGACGTGCCGCGTGTCGAGGGTGAGGTGCTGCCGGAGCCTTCGCAGACTGATGCGCCAACCGCCCCCACGCAGTCCAATCCACCGCTTGTGAGTGATGATGTGGGGCGCTAAACGGCCTGCATGAAACTCAGTGATTTTGATTTTGACCTGCCCGAAGAGCTGATCGCCACGCGCCCTGCCGTGCCGCGCTCGTCGGCGCGATTGCTGGTGGCCGATGGCACCGCCATCGAGGATGCGGTCGTCACGGATCTGACGCGCTATCTCAACCCCGGCGACCGGCTGATCCTGAACGACACCCGCGTGATCCCGGCGCGTCTTTTCGGGCTGCGCAAACGCGACAGCGCCCAAGGCCCGGTGCAGGCCCGTATCGAAGTGACCCTGCTGGAGCCGCGCGCAAACGGCACATGGGCGGCTTTGGTCAAGCCCCTGAAAAAGCTCAAGATCGGCGAGACGGTCATCTTTTCCGATGACCTGACCGCACAGCTCGAGGGCATTGAAGACGGGCAGGGGCATTTCCGCTTTAACCTGACGGGTGATGATTTTGATGCAGCCCTTGCACAGGCCGGCGCCATGCCGCTGCCGCCCTATATCGCTGCCAAACGCCCTGCAGATGCACGTGACATGGATGATTATCAAACCGTCTTTGCCCGCCATTCCGGGGCCGTGGCCGCGCCCACCGCGTCGCTGCATTTCGACGCCCCACTTCTGGAACGCCTGCGTGCGCATGGCGTGCTGTTCACATACGTCACGCTGCACGTGGGTGCGGGCACGTTTCTGCCGGTCAAGGTGGATGATGTGACGACCCACAAGATGCACGCGGAATGGGGCGAAGTCAGCGCGCAGGCCGCCGCCGACATCATCGCGACGCAATCGACCGGTGGGCGGATCATCCCGGTGGGCACCACCGCGCTGCGTTTGATCGAAACCGCAGGGCGGGGCGGGCAGATCACCGCTTGGGAGGGTGACACCGACATCTTCATCTACCCCGGCTTTCAGTTTCAGGTCGCCGATGCGCTGATGACGAATTTTCATCTGCCCAAATCCACACTGATGATGCTGATTTCGGCATTGATGGGCCCCGAACGGGTCAAGGCGATCTATGCGCATGCTATCGCCGAACGCTACCGTTTCTTTTCTTATGGCGATTCTTCGTTGTTGCTGCCGGGTGGGTTTTGAAAGACAAAAGCGACCCTATTACGTCGCGGGTAAGCCTGCATGGCCCATGCAAGTCAGGCACCCCGGATCAAAGTCATCGGCCCACACAAAAGGAGGCACGTGATGCTTCAGGTCCTCTCCAGTGCATGGGCGCTACTTTTGGGCATGTGCCTGCTGATGGTCGGCAACGGGATGCAGGGCACCTTGCTCGGCATCCGCGGCGAGATCGAAGGCTTCTCCACACTGGAAATGTCCATCGTCATGTCAGCCTATTTCGTGGGTTTCCTGGGTGGATCGCGTATGGCGCCGGGTATGATCCGCCGCGTCGGTCACGTGCGCGTCTTTGCGGCACTTGCCTCGCTGATTTCGGCTGTGATGATCCTTTATCCCACGTTCACTGAAGTGTGGCTCTGGACGCTGGGGCGCGTGCTGATCGGGTTTTGCTTTTCCGCCGTCTACGTCACCGCCGAAAGCTGGCTGAACAATGCGGCGACCAATGAAAATCGCGGGCAGGCCTTGTCGCTTTATATGATCGTGCAGACGGCTGGCATCGTTGCTTCGCAGGCGCTGCTGCTCACGGCGGATCCATCGGGCTATGTGCTCTTTGTGATCCCGTCGGTTCTGGTCAGCATCGCGGTCACGCCGATTTTGCTGTCGATCAGCCCGACACCGGCCTTTGACAGCACCAAACCGATGAGCCTGCGTGAACTCTATTCCTTCTCGCCACTGGGCTGTGTGGGGATGTTCCTCCTGGGCGGCGTTTTTGCCGCGCAATTCGGCATGTCTTCGGTCTATGCGGCCAAGGCGGGGCTCAGCGTGCCGCAGATTTCGACCTTCGTGGCCACGTTTTTTGTTGGCGCTCTGATCCTGCAATACCCGATCGGTTGGATTTCGGACCGCATGGACCGACGTTTTCTGATCACACTGGTGTCGGGCGTCGGCATCGGTGGGTCTGTCGTGGGGATGTTGCTGGGGCAGAACTTTACCATGCTGCTGTTGGCGGCCTTTGTCGTGGGGGGCATGTCCAACCCGCTCTATTCGCTGCTCATCGCGCACACCAATGACTTTCTGCAGCATGAGGATATGGCCTCGGCCTCTGGCGGCCTGATCTTCATCAACGGGCTTGGCGCGATTTTAGGCCCAATCATAACGGGTTACGTGATGGACATTGTGGGGCAGGGTGGCTTTTTCCTGATCATCGCAGTGCTCTTCGCGGCGCTCTTGGTCTATGCGCTTTATCGCTCCACGCAGCGGGCATCCGTACCCACCGAAGAGACTGGCGCATTTGTCCCGGTGACTCCCGCGCACACCTCTGTTGCGCTTGAATATGCACAAGAATATGCCATCGAAACCGACCTGGAAGATGAAAATGCCGCAGATTTGCGTTAACTATGTCGTTAATGTTGCAATTCGTGACTAGGATTTCCACTTATGTTGTTCATAAAGTGTTCATATTTCGACCGTAACCGGGAGTAAAAGTAATGATTGGTCCACAGGACGTTTTAAAATTTTGGCTCGATGATGTCGGGCAAAAGCACTGGTACGATACGGATGAGGCATTGGATGCCAACATCCGGGCAACTTTCAAAGACACATGGCAGGGTGCGAACGAGGGGCGGTATTCGCTCTGGTTGACCTATCCCTCCGGTGCGTTGGCCTACATCATTTTGATGGATCAGTTGCCACGCAATATGTTCCGTGGCACGGCGCAGGCGTTTTCCAGTGATCGTGCTGCGTTGGCCGCCGCCAAATCGGCCATCGACAAGGGCTGGGATCTCAAAATCGACGCCCCCGCGCGCCAGTTTTTCTACCTGCCGCTGATGCACTCCGAAAACCTGTGCGATCAGGACCGTTGCGTGCGCCTGATGTGCGAGCGGATGCCCAAGAACGACGACGCCAACCTTCTGCACGCCCGTGCGCACCGCGAAGTCATCCGCGAATTCGGACGGTTCCCTTTCCGCAACGCAGCTTTGCACAGATCGTCCACGCGCGCCGAGGCATCGTTCATCTCCGGTGGCGGATACGGTGGCATCGTGCGGCGCATTCAGGAAAAAGTCGCCGCCTGAGTCAGAAGGCAGGTCCGGCCAATTTGTCGCGTGCCCTTCGTGTTGCTGCGCGTTTGAAATTAGTTTAACGGTAAACTATATTTTTCATCGGGCAAGCATCGAGGTGCGCAATGGCAGAAACTTCCTTTGATCTGATCGTGATCGGCGCAGGCCCGGGCGGCTATGTGGCCGCGATCCGCGGCGCGCAACTGGGCATGAAAGTGGCCATCATCGAACGCGAGCATCTGGGCGGGATCTGCCTGAACTGGGGTTGTATCCCGACCAAGGCGATGCTGCGCTCCTCGGAAGTCTTCCACCTGATGCACCGGGCCAAGGAATTCGGGCTCAAGGCGGACAACATCGGCTATGACCTTGATGCGGTCGTCAAACGTTCCCGCGCCGTGGCGGGCCAATTGTCGGGCGGCATCGGCCACTTGATGAAGAAGAACAAGGTCACCGTCTTTATGGGCGCGGCCACGATCCCGGCCAAGGGCAAGGTCTCCGTCAAGACCGACAAGGGCGTACAAGAGTTGACCGCAAAGAACGTCGTGCTGGCCACCGGTGCCCGCGCGCGCGAATTGCCGGGTCTTGAGGCCGACGGCGATCTGGTTTGGACGTATAAACACGCGCTTGAACCCAAGCGCATGCCGAAAAAACTGCTGGTGATCGGATCTGGCGCCATCGGGATCGAATTTGCGAGCTTTTACAATACGCTGGGCGCGGATACGACCGTGGTCGAAGTCATGGACCGCGTACTGCCCGTCGAAGACGCCGAGATCTCCGCCTTTGCCAAGAAGTCTTTTGAGAAACAGGGCATGAAGATCATGCAAAAGGCGATGGTCAAACAGCTTGATCGCGCCAAGGGCAAAGTCACCGCGCATATCGAAGTTGGCGGCAAGATCGAGAAACACGACTTTGACACTGTGATTTCCGCTGTCGGTATCGTCGGCAACGTCGAAGGGCTGGGTCTCGAAGAGCTGGGCGTCAAGATCGACCGCACGCATGTCGTGACGGACGAACTCTGCCGCACCGGGGTCGAGGGGCTTTATGCTATCGGCGACATCGCGGGCGCGCCGTGGTTGGCACATAAGGCCAGCCACGAGGGCGTCATGGTCGCTGACCTGATCGGCGGCAAACATGCGCACCCGGTGAAACCTGAATCCATCGCGGGCTGCACCTACTGCCATCCGCAGGTCGCCTCCGTCGGCTACACCGAGGCCAAGGCCAAGGAGTTGGGCTATGACATCAAGGTCGGGCGCTTCCCCTTCATCGGTAACGGCAAGGCCATCGCCCTGGGAGAGCCTGAGGGTATGATCAAGACGATCTTTGACGCCAAAACCGGCGAGTTGCTTGGCGCGCACATGGTCGGCGCCGAAGTCACCGAATTGATTCAAGGCTATGTGGTCGGCCGCCAGCTTGAAACCACCGAGGAAGACCTGATGAACACTGTCTTCCCGCACCCGACGCTGAGCGAGATGATGCACGAAAGCGTGCTGGATGCCTATGACCGCGTCATCCACATGTAATCAGCTGTAGGCGATCATGCGCCCCGCAACCAAGGCGCTGATCCACAACAACAACGACGCCCCGGCAAACCGCTGTGGCGTCGTTTTGCTGACCCCGCTCAAGTGCAGCAGGGCATTGATCGACGCCAGTGCCACCAGAGCAAGCTTGCCCAGAAACCAAGGGCTTTGGATGTATTCTGTCGCCTGCACTGAAAACAGCATTGCGCCGCAAATCACCGCGAGGGCAAAGCCCGCAACTGCGTAGGTCCGCAGCCCGGCGATCGCGCCTACGGCCCCGCGCCGCAGCACCGCCACATCCATCGGCACCACCGCCCCAATCAGCAGCGCAAGGCCCAGAATATGACCTGCGTTGACGAGCGGATAGACCCATGCCGACTGGCGCAGCGCCGTTGCAAACGCTGACGCTTCGAGGGCTGCGGCAAGCTCAATCACACGCGATCAGGATAGAGCACAAAGGTTTGACCCGCGATCGTCACGGCCTCGGCCTTGATCAGCAAATCCGCCGGATCTGCGGCCCGCTTGCCCAGTATTTTCACTTCCGTGCCCGGGGTCATCATATCGTCGGTGAGCCCTGCGCGTGCGTTGCGCCATGGCTGGCCCACTTCCGCACGCCAGATTTCGCCGTCCGCATCAATCGTCAACACGCCATGCGGGTTGCCGAGACGCGCTTCTGTGATCAGCCCGGTCAGCTCGAATTTACCGTCATCCGTCCAGCGCCAACCGTGATGCGCCCAAGCGGGCAAGGCGGCAAAGGCACACAAGCCTGTGACAAACATGCGTCGTGAATGGATCATTTTAACCTCCTGTTTTCAACCTATCCCAATGATAGCGCGAGGGGCGCAAAAGGCAGTGACGATTGTGTGAGACCCCGTGTGAAACCGCCATTTGCCAGCGCACACCGCCTCTGCCATACCACCCGCAGGAGGCCGCATCATGCAGCAGACATCGTGGGGATTGGTCCTTGCCCTGTGGGGGGCAGGGCTGGGGGCGGCTGCGCAATATGCCAAGGTCAGCGTGGTCTTTGATCAGCTGCCGATCGCCTATCCGGACGCGGGTGCTGCCCTTGGCTTCGTGGTGTCGCTGGTCGGCACGGTCGGCATCTTCATGGGCGTTCTGGCCGGGCTTTTCGTGGCGCGCGCGGGTTACCGCAGGGTGCTTTTGTGGGCGCTCTGGGTCGGGGCTGCGTGTTCGGCGATGCAATCCCTGTTGCCACCGCTCGCGCTGATGCTGCCCTTGCGGGTGATCGAGGGCATGTCGCATCTGGCCATTGTCGTGATTGCACCGACGATGATCGCGCAACTCAGCACCGCGCGCCATCGCGGTTTTACCCTAACGTTGTGGAGCACTTTCTTCGGTGTCGCCTTCACCCTTTTGGTGCTTCTCGGCCTGCCATTGGTGGACGCGCGCGGCATTGGCGCGCTGTTTCTGGCGCATGGCGTTTACATGGCGGGTTTCGCGGTTCTGCTTGGTATTGCCCTGCCCAAACTCGATGTATCCAGACCCACGACGCCGCTCAGCCTACGGGTCATAGCGGACGAACATCTCGCCATCTATAGCTCGCCGCGACGCGCGGCGCCGGGGTTGGGATGGCTCTTTTACACCTTCTGTTATCTGGCCCTGCTGACGCTCCTGCCGCCCTTTGTCGACGAAAGCTGGCGTGCCTTTGTGCTGGGGTCTATGCCATTGATATCAATTCTTATTTCCATGAGTTTTGGCGTGCTGGCGCTGCGGTACATGTCGGCCGTGGCACTGGTGCAATTGGGGTTCGGACTGACAATCTGTGGCCTCTTGTGGCTGTGGGTCAGTCCGGGCGATCCTGCCGCCTGCATTGCCATCGCCTGTGCGCTGGGGTTGGTGCAAGGGGCCAGTTTCGCCGCCGTGCCGCAGCTTAATCACACCGCGACCGATCAGGCCCAAGCCAACGGCGCGATGGCGCAAATGGGCAATATCGGCAACACGCTGGGCACGCCGGTCTTGTTGGCGGTGCTGGCGGCGGTGGGATATTCAGGGATGATCGGCGTGGCAATCGTGGTCTTGCTGGGCGGAGTTGCCGCACATGGATGGCTGGCCCATCGACGTAGAGCGCAATGTTCCTGATACGTTCCCTCTTTTCCATTGGAGAATCCGTCACAGGAGCCTATGTAAGAAGTCGTTAACCCGGGGGTGCCGCATGGCAGAGTTGAAACATATCGAAGTCCGCGGCGCGCGCGAACACAACCTGAAATCCATTGACGTGGATATTCCACGCGACCAACTGGTTGTGATCACTGGGCTTTCGGGTTCGGGCAAGTCGTCACTCGCCTTCGATACGGTCTATGCCGAAGGGCAGCGCCGCTACGTGGAATCACTGTCAGCCTATGCGCGGCAGTTCCTCGATATGATGCAGAAACCGGATGTGGATCACATTTCCGGCCTCAGCCCAGCTATTTCTATCGAACAAAAGACCACCTCGAAAAACCCGCGTTCGACCGTTGGGACCGTGACGGAAATCTACGATTACATGCGGCTGTTGTTCGCCCGCGTCGGCACACCCTACAGCCCGGCCACTGGCAAGCCCATCGAAGCGCAACAAGTCCAGGACATGGTTGACCGCATCATGGGCATGGAAGAGGGCACCCGCGCCTATTTGCTGGCCCCCATCGTGCGGGACCGCAAAGGTGAATACCGAAAGGAGTTCATAGAGTTACGCAAGCAAGGGTTCCAGCGGGTCAAGGTGAACGGCGAATTCTACGAGTTGGATGAACCGCCCACGCTCGACAAGAAGTTTCGCCATGACATTGACGTGGTCGTCGACCGGATTGTCGTGCGCGAAGGATTGGAAACCCGTCTGGCCGACAGCCTGCGCACCGCGCTTGATCTGGCCGATGGCATTGCCATTCTGGAGACCGCCCCGAGCGAAGGTGAGCCGGAGCGCAGCACGTTTTCGGAGAAGTTTGCTTGCCCTGTCAGTGGCTTCACCATTCCCGAGATCGAGCCACGCCTCTTTTCGTTCAACGCGCCGTTTGGGGCGTGCCCCGATTGTGACGGGCTGGGGGTGGAGTTGTTCTTTGATGAACGCCTCGTCGTGCCCGATCAGAACCTGAAAATCTACGACGGTGCTCTGGCCCCGTGGCGCAAGGGCAAAAGCCCGTATTTCTTGCAAACCATCGAGGCCATCGCCAAGCACTACGGCTTCAAACAGTCCGAGAAATGGAAAGACCTGCCCGAGAATGTGAAGCAGGTGTTCCTCTATGGCTCGGGTGAGGAAGAGATTGCATTTCGCTACGACGAGGGTGGGCGCGTCTATCAGGTGACCCGCGTGTTCGAGGGGGTGATCCCGAACATGGAGCGCCGTTATCGCGAAACCGACAGCAACTGGATCCGCGAAGAGTTCGAGCGGTATCAGAACAACCGCCCCTGTGGCACCTGCGAAGGCTACCGCCTGCGCCCCGAGGCATTGGCTGTCAAGATTGGCCCGGCCAAAGGCAAACCGGATGAATTGCTGCACGCGGGTCAGGTTGTGCAGATGTCGATCCGGGATGCGTTTGAGTGGTGTGAAACCGTGCCGGAACATTTGACCGCTCAGAAAAACGATATCGCGCGTGCTATCCTGAAGGAAATTCGCGAACGACTTGGATTCTTGAATAACGTTGGTTTGGAATATCTTACGCTGTCACGTTCAAGTGGTACATTAAGTGGTGGCGAGAGCCAACGCATTCGCTTGGCCTCTCAGATTGGGTCAGGGCTCACGGGTGTTCTCTACGTTCTCGACGAGCCTTCCATCGGTTTGCACCAGCGCGACAATGACCGTCTTTTGGACACCCTCAAGAACCTGCGCGATCAGGGCAACACGGTCATCGTGGTCGAACATGATGAAGAAGCGATCCGCGAAGCCGATTATGTTTTTGACATCGGTCCGGGCGCGGGCGTGCACGGCGGGCAGGTGGTCGGGCAGGGTACACCTGCGCAGATCGCGGCCAATCCGGATTCGATCACCGGCCAATACCTGACAGGTGCCCGCGAAATTCCCATTCCCGCAGAGCGCCGAAAAGGCAAGAAGGGCAAGAAAATCCAGATCGTCAAGGCGACGGGTAACAACCTCAAGAGCGTCACGGTTGATTACCCGCTGGGGCAGTTTGTCTGCGTTACCGGCGTGTCAGGGGGCGGCAAATCCACGCTGACGATTGAGACCTTGTTTAAAACTGCATCCATGCGCCTGAATGGCGCGCGTCAGACACCCGCGCCCTGCGAAACCATCAAGGGGCTGGAACATCTCGACAAGGTCATCGACATCGATCAACGCCCCATCGGACGCACCCCGCGTTCAAATCCGGCCACTTACACGGGTGCGTTCACGCCGATCCGCGACTGGTTTGCGGGCCTGCCCGAAGCCAAGGCGCGCGGCTACAAGCCCGGGCGCTTCAGCTTCAACGTCAAGGGCGGGCGCTGCGAAGCGTGTCAGGGCGATGGTGTGATCAAGATCGAAATGCACTTTCTCCCCGACGTCTATGTAGAATGCGAAACCTGCAAGGGCGCGCGCTACAACCGCGAAACACTGGAGATCAAATTCAAAGGCAAATCCATCGCCGATGTGCTCGACATGACGGTCGAAGACGCGCAAACCTTTTTCCAGGCGGTCCCTTCAATTCGTGAGAAGATGGACGCGTTGATGCGCGTGGGGCTTGGCTACATCAAAGTTGGCCAGCAGGCGACAACGCTTTCGGGTGGTGAGGCGCAGCGCGTGAAGCTGTCCAAGGAACTCAGCAAACGTTCAACGGGGCGAACGCTTTACATTCTGGACGAACCGACGACAGGCCTTCACTTCGAAGACGTGCGCAAGTTGTTGGAAGTGCTGCATGAATTGGTTGATCAAGGCAATTCCGTTATTGTGATCGAGCACAACCTGGATGTGGTCAAAACCGCCGATCATATAATCGACATCGGTCCCGAAGGTGGCGATGGCGGCGGCGAGGTGGTGGCCACGGGTACACCTGAAGAGGTGGCGGAAATCGCGGCCAGCTACACTGGCAAATACCTCAAACCGATGCTCGAAGCGCGCAAAAAGGTCGCGGCGGAATAAGCCGCCGAAGGTTGACCGCCTTTTCCGCTGCCGCGTTGCGCGCCGATGATGCCAATGTGCCTTTCGGGCCTCAGTCGCCGCGTCCGCGCGCCTCGAAGCGGGGCAGCATCGCAGAGAAATCACGTCCCTTGCCACCTTCATTCTCAACGAACTGCGCGTAGAGCGCCCGAGCCAAGGCGCCCATTGGCGTATCCGCATTCACTGCTTCCGCCGCTTGCTGGCTGAGGCCCAGATCCTTGAGCATCAATTCCGCAGCAAAGCCCGGTGCGTAGTCATTGTCGGCGGGCGATGTTGGCCCGACGCCGGGCGCGGGGCAATAGGCGTTCATTGACCAGCTATAGCCGGATGATGTGCTGACAACATCGAACATTTTTTGTCGATCCAGCCCCAATTTATCAGCTAACGCAAAGGCTTCGCAGGTCGCGATCATTGTAGCGCCAAGGATCATGTTGTTGCAGATTTTGGCCGCTTGTCCTGCGCCTGCATCACCGCAGTGTACGGCTTTTTGCCCCATGATGTCGAAGAGTGGTTTTGCTTGTGCAAAGGCTTGCTCTGTGCCGCCCGCCATAAAGGTCAGCGTGCCGCCCGAAGCCCCGCCGATCCCGCCAGAAACAGGCGCGTCGACGAATAAAACACCCGCAGACTCAGCCTGTTGTGCAACATGACGCGCGCTTTCTACATCCACGGTTGAGCAGTCAATCAGGGTTGCGCCGGGTTTCATTGCAGGAATGACCTGATCCGCCACGCTGCGCAAAATGGCACCATTGGGCAACATCGTGATGACCACATCTGCACCTTCGGCGGCCTCTTGTGCTGTCGATGCGGCGGTGGCGCCCTCTGCCGTTGTGCCGGCCGTGTCAAATCCGATGACGGTGTGACCGGCCTTGGCCAGATTGACGGCCATCGGTGCGCCCATGTTGCCCAGTCCGATAAATCCAATTGTCAGCGTACTCATGCGTTTCTCCTCCAGTTTCAACGCGTTCTTGCCCAGAGGAATCAACATTTTGCTGACAGCGACGGCAGGGACATCCCCGCTGGCAAATTGCCATTCGGGGGCGCGGTCCTTGTCGATGATGACGGCGCGAATGCCTTCGAGCAGATCGCCATGTTCCATGGAGCGATAGGTAAATCGATACTCCAGATCAAGCGCCTTGGCCATGCTGATCGATGGACCGCGCAGGCGGTGGATCACTTCCACTGTGCAGGCCATCGACAAGGGGCTGTTGCGCGCCATTTTCTTGAGCGTGTCCTTTGCAAACTCTGTGTCGTCTGTTTGCAAAGTCGCGCGGATGTCCTGTAAGGCCTCTCCTGCAAAATGAGCATCAATCTGTGGCTGAAGATCTCTCAGTGAGCCTTTTGGCGGGGTCTTGCCGGCTGCGGTCAGCATATCCACATTGCCGGTAGATTCGAGCGCCACGATCAGATCCGGCCACTGAGATTGTGGGATGTAACTATCTGCAAAGCCAGCAAAAATAGCATCATCTGGGCCCATACGCGTGGCTGTGATCCCCAGGTATTCTCCGACCCGGCCGGGCGCCAGAGCCAGCATCAAAGTGCCGCCGACGTCCGGTATCAGGCCAATGCCGCATTCCGGCATGGCGATCTGGCTTGTCTCCCCGACGATGCGATGTGATCCGTGGCATCCGATGCCAACGCCGCCGCCCATCGTGAACCCTTGCAGAAAGGAAACGACCGGTTTGGGGTAGTTGAATATTTTGGCATTCAGGCGATATTCGTCCGCCCAGAACCGGCGCCCATACTCAAAATCGCCCTTCGTGCCGGTTTCATACAATTCCGCAATGTCGCCGCCAGAACAGAACGCGCGATCGCCCTGTGCATCTATGACGATCAGTTTGACCGCTGGATCATTGCGCCATGCGTCAAAGGCCCGTTCGATGGCGAGGCACATCTCGTACGTCATCGCGTTCAGCGCCTGCGGGCGGGTCAGGGTGATCCGGCCGCAGACCCCGGTGATGCGGATTGAGATGTCGGACATGTCAGCGGTTTTTCAGCATATCGCGGGCCACGATGACCCGCATGATTTCGTTTGTGCCTTCCAAAATCTGATGCACACGCAAGTCACGAACCAGTTTTTCAATTCCGTAATCTGCCAGATACCCGTAGCCACCATGCAGCTGCAGGCATTGGTCCACGGTTTTGCTGCCGGCTTCGGTCACGAATTTCTTGGCCATGGCGCAGAACTTGGTCGCATCAGGTGCGCCGGTGTCGAGCTTCCACGCCGCTTGACGCAGAAAGGTGCGGGCGGCCTGCAATTCGATCTCCATGTCCGCCAGACGGAACTGGAGGCCCTGAAACTGATCGATGGGTTGGCCGAAGGCCTTACGTTCGCCCATATAGTTGAGTGTGGCCGTCAACGCGGTTTGTGCCGCCCCCAGCGAGCAGGCGGCAATATTGAGGCGGCCGCCATCCAGCCCCATCATTGCATATTTGAATCCTGATCCTTCTTCGCCGACCAAGTTGCCCGCGGGCACGTGGCAGTCGTCGAATTGCACCTGCGCCGTGGGTTGGCTGCGCCATCCCATCTTGTCTTCCAGTCCGCCAAAGCTCAGCCCGTCGGTGCCGTCTTCGACATAGAGTGTGGAAACCCCGCGCGCGCCATCGTCGGAGGTGCGCACCATGCAGACATAGGCGTCAGAATATCCGCCGCCCGAAATGAACGCTTTGGTCCCGTTCACAACATAGCCATCGTTGGAGCGTGTGGCGCGTGTTTTCAGGGCTGCTGCGTCAGAGCCTGAGCCCGGTTCGGTGAGGCAATAGGACAGGACGGTTTGCATCGACAGGACGTCGTCCATCACCCGCGCCTTGAGGGCGTCCGAGCCGAAGGTATCGATCATCTTGGCGCACATGTTGTGGATCGACAAAAACGCGGCCACTGACGGGCAGGCCATGCTGAGCGCCTCGAACACGAGCGTCGCATCGAGCCGCGTCAGGCCCGATCCGCCCCCGTCTTCTGATACATATAGCCCGCCAAAGCCAAGCTCTGCCAGTTGCGGCCAGAGGGTCTTGGGGATGGTGCCATCGGCCTCCCACTGGCGGGCGAAAGGTGCGATGTGATCCTGCCCAAAGGCGTAGGCCATATCGAAGATCGCGGATTGCTCGTCGGTCAGCGCAAAGTCCATCAGGTTCACCCTCGTATTTGAACAAGTGTTAAATAAGCCCGAGGCCGTGGTGTTAGCAAGCCATTCAAGACGTGCTGATTGCTTCATTGGCAGAGAAAATCAGTTGGAAAGCAAGCAAGCGTTCGAATCATAGTTCGGAAAAAGAAGATCAATTGGTCCGCAGAAGGACGTATTGAGCACCGTTTGGAAACAATGACCAGAGAGTGTCAATAGTCAATTTCAATTATAGCGGGAAAATGCTTGTGACCGTAAGGCAAAGCTCTCAATCACACGTTGAAAAGCTGTTCGCCTTATCCTAGAAAAAGGCTTAACGTGTTTGTAAATAAGTATTAAAAATTTGAGCTAGAGAATGCAGATGTGATTGAAATCAATTGCGGCGGAATTACGCCAATGATACGTTCTTTCGATAACCGGGGTCAGCCCGGCCTGACGTAGCGGTGTCAAAACTTTGAGGGGACACATTTATGAATATCAAAACTATGGCAGTTGCATTGGCAACTTCGACAATTTTGGCTGGTGGCGCGTCAGCCGCCACAATCAGCGAAACGTTCAACTTCATCACACACGTTCCGGGTGGTGGATCTAGCGGTTACAGCGTGGGTTTCCCATCGCTAACGTTTACAGGCAGCAACTCGAATGATGTGACTGTGACGGCTGGCCAGTACAACACGTTCAGCTATACCTATGCGACAGACTCGACCGGTAACGAACGCGTTGCGCACGGCGACGCTTGGGGACTTGGTGCGTACAACAGCTCAGGTGATCACGATCACCATGTTGACGGAAGCGGCAAAAACGACATCTTGTTGTTCACTTTTGGTCAAGCCGTGACGGTCACAAGCGTGACGTTCGGCAGCTACAGCGGTTCCTTTGATCTCTACGGGAGCGACAATCCTGCAGATGAAGACTGCTGCATCAGCTTTACCGGAAGCACCATGGATCTGACGTCCTACGGCGCAAGCGGAACAACGATTGGCCTCGGTGCGTTTTACGGCGGCAGTAAATTCAAAGTCCGCGAAATGACCGTGACTTATGAGGAAACACCCGTTGTTCCACTGCCTGCGGCAGGCTGGATGCTTCTGGCCGGTCTCGGTGGCCTCGGCGCTCTGAAGCGTCGCAAGAAATCCTGATCAACTCCTGATCACAGACCAAGACATGACCAAGGCGGCACCCTCGGGCGCCGCCTTTTTTCGTGCCGTTTGGGTGTCACGGTGTCAGGTGAACGCGTATTTCAGCGGATCATTGTAAGTTGATAGCGCGTCTTGCTTGCGGGCTTCGACCTCGCGAAACCGCTGTGGCAATGCGCGGCGCAAGAGCGCGATCGAAACGGGCGCTTCGGAGTGCAAGTGCGCGGCCAGATTGGGCTGTTCGGCCCGTTGGACGGGGGCCGGAGTGGGCGCAGGCGTAGGCGCAGGTGGCTTTGGCAGCGCCACTTTCCGCACGATCTGCCCTGATGCTGCATCAAGCGCACAGGTTTGAACCGCCGCTTTTGGCGGCTCTTCGGTTGCAAAGCGCGTGTATGCTTTCTGATTCATCGTACGGGTCTCACGCGGTTCAATCCGCGTGTACCGCTTGATATCGAGCGCCCCCCGGTGCGTTGGCTGAGCCTCTTGCGGCTTGCCTCGAAGCAGTTTGAGCATCGAATTCATCCCCTTAAGAAATGGTTAATTCTCTCTACGGTAGACAGCGAAAGAGACCAAAATGCGGCTGAACTGCGTCAGTTCCGGGAGGGCGTTTGAGAGCGGCATATCAGGACTTGGTCCTTCAAAATGAAATCAGGCGACCCGTGGGCCGCCTGATGTTCAATGCGCCGCACCTTTGTGTGGTGGATTTATTCCATGACAGGGATGCTGAATTCGCCACCTTCTTTGATGCCGGAAGGCCAGCGCGCCGTGACCGTCTTGGTGCGGGTGTAGAATTTGAACGCGTCCGGGCCGTGCTGGTTCAAATCGCCGAACACGGATTTCTTCCATCCGCCAAAGGTGTGGTAGGCCAGCGGCACAGGGATCGGAACGTTGATGCCAACCATGCCGATGTTGATCCGGTTTGCGAAATCACGGGCGGCGTCGCCGTCGCGGGTGAAGATCGCGGTGCCGTTGCCGTATTCGTGGTCCATCGCCAGGCTCAGCGCCTCTTCGTAGGATTGCGCGCGCACCGTGGACAGCACCGGGCCAAAGATCTCTTGTTTATAGATATCCATGTCCTTGGTGACATTGTCGAAAAGGTGCGGGCCGATGAAGAACCCGTCTTCGTATCCCTGCAGGTTAAAGTTGCGCCCGTCGACGACCAGTTTGGCACCCTGATCGACGCCCGTTTGCACCAAACGCTCGATGTTGGCCTTGGCCGCGGCGGTGACGACAGGGCCGTAATCCACATCAGCGCCTGCGGTGTAGGGGCCGACTTTCAGCTTTTCGATACGCGGCACCAGCTTTTCGATCAGTCGGTCGGCGGTGTCATCGCCCACCGGCACGGCCACGGAAATCGCCATGCAGCGTTCGCCCGCCGCGCCGTAACCGGCCCCCACCAGCGCGTCTGCGGCCTGATCCATGTCGGCGTCGGGCATGATGATCATATGGTTTTTGGCGCCCCCAAAGCACTGCACGCGTTTGCCGTTTGCGCAGCCGGTGGCGTAAATGTATTCGGCGATTGGGGTCGATCCAACAAAGCCGACCGACTGGATGATGTCGTTGTGCAGGATCGCGTCGACGGCTTCCTTGTCACCATTGACGACCTGAAGGATGCCTTTGGGCAGACCGGCCTCTTCGGCCAGTTCCGCCAGCATGAGCGGCACCGATGGATCGCGTTCGGATGGTTTGAGGATAAAGGCGTTGCCGCAGGCAATGGCGGGCGCGAACATCCACATCGGGATCATCGCAGGAAAGTTGAAAGGCGTAATACCCGCCGTCACGCCCAGAGCCTGGCGCATGGAGTACATGTCGATGCCGGGTCCGGCACTGTCGGTGTATTCACCCTTGAGCATTTGCGGAGCGCCAATGCAGTATTCCACCACTTCCAGCCCGCGCTGCACGTCTCCTGCCGCATCGGGCAATGTCTTGCCGTGCTCACGGCTCAGCGCCTCGGCCAGCTTGTCCATGTCGCGGTTCAGCAAGTCGACGAGTTTCATCAAAACGCGCGCGCGGCGCTGTGGGTTGGTCGCGGCCCACTGGGGTTGGGCCGCCTGCGCGTGTTGCACGGCCTGCGCCATCTCTTCGGTCGAGGCCAGAGGGCATTTGGCCTGCACTTCGCCGGTTGCAGGGTTCATTACATCCGCAAAACGGCCTGATGTGCCTTTGACATGTGCGCCGTTGATATAGTGGGTCAGCTCTTGCATGGAATCCTCCGCTGGGTGTTGGGTATTTGGCGGTAGGATAGTCTTGCAAAAAACAAAGGAAAAGCGGCATATTGGCAAAATGGTTTTGCAAAAACGCAGGTTGGAACCTGATCGAAATTTGCAAACCGGTTGAAAAACTTTGCAAATTTTGTTTGCAACTCAGGTGCCGGAGGCCGCGTGCAGATCAACTGGGACGACATGCGGCTGTTTCTGGCAGTCGCCCGAGAGCAAAGCCTGTCGGCTGCGGGAAAGCTCGTAAGGCTTGATCCCGCGACGCTGGGCCGGCGTATGGGTCGGCTTGAACATACGCTGCAGGCGCGGCTCTTCGTCAAAAGCCCGCAGGGCTATGCATTGACCGAAGCGGGCGCTGATTTGCTGACACGCGCGGAGGCTGCCGAGGACGCAATGCGCGTGGCCACACAAGGTATCGCGGCACAGAGTGATCGGCTCACTGGGCAAATCCGAATTGGTGCGCCGGATGGTGCGGCGAATTTCCTGCTTCCGCAGGTCTGTGCTGCCATTGCCAGAGACAATCCTGATCTGGACGTTCAGATCGTGGCCTTGCCGCGCGTCTTTAACCTCTCGCGTCGTGAGGCGGATATGGCCATCGGGGTCAGCGCCCCTACGGCAGGCAGGCTGGTTGTGCAAAAAATCACACCGTATCGCCTGCACCTTGCCGCATCTGCCGACTATCTGGCACGCCATCCTCCGATTCACGTTTTGGAAGACTTGGCCCGGCATCGTCTGGTCGGATACATCCCCGATATGATCTTTGACCAAGAGCTGGATTATCTGGCGCAACTGGGGGTCGACAGGGTGCCGCTGGCATCCAATTCCGTCTCGGTGCAGGCCAACTGGATACGGCAGGGTGGGGGCATTGGGGTTGTGCATGATTTTTCACTGCCCGCGATGCCGGATGTACATGTCGTGTTGCCGCATCTGGTGAACATGGAGCGGGCGTTTTACCTCATTCGTCACGCGGATGATCAGCGCAACGCGCGGTTGACGCGTTTTGCCGACGCCCTCAGCCGTGGGATGCGCGACGAAGTCATACGCCTCGAGGCGTTGGTCGCTGCGCGGCCCGCACACCGGTATGTTGAACCATCCGCTTGACTCAACGGCACAATACGGTGACGCTGAGGCATGATAATGCATACAGCGAGGGAGGATTGCTCGTGCTGGTTTCGCAAATCCTGAAATCGAAATCCGATGAAGGCGTGGTCACGGTGCCGCCCACAATGCTGGTGTCGGAAGCGGCGCAGATGTTGTCGGAGAAACGCATCGGGACATTGGTGGTGTCGCGCAATGGCAAGACGCCGGATGGGATCCTGTCCGAACGCGATATCGTGCGTGAGATCGGAGCGCGCGGTGCAGGCTGCCTGACCCACACGGTGGATCAATATATGACGTCCAAACTGGTGACTTGTGGTCTGGGCGATCGTGCCGATGCGGTTTTGCAGCAAATGACCAATGGCAGGTTTCGCCATATGCCCGTGTTGGATGGCGATACGCTGATCGGGCTGATCTCTCTGGGTGACGTCGTCAAGGCGCGCCTGATGGAGCTGGCAATGGAGAAAGACGCCCTTGAAGGGATGATCATGGGGCACTAACCCCATATTCTGACTTGCATTTCCGCATTCGAAGTGGTCGTGTGACCGAAATCTGACCAGACAGGAGAGACCACATGCGCGTTGGCCTCTACCCCGGCACCTTTGATCCGATCACATTGGGCCACATCGACATCATCCGCCGGGCCGCTGTGTTGGTCGACAGGCTTGTTATTGGTGTTGCAATCAACCGCGACAAAGGGCCGATGTTCTCACTCGAAGAGCGTGTCGACATGATCGAGGCCGAGTGCGCCAAACTGGCCGAACAGGCGGGTATCGAAATAGTGGTGCACCCGTTTGAGAACCTACTGATCGATTGTGCCAATGACGTAGGCGCGCAAATCATTGTGCGCGGGTTACGCGCGGTTGCCGATTTTGAATATGAATATCAGATGGTTGGAATGAACCGGCAGTTGGATGACAGCGTCGAGACGGTGTTTCTGATGGCCGAGGCGCAGCATCAGGCGATTGCCAGCAAACTGGTCAAGGAAATTGCCCGTCTGGGCGGCGACGTCAGCAAATTCGTCACGCCTTTGGTGAACACCAAGCTGATGGACCGGGTAGGGCGCTAGGCCGGACACTTACCGCCAGAAGGCAAGCCATTCGATCAGTTCGAAGAATTTGCGCCCCAAGAATACCAGATTTTCGGCGCCAAAACCGATCACGTCGATCAGGATAAGGGCGATCAGGACGATCCCAAGCCATATGGCAATGCGGTTTGTCATGTCTTGCGGTCTTTCGGTCTCAGCCCGGAGCGGTCAAAAAGGCGCGCGGAGGGGTCCGCACGCCTTGCGTGTATGCCTGCCCGGCACAGTGGGCGCAAGCGTCTGCCCTTAACCGAGCCGACCCATCGCAACGGCCACATCGGCCATGCGCACCGAAAACGCCCATTCGTTGTCATACCATGCCAGCACCCGCACGGTGCGGCCCGCCACGACTTTGGTCTGATCGGCGGCGATGATGCAGCTGTGTTCGGTGTGATTGAAATCAACGGAAACCTTCTGTTCCTCGTCAAAGGCGAGAACGCGGTTCATCGGCCCTTCGGCGGCGGCGCGCAAAGCCGCGTTGACCTCTTCTACGGTCACATCGCGCGGTGCCTCAAACGTCAGATCAACGGCAGACACATTCGGCGTGGGCACGCGCATCGCGGTGCCGTCGAGCTTGCCCTTCATGTTGGGCAGCACTTCGCCCAAAGCTTTGGCTGCACCGGTTGATGTGGGGATGATAGACATGGCGGCCGCCCGCGCGCGATACAGGTCGCTGTGACGGCGGTCGAGGGTGAATTGATCGCCTGTGTAGGAGTGGATCGTCGTCATGATCCCGCGCTCGACCCCGATGGCTTCATCCATGACCTTGGCCAAGGGTGCCAGACAGTTGGTGGTGCAGGATCCGTTTGAAATCATCGTGTCCGTCGCACGCAAATCCGCGTCGTTGACCCCAAACACCACCGTGCGGTCCACGTTCTTGGCAGGGGCAGAGATCAGAACGCGTTTGGCGCCGCGCGCAATGTGCATATTCGCTTTTTCGCCGTCGTTGAAATTGCCGGTGCATTCCAGAACGACATCGACGCCGGTCCAGTCCAGTTCTGCCATTTCGTAGGTCGACATCATCCGCATCGGCCCGCGCCCCAGATCCATCGTGCCGTCGCCAACTGTAATCTCTCCCGGAAAGGGCCCGTGTACGGAATCGTATTTGAGCAAATGCGCCGCGGTCTTGATCGGCCCCGTTGCGTTCACGGCGACGACCTCGATGTCGTCACGGCCGGAACTGGCGATATGGGACAGGGTACAACGGCCAATGCGACCGAACCCGTTGATGCCGACTTTGATGGTCATTGGGGTCATCCTTTGGGGTACTGGGTAAAGCGTTCGGGCGTTCTATAGACGTCTTGCTGCGTCCGCGAAATGGGGAAACTGTGGTGATTTCTTGGTGTTAGCGTTAAACGTTGTGCAAACATGGTTAAGCTATGTGGGCAGGCGACACCGGGGGTTGAATATCAACCCGAACCGGTTTCTGCTTTGCCCTGTTGCGCAGGCAAAAGAGGTAAGCGGTATGAGTGGACTATTGGCGCTGATGGATGACGTGGCCGCGATCGCCAAAGTGGCCGCTGCGTCGGTGGATGACGTGGTGGGGCAGGCGGCCAAGGCCGGATCAAAAGTGGCTGGTGTGGTGATCGACGATGCCGCCGTCACGCCGAAATATGTGACGGGGTTCGAGGCCACGCGCGAATTGCCGATCATCTGGAAGATCACCAAGGGCTCGCTTTTCAACAAGCTGATCATCCTGTTGCCTGCGCTGTTGCTTTTGAATGCTTTTGCGCCCTGGGTCATCACGCCCATGTTGATGCTGGGCGGCGCGTATTTGTGTTTCGAAGGCGCGGAAAAGGTTTTTCACTGGCTGTTTCCGCATGGCGACAAACACGTTGCAGAAGACATGTCCGTCGGCGATCCGTTGCATCTGGAAGAAACGCGGGTGAAAGGCGCGATCAAAACTGATTTCATCCTCTCGGCTGAGATCATGACGATTATCCTGTCCAACATCGAGGCGGCTGGTTTTTGGTTCGAAGCGGCGACGCTCGCCTTTGCCGGGGTGGCCGTGACGATCTTTGTCTACGGGGCTGTCGCGCTGATCGTAAAGATGGACGACGTGGGCGTCTGGATGGCTGCCACCGGGCGCACCCCTATCGGTCGCGGGCTGGGTCGTGGGTTGGTCAAAGGCATGCCCAAGCTGTTGACGACGCTTACCATTGTGGGCACCGCAGCCATGCTTTGGGTCGGCGGCGCGATCATCGTGCACGGGTTGGACGTGCTGGGTTGGCCTTGGATTTACGATCAGGTCCATCATATCGCCGTTGGTGTCGCGGGGGCTGTCGCTCAGGGCGCGGGGTTCGTGGAATGGTTGGTCACGGCGCTCTTTGACGGGATTTTCGGGCTGGTGTTGGGAATGCTGCTGATTCCCGTGGTCACGCGGGTCATCAGCCCCATTGCCAAGCAGTTCACCGCCAAACCCTGAAACCGGAAAAGGGCTGCCGTCGATTCTTGCCGCAGCAAGGAGTTGCCGGTTGGGCCATCGCGTCGGCACATCCTTGCGCGCGCAACGTCCCGCTGGTTTTTTTCATGGGGTCGGGCCGTGCCGTTGCTGATTTTTGCCAATGATTTGAGCGGGTTTTGACCCAGAGCGGGCTGGTTCACGCGCAATTCCCATGATGCTGTGCACGTCCCTTCGTGCGCGTCCGCGTTCGGCGCAGTTTGGGGTCCTGTTTTACTTCAAACAGGTGACATCATGAACGCTCAGATACTTCCGACACTTGATACACTCGCGACTTCGGTTGGCGCAGACCCCGGCCTGCAGGCCAACACATCGCAAGCTGATATCGACGGTGGCGTTGTCGCCGCTCGGCTGATGAACACAGTGATCACGCAGGCCATCGAGGATACAGGCGTGAACACGGATGGCGCGCTCAGCCCTGCGGATCTGCGCACCATCTCGAAATACATCCGCGCTGATGATGCGCTTTACGCGCAATTTGTCGAAGGGCACGGCGATGACGACGGCAATGAGGAGACCGGATTTCATCTTGTACAGGGCGATGGCGGAACGCTCAAATTTCAAGGGCGGAATTTCGTGAACACCGTGGCGGATGCGATCTATCACGTCGGTTTCGCGATCAACAATGGCCGCTTTGTGAATGAAGATGGCAACCAGAACGAAGAGGTTGCGGATGTTGCGGGCTGGCTGAACTACTACGTCAACGGCGAAAACCGCGTCTATGGCACCAACAACAGCGAGACGCTCTATTCCGGGACCTACAGCACAGCGTTGGCTGCGGCTGCGAACGAGGTTTTTCTGGCCTATGGTGGCAACGATGGCGTCTACACGGGCGACGGCGATGATACCGTCATGGGCGGAAACGGACATGACACGTTGGGCGGCGGAGCGGGCGATGATGACCTCCACGGCGAGCGCGGCAATGACAAGATCTGGGCGCAAGAGGGCGATGACCTGCTTGTGGGCGGTGCTGGCCATGACGAGCTGGGCGGCCATACCGGCAACGATACGCTGGATGGCGGACGCGGCCACGACAAGCTCTGGGCTGGAGAAGGCAACGACATGGTCATGGGCGGCAGTGGCAACGACACGGTTGCGGGCCATGACGGTGATGACAGGATCACCGGTGGTGCTGGTCATGATGAGTTGGGCGGCGGCGCAGGGAATGACACCATCGACGGCGGCACCGGGCGCGATACGATCTGGTCGGGTGACGGTGACGACAGCGTCATGGGCGGTGCCCAAAATGACAGGATCGGAACGGGGACAGGCGCGGATACCGTGAATGCAGGCGCTGGTCGCGACACGGTCTGGGGCGGCGATGGTGCCGACAAGCTGGCGGGCGACGATGGCCAAGACGGGATCGGCGGCGGTCATGGTGATGATATTGTGGACGGCGGCGCAGGCCGCGACACTCTGACCGGGGGCGACGGAAGTGACGTGTTTATCGGCGGCACAGGCCGGGACGAATTGCTGGATTGGGAGCAGACGCAAGCGCGTGATGTGTTCGTCTTTGCCCCCGGCGACACTGGGCTGGGCGGTGCGCGTGACGTCATCAAGGGCTTTGATGCCGGGCTTGATGTGATCGATCTGACGGGCTTCGGCGGATTGCAGTTCGTGGGCGATGGCGCGTTCAGCGGTGCCGGAGCGCAGGCGCGCGTTAACAAGGATCTGGTCCAGATCGACGCCGATGGCGACGGGACGCGCGACGCCGAAATTTCGGTGCTGTGGGTTGGGCTATTGCAGGAGGGTGACTTCCTGCTGTGACCCGTGCCGCAGTCAGCGCCTGCCCGGTGTGAGCGGGCAGGCGCAATGACAGTTCACTTGCGGGTGTCTTGCCACTCGCCCGCGATCAATTTGCGCGCCTTGTCGACAGCGGCCTCGGCGGTGATGCCGAATTCCTTGAAAAGCACATCCGCAGGGGCAGAAGCGCCGAAATCATGCATGCCGATAAAGCCCGCCTTTTCACGACGTCCCCGCTCGCCATAAAGCCAGCGGTCCCAGCCAAAGCGGATGCCCGCCTCGATCGCGACGCGGACTGGCCCACCGGGCAGCACACGCTTGCGGTATTGTTCGTCCTGCTCTTCAAACAGCTCCCAGCAAGGCATCGACACCACACGGCAGCCAATGCCATCTGCTTGCAGCATCTCACGCGCCGCCATTGCAACAGACACCTCTGATCCGGTCGCCATCAGGATCACTTGACGTTTGCCGACCGTGGCATCCGCCAGAACATAGGCACCCTGCGCGGTCATGTTCTTGTTCTTATGTTCGGTCCGTACGGTGGGCAGACCCTGACGCGTCAGCGACAGAACCGACGGCGTCTGTTTGGAGGTCAGCGCGATTTCCCAGCTTTCGGCTGTTTCAATCGTATCTGCGGGGCGGAACACATATGTATTTGGGGTGGCACGGCTGATGGCCAGGTGTTCGACTGGTTGGTGCGTCGGGCCGTCTTCGCCCAACCCGATGCTGTCGTGGGTCATTACGAAAACCGTGGGAATCTTCATCAGGGCGGCCAAGCGCATGGCGGGGCGCGCATAATCTGTAAAGCACATGAAGGTGCCGCCGTAGGGGCGCACACCGCCATGCAGTGCCATGCCGTTCATGGCCGCCGCCATGCCGTGCTCGCGGATGCCCCAGTAGACATAGCGTCCGCTGCGGTTGTCGACGTCAAACACACCCAGATCGCCGGTCTTGGTGTTGTTGGAGCCGGTCAGGTCCGCAGACCCGCCCACCGTTTCGGGCATGATCGGGTTGACGACTTCGAGCACCTTTTCGGAACTGGCGCGAGTGGCCAGTTTGGGCGCGGTTTCCGACATCTGTTTCTTGAACGCCTTGATCGTCGCGCTCAGGCGCTTGGGGGCGTCCAGAGCGTAGGCGCGGTTGAACTGATCGCGCTTGTTCTGCGACAGAGCCGCGAAACGCTCTTCCCATGCGGTGCGATCAGACGCGCCGCGCGCACCGATGGCTTCCCATGCTTTCTTGACATCAGCAGGCACCTCGAACGGTCCGGTCGTCCAGCCATAGGCGGCTTTGGCGTCGGCCATCTGTGCCGCGTCCGTCAACGCGCCGTGACCTTTGGAGGTGTCTTGTGCTGCGTGGCCCAAAGCGATGTGCGTCTTGCAGGCAATCATCGTGGGCTTGCTGTTGGTCTTGGCCTGCGTCAGCGCGCCATCAACGGCCACCGGGTCATGCCCGTCGACTTCGATCACATCCCATCCGGCAGAGATGAAGCGACCAACCTGATCGGTGCGATCCGACAGCGACACAGGCCCATCAATGGTGATGTTGTTGTTGTCCCAAAGCACGATCAGTTTGCTGAGTTGGTGCCGACCGGCCAGCGTGATCGCCTCTTGGCTCACGCCTTCCATCAGGCAGCCGTCGCCGGCGATGACGTAGGTATGGTGATCGACGATTTTCTTGCCGTAACGGGCGCGCTGGATCTCTTCGGCCATGGCGAATCCGACGGCATTGGAAATGCCCTGACCCAAGGGGCCGGTTGTCGTTTCGATACCCGTGGCGTGGCCATATTCGGGATGGCCTGCGGTGATCGCACCCCACTGGCGGAAGTTCTTGATTTGCTCGAGGGTCATGTCTGCATAGCCCGTGAGGTGCAGCAGCGAATAAAGCAGCATTGATCCGTGCCCGGCAGACAGGATGAAACGATCACGGTCGGGCCAGTGCGGGGCGCTTGCGTCAAACTTCAGGTGGTTCTCGAACAGGACGGTCGCCGCATCGGCCATGCCCATCGGCATGCCGGAGTGGCCGGAATTCGCCGCAGCAACTGCGTCGAGTGTCAGGGCGCGAATGGCGGTCGCTTTGGACCAGTGATCGGGGTGGGCGGCAGCAAGAGCGTTGAGGTCCAAGGGGTCGATTCCTTTACATCTGATCGGGACTTGGCGCCCGGTTTAGGCGGTTTGGCGGTCAGAGAACACCCCTGTCGCGCAGTTGGCCCTGACCGGCGCGATCCGCCGTTTTTCACATCGGGTGCAGGGGTGAAAGTGATACATCAAGTGCGCCCGCCAAGCCGTTGATCACAAAGGGGGGCGCAATTCCCTTTTTCCTTCGCTAGGATTGCCACCATCCATCCAGGCGCGCGATTCGCAGGACGATTTGTGGCACATATGGGCGGATCAGGCAGGCAGCACATGAGGTGGGCATGAGCGAAATAGACGAATTGCAACGCCGCATAACAGCGGCGATGGACCGGGTCGCGTCCGGCGTAGAAGCGCTTTCTGGCGGCAATGCCGGAGATACGGAGGCGCTTAAACAGGCGCTGGACGAAGAAAAAACGGTAAATGCGCAGCTCACCGAGCGGGTGCGCGTTTTGGGAGAACGTCAGGCCAAGGCGCTGGAAGCGATGGAAACACGCGCCACTGCATCCGAGGCGCGCATGACGCAGCTCGACACGGATCTGCAGCGGTTGCGGCGCGCCAACGCGCAACTGTCGGAGGCTTGCGCGGCGCTGCGTGATGCCAATGCCGAAGGGGTGGGGGACGCGCATTTGATCAACAAGGCGATGATGGCTGAATTGGAGGCCCTGCGTGCCGCGCGCACCGCCGAAGTGGCGCAGGCTGACACGCTGCTGGCCGCGCTGACTCCATTGCTGGAGACCGCCCAGACAGAGGAGACCGCCTGATGCCCGAAGTCACGATTTCCATCGGAGGCCGCCAGTTTGAAGTGGCCTGTCAGGAAGGCGAAGAACACTACCTGCACACGGCCGCCAAAATGCTGGATGACGAAGCGCAGGTGTTGGCCGATCAGGTGGGGCGCATGCCGGAGGCGCGCATGTTGTTGATGGCGGGACTGATGCTTGCGGATAAAACCGCCAGCGTCGAGGACCGCGTCGCAGAAGTGCAGGCCCAGCTAACGGAACGGGATGCCGAACTGACGCGGCTGCGCGAAACGGCTGCGGAGCCAGAGCGCGTTGAGGTGCCCGTGGTTCCAGAAAGCGTAACCGACACGCTGGCCGAACTGGCCGCGCGTGCAGAGGCGCTGGCCAGTGCAGTCGAGGAAAAAGGCGCGTCCTGACGGCGATCGGACGAGCACATTGATACAAAAAAGGCCCGTCAGATTGCTCTGACGGGCCTTTTCGTGTCTGGCAATGTCGGGCGTCAGCCGTTGGCTTCGCGGATCTTGTCAGCAGCGTCCTTGTCAAAGGTCACACCGCTATTTTCAAAGAGCGTATCCAATTCACCCGAGAGCGTCATTTCGGTGATGATATCGCAGCCGCCGACGAACTCGCCTTTGACGTAAAGCTGCGGGATCGTTGGCCAGTCCGAAAACTCCTTGATCCCTTGGCGCAGCGTCTCATCGGACAGGACGTTCACATCGGAAAAGTCCACGCCCATATAGTTCAGCACACCTGCGACGCGGCTGGAAAAGCCACACTGCGGCATTTCCTTGGTGCCCTTCATGAACAAGACCACATCGTTTGAGGTGATCGTCTGCTGGATTTGTGTGTTCGCATCAGTCATGTCGTTTGTCCCTTGGGATGAATGTTTTTGCATATTCCTGCGGATCGCGTGGCACGCGGAACTCACCCGCCTGACCCCCGCCTCCGCCGCCGGAGAAGTAGTTCGCCTTGATCACATGATACCCTTTGCCCGGAGGGCTGCCGCGTTCGGTGCCCTCAGTGTGGCGCAATGCCTGAAGGCCGCGCAGTACTGCCAAAAGGAGCACAAGGGCGCTGAGTATGACGATCAGGGTCCAGTTCATGACATCAGTCCGGCGCCTTGGTCGTCAGAGCCAGCGCATGAAGCTCGCCTTGCGAGCCGTCCATCTTGCCTTTGAGGGCGGCGTAGACGGCACGTTGCTGCTGAACCCGGTTCTTGCCGCGAAAACTCTCATCCACAACGATCGCTGCCATGTGCACGCCGTCGTTTCCTTCCACCTGAATGGTGGCATCTGGAAAGCTCTGGCGCAGCAGGTCTTCGATTTCGCGGGCTTGCATCGGCATAGTGAGGCTCCGGGTGTTCTAGGCTTGGGCTAAGATGTAATGTCGCAGCGCTGCGCCGACAAGGTGTGAATTGCGTCCCGTCGCGCGGCGTGATCCAATGGAGCGGCTGCGCCGCACACGATTTTCTGGGCGCGGGAAGATCCGCGCATCCAAGCACACCAACAATGCGCTGTGCGCGGATCACAAGGGAGAGAAACGATGGATGTCTTTGAAAACGCACCCGAACAGGCACTGGCCTGGTATGAGGCCGGACGCGGCGCCGTTCTGGCGACGGTTGTGGAGACATGGGGCTCTGCGCCACGGCGCGTGGGAGCACAATTGGTGATCGCAGGCGATGGTGAGATGCAAGGCTCCGTTTCGGGCGGATGTGTCGAGGGGGCCGTGGTGCTCGAGGCTGCCGACGCGTTGGAAAAAGGCGAGGCGCGGGTGCTGGAATATGGTGTCAGCGACGGGGATGCCTTTGCCGTTGGTCTGGCCTGTGGCGGGACGATCCGCATTCTGGTGGAGCCTGTGGGCGAGGTGATGCCACCCGCTTTGTTGGAGGATCTGGTGGCCGACCGCGCCGCGCGCGTGCCCGTTGCCTACGAGGTTGATCTGAGCGGATCGACCCGCCGCCTGATCCGCGAGGGCTATGCGGACCGCTTTGCGATGGACCGCTCCGGGTTTGAGCCGGACACGGATGTGTTCATCGGTATTCACAACCCACCCCTGCGGCTGGCCATCGTGGGTGCGGTGCATATCGCACAGGCGCTTGTGCCGATGGCACGGATTGCAGGCTATGACCCGGTGATCATCGACCCGCGCGGCGCATTTGGATCGGAGGCGCGGTTTCCCGGTGAAACCATTCTGGATGATTGGCCGGATGAGGCGCTGGCGACATATGGCCTTGATACGCGCACCGCACTTGTTTTGCTGACACATGATCCAAAACTGGATGACCCTGCACTTCACATCGCGCTGCGCTCGGGTGCGTTCTACATCGGTGCGCTGGGGTCGAAACGAACCCATGCCAAACGGGTCGAACGGCTGACGCAGGCCGGGTTTGACGCTGAGACAATCGCGCGCATTCACGGGCCCGTCGGGCTGGACATCGGGGCGTCGGGCCCACCCGAAATTGCCGTGTCGATCCTGGCGCAGATGACCCAGATCCTCAGGCGCGGCGCATGAAATTCGGCGCGGTCGAGGTTGCGCAGGCCGAAGGCGCGATACTGGCCCATTCGGAACGTCTGGCCAAGGGGCGGTTGCGCAAGGGCCGGGTGCTGACGGCGGATGATCTGGCGCTTTTGGCGCAAAACGGTATTTCGCACGTGACCGTAGCTCGGTTGGAGACGGGTGATATTCATGAAGACACAGCGGCGGACCGGATTGCGGGTGCCGTTTTGGGCGATGATCCAGCGGTCTTGGGGCTGCGCGCTTCCGTGGCGGCGACAGGTCGGGTCAATCTGTTCAGTGACATTCCCGGCGTGGCGGAAGTGGACGCAGACAAGGTGAACGCGTTCAACGCTATTGATCCGATGATCACCATCGCCACGGTGCCGCGCTGGCAGCGGATGAGGCCGGGCGGCATGGTGGCCACGATCAAGATCATCTCTTACGCGGTGCCGGACGCTGCGCTGGCACAGGCGGAGGCCATCGCGCCGGGAATGCTGCGGATGCGGGCTGCGACCCTGCCAAGCGCGCTGCTGGTGCAGACGACGGTCGCCGGTGATGATGGGCAAACCGGGCATAAGGCGGTCGCGGAACGGCTGGACGCCTTGGGCGTGCGCATGGAAAAACGCATTGTCGCGCATACCGAAGCGGCCATTTCAGATGCGTTAGATAATACGGATGCCGATTTGATCCTGATCCTGACCGGGTCGGCCACCTCCGACATTCGCGACACAGCGCCCGAAGCGGTGCGTCGTGCTGGCGGTGAGATCGAGCATTACGGCATGCCCGTTGATCCCGGTAATCTGCTCTTTCTGGGGCACGTGCGGGGCAAGCCGGTCATCGGATTGCCGGGATGCGCGCGGTCGCCTGCGCTGAACGGGGCCGATTGGGTGCTGGAACGGGTGGTCTGTGGCGTGCCGGTGCGTGGCAGTGACATTGCCGCGATGGGTGTGGGCGGTTTGCTCAAGGAAATTCCGACCCGCCCGCGCCCCCGTCAGGCGCCGCCCCAAAGCTGATCCTTGGCACTATCATGCAGTTTCGCGGATCAGGCGAAGTAAGGACTTCTCAAGCGCCGCCGCCCGTGCTTAACTCGCGCCAAATCAAACGCTTTTAGGGAGGAAGCTATGACACAGGTCAAAATGACCGTGAACGGGAAAGCCGCGTCCGGCACAGTGGAAGGGCGCACGCTTTTGTCCTCTTTCCTGCGCGACACGCTGCACCTGACAGGGACCCATGTGGGCTGCGACACCAGCCAGTGCGGAGCCTGCGTTGTGCATGTGAATGGCGAGGCCATCAAATCCTGCACGATGCTGGCTGCAGAAGCCGACGGTGCCGAGGTCAAAACGATCGAAGCGATGGCCAACGCAGATGGGTCGCTTGGCGTGATCCAGCAGGCGTTTCAGGATCATCATGGGCTTCAGTGCGGGTTTTGCACGCCGGGTATGGTGATGTCGGCGGCCTCTTTGTTGAAAGACAACCCAAAGCCGTCCGAGGCAGAGGTGCGCGAGTACCTTGAAGGCAACATCTGCCGCTGTACGGGGTACCACAACATCGTCAAGGCGATCATGGCCGCCTCTGGTCAGGACGTCGGCGCCATCGCGGCGGAGTAAGACCGAAGGCCCTGCGCCGCGGATCATCACGCCACGCTGGGTGGCCAAGTGTCACCACCACGGGCGCTATGAAACGCGCGGGCAGGGTGCCAAGACGAAATGCAACCCCGGTTGCAATGCTCGAAAGAGCGTCTGCAATTGGGGCCGCATCACGCATATTAGACATGAGGGCGGACAGGATCTGCCAGATTTCTTCAGGGAGGAGAAAACATGCCAAAGGACGGAGGCATCGGTGCCAGCAGCAAGCGCCGCGAGGACGTAAGGTTCCTGACAGGGGCCGGAAATTACACCGACGACATTAACATCAATGGACAGGCGCATGTGTTTTTCCTGCGCTCCGATATTGCGCATGGCACGATCAATTCGGTTGATACCGCGGCCGCCGAAACGATGCCGGGTGTCGTGAAGATCTTCACAGGCGCGGATTTCGTCGAAGTGGGCGGTGTGCCCTGCGGATGGCAGGTCACCGATAAGCACGGCGAGCCGATGCAAGAGCCCAAGCACCCTATTCTGGCCGATGGCAAGGTGCGCCACGTCGGCGAGCCGATTGCGGCTGTCGTGGCCGATACGCTGGAACAGGCCCGTGACGCCGCCGAGGCGATCGAGGTGGACATCAGCGAATTGCCCGCCGTCGTTGACATGAAATCAGCCGTCGCCAGCAGCGATGTGAAGGTGCACGATGATCTGACGTCTAACTTGTGCTTTGACTGGGGGTTCATCGAGGACAACAAAGCCGCCACGGACGCCGCTTTTGAAACGGCGGCGCATGTGACGACATTGGAGTTGGTGAACAATCGTCTGGTCGCCAACCCGATGGAGCCGCGTGTTGCTGTGGGCCAATATGCCCGTGGGACAGGTGATTATACGCTCTATACCACGTCGCAGAACCCGCATGTCATTCGTCTGTTGATGGGCGCGTTCGTTCTGGGCATTCCCGAACACAAGTTGCGTGTCGTGGCCCCCGATGTGGGCGGCGGCTTTGGCACCAAGATCTTCCACTATCAGGAAGAAGCCTTTTGCACCTTCGCGGCCAAGGCCTGCAACCGTCCGGTCAAGTGGACGTCGAGCCGTACAGAGGCGTTCATGTCGGACGCCCATGGGCGCGATCACGTCACCAAGATTGAACTGGGGCTGGATGCGGACAACAACTTCATAGCCTTGCGCACCGAGACCTACGCAAACATGGGCGCGTATCTGTCGACCTTTGCGCCTTCGGTGCCAACGTATCTGCACGGCACGCTGATGGCGGGCAACTACAAGACGCCCAACATCTATGTGAACGTCAAAGGTGTGTTCACCAACACCGTTCCGGTTGATGCTTATCGAGGTGCCGGACGTCCGGAGGCCACGTTCCAGATCGAGCGGGTGATCGACAAGGCGGCGCGTGAGCTTGGGGTCAACCCCATTGCGCTGCGGCGTCAGAACTTTGTGACGGAATTCCCCTATGCCACGCCGGTCGCGGTTGAATACGACACTGGCGACTATGTGGCCGTCATGGACAAGATGGAAGAACTTGCCGACCTGAGTGGCTTTGACGCGCGGCGGAAAGCGTCCGAAGCCAAGGGTTTGCTACGCGGTTTGGGCATCAACTGCTACATCGAAGCTTGTGGGCTGGCGCCCTCCAATCTGGTGGGTCAGTTGGGCGCGCGTGCGGGGCTCTACGAATCCGCCACCGTGCGGGTCAATGCCACTGGCGGTCTGGTCGTCATGACCGGGTCTCACAGTCATGGTCAGGGCCATGAAACAGCCTTTCCACAGGTTGTCGCGGAGATGATCGGGATTGATGAGAGTATGATCGAGATCGTGCATGGTGACACCGCCAACAGCCCGATGGGCATGGGGACCTACGGGTCCCGGTCGCTGGCCGTGGGTGGCTCTGCGATTGTGCGCGCCACCGAAAAGATCATCAACAAGGCCAAGAAGATCGCCAGCCACTTGCTGGAAGCCTCCGAGGCGGACATCGAGTTGAAGGATGGTGCATTCAGCGTTGCAGGGACGGACAAATCCGTGGCCTGGGGCGATGTGACCCTGGCGGCCTATGTGCCGCACAATTATCCACTGGAGGAAATCGAGCCCGGCCTCGAAGAGACCGCGTTCTATGACCCGTCCAACTTTACCTACCCGTCAGGGGCCTATGCCTGTGAGGTCGAAGTTGACCCCGAAACCGGTAAGGTGACGATCGAGAGGTTCACGGCAGTCGATGATTTCGGCAATGTGGTCAACCCGATGATCGTGACCGGGCAGGTGCATGGCGGTGTCGCGCAAGGGATCGGGCAGGCGTTGCTGGAAAACTGTGCCTATGATGAAAACGGCCAGTTGTTGAGCGCATCCTATATGGATTACACGATGCCACGTGCCGATGATGTGCCGTTCTTGCAGGTGGATCATTCCTGTCAGACACCATGCACGCACAATCCACTGGGTGTGAAGGGATGTGGTGAAGCGGGGGCGATTGCGTCGCCGCCGACAGTCGTGAACGCGGTGATTGATGCGCTGCACTCGGGCGGCAAGAAGGTCGAACACATCGACATGCCGTTGACACCGAGCCGTGTTTGGGCCGCGATGCAATGATCTGAGAGGGCGGGAGCGAGGGGCCAGCCCCTCGCGCTCCCCGAGGTATTTTTGGCGAAAGGAAAACGAGAAGTTGTTTCGCCGGAGGAAAGGATGAAGAGATGTATAACTTTGATGTAGAGAAGCCGAGCTCGGTCGCGGATGCGGTGAGCGCATTGGCGCGCGATGAGGCGCAACCGTTGGGAGGCGGGCAAACGCTGATTCCAACGCTGAAGCAGCGTTTGGCCAGCCCGTCTGTTCTGGTGAGCCTGACGGGCATTGCTGAAATGCGCGGCGTTTGTATCAGCGATGATGGTCAGTTGTGTGTGGGCGGGTCCACGACCCATGCCGATGTCGCGCGTGAGGCGGCTTCACATTATCCGGGGCTGGCGCATCTGGCCAGTCACATTGGTGATCCGGCAGTCCGCAACCGCGGGACGATTGGCGGGTCATTGGCCAACAACGACCCATCTGCCTGCTATCCGGCAGCGGCTTTGGGATCGGGTGCGACGATCATCACAAATAGTCGGTCGATTGCAGCGGATGACTATTTCCAGGGCATGTTTGCCACGGCACTGGATGAAGGTGAGATCATCACCGAGGTGCGCTTTCCCATTCCACAGGCGTCTAATTACCAGAAATTCGTGCAACCTGCGTCGCGTTTTGCGCTGGTGGGTGTGTTTGTGGCCAAGTTCGCAGATGGTGTGCGTGTGGCTGTGACAGGGGCGTCCAATGACGGCGTGTTCCGTTGGAGCGAGGCCGAAGCGGCGCTGTCGTCTGATTTCTCGGCGGCTGCGTTGGATGGGTTGTCGGTGTCTGGTGACAATATGATCAGCGATCTGCATGGCACGGGCGATTACCGCGCGCATTTGATCGGCGTCATGACCAAGCGCGCGGTTGCTGCTGCTGGGTAACGTTGCATTGTAAGTATATTTTGGCCTGCCCGATCCCCCGGGTGGGCCTTTTTCATGTATGTTGAAGGATTAGGCGTCGGGGTGTTTGCGTTGGGTATTGCCGATAGGTTCTAAAGTCGGCTTTTCACTGATGCCGCGTTTTGCAGTGGTTATCTCTACGCTTGCGGGCTGCCGCCAAGTCCTGAACCTCAGAACAACCGAATAGAACGCCGTCTGAGCCATCGCTAGCGGACTGTTATTGTGCGGTTCGTCATCCTTTTCCACAAAATGCGATCTGGTTTAGGCATGGTGCCCGCGCGTGCCGCATGGGGCGATTTCACCGCTGTGGCAGAGGATGAAAGACGACATCAATATGATGATACGACCGACACGCGACACAGACGTGGCTGACCTGCAAGCTGTGCTGAATCAGCTGGAGCTTTTTCCCAGTGAGATGCTGCCTGAGCTTGCCGGTGGCTTTCTGCGGGGCGACGACACCCCCGAGATATGGCTGACATGCGAGATCAGCGGCAGGTCCGTGGGTTTTTGTTATGCGGTGCCTGAGGCACTGGCGGATGGCACCTGGAACATGCTGGCCATTGGCATCCTCCCGGCAGAACAGGGCGGTGGGTGCGGAGGCGCGCTTGCTGCGCATTTGGAAGCGCGACTTCGGTCAGAGGGGCAGCGCATTTTGATTGCCGATACATCCAGCACGGCGGCCTATGATCGCACACGCGCGTTCTACTTGGCCAAAGGCTTTACCGAAGAGGCCCGCGTGCGGGATTTCTGGGGCAAGGGGGATGACAAGATCACCTTTTGGAAATCGCTGGTGTAGCGTTTGGCACGATCTTCTGGCGCGCTCTCAAACGTGGGCGGGTGACCTTTGTATGGCGGCGTGTCTGAGAGCCACCGCCGAAAAACAAACGCCCCGTTCTGCGAGAAGGGGGCGTTTGACAGATGTTTTCGGTTTGCTGTGGCGCCGCGTCGGGCCCTGTGTATTGTCCAAGCGGCAGACGTTTGCGCACAAACGCTGAGAGCGCGCAAGCCCGAGCGTGTTACTTCGGCACTGGGCCGATCAGCATGACCATCTGGCGACCTTCCATCTTGGGGAAGTTCTCTACGCGGCCCACCTCTTTGGTGTCTTCTGCCACACGTTCCAGCAATTCGCGTCCAAGGTTCTGGTGCGCCATCTCGCGGCCACGGAACCGCAGGGTGATTTTCACTTTGTCGCCATTGTCGAGAAACTTGAACACATTGCGCATTTTCACATCGTAGTCATTGGTGTCCGTGTTCGGGCGGAACTTGACCTCTTTGATCTCGATGATCTTCTGCTTCTTGCGGGCTTCCGCTTCGCGTTTCTGCGTCTCGTATTTGAACTTGCCAAAATCCATGATCTTGCACACGGGCGGGTTGGCATTGGGCGAGATTTCGACCAGATCCAGACCCGCTTCATCGGCCATTTCCATGGCGCGTTCAGGCGATACGACACCGACGTTTTCGCCGTCGGCGCCAATCAGGCGTATTTCTGTGGACCGGATCTTGTCATTCACGCGGGGGCCGGTTTCACGTTGCGGCGGCGCGTTGTGTGGTCTGCGAGCGATGGTGTTCGTCCTTTGATGGTTGATCAATTCTGAGACGCCAAGGTAAACGCGGGTTGGCGCTACTTCAAGCCGCAAAATCGGCTGGAATGGGCCGATGCAGGCGATTTTCCCCCTTGTGACTTTGCGTTGTTACGCCCAAGTGGCAGGAGACAGGAAGTAGGGCGCAATTGCTGCCCTTGGTTTAATTCTAGTGGAGCGAATGTAATGAAGAATCTGGTGTGGATCGTGCTCGCGGCAATCGTGGCTGTGGGCGGGTATATGTATATCTCCGGGCAGTCGCCGCAGGAGGTTATGCAGGAGGCTGCAGAAAGCGTCGATGCGCCGGCGGCCCTTGAATCTGCGACAGAGGCCGCTGGTGACGCGGTCAGCGCTGTCGAAGGGGCGGTCAGCGATGCGGTGGATGCCGCGTCTGACGCCGCGAATGAAGCTGCTACGGCGGCGACCGAGGCTGCAGAACAGGCCGTGGACACCGCGACACAATCTGCAAGTGACGCTGTGGAAGCGGTGACGGAGACAGTGACAGACACCGCAACAGCGGCCACCGAAGCCGCCAGTGAAGCGGCATCGACGGCAGCGGATGCAGCGTCCGATGCGGTGAGCGCAACGACAGAGGCGGCAAGTGATGCGGCGGAAGCGGCCACGGAGACCGCAACGGATGCAGCGACTGCAGCCGCTGATGCGGTGACCGAAGGGGCCGAAGGCACTGCCGCGACAGGTGACGAAGCAGTGGAAGCGGGCACGGAAACCGCAGCGGCGACGACAGACACAGCCATGGCTGCCACGGCGGACCCGGCCGAAGCATTGACCGTCGATGGGTTTGATCTGGGTAAAGTGTCCGAGATGATCGAAGGCTCGGAGCTGGGTCAGTTGCAAAAGACGGTTCTGTCCTCGGCGCTGAAGCAGGCGGAGGACAACCCCGAATTGCTGAAAGTCGCCCTAGAGCGGGTGCGCGAGGCGCTTGGCCTCTGAAGAGATCCGGCAACGCAGCAATCAGAGGCGTCGCACCCCGCGTGCGGCGCCTTTTTTGTTGCGCGGATCGCAGGGTTTGCGCCACAGTCTGAACGCAGCGGGGGGAAAGCGAATGGCTGAGTGGCACATCGAAAAAATGAGCGGGCATGCGGGGGCACGTCTGACCGGACACCGCATTGCAACGTGTTCGTCTGCGGCGCTGGAGGCTGTTGAGGATGCGCTTTATGCACATGGTGTTGTGGTGCTGCCCGATCAGCACTTGACCCCGCAAGAGCATCTTCGACTGGCGGAGCACTTTGGAGAGATCGACGTCAATCGCTTTTTCACGCCCGTGGCAGAACATCCGCAAATCGCCGAGGTCCGCTCAGTCCCAGATCAGGTCAAGGTGATTGGCGGCACATGGCACACCGATCACAGCTATGATGCGGCCCCTGCCATGTGCTCCATCCTCAAAGCGGTCGATTTGCCGCCCTACGGCGGGGATACGCATTTTGCCTCGATGACGGCGGCGTTCCAAGCGCTGTCACCGGGATTGCGCAAAACGTTGGAAGGGCTGCACGCCTGGCACAGCGACGGAAGTTTTGCCGACAGCAAGGCCGGGATCAAGGCCCAAGACAGCGCGTTCCAAGGGGCCGTGCGCCACCCGGCCGTGATCCGCCACCCCAAAACCGGTGCGCAGGCGATCTATGTCAACGGGGATTTCACAACCCATTTTGATGGCTGGTCAGAGCAAGAGAGCGCGCCGCTGCTGGAATATATCTACCGCTTCGTCACCCAGCCGATTTTCACCTGCCGGGTTGTGTGGCAGCCGGGCATGGTCGCAATCTGGGACAACCGCTTGGTACAGCACTATGCAACGGCCGATTACGCAGGCCATACGCGGTTGATGCACCGCATCACGGTCAAGGGTGTGCCGCTGGCCGGATAGCGGTGCTGCGCGTCAGTCGAGAAATGCCTTTTCAACCACATATTGCTGCGGGTTGGAGTTGGCGCCTTCTTGCAGGCCGTATTCTTCGAGCATTTCTTTGATCTCAAGATTGAACGCCAGATTGCCACAGACCATCGCGCGGTCTGTCTCAGGTTTAAGAGGCGGCACGCCCAGATCTTTGAACACTTCGCCAGAGCGCATCAGGTCGGTGATGCGGCCCATCTTCGGGCTCTGCTCGCGGGTGGTGGTGGGGTAGTATTTCAGCTTGGCGAGGTTTTCCGTACCGATCAGCTCATTGAGCAGCTCGTCTTTGCGGATGTCATCAATCAGCTCGGCACCGTAAGCCAGCTCGCCGACTTCACGGCAGGTGTGGGTGATGATGACCTCGTCATAGTCCTCATAGGTCTGCGGGTCGCGCAGCAGCGAGGCAAAGGGCGCAAACCCTGTGCCGGTCGCAAAAAACCAGATGCGTTTACCCGGCAGCAGCGCGTCATGCACCAAAGTGCCGACGGGCTTGGGGCGCAGGATGATCTCGTCGCCGGGTTGTATGTGCTGCAAGCGCGAGGTCAGCGGGCCGTCCTGCACCTTGATCGAGTAGAACTCCAACTCTTCATCCCAAGAGGGCGAGGCGATGGAGTAGGCGCGCAACAGCGGCTTTTGCTTGCCGGTTTTGGGGTCCGGATCGCCCATCAGGCCGATCATCACGAATTCACCTGACCGAAAGCGCAGAGATACAGGGCGCGTCACCCGGAAGGAAAACAGCCGGTCCGTCCAGTGTTTGACGGATGTCACGGTCTGGGCGTCGGGCAGGGTGGGTACGGGTTTGGCGGCGGTCTGGGTCACGGATGTTTGCTCGGTCATGTCATGTGTCAACGCAGGCTGACACCTGCGCTTATCCTTTTAGGGGGGGAATTGCGTTTGGGAAAGAGGTTTGGCCGCGCGTTATGCCGCAGGGCGCGCGCGCCCCTGCAATCGGGCCTGATAATGATGGGCGCGCCAGTCCGCACGAAACTGCCATTGCGAGGCTGGTTGGCGCGCAGCCAGATCATCGGAGATCTCAACCTCGTCAAAGCCTGCGCGGCGGGCCATTGCGTATTGGTCGGCCAGCACATGACCCTTGGCCCGCAACCGGCCCTGATATCCACGCAGGCGCAATTGACGCGCGATGGTAAAGCCGCGCCCGTCTGCCGAAGACGGGAAATCCACCCGGATCATCCGCAACCCGCCTGACAAGACAATGTCCGCCGGGTCGGTGTCCGAAGCGATGTCGAGCGCGTCGGCATCATTGGCCGCACCCGGTGCCGCGAAGCCGGTGGTCCAGTCGTCGGTGTTGAATCCTGTGTCTGTGACGATCACGCTCATGTCTGTGCTCCTTGGCGGAACAGTTTGCCATTGGCAAAGTGTATTCCGCACTCTTCTTTTTCTGTGTTACGCCACCGTCCGGCGCGTGCGTCTTCCCCGGCGGCGACTTGCGATGTGCAGGGCGCGCAGCCGATGGATGGATACCCGCGCGCCACCAGAGGGTGCCGCGGCAAGCGGTTTTCGGCGATGTAATCCGCCACATCACCCGGTGCCCAGTGGGCCAGTGGATTGACCTTGATGCGGGCTGTGCCCGGTTCGACCTCGAAAAAATCCAACGCCGCGCGGGTGCGGGATTGAAAGCGTTTGCGCCCGGTGATCCAGCCGCCGTGATCTTCCAATGCCCGCGAGAGAGGGCGCGATTTGCGCAGCGCACAGCAGGCATCGGGGTTGGTTTGATGCAGAGTGCCGTCCGGGTCGTGGCTTTTGATGTCAGCGCTGCGGATTATCTTTAGGTTGCGCAGGCCAAGGCGTTCGGCCACCTCATGTTGGTAGACGAGCGTTTCCGCAAAGAGCATTTCGGTGTCGATGAAGATAACGGGCAGGTTACGGCTCACCATCGCGGTGAGGTGCAACAAGACCACGGAGTCCGCGCCAAAACTGGAGACCAATGCGAGGTCTGGAATATCCTGTGCTGCGCGGCGCAGAACGTCTGTGGCGCTATGATGGCGCAACGCAGCATTCAATTCCGCCACTTGTGTGTGCTGCGCCGCATCTTCCGACCCTCCGGGGGACGTTTGTCGGGAAAGATGAAGCGCGGGTTCGTCAAGCGGCATTGGCTTGCGCCTCCGGGTAGAGGGCCGCCTTGAAGGGGGCGAGACCGAGACGGCGGTAGGTTTGCAGGAATGTCTCGGACGCGTCGTCGCGCAGATCGAGATAGGCCATGACCAGGCGCTCCACGGCAGGGATGATTTGATCGGCGGAGAAGCCGGGACCCGCGCGTTCGCCGATGTGGGCGTCCTCGGTGCCGTCGCCGCCCAGGGTGATCTGGTAGTTTTCCACGCCTGCGCGGTCGAGGCCAAGGATGCCGATGTGGCCCACATGGTGGTGCCCGCAGGCGTTGATGCAGCCCGAGATCTTGATCTTGAGCGGGCCGATGTCGTGCTCGAGCTTCAGGTCGTCGAAATGCGTGGCGATCTCCTGCGCGATGGGGATCGAGCGGGCCGTGGCCAGCGCGCAGTAGTCCATGCCGGGGCAGGCGATGATATCGGAGATCAGGCCGATATTGGCGGTGGCGAGGCCCGCTGCGCGCAGTGCGGCATGAAGGGCCGGCAGGTCGGCGCGGTGCACATGCGGCAGGATCACGTTCTGCTCGTGGCTGATGCGCAACTCGTCATGGCCGTAGGTCTTGGCCAGATCGGCCATCAGGCGCATCTGCGCAGACGTCGCATCGCCCGGCGTGGCGCCATGCGCCTTGAGGCTGATCGAGACGATGGCATAGCCCGGCGCGCGGTGCTCGCTCAGGTTCGTGTCGGCCCAAGAGCGAAACACCGGATCGTTGGTGTAGGCGGCCTCAAAGTTGCGAGCGGGGTCGATCCGGAAAGCAGGGGCGCCGCGAAATCCGCCTCGATCGCGGCCAGCATCTGCTGGTCGACGCCGGTGAACTGCGGCCGGATCAGGGCGAAACGCTCCTCGACGCGGGCGCGGATGTCGTCGAGGCCATTTTCGTGCACGGTGATCTTGATCCGCGCCTTGTATTTGTTGTCGCGGCGCCCGAGCAGGTTGTAGACGCTGACGATGCTTTCAAGATAGGGCAAGAGGTCTTCGCGCGGCAGGAAATCACGCAGCACCTTGCCGATCATCGGGGTGCGGCCCAGACCGCCACCGACGATCACCTCAAAGCCGGGCAGCCCATCGCGTGTTACCATACGCAGGCCGATGTCATGGGCGCGGGTGACGGCGCGGTCATTGGGCGAACCGGTCACGGCGACCTTGAACTTGCGCGGCAGGAACTGGAATTCCGGGTGATCGGTGGACCATTGGCGGATCAGCTCGGCCACCGGGCGCGGGTCGGCGATCTCGTCGGCGGCAGCACCCGCGAAATGGTCGGCGGTCACGTTGCGGATGGTGTTGCCGGAGGTCTGGATGGCGTGCATCTGCACCTCGGCCAGCGCGTCCAGCATGTCGGGCACATCGCGCAGGCCGGGCCAGTTGTACTGGATGTTCTGGCGCGTGGTGAAATGGCCGTAGCCCTTGTCCCACTTGTCGGCGATGTCGGCCAGCTTGCGCATCTGGCGGCTGTTGAGCGTGCCGTAAGGAATCGCCACGCGCAGCATGTAGGCGTGCAGTTGCAGATAGAGCCCGTTCATCAGGCGCAGCGGCTTGAATTCATCCTCGGTCAGCGAGCCGTCGATGCGGCGCTCGACCTGCGCGCGGAACTGGGCGTTGCGTTCGGCGATAAAGGCGGTGTCGAAGTCGGTGTAGTTATACATTGCTCTGCACCTCTTGCTTGCCGTGGGATAGTTTGAGGGGCCGCGTCGCGCGGAAAGCCTCGCGGAAGTGGGCGGTGCGGGTGCGTCGGCCGTCAAGGGCAACATCGGCGAGATAGGCGCCGACCACCTCGCCGGTTTGCTGCAGCTGGCATCGAGCAGGCGCAGGTCCGCGTCGGCCTCATCCGTCAGCACTTCGGCGTCCGCCAGATCGCGGCTCCAGCCGGTCGCGGTCTGGTAGATCACGTCGCCGCGCAAGAGGTCGTTGGCGGTGACGACTTTGGGGGTGAAAAGCTTGGGCATATCAAAGCGCCTCCTGCGCGTGCGGGACGGCTGTCGGTTTCGTGTCGAAACTGTCGGTATGACGTCGTGTTCCGCGTGCGCGCGGGGCGCAGACCGAGAAGGTCAGCGCAGGGCCGGTCATCGTCGGCGGCCGCCAGATGCGGCGGGCAGGGCGTCCAGCGTGGTGGCGAGCACCCGCTGATCGGGGCGCGAGGCGTTTTCGATCACGGTGACGGGCGTGTGCCGGTCGGCGCCGTGCATCATCAGCCGGCCCTGAATGAAACGGGCGGATTTCTTGCCCATGTAGATCGCGGCGACTTCGCCGGGTTGGGCAAGCGCCTTCCAGTCGTGATCGGCGAAACCCTTCATGTCGTGGCCGGTCAGAAACCGCACCGAGGAATTGCGCTCGCGCTTGGTCAGGCTTTGCCCGATGCTGGCGACGGCGGCGGAGGCGGATGTGATGCCAGGTACGATATGCCAGCCGATGCCATGCGCGTCCACGGCGTCGATCTCTTCGTCCAGACGGCCGAACACGGTGGCGTCGCCGGATTTGAGGCGCACCACCTGCGCGCCCGTCTGCGCATGATGCACGATCAGTGCGTTGATGTCGGCCTGCGACATTGACGGGCCAAAGCCCTCTTTGCCGGCGTCGATCATGATCGCTTCGCGACGGGCAAGCTCAAGGATCGGCTGGCTGATCAGGCGGTCGTGGATCACCACGTCCGCCTCATCGAGTGCGCGGCGCGCCTTGAGCGTCAGCAGATCCGGATCACCGGGTCCAGCGCCGACAAAGGCCACATGGCCGGCGCGCGCGGGGCGCTCCAAATGATCGGTGAGCAGGTCATCAAGCGCCATCTCTACAGCCGATTGGCCGCCGGTTATCGCCTTGGGGCCAGCGTTGAAATAATAGTCCCGCCAGAAATCACGCCGCGCGCGTCCAAAGGGCAAGGCGTCCGCCATTTTACGAAACCCTTTGCCGATGCGGGCCAGCGTGCCAAGCGAGGCGGGCAGGCGCTCTTCGAGGTCTGCCTTGATCGCGCGGGCCAGAACCGGGGCGGCGCCTTCGGTGCCGATGGCGATGGTCACCGGGTCGCGGTCGACGATGGCGGGGGTGATGAACTGGCTATCTGCCAGGTTGTCGACGATATTGACCAGCGCGCCGTCGGCCCGGGCAATAGCGCTGGTGCGGGCATCTTCGGTGCCGTCCTCATCGGCGGCGTAGAAAAGTGCGGCACACAGCGTATCGCCGGGTGACATACGCCGTTGGATCAACGTCAGCTTGCCTTCGCGGCCCAATCCGTGATCTGCGGCGCAGGGCCGCGTGGCGAAAGACGGTGATGTGGGCTGTGGTCTTCAGCAGCAGGCGCAGCTTGGCCAGGGCGGCCTCGCCGCCGCCCGACAGCACGATGCGGCGGCCTTCTGAGGCTGAGAAAGATCGGGAAATGATCCATGTGAACGGTTTTCGCTGTTTCTGTGCCTCAATATAGGAAAATGTTCCGCATTTGCGCCAGTAGCGGGCTTGAATAAGGACACTTGTTCTGTTTTCTCTGCGTTCCAGAACAAACGAGGGATTTGGAAGGGAAAACCGGAATGGCCGTTCGGATTGACGACACTGACAAGAAAATCCTTGCCGCGCTGCAACGGGACGCGAGCCAGTCACTGGACGAGATCGCCGCGTGCGGTGGGCAGTTCCAAGACCCCGGTGTGGAACCGGATCCGCAAGATGCGCGAGGCCGGCGTGATCGGGCCGCAGACCGTGATCGTCGATGCCGAGGCGCTGGGGTTCGAGGCCTGTTTCTTCGTGCTGATCCGCACGTCCGAGCATGAGGCGGAATGGCAGGCGGCCTTTCTCAAGGCGTTGCACGACCGTCCGGAAGTGCAAGAAGCGCATCGGCTCGCCGGTGACATCGATTACATCCTGAAGGTGCGGGTGCAAAACGCGCGGGCCTATGATGCGTTTTATCAGGCGCTGATCTCTGAGGTGCGCGTGTATAACGTGACTGCGCTGCTTTCGATGGAAGAGATCAAATCGACCACGGCCTTGCCGCTGTAGCGTGATCCAAATGCGCGGCTTACGCCGCATTATATGCTGACGCCAATTGCGGCGTGAGCCTGAGGGGGGGCGTCAGGCGGTAACTGTCCAGGGCCGTGAGGCCGTGAAAGTGGTAGGTGTTGGCGTAGTTTGGCGCATCGGCCAAGGCCAGCCGTGGCAGGTGATCAAAGAGCATCGGCAGGGCGATCTGCAATTCCATCCGTGCCAGCGGCGCGCCGACGCAGAAATGCAACCCACCGCCGAACGCCACATGTGCCGCGCGTTTGCGCCAGGGATCGAACGCGTCGGGGTTCGGGTAGACGCGGGGTCGCGCCCGGCGGCGCCCAGCATCAGCGCCACCTGCGCGCCTTGGCGCAATGCGTGTGTCGCCAATGATCGATGTCGCTCATAGGCGTAGCGGGTGAACATATGCAGCGGCGGGTCGAAAGCGCAGGATTTCCTCCACCGTGGCGTCGATCTGACTGGGGGCCAGCGCGTCTGATCCGGTGCTGTGCTCAAACAGGGCTTTGACGCCATTGCCAAGAGTGTGCACCGTCGCTTCGTGGCCCGCGTTCAGCAGCAGGATGCAGGTGCCGATCATCTCGGGGGTCGAGAGGTGCTGGCCATCTTCTTCGGCGGCGATCAGCTGGGTGATCAGATCATCGCGCGGATCCGAGCGGCGCGCGTCGATATAGCCGGTCAGGAAATCAGCGAAGTCGCGCGCGGCTGCATTGGCGGTCACCTCGGTCTCATGCGTGCGGCTGGCTTGATACATCGCGACCATCGCGTTGGACCAGCGCAACAGGTCACCTGACATCTCTTCGGGGACGCCCAGCAGCCGCGCGATAATGCGCACAGGCACCTCACGGCAATAGGTGGGCAGCAGGTCAAAGGGCTCAGTCGGCAGCTCTTGCAAAAGGGTTGTGCAAATCTCGCGGATGTCAGGCTCCAGCGCCTTGATCCGGCGTGAGGTGAAAGCGCGCAGGACCAGCCCGCGCAGGCGCGTGTGGCGCGGCGGTTCCATATCCAGCATCGAATACCGCTCCACCGCGTCGAAATCAGCCAAATGCGGGGGGGTAGGCTGTTGTTGGTCTGGGGGCATGGCGCGGCCCAACCTGCGGTCCCGCAGGAGCGCGTGGACCGTCGCGTGATCAAAGACGGCCATCATCTGGTATTCGTCCCAGTAGCGCACAGGATCACCTGCCAGCACATTCGCATAGAACGCATAAGGGATCTTGCACAAAGGCGGGATCGAGCGGGGATTGATGCAAGCGTTTGCATGTCGTTCCTTTAAGCCGCGCATGGTACTGGTCAAGGCAAGGGGCGGCTTTGTAAGCTGCGCGCCATGAAAAGTCTGGTGCCCTCTCAACGCGCGGCGGCGATCGTTCGGCCTTTCTTGATCAGCGTAATGGCTGTGTCTGGGGGGTGTGGCGCTATGGCTATCTGCAGGCGCTGGATCAGCTGGCGGTACAGGGGCGCGCGGATCTGGCGCTGGCCAGTGATCGCTTGATGGGGCAATTGCAACGCTACCGCGAGGTGGCTGTACTGTTGGCCGATCATCCGGTGCTGCCCGAACTTGCGCAGGGTCGCGCGCAAGAGGCGGCGACGGCGCTGTTTCTGGAAGTGGCGGACAAAACCGCCGCGCTGGATGTGATGTATGTCGATGCGAATGCCACTGTGCGAGCGGCGGCGCGCACGGACCCGGTGCCGACCTCTGCGCGACACCGACGTCTGTGCGCCGCGCCCAGCAAGGCGCGCTGGGGTGGGGGCACGGCGTTGGGACACCGCTGCCGCCACGGGCGCCTTTTACTATGCCGCGCCGGCGTTCGGGCGCAGACGGCAAGGTGCAGGGGCAGTGTCGTGGTCGCCGTGGACATCAACGCCATCGAGGACGCCTGGCGCGGTGGGAACCGGGCGGTGTTCTTCACCGATCCCGCAGGGCACGGTCTATGTGACCAACCGCTCGGAACTGGTCGACTGGCAACGCGCCGGAATGCGCCGGGGCTGGCACCCGCCTGCGGAACGGCGCCTGCCCTTTGACAGTTACGAGACCGGCGGACATGAGGTCTGGCAACTGGGTTGGGGCCCTATTTGCCGCACAACGCTCTGCATCTGAGCAGGACCTGCCGGTGATCGGGCTGACCGGCGAGGTGCTTGATGGATGTGGCCCCGGCACGGCGTCTGGCGGGCTTGCAGGCGGCGGCGCTTGCGGCGCTGTGTCTGGCCTTCGGCGCGCTGCTGTTTCTGGCGACGGAACGGCGGCGCACGCTGGCGCGCGCCAATGCCCAGCTGGAGGCGCGTGTCGCCAACCGCACGCCGCGCGCTGTCAGATCAATGAACGGCACTTGCGTGCGGAGGCGGCGGAGCGCGCAGAGGCGCAGGCGGCACTGGCGCGGGCGCAGGCCGAATCTTGGTGCAGGCCGGCAAGCTGAGCGCGCTGGGGCAGATGTCGGCGGGCATCAGCCACGAGCTGAACCAGCCGCTGATGGCGATCCGGTCCTTTGCCGAAAACGCGGTGCAGTTCATGGAGCGCGGCAAGCCGGAGCGGGCCGCCGATAACCTTGACCGGATCTCGGACATGGCGCGGCGCATGGGGCGGATCATCAAGAACCTGCGCGCCTTTTCCAAGCAGGAGAGCGAACCGGTCCGCGCGCATGGATCTGATCTCGGTGCTGACCGTGGCGGTGGAGATGATGCTGACCGGGCCGAGCGGATGGATGGCGTAACGCTGCATTATGACGCCGCCCGAACATCCGATCTGGGTGCATGGCGGCGAGGTGCGTCTGGGGCAGGTCTTTGTGAACCTGATGACCAATGCGCTCGATGCGATGCAGGACGCGCCCGTGCGCGAGTTGACCATCGACCGTAGAGGAGCCGCGAGCATGTGACCGTGCGTGCGCAGATACCGGACCCGGCGTCGAGGCGCCCGAAAAGGTGTTCGAGCCGTTCTACACGACCAAGGAGGTGGGCGCCTCCGAAGGGATGGGGCTGGGGCTGTCGATCTCCTACGGGATCATCCAGGGTTTCGGCGGTGAGATCCGGGTGCGCAATACCGATGCGGGCGCCTGTTTTACCGTCGAGTTGCGGCCCTGGCAGCAGCAGGTGGCCGCATGAGCCGCAAGGTTCTGCTGGTCGATGATGATGCCGCCGTGCGCGAGGCGCTGGCGCAGACGCTGGAACTGGCGGACTTGCAGGTTACGGAGGCCGGGTCTTTCGTGGCGGCCAAGGATCACATCACGCCGGGGTTTGACGGTGTGATCCTGTCGGACATCCGGATGCCGGGGCGCGACGGGTTTCACCTGCTGGCCTATGCGCGCGGTCAGGACCCCGACCTGCCGGTGATCCTGCTGACCGGCGAAGGCGACATTCCCATGGCGGTGACAGGCGATGGGGCAGGGCGCGTTCGACTTTCTGGAAAAACCCTGCGCGCCCGCGGATCTGCTGGCAGTGCTGGAGCGGGCGTTGAAAACCCGCGGCCCTGGTGCTGGACAACCGCCGCCTGCGCGCGATCTGGTGGAAACGGGCGATCCGGCGGCGCGGATGATCTTTGGCACGTCTCAACTGGCCGAAGGGCTGCGCGCCCGGGTGCGGCGCGTGGCGCTGCACCGAGACCGAGGTGCTGGTCACCGGTGCGCCGGGCACCGGTATCTCCAAGGTGGCGGAAGTGATCCATCTGTGCTCTGCCCGCTCCAAGGGGCCGTTTGTCAAACGCGCGGGCGCTGGGCTGGATGTGCCGGCACTGCAGACCGCCGCGTTGGAGGCCGCAGACCGGGGAGCCTGTTTATGGACGAGATCAGCATCTGCCCGCGCAAAGCCAGATGGCCTTGATGGAAGCGCTGGAGGCCGGGCGCGCAGAACGCGGCTGATCGCGGGCTCAACCGGGATCTGATAGGCAAGTGTCGCACAGGATGGCACGTTCAACTCGGATCTGTATTACCGGCTTGAAGGTGATGCCGGTGCGCATCCCCTCGCTGGCCGAGCGACCCGAGGACATTCCGGTGCTGTTTCAGCACTACGTCGAACAGGCCGCCGAGCAATCCGGCATGACGGTGCCGGACGTGCCCGAAGCGCTGACCGCCGGGCTGATGGCGCAGGACTGGCCCGGCAATGCGCGCGCGCTGATGTCCGCGGCGATGCGCTTCGTGCTGGGTCTGACGAGATGATGCGGGCCGAACGAGGCGCTGGGCCTGTCCGAACAGATGGCGCAGGTGGAGCAATCGCTGTTGCTGATCGGGCGCTGCGCCGGGCGCAGGGTCAGGCCGCGCGATCGTGCGGCCGCAAAGGCGCTGAAGCTGCCGCGAAAAACCTTCTATGACAAACTGGCGCGCTATGGGATTCGACCCGAAGACTACCGTTGATGCCTGTGTGCGGATTTTTCGCACAGTCGACAGGCGTGGCTGTGCGAAATTCCGCACATTGGTTTGCCTGCGATCTTGGTGTCAATGCGAAAATTAATTAACTCGTACAAATATTGGACATAAAATGGATTTTTGAGGGTATTGTCGGAAACGCCATCCCTTGCATCGAAAATCTTGCCGACTCGTGTTTACCGTGTTTGAATACGACCAGCGCATCCCGAGTGATGCCCACGCGATACGCCTGACTGTTTGAACGGATGTTCTGGGAGGAGACCCATGAAAATTCCTGACCGCCGCCGTTGACGGCATTGACCCTGACTGTCAGCGCCGGCGCCGTTTCCGCCGCCTGTGATGATGGCGAAATCGTCATCAAGTTCAGCCACGTCACCAACACCGACAAGCACCCCAAGGGGATCGCGGCGAGCCTGCTGCAACAGCGCATCAACGACGAGATGAACGGCAAGGCCTGCATGGAGGTCTTCCCGAACTCGACGCTCTACACCGACGACCAGGTGCTCGAAGCGATGCTGCAGGGCGACGTTCAGTTGGCCGCGCCGTCGCTGTCGAAGTTCGAGCAGTTCACCAAAGTGTTCCGCATCTTCGACCTGCCGTTCATGTTCAAGAACATCGCAGCCGTGGACGCGTTCCAGAACTCCGACACCGGTCAGGCGATGAAGGAATCGATGACGCGCCGTGGTCTTCTGGGTCTGGCGTTCTGGCACAATGGCATGAAGCAGATCTCGGCCAACAAGCCGCTGAACAGCTGCCGACGATGCCAATGGCCTGAAGTTCCGCGTGCAGACCTCCGACGTGCTGGTGGCGCAGATGGAGGCGCTGGGTGCCTCGCCGCAGCCGATGGCCTTCTCCGAAGTCTACGGCGCGCTGCAGACCGGCGTTGTGGACGGTCAGGAAAACACCTGGTCCAACATCTACGGCCAGAAGTTCTTCGAAGTGCAGGACGGCATCACCGAAACCAACCACGGCATCATCGACTATCTGGTGGTGACCTCGGTCGACTGGTGGGACAGCCTGGACGCCGGACGTGCGCGACCAGTTCCTGACCATCCTCGAACGAAGTGACCGAAGCGCGCAACGCCGAATCCACCAAGGTCAACGAAGAAGCCAAGCAGGCGATCATCGACGCCGGCGGCGTGGTGCGCGAGCTGACCGCCGAACAGCGCGCAGGCCTGGGTCGACGCGATGAAGCCCGTGTGGGAACAGTTCACCGAAGAAGTGGGCCAGGACAACATCGACGCCGCACAGGCGATCAACGCCAAGCATCTAAGCCTGGGCTCCGCGAAAACCGCGCCCGGCCTGTGAACGGCGCGGGGTCCGGCCGCGCCGGCCGGGCCAAAACGCATGCGCGGGGGGACGCATCCATGGCACATTCCTACGAGCCAAAGACGGCCCTGGGCCGCGTCGTCAACGAAGATTCGAGGAGACGGCGATCGCGCTCATCCTCGGCCTGATGACGCTGATCACCTTCGTCAACGTGGTCCTGCGCTATGTCTTCAACACCGGCCTGATCTGGGGCCTGGAGGCGGTGACTTATCCTGTTCGCCTGGCTGGTGCTGTTTCGGCATCAGCTATGCGGTCAAGATCACCGCGCATCTGGGCGTGGATGCGGTGATCAACCTGCTGTCCGCCCACGGTCCGCGCAGCGTGCTGCGCTGATCTCGCCGGCGGCCTCTGCATCGCCTACGCGCTGCTGCTGATGAAAGGCGCCTGGGACTACTGGGCGCCCTTTGCCGGGCTGGATGCCACCACCGGGCGCTGGTTCCCGACCGGGTTCGAAAACAGCCGCGATCAGGCTTCATGGTGGTACGAGGTCAGGATATCCCGATGCCCGACTGGCTGCGCTGGATCGAGCCGATCATCAACGAGGGCGAAGCCTACGAAAAGCTGCCGCGCTTCATTCCCTATGCGATGCTGCCCTTTCGGCATGGCCCTGCTGCTGCTTTCGCTTCGTCCAGGCCACGCTCGCGCATCTGGCGCGGCGGCAGCGACCAGCCTGATCGTCAGCCACGAGGCCGAAGACGCGGTCGAAGACGTCGCGCACATGAACGAGGAGAACTGAGCCATGGAAGTCGCAATCTCTTTTGTCCATGGTCGATCGGCCTGATGCTGATCGGCGTGCCGATTGCGGTGTCGCTGGGCCTGTCCTCGATCCTGTTCCTGCTGGTGTTCTCCGACAGCTCCCTAGGCGCCATCGCGCAGACGCTGTTTCAGGCGATGGCGGGGCACTGCGACGCTGCTGGCGATCCCGTTCTTCATCCTCGCGTCAACATTTATGTCGACGGGCGGCGTGGCACAGCGGATCATCCGGTTTTCCATCGCCTGTGTCGGGCATTTGCCGGGGCGGTCTGGCGATTGCGGGCGTGTTTTGCCTGCATGATGTTCGCCGCGCTGTCGGGGTCGTCGCCCGCCACCGTGGTGGCCATCGGCTCCATCGTGATCGCGGGCATGCGGCAGGTCGGCTACACCAAGGATTTCGCCGCCGGCGTGATCGCCAACGCCGGCACGCTGGGCATCCTGATCCCGCCCTCCATCGTGATGGTGGTCTATGCCTCGGCCACGGATGTGTCGGTGGGGCGGATGTTCCTGGCCGGCGTCATTCCCGGCCTGTTTGCCGGCTCGATGCTGATGATCACGATCTACATCATCGCGCGCATCCGCAACCTGCCCAAGGGGGAATGGCGCGGTTGGGGTGAAGTGTTCGATTCAGGACGCGAAGCCGGTTGGGGCCTGATGCTGATCGTCATCATCATGGGCGGCATCTACGGCGGTATCTTCACACCGACCGAAGCCGCTGCTGTGGCTGCGGTCTATGCGTTCTTTATCGCGAGCTTTGTCTACCGCGACATGGGCCCGTTGCACGTGGCCGGGGACGAGGCGCAGAACCTCAGCCTGATGCGCAAACCCTACGCGTTGATTACGGTATTTTTCCACCGCGACACGCGCGACACGCTGTTCGAGGCGGGCAAGCTGACGGTCACTCTGATGTTCATCATCGCCAACGCGCTGATCCTCAAGCACGTGCTGACCGACGAACAGATCCCGCAGCAGATCACCGCCGCCATGCTCGAGGCCGGCTTCGGCCCGGTCATGTTCCTGATCATCGTCAACGTGATCCTGCTGATCGGCGGGCAGTTCATGGAACCGTCGGGGCTGATCGTGATCGTGGCGCCGCTGGTGTTCCCGATCGCCATCGAACTGGGGATCGACCCGATCCACCTGGGCATCATCATGGTGGTGAACATGGAGATCGGGATGATCACGCCGCCGGTGGGGCTCAACCTCTTTGTGACCTCCGGCGTGGCGAACATGCCGATGATGAGCGTCGTAAAAGCGGCGTTGCCCTTCACGGCCGTGTTGTTCGTGTTCCTGATCATGGTGACCTATATCCCCGTAATCAGCACATGGCTGCCCACGATGATGATGGGTCCGGAAGTGATCATACGATAGCGTTTGGGGCGTTTCAGAACGCCTCAAGCGCGCGAATGATGGGTGAAAAGTCATCCGCACTCAGGCTGGCGCCCCCGACCAAGGCGCCATCCACGTCCGCGATTTGGAAAATGTCAGGCGCATTGCCTGCGTTGACCGACCCGCCATACAGCAGGCGCGTGGCGTCTCCCTCGGTCTCGAAACGCTGCTTGAGGTGCGCGCGCAACGTCGCATGCACCTCGGCTATCTGTTCAAGGGTCGGGGTCTTGCCGGTGCCGATGGCCCAAATGGGCTCATACGCCACCACCAGAGTGTCAGCGGTGCTTTGCGCGGGCACGGAGCCTTCAAGCTGCGTGGCTAGCACAGACAGGGTTTCGCCCGCCTCGCGCTCTTGCAGTGTTTCACCGATGCACACGATGGCGGTCAGGTTTGCGTCCTGCGCCGCTGCCGCCTTGGCACAGACGGCCTTATCGGTGTCACCGTAGGCGGCACGCCGTTCGGAGTGGCCCACAATGACGTAGCGCGCGCCGGTGTCCGCGATCATCCGGGCCGAGATATCGCCCGTATGCGCGCCGCTGTTGGCCGCATGGCAATCCTGCGCACCGATCCGCAGCGTACCCGACCGCAGCATCGCAGGCACCAAGAGCTGTGCAGGCGGACAAATCAGGATTTCGCAGGCGGCTTTGGGGTGGCACAGGTTCAGCGTGTCCAACTCGGACAGCTTTGCCAGCGATCCGTTCATTTTCCAGTTTCCTGCCGCCAGTTTGCGCCGCATGTAATCTCTCCTGCTGGTCCGGGGGTGTCCTATCATTCAGATTGCCACTGGGCAATCATACGTGGCGCTTGCGCGGTGGCCTGTTGCCGTGCCAGCATATCTTTGAAACATCGAAAGGATTGCATCATGATCCCGCGCATTGACGCCGCCAAACTGGCCGCCGCTGACCCCGAGGCGATCGAAGCGATGCGTATTGCCGCGAGTGATGTGGGATTTGCCACCGTATACAACACGCGCCTGACCCCGGAGCGGGTGCGTGATGTGATTGCCATGTATCGTGCATTCTTTGCGTTGCCGCAGTCGGCCAAAGCCGCGCTCGACATGGCGCGGACCGGGGCCAACAGGGGCTGGGGTGGGCCGGGGTCCGAACGGGTCGATCCTGATGCCAACCCTGATTTCAAACAGGTGTTCGATGTGGGCTTTACGCTGCCGCCGGATGATCCGCGCGGGGATTTGTCAGTTTACGCGCCCAACCAGTGGCCCGCTGAACCGACAGGCTTTCGCAGCGTGATCGAGGCCTATTATGCCGATGCCTGCGCCGTGGCGCTGGATGTGTTGCGTGGTGTCGCGCGCGCGATCGGGGCACCGGAAGACTACTTTGACGACCGCTTTCAAGTGCCGATGGCGCTCTTGCGAGGGAATTTCTACCCGCAGCGGCCAAGTGATGCGACGGACAAGGATTTCGGCATCGCCACGCATACCGATTACGGATGCTTGACCTTGCTGGCCACGGATGGCGGGCCGGGTCTGGAGGTACGCAAGAGAGGCGGCGGGTGGATTCCTGTGTCAGCCGAGCCCGGCACTTTCGTGATCAATTTCGGCGAGATGATGGAATTCTGGACGGGCGGCAAAGTGCGCGCAACGCCGCACCGGGTTGTGGGCGGATCGAATGAGCGGATATCGGTGCCGCTGTTTTTCAACCCGTCGCATGACACCAACGTGGCGCCGCTGGGCACAGATCAGGTGATCCTCGCGGGGGATCATCTGGAGAAGCGGTTTTCGGAGACCTATTTGCATCTGGCCAAGGCCTGATCTGGTCTTAAAGATGCGAAAGGGCCGCCCGCGCCAGTGCGCTGGCCTCTTGGGGATCGTCAAGCGCGCTGTCGGGCAGGGACCAATAAGGCATGGATGACGGTTTCTGACCGGGCCGTTGATAGGTCCATTTCTGCATGTTGAGTGCTTCGAATTGCGGGATCATCGCACCCTTGCCCTTGAGGCGAATGGTGCCGTCCGACATGACAACCGCAAAGATGATGCCATCACAATAGATACCCAAACCGCCAAACATCTTTCGCGTGCTCAGGGGGCCTACATCATCGAAGAGTTCAAGCGCATGGGCGATCTCTTCGTCTGAGAGCGCCATGGATCAGCTGGCGTTTTGTTCGGCCGCCAATTCGTCCGCGTCCTTGAACCGGATCGATTCTCCGCATCCGCAGGCATCGGTCACATTGGGGTTGGAGAACTTGAAACCGCTTTCAAGCAGCGACGTTTCGTAATCGATCTGCGTGCCGAAAAGAAACATCTGCGCCATTGGCGCAATCATGACCCGCGCGCCGTCCTGTTCGACGACTTCATCGTTGGGGTCGGTCGCCTCAACGTATTCCATGGTGTATTCCATGCCTGCACAGCCGCCCTTTTTGACGCCGATACGCAGCCCGGCATGGCCTGCCGATTGCATCAGCTTGGCCACTTGAGCAGCGGCCTTTGGGGTCAGTGTAACGGCCTGTTTGCCGGGAATGCCGAACATGGGTCTCTCCTATCGTCTGACCTATACTTAGGGGGTCGCGCGCGTCATCTCAAGAGTCTCGATGCGCATGGTGTAAAGAGCTGCGATCAAAGCAGCCGTGGAGATGGCAATCAACAGCACCAGAAAGGTCACAGTGGGCGCTGCGCCGACAAGGACTGCGGTGGTGATCCATGACAAGATCGCCCCCATCCCGACCATCAGCGCACCGGACAGGCCCGCAGCACTGCCTGCAAGATCTGCACGCACGGACATGACCCCGGCGGAGCCTGTGGGTATGGAAAAGCCGTTGCCGATGCCGATGAAGATCATTGAACCGAAATAGATAGCAGGGCCCGGGTCAACAATCAGTACCGTGAGCAGCAGCGGCACCAGCCCCAACAGGGTCAGAGCGCGGCCAATGACCATCAACTGCGCCAGCCCGAAGCGGCCGGTCAGCCGCGCTGTGACCATATTGCCGAGCATGAAGCCCAAGGGTGTGGCGGCGATGGCAAAGCCAATCTGTGCAGGGCCGATGTCGTAGCTTTGCGCCGCCACGAAGGGGGCGCCTGCCAGAAACGAAAAGAACACGCCCGACGAAAAGGACAGGCACATCGTGTAGCCCCAAAAGACGCGGTTTCCGATCAGGTCGGGATAGGCACGGAACTGTGCGGAGAAATCAGATTGTTTTTGGGTGTTCGTCTCACCCAGATCGGTGTGGCACAGCCAAAGGGCCGCAAGACCCAGAAGTGTAAAGGCCCAAAAGCTGCCACGCCAGCCGAAAGCCGCATCCAGACCCCCGCCCAGAATCGGGGCCAGCATCGGAGCCAGCGCCATGACCGAGCCGATCGTTGCGAGTGTCGCTGCGGCCTCGTTCGGGGGTTTGGTATCGCGCACGACAGCGCGGGAAATCGCGGAGCCGGACACAATGGCACCCTGCAGCACGCGGCAGGCCAGAAACACCCAGACATCCGACGTGAGAGCCGCTCCGACACTGCCGAGTGAAAAGATTACCAGTGACCAAAGCATCACAGGCCGCCGCCCGTAGCGATCAGAGAGCGGACCAAGGATCAGCTGAAGCACGGCCGTGACGGCCAGATACCCCGAAAGCGCAAGGCTTATCACGGAATAGGTCACGTCGAAGGTGTCCGCCATCGCGGGCAGAGACGGCAGGAACAGGTTCAGTGACACCACGGAGAGTGCTGTCACCGCAATCAGGGTCGATGTTCGGGGGGGCGTCGCGCGCAAAATGGTCGCCTTTTGGTGCCGTGTTATTTCGACAAGCTAGGACAAACCTGCCCGAGCACAACACCCAAACGGCAAATCGCTCATATTCGTTGGAGCGTCACCCGAAACTGTCAGTCGGGGCGGCGTAAATGCAAGTAGCGCAAGCGTCGGACGTTACATGAACCCAAGCTCGAGGCGCGCCTCGTCGGACATCATGTCCATGCCCCAAGGCGGTTCCCAGACCAGTTCCACATCCACCTGTTTGACACCCGCGATGGGTTCCACTGCATCGGCAACCCAGCCGGGCATTTCACCCGCAACAGGGCAGCCCGGAGCGGTCAGGGACATGATCACTTTGACTGCGTTTTCCGCATCGATATCAATGGTGTAAATCAGCCCAAGTTCGTAGATATTGACCGGGATCTCAGGATCAAAAACGGAGCGGCAGGCCTCGACCACCTGATCATAGAGGGGGTGGTCAGTCGAGGAAGGTGCAATCAGCGGCGCACCTTCGAGCGGTTCTGGTGAATTGTTCATCTGAGCCTCGGGCCATTTCGTGTTCCTGACTTTTTATATAGGGATTGGCGCAGGGTGGGTAAAGGGGGCGCGCAAAAAGGTTAATTCCAAGAGCGCGCAACAGGGCGTGGTCGATCGCCCGGCAAATCGTACACTGCCCGGTTAAAGCCTGTGCCATATGACAAAACCGGAGGGTGACATCTGTGCACCGCCTGTGCACCCCCCGTGCACCGGAAGACCGCCATTTGGAGGGTTAAGAGGGCGCGCGATGGGATGTGTGAGCAAAAGCTGAAAGGAGCGCGCGGGCCCGGCATCTTTGGTTTTTGCGCATTTGCAGCTTATCAAGGCCTTGCAGGTCCGTCATTTCGATCCGAGATCTGCACCGAGTTGAACGATCGGTTGGAACCCGCCGTAGATCATACGCTTGCCGTCAAACGGCATCTCACCCATTTTCTCTTCCATCTCTGGGTCCGACATCATTTTCTCCCACCCCGCATCGCGCGTGGCCTGATCCGGCCAGATGACCCACGACAGGACAACGGTTTCACCCGCCTTGGCCTGAACGGCCTTGCCGAAGGATGTGACCTCGCCATCTGGTATCTGATCCCCCCAACATTCCCATTGCGCGAGCGCTCCGAGGTCTTGGAAGATGGGCCACGAGCGCTTGGCATGTGCCACGAACGCGTCCCGGTTTTCGTCAGGGACCGCGGCCAGAAATCCGTCGATATATGCCATGTTTTCTCTCCCCAGTGCATAACCATTGGTTTGAGAGTACTCCAAAACGCGCATTTGCGAAATCCGGGGCGTTTGTGTCGGCAAGTGGTCAGCGTCCTGCGCCCCGAAGCGATCCACCTGACACAGGGCTGTCTGCACGGTTTAGGGGGGAATTGAACGCTCAGTTGGCACGGAATGTGAGCGCTCGGTCCTTAGCCATCATTCACATCATCGGTGAACACCTTTGTGCCCGTGGACTGGCGTTTGAAGAGCCGCCGCAGAACGATCCAACCGATCAGCGACAGGCCCGCGAAGATGGCGAGCAATGCCGCAACGGAAAGGGTGGGAAAGAGCGCCACGACACCTGCCATCACCAGCGCACCGAGCGCGAAGCCCAGAAAGATGAAACCGGGTGCCATGACCTCGACGATGCCCAGCCCGATGGCGATGGCGATCCACGCCCACCAGAGGGACAACAGGCCCGTCATGTGCTGCGGCCCCTGAGAAGTTTGAAGGCATCGGCAAAGGCATCGACCGCATGGGCGGGCAGAACGACGGTCTGATTGCCTTGGCCTGCGCCGAGGGTATTGAGCGCCTCGACCTGTTTCAGGGCGATCTGGTATTGCGCGGCCTCAATGCCGTTTTCGTTGATGGCCACGGCGACGACCTGTGTGGCGTAGGCCTCGGCCTCGGCCAGAATGCGGCGCGCCTTGGCGGTTTGCTCAGAGGCATAAAGCTCCGCATCGGCGGCCAGTTCCACGGCGCGTTTGGAGCCTTCGGCCTCCGTCACCATCGCGCGGCGGGCGCGCTCGGCGTTCAGCTGCTGCATCATTGCGTTGCGCGTCGCCTGATCGAGGTTCACGTCGAGGATTTCCGCGCGGGTCACTTCGATGCCCCAGTCATCCACGGCATCTTCTACATTCGCCTTGATGGTGACGATCAACTGGCTGCGGTTGGCCTGCACTTCGTCCAGGTCCATCTTGCCGATTTCGGCCCGCACGATCCCCGCGACGGTTGTCGAGATCGCGCCATCCACATCGCGGATCCGGTAGACGGTCTTTTCCGGTTCGGTGATGCGGTAAAAGACGGAGGTATCCACCTGCACCAGCACGTTGTCGCGGGTGATGGCATCTTGGCTGGCTGTGGGCAATTGCCGCTCCAGCACGGAAACCTCATGCGCCACACGGTCAATGAAGGGGACGATCAGGTTGATCCCCGGCCCAAGCACCGCGCGCAACCGTCCAAAGCGTTCGACCACATATTTTTCGGACTGAGGCACGATCTTGACGCCCTTGAAAACGATTATGATCAGCAAAAGCGCAAGCAGCAGGAACACAAGGTTGTTTTGCAGCAGGTCGAGCAAGAAGGTTTCGATGTCCAAGGTATGGTCCTTTTGAAAATGAATTATGCCATATGTGGTGTTTTTGTGCAGAAACATCAAGATGATCTTGCGCGCGATGGCATTGATTTGCGGCATCCGTGGCGCGCGGCGTGCACTGGGTATTCATGGGCGCGACAGGCGATTTGGGCTTGGCGTTGCACAGAGGATCAGGCATTTGGCCGCCATGAGCAGATTTTCCTACACCCTGAACGCCACGGATGGCCGCGCCCGCACCGGGGTAATCTCCACGCCGCGCGGCGATATTCGCACGCCTGCTTTCATGCCCGTGGGCACAGCGGCCACCGTCAAGGCGATGATGCCCGAGAGCGTGGCCGAAACCGGGGCGGATATTTTGCTGGGCAACACCTATCATCTGATGCTGCGCCCCACCGCGGAACGGATTGACCGGCTTGGGGGGCTGCACCGGTTCATGAACTGGGACAAGCCGATCTTGACGGATTCGGGTGGGTTTCAGGTGATGAGCCTTGCCGATTTGCGCAAGCTGACAGAGCGCGGCGTGACCTTCAAAAGCCACATCGATGGCTCCAAGCACGAGATCACGCCAGAGCGGTCGATGGAGATACAGGCGCTGTTGGGGTCCGACATCGTGATGTGTTTCGACGAATGCCCCGCCTTGCCGGCAGATCGTGCGCGGATTGCCGAGAGTATGCGCCTGTCGATGCGGTGGGCGCAGCGGTCGCGCGATGCGTTCGGCGACCGGCCGGGGCATGCGCTCTTTGGCATTCAGCAGGGCGGCTTGGAACAGGATCTGCGCGCGGAAAGTGCGGCGGCCTTGCAGGCCATCGGGTTTGATGGCTATGCGGTCGGCGGATTGGCCGTGGGCGAGGGGCAGGAGGCGATGTTCGGCTGTCTCGATTACGCCACCGACCAGTTGCCGCAGGACAAGCCGCGCTATTTGATGGGCGTGGGCAAGCCCGATGATATCGTGGGCGCCGTGGCGCGCGGCATCGACATGATGGATTGCGTCCTGCCCAGCCGGTCAGGGCGCACGGGGCAGGTGTTCACGCGTCAGGGTGTGGTGAACATCAAGAACGCGCGCCATCAGGACGACCCGCGACCGCTTGACGAGGGTTGCCGCTGTCCGGCGTGCCGCAACTATAGCCGCGCCTACCTGCACCACGTGTTCCGCAGTCAGGAGATCATTTCGTCGATGCTGCTAACCTGGCACAATCTGACGTATTATCAGGACCTTATGCAGGGAATGCGCACAGCAATCGCGGCAGGATCCTTTGCGCAGTGGCAAGCCGATTTCCATGCCGGACGCGCACAGGGCGATATTGAACCGTTGTGAATTTGAGCAGGGTGTCGGATCTGCATGATTTCGCGCGGCGCACGTGCGTTTTTTAACGCCTGTTTAACGCCTCGGTCTTATGTGTCGATCAAACTGTCAAAGGATCGTCAAATGACCGAAAAGTCGCGGGCCGAAACACCGCCATCGCTGGATCACACCTTTCATGACCTGCTCTCAGCATTGGCGCCCGCCCGGGTCGCCGCCATGCAGATACTGGTTTATCATGTGGAAACCAGCAAATCCGACGAAAGTCAGGTGCCCGCAAACACCATCATGGCGGCGTCTGCCGATCTGAAGACTGCGCAGGCGGCGCTGGCGCAGATGTATGTCACCCACTTGAACCCGATGGGCATCGTGCTGCCTGAAAGCGTGGGCAAAATGGCCGAGAGTTTGAGCCAGTCTCTGGCGGAGCTGACACAAATCACGTCGCGTTGCGCGGTGGATGAAGACGGGCAGGTCAAGGGGTTCCATGCGTCGGCCGACATGTATGACCTGTGTTGCACCCGCGTGGCGCAGGGTATTTCAGACTTTAGCGAGGCTTTGAGCAAGCTGTTTCTCGAATTGATGGACAAGGACAAGGCCGATGCGTTGGACAAGACATCCACCATCGCGATGGAGATCGGCAAAATCGGACGCGTGATCAATATGGTCGCCACCAACGCATCCATCGAAGCGGCGCGTGTGGGTGACGCGGGCAAAGGGTTCACCGTGATTGCGGATGAGGTCAAAGTACTGTCGTCGCGGGTGTCATCGCTGTCTGTGTCCCTGACCAACCGGCTGACCTGAAGTGGGGCGCTCGAGGGGAGCGTTCAGGCGAATTGACGGCTTGCGATTTGCCACTGCGCTCGGCATGGTGCGCACAGTCAAATTGCTGTGGTAAGGTTGATTTCGGAGCGGGTGCGCCCCACTTTAATCTTCCAGAACCGGAGATGGCCGAGCGTTGCTGCCTAAGCGGGACCAGTGCCATCTTGCCAAAAACAAGGAAAGAGCATGCAAGAACCCCTCAATGCGTCCTACCCAGTACTTCCGCTGCGCGATATTGTGGTTTTCCCCCATATGATCGTGCCGCTGTTTGTGGGGCGTGAAAAATCCGTACGTGCTTTGGAAGAAGTGATGTCGGATGACAAACAAATCCTTTTGTCGAGCCAGATTGATCCCGGCGCGGATGATCCCGACAGCGACGGTATCTACAAGGCGGGCGTGCTGGCCAATGTGCTGCAACTGCTCAAGCTGCCTGACGGTACTGTAAAGGTGCTGGTCGAAGGGCAAGCGCGGGTAAGGATTACCGAGTACATTGAAAATGATAGCTTTTTCGAGGCACGCGCCGAATATCTGACGGAGATGCCGGGTGATCTGGCGACGACAGAGGCGCTTTTGCGCACGGTCGCCGATGAATTCGAACGCTATGCAAAAGTGCGCAAGAACGTGCCCGAAGAGGCGCTGGCCGCCGTCGGCGAAAGCACGGAGCCTGCACGCCTGGCGGATCTTGTTGCCGGACACCTCGGGATCGAAGTGAATCAGAAGCAGGATCTTCTGGAAACCCTCAGCGTGTCTGAGCGGTTGGAAAAGGTCTACGGTCTGATGCAGGGCGAAATGTCCGTTCTGCAAGTTGAGAAGAAGATCAAGACCCGCGTCAAATCCCAGATGGAGCGGACACAACGCGAATATTATCTCAACGAACAGATGAAAGCGATCCAGCAAGAGCTGGGCGATGGCGAAGACGGCAAGAACGAAGTCGCTGAGCTGGAAGAAAAAATCGCCGAGACCAAGCTTTCGAAAGAAGCGCGCGACAAGGCCGAAGCCGAGTTGAAAAAGCTCAAGACGATGAGCCCGATGTCCGCCGAAGCAACGGTTGTCCGCAATTACCTCGATTGGATGCTCGGTCTGCCGTGGGGCGTGAAGTCGCGCACCAAGAAGGACCTGATCCGCGCTCAAAAGGTGCTGGATGACGATCACTATGGCCTTGAAAAGGTCAAAGAGCGGATCGTGGAATATCTGGCCGTGCAACAACGCTCGAGCAAGCTCAAAGGCCCGATCATGTGCCTTGTGGGGCCACCGGGCGTGGGCAAAACGTCACTGGGCAAGTCGGTGGCCAAGGCCACGGGCCGCGAGTTCATTCGCATCAGCCTTGGCGGCGTGCGTGACGAATCCGAGATCCGTGGCCACCGTCGGACCTACATCGGTTCGATGCCAGGCAAGATCATTCAAGCCTTGAAGAAAGCCAAGACCACCAACCCGCTTATCCTGCTCGATGAAATTGACAAGATGGGGCAGGATTTCCGTGGTGACCCGGCGTCAGCAATGCTTGAGGTGCTGGATCCCGAGCAAAACTCCACCTTCGTCGATCATTATCTGGAGGTTGAGTACGACCTGTCCAATGTCATGTTCCTGACGACCTCGAACAGCTACAACATGCCGGGGCCGCTCTTGGACCGGATGGAGATCATCCCGCTGGCGGGCTACACCGAAGATGAAAAGCGTGAGATCGCCAAGCAGCATCTTGTGCCCAAGCAGATCAAGAACCACGGGCTGAAGGCGAAAGAATTCAGCATTGATGACAGTGCTTTGACGGAAATCATCCGGACCTATACTCGTGAAGCGGGGGTTCGGAATCTTGAACGCGAAATCGCGAAAGTGGCCCGCAAGGCGCTGACCAAGATTGTGAAGAAAGAAGCGGATGTTGTGACCGTTACCGGCGACAATATCGACGATTTCCTCGGTGTTAAGAAGTACCGCTATGGGCTGGCAGAGCAAGAAGACCAGGTGGGTGTTGTGACCGGGCTGGCCTACACTTCGGTGGGTGGCGAGTTGCTGTCGATCGAAGCATTGCGCCTGCCCGGCAAGGGTCGGATGAAAACGACCGGTAAACTTGGCGACGTGATGAAAGAAAGCATTGATGCGGCAAGTTCCTACGTGCGGTCCATAAGCCCGCAGATCGGAGTAAAGCCGCCGGTTTTCGATACCATCGATATCCACGTGCACGTGCCCGATGGAGCGACACCGAAAGATGGTCCATCAGCCGGTCTTGCGATGGTGACGTCAATCGTTTCGGTTCTGACGGGTATTCCTGTGCGCAAAGACATTGCCATGACGGGCGAAGTAAGCCTGCGCGGGAATGCGATGCCGATTGGCGGCTTGAAAGAAAAGCTTCTCGCGGCTCTGCGCGGCGGCATCAAAACGGTGTTGATCCCGGAAGAAAACGAAAAGGACCTGCCGGAGATACCTGACAATGTCAAAAGCGGACTGGAAATCATTCCGGTCACCCATGTGTCAGACGTTCTGAAGCATGCATTGGTGTCCGAGCCGAAGGCGGTGGAGTGGGATCAGGCTGCCGAAGAAGCCGCTGCGGCGGCGGCGCTTGCTGCCAAATCCGGCGGCAGCGGTGGCGCAGTCGCGCACTAAAGGCGACACAAACGATAAGGAAAAGGGGGCTTTCTCGGCCCCCTTTTTATTTGGCAGGGTCACTACGTGTTCGCAGACGCTGTGGGAAATAGCGGGGCCACTTGTCCGTTGCGAAGGATTTCTGGCCAGAATGCAAGGATTCCGTTATAAAGGGGCGAGAAAACACCCAAAGAGGAGTTGAGGCACCATGAGCACAAGCAAAGCAAAACCATCGACGACGGTCAAAACCCCGACCAAGACGGCGACGAAGCCCGCCGCATCGTTGAGCCCCAAAAAGACCATTGCGACAAAACCCAATGCATCGGCCCCCAAAACGACTGCAGCGGCCGCGGCAACCCCGGAAAACCCTGTATCGACAGTTGATCCATCTTTGAACAACTTGACCCTGCGCAAGAGAGAATTGATCGACAAGGTCGTGAAACGTTCGGGCATTAAAAAGAAAGACGCCAAGCCGGTCGTCGAAGCCATGTTGGCCGAATTGGGTGAGACTTTGGCTGCGGGTCGCGATCTCGCTTTGCCGCCACTGGGGCGGGTCAAGATCAATCGCCGGAAAGACCTGCCCAACGGTCAGGTATTGATCGTGAAGGTCCGTCAGACCAAGCGACCAAAGGCGGTTACGCTTGGACCTGTCGAGTAATCCACTGAATTCAAAGCAGATGTCCCCGGCCACAAAGGCTGCGGGTTGAATTTGAAGGCGCGTGCAGAAAGCGCCGCGCTGGATTTGCCGCGATGTCGTCGCCAAAACATACTCATGTCAACAGGCTTGAGTCTGAAGAGTATATCCATGGCATCTTTGCCTTGAGCCCGTTTGCGCGAATTATGCATCCTACGGCAGGCATCAGTGAACCCGGCAAGTGATCCGATGATGCCATCGCCGTTTTCACCAAAGCCCCTTGATCGATCTTGAACAGGGCAAAGCTGCTTGCCTGATACACATCCGGACTGACTTAATCCGCGGTTTTTGTTGACAGGTTTTGCTTCACTCAGGCCGAGTTGCAGCGCGCAGCGCGGTTGCTTGTCGTCTGTTTCGGGTGCCAGTGTCGCAGTGGGTTCATGCTTTGGTTTGCAAAGCACTTGCACGGTTGGCTCCGTTACGTGCGGTTCATGAACTGCAAAATTGGGGCGGTTGCCGAGAGGTCTTTTTTTGCCTCCGCCTCTTGAAGCCACGCGCGGGATTGAGTAATTCCGCCTGACGGGTGATTAGCTCAGTGGTAGAGCGCTTCGTTCACATCGAAGATGTCAGGAGTTCAAATCTCTTATCACCCACCATTTTTTTGGCGTGTCTGGGTTCCGGGCACGCCTTTTTCTTGGGGGCAAGATGCGGGACTACCCTGAGCTTTTGATTTTGCGGCATGGTGAAACGGAATGGAATCGTGCGGGACGCATGCAAGGCGCGCTTGATTCTCCGCTGACCGACCGTGGCCGTGCCCAGGCCCGCGCCCAGGGGGATATTTTACGCGATTTCGGAATTGAGACGTGGAGCGCGTTTGCAAGTCCCCAAGGGCGCGCCGCGGCCACTGCCGAGATCGCGTTGGGCCAGACTCATGCCATTACTCTCGATCCGCGTCTTGTCGAGATCGACATTGGGCGGTGGAACGGAGAGATGAAGACCCAGATCATGGCCGACGCGCCGCATCTGTTTGACGATCCGGACGGAATGATCTGGTACGATCAAGCGCCCGGCGGTGAGGGGTTGGCTGGGCTGGAGGCGCGCGCGGCTCAGTTTTTGAATGACCTGACGGGGCCCTGCGTGGTCGTCACGCACGGGATCACAAGCCGGGTGATGCGCTGCATACTGCTTGGCCGTGCAGCCGAGGAGTTTGATCAGATGCCCGGCGGTCAGGGGGTGGTTTACCATCTGCGCGACGGCGTTCAGAAACAGTTGTCTTTAGGGGCTTGAACGGCACCGCGCCTTTGGGCTACACCCTCCGCTGACGGGTCGTTAGCTCAGTTGGTAGAGCGCTTCGTTTACACCGAAGATGTCGGGAGTTCGAGCCTCTCACGACCCACCATTTTTCCATACTGTATTAATGGATCTGCCCGTTGCAGATCGCAGGGCGCTGATCCCGCTTGAAGTGTAGCGCCAAATTAATATCTATCTTTAGTTGCATATTGATGTGCGGGTTGGGATGCTTGAGCGATGAGCGATATTCTAGGCAAAATAATTTCGTCCGAAACACCGGAGGCGCTTTGGAAGATCGTGCGCACCTATTTCCGTGAGCACAATGTTTCCAAGATCAGCTATCACCACTTTGGTGGGCTTTTGTCGTCGCCAAATGCCGTACCGGGTCTGGCAGTGCATACCAGCGGATTTCCGGTGGATTGGGTGCAACATTACGTCAGCGATGAGTTGTCACGCGTTGATCCCATTCCGGAGTTGGCGCGCTCGTCCCTGCGGCCGTTCTATTGGCGCGACGTCGGCAATCTGGTTGCGCTGAACTCTGACCAGCGCGCTTATATGCGTGAAATGGAGGCGGCCAAACTTGGTGATGGGCTGGCGTTTCAGGTGTTTGGTCCGGGCATGCGCAATGGCTATGTTGGCCTTGGATTGCTGGACGGGACTCCACGTTGGAGCGAAGACCGGGTGTTGCGGTTTCAGGCTGTCGGGCAGGCGGGGCATTTGCGGTATTGTGAATTGACCCCGGACGTGACGACGCTTCCGCCTCTGTCGCCACGCGAAAAAGAGATATTGCATTGGATGTCACGGGGCAAATCCAACAGTTCGATTGCTTCGATCCTGGAGGTCTCCCGCCACACGGTCGATACATTGGTGCGCCGGATATTTGACAAATTACAAGCCACGGACCGCACAACCGCTTCGCTGCGCGGCATTGGTGCGGGCGTCATTCCCATTCGCGCCTAGTGTGACCCGAGAGGTCTGTCACGCGTTTGTCACGTAACTGCGTGACGTGACACGGGCGGTGCTCGTGCCCTAATTGTCCGCCGCAAGAGAAGTTCCGAACAATTTTATCAATCGAGTGTCATGGGAGTTATTCAGATGACCTTTAGCCGCAGTGTTTTCAATATAGACAGCCTGTTGCAGACGATCAGGTATGACGACGTACTGGCGGCACTGGACGCTCAGCCGGAGGGGCTGCGCGCGCCCGCTGCGATTTCTTTGGCGTCCAAACTGCTTGAGTATGCCGCCTATGAGGTAGCGCGCGACGAACCCGCAGGTCAGGTGGCACAGTTGATTCTCGTGGCTGCAGATCTGGAACGGCGGGCCGGAACCATGGTGCAATCAGAGGTTGTGGTTTGATTTGCCTATGCTTACTTTCAGCACGCTTTGAGGTTATTTCTAACCGTAAAATACCCCTCAGGGTTGACAAGTGCGTCATTTACGAATGTTAATTGTGTCCAGCTTGAAGCTCCGAAAGAGCATGGATGAGCAGCATCTTGGCGCGCGCGTTCACGCTTGAATTTCGGGTTTCAGGACGTCTCAGCTGCGCGCTGAAGCCATGTTGAAAGCCGACACGCCATGACCGTGCCGACGGATGACATCTCAGACAAGGTTGTGGACCTTCCAGCGATTTTTCAGTCGCTCTCAGACCTGTCGTCCTCACAGCGCGTCAAGACCGCCATGCACGTTGCATCGCAGATGCTGGAATACGCGGCATATGAAATGGCGCAGGATGCCACGCCTGATGATGTGGCCGATGTCATTCTGATGGCGGCGCAGTTGGACCGCTCCGCTCAGCAATTCAAGAACGATCAGATGTTCAACACTGCACGGACCCTGTGGCGCGAGGGCGAATTGTAATCCTGCGCGGCTGACGTATCTTCTTTACAACTGATAAAGGAGACCTGTCGTGAGTTGGAACCCTGCTCTGGACCCCGATTGCCCGGTGGGTGATGCGGTCGACGCCATCGAAACCGTGATTGTGCCGCGTGCGCGCGATCTGGGCGGTTTTGAGGTGCGGCGTGCGCTGCCTGCACCCAAACGCCAGATGGTTGGCCCGTTCATCTTTTTCGACCAGATGGGCCCGGCGGAGTTCTTGCCGACGCGCGGCATGGACGTGCGCCCGCATCCGCATATCGGACTGGCCACGATCAGCTATCTCTATCGCGGGCGAATGCATCATCGCGACAGTCTGGGCACGGACAGCTGGATCGAACCCGGCGCCGTCAACTGGATGGTGGCGGGCCATGGGATCACGCATTCCGAACGCACCGATGATGCGACGCAGGTCGATCCGATGCCGTTTTTCGGCATTCAGACATGGGTTGCCTTGCCCGAGGAGGCCGAAGATCAGCCCGCAGCGTTTGAACATGCCCCCAAAGAGGCGCTGCCCTTTCTGGAGGGAGAGGGCAAAGAGGTGCGCCTGATCCTGGGGACCGCCTATGGGGAGGCGGCACCGGTGAAAACCGCCTCCGAGATGTTTTATGCTGATGCGATACTCGAGCCAGCGGCCACCATACCCCTGCCGGACGATCACGAAGACCGTGGAGTCTATGTGGTGTCCGGTGCGGTCAGCGTCGCGGGTGACGTGTTCGAAGCCGGGCGCATGATGGTCTTTCGTCCCGGCGATCGGATCAGCCTGAAGGCGCAGGAGCAGGGCGCACGGCTGATGCTTTTGGGCGGTGCCACGTTGAACGGACCGCGCCATATCTGGTGGAATTTCGTCGCCTCGTCCAAGGACCGGATTGATGCCGCCAAGGAAGCATGGCGCGCGGGCGATTGGGCGCATGGGCGGTTTCAACTGCCACCCGGCGATGACGCGGAGTTTATCCCGCTGCCCGAGCGCTGAACACGCTGATGCACAGGTTGGTTCATCTGGTTTTGTCGCCCGTTCTGGCAGCGCAGGCTGTGTGGGTGATGGCGCGCGCGTTGCGTCTGCCCGAAGCCGCTGGCCCGAGACGCGGCAAGGCCGGACAAGGCCCGCCGCTGCGCCTGCTGATCGTGGGCGATTCGTCAGCGGCAGGTGTCGGTGTCGACCATCAATCAGAGGCGCTTTCGGGTCAGCTGATCGCCGCACTTGCGCAGAGCCACAGCGTGACATGGCGCTTGGATGCACGCACGGGTGTCACCTCGGCAGGGGCGCTCGCGCGGCTGCGCGCGGCGCAGGCCGAACCCTTTGACGTCGCGGTGATCGCGCTGGGGGTGAATGACGCCACGCGATTGCTGCCGACACGGGCTTGGGTACAAACTGGTCAGGCCATGCGCACCCTGTTGCGCGACGCTTTTGGCGTGCGGCGCATCTATGTGACGGGCTTGCCGCCATTGGGGGCGTTTCCGCTGCTGCCGCAGCCCTTGGCGCGCATTCTGGGGCATCATGCTGACAGGTTGATGGCGGCGCAACGGGCGGCTTTGGCGGCAGAAGAGGATACCGATTTGGTCACCTTCGACTTGCCGCTTGATCCCGCGATGATGGCGCGCGACGGGTTTCATCCCGGACCGGAGGTGTACCGGCTGTGGGCACAGGAATTGGCCAGCCGCATTGTTGCAGATCATCGTTGAGGTGCGGTGTCCTTAGTGTCGCAGTGCCTGTCCGAAGTGCCGTTTGATCCTATGTTTCACACTGTAGGAGGATGATACCATGTCTGTTCTAGAACCCATTGAAATACCAAAAGAAGTTGTGCTTCATCACCACCGCGTGCCGCGCGATTTGCGCGACCGGATCGCATTGCGTCTGGTCAAGGTTTTGCGGCTGTTTGCCGATGCGTTTTTTGCCAAACGCTACGGGCACCGGGCCGTGGTGCTGGAAACAGTTGCGGCTGTGCCCGGAATGGTGGGCGGGTTGTTGCAACACCTTAAGGCACTGCGTCATATCCGCGAAGATCAGGGCTGGATCCGTGAATTGCTCGACGAAGCGGAAAACGAGCGTATGCACTTGATGACCTTCATTCAGATCGCCCAGCCGAGCATGTTCGAGCGCGCGTTGATCATGTTGGGCCAAGCGGTGTTCTTCAATCTGTATTTCTTCCTCTATCTCTTTGGGCCCAAGATCGCGCACCGGGTGGTGGGCTATCTCGAGGAAGAGGCCGTGATCAGCTACACGCAATATCTGGCGGAGGTGGAAAGCGGTGCCGTTGAAAACGTACCGGCACCCGAACTTGCGGTGCGCTACTGGGCGTTGGGGGCGGACGCGCGTCTGGATGATGTGATCCGGGCGGTGCGCGCCGATGAGGCCGGCCACCGCGACAAGAACCACGCCTTTGCGGACGCTTTGTAAATTGGTGTGAAAAAAATCGTGGATCGGTACGCCAACCTGCTTGACGGGGGCGGGGCGGGGCCATAATACGACCCAACGCGTTGCGGCCTTGGTTGCTTCGTTTGCAGCGGGCGGTTGTAGCTCAGTTGGTTAGAGTACCGGCCTGTCACGCCGGGGGTCGCGGGTTCGAGCCCCGTCAACCGCGCCACCGCTGTCTGAAAAGGGATCCCTCGCGGGGTCCCTTTTTTCTTGGCGCTGCCATGTGCCGTGCCAAGGCGTCAATCGTAGTGATATCCCAGCGCCGCTTCCTGCTCCAAATCCAGTGTGGCGCGCAGGAAGGCCATGTCATCGGATGACATCTGTTCGGGCGTCGGCGCGCGCTCGGGCACCGAAAGCATGAACCGGTTGCCCATGCGCCGCTTGACCGGATTGAACGGTTTGCGCGCCGGTGGCAGGGCCAACCCCGCGCGCAAAGCGTCGATCATGCCTTCGGGGTCAGCCTGTACGGCTTCGGCGCGCACAAAGGCCACCGACGCCCCGCGCGCCCAAAACCCCATCAGGCTGTTGAGTTTGGCCCGTCGCAGCGCGAACAGCGATGGAAACATCGCGCCGGTGATCGGGTCGCGGTCCAGTTGCAGGGCCACGCCCTGGGTGCGCACTTCGGCGTGCATCTGTTCGAAGTCGTCTTGGCGGTCCACGATGCTGTTCCACGGCGCGCGGATGAAGTCCGAAAACCCCAGCGCCTGCATGTCGGGGTGTGCATGCCAGGGACGCGTGTACATCGAAAGCGCCCAGTCGACCGCATTGCGCACGGCGCACACCACCAACAGGTTTTGCGGGATCGCGACCATCGTGGGAAAACCATGTTTCCAGCCCAACCCCTCGGTGCGAAAGAGATCGGTGTTTTTCTGGATCGTCTTGCGAATGAAATTCGTGGCACTCGCCCGTTCCCCCATCACCTGAAACATGTCCGGGGGCGTGTCGGTGACGGTGCGGATGCACAGCCCCGTGTCGCGCATGGACTGGGCAAAATCGTCCGGGCAGGTCATGAGGGCCGCGCGCAGAGCAATGGCATTTTGAGTTTCTCTTATCGGGCCGGTTCGGCTACATCATTGACGAAACGATACGCAAGCTTGGCACAGGCCGCAAGCGGGGCAGGGATGAGCAGTACAGCAGTTGTCACCATGGTGCGCGATGACGCGTTTTTCCTCAAGGCATGGCTGCGCCACTACGGGACGCTTTTTGGCCGTGAAAACTGCTATGTGATCAATCATGGCCGGGGCGACGCGGTCGCACAGATGGCGCAGGGCTGCAATGTGATCGGCATCCCGGGTGATCCGCACAAGAATTTCGATGTAAAACGCTGGGGTCTGCTGAACAATCTGGTGGGCGGGCTGCGGCGCTACTATCGCTACGTGATCGTCGGCGACGTCGATGAATTGGTGATTGCGGATCCGCAGGCCGGGGCGTCCTTGCCTGATATTTTGGCCAACGCGCCCAGCGGGCGGGTTCTGACGCCGCTGGGATTGGAGGTCATGCACCGCACGGATATCGAGCACGACCCGATCGACGCGCAAATTCTGGGCCCGCGCCGCTATGTGCGCCATGCGCCGCATTATTCCAAACCTTGCATCATCGGCGCGCCCGTCAAAATCGCTCGGGGCGGTCATTTCACCCAATACGACAAACTGCATGCGCCTGATGCGCTTTATCTGCTGCATCTGAAGTTTTGCGATTACGACGCATATGTTGACGCAATGGATCGGCGCAATGCGGTCGTGGCAGATGTGGGCGCGACGGTCAAAGAGGCGGCTATCGGAAAACACTGGTTCGCAGAAGCGCGCGGCGCGGATCAGGCGATCTTTGACGGGTTTGCACAGATGCCAGCGGCGGATGGCTTTGATATGTCACCGTTGCGCGCGGATATGCGGGCCACATGGAAGCCTCGCGGTGACACCGGATTTTACCAGTTCGACCGCCCCGATGCGGCGGTGCAATACAAGTTGCCCGACCGGTTCGTCGGCGTTGTGTGAGCCCCGCGTGCCCTAGCGCAGAAACGCCAGCAGCGCCTGCGCCGTGGCCTTGGGGTTGGTGTCGACAAAGAAATGCCCCCCCGGTATGCCCGCAGATCGCATGTCCGACAGCCGATCGGCCCATGTGGCGGGGACGTCATAGGCCTGCGCCATGATCCCGTCTGCGCCATAAAGCACGAGGGACGGGCAGGTGACGCGCCGCTCCAGATCGACGGCATCATCATCAAAATCATGGCGCAAGGCGGCGCGGTAATCAGCGCACATACCCCGGATCGTTTCAGGGTTACGCCATGCCTTTCGGTAAGCGGCAAGCGCGTCCGCATCGAAATCATCAAGCCCGGCCGCACCCCAACCCAGCAGGCAGCTTTCAAAATAGGCGTCCGGGTCATGGCCGATCATGGTTTCGGGAAAGGGCGCGGGCTGGGCCAGAAAGAACCAATGGTAATAGGCCTGCGCGACCTGTCGGGTCAGGTCATCGAGCAACAGATGCGTGGGCACGATGTCCATCAGCGTCAGGCTTTGGACGGCGTCCTGTGCATCGAGCGTCAGCCTGTGCGCGGTCCGCGCACCCCGGTCATGGCCCACCAGATGAAACTGCTCAAACCCCAGATGTTGCATCAGCGCGTGTTGGTCCGCTGCCATATGCCGAAATCGGTAGGCTTCGGTGCCTTGGGGTTTGGAACTGGCGCCATAGCCACGCAAATCTGGGGCAACCACGGTGAAATGCGCAGCCAGCGCAGGCGCCACGCCGTGCCACATGGCATGGGTTTGCGGGAAGCCATGGAGCAGCAGTACCGCTGGCCCACTGCCCCCGACGCTATAGGCGATCTGCTGGCCATTGACCGCGGCTGTGGCGCTTTCAAACCCGGGGATCATGATGCCGCGCCCTTATGTGAGGGCCGCCAGAATGCGCGCCCAACTGCGGATGCCCTTGTGAAAGCTTTCGAGGTCGTATTTCTCGTTCGGGCTGTGAATGGCGTCATCGTCCTTGCCAAAGCCGATCAGCATGGGTGTGGTGTCGACGATGTCCTGAAAGAAACCCGCAATCGGGATCGACCCGCCGCAGCCGACATAGGCCGCCGGTACACCCCATTCGTCGGTGAGGGCGGCGCGCGCCGCTTCAAACGCGGCCCCCGAGGTGTCGGTGACAGAGGCCGGGCTGTTGCCGTGGCCTGAGAATTCGACCTTGCAATCAGCAGGCACCATCTCGCGCACCATTGCGCGAAAGTTGTCACGGATGGCGAAAGGGTCCTGAGTGCCGACGAGGCGGAAACTGATCTTGGCATGGGCATGCGAGGGCAGAACGGTTTTGAAGCCCGCCCCGGTGTATCCACCCCAGATGCCGTTCACTTCGCAGGTGGGCCGCGACCAGATCATCTCCAGTGGCGTGCGGTCTTGCTCCCCTGCAGGGATCGACAAACCGACATCGCCCAGAAACGTGGCGTGATCAAACGCCAGCCCCTGCCATTGCTGGCGGATCGCATCGGGCAATTCGGGCACGCCATCATAAAACCCCGGCACGGTGATGTGCCCCTCGTCGTCATGCAGGGACGCGATGATCCGGCTCAGCACGCGGATGGGGTTCATCGCCACACCGCCATACATGCCCGAATGCAGATCAAGATCGGGGCCGGTGACGGTAATCTCTTCGCCCAGAAGCCCGCGCAGCATGGTTACGACGGCGGGGGTCTTGGATTCGAACATGCCCGTGTCGCAGATCAGCGCATAATCGGCTTTGAGCTTGTCTTTGTGCTCTTGCATGAACGGCACCAGCGAAGGCGAGCCGCTTTCCTCTTCGCCTTCCAGAAAGAACGTCAGCTTGCAGGGCAGGGTGCCATGGACGGCTTTCCACGCACGGCAAGCCTCCAGGAAGGTCATCAACTGCCCCTTGTCGTCAGCGGCCCCCCGCGCGCGGATCACCTGACCCTTGGGCGTGTCCTGCAATTCGGGATCAAACGGGTCACGGTCCCACAGATCGAGCGGATCGACCGGCTGCACATCATAGTGGCCGTAAAACAGCAGATGCGGACCGGGGCCATCCACATGGCCCATGACCATCGGGTGACCCGGGGTGGGATGTTTGGCCGCGTCCACGCCCAGGCTTTGGAGGTCGGCCACCAGCATGTCGGCGGCGGCATCGCAATCAGCGGCAAACGCCGGGTCGGTGGAAATGGAGGGGATGCGCAGCAGGCTGAACAAACGCTCCAGCGCGTGTGGAATATCATCGTCAATGCGCGACAAGACGGCGTCGAGGGACATGGGCGGCTCCTGATTTGGTTTGCGCCGACCCTATCAAGGCGCGCGACCGTGTCCAGAGCGATCACTCGCCCAGTGTGACCAATGCAAACCCGCCCAAGACGAACCCGGCGCCAAGGATTTGGGCGCCTGTCAATGCGCCGCCGATATGGGCTGCATAGGCCAGAACCAGCAGGCTCTCGACGACGATGATGCCGATGTAGATGACCTCGAGATCGGCGTGGCGCAACAGCACGACCTCGGCCAAAACGGCACCGATCAATCCTGCGCTGATCAACGCCAGCGCTGTCGTCGACATCCCACCGCTGGCCATTTTCATGCCCACGGTCGCCAAGGCATAGCCCGAGGCCGTGAGAGCCATCAAAAGGACGGCTGTAGATGTGTTGAACTGCATAATCATCTTGGTGAACCCTCACCTTGTGATGGCCGCCGAAATTGCGGCGCTGCAGACAAGTTGCCGTGCATCTTCGCGCAAAGGTAGTAGGGAATACCGGACTGGACGTATTAACTTTATTCAGTTTGATGTGGATCAATGCTGCGACATGGTGCCCGGCTCAATGTCATTGAACCTGAGCCGTGCAATCTATATTCGTTCTAAGGAATAGGGATGGGTGCTGGCGGTTCTGGCCACTGTCTTGATGAAACGGAGATGCCCGGTGAATTATACCGAGAAACTGGACCAAGCACTGACACGGCTGCACGATGAAGGGCGCTACCGCACCTTTATTGATATCGAACGGCGCAATGGGCATTTCCCGCATGCGGTCTGGACGCGGCCCGATGGGGCGGAACAGGACATCACCGTCTGGTGCGGCAACGACTATCTGGGCATGGGCCAGAACCCGGTTGTTCTGGACGCAATGAAAGAGGCGCTGGATGCCACGGGCGCAGGCTCTGGAGGCACGCGCAACATTTCCGGCACCACGGTCTATCACAAGCGGCTGGAGGCGGAACTGTCCGATCTGCATGGCAAGGAAGCCGCATTGCTGTTTACCTCTGCCTATATCGCGAATGATGCGACTTTAAGTACGCTGCCCAAGCTCTTTCCAGGGCTCATTATTTACTCCGACGCGCTGAACCATGCCAGCATGATCGAAGGCGTGCGCCGTAATGGCGGTGCCAAGCGGATTTTCCGGCACAATGACGTGGCGCATTTGCGTGAGCTGCTTGATGCTGACGACCCGGATGCGCCCAAGCTGATCGCCTTTGAATCGATCTATTCGATGGACGGTGATTTTGGCCCAATCGAAGAGATTTGCGATCTGGCCGATGAATTCGGCGCGCTGACCTATATCGACGAAGTGCATGCCGTTGGCATGTATGGCCCGCGCGGCGCTGGTGTGGCGGAGCGCGATGGGTTGATGCACAGGATCGACATGATCAACGGCACATTGGCCAAGGCCTACGGTGTGATGGGCGGATACATTGCAGCGTCAGCGAAAATGTGTGATGCCATAAGGTCTTACGCGCCGGGGTTCATCTTTACGACCAGTTTGCCGCCCGCGGTTGCTGCGGGCGCTGCGGCGTCGGTCGCGTTCCTCAAGACCGCCCCAGAATTGCGCGAACGCCACCAGACCCAAGCCCGCATCCTCAAGCTGCGCCTCAAAGGTCTTGGTTTGCCCTTGATTGATCATGGCAGCCATATCGTGCCGGTTATGGTGGGCGATCCTGTCCACACCAAGCTGCTGTCCGATATGCTGTTGGAAGATCACGGCATTTACGTCCAGCCGATCAATTTCCCGACGGTGCCGCGCGGCACGGAACGGCTGCGGTTCACACCATCACCCGTGCATGGCCCCAAGGAAATCGACGCGCTCATTCAGGCAATGGACAACCTATGGTCACATTGTGCGCTAAATCGCGCCGAGGCTGCCGGCTAAACTCCTGTTATATGTGAATCGGGTTGCCTTGTGTTAAGGTTACCTAAACAACACGTGCTATACGAATCGTGGGGACGATTCTGATATCACTATAGCGCTGGCAGATTTTGCGGGCATGGGCAGTCGGGACTAGGGCATGATTGGACGTTGGTCCAACAAAAGCGTTGAAGAAACGGTCGAACCCAAAGCGTTCGACGATTTCGAGTTGCGCCTTGGCGACGTCATGCGCGGCGAACGCGCGACTATGGGCAAGTCCCTTCTCGACGTGCAGCGAGAGTTGCGCATCAAAGCCTCCTACATTGCCGCGATCGAGAATTGTGACCCCGACGCGTTTGACACGCCCGGTTTTATCGCGGGCTACGTGCGGTCATATGCGCGCTATCTGGGCATGAACCCGGATGAGGCGTTTGACACGTTTTGCACCGAAAGCGGATTTTCCGTAGCGCACGGAATGTCGGCGGCGGCCTCTGTTATCAACAAACCCACCCGCGAAGAGCGTCTCGCGCGCACATCCGCCGATGTTGACATGTTCAACCGCCCCAGCACGCCATTCGTGCCATCGGGCGAGGCCTTCTGGAGCCGGATAGAGCCGGGTGCTGTCGGGTCGTCGCTTGTGTTGATCATGCTGATTTCGGCGATCGGCTTTGGCGGGTACTCCGTTTTGCAAGAAGTCCAGCGCGTGCAAGTGGCCCCCGTGGACCAGACACCCGTTGTGCTCTCTGACCTTGATCCGCTTGATGGGGCGCTGGCATCGCTGGGTGATGTGAACACCGATTCCGCAGCGCCCAGCCCGATGGATCAGCCTCGTATCGAAGCGCTGGACCGGCTCTACCGGCCGCAGGCGCTGGATGTGCCGGTGCTTGTGGCCCGTGACGCGCCGATTGCCACGATTGATCCGCGCACCATTGGTAATTTCGTAAGCCCGCCCGCGCCGCGCACGGATACGGTGGCGGAAGTGGCCGACCTGATCGGCCCAATGCCGCTGGCGCCTCAAACACCGCAGGTATCTGAAACTCCTGGTCCAGCGTTGCGCATGGTTGCGGTGCGCCCCTCTTGGGTGCGTGTCAGCGCGGCGGATGGTTCGGTGATTTTCGAGACGATCATGGAGCCGGGTGACACTTGGGATGCCCCCGCGACCGAAGAGCCACCAACCCTGCGCACGGGCGAAAGCGGCGCGATTTATTTTGCACTGAACGGCGAATACTACGGGCCGGTCGGACAGACAGGTACAGTAACCTCGAACCTCGCCCTGGCCGTGGAGTCGCTCAAAGCGACATATTCCATTGCAGATCTGGCCGCTGACGAAGCGCTGGCGACGGCGGTCGTGGAGTTGCAGGCCCCGCTCGACACCCCGACCGAATAACCGCGACCCGTCGCCCCCAAAAGAATTGCGAAACGGGCCATTGCGACCGCGCACTGACCTGTCTATTTTCCTAGACAGTTGTTGCAATCAAAGGTCCGCCCCATGTCGCTGAACCACATCCGCCCCTGGCGCAACATCTATCGCCGCAAGTCCCGCCAGATCATGGTGGGCAACGTACCCGTGGGCGGTGATGCGCCGATCACGGTGCAGACCATGACCAACACACTGACGACGGATGTGAAAGGGACGATCGCGCAGGTGCAAGCCGCAGCGGATGCGGGTGCGGACATCGTGCGCATCTCGGTTCCGGACGAGGCCTCGTCCAAGGCGCTGCGCGAGATCGTGCCCGAAGTGTCCGTGCCGATCGTGGCGGACATCCATTTCCATTACAAACGCGGGATCGAAGCCGCAGAAGCGGGGGCAGCCTGTTTGCGGATCAACCCGGGCAACATCGGCGATGAAAAGCGGGTCAAAGAGGTGATCAAGGCTGCGCGCGATCATAATTGCTCTATCCGGATCGGTGTGAATGCGGGCAGTCTTGAAAAGCACTTGCTCGATAAATATGGCGAACCGTGCCCTGACGCGATGGTCGAAAGCGGGTTGGACCACATCAAAATTCTGCAGGACAATGATTTCCACGAGTTCAAAATCAGCTGCAAGGCGTCGGATGTGTTCATGGCCGCCGCTGCCTACCAACAGCTTGCGGAGGCGACGGATGCCCCCATTCACCTCGGTATCACCGAAGCGGGCGGGCTTGTCTCCGGCACGATCAAATCGGCCATTGGCTTGGGCAACCTGCTGTGGATGGGGATCGGTGACACGATCCGCGTGAGCCTTAGTGCTGACCCCGTCGAAGAGGTGAAGGTCGGATATGAAATTCTCAAATCACTCGGCCTGCGCCACCGGGGCGTGAACATTATCAGCTGTCCAAGCTGCGCGCGTCAGGGGTTTGACGTGATCAAAACGGTCGAGACGCTGGAAAAACGGCTCGAACACATCAAGACGCCGATGAGCCTGTCGATCATTGGCTGTGTCGTGAATGGCCCCGGCGAGGCGTTGATGACGGATGTCGGTTTTACCGGCGGTGGGGCCGGATCAGGCATGGTGTATCTGGCAGGCAAGCAAAGCCACAAGCTTAACAACGACGAGATGGTCGAACACATCGTAGAGCAAGTCGAAAAGAAAGCCGCCGCTTTGGATGCCGAAGCCGCTGCCGCTGAGCAGGCCGCTGAATAGCAGGCCCAACGGACAATTGCCGGACAGTAGACAGCAAAAAGGGCGCCATATGAGGCGCCCTTTGATCGTTTGAATGCAGGTGGAGACGGCGATCAGCCGCGTTTTTCGTCTACAACGGCACGCATCTGATCATAAGGGAGATACCCGCGCAGCATCTCGTCCTGAAGCACAAATGTCGGCGTGCCGGTGATCCGCAGCTTTTGCGCCAAGGCGCGGGTGGCTGCGATTTCCTGGGTGACCTCGTCCGAGTCCATGTGTGCCTCGATCGCGTCCATATCAAGCCCGAATGTATTGGCCAGACGGCGCAGAGCGGGCAGGGTGATGTCGCCGTTGAAGCTCATCAGGGCATCGTTGATCGCCTTATAGCTCTCGCCGCCTGCAACCTGCTTGGTGGCCACGGCAAAGCGCGACGCCAGTACGGATTGTTCGCCCAGAATGGGGAATTCCTTGACGATCAGCCGGATATTACCGTCCGATTCCAGAAGCTTGGCGACTTCACCATGGGCGCGTTTGCAAAAGCCGCAGCGGTAATCGAGGAATTCCACCAGCGTGATGTCGCCATCGGGATTGCCACCGACCCACGAGAACCCATCGTCGAAGATTTCTTCGGCGTGATCGGATACCAGCGTCACATCCGCCTTGGCCTGCTCTTGAGCCTGCTGCGCTTCCAACGCCGCGACAGCGTCCATGATCACTTGAGGGTTGTCCATCAAGTAGCTGCGCACTTCCTCACGAAAGAGCGCGCGCTCCTGATCTGTCATCGCTTCCAGATCGAGTGCCTGAACGGGAGCGGCGAGCATTGCAGCGCACAGGCTGGCAGCTAGAATGAGGCGGTTCAACATAGGGTTATCTCCGTTTTGCGGCGCGTTCAGATGCAATCAACACATCTTGGGCGCGTTGCCAAGGGCCACTGCCGCGCGGCAACAGGCCCACGGCGCGTTTGGCATGAATTCCGGCGTCTTCCAGACGCCCCGATAGGGCATAGCGTTCTGCAGTGACCAGCGCCGCCATGCCCGGTTTGCCGGTTTTGGCATAGGCGACGGACAGATCGCGCAGCATCGAGCCGTCACGAAAATCGCGGCTGCGGGATTTTTCCAATACCGGCAGCGCCTTGGCCACTTGTCCATTGGCCATCAGTGCGCGCCCATATCCCGATAGCAAAAGCGCGTCGTTGGGGGCCAGTTGAACGGCCCGCCCATAGGCATTGACGGCGGCTGCGAAACTGCGGGTTTCCAGCAGGATTTGTCCGCGCATATCATGCAGGAACGGGTCACTGGGGCGGCTGGCGATGGCGGCATCAATGGCTTTCAGCGCTTGTTTTGTGCGCGATTGGCGATGTTCCGCCACGGCCTCGCGCAGCAGGCGGACGTCCTTGTAGGGCGATTCATTCAGACGTCTGAGCGTCCACTTGGGGTTGCGCGTGTAGGCCGACAGCTTGCCTTTGACGCGGGCAAACCAGTATTCCGCAGTGTCGTTAACGGCCCCGCTGGTACCATATGCCGTGACAAATCCTTCAACCGCGCGAATGCGGTCACGGGTCAGCGGGTGACTGCGCACATAAGGGTCTTGGCGCCCGGCAGACAGGGCCTCTTGGCCGCGGAAAATTTCCAGCACTTCGCGCAAGGCCGATGGCGGTACGCCCGCAGATTTCATGTAGCGAATGGCGGATTGGTCGGCGGAGGCTTCTTCGGCGCGGGTGTGCGCAAAAAACGAGCGTTGCGCCGAACTGGCAGCCCCCAATGCGATGCCGCCAGCCGCCGATCCATTGCCGGTCGCTGCTGCCGCCGCCGCAAGCGCCAGCCCTAGGCCCGCGGCCGTGCGGGCGGATTTGAGGTTCGTCATGCGCCGCGTGATGTGGCCGTTGGCAATATGCGCGGCCTCATGGGCCAACACCGCTTGCAACATTGCGGCAGAGCCAAGCTGATTGATCAAGCCATAGTGCACAAACATCGAGTCGTGGCTGACCACAAAGGCATTCAGTGAACTGTCGTTTACAATCAGTATCTTGACGCGGTTGGGATTCAGCCCGGCAGCGCGCAGCACAGGGGCCGCGATCTGCTTGAGCCCATGTTCGAGATCGGCATCGCGCAACAAACCCTGCGCCTGCGCCGTCCCGGCACAAAGCCAAAACACCAGCAGCGGGATTGACGCCAGTCTGAGAACACGGTGAAAGACCATGATCCAATTAGAGGCGCAAAATCATGAAGACTTCAAGACGCAGTGCCGTTGATCCCTTTATTGTGATGGATGTCATGGAGGCCGCGCGCAAAGCCGAAGCTGCCGGGCGTGACATCATCCACATGGAGGTTGGGCAGCCGGGGACAGGGGCGCCCAAACCCGCAACAGATGCCTTGAGCCGCGCGATGGCGCAGGGACCGCTGGGGTATACGGTGGCACTTGGCCTGCCGGAATTGCGCGCGCGCATCGCCCGGATGTACGGCGAATGGTACAATGTTGACCTTAACCCAGAGCGGGTGGTGATCACGCCGGGGTCGTCGGGGGGGTTCATTCTGGCGTTCACGGCGCTCTTTGACACCGGCGATCGCGTCGGGATCGGTGCACCGGGTTATCCCAGTTACCGCCAGATTTTGTCGGCGCTGGATCTGGTGCCGGTGGATTTGCCCACTGCACCTGAAAACCGTCTGCAACCTGTGGCCGCTGACATCGCGGGGCAAGATCTGGCCGGGTTGATGGTGGCCTCGCCAGCAAACCCCACGGGCACGATGCTGAAGCGTGCATCGATGTCGACGTTGATTGATGCCGCACAGGCGCAGGGGGCGGCCTTCATTTCCGACGAGATTTATCACGGGATCGAATATGAGGCCAAGGCGGTCACGGCGCTTGAGTTGACGGATGAGTGCTACGTGATCAACTCGTTTTCCAAGTATTTCTCGATGACCGGATGGCGTGTGGGCTGGATGGTCGTGCCCGAAGATCACGTGCGCGTGGTGGAACGGATCGCGCAAAACATGTTCATCTGCTCGCCGCACGCCAGCCAGATCGTGGCGCTGGCCGCCATGGATTGCACAGAAGAGCTGGAGGGTAATCTGGCGGTTTACGCCCAGAACCGGGCGCTGATGCTGGCGGGCCTGCCCGATGCCGGGTTCTCCAATATCGCGCCCCCGGACGGCGCGTTTTACGTCTATGCGGATGTGTCCGATCTGACAACGGACAGCCGGGCGCTGGCGGCGGAGATATTGCAAAAGGCAGGCGTTGCCGTGACGCCGGGCTTGGATTTCGATCCGGTGCGCGGGCACCAGACCCTGCGGTTTTCCTATGCGCGCAGCACCGCCGATATCAAAGAAGGGCTGGCGCGGTTGAAATCCTTCATGGCGCAGCGTTAGGGATTCCTATTGCGCCCGCATTGCGGTAGTCTGGCCGCAAAACAGCATCGGGCAGAACAAACACATGATGCGCTATATTTTTGCATGTCTGACGGCGGTGATGCTGTCGGTGGGGTCGACAACTGCGCAGGACCTCAGCGCGATTGCGCGTGTTGATCCTGCGGCGAGCATGGTTGAAACGGGCTGGTTCGGGCGCGTGACGCTCAGACTTGCGCTCAGTCAGGGCGTGCCGTTTCGGGTTTTTACGCTGGATGAACCGCGCAGGTTGGTTTTGGATTTCCGTGAAGCTGATTTTTCGGGTGTGAAAGCAGCCGATTTGCTGGCCGTGGACGCGCCGATCGCATCGGTACGGTTCGGCCGGTTTCGCCCCGGTTGGTCGCGGTTGGTCGCCGATCTGTCAGAGCCGCTTGTGCCGGATGAAGTCGGCATGAACACCGATCCCAACACGGGCGCTGCGGTGTTGGACGTGACGTTGAAGCCGGTCGATGCACAGGAATTTACGACGGCCTCCGGCGCGCCGATGGATGCCTTGTGGCCCATGCCACAGCCTGAAACGCGCCAAGCGCCGGTTGAGGACGATCGGTTCGTCGTGGTGATCGATCCGGGGCATGGCGGGGTGGATCCGGGTGCCGAACGCGAGGGATTGAGCGAGAAAGAACTGATGCTGAGTATCGCGCGGGCCCTGCGCGAAGCGTTGTTGCGCGCGGGCGACGTCGACGTTGTGTTGACGCGGGATCAGGACGTGTTCGTGTCCCTGCAGTCACGGGTCGCTCAGGCGCATCAGGCGGGGGGCGATTTATTCGTCTCGTTGCATGCCGATGCGCTCAGCCAAGGTGGCGCGCAGGGGGCCACGGTCTACACGCTGTCAGACGAGGCCAGTGATGCAGCAACCGCCCATCTCGCGGCGCGTCACAACCGGGCGGACATCATCGCGGGCGCTGATTTGACGGGATCGGACGACGAAATTGCAGGGGTACTGCTTGATCTGGCGCGGCAGGAAACCGAACCGCGCTCGGTCTCGCTGGCGCAATCGCTGGTGGCGGGTATGGCTGATGCGGGCGGTCCAATGAACCGACGGCCATTGCGACGGGCGGGCTTTTCCGTCCTGAAATCCGCCGATATTCCGTCGGTACTGGTCGAGGTCGGATTTCTCAGCTCAAAACGCGATCTGGAAAACCTGCGCGACCCGGCGTGGCGCGCGCGCATTATTGACGGCATAGTGGATGGAATACTCCAGTGGCGCGACGCAGATGCGGCCTTGCGCCCGTTGGTGCGTCAATAACCGCTGATTTCCCCGTCAAAGCGGGCTCACGGCTTTTGACGATATAGACCAATGCCTATATGACGAAGACAAGGGTTCAGTTCACACCGCACGGGGCGCGCGATTTTGTTTCGGTTTATCCTCTCTTTCTTTGGTGGCATCTTCACCACCGTCACGATGGCCGCGGGCATGGTGGCGCTGACCGTGGGGGCTGTGTTCTGGATGTATGGGCGCGATTTGCCCAGTCACGAATCGCTCGCGCAATACGCGCCGCCGACGATCAGCCGGATTTACTCCGGTCAGGGCCAGATCATTGATGAGTTTGCGCAAGAGCGCCGGTTGTTTGCGCCTGCCGATCAGATCCCTGATCTGGTGAAACAGGCGTTCATTTCCGCCGAAGACAAGAATTTCTACGAACACGAAGGCTATGATCTGCGCGGCATCGGTGCTGCGGCCTATGATGCGGTCCGCACGCGCGGGCGCGACGTGCGCGGCGCCTCGACGATCACCCAGCAGGTGATGAAGAACTTCCTGCTGAGCGGTGATCGTCAGGCCGAACGCAAGATCAAGGAGATCATTCTGGCGGCCCGGCTGGAAGAGACGCTGGACAAGGAGAAAATCCTCGAGCTCTACCTGAATGAGATTTTCCTCGGGCAGAACTCCTATGGCGTGGCGGCGGCTGCGCAAACCTATTTCAACAAGACACTCAGCGAACTGGCGCCGCATGAGGCGGCTTTCCTTGCGTCCTTGCCCAAAGCGCCGTCGGATTATCACCCGGTCCGTCAAAAGGATCGATTGAAAGCGCGGCGCAACTTCGTGCTCAAGGAGATGAAGGAAAACGGCTATATCTCGGATGCGGTTTTCGAAGAAGAAGTCGCAACTCCGCTGCGCTCTGTACAAAATGGTGATTTCGAGAGCTTCAAAAAAGAGCTGCCGCCCCGCGATTATTTCACGGACGAAATCCGCCGCCAGCTCAGCCGCGATTTTGGCGAAGGCGAGTTCTTTACCGGCGGTCTGACCGTGCGCGCCAGCATTGATCAGGACATGCAGCCCATCGCAGCCCAATCGCTGCAACGCGAATTGGAAGCCTACGACCGCGCAGACAGGGTGTTTGCCGCGGCAGCGGGCCAAGATCGATCCCAGCGGATCAGCTGACGGATGAGGCGACATGGCGCGAAGCACTCGCGAATGTCAAAATGGCGCGGGACATCGAGCTGGATGACCCGTGGTATCCGGCGGTCGTGCTCTCGGTGGGTGACAATGACGCGCGCATCGGCATCGAAGGGGTCGAGGAAGACGAAGACGGCCATTTCATCACCGCCAGAGACGTGACAGTGGGCGCGCAAGCGCAACGACGATGGCTCGCTCGGGCGCAAGGCGCGGGTGGCCGGTGATCTGTTGGAGGTGGGCGATGTGGTGCATGTGCGCCGGATGACCAGCGATGACGACGGCAGTTTCATCCGTTGGACATTGCGCCAGGTGCCCGAAGTGCAGGGCGGCTTCATGGCGATGGACGTCAATTCAGGGCGCGTGATCGCGATGCAGGGCGGCTTTAGCTATCAGGCGTCGGTGTTCAACCGCGCAACGCAGGCCAAACGCCAGCCGGGATCAAGCTTCAAGCCCTTCGTCTATGCCGCGGCGCTCGACAGCGGGTATACCCCCGCGACCATCGTGGTTGACGCCCCGATTGAAATCGACACGCCGCAGGGTTTGTGGCGCCCGCGCAATGCGTCAAACGAATTCTACGGGCCGACGCCTTTGCGGACCGGGATCGAACGCTCGCGGAACCTGATGACGATCCGTCTGGCGCAGGAAGTGGGCATGGAAACCGTCGCCGCATATGCCGAAAGCTTTGGCGTCTACGACAACATGGGCCAGTTTCTAGCCAATGCGTTGGGTTCCGAAGAAACAACGCTGTATCAGATGGTTGCGGCCTATGCGATGTTCGCCAATGGCGGTGAGCGGGTGTCGCCGACGCTGGTCGACCGGGTGCAGGACCGCTACGGCAAGACCATCTACCGCCATGATGAGCGGCTCTGTAGTGACTGTGCGCTCGCCAGCCTCAACCCAGGTCTGCCGCCAAAGGTGATCTCCAACCGCGAGCGGGTGATGGACCCGATCACGGCCTATCAGCTGACCTCGATGCTGACCGGCGTGGTGGAGCGCGGCACCGCAAGCGGCACGGTCAACCTGCCGGTGCCGACCGCCGGCAAGACCGGCACCACCAATGACGCCAAGGATGTCTGGTTCGTGGGCTTCACCAGCAACATCGTGGCGGGCTGCTACATCGGCTATGACCAGCCGCGGCCTCTGGGGCGTGGCGCATCGGGCGGCGGCATGTGCGGGCCGGTGTTCCAGCGTTTCATGCTGGAGGCCACCAAGAAATATGGTGGCGGTCCTTTCGCGATCCCTCCGGGTGGGCGTTTTATCAAGATCGACCGATTTTCCGGCGCGCGCCTTGGCGACGATGCAACAGGCGACACCGTGGTGGCCGAGTATTTCCGCGATGGCGAAGGAGCCGATCTTCGGCGTGATGTTCGACGGTGGTTTCGCCATGGGGGAAAACCTGCCGCTCTTCCGCGAGGTGGGGCAGGCACAGGCGCAGCAGGTCACGACTTCGACGGGCGAGACCGCGACGGTTGGACCCAAGGCGAACTTCGGCACGGTGAGTTCCGGCGGGCTCTACTGACAGCGCCCGCTGCTGACGCCTTGCCGCGGGCAGGTCGCTGGTCTATGACCCTTTTTGAGACGACACTCCGAGGCACCCATGCGCGCAGACCTGCAAAACACCGTTGATAAAATTAGAAAATCGCTGGATCTGCTGGGCCAACGGCTGGATGTGGAAACGGCGCCGCACCGGCTGGAAGAGTTCAACGCGCGGGTCGAGGACCCCAACCTGTGGGACAATCCCGAAGGCGGCGCAAAAACTGATGCGCGACCGCCAGATGCTGGTGGACGCACTGGAGACCTACGAGAGCATCAAACAGGATCTGGCCGACAACATCGAATTAATCGAGTTGGGGGAGATGGAGGAAGACGCCGAAGTGGTGGAGGACGCCGAAGCGGCGCTGAGCAAGCTGGCCACGACCGCCGCGCAAAAAGAGCTTGAGGCGCTGCTGGATGGCGAGGCCGACGGCAATGATACCTTCCTGGAAATCAATGCCGGGGCCGGCGGCACCGAAAGCTGCGACTGGGCCAACATCCTGGCGCGCATGGATGTGCGATGGGCGGAGAAGAAGGGCTACAAGGTCGAATTGCAGTCCATGAGCGACGGCGACGAGGCGGGTATCAAATCGGCCGTCTACAAGATCAGCGGGCCCAATGCCTATGGCTGGCTGAAATCCGAAAGCGGCGTGCACCGGCTGGTGCGTATTTCGCCCTTCGACAGTGCCGCGCAAGCGGCATACCTCCTTCAGCTCGGTCTGGGTCTATCCGGTGGTCGATGACAACATCGAGATCGAGGTGAACCCGTCGGATATCCGCATCGACACCTACCGGTCCTCGGGCGCGGGCGGTCAGCACGTCAACACCACCGATTCCGCGGTGCGGATCACCCACCACCCCACGGGGATCGTCGTGACAAGCTCGGAGAAATCGCAGCACCAGAACCGCGACATCGCCATGAAGGCGCTGAAATCGCGGCTCTACCAGATGGAGCTCGACCGCCGCAACGCGGCCATCAACGAGGCGCATGAGAACAAGGGCGATGCGGGCTGGGGCAACCAGATCCGCTCCTACGTGCTGCAGCCCTACCAGATGGTGAAGGACCTGCGCACCAACTTCGAGACCTCGGACACCAAAGGCGTGCTCGACGGTGATCTCGATGGCTTCATGGCCGCCACGCTGGCACTGGACGTCAGCGGCAAAAGCCGGGCGGACGCGCAGGGCGGCTGATCGGCCAAGCGTTGCGTTTTTTGCGCCGTCATCCGGCATTGGCATTGCACGCGGCGGAGACTTCCCATGTCGATCACACACCTTGATGCGCTTGAGCTTTCCGGCCGGATCGCCAAGGGCACGCTTTCGCCGTCGGAACTGATGGATGCGACGCTGGCGCGCATCGCCGCGGTGAACGGTGAGGTCAATGCGATCGTGTCGCTGCGCGATTACGAAGCGCTGATGCAGGAGGCGAAAGCCGCCGATATCGCACCGCGCAAGGGTTGGCTGCACGGCATACCCATGGCGATCAAGGACCTGGCCAATGTGGCAGGGCTGCCCACGACGCAGGGCTCGCCGCTGTTCAACGATGACATCGCGGCGCAGGACGATACCATGGTCGCGTCGCGTTTGCGCGCGGCGGGCGCGATCGTCATCGGCAAGACCAACACGCCGGAATTCGGGCTGGGCAGCCATACGTTCAACCCGGTGCATGGCACGACGCAGAACCCGTATGATCCGTCCCGGACCTGTGGCGGGTCGTCCGGGGGGGCAGCCGTTGCGTTGGCGTGCGGGATGTTGAGCGTCGCGGACGGGTCCGACATGATGGGGTCGTTGCGCAACCCGGCGGCGTGGAACAACGTCTACGGGATGCGGCCCAGTTGGGGCGTGGTGCCCTCCGATGCGGCGAGGGCGAGCCTTTCCTGGATCAGCTCTCCACGCTTGGCCCGATGGCGCGCAGCCCGCAGATCTGGCGGCCTTGCTCGATACGATGGCCGGGCGCGACCCGCTTCAGCCCCATGCCCTCGACATCGCGCCCACGTTGCCGCATATCCGTGACACGGTGACTGCGCCGCGCATTGGTTGGTTGGGCGATTGGGGCGGCGGGTTGCCCATGGAAGACGGGGGTGCTGGAGATCTGCGAGGCGGCGCTGGCCGAAATGGGCCGATATGGGCTGGCACGTCGAGACACCTGCACCGCCTCTTCGATCTGGAGGCGATGTGGCAGTCTTGGATCGACCTGCGCAGCTTTCCGCATGGCAGGCGTCTCGCGCGTCTGGATTTCGATGATCCCGACACGCCGCAGCAAGCTGAAAGCCTCCGCGCTTGTCTGGGAAATCGAGAACGGGTCTGGCGCTGAGTCGGCGATGGATGTTTTCACCGCAAAGCCAGTTGATGCGCTCGGACTGGTTCCGCGCAGCCGCAGCGGCTGTTTGACAGCTTCGACGTGCTGGTACTGCCGTCGGCGCAGGTCTGGCCCTTTGAGGCGGAGATGGATCCATCCCGACCGAGATCGCGGGGGTCTACATGGACACCTATCACCGCTGGATGCAGGTGGTGGTGCTGGCAAGTCTCATCGGCCTGCCCGCGATCAGCATTCCGATCGGCTTTGGCGCCAAGGGCTGCCAATGGGCATGCAACTGATTGCAAGGCCCGGGGAAGATGCGCGACTGCTGCAACTGGCGCAGGCTTGGCATCAGATGACACAATGGCCGCAGCGATATCCCGGCCTTCCCGGGCTGAGGCGCAAACAAGGGGGAGACAGCAGATGGACACATGCACGAACCCATCAGTGGCGTGCCGAACTTGCGTCCGGCGCGGTTCAGCGATTCTGACGGCGCCGCCCTGCGACTGGGGCTGGCGCGGATTTCAAGGCGCACACCGTTTTACGGGCTGATCTTTGCGGGCTTCTACATCCTGGCAGGCTGGGTCATGACGTGGATTGACCTGGCAGACCGGGCACACGTTCTGGCTGGTGCTGGCGACGATCGGGTTTCCGCTGCTTGGCCCCTTTGCGGCCGTTGGGGCTTTACGAGGTGTCCCGCCGGCTCGAAGCGCGGGCTGCCGGTGCACGGCAGGCGCGGTCTTCGGGGTGATCTGGCATCAGCGCAACCGCCAATTGCCATCGCTCTGCGCGTGATGGTGGTGATTTTCCTGTTCTGGTTCTTCCTCGGTCACATGATCTTCGCGCTGTTTCTGGGCCTGACGACGATGACAAATATATCAAGCTCTTCGAGGTGTTCCTCACGTTGAACGGCTTGATGATGCTGGGGGTCGGAACGCTCGTGGGGGCAGGTTTCGCACTGCTGATCTATGCCATGGCGGTGATTGGCTTGCCGCTGCTGCTGGACCGGGAGGTCGATTTCATTACCGCGATGATCACCAGCATCGGGGCGGTGCGCGCCGCCCCTTTGCCGCTGCTTTGCTGGGGTGTTTTCATCGCTGTGCTGACCTTCGTGGCGATGATCCCGGGGTTTCTCGGATTGTTCCTTGTCCTGCCCTGGCTTGGTCATGCCTCCTGGCATCTTTACCGGCAGACTGACGCAGATCGACTGACTGACGCGGGACTTAAAGCGGGCTTTCGCGCCCCATCGCGATCAGCCTGTCGCGCAAGCCCGGTGCTGCGTTGCTGCCCAGATCAAGCGCAAAGACATAGGCGTGGGTGAGGTAGAACCCCCGCGCATCGTCTTCGGTCTCCGCCTGCCTCGGCGGCTTCGGTATAAAGGCTGCACCAGCGCGCTCGGTCGCCCGCTTCATGCGCGGCCAGCAGCCGCGTCGTCCAGACCGCTCATTCCGCCGCCTGTGCCGCCCCGCGCCGTGCAGATACGCGCTCCGCCACCCAGTCGTGAAAAAGATGGGTCGGCCCGTCCATCGCCGGCGAAAACCGCCCGCCGTCAAAAGAGACCGCATGGCGCCCGCGCTGCATGCCTTCGACGACGAAGACATCCTCGACAAACACGTTTTCCACAGCTGGGCGTTGCTTGCTGCGCAGGTTCTCATCGGTGTTGGGTTGGGCAGAGTAGATATTCACATGCTCTAGCGTGCGATCGAGGCTTTGCGGCTCCAGAATGATCGCATAGGCGTGATCGCGGTGCACACCCAGGAGCACGTTGGGAAAGGCGGTGACATATTCCGCCGCCGTGTCCCATTTGTCGCTGAGGCCGTCAAAGTCCGGGAAGGAATTGCCGTTCTCGGCCTTCATCTGACGGTAGACGAGGGTGCCTTGGCCCGAAAAGAGGCCGGGGTGTTCGATGTGGTAGTGGTCTTCCAGCCGCGAATAGCTGTTCAGACCGGGATGCACCCAGGGCAGATGGTAGCTTTCGCAGTAGTTCTCGATCGCCAGTTTCCAGTTGCAGTTCACCTCCAGGGTGAAAGCGGCTGTCGGCGCCGCCGTGATAAAGCGGTTTGTCGAATTCGGCCCAGCGCTCCAGCAGTTCGGCATTGGCCACTTCAAAGTCGGGGGCGTTTCCCGAGACATTGATCCAGACCACATCCATCCAGATGTGGCTGCGCACTTCGACCAGACCGAGCAGGGCGCGGTCGATGCCTGCGTGGGTGTTCTGACCCGGACCGCCGACATGCGGCGTGCTCACCAGCTTGCCTTCGGTGGAATAGCACCAGCTGTGATAGGGGCAGCGGATGGCGCCTTCGATCTTGCGCGGCGTATCCACCAGGATCATGCCCCGGTGGCGGCAGATGTTCTGAAACACCCGCACCGCGCCGTGTTTGTCGCGCACCAGCAAGCAGCGGGATGCCCAGAAAGGTCGATCGGTTTGGCGTCCCCGTTTTCCGGCACATCGGCGGCGACGGCCAGCCCGGGCCATTCCGTCGAAGAGCAGGGCCTGTTTTTCCTCATCGAAACACGCGCGGGTCGATGTAGTGCGCATTGGGCAGGCCATTGGCCTCGGCGATGGGGCGACGGACGGCGGACAGATCGGTCACGGTGTGATCCATGGCATTTCTCCTGATGCGGGTCACGTCGACCGTATGCGGCGCATCCGAACGCGCAGCCATTTTAGCGACCAGATTTTCCCACGGGCGACATCGGACCCGGGAGGTCAGCGAAAAGGGTCATCCGGCTGCAACAGGCGTTGATGGAACGGCATCAGGTCGTCGATGCTGCACCAGCCGCTGCGCGCGCCGCCATGCAGGATGCGCCCGATGTCCTTGCGCCAGATGTTCATAGACCAGCCGCGTCATTCGGGTGGAAGAGGAGTTTTCCCGAAGGGTTCGCGCGACATACCCCACCCAGAAGTTGTTCTGGAAAGACGTCACACGGCTGAGATAGTTGAAGGAGGCCGTCATGCCGTTCCGGCGCGTCACGGTTGCCCCGACGCCATCCTCGAGTTGCATCACGAAGCCGCGGAACTCGCGCGCCTTTGCGACATGGTCAGGAATGCCCTGCATGGCCATCGCCGTTTCGGCCTCATAGCCGCGCACGAAAGTATGTTCGCCGTCGCGCTTGATCAGACCAGACCCGCACGAACTTGTCCTGATCCACGAAACTGCGCCGGGTGAACTGGTAAAACCCGCTTGGGAAGACGTCTTCGGTGACCGTTCGCAGGGCCGGGCCCATGAAATCGCCGAGATACGGGTGGCGTGGGGCCCGGATCCGCTCAAGCATGTTCGACGGGTTCGAGCAGAACGCGGGCGTCTATCGAAAAAAACGTACAGATACGGGCAAGAACATCCGGCCGCGGAAAACTCTCTCCACTCAGATATCGATTATACTGTGTCCTGTTGATCCCGAGGCTTCGCGCCAGCGCCGAGACGGAAGGGTAGTCAGTCGACAGTTTTCTCAGGTTCGCGCCGAACATGTTTCGCAACTGCGCGGGGGATCGAGACTGCATACCGGAGATGTCCTATGTACGGTCATGGGCCAGCGTTGTGCCCGAATGACCTAACACAAGCATGGCGAGAGTTGGAGGAAAACTGAAAATGACGCTAAATAGCGTCAGGCATGCGACTCTAAATTGTGTCATGTCTAACATAGACGTCGACACAAATTCCAAGCGTACGATGGTCATTTTACCATGTGCTCAAGTGTTAACTTCTTGTTACTATTTTAGGTGGAAATGGTCATCATTGGACTTGAAAATGCTGGGCGTAGTATTCTGGAGCGACGCATCTGACAGAAAAGCCGTGATCTGGTGCGAGGATCAGGGTGATCTGGCTTTTTTCAACTCCGGCGACAGTGTCCTGAAGGCCGACATATTCTTTGATGCGGGCGATCTTGTTCAATTCGATATGGAAATCGATGCCTCCATGCGCCGGGTGCGAAACCCGCGTCTGGTCATTGAAAAGGTCGGCTCCGACTTGCCCGATGCCTTGCGCGCGCTCGATGAAATGGAAAGCCCGCGACACCCGCAGCACTCGGCGCAGGTCATTCCGTTTTCCCGGCCGACCGGGCGATTCGACCTGCCGGCACCCGCGCTCAAGAAGCGCGAACCGCTAGGCTCAGTCGCCGCGCGACAAGGCAGCGACGCCGGTGCGGGCCACATCCGACAGACCCAGGGGCCGCATCAGATCGGCAAAGGCGTCGATCTTTTCGGGCGCTCCGGTGATCTCGAAGATGAAGCTGCCCAGCGTGCTGTCAACGACACTGGCACGGAAGATGTCCGCCAGACGCAGCGCTTCGACCCGCTTGTCGCCGGTGCCCACAACCTTGAACATCGCCAGTTCGCGCTCCACCGAGGCACCCTCGACGGTGAGATCATGCACTTCGTGCACGGTCACGATCCGGCCCAGCTGCGCCTTGATCTGCTCGATCACCTGCGGCGTGCCGGAGGTGACGATGGTGATGCGCGAGGTGTGGCCGGTGTGGTCGACCTCGGCCACGGTGAGGCTGTCGATGTTGTAGCCCCGGCCCGAGAACAGCCCGATCACGCGGGCCAGCACGCCGGGTTCGTTTTCCACCAGAACCGCCAGCGTATGGCGTTCGACCACATCCGAAAACGTGGGCCGCAGGTTGTAGGCGGAATGGCTGGAGGACGCCTTTTTTGAGTTTCAGAGGGGACATGGGGTCTTGGTCCTTTTTCGGCGTGTCAGATCGGAGGGAGGGGAAGAGGGCGATGCGCGCGCGGGGTGGCACGGCAATACTGCGGTTGTGCAGTCGTTATAGGGGCTGCGTATAGCATCTAGTAGGTCACGTCACCGGCGCATAGCCGGGTTGCGTTTTGTCGGTGCCCCAGATCTCATCTAGATACCACTGCTGCGCCACGATGATCAGACCATCCAGCAGCGCATCATCGCGCGTCCAGAGCGGCGCGTGCGGGCTCAGGCTTGAAGGCGAATGTTGCTATGACGCCGAGTTGGTTTTCCAGTTCTGGTAGCTCATGAAATGCAGCCGTCACCTTGCTGGGCAAACGCACCGTTTTGCGCGTTGGCATAGTTGAAGCCGTCATTGCCAATGGTTTGCGCAAGGGCCCCAGTTGTCGTGACCCCGAACAGCAGCCCAGTGCCGCTGTCGGACGGGGAGGACTGCGCGTCGCCCTTTCGGTTGGCTTCCAGATAGATGATTGGGCCAAAGTTGCGCGTTGGTCAGCGACAGGGTGTGCCCATCCGGCATGCGGAATTTGCGCATAGCGGTCGTTGCCCTGACTGCTCCAGCGCGATCAGACCACTCCAAATCCCAACAACACTGGCAGTAGAGCTGCCGACCTTCAGCCCGCCAAAGTTTTGCGCCGCCGCACTGAGCGGCAACAGCAAAACCATCAGCGATATGAGGCCAGCGCGCAACATCACACCAGCACTGACCCTTTGGCGTCGATCACGCCTTGTGTATCCGCCTCGCCCAGCAGCATTTCGTTGTGCGCCTTGCCCGACGGGATCATCGGGAAGCAGTTTTCGTGCTTTTCGACGAGACAGTCGAAAATGACTGGTCCGTCGTAGTTCAGCATTTCCATGATGGCGTCATCCAGATCGTCGGGGTCCGAGCACAGGATACCCTTGGCACCAAAAGCTTCGGCCAGTTTCACGAAATCGGGCAGGGCGTCGGACCAGCTGTGCGAATAGCGCTCGCCGTGCAGCAATTCCTGCCACTGGCGCACCATGCCGAGGCGTTCGTTGTTGAGGATGAACTGCTTGACCGGCAGGCGGTATTGCACCGCCGTGCCCATTTCCTGCATGTTCATCAGCCACGACGCCTCGCCCGCGACGTTGATCACCAGCGCGTCGGGGTGCGCCATCTGCACGCCGATGGAGGCGGGAAAGCCGTAGCCCATGGTGCCCAGCCCGCCGGAGGTCATCCAGCGGTTGGGATCCTCGAACCCCAGGTACTGCGCGGCCCACATCTGGTGCTGGCCGACTTCGGTGCAGATGTAGCGGTCGTGGTCCTTGGTCAGCGCCTCGAGCCGTTCCAGCGCGTATTGCGGTTTGATCGTCTTGCCCTTCTTGCGTGAACTTCAGGCAGTCGACCGCGCGCCATTCCTTGATCTGGTCCCACCATTTGGCCAACGCCTTCGGCTTGTTGGTCTTGCGCCCGCGCGATTTCCAGACCTTCAGGATGTCTTCCAGCACGTGCCCCACATCGCCGACGATCGGGATGTCGGTCTTGATCACCTTGTTGATGGACGACGGGTCGATGTCGATATGCGCCTTGATGGATTTCGGGGCTGAAGGCATCAAGCCGCCCGGTGATCCGGTCGTCAAAGCGTGCGCCGATGTTGATCAGCAGATCGCAGTCGTGCATCGCCATGTTGGCCTCATAAAGCCCGTGCATGCCCAGCATGCCGACCCATTTGTCGCCCGACGCCGGGTAGCAACCCAGACCCATCAGCGTCGAGGTGATCGGAAAACCCGTGGCCTCCACCAGTTCACGCAGCAGTTGGCTGGCCGCAGGGCCGGAGTTGATCACGCCGCCGCCGGTGTAGAAAATCGGCTTTTTCGCCTTTTCTATGGCGGCGACCAGTTCGGTGATCTCTTCCATGTCGCCTTTCAGCTTGGGCTGGTAATGCGAGGTCGAGGGTTTGGGCGCGTGGTATGCTCCGGTGGCGAATTGCACGTCCTTGGGGATGTCGACCAGAACCGGGCCGGGGCGGCCGTGGGTGGCGACGTGAAAGGCCTCATGCATGACGCAGAGAGCTTGTCGGTCTCCTTGACCAGCCAGTTGTGCTTGGTGCAGGGGCGGGTGATGCCCACGGTGTCGGCTTCCTGAAACGCGTCAGAGCCGATCATGAAGGTGGGCACCTGGCCGGTCAGAACCACCAGCGGAATGGAATCCATCAGCGCGTCCGTCAGGCCGGTCACCGCGTTGGTGGCGCCGGGGCCAGATGTCACCAGAACGACGCCGGGCTTTCCGGTAGAGCGCGCATAGCCTTCGGCGGCATGCACAGCACCTTGTTCGTGACGCACCAGAATGTGTCGGATCGAGTTTTGCTGAAACACCTCGTCATAAATCGGTAGCACCGCGCCGCCTGGATATCCGAATACGGTGTCGACACCCTGATCGATCAGGGCTTGGACAATCATTTTGGCTCCGGTCATTTGGCGTGACATCTGTCAGTGCTCCGTTTGGTTGGCCGCGTGGGCCTTGGTTTTCGTTGCGCAAAAAAAAGCCCCCGGTTTTGGCGGGGGCGCATGGGTCAGACTATGGTCTACCGTTACCGGCCCATGCGCGTGGTTCCTACAATGACGACTAGGGTTGTCATGCCGAAAAGGCTCCTCTTGCTGGCGCGGACATTATGGGGGGTTTTTGTGGGCGTCAACCGCCCTTTGGGCAGAAATAATGTCGCAGGGGCGGATTTTTCTTTGCGTTTGTTGCGTGTGGGCCGGGTAGAGGCGATATTTTCGCAAATCGAGCGCGGGTTTTCACGCCCGCGTCCGATGCTGTTGTGCGTTTAACCGGCGATCAGCTCCTCGCGGTGAGCGATGTTGGCGCGCCCCGCCTCGACGCAGGCCAGCATGTGACCCATCGAGAAGTTGCCGTCCTTTGAGGCTCCGAGTGCTGTCCATGGTTTGAAATCATGGGTGGAGCACAGGATCGATTCCGGATCCAGTGTCAGCAGACGAATGAGCGTACCCGCCACCAGCGCGCCGCCCACAGGGCCCAGCTTGCCGCCAAAGCTTTCTGCTTCGTGCAGGCAGTAGTACCACAGCGGCGTTTTGGTGATGCCGTGGTGCGTCAGCTCTTTGGGCGCACGAATTTCCGCCTCATGCATCAGTCGCGCCATTTGTTGGCCCGAGGGCAGCTCCAGCGTCATGCGATCCCGGAACACGTTGCGGTGCGGCAACTTGCGGCTGTCTTCGATGCTCAGGGTCTTGCCGCCGATGGTCAGCGGATCGCCGATGAAGAACAGGTTAAAGATGGAACTGGCCAGCTTGCGCCCGATGGGCCGCGCCTTTTGGAACTTGGCATTGCCCGGCAGATCGAAAAGCCGCCCGAACTGGATATTGTGCTTTTCAGGGCGGCGGTTGAACTCGTCGCGGCCCATCTCAAACAGATCCACCATCCCGACATCGTCGTTCAGATGATAGGCGTTCTGCACCGTGGCATGTCCAAACCGGTAGGCGGCACCCGAAAACTCGATCGGCATGATCGGGCTGTGATGCGTGAAGGGTTTGGGTAGATGTCCATGGCTGAACGCGTGCCGAATGGCTTTGAGCACGTCCTTGTCCACAAAAGAGGGCAAAAAGTCGTTCAGCACGATCCACTGATAGTGCAGCCGCAGGATCCGCCGTGCGGCTTGAAACGTGCTGTCGCCGGGTTTGTGACCATGGGCGATGGCCTCCGAGCGGATGCCTTCGAACGCGGCGGGTACCATGCTGGAGTCTTCTTGCAGCGCCGTCATCAGGATGTTGTGCATGCACACAAAGGCCCCCTGAAGCTGGCTGACGATCTGGTTTTCGTCGTTGCGGAAATCACCGATCAGCGCGGTGCCATGGGCGTTGCGCGCCAGATCATTGGCATTGGCCTTGGTGCCGAACAGCAAGAACCCGTGGTGGTCGGGATGATAGAGGTAAGGCGACGCCTCATTCCCATCGCCATAGACGCAGTCAAGATCCAGCGTCGGCGTGCGCACATTGCGAATGGAGCGCGGATCAATCCGCGTGCCGATCGCACTTTGAGCGTCCAGCGTGATGTCGTGGTCGATGAACTGACCCAAAAAGGTCATGCCCGCCGCCACATCGCTTTCGGGGTTGGTCTTGTCCTCCATCTCGTCCAGCGCCTGGGTAAAGGCGGCCTGAACGCTCAGATCGTCGAAGGGTTTGCCATCGGGACCGATCCCCGAAAGCTCGTTGCGTGGCCCCAGACGTCCAAACGCCTGCGGCAGGGGGTCCGGTGTGGTATTGGCGCATTCCAGAACGAAAGCGTCATAGCCGGACAGTCCGTGTGATCCCGTCATTTCAATTCTCCCTTGGTTTCAAAAATGAATCCGATGCCAGAACCGCGAAAAATGCGGCCACGTCGTCGGCATCGAATACAACCAAGGGTAGGATTTCTGCGGTTCGCGCAATAGTCTGGTAATCCATACCCACCACGCGCACTGCGCGATTTGCCGCTGGTTTGCGAGGATATGGGTGGGCGCGCGAGTGCTTAGAAGGACACGCCCGTGCCCTGCAGGACACCATGTTCCAGCGCATAACGGGTCAAGCCCGCCGTGCTGGAAATGCCAAGTTTGCGTTTGATGTTCTTGCGGTGCGTCTCAACCGTGCGCACCGAGATGTCGAGGATCAGGGCGACTTCCTTGTTGGATTTGCCCTGCGCCAATTGCAGCAGGATGGTCTGTTCGCGCCCGGTCAGCGCTTCGCGGGCATCGTCGTCCTTGGGCTTGAGAGACCCCGCCGCGCCGGTGCACAGGTATTGCTGTCCGGCCATAACGGCATCGATGGCCTGTTTGATCTCGTCCGTGGGCACGTCCTTGAGGATGTAACCCATTGCGCCATGGCTGAGTGCGGAGGCGATGTATTCGGCGCTGTCATGCATCGACAGGATCAGAATGCGCGTGCCGGGGCGGCGCTCCAGAATGATTTCCGTCGCGGTCAAACCACCGACATCGGCCATATTGAGGTCCATCAGGATCACGTCCGGGTCCAGCGCATGCAGCCGGTCAATCGCGGAGCGACCCGAATTGCAGGTGCCAACCACATGCAACTCCTCATAGCTTTCGAGGATCGACTGGATGCCTTCCGCCACCATCGGGTGGTCATCAACAATCAGGACTTTGACAGGATCAGGCGCGCTCATGCTGGGACTTTCGGGGCAGGGACAGGTTCAGGTTCGGGCGGCAACAAATGCGTCAACGGCACGGTGACTTCGATCACGGTGCCGGGGCCGGATTTCGGTTTGCGGATATCCAGCCATCCGTCCAGCTGGTCAACCCGTTCTTGCATGTTACGCAGCCCCAGACCGGGCGTGCCACTAAGCCGGCCATCGCCGCTGAGCCCTTGGCCGTTGTCTTCGATCTTGAGTGTCGCCCCGCGTTTGTGCCCACGCAGATCAACCTCCACACGGCTGGCGGCGGCGTGACGTTCGACATTGGTCAGCGCCTCTTGGGCGATGCGGTAAAGCGCGATCTTGGCTTCGGGATCAAGGCGGTTGCGGAACACCACGGTTCTGAATTTGGTATCAATCCCGGTGCGGGTGGCAAAGTCTTCGGTCAGCGCCTTGATCGCGGGGCCAAGGCCCAGATCATCGAGAACGCCGGGACGCAAATCGCGGCTGATGCGGCGCACCTCGGTAATGGCTTCGCCGAGCGAGCTGATGCCTTTGGACAGCGGTACATCGGCCGTCGGGTCGCCACGATCCAGTTTGCGGCGCGCGGTATCAAGCGCATAGCGCACTCCAACCAGTATCTGACTGATGCCGTCGTGCAATTCGCGTGCGACACGACCGCGTTCTTCTTCCTGCGCGTCAAACACGCGCTGGGTGAGCTTCTTGAGCTTGGCATCGGCCAACCTGCGTTCGCGTATGTTCAACCCCATGCCGGTCAGGAAGACGATCACAAGGGCGGCCACCGTGATGCCAGCAATATAGAAGAACGTGCGTTGAACGCGGGCTTCGACATCGGCGCGCGCATTCGCCACCGTGGCCAGCACGTCATCAATAAAGACGCCTGTGCCCACCGCCCACCGCCAACTGGGAAAGCTGGTAACATATGTGATCATCCGGGCCTCGGTGCCGGTGGAGGGTTTGGGCCACAGATGCGTCAGATACCCGTCGCCCTGTCGGGCAATGCGGATCAACTCGTCGACAACTGGCGTGCCTTCGCTGTCGGTTTCGCCTGTCCACGTGCGGTTGATCCGGTCGGTCTGGCGCGGGCTGACCAGATTGACCCCGTCGTAATCGTAGACAAAAAAGAATCCGTCCTTGCCGTAGATCATCGCCGACAGGATCTGACTGACCTGATCCTTGGCCTCCTGATCATCGGGGGCGGCGGATCCGTAGATAAAGTAAAACCCGTTGCGCGCTTGCGTGACATAATTGCGTAGCTCGGCCTTTTTGGCCTCGATCAGCTGCGTCTCCAGTGCCACGATTTCGCGTTCTGCCAGTGCGCGGGATTGAACCGCAACGACAAGTGCGATGGCCGCAACCGCCATGACAAGCGGAACTGCGGCCAAAAGCGACAGCTTTTGTGCATAAGTCAGCCGGATCAGGGAATTCAACCATGTCATGCAGGTTCGATAAGCCAAATCCGGGGGCGAATCAAAGCCTGATGCCGGGGATTCAACCTGTAGGAAGGGTGTGGGACGCGACAGGTGCGCCGAATTGGTTAACAATAGTGACCAAAACTGAGGCGTGTGACGCAAATCTACGCAGTAGTAGGTATTCCCAATCCTGTTCAAAACGCTAATGTCCGCCACACTCGTATTGGTCTGCGCGCATTTTCACGACGTGCAGGCATCATTTTTGGGAGGAGTATCTCTATGGATCGTCGTTCATTTTTGAAGACATCTGCACTGGGCGGCACAGCCGCAGCCGCCACCACGTTGGCCGCACCCGCGATTGCGCAAGGCAACCGCACATTGACAATGGTTACATCCTGGCCCCGCGGTTTCGCGGTTCTGGATGACGCGGCCGTCTATTTCGAAGAAATGGTCGGTGCGATGTCCGATGGCACGCTGACAATCGACAAAAAAGCTCCTGGTGAGCTGGTTGGCGCGTTCGAAGTGTTCGACGCTGTGTCTTCGGGTCAGGCTGACCTGTATCACTCCGCCGATTATTACTTCATCGGTCAGCACCCGGGTTATGCCTACTTCACGGCTGTTCCGTTTGGCGCGACAGCACAAGAGCTGACAAACTGGTACTACCACGGTGGCGGGCATGACCTGCACAACGAACTGGGCGACATCTTCAACCTGAAGTCCTTCCAGTGCGGTAACTCCGGTTCGCAGTCCGGTGGCTGGTTCCGCAACGAGATCAAGTCGGCCGCCGACTTCAACGGTCTGAAATTCCGCATGCCCGGTCTGGGTGGCAAGGTTCTGGGCAAACTGGGCGCATCTGTTCAGAACATCCCCGGCGGCGAGCTGTATCAGGCGCTGTCCTCCGGCGCTCTGGACGGTCTGGAGTGGGTTGGTCCGTTCGCGGACGAACGCGCCGGCTTCCAGGAAGTTGCGAAGGTCTACTACACGGCGGGCTTCCACGAGCCAGGTTCCGGTCTTGCAGCGGGCGTCAATCTCGACGTCTGGAACGATCTGTCCCCAGCGCATCAGGCGATCATCAGCAACGCGACGATGGCCACAACGCACGTACAGCTGGCCGAAACGCTCGCCAACAACGGCGCGGCTCTCAAGCGTCTGCAGGCGCAGGGCGTGAAAACGCAGCAGTTCACCGACGACGTGTGGGATGCCTTCGGTGCAGCCTCCAAAGAAGTCATGGACGAGAACATGAACGACGAACTGTTCGCGAAAATCCGCGGCAGCTTCGAAGAGTCGCTGGCACAATCCTCTGACTGGATCCTTCAGTCGGACGGCTTTTATGTCGAGCAGCGCAACCGCGTTCTGGCCAACGGCTAATTTGTCGGTCTAAACTAAACGTCAAGGGGCCACGCCATGCTGCGTGGCCCTTTGATCCGAACGGATCTTGCGCATGGCAGTCGCAGGTCCGGGGTCAAGGCAACTGCCGAATGACGGGCCAACGACCCAAATAGCCGGGCACGTTGAGGAGGGGACACAATGGAAAATGACGCAGGCACCGGGGGCGGTGGCTTTTCGGTTATCCTTGATGGGCTGATTTGGTTCTTCACCAATATCGCCATGGCCTTTTACAATTTTTTCTACGCCATAACGCATCCCGGTCTCTGGTTGGACTGGTCGAGCAAGGAAGCGATCACGCGCTTCGTCTACTATGGCGGTTCCGTCGAGTTCTTCTTTGTCGTTTTGACGACGTTCTTGGTGATGTTCGGCATCGGCGTGTGGCGCACGAACATCATGTGGGGCTACGTCCGCGTGCTGGAAGGTTTTGCCAATACAGTCGGCCGGTTTTTCGCATGGGCGGGTTTGCTGATGGTTATTCAGCAGATCATCATCGTCTTCATGCAGCGTATTTTCACGCGTCCCGATATTTCGATCGGGTTTGGTATTCCGCTGCAATTCGACATCAGCTGGTTTGCCGAAGAACTAAAGCTCTATAACGCCATGGTCGTGTGCCTGTGCTGCGCCTACACCTTTGTGCAGGGCGGACACGTGCGTGTGGATCTGGTCTATTCGGCGGTCAAATTCCGCTCCAAGAAAGTAATCGACATGTTCGGTTCGCTCTTCTTCATGATGCCAACGGCAGTGCTGATCTGGATGTACGGTTGGTTCTTCCTGTGGCGCCACCTGATCGTGCCGAACCCGTCTGCCTCTGACAGTCTGGAGCGTCTGCTCAACAAGTCCCGTGCACTGCGCTGGAACGTGGAAACCATCGGGTTCAGCCCAAATGGGTTCAACGGTTACTTCCTGTTCAAGATTTTGCTGTGCGCCTTTGCGGCCATGGTGTTCATACAGGCCGTTGCCTTCTTCTTCCGCTCCTATCTGGAATGGCGCGAAGGTCAGGAGAGCGAAGGCAAATACGTCGACAAGGACAGCCTTGGTGACGGTGAAGAAGCATACGAAGGTGTGCATTAACTAAGGGGCTTATCCATGTTTTTCGGTTTGGACGGGGTAGAAGTAGGCCTCATCATCGTTTTCATCTGCTTGTTTGGCGGAATTCTGTCCGGCTTTCCGGTGGCTTTTGCCATCGCGGGTGCGGGGGTTATCTCCTTTGCGATTATCGCGGCGCTGGACAGTGCGGGTTTGCTGATCCACGCAGCCATCGACACATCGGCGCAGGCCTACCGTGATCTGGTGAATTCCGGCACCAAGGCCGACACCATATCAATCTTCCGATACCCCGACTTGCCGCGGATCGCCGAACCGGTGTTCCCCAGCGGCTGGGAAGTCGCGCTGGACCGCAACGTATCCTTTGTTGTGAACCGCATGAACGAGCGCGTTCTGGCCGGGCAATCGATTGAAACGCTGCTGGCGGTTTTGATGTTTGTTCTGATGGGTATCACGCTGGAACGCTCCAAGATCGCCAATGATCTGCTGACCACAATGGCGCGCGTCTTTGGCCCGCTGCCAGGTGGTCTGGCCGTGTCCATCGTTGTTGTGGGCGCGTTCCTTGCCGCCTCCACCGGGATTGTCGGTGCGACGGTTGTGACCATGGGCCTGCTGGCGCTGCCGACCATGTTGCGCAATAACTATTCGCCTGAGTTGTCCACCGGTGTAATTGCTGCCTCCGGCACGCTGGGGCAGATCATTCCGCCTTCGATCGTGATCGTTCTTCTGGGCACGCTCGCGGGCGATCTCTATTCCAACGCGCAAGAAGTCCGCGCCTCGGTCGCGGGGTGTACGGATGCGTTGACCTTCCTTGGTGAGCCTGCGGTTCTGTCCGTCGGTACGCTCTTTCAGGCGGCACTGCTGCCGGGCATCATGCTGGCGCTGCTCTATGCGCTTTATGCCTTTGGCTATGCGCTGCTGAACCCGGACAAGGCGCCGGCGGTCGAAATGGGCGCCGCCAACGCCGAACCCATCACCCGATCCGAGGCGTTCACGTGGTTCCTTGGCGCACCATTGGCCATCGTTATCGGCACCGTGTTGCTGGGCAATGTCGGTATCGTGGGCAGCCAGAACACAACCGTTTCCAGCTTTTCGGACATTGGCGAAGGCGCGAGCCTGCGGACGAACGTCGGTCCTGAGTGTCAGGCGTCGATGATCGAATTGCACGGCCAAGAGGCCTGGGATACGGCCGTTGCCGAACAAGCGGCGCTGACGGAGGCAGGCGGGGCGACGCAATCTGAGCGTCTGTCCGAAGAGGCGCTGGCCGAAAAGCAGGCTGCTGCAATCGCGAATGCGGCACCTGTCGGCACGGGCATTGCGATCCTGCTGATAATGACGGGATTGATTATGACCACGGCGCGCGGTGTGTCGCCATCGTCATCGCCAACACCGCTGATCATCGGTGGTATTGGCACGGTGCTTACGGTGCTTGTCGATATCTTGTTGATCAAGGCGGATACGTCGCCGGGCGCGTCGGTCCTGCTTTGGGCATTGCCATTTACGCTTGTGATGTATGGCGTGGTCTATGGCACCAAGCTATGCGCCTCGAACGAATTGATCCGTGTGGTGTTCCCGCCGCTGGTTCTGATCGTGGCTGTGCTGGGGTCGATCCTTGGTGGGATCACCAACCCGACGCCCGCCGCGGCCTTGGGGGCAGGCGGGGCGATCATGCTCGCGGCCTACCGCAAGCTCAAGGATCTGGACCGCTCGCCCAAGGTGATCATCTGGTCGACGCTGGCCATTATCATCGCGATCCTGATCGGTGTGAACTTTGACCTGCGCATCAATCAGGACGGTGTCAGCGTCGAAAGCTGGATCGCGTTCTTCTTTGCCTATGGCGCATATCTTTACGCCGTTTTCGGGCTGCTGTTCTCGTGCTGGATCCTGTTCACCAATGGCGTTCTCAGCCCGGTTGTGCGTGAAACGGCGAAAGTCACCAGCATGGTCTTTACCATTCTGATCGGCTCGCAGCTTTTGAACCTCGTGGTCATCAGCTTTGGTGGAGAGCATTACATCCAGCAATGGCTGAAGTCCTTTGACAACGAGTTCAAGGTCTTCCTGATCGTTATGGTGGTGCTCTTCGTTCTGGGCTTCGTGCTCGATTTCCTCGAGATCATTTACATCGTGATCCCGATTGTGGGGCCGGTTATCTATGGCGGTTCGTTCGACCCGAAATGGGTGACGATCATGATCGCGGTGAACTTGCAGACCTCGTTCCTGACACCGCCCTTTGGGTTCGCGCTCTTCTACTTACGGGGTGTCGCGCCGAAGGAGGTCACGACGGGCCACATCTATCGCGGGATTATCCCATTCGTCGGGATCCAGGTGGTAGGGCTGTCGATCCTGTGGTTCTTCCCCGGCATCGTCACCATCGTGCCGGATCTAATCCCGAACTGATCCAGACTGGATTTCATGTCTTACCAAAGGGGGCCAACTGGCCCCCTTTTTTCATGTTGATGCGCCATGCGGCAGTGCAGCATATTGCCGGATACGCCTCGACGGATTACATTTCAAAAGTGTATTCATCGGAGGTTACGGCATGGTCAGAACGTCCACAGACCGCATTTACGTGTTTGGTGCCTCTGGCACGGGAACAACGACCTTGGGCGCGCGTGTGGCGCAGTCCCGATCTCTGGTGCATGTGGATTGCGATGATCACTATTGGGCTCCGGCCGATCCGCCGTTCTCAAGAAAACGACATCCAGCTGACCGAATTCTCTCCATGCGCGCAGCATTGGGCAAAGGCGGATGGGTGTTAACGGGAGCGTGCGATGGGTGGGGCTCGGATCTGATTGACCAAGCGGATTTGATTGTTTTTGTGACCCTGCCAACTGCGCAGCGGCTTGCCCGGTTAGTCAAACGCGAGCGTGACCGCTTTGGCGCACGCATCGCGCCGGGCGGTGACATGCATGATATTCACCGCGGCTTCCTGAAATGGTCGGCAGGTTACGACAATCCCTATTTCGAGGGGCGCAGTCTCGCACGGCACGAAGAGTGGCTGCGACACCAGACGAAACCAATCATCAGATTGGATGGCCGCAAGGCGCCGGAGACTTTGACATCAGAGCTTTTGGAGCATTTGCAAGACGCCTGACACCGCGACCAGACAGCCACGACAAAGGTCGTTCACTTGGTCGGGCGACGGTCCGGCAGATGGATATTGGCCACCTGTTCGGCGATTGGATCGTTGGACAGCGGATGCGTGTCGGCACTGAAATCATCGGGGTTTTTCATCTTTTGCCACTGCCCGCCGATATAGACCTCAAGTCCGGAAAACTTGGATTTATAACCCATCTTCTGGCTGCCCGGCACCCAATAGCCCAGATAGACATACGGCAGGCCCGCATCGCGCGCGATGTCGATATGATCGAGGATCATATAAGTGCCCAGAGACCGCTTTGGCTCCTCTGGGGCGTAAAAGGAATAGACCATGCTCAGCCCGTCGCTGAGCACATCCGTGAGGCTGACACCGATCAGCTTGCCATCATCGACGCGCGAATACTCGACCACGCGGCTGCGGATGGGGGTTTCTTCGATCATCGCCGCAAATTCGAACACATCCATGTCTGCCATGCCACCATCGGCATGGCGCGCATCCAGATAGATGCGGAACAGCTCGTATTGCTCTTCGGAGGCCCAGGGAGACGTGGCGCGGCGGCGCACGTCCGCATTGCGCGCGGCGGTTTTCCGCTGGCCCCGCGTGGCATCGAAGGCCGACACATCAATGCGCGCAGAAAGACATGCCGAACACTCTGCGCAGGACGGCCGATACAGCACGTTCTGTGATCGACGAAACCCTTGCTGGGACAAGCTGTCATTGAGCCGGTCCGCGTTTTCTCCCTGCAACGCAGTGAACAATTTGCGCTCCATCCGCCCCTCCAGATAGGGGCAGGGCTGCGGCGCTGTCACATAGAACTGCGGTGCTATCGGTAGAGTGTGGCGCATCTGTTTCCTGGTCCGATTCAGACAAAGGATAACAAGTGGTTCGCGCAGCGCCAAGCGCAACTTTGCCGTGCGCGACCGATCTTAGGCGCGGCGGTTCAATGCGACGCTGCCCAGCATGTGATCGGTCAGGCCCTGACCTCGTTCTGTCGTGGCCATCAGGACCACTGACACGACTTGCAGGATGGGAAAGGCAAAGCTGATCGTATAGCCAAACGTGTGCGCCAGAGCGGTGCCCAAATCGAAGGGCGACCCATCCGCGCGGCGCAATTCAATCGACATCAGCCGCATGCCCAAGGTGGCCGATCCGTTGGCAATGGTGATCACCCGGTAGGCGAACCCCACCACCAACATCAAGAGCGGCCAAAAGAACAGGCCCGTAAATGCCGTGAAAGGTACGATCAACACACACAGCAGAAAGATCAGCACGGTGTCGACGATCCACGCCATCAGGCGCTTGAACGGGACATCGCGGTAAAATCCGGGCTGGGCTTGGGGATCGGGTAGGTGGCTCATGGTGCTTTCACTTTGGCTGAACAGGAGACCGCCCCGCATGGGCATGCCATTGCGGAGCGATCAGGGGGATGGGCGTGGCTCAGGCGTCGTCGCCGTCGCGGTCCGCCTTGGAGGCGCGGTCGTCCATGAACTGGTCGAATTCGGCCTTGTCCTTGGCTTCGCGCAGACGCTGCAAGAAGGCCTCAAAATTGTGCTGCTCTTCTTCCAGACGGCGCAATGTATCGGCCTTGTAGGCGTCAAAGGCGCTGTTGCCGGATGTGCGCATGGTGGTCATGCTGCGACGGGCGCTGCGGGTACAGGATTTTGAAAACATGCGTTTGCTCCAGATCATATAGGCCAGAAGGGCGAGGCCAACGGGCCAGAAAAAGATGAAACCCAAAACCATGGCGGCGATCCATGCGCCTTTGCCACGGGCATCAAGCCAGTTCTCCGCACGGGCGAAAAAGCCGGGCTGCTCATGGGTGGGGTGGGATTGTGTCAGCGTGGTCATCAATATGCCTTTCGGTAGCGGTTACGGGACCCCCTGTGTTGCGCCGGGGATGTGAATGCCTTTCACATTACCAAGATTGGCATGTTGCCCCCTCGTTGCAAGAGGTAATGTGAATGTTTTTTACATTTATTTCATTTCTGACGTGAAATCAGATGTTTGGGCGGAAGAAAGCAAGGCGATATCCATCGGTTTGGCGCCAAAAACATGGTGCGGCGTGCCCGCTGCGGCCCAGATTTGCTCGAAATCCATGAGGCGCGGGTCAAAAAACGCGAGGATCGGCGACAGGTGCCCGACCGGAGATACACCGCCAATGGCGAACCCTGTTTGCGCGCGCACCAGTGTTGCGTCGGCCTTGCCAAGGGGCTCGCCAGCAAGGGCGGTGGCCTTTTCGGGGTCGACCGTGCGGCCCCCGGCGGTGATGAACAACACCGCACGCTGACTGGTCTGTCCTGCAAAAATGATGGACTTGGCGATTTGATCGACCTCGCACCCAATCGCATGGGCCGCATCAACGGCGGTGCGGGCGAGGGCGGTTTCCCGGATGTCGACTGGCAGGTTGGCCGCTTCGATGGCAGCACGGACACGTTTCAGACTTTTGCTCATGGCGGCAAAATGGCGAGGTGCCGCGCGCAGTGCAAGGCCATTGACGCCGCAGGCATCGCGCGCGAAAGCTGGCGCATGACTATGGAGCAGATGATCACCCGGACGCCGCGCGCGTTCAACACCGACCGCGGCGCCGAAGCGTTGGAGTATATGGGGCAGATGCCCTCTGGTTTGGCGGCGTTGATCGACGGCGCGGCGGGGTCCAGCCCTTATCTGGCCGGTCTGATCGCAAAGGAAGCTGACTGGCTGCGTGCGGCGTTTGACGATCCTGACCAAGCCGTAGCTGCCGAGATTGCGCGCGCACAAAACGCACCGCCCGACCAACTGAAAGACCGCTTGCGACAGGCCAAACGCAGGGTTGCTTTGATGACGGCGCTGGCTGATCTGGGCGGCGTTTGGTCGCTTTGGCAGGTAACGGGCGCGCTCTCTGACTTTGCCGATGCGGCCTGTCAGGCAGCTCTGCGCGCGGGGCTTTTGACGCAGATCCGGCGTGGCAAACTTCCGGGCATGGGCGAAGAGGCGCTTGAGGATGCGGGCGGCATGGTCGTTCTGGCGATGGGCAAAATGGGTGCGCGCGAGTTGAATTATTCCTCGGACATTGATCTGATCTGCCTCTTTGACGAAACCCGCTTTGAGCCGGACGATTTCCATGATGCGCGGTCGGCGTTCGTGCGCGCCACCCGCGAGATGTGCAGCATTCTGAGCGACAACACCGCCCAGGGGTATGTGTTTCGCACCGATTTGCGTCTGCGCCCGGATCCCGCCGTCACGCCAGTGTGCATCGCGATGGAAGCCGCCGAGCGGTATTACGAAAGCCTTGGCCGCACGTGGGAGCGCGCCGCCTACATCAAGGCGCGGGTGGCTGCGGGCGATGCGGATGCCGGCGCGCGTTTTCTCAAGGCGCTGACCCCCTTTGTCTGGCGCAAACACCTCGATTTCGCGGCCATTCAGGACGCCCACGACATGCGCCTTGCCATCCGCGAGCATAAGGGGCTCGGCGGGCCAATCACCTTGCCGGGGCACAACATGAAGCTGGGGCGCGGGGGCATTCGAGAGATCGAGTTTTTCACACAGACCCGTCAGTTGATCGCCGGGGGGCGCGATCCTGAACTGCGCAAGCGGCCGACCGTTCCGGCGCTTGACGTTCTGGCGACCAAAGGGTGGCTGACGACGGACGTCGCCACCGAGTTGTCGGACCATTACGTGGCCCACCGCACGGTCGAGCACCGCCTGCAAATGGTCAATGACGCACAAACCCACAGCCTGCCCAACAGCCCGGAAGGCTTTGCGCGGATTGCCTGCATGATGGGAACCGATGTGGACACGTTGCAAACCGATTTGCAGCGCAGGCTGGAGGCGGTGCATCACCTGACCGAAGGTTTTTTTGCCCCCGACACCAAGGCCGAGGCGCAGACCCACGCCTTTGACGATGCGATTCTGGCGCGCTGGCACACATATCCCGCTTTGCGCAGTGACCGATCACAAGCGTTGTTTGATCGGTTGCGACCAGAGTTGCTGACCCGCCTGAGCGATGCCGCCCGCCCAGATGAGGCGTTGCTGGCCTTTGATGGGTTCTTGTCCGGCCTTCCCGCCGGGGTGCAGCTCTTTTCGCTGCTGGACGCAAACACACAACTTCTGGACCTATTGATCGACATCGTCAGCGCTTCACCCGCGTTGGCGCAGTACCTGTCGCGCAATGCGGGAGTGTTCGATGCGGTGATCGGGGGCGATTTCTTTGCTGATTGGCCCGGACAGACGCATTTGCAGGCCGATTTGCGCGCACAGTTGCACCGTGAAGCGGATTACGAAGCGTGCCTCGACCGTATCCGGCGTTGGCGCAACGAATGGCATTTTCGCATCGGTGTGCATCATCTACGCGGTCTGATCGACGGAACAACTGCGGCCACGCAATACGCGGATTTGGCGCGGGCCGTTCTGGTCGGTCTGTGGCCCGTGGTGGTGGATCAGTTCGGTGAGCGGTACGGGCCGCCGCCTGGACGGGGTGCAGTTGTGCTGGGCATGGGGTCGTTGGGTGCGGGGCAGTTGAACGCGGGCTCTGATCTGGATCTGATCGTGATTTATGATCCGTTGGATGTGGATGCTTCGAGCGGTAAAAAGCCTTTGGCGACAAGGCCCTATTACGCAAAGCTCACGCAAGCCCTGATCACGGCGCTCACGGCGCCCATGTCGCAGGGGCGGCTATATGAGGTCGATATGCGGCTGCGTCCGTCGGGCAATCAGGGGCCAGTGGCGACCAGTTGGGCCGCGTTCCAAAGCTATCAGCGCACCGAAGCCTGGACATGGGAACACCTTGCCCTGACCCGCGCCGCAGTCGTGGCAGGGCCGGAGGATCTGGCCCGCGATGTCGAAGCCTTCCGTGCTGAGGTTCTCGGTCTGCCGCGCACATTGGAGACCGTGGCGCACGATGTGGCGGACATGCGCGCGCGCATTCAGGCGGCCAAAGTGCCCAGTTCTGTCTGGGACGCCAAAATCGGGCCGGGGCGGATGCAGGACATCGAACTGATGGCGCAGGCCGGAACGCTTTTGATGGGCAGCGTTGCGCGCGATACGGATGCCGGATTGGATGCGGCTGTCGCGGCCGGTCTTTTGAATGCCGCAGATGTGGCGGACGTCAAGGCAACCTATTGTCTTTGTTGCGATATACAACAGGCTGCCAAATTGCTGACGGCCGATCCGCTGGAGGTGAAATCATTGGGGCAGGCAGGGCAGGATTTTCTGCGCCGCGTGGCGGGCGCGGATACATTGGATGATCTTACCGCGCGGCTCGAACAACACTTTGCGCGCGCAGATCAAGCCATTTCGGCGGTATTAAGCCCCTACACCGGAGACGATGCGTCGTGAAAAAAGGCACCGAAATGGACCCCAAAGGCCTGGTCTATGAAGCCTACCGCATCGAAGGCATCGACAAGAGCCAATGTCGCACGATCTTTCTGGATTGGGCACTGAGCCTGCCTTTGGAACAAAACACTGCAACAACGCTCAAAGCGCTTTTGGCGCAATATGAACCGGAGCACCCCGACCACCCGATGACCCAAGTGATGACAGAAGGACTGGTTGGCATGGCGAGCCCGCGCAGACGTGGCGGTTGGCGGTCGCGCCCAAGGAATTGATGCCGAAACAGGCGCAATCACGCCGATGACCGTCAATTATCTACAAATTGGTCTAAATTTGGCCTGATTTGAAAGCTACTCCTTTTGCAACTCGAAATGGCGCGCGCGCTGTTTCACCATTCAGGAGAGCAAACATGCGCTTGTTCAAAACAATCGCGGCCATGATTACGGTTCTTGGTCTTTCGGCCTGTGCCAGCGTGACCACGACCGACAACGCGACACGTTCGGCCACATCGACTGCTGCGGCCGGTCAAGTCGCCACGCAACCTACGTACCGCGTCGTCGACATCAATGTATCGGTTCCCCGCAGTTTAACTGTGTCAGAGGCCAACAGCTATTACCCCAAAGGCGATATCGTCTGGCGTGAAGACCCGATGGGCGATCGCCATGCGCAGGTCAAAGCGATCTTTGACGACGCCATGCAGCGCGGCACCCAAGAGATGGATGGCCTTGTGCCTGTCGTGTTGGATATCGAAGTTCTGCGGTTTCACGCGCTGACTGAAAAAACCCGCTTCACCGTGGGAGGCGTGCATTCGATCACGTTCGCACTTTCGCTGCGCAACGCCAATACCGGGCTCGCATTGGGCGATCGTCGCGTCGTTGAGGCCGATTTGCAGGGCTTTGGTGGCCAGCAAGCGATCGATGCGGTGCGCAAGGGTCAAACCCAAAAGGTGCGAATCACGGCGCATCTGGCCAATGTGATCCGCACCGAGTTACAAACTCCGTCAGGCTATCAGAACGAAAGACTTGGGCTCATTCAGGTGCTCAACCGTTTCTGACCTTTCCGACGCGCGCGGAACCCGCTAGGCAAGGGCGCTATGACAGCGCCCTTTTCTGACCCCGCCCCAACCACTTTGCCCACCGTGCGATTGCGCCCCAAGGCCAATGCGCGCGCGATCCGACACGGATTTCCGTGGGTCTATGCCAACGAGTTGGTCACCGATCGCCGCACCAAGGGGCTGGTCCCCGGTGCATTGGCCGTGCTGGAGGATGATGCGCGCACCCCGATGGGGGTTGTGGCTGTCAATGGGCAGTCCAAGATCATGGCACGCATGCTCGATATGGACCCTGCGGCAACGGTCGATCAGGCGTGGTTTGAGGCGCGCCTCACGCGCGCTCTGGCGTTGCGTACGCAGCTTTTTGACGCCCCATATTACCGTTTGATCCATGCCGAAGCCGATGGGCTGCCGGGGGTGATCATCGACCGTTTTGGCGATACTTGTGTCATCCAGCCAAACGCGGCCTGGGCCGAGGCGCTGATTGCGCCGCTCTGTGCCGCGTTGGTCGCTGTGACGGGCGTGCGCCATGTGCTCAAGAACGCGTCTGGTCGGACCCGCACGCTGGAAGGGTTGGATGATCAAAGCGCGACGCTGCAGGGCGAGGTCCCAAATGCGCCGCTGCCGGTGCCGATGAATGGCGCGACCTATATGGCCGATTTGACCGGCGGTCAGAAAACCGGACTGTTTTATGACCAGCGCCCGAACCATGCGTTTGCCGCATCCGTGGCGCGGGGCGCGCGTGTGTTGGATGTGTTTTCACATGTGGGCGGTTTTTCTCTGGCGGCTCTGGCTGCGGGTGCGGCGTCAGCCGTGGCTGTGGATGGGTCGGCCCCGGCGCTGGCCTTGGCCGAAGCGGGGGCCGAGGCGATGGGCGTCTCGGATCGCTATACCACGCGGCAGGGTGATGCCTTTGACGTGCTGACGGCCTTGGCCGAAGAGGGTGCCCAGTTCGATCTGGTGATTTGCGACCCGCCTGCCTTTGCGCCCGCGCGTCCGGCGCTTGATGCGGGTCTGCGCGCCTATGAACGCCTTGCGCGTCTGGCGGCACCGCTGGTGGCTGAAAACGGGATCTTGGGCTTATGTTCCTGTTCACACGCGGCAGATCTTGCGGCCTTTCGCAATGCCAGCGCGCGCGGGATCGGGCGCGGCGGACGACGCGGGGCGCTGCTGTATACCGGGTTTGCGGGCCCGGACCATCCGCAATTGCCGCAACTGGCCGAAAGCGGCTATTTGAAATCGCTGTTTTTCCGCCTGTGACGGGGCAGCGTCTGGTCATAGACGCCTGCGTGCTTTTTCCGACAGTGATGCGCGAAATGGTGCTGGGCGTGGCCGCGACGGGCGCGTTCGTTCCGCTGTGGTCCGCGCGGTTGCTGGAGGAATGGGCGCGTGCAGCTGCACGTCTTGGTCCCGAAGGCGAGGTGCAGGCGCGCGGGGACATCGCGCTGTTGCGCGCAGCATGGCCCAAGGCAGAAGTGACCCGCGCGGACGGCATTGAAGCGCGCCTGTGGTTGCCCGATGAAAACGACATTCATGTGCTGGCCACGGCTGTGACGTCCTCCGCGGATGGGATCATGACGCTGAACGCCAAGGATTTTCCGCGCGGTATTCTGGCCGAAGAAAGCCTGATCCGTGTGGACCCTGACAGCTATCTGTTTGAGATGTGGTTGAGTGATCCGCTACCCATCGGCGAGGTCGGTGCCCGTGTCTTGGCGCAGGCCCGCGCCTTGTCAGGCAAAGACTGGGAGATGCGCCCGCTGCTGAAAAAAGCGCGCCTGCCGCGTCTGGCCAAGGCATTGGGCTGAGCGCAAGGGATCAGCTTTCGGGCACCCATTTGGCCTGAAGGGCGGTCAGCGCCTTGATACGCTCTTCGGTTTTGGGGTGGCTCATCAGCCACGCGGGTACCGCGCCACCGTTGGATTGGGTCAGCGTTTCGAGTTTGCGAAACAGGCTGATCTGCGGCTCGACCCCGATGCCCGCCTTGGTCAAAAGGGCCGCGGCATAGGCGTCGGCCTCGTATTCATCGCTGCGTGATAGCCGCGCGGCCAGCAGGGTCGTCAGCATATTCGCGATCCAGACGCCCACTCCGGGGATGAACCGGCTCAACACCATGGCAAGGGCCGTGCGCAGCGCATTCTGGCCCGAAAAATCGATCATCCGGCGGCGTGAATGACCCAAAGCCACGTGGCCTAGTTCATGAGCGATCACGCTGGCCATCTCGTCCGCCGAAACCTCACCCGCCCGGAATTTGTTATAAAACCCGCGCGTGATGAAAATGCGCCCGTCCGGCGCGGCAAGGCCGTTGACCGGCTCAATCTCGTAGATGTGCACCCGGATGCGCGGCAGATCGAGCGCGGCTGCCATCCGGTCGCACAGCGTCTTGAGCATCGGATCTGCCAATTCGGTCGACTTGGCATCAAGCTCCTTGCCGGTCCGCCAGGTGGAGAACCGGTACATCGCGATCGCGTAAAGGATAGCCAACAAGATGGGCGTGAATTTGATCATGGGTCAGATATGGGGCTGTTGTAGGGGGCTGGCAAGAACTTGCGGGCAGAATACTGCGCGCCTAAGCACTCCAGCGCACCGGAACGGTCAAGGGGCCACGAAATGCCCAACCCGCCAGCGGCGCCGGGCCATCGAGCGCCAAGTCCGGCAAGGCCTCGAACAACATCGGCACGGCCAGCCGGGCGATCAACACCCGAGAGGCCGCAGCGCCTGCGCAAAAATGCGGGCCTGCGCCAAAGGAGACAGCCGCGCGCGTTTCGCGCTGGACCTCGAATTTATCGGGGTCTTTGAAATGATCGGGGTCACGCCCGGCTGCGCCAAACATGAAAAACACCAGATCGTCTTTCTCGAATGTCACACCGCAGACATGTTCCTTGCGCGCCACACGGCGCGGTGACATCCCGATGGGCGCAACCCAGCGGATGTATTCGTCAAAAGCGGTCTCAAAGCTGGCGGTGCCGTTATGGATCATCGCCATCTGGTCAGGGTGGCTCAAAAGCGCCCAGACAAGACCGGCGATGGCGTCGCGCGGCTCATTTTGACCGCCGCCGATGATCACACGGACATTCCCGGCAATGGCATCCACCGACAGACCGCCCTGATCCAGAACCGAAATGATCGATAAATCCGGTTTGCGCCGCAACTCCACCAGTCGCGCGCGGATCAGCTCCATCACTCTGTCAGCTGCCGCATAACCTTTGGCGTCAACATCCGCGTCGTGCTGATAGTTCGCCGCAGCGTCCAGCATTGCCTGACTGGCGGCGTCCATCTCGGCGGCGGGCATATTGGTCAGACCTGTCATCACCCTCAGCGCATTGGCGGCGACAGGCATGGCGTAGTCCTTGACCAGATCACATGCGCCCAAGGGTTGGATCCGTTCGATCTGATCCTGCACGATCTCGCGAAACTGCGTTTCAAGATGATCACGTACCGTTCGTGGGCTGAGTGCGGGAAAGAGCGCCTTGCGCTCGGCCATATGCGCATCACCATCCTTGCGCATCATGTTCGCACCCATGACCTTGGTCAGCAGACCGTTTGGCTGGTCGCTTGAGAACACGTCAATGCGCTTTTCCTGCGTGTAGATATCATCGCGCCGGGTGATCAGCGTGGCACCCAGTTGCGGCACAAATGTCACCGGGGCATCACGCTGCATCGCCGCAAGAGCCGGGTAGGGGTCTTGGACAAAGGCGGGCATGTCGATGTGTGTTATGGGAGCGTCTGACATGTGTCGGACGCTAAAGCGCGCGGATCAGGCTGAAAAGGAAAAACTGTATGTACCCGATCTGGGCCGCTTAGCGCGTCAACGCTTTCATTCCGCGGCTGAGCCCTTCCAGCGTCATCGGCACCATGGCATCGGGGCCCATCAACTCTTGGATCATGGCGATGGATTGGGTGTAGGGCCAGTATTTTTCAGGGATCGGATTGATCCAGAGCGTGGAGGGCCATTGCGCGCGCGCGCGGGTCAGCCAGACCGATCCGGCTTCGGCGTTCCAGTGTTCGGACGCGCCTCCGGGATAGGCGACTTCATAGGGTGACATCGACGCGTCGCCTACGAAAATGCATTTGTAATCAGGGCCATAGGTGCGCAGCACTTCATGCGTGGGCATTTGCGCGTCCCAGCGGCGGCGGTTGTCGCGCCAGACCCCTTCGTAGAGGCAATTGTGGAAGTAGAAATATTCCATGTGTTTGAATTCGGCGCGTGCGGCAGAGAAAAGCTCTTCTACGACCTTCACATGCGGGTCCATTGATCCGCCAACGTCGAGAAACAGCAGCACCTTGACCGCATTGCGACGCTCTGGCCGGGTTTTGACGTCGAGGTATCCGTGTTCCGCCGTGGCGCGGATGGTGCCGTTGAGATCAAGTTCCTCATCCGCGCCATCGCGCGCCCAACGACGCAACCGCTTGAGCGCCACCTTGATGTTGCGCGTGCCCAATTCGACGCTGTCGTCGAGGTTCTTGAATTCGCGTTTGTCCCAGACCTTGACCGCCTTCTGGTGACGGCTCTCGTTCTGGCCGATGCGCACGCCTTCGGGATTGTAGCCATACGCCCCGAACGGAGAGGTGCCTGCCGTGCCGACCCATTTGTTGCCGCCCTGATGGCGCCCCTCTTGTTCCTGAAGGCGTTTCTTGAGCGTTTCCATCAGCTTGTCGAAGCCTCCTAAGGCTTCGATTTCGGCCTTCTCGGCGTCAGACAGATGTTTTTCGGCCATCTTTTCCAGCCAGTCACCGGGTATATCCACGGCTTCGAGCACCTGATCGAGGCTGATTGCCTCAAGCCCGGAAAACGTGGCGGCAAAGGCGCGGTCAAATTTGTCGATATTGCGTTCGTCTTTGACTAGAATGGAGCGGGCCAGATAGTAAAACCCTTCTGGATCGTAGGTGACCAGATTGGCGCGCATGCCTTCGAGAAAGGCCAGAAACTCACGCAGCGAAACCGGTACGGTGTGTTTGCGCAGCTGTTCAAAGAACGGAAGAAACATGGGTTCGCTTATAGCATTGCGCGGTGGATCATGACAGTCGCGATCATGCCCAAAATGGTAAAGGCCATGCCATAGCCCGCGGCGTATTGCGCGATGTCCTTGCGGTTGCCTTTGCGGCGCGCGGCGGTCATCCCGCCGATAATGGCCCCCATAAGAGCCGCTCCGATCACGATCATGTTCTTTCCCGTCAACTCACGCGGGCGTCTTTTGCGGGTTGAGGTTTGCCACTTCACGCAGCTTGGCCCGCACGGCCCAATCAGGACCAAACCCGTAGCGCGCCCATCCCAGACTGTCCAGCCTGACCGCGCGTGCTTCTGCGTTGCGTCCAACCTGTTCGAGTGCTTCGGCGCGCAACATCAAAAGCGTGGCCAGAAGCATGGCGTTTTCGGCATCAAAGGCGGTGTCGATGTGCGGCTGAATGAGGCGCAAGGCACGCGCGCCATCCCCTTCGGAGATTGCATAGGACGCAAGGTGTTGTGCCACATCCGCCTGATACAGACGTGCTTCGGGCGCGCGGGCATAAAACGAGCTGGCGGTCAGGTATTCCTGATGCGATGTCTGCGGAGAGGACCGCGTCAAAAGCCGCCCGCGCGCGAAATGGGAAAAGCCACGACGGTGGTCGCGCCATCCTTCGTTGGCCGCAATGCGCACTGCTTGATTGGCCGCATTGCGACGACCAGAGGCGCCCGTTCCCGGACCCAGCGCGCGCACGATCGCACGGCCCCAAGCCTGCGGCGTCATCCTGGTGTCGGCGCTGGCGGCAACCTGCCCGGCGGGGTTGATGCGCGCGAGAATACGCGGCAGGCGCGCGGCCACTTCTTCCCGGCGCATGCCAGAGCGCAGATCGGGTGCGTATGTGGCGCGCAGGATCAGCATATCAAACCCGGTCAGAATACTGTGAATGTTGTCATCGTTGAACACCGAATTGGGCAGGCGGTAAAGGTCGTTGAGCGGCCCCAGCGACTGCGCCAGCTCTTCATGCAGGCAATCGCGAACCTCCTGCGGGCTGGCATCGCTGGGCACGAAAATGGCAAGCTGCTCGCGCTGTTCCAGCAAGGTCCAATTGGTGCGTGGCTGTCGGCGCGCAGTGCGGTAATCTTGCAAGGAGGTCACATTGGGGGCCACGAAACAGGCGGTTTGCGGCAGCACCTCAAGTATGTCGCGGCGCGGTACGGCGTGCACAGTGATGTTGGCCCAGCGACCACCCACGCGCGTGATATCAATGCCCGCCTCATTGCGCAGCCGCGCCAAAAGCCGCGTCAGATCGGTCATGAGGGTGGGCGGCGGTGTGCCTGCGACGCGCAGCGTGATCGGCCCTTCGAACCGCGTCAAAATGGGCAACTCCCGCCCGCTTTCCATTTGAAACAGCAAATCCAGATAGTCTTCGGCGATGTCCGCATTCGACCGCGTGGTGCGTTGTGGCAGGCGGGCGGCAAAGGTCTTCATCTCCGGCAAGGTGGTTTGCGCAGGTGCGGCACGGGTCGGGGTTGTGGGCTCTTGTGTGACGGGTACGCAGGCTGTCAGAAACAGCATCAATGCCAGGATCATGCGCTGTGTCATGAGCGCGTATACTTGATGAAAGGCGTCTTCACGCCGATGCGGTCATAGAGTTTGCGCGCCTGTGTGTTGAAGTCCTGCGTTAACCAGTAAACTGATGGCACACCGGCCGTGTCGGCGGCGGCATAGACCCCTTCGATCAGCTTGCGGCCAATTCCCTGACCCCGCACGGCCGGGTCGGCGTAAAGATCCTGCAAGTAGCACGTGTTCGCCTCTGACCAGCCATGACGGTGAAACAGGTAGTGCGTCAAGCCTACTAGTTCACCATTAAGTTCGGCCACCAACCCATTGTAATCTTGAGGATCATTCCCGATAAGCCGGTCGAAATAAAGATCGAAAACCTCGCGCGGCCGGGTGGTTTCATAAAACGCCAGATAAGCCGTCCAAAGGACAGACCACTGATCTTTGTCGGACGCCCGCAAAGGGCGCACGGTCACGGTTGGAGTCATCGGTTTGCCTGCTCAATTCGCGGGGTCTTTTGCCCCTTTATTAACAAGAGCCTAGAGGCATTGACCGCAAAAATCGAGGGTTTTTTCAGCGTCTGGGTTTTTCGTGCCGATGTGTCACAAATCGTCCGCGCAGGCGTCAAAGGTGGGGTTTTCCGGACCTGCGCAGAATTCTTTTCTCGTATAGGTAGAGCGCATCCGCCGTCCGTTTCGAATGAAGGCGGGTATATTGAAACGTTAATTTATTCAGGAGCTTGGTATGCGAATTTCATTCATTATTGTCGCGCTGCTCGCGGTTCTTAACACCCCGGCGATTGCGCATGACCTCAAACACAAACACAACAAATCGGGGCCGCCCATGCAGGAACGCACCGACATTGATCGAAGTGTCACCTTGCCCGATGGGCGGTTGATTGCGGTGCTCAAACCCGAAGTTGTGCGGGAGTTGCAAATCCTGCCGATACCCGATCAGCCCACCGCAGGCATTTCGGTTGGCACCTACTGGGCCTGCACAGAAGGGCCAGGAAGCCTCGATTTTTGTGACCTGCGTATCGTGATTTGCGACACCGACGGTCAAATGTGCACCGAACTGCCCTGATCCGTCGCGCGGCTGGTTCGCTATCGCTGGCCGCGCGCCATAAAGGCGAGACGCTCGAACAAATGCACGTCCTGTTCGTTTTTCAACAGCGCACCGTGCAACTTGGGCAGAGCGTCGGAACCGGAGCGCTTGAGGTCTTCGGCGTTCATATCTTCGGCCAGGAGCAGCTTGAGCCAATCCAGCACCTCGGAGGTTGATGGTTTTTTCTTCAAGCCCGCCTGATCGCGGATTTCATAAAACTGCGTGAGCGCAGTGGTCAAAAGCTGTTCCTTGATGCCGGGATGGTGCACCTCGACGATCTTTTTCAGCGTCTCCATCTCGGGAAAGCGGATGTAGTGGAAAAAGCAGCGCCGCAAAAACGCGTCGGGCAGTTCTTTTTCATTGTTGGAGGTGATGATCACAATGGGCCTGTTCACAGCCTTGATCGTTTCTCCGGTCTCGTAGACGAAGAATTCCATCTTATCGAGCTCTTGCAGCAGGTCGTTCGGAAATTCGATGTCGGCTTTGTCGATCTCGTCGATCAACAGCACGACCTTTTCATCCGCTTCGAACGCTTGCCACAGCTTGCCCTTGCGAATGTAGTTTTTCACGTCATGCACGCGCTCTTCGCCCAACTGGCTGTCACGCAGACGGCTGACGGCGTCATATTCATACAGACCCTGTTGTGCACGGGTGGTGGATTTGATGTTCCACTCGATCATCCGCAGACCCAGCGACTGGCTCACTTGACGGGCCAGTTCGGTTTTGCCCGTACCCGGTTCGCCTTTAACGAGCAGGGGCCGCTCCAGTGCAACGGCGGCATTCACGGCTATGGTCAGATCGTCTGTTGCAACGTAATCGGCGGTGCCTTCAAATTTCATCGGAGTGTCAACCTTTTGGATCATTCGAACTCACGGTGTTTTTAGCCCTAACTGTGCGGGATTGTGTAGTGACAATCTTTGGGACGTGGGGTAGATGCTGCGGTATTGAGGGACCGAGCCCGGAGAACAGTGTTTATGGCAGACGTGAGCCACGTTGAGGGGGATAAGATGAAGCAGGAAGTATTCCTGCCGGACGATTACCGTCCGGCTGAAGATGAGCCGTTCATGAATGAGCGGCAAGTCGAGTATTTTCGCCGCAAGCTGCTGACGTGGCGGTCCGAGCTTTTGGCGGGGTCCAAGGACACCATCGAAGGGTTGCAGGACGGCACACGCAACATTCCCGATGTCGCCGACCGCGCATCCGAGGAAACCGACCGCGCGCTGGAATTGCGCACGCGCGATCGTCAGCGCAAATTGGTCAGCAAGATCGACGCAGCCCTGCGCCGAATCGATGAAGGCGAATTCGGATATTGCTCCGTGACCGGAGAGCCGATCTCGCTCAAGCGTCTGGATGCGCGCCCGATTGCGACCATGAGCCTTGAGGCGCAAGAAAAGCACGAGCGCCGCGAAAAGGTACACCGGGACGATTGACCCGTGCCCGTATGACGCAATGACCCAAAAGCGCCGTGCGAAAGCTGCGGCGCTTTTTTCGTAGGGGCGCAAATGTATCCAAACACCATCGTGATCGGCGGCGGCATTGGCGGTCTGGCCATCGCCGCAGGGTTGGCTCGCAAGGGCACGGCCGTGACCCTGTTGGAGCAGGCCCCCGAGATCACCGAAGTCGGCGCTGGCCTGCAGATCACGCCTAATGGCTTACCGATGTTGCGGCTTTTGGGGCTGGACCGCCGTTTGGCGCGCGTGTCTGTGGCGGCACAGGCGGTCGTGCTGGAAGATTATGCCAAGGGGCGCGAGGTTGCGCGCATCAACGTCGCCGGGCCGGACCGACCGCCTTATCAATTTGTGCACCGCGCAGATTTGATTGCAATGCTGTACCAGGCCGCGCGCCAGAATGCAGTGACATTCGAGTTGGGCACCAAGGTCAAAACCGTCGTTCCGGGAGAATTGCCGCAAGTCATCTTGGCCGATGGCAGCACGCGGCAGGCGAAATTGGTGATCTGTGCGGACGGGCTGCATTCCGTTGGACGGCCTGTTCTGAATGGCGCGGCCGAGCCGTTTTTCACAGGGCAGGTCGCGTGGCGCGCGTTGGTGCCTGCGCACAGTGCCGTGGCCGCAGAGGCGCGTGTCACGATGGGGCCGGGGCGGCACATCGTGCGCTATCCACTGCGCGGTGGCGACATGATCAATCTGGTGGCGGTCGAAGAACGTGCGGCCTGGGCCGAAGAGGGCTGGCATCAGCGTGATGACCCTGAAAACCTACGCCGTGCCTTTGCTGGATTTGGCGGGCCTGTGGCGCATATGCTGGATGATGTCAAAGACGTGCATCTGTGGGGGCTTTTCCGCCACCCGGTGGCTGAGACGTGGTTTGAGGGCGGTGTGGCCTTGCTCGGTGATGCTGCACATCCGACGCTGCCATTTCTGGCGCAAGGTGCCAATATGGCGCTGGAGGATGCCTACGCCTTGCTGCATTGCGTCGACACGGGCCAGTTGTCGCAATACCGCACGATCCGCCACGCGCGGGTCAGTAAAGTCGTGAATGCGGCCAGCAAGAACGCGTGGCGCTATCACCTGCGCAACCCGGCGATGCGTATGGTCGGGCACGCGGGCCTATCGGTGCTCAGCCGTGTGGTCCCGTCGCTGATGGTGCGACAGTTTGATTGGCTCTACGGCTATGACATCGCCAAGGCGCTTAAGCGGCTTTAGCCCTTGGCGCGCTGTAACATGCCAAAGAGATCACGCGGATCATCCGGATCGGCGAGCATATCGAGCGGGTGAAAAAACGCGGTGCCTTCAATACGGTCGCGCACGTAGCGCAGGGCAGAAAAATCCTCGATCGCGAAGCCAACAGAATCAAAAAGCGTGATCTGTTTGTCGGAGGTTCGCCCTGGTTTGGTGCCGCTCAGAACCTCCCAGATTTCCGTCACCGGATGATCCTCCGGTAGCTGCTGGATTTCACCTTCGATCCGGGTCTGTTCCGGGAATTCCACGAAGATGTCCGCGCGGTGCAGGATCGCGGGGGCCAGTTCCGTCTTGCCCGGGCAATCGCCACCAATGGCGTTAATGTGCACGCCGGCCCCGACCATGTTGTCGGTCAGGATGGTCGCATATTGCTTGTCGGCGGTGCAGGTGGTGATGATTTGCGCGCCTAGCATCGCATCCTGCGCCGTGGCGCATTCGACCACACGCAGGCCTTGCCCGGCGAGATTGGCCGCGCATTTCGCAGTCGCCGCGCGGTCGGTGTCGTACAGGCGCACCTCTTCCAGCCCCAGCACGGCCTTCATCGCGAGGCTCTGGAATTCGGATTGTGCGCCATTGCCGATCATTGCCATGACCTTGGATCCTTTGGGCGCCAACACGCTGGCCACCAGCGCCGATGTTGCGGCCGTGCGCATCGCCGTCAGCATCGTCATTTCCGACAAAAGAACCGGATAGCCCGACGCCACATCGGCCAGAAGGCCGAAGGCGGTCACGGTTTGCAGTCCCGCGGCGGTGTTTTTGGGGTGGCCATTGACGTATTTGAAGCCGTAGACCTCGCCGTCCGAGGTCGGCATCAACTCGATCACGCCCTCGGCGGAATGGCTGGCGATGCGCGGCGTCTTGTCAAACAACTGCCACCGCTTGAAATCGGCGGCGATGTAGTCGGCCAAACCGCGCAGCATCTCTTCGACCCCGATGTGGTGAATGAGCTTCATCATGTGATCGACGGAAACGAAGGGCACGAGGGCTTTGTCGGAAGGTTGCATGATGGTTTCCTTAAAATGCGCGTGTGGGGCGGTCAAAGACGCGGCGGCCAAGGGCGGAGGCGGCCAGATCGACCATGACTTGAGCGGTGCGGCCACGCTCATCAAGAAACGGGTTCAACTCCACCAGATCAAGCGAGGTCATCAAGCCGGAGTCGCAGATCATTTCCATCACAAGATGGCCTTCGCGAATGGTGGCACCGCCCGGAACGGTGGTGCCCACGGCGGGGGCGGCGGACGGGTCCAGAAAATCAACGTCCAGTGAGACGTGGAGCATCGCATGCGCCTCAGCCGCGCGCGCCAGAAATGCGGCCAGCGGTTTGGCGATGCCGGTCTCGTCGATCTCGCGCATGTCGACGCGTTGGATTGTGGTGTCTTGCAAGGCGGCGCGTTCGGCCGCGTCGACAGACCGCAGCCCGATGATGGCGATGTTATCTTGGCTCAGCGGGTCATCAATGGTCGGAAACCCGTCAAATCCGTCGCGGCCCGTCACATACCCCAGCGGGGTACCATGCAGGTTGCCGCTATCGGTCGTGTGGGGGGTATGAAAATCGCTGTGCGCATCGAGCCACAGAACGAACAGCGGGCGGTCTTGTTTGGCCGCATGACGCATCGCGCCACGCACTGTGCCCAAGGACAGCGCATGATCGCCGCCCATGAAAATCGGCAGGCCGTCTTGCAGTGCATCCTCGGCCGCGTCGGACAGGCTTTGCGTCCAGGCGATGGTTTCTTGCAGCGCATGGATACGCGCGTGCGGTTCGGCGGTGAACGGACGGGGGGCGACATTGCCGCGGTCGGTGACCCGGTGGCCCAGATCGGTCAGCGCCTCGCCCAGACCTGCGGTGCGGTAGGCATCCGGCCCCATCAGGCAACCGGTGCGGCGTTTGCCGCTGTCCATCGGAGCCCCGACGAGGATGCAATCTTGTGTCATATCTGAATGCCTTGTGCTGGTGTTGTCACCTCATACCGCGCGAAGTGGATTGCACAAAAGCCGAAATATTGATCAAATAGGGCGCATAATGATCGAAATGGACGGTAATAATGGACGAAACGGACATGCGATTGATCTCGGCCCTGCGCCACAATGCACGCGCGTCGCTGTCGGAACTGGCCGCGCGGCTTGATCTGACACGCGCGACGGTACGGACGCGGATCAACAAGCTGCAAGACAGCGGTGATATCGTGGGTTTTAGCGTGGTGACCAAGGGAGACACCCTGCGCGATCCGGTGCGCGGGTTGATGATGATCGCCATCGAAGGGCGCGGCACTGACAAGATCATCCGAACCCTGCAAGGCATGCCAGAGTTGCGCCAAGTCTGGTCAACCAACGGGCGGTGGGATGTGATCGTCGAGATTGGCACCGCCACGTTGGAGCAGTTTGATGAGGTGCTCTTTCGGGTGCGCAGGCTGGATGGGGTGACGGCCAGCGAAACAAGCTTGTTACTCTCGGCGCGCAAGGCGTCTTAGGGGCGGCGCAGGGCCATTAACCACAGGGCTGCGAGGCCAAAGGACACCACGGCGTTCCAGCCCGCCATCGACAGGCCCAGCATCTCCCACGGGATTTCGTCGCAGCGCACCAATGGGGCCTGCATGATCTGGGCAAGCAGTTCATCCGCGCTGATCCCACCGATTGGTCCACTGGAACAGGTGGACGGGCCGTCCCACCAGCCTTGTTCGACACCTGCATGATAAACGCCGACACCACCGGTCGCACAGGCCGCCAAAGCGCCCAAAACGATCAACCCCGCGCGCGGAATAGCCAGAGCGACCACCCCCACCGCAATCGCGATAACATGCGGATATCGCTGCCAAATGCACAGTTTGCACGGGGCCATGCCGCCGATATGCTGAAACGCCAAAGCGCCGATCATCAGCGCCGCGGACCCCAGGGTGGCAATCAAAATATACTGCGAACGCGTCAAATGAACCTCAGAACGTAGAACCCACCCAGCAACAAAACCACGAAGAGGGTGAACATCAAGCCGAGGCGGCGTTCGATGAAATCACGAATGGGTGTTCCGTATTTCCAGAGCAGCAAGGCCACCAGATAAAACCGCAAGCCCCGCGCCAGAATCGAGGTCAGAACGAAAGTCAAAAGCGGCATCGACGTCCAGCCCGACATGATTGTGATGACCTTGTAGGGGAATGGTGTCACGCCTGCCGTCAGCACCGCCCAGAAGCCGAAATCGTTGAACCGGGTCGAGAATGCCACCATCGCGTCGCCTTTGCCGAGGCTTTCGAGGATCGGCGCGCCAATGGTTTCATAGGCGAAAGCGCCGATGGCATAGCCCAGCATCCCGCCCAGAACCGACGACACCAATGCCACGGTGGCAATCAACCATGCCCGTGATGGGCGCGCGAGGATCATCGGGATCATCAGAACGTCTGGAGGGATCGGAAAGACGGAGCTTTCAATGAACGCCACGAAGGCCAGCACCCAGAGTGCACGCGGATGATCGACCATGCCGAGCATCCAGTCGTATAACTTGCGTAACATTATTCGCGTCCCGGCCGTTTTCGCTGCGCTGTGGCAGAACACGTGGATTTGCGCAGGTCAAGCAAAGAGGCGCAGCCGAAGGCCAAAATCCACTTGCCGCAGCCAAGCGTGCGCGTTACATGGCTCCCAGTGCCCAAGTGGCGGAATGGTAGACGCAGGGGATTCAAAATCCCCCGCCGCAAGGCGTGCCGGTTCGAGTCCGGCCTTGGGTACCAATCACATCGGCTTTTGACGCCGCGTGATCCTCTCCGCATCCAGTTTCGCGAGATTTCGATTCGCCAATCATGACGATGGGCCGTCATCGCTTTGTGGATAGTGCAGCAGCCATATGCGGATTGATGATTGCGAATACTACCATATGGCGAAATTGTGGCACGCTTGATCGCGGGTCGATGCAAATTGTGGCGAGGGGCATTGTTCCCGGTTGCGAAACGGTCAAGCACCACACGCATCCCGAGAAGCTGCAAATGTAGCGCGATATCAACGGGCTTGGGTCTGGCGTCTGCACACAAATGAGAAACAATCCACCGAATATGGTTAGGTCGTCTGTGGGGTCAAAATTGCCGCAGCCGCAAGTTTGCCGTGGTTGGGCCACTTTTTCCTTCCCGGTGGCCCTGGCAAATCGTACTGTGAAGGGGCCCTGCTGGGGGGCATTTGTAAGGTCACGGGGGACGACCGATCCATATGCATCTGGTGATGCAAAGGATGTGCGCGCCGTGCTGTCTGACAGCAAAATTGGTGCACAACTTGGATGGCTCTGCGTTTCGGCGCAAAGGGATAGCATTCGAGCGTCCGTTCTGCCGCACCAGCCCCGCTGATCGGTTGTCCTATTGTCCCCGTGATGGGTGACGAGGGTGTTTGTTAACGGTTAGGTCCGTGGCGCGCGAGCGTCGCGGGCCGGCCTTCGGAGTAGGCCATGCCGTCTGACACGTCTGACACCCCTTCTTCTGGCAAAGGCAGGCATCCGGGGAAACACACAGTGGAGTTGCGCCACGCACATGGTGCAAACGATCGTGTGACTGGCTCCAATCGGGCGGATCATATCGACACATCCAACGGCTGCGACGCCCCTGACCGGGGCTATCCCGGTGCATATCCCAGCGACCCGTTTCCTGAAAACGACCGTGATCTGGTGAACGCACGCGGCGGTGATGATTTCGTCTGGACCGGTGATGATCGCGATACGGTCCTGGCTGGCAATGGGCGTGACACGGTCTATGCGGGTGTGGACGATGACCACGTCGATGGTGGGCAGGGCCGCGATTATCTGGTGGGTGGCGAAGGCAACGACGTCATCACCGGTGGCCAAGGACGCGACACGATCATCGGCGGCAATGACGGGCGGGGCGGTTTTGGTTTTCCGAATCTTGCCGATATCGGACCCCATGCTGACCTGCGCCCCGACAATGACCGCGATACGCTGTCAGGTGGGCACGGCAACGACCTGATCTTTGGCGGCGACGATGATGATTGGCTGTCGGGTGACGCGGGGCGTGATCTCATCGACGGCGGCTATGATGATGACGTGATTTTTGGCGGTTCCGGCCGTGACACGCTGCTGGGTGGTCAGGGCAATGACACGCTTGATGGCGGTGCGGGCGCTGATCTGATGCTGGGCGGCGCGGACCGGGATGTGTTCACCGGTTTGACGGCAGGTGATCGTGTCGATGGCGGCCACAGCGGCGACGATTTCGATACGTTGGATCTGACCGGCTTTGCAGAAGCGCACGGCAGCTTTGATATCAGCTACACGTCGTCTGACCGCGAAGATGGCGTTGTGCATTTTTTCGACAACACTGGAAATGCGGCTGGGCAACTGGCTTTTACTGAGATTGAGAATATCGTGCCCTGTTTTACCCCCGGAACTCTGATCGCAACCCCCAAAGGCGAGGTGCCTGTCGAAACGCTGAGCGTGGGGGATCGCGTGCTGACGCGCGACAATGGCCCGCAAGAAATCCGCTGGGTCGGTGCCAAGGGGCTGACCGGGGCAGAGATCGGGCGCGCACAACACCTGCGCCCGGTGCGCGTCAAAAAAGGCGCTCTGGGTGGTGATTTGCCCGAGCGCGACATGATGGTAAGCCCAAATCATCGCGTTCTTGTCGCCAACAGCCAGACTGCCCTTTACTTTGAGGACAGCGAGGTCTTGGTCGCTGCCAAACACCTGACCGGGCTTGAGGGTGTCGACATCATTGACGTGCCGTGGATTACCTATGTGCATCTTTTGTTCGATCAGCATGAGGTGATCCTGTCCGATGGGGCCTGGACCGAGAGTTTTCAGCCTGGAGAGATCACATTGCGCAGCATTGGTAACGCGCAACGAACGGAAATATTGGAGCTTTTCCCGGATTTGGCCGGCTATGCCGGGGCCGACAGCTTCACCGCCGCGCGCCGGTCGCTCAAGCGATATGAGGCGCGGCTTTTGACCAGATAAGCCCAAAGGTACACCGAATATGCAGCATCCACCGGGTCGATCATGGACCGATGGATCGGATTGCGGGGTGCCTTTCGGGGCGCCCCGTTTTTCGTTTAATTCTGGCTGCGGTCCGGGTTGTCATCGCGCCATTTTGCCCAATCTTCGGGCGTATCGAGATCGCGGCGCGCGTGGGTGCCGGGCAGGGGCACCAGATGGACGCGGCCTTTTGCCTGATCGATCACGTGACCTCCTCCGCTATCCCCCTTGAGGTCAGCAAACGCATCAAAGAGCGCCGCATCGAAAATGATCGGATGACCGGGCTTGCCATCCTGGGTGGCCCCGCGCCAGATCAGGGCATCATGCTCCATGGCCTTGAGGAGTGCGCGCAGATCGTCGCGCGTCAGATCAGGCAAATCGCACAGCATCAACATGGCTGAACCGGCAGACCGTGGCACCGCGCCAAAAGCCGTGCGCAGGCTGGCGTTCATTCCCTCTGCGGCATCCATTACCGGCAGCATCAGCACCTCAAGCCCCGTCAGCGCATCATAGCGGGGGTGCGGCGGCGGCGGCAGTGCGGCAATCACCGGCCCCGATGTCACCGAGCGGGCCAATGCGGCCTGCCTACGGATCAGTGGCATCCCGTCCACAGATTGCATAAGCTTGTCTGCGCCGCCCATCCGGGTGGAACCACCCGCAGCAAGGATCACGATGGGGATGTCGGTCAGGGTGTCCATGGGCGCACCATAGTTATCCCCGCATCCGCGCGCCATCCGCATCGAACAAGGGTTCGTTGATCACGCGTGCCTTGCGCATGTGGCCGAGAATTTCAATCTCAACCTCGGGCGCTTCGGCCACCCGGTCGCTGGGCAAAAAGCCCAATGCGATCGACTTGCCGGTATGATGTGCATAGCCGCCAGATGTGCAGAACCCAACAACCCCACCGTCGAGCCATATCGGCTCATAACCGTGCACGTCAGCGTCGTGGGCCTCAACCTCGAACGCCACCAGTTTGCGCGCGGTGCCTTGGCTGCGTTCGGCCTCTGCCACAGCGCGCCCGATGAAATCCGTGTTCTTTTTGAAAGAGATAAACCGATCAAGGCCGGTTTCGGCCGCTGTATAATCGGGCGAGAACTCCGACATCCAGCTGCCAAAGAACTTGTCCAGCCGCAGTGACATCATGGCGCGCATCCCAAAGGGCGTCATGCCGTGCGGTGCGCCCGCCGACCACAGCGTTTGCCACAGCTGTCGTTGCGCCATTGGATCGCAGTAAATTTCATACCCCAGATCGCCGGTGTAGCTGACGCGCTGCACGATGCAGTCGGTCATGCCGACAACCATGCGGCGCACATCCATGAACTTCAGGTCCACATCTGCCAGCGTGCAGGCCTGCAAAACCACCTGCGCCTTGGGGCCGGCGATTTGGAATCCGTTTCGTTTATCACTTATATTTTCAATGCTTACGCCGTCTTCTTGATGTTGCAGGAACCAGCGCATGTGGAAGGCCTGCGCGCCGTAGGAGGCGGTCAGCTGGAATTCGGTTTCGCTCAGGCATGAAATGGTGAAATCACCGATCAACTTGCCCTTTTCACTCAGCATTGGGGTGAGGCTGAGGCGTCCGGGTTGCGGCACGCGACCCGCCATGATCCGGTCCAGCCATGCGCGCGCACCCACGCCGGTAATCAGGTATTTGCCAAAGTTCTGCACCTCATTGATGCCCACCGCATGACGCACCGCGTGAACTTCGCGGGCGGTTGCATCAAATGCGTCGGATCGCCGGAAGGATGGGGTCTCAAAACGCGGCTCATCCCCTTGTGCGAAGTAGTTGACCACTTCCAGCCCGTATTGTTGGCCCCAGACGGCGCCCATGCTGGAAAAGATGTCGTACATCGGCGTGGTGCGGTTGGGTCGGGCTGCAGGCAGTTCTTCGTTCGGGTAGGCGACGGAGAAGCGTTTTTGATAGTTTTCAATGACTTTGGGCAAGGTGTAGCCCGGTGTGATCCATGACCCAAAGCGCGCGACATCCATCGCCATCGTGTCGCGTTCGGTCTCGCCTTCGATCATCCATTGCGCCAGCATCAGCCCGACACCGCCGCCCTGCGAGAACCCGGCCATGACGCCGCAAGCCGACCAGTAGTTGCGCACGCCCGGAATGGGGCCAACCAGCGGGTTGCCATCGGGCGCGAATGTAAAGGGTCCGTGGATAACGTTCTTGACGCCTGCGCGTTCCAAGTCAGGAAAGCGTTTATACGCGAAATCAATGCTTTGCTCGATCTTGTCAAAGTCGTTTGGCAGCAGATCCTGCCCAAATTCCCAGCTGGTCCCATTCACCGCCCAAGGGCGACAGGGTTGTTCGTAAAACCCGATGCACAGACCTTTGCCCTCTTGGCGCAGATAGCTTTCGCCGGCGGGGTCCATGACATGGGGGTGCTCTACGCCGTCCTTCATCATGTCGACGATCATCGGCACATCTTCAGTCACCAGATACTGATGCTCCATCGGGTGCAGCGGGAAGTAGATACCCGCCATCGCGCCGACTTCGCGCGCCCATAATCCGCCTGCGTTTACAACATGTTCGGCGTGGATCGTGCCCTTGTCGGTGACCACGTCCCATGTGCCGTCGGGGCGCTGGTTGGTCTCGGTCACCATGGTGTGGGTTTCGATGGTGGCGCCGCCCATACGCGCCGCGCGCGCGTAGGCGTGGGTGGTGCCGGACGGGTCAAGGTGACCATCCAGCGGATCATAGAGCGCGCCGATGATGCCGTCGGTATTGGTCACGGGGGCGATTTTCTTGATCTCTTCGGGGCCGACGATCTCGGTTTCCAGCCCCATGAAACGGTGCTTGGCGCGCTCGGCCAGCAGCATGTCAAAGCGGTCTTGATTGTCCGCCAACGTCACACCGCCGACGTGGTGCAGCCCGCAGGACATGCCGGTAAGCTCTTCCAACTCCTTGTAAAGCTTGATGGTATAGCCCTGCAGCGCGGCCATGTTGGTATCGCCGTTGAGCGTGTGAAACCCGCCCGCCGCGTGCCAGGTGGAGCCTGACGTCAGCTCGGACCGTTCCAGCAGCATCACGTCCGACCAGCCCAGTTTCGTCAGGTGATAGAGGACAGAGCATCCAACGACGCCTCCGCCGATGATGACAACGCGGGTGGTGGTTTTCATGAATGGGTCTCCGGCACTTGGGTTCGCGACACCTTCGCGATTTGGGCGTCTTCGGGCTGGCTCAATTGCGACAGAATATGCCGTTTCGCGCAGGTGGACCAAAGGTTAACGCTGGACGCGCCGTGCTTGGGTCAAAGCGGGTGCAGTGCGCAGGCTTTAGGTCGATTCTTACCCCAGCCTCGTCCAAGTCTGACCACATTTGCATACCATACTGCAAAAAATATGCGCGACGAAACACAGGTGGCAGGCATGGATTGGTTGAGTGATTTCCTTTTGAAATCTTGGGATGCGGTTTTGACGGCAGGCTACGGCTTTGTCTTTCCGGCATTGTTCTTCTTATGTTTGGGATATCTGGTCAAGCGCAGGGCGCTCTTCGACGATATCCGGGGTGCGGTGCCGGAAACGGCACTTAACATCAAGATATGGCTGTTCAATCTGGTGTTCACCGTGCCCATCATCGTGTTTGCGGCGACGTTCCTGTCGGATTTCTGGCATTCTTACGAGTTGGTTCTGTTTTCGCCCGAGGATTGGGAAAGCTGGCCCGTTCTGGCGGTGATCATTCTGGCCGTGGTGGTTGGCGATTTCGTCGGATACTGGCGGCACAGGTTCGAGCACAACTCGTTCCTTTGGCCCTCTCACGCGGTGCACCATTCAGATACCGAGATGACGTGGCTGTCGTTGGAGCGGTTTCACCCGATCAACCGTATGACGACTTTCGCGATTGATTCCAGTGCGTTGTTGCTACTTGGCCTGCCGCCCTATGCGGTTGTCGCCAATTCGCTGGTGCGTCATTATTACGGGTTTTTCATTCATGCCGATTTGCCATGGACCTATGGGAAATGGAACATTCTGTTCGTTTCGCCCGCCATGCACCGTTGGCATCATTCGGCGGATGAAGTTGCCTATGATCGCAATTTTGCGACCGTCTTCGGTCTGTGGGATTGGGCCTTCGGTACGCATTATGTGCCGGGCACATGTGATGGACCTCTGGGCGTAAAGGATGACATCCAACCGACGCTTTGGTCGCAGTTCAGCTATGCCTTTCGGCCCAAAGCCTATGCCGGAGTGTTCCGGCGCAACGCCAAGCGGGATCTGACCCCAGCTGAATAGCGTTTTGGTCAGTCCGGCAGACGCGCTGTCGTGTCCCCGCCAGAGGCTGTTGAAGGCATTTCGGCGCACGCGCGCGGAAGGCGCTCAGGGCCGGGCGAGGCTGTGCAGAAAAGCAGCAACGCCAAATGGCGGAAGCCGTGTCAGCCTATCATTCAACGCACCACATAGACCGTCATCGGCGCGTGAGACGCGACGTAGCCTGCATTGGACGACAGAATGTGGTCTTTCAACCCGGGCATGTGGCTGGCCATCACGATAAGGTCGCAGGCGGCCTCTTCGGCGGTTTTGATCAGATCCGGGCCGACATTCAGGCGCAGGTCGCTGCGCAGGGCCACGTGATCATGGGTTTTGATCCCGTGCAGTTTGGCCTGTTTCGATGCAAAGGCCCGAAGACGGTCCGCCACGCGTTCACCTTCCGTGCGCGCCGACATGGTCGGGACCGCATCAACGACATCCACGTAGATCACTTCTGCATCGTGGTCTTTTGCGGTGCGTCCTGCCAGATCCAACGCCTTGGTCAGCTTGTCAGCGTTGTCCAGATCAACCGGCACAAGAATTCGCGTGTACATGGGGCATCCTCCATTGTTGCAGGCCCATACTAATAAACAGCGCGGGCCGTGCGTTGATATGGCTCAAGTCACCGATGCGTGGCCCGGCCCACACGGGCCGGGGCATCATGGGGGGGTGGCGCGCAGGCGCAGGCCTTAGCGGATCACATGGACGGCGCATTGCGCGTGGCGCACAATACGGGCTGCGGTAGAGCCAAGGAAATAGTCTTGCAGGCCCGGCCGGTGCGACGTGATCACGATGCAATCGGTGTCGTGCCTTTCAGCATAGTCCAGAATCGTGCGCCCGGAATGGCCCAAAATCACTTCGACGGTGATGTGGGGCCAATCGCCGACTTCCGCCTTAAGGCCCGCACGCGCATCTTCAAGCTGGTGCGTGCGCTGACCCTCCGGCAGGTATTGTGTGACGTAGCCCGGCAAATCCTCCATCACATGAAGTGCGGTGATCAACCCGCCTTTGCTCAGCAAGGTGCTGGCGACTTTAAGAGCCGGTATGGGCTTGTGATCATGATCTAGGGCGACGGGGACGAGAATGTTGCTGTACATGACAGACCTCCGCAAATTACTCTGCTTAGTCTACGACGGCGATCTCGGCCCCGATTGAGCCATGTCAATTCTCAGATGTCTGACGCACCTTGTATTCCCGCGACGGAAAATGTCGCCAATACGCAACCTGAGCGGCCCAACGCGCGTCAGTATGCCGGAAATCACGTCATGCACAGGACAGATCTTTATGCGCACCCATGCCCAAGCCGTTGTCATCGGAGGCGGCGTTATCGGCTGCTCGATCCTTTATCACCTGACCAAGTTGGGCTGGACCGATGTGGTGTTGCTGGAACGATCGGAACTGACGTCCGGCTCAACATGGCACGCGGCGGCCAACATTCACGGGCTGCATGACAACAACAATATCACGCGCATCCAGAACTACACGATGGACTTGTATAACGCGCTGGAAGCCGAAACAGGCCAGTCCTGCGGCGTGTTCCAGCCAGGGTCGCTCTATCTGGCACAAACAGAAGCCCGCGAGCATCAGCTGCGTCTGCAGGCGGCCAAGGCCAAGTACTATGGCATGCCCTTTCGCGAAGTCTCTCGCGAAGAGGCCGAGGCGTTGCATCCGCTGGTAAACTACGATGGCATCCGCTGCATCATGTTCGAGGAAAACGGCGGCAATGTGGACCCATCCGGCGTGACCAATGCCTATGCCACTGGCGCACGCCAGAACGGTGCCGAAATCGTGCGCTTTTGTCCGGTCACCGGCACCGAACAACAACCAGATGGCACATGGATCGTGCGCACCGAAAAGGGTGATATTCACACGCAATGGGTGGTCAACGCGGCGGGCCTTTGGGGGCGTGAAGTGGCCGCATTGGCGGGGTTGCAACTGCCGTTGCAGCCGACCGAGCACCAGTATTTCGTGACCGAAACGATTGCCGAGATTGCCGGGCTGGACCGGCGTTTGCCGTCCGTGGCGGACCGGGACGGCGAATATTACCTGCGCCAAGAAGGCAAGGGCCTGCTGGTGGGCGCCTATGAGAAGAACCTTGTGTTCTGGGCCGAAGATGGCACACCGCAGGGGTTCGGGCATGAATTGTTCGCGGACGATCTGGAGCGGATCGAGGACAACATGATGCGCGCTATCGACCGGGTGCCCGCCGTGGGCGAGGCCGGCATCAAACGCGTGATCAACGGGCCAATGATCTGGTCGCCAGATAGCAACGTTTTGTTCGGTCCGGTGCCGGAGCTGAACAATTACTTCTGCTGCAATGGCATTATTCCGGGGTTCTCGCAGTCGGGCGGCATGGGTCTTTTGGCGGCCGATTGGATCGTCACCGGCGAGACGCGGTACGATATGTTCGCATGGGACGTGGCGCGGTTTGGCGATTGGGCCGACAAGGCATTCACCAAGGCCCGCGTCGGCGATCAATACGCCAACCGGTTCAAAATCCACTTTCCCAACGAGGAACGCACAGCTGGCCGACCGATGCGGATGCGCCCGGCGTATGCGTTGCAAAAAGCGCAAGGCGCTGTGTTTGGCCTGAACTATGGTTGGGAACACCCGCTTTATTACGGATACCCGGAAGGTGCGGAGGACGAAACGCACGGCTTTACACGTCAGGGCTGGTGGGAGCAGGTGGGCAAGGAGTGCCGGATGCTGCGCGACGCGGCGGGCATTATCGACATCTCCAACTTTGCGAAATACCGCTGCACCGGGCCGGGGGCGGAAAGCTGGCTGAACAGCCTTTTTGCCAACACCATGCCATCGGCGGTGGGGCGGTCATGCCTGACCCCGCTCATTGGCAAGCGCGGCGGGATCGCGGGCGATTTCACGGTGACGCGTCTGGGCGAGGATGATTTCTGGATCATCGGGTCCGGCATGGCGGAGCGGTATCATGCGCGCTTTTTCAGAGAGATCCCGCTGCCCGACGGCACCACATTCCAAAGCCAGACAGAGGCCATGTGCGGGTTCAACGTGGCAGGCCCAAAATCACGCGAGATGCTGCAACGCATGACAAACGCGTCGCTGGCCACCCCGGATTTCCCGTTCATGCGGTCGAAATGGATTGAACTGGCGGGCGTTCAGGTCTTGGCGCTGCGGGTCAGCTTTACCGGCGATCTGGGTTGGGAATTGCATTGCGCCGTTGAAGATCAGGCGCGGCTATACGAAGCGTTGCTGGAAGCCGGGCAGGCCGTGGGGGCGGGCCCCGTCGGATCGCGCGCCTTGATGAGCCTGCGTGTCGAAAAGGGCTATGGCAGCTGGAGCCGCGAATATTCGCCGGAATACTGGCCGCAGGAGGTGGGGCTGGACCGGCTGTGCAAGATGGAAAAAGACTTCCTCAACAAATCCGCCGTGGCCGAGACGATGGCGAAATCCGCCCGCGAACATCTGGTGATCCTGCACCTGGACGCCGCTCAAACAGACGCATCCAATGCCGACGCCACCGGGGGCGAGCCGATTTTCAGGAACGGCAAGGGCATCGGGCGGGTCACGTCGGGCGCCTATGGCTATACGGTCGGGAAGAGCCTTGCGCTGGGGTATGTCAAGGATGCAGCACCCGGTGATGAAGTCGAGGTGATGGTGCTGGGCAGGCCGCACAAGGCCGTGATACTGGCAGAGCCGCCGTTTGATCCCAAGGGGGAGAAATTGCGCGCCTAGGCCATCGACGTGTCCTGCGCAATTGTTTGCATTTGGGGTTCTGGCTTTAGCAGAATCCGGTCTTTTCCGAGGTTCGGATGCAGCTTGCCTGCTATGACCCAGCATCCCAGAAGCGCCACGCCGGAGGCGGCAAAGACGCTTGAGAGGGGGCCGAAGGCGAGCAATATCCAAACAGCCCCCGGCGTCAGCACGCCTGAGACATCGCGGAACGACGCGTAGATGGCCGACATCTCGGTCCGTTCAGAGGGTTTGACGGCCAGAAGAAAAGGCAGACCCGCGCTGACATCGAGCAAGATCAGAAAGCTGGAGCCGAGCCACAACAGCATGAGTGTGATCGAAGGCTCACCTGACACAAGTGTCGCCGAAATGAACAATGTCCCGCTGACCGCGAACCCGGTGCGCACTGCGGTTCGCACCGAGCGGCGCTGCATCCAGCGCAACATCAGCGGCGTGACGAACAACGTGCCATTTGTCAGCGATAGCAGCCACCCGCCCAGTTCAGACGCATACCCCGACTGCACCACAAAAATGGGCATGTAGACCACATAGACCCACCACCCGCAGGACCGGATGACCGCAAAGAGCCAGCCCGCGACAAGACGGGGCTGTGCGATGAATCGCGGCAGAAACGCCAATGGGCTGGTGGTCGGCTTCCGAGCACGGGTGATCAGCTTGCCATTGCCGAGACGCAGGTAGAGAAACACCACGAGCATGAAAAACGCGGCCGCTGCCGAAATCAGGAACGGCGCCGGCGCCCACCATGCCTGCAACGTCACGCCCAGACCTGGTCCGAGTGTCCACCCAAGCGCGGAATAGAAAAGCTTGGACGTCTCGACTTTGCCCAGCTGGGATTTGTTGATGTAGTCAAGCAGGTAGGCGTTGATGCTTATGAAGGTCACGACCGTGGCGACGGTCAGCAGCGATATGGATGCGATGATGCCAAAGGTCGTGCCGGTCATGGCCAGAACATTGCCCGAGATGAATGTCAGGCAGCCTGCGCTATACAGATAGCGCCGCGGCACAAACCGCGACATCCATGGCACCAGCAGCCCCACCAAAAGCGACAGCAACCCCACAAGGAAATACACCATCGACACCAACTGGGCGTCTTTGAGAATGCCGTAGACGGTCAGTGGCATGACGGCAATCAGGATGCCGCGGGCGATGGCCTCCAGCCCAGACAGCACAGCAAAACCGCGCACGCCCGGCGTAGGCGCATGGCGCAACCATTCGGGAATACGGCGTTCGAGCATTGCAGGGCCTTTGATCTGACAGGCACAGATTGCGCTGAAGTCAGCAGCGGTGCGTTGCTTTTTCCGACAAAATCATGCCGTTCTCTGGCCTTGTGTGGCGGTCAGCGGCCCGGGGTCAAAGCGGCCTGATTTTCAGCTCCGTAATCCGGTTACCCTTGCGCGCGATAACCTCGAAGCGGAAGCCATGGAAGCTAAAGACCTGACCCGTGGTCGGGATCATTTGCGCCTCGTGGATGACCAGACCTGCGACGGTGTTGGCCTCTTCATCGGGCAAGTTCCAGTCGGTGGTGCGGTTGAGGTCGCGGATCGTCATCGCGCCATCGACGACGAATTGCCCGTCATCGGCCTTGCGCACCGGGTGATCGGCATCAGGGTCGAATTCATCGGTGATCTCGCCCACGATCTCTTCCAGGATGTCTTCCAGCGTGATCAGACCCTGCAGGGAGCCATATTCGTCCACCACCAGCGCAAAATGCGTACGCCTGCGCAAAAACTGGCGCATCTGCTCGTCCAGCGTCGAGGTTTCGGGCACAAAGTAGGGCTTCATCGCGACATCGGTGATCTTGAAGTCCTTGAGTTTGGTCGCATCGCCATCCGGGCCGCCGATGATCTTGTACATGGCGCGCAGCAGGTCCTTGGCGTGGATTACCGCAATGATGTTTTCGGGATCGCCGCGGAACACCGGAAGGCGGGTGTGATTGGATTGCAGACACTGATCCAGAATGTCGTCGGGACTGTCGTCGGCGTTGACCATTTCAATCCCTGAGCGGTGCAACATGATCTCTTCGACGGTGCGGTCGCCCAGATCAAGCGCGCCGAGGATGCGGTCGCGATCTTCTTTTTCAACAACACCTTCGGAATGGCCCAACTGTAGCGCGCCCGCGATTTCCTCACGCACGGCCAGAATGTGGCTGTCAGGGTCGATCTTGACCCCGAAAACGCGCAGCACACCGCGCACGAAGAACCGCACCGCAGACACGATCGGCGCAAAGATCGTCACGATGAACGATATCGGGCGAGACACCAGCGCGGCTGCAGTTTCGGAATTGGTGATGGCATAGGTCTTGGGCAGCACTTCGGCAAAAACCAGCACCATCAGCGTCATGACCAGCGTGGCCAGCGCCACACCGCTTTCGCCGAAGGCACGTGTAAAGATCGACGTGGCCAGCGACGCGGCCAAAATGTTGACGAGGTTGTTGCCCAGCAGCACAGAGCCGATCAGCCGTTCGTTGTCCTCGGTGATCTTGAGGGCACGTTCCGCCCCGCGCGAGCCCTTGTCGGCCTGCGCGCGCAGTTTGCCGCGCGAGGCGGCCGTCAGGGCCGTTTCAGAGCCGGAAAAGAAGCCTGAAAGCACCAGCAGAAACAGGATGACCCCTGAGGTTATCCAGAATGTACTGTCCAGCGTCGCCGCGGTTTCCATGAGCGTTCATACCTTTGTGAGTGTTGAGAGTGGTTATGGGGTCAGGCGCCTGCGCATTCAAGAGAGCGAGCGCGGTTTGCATGGCGCCTGCGGCGCTATGGACGCAGCGGTGCTATTGGGTGTCACCGGTCCCTTTGCGCGGGGCGTCCTTGGCCAGCGGGTGGTGTTCCAGCACCAGTTCGGACAGGCGTTCCTGAAGCACATGGGTGTAGATTTCGGTGGTGGCCACATCCGCATGCCCCAGCAACGTCTGGATCGAGCGCAGATCCGCGCCACGTGCAAGCAAATGGGTGGCAAAGGCATGGCGCAGCGTGTGCGGCGTGACTTTGGCGGGTGACACACCGCCAGCCACGGCGATTTCCTTGATCAGCAGGTAGAACCGGTGCCGCGTGAGGTGCCCCAGCTTGCCACGGGATGGAAAGAGAAACCGCGAGGTGTCGGACCCGCTGGCTTTGGCGGCGTCTTGCGCCTTGTCGCGCAGCGCCAGCCAAACGGTCAAAGCATCCCGCGCAGGCGGTGACAAAGGCACCAGACGTTCTTTGCCGCCCTTGCCAAGGATCAGCAGCAGGCGCGGATCACCCCGTGCCGAGCTTACGGGCAGGCTGACCAATTCGGTAACGCGCATGCCCGTGGCATAAAGCAATTCCATCAAACAGATGTTGCGCGCACGGTCTACGGCGGTCCGGCCGGTGGTCGCGGCGGCCGCCAAAAGCTGATCCACTTCTTCCTCAGACAGCGTTTTGGGCAGGCGTTTGTCGCGTCCGGGGCCGGAGATCTGGATGGCGGGGTTGTCGCTGCGCCAGCCTTCTTCAAAGGCGAAACGGTAGAGTTGTTTGACCGCCGACAGTCGCCGCGCGCGGGTGGATTTGGCAAGGCCCTGTGCGTCGCAATGGACCATGTAGTCTTCGACGTGCTGGCGGGTGGTCTGGCCCAGATCGGACCCGTTATGCGCCAGCCATGCCTCGAAATCCGTCAGATCGCGGCCATAGGCCAACAACGTGTTGCGCGACGCGCCAAGCTCTGCGGCCTGCGCCTCCAGAAAGGCAGAGATCCAATGGGTGGTGGGCGCGTTCATCGCTGCCGCTCCAACAAAACGGTCTGAATGGCGGCGCTGCGTGCGGTGTCTTCCTGGCCCAAAGCGCGCAGGGTGCCGAGGGCTGTGGACAGCGCATTAAGATCACCTTCGGCACCGTCATTAAGCAACAAGAGCGTGCGCAACAGGGCCTCCCCGACACGGCCCGATTGCGCGATGCGCACCAAGTTCGGGCGCGCGGTGTCTTCGGTCCAGGCGCGCAAGATCGCGCGGCCCAGATCTGTGTTGGCTTTCAACCCATCCACTTGGCCAAGGGCAATCCCGTTGAGCAGAGCAGAGGCGTTGCCTGACGGCTGGCGCGCGGCTTCTGCGCGATCGGGCGACAAAAGCCGGACTTTTTGAGCAATGCCTGCTGCCGGTCCCGACAGATTCAGCTGACCCAATCCGTCGCCAAAGAGGCTGGCAAATGACACCTCCAGTTCGGCGGCTTGCATCGCCGCCCAGACGGGTGGCAGCGTTTTGGTCACCGCATCCACCGACCGGGTTCTGAGCGCGGTTTCAAACCGCTGCAGCGCCGCGACACGGTCCCAGATACCGCCAGAAGCCGCGGGCAGGCGCGCGGTGTAGATGCCCAGAAGGCGGTTTTCAGGCAGCGCCCCGGACCGGGTTAGCCGTTCGGCGGCCTCAAGCTGCGCCTTCCATCCGGTCAGATCCCGCAGATCCGCCACCGCATAGGCGCGCGGTAAGGGGCGTGAGGACAGCGGCTCTCCGATGGTTTCATGCAGGCGGAACGACAGGGGCGTGACGCGCGCGGGCAGGGGTTGCGGCAAGGGGGCCGCATCCTCAAAGAGATCGGGGTTGAGAAAGCGATCCAACAGCGCCGTGTCTTGCGGCGTCAAAAGCCCGAGTGCCGAACCGGTTTCCCACAACAGCGCACCAGTGGCCCAATCACCGCGCCGGGCGGCGCAAAACACGCGGTGTGCATGCGACGGTGCCAAATGGGGTTGTGCCGCCAGTATGGCGCAGGCGGTGTCTTCAGACCCCGTCAGCAATGCGACATCCATGAAGGCCGCAAAATGTGCTGCATCACGATCCACACCCGCCTGTTCGATCAGCGCCATCGCCGGATCCAGCGCCCCATAGCGCACCAGCGCATCGACCCGCGCGAGGGTAAAGGCGTCTTCGGCGTCGGCGTCACCTTCGGGGCCTTGCGCTTCGGCAAGAACGAGGGTGTAGAGCAAGGCCTGTGCGGCGGGCAGTTGCGCGTCAGGAAGGCTCCCCAACAGCCGCACAAGCTGATTGACGTCGCTGTTGCGCCAGATGTCCGCGGGCAGGTTGGTGACGTCAGGCGGTACCAATCCGATCTGGCGCAGGGCCTGCGTTCCAAGCGGCGCGGTCTGCACCTGCGGGGTCGTGCCACTTTGTGCGACTGGCGCTTCTGGTGGGGCCTGATTTGGCAGCGCCACGGACTGCGGCTTTTGATCCAGCCAGTCGATGACGGACAAGGGTTTGTCCTGTGCCGCGCCGGGGCCGGCAGTCAATCCCGCCCAACACACAACCAAACAGTATGAAAGCGCCTTGTTCATCCTGGTGCCTTAATCGGCATTGAGCGTCACAGGCACGCGCGTTTCTGTCTGGCTGGCGGAGAAGTTGACGCCGAAGTACGGCCCAACATAAGCGTAGCCCACAAGCCCGATAAAGCTCAGGCATGCCAGATAGATCAGGAATTTGAAGATACGACCCATTGGTACTGCTGCCCTGTTCTTGATGTGTTTTGTGCAACTTATATATGGCCTTTTCGTCAATATCACGTCATTCAAAGCGATATGAGCAAAATTCAGCAACATGAGGCAAATAAAGCGACGACGCGGGGCTTTTGGCTGAAGAAAACCGTCGCGATGGTGGGCATGATGGGCGCTGGCAAAACGGCCGTGGGCCGGGCGCTGGCGGCGACCCTTGGGGTGCCGTTTCTGGACAGTGATGCTGAAATCGAAGCGGCGGCCAACATGACCGTGCCTGAAATCTTTGCGCGTGATGGCGAAGCATTTTTCCGCGCCCGCGAAACCGAAGTGATCAGCCGTCTGCTGGACGAACAGCGCGGCGTGCTCTCGACAGGGGGCGGAGCATTCTTGTCACCGGTCAACCGTGCCAATATCACCGCGCGCGGTGTGTCGGTGTGGCTGGATGCCGATCTGGATCTGCTGTGGAGCCGGGTCAAGCATCGTGACACGCGCCCCTTGCTGAAAACCGACAACCCGCGCGCCACGCTGCGCGCGCTCTATGAGGCGCGGGTGCCAGACTACCAGAAAGCCGATTTGCGGGTGCCTTGCGCGCCGGGTCTGGCGATTGAAGATATGGCGGAGCGGGTGATCCAAACCCTGCTGACCCGCCACGATGTGTTGGAGCGGACCGATGCGTGAAACGGTACGAGTGGCCCTGCCGGGGCGTGCCTATGACGTGGTCATTGGCCCTGACTTGCTGGAAGACTCCGGCACGCGGATCGCCCCTTTGTTGCGCCGCCCGCGTGTGGCAGTTGTGACGGATCAGACGGTGGGCGCCCTGCATCTTGAGGCATTGCGCACCGGTTTGGCGCAGGCCGGCATCACGATGGAAGCCTTGCAGCTGCCGCCCGGAGAAGCCACCAAATCATGGGGCCCATTGGAACAGACGGTGGGCTGGCTTCTGGATCAAAAGGTCGAACGCGGTGATGTGGTGGTGGCCTTTGGTGGCGGTGTGATCGGTGATCTGGTTGGCTTTGCCGCCGCGATTCTGCGGCGCGGTGTGCGGTTCGTGCAAGTGCCCACGTCTTTGCTGGCGCAGGTCGATAGCTCGGTAGGGGGCAAGACAGGCATCAACGCGGCACAGGGCAAGAACTTGATCGGCGCATTCCATCAGCCCAGCCTCGTGCTGGCAGACACCCGCGTTCTGGGCACGCTGGAGCCGCGCGATTTTCTGGCCGGTTATGGCGAGGTCGTCAAATACGGGCTGTTGGGCGATTCTGCGTTTTTTGAGTGGCTGGAGACGCAAGGCCCCGCACTGGCCGCCGGAGATATGGTCACACGCGTCGAAGCGGTGCGCCGTTCGGTGCAGATGAAGGCCGATATCGTGATCCGTGACGAGACGGAGCAGGGCGACCGGGCGCTGCTGAACCTCGGGCATACATTCGGCCACGCGCTGGAGGCGGCAACGGGGTATTCGAGCCGTCTGTTGCACGGTGAAGGTGTCGCGATCGGATGCGCGCTGGCCTTTGATGTGTCGGCGCGTCTGGGGTTGTGCAGTCAGGAAGACCCAAGCCGTGTGCGCGCGCACCTGCGCACCATGGGTATGAAAGTCGACATCAGCGACATTGACGGGGATGTTGGCTCGCCCGAGGCGCTGCTCGCGCTGATGGGGCAGGACAAAAAGGTCGTCGATGGCACGTTGCGCTTTATTCTGGCGCGCGGGATCGGGGATGCCTTTGTCACGGCGGATGTGCCGCGTGATGTGGTGCTGGAGGCGCTGAAACGCGCCATGTAAGGTGGAATCAGTGCGCGCGGCGTGTTGATTGCGGCATACGCACGGTCTGGTTTGAGCTTCGAAGCCACTGATAAAGCGTCGAGCACAGGGTCTGCTTTGCTGATCGCGCTACGCCAACGCGTAGGTAAAACCCAACACGTTGCACAGAGCGGCAACCGCCCAAAACGGAGTGAACACGATCCCTACGTGTTTGCCGTTGCGCGATACCCGAGGATGATTTCCAAAGAATGGAAATCCAGCCTGATTTGCATTCACCAGCATCATCAAGACGGCGATCACGCCAAACACGAAGTGCAATGCGTCACGATCAACAAGCTCAAGGCTGAGCCCGTAAACCGCGCCGATCGCGGCGGCGGTGAAACAGATAGCACCTTGGCGTTGTTCAAACATGAGCAGGAACACGTAGTCTTGGGCTGCGCGCGCCTTGTCCTGTGGGGCCGCTGCGCGCGCGGCATCCATCATCGAAAGCTGATCATCCAAACTCAACGCCGTGGCGGGGTCTGGCAGCTTCGGGGAAAAGAAAGGCAAGACCCAATTCACAACCCACCGTGCCTGTGTCGGGAAGAGAACTTCGATACCGTGTACAAGGAACGGAACCATGAGTAGGATCAGGCCAATCGTGGAAATGCTGAGTTCAGTCATGCGGTGCCCTTGAGATTTGGATGTGCAGAATTGGATGTAGGGGTGCCAAAGCAACTTGTTGCGAATTTACATACCAATCGGTATGTTAATATTACTGTTCTCGTCAACAATAAAAAACTATCTGGTATTTAAATGTCCGATCCCCGCCCGAAAGCTCGACGTGGTCGACCTATGACCTTCAACAAGGCCGATGTAACCAAGACTGCCATGCAGGCCTATTGGGAGCACGGCCCGACGGATGTCTCACTCAATGCGATCTGCAAGGCGGCGGGGGTGTCCAAGCCCTCGGTTTATCGGGAATTTGGCAACGAAGACGGGCTGACCTATGCCGCGTTGGAAAACTATGCGCAGACGGTTTTGGGAGAGCTGTTGGGGATTCTTGAGGGGGAGGGGCGTTTTGAAGACAAGGTGAGACGCGTGGCGTTCATGGCAGCACAGGACGCAACACACGATCATGGCTGCCTGTTCGTCAAGATGCGCGCTGCCAAGCCTCGTCTGGGGGAGAATACCCAAGCCCTTGTCACTGCAATGGAAGGCATGGCGATTGCCGCGTACATCAAACTTTTCACTGAGGCGCGCGAAAGCTGGTGATTGGTCAGGCGATATCCCTGTGGAACTTGCAGCCGATTTTCTCCATGCACAGATTGGACTGGCCCTGGACCGGCGTGCGCGCGGCGAAGACCCCAAGGCGGTTTTGTCCTTGGCGCTGTCAATTCTGGATCGTGGCAACGTTTAGTGTGTTCAGGTTGGCTGCAGAAGACCAAGATCAAATGCCTGCTGCGACCGCAAGCTGACAACTGCGGCGGTGCATGCCCTATGCCACAGGATGGTCATTGCTGCGCAAGATTGTGGCTCGATGTGCATGCTTTGAAAGAGCGATCCATATACCGGTCGTTTGTCCAGTTTTTCAGCGAAACAGTTGAGAAAAGCCCCAGTGCAATGCGATTAGGTGCGCCGCCTAAAAGCCAAGCCCTGTTCAGGTCGGTAATGTGGCGGCAGAAAACTCAGTTCGTACCGCGTGGCCGAAACTCTGCATTGAGCGAAACCGCAGGCTCTAGTTGCGCCGCATCACCATGGCGTACTTGTCCTGCCCGGAAAACCCGACCGCTTCGTAAAACCCCGTGGCGCCGCGGCCTTTGCCCGTCATCAGCATGATCTTGTAAGCGTCTGCGCCCCAAGCGGCATCGCAGGCCGCCTGCAAGACACGTTTGCCATGACCGCGTTTGCGGTGATCTTGGTGCGTGATGACGTTTTCGATCAACCCGTAGGGCCGCGCATTCCACAGCACATTGGGCAGCAGATGCAGCGTCACCATCGCGGCCAGTGTGCCGTGGTCAAAAGCGCCGAACACCTGCGTGCCGGGATGCTGCAGCACGGTTGAGAACGGGCCTGTTTCACGGGCGGGCGGGCCGACCGTGAGTTGATTGTACAGAACCAACGCCTGATCCGCGTCCTGTTCGGTCAGGGTGCGGATCTGGGCGTCGTCCATCAGAACGGGATTTCGTCATCCAGATCGCGCGATGGTGCGGGGCTGGGTGAATTGCCGCCGCCCATGCTGTCGCCACGGTCGTCATAGCCCATGGAATCGCCACCGCCTCCGCCACCGAAGTTGCCGCCACCGCCACCACCGTCGCGGCCATCCAGCATCGTCAGCGTGGAGGAATAGGGACGCAGTACGACCTCGGTGGAATAGCGATCCTGACCGGATTGGTCTTGCCATTTGCGGGTCTCAAGCTGGCCTTCGATATAGACCTTGGAGCCTTTGCGCAGATATTGCTCGGCCACGCGGGCCAGCGGTTCGGAGAAGATCGCGACGGAATGCCATTCGGTGCGCTCTTTGCGCTCGCCCGACTGTTTGTCTTTCCAGGTTTCGGAGGTTGCGATGCGCAGGTTGCACACCTTGCCGCCGTTCTGGAATGTGCGCACTTCGGGGTCGCGCCCCAGATTGCCGATGAGAATGACCTTGTTTACTGAGCCTGCCATAGTGCCCCCCTGAGTTCGTGGCGTTGTGTCTGCCGGCGACGAATCCCGATACAGACAATTTGAGACACCCTATATCGTGTGCAGATTGGTTGAAACAGAGTTAACCCGGTCAATGCAACCCACAGGCGAAGCGTCGGGCGGGGCTGGATTGCGCGGCAAAACCGGGTATAGTTTCGACTGATTGTGTGAAGGCGAGGCAAGGTGGACATGCGCAAACTGCTAGCAGCGATCATCGCGGCCAGCGTCATATGTGCAGGAAGCGCATATGCGGATGTGTTCTCGTCCAAGAACAGGGCGAAACTGTTTTCGTCGCAAAAGAAGATCCTCGATAACCGCGCGTCTCAGCAATACAACAACTCGGTGCGCCTGCAGCCGCCCAGCGTCAACACGCCATCCAAATGGGCTAGTCCGGGATATAACGGCAAATATCGGGGCGCTTATCTGAACATGGCGCGGGATGCCGCGCGCAGGCATGGGGTACCGGAGGATTTGTTCTTGCGTCTTGTGCAGCAGGAATCCGGTTGGAATCCGAATGCGCGTTCGCACAAGGGGGCGATGGGGCTGGCGCAGTTGATGCCGCAAACCGCGCGCGAGTTGCGAGTGAATGCGGATGATCCCGCGCAGAATTTGGAAGGCGGTGCGCGGTATCTCAAGGCGCAGTACCGCACGTTTGGCAGTTGGCGTCTGGCGCTGGCCGCCTATAACGCGGGGCCCGCAGCAGTGCAGAAATACGGTGGCGTGCCACCTTTCCGTGAGACCAAAAACTATGTGCGGATCATCTGGGGAAGCTGACCACACGTCAGCTCTATCGCGCATAGTCCTTGCCCAAATCGGGCATTGTTCACCCTCCAAATGACAATCAAACCTTTTCCGCAGCTTTACCACAAATGCTGCCGTTCCTCGTCACAGACGCGCCCAATTTCCACTTCAAATAGAAAGGGACACGGATGAGGGAGACCAGAATGGCCACGGCGAACTTTCACGCACGCATCGAACGGATCCAAAGGGCACAAGCCCACGCCGAGATGCCAAAACGCAGCCGCCGCGCACCGATGCGCGCTCCTCAAACGGCCGACATTACGCAAAATCACACCGTCAATCTGGGCAAGGGGGCCAAACCGGTCGCGCGGCTTTTGTTGCCGATGAGCGTGGGCGCCAGCCTTGGTGTTGTTGGCGGTCTGGCTTTGCTGGGTGCCACAACCGAGGGATGGATGTGGGGGCCGGGCACGTCAATGAATTCCGTGATGTTGCCAGCAAGCCTGGGTGCGATGGCCTTGGCCCCACTGTTGATGTTTGCTGCATTGGTCAAAGGTGGTGCCAAACCCGGTCTGTCGCTGTTGGCGCTGTCCTATCTGAGTGGTTTTATGCTGATGCTTTTGGTTTGATTGCCCCCGATCACCAAACGCAAAAGGGCGGCTCAGTATTGAGCCGCCCTTTTTTTCGTCGTTCGCCAAGGCAGTGCTATTCGGCAGCCACACCCAATTCGATGACAGGTTCCATCTCGGCCAGCTTTTCGTCGGACAGGTGACATTTGATCTGATGATCACCCGGCAGCATGCGTACCGGAGGCACTTCTTTTTCACACAAACCTCCCGGAACTTCTGATTTCCAGCGGCACCGTGTCTGGAACGGGCAACCTGACGGCGGGTTCATAGCAGACGGAATATCCCCATCCAGAACGATGTGGCGCTTTTTGACAGAGGTGTCCGCGATGGGAACGGCCGACAACAGCGCCTCCGTATAGGGGTGATAGGGCGGGCTGAACACCTGATCTGTGGTGCCAAGTTCCACCACATGCCCCAGATACATCACCATCACCCGGTCGCTGAGATAGCGCACAATACTAAGGTCGTGAGAGATGAAGAGCAGGGTGGTTTTATGTTCGCGCTGGATTTCCATCAGCAGATCCGTCACCGCCGCCTGCACCGACACATCCAGCGCCGAAACGGGTTCATCCGCCACAACGATCCGCGCATCACCCGCAAAGGCGCGCGCAATACCAACGCGCTGCTTTTGGCCACCTGATAATTGCCGCGGCATCCGTGTCGCAAATTCGCGTGGCAGCTTCACCAGATCCAACAGCTTGAGCATCCGCTCCCAGCGTTCCGCCTCGCTGTTGCCGATCTTGAAGATTTCCAGCGCCCGCACGATCTGTCGCCCCACGGTCATGGAGGGGTTGAGCGTGTCAAAGGGGTTTTGGAACACCATCTGAATATCCGCCACCGTCTGGGTGTCACGCTCTTCGATGGGCACATCATGTATCGGCTTGTTGCCCAGCGTAATCGAACCTTCCGTGGCTGTTTCCAACCCCATCAGCACCTTGGCAAACGTCGATTTGCCGCAGCCGGATTCGCCCACAATGGCCAGCGTTTCGGATTCGCGGGCCTCAAAGCTCAGCGTTTCATTGGCCTTGACGACCTTCTTGTCGCCGCCGCCGAAAATCGCATTGGCCGCAACCTCATAGTATTTCTTGAGGTTGTCCATCTTCAGGACCACATCGCCGATCTCGCCCTTGGTCTTGACCTCGGCCAGTTCCATCGGCGCATCCCAATCGATCTCCTTGAACTTCAGACAGCGCGTGTGGTGACGATCATTGCCTGGCACCGGCTCCATCACGATATGGCCCTGATCACAGCGTCCGGCCTCGAAATAGTCGCAGCGCGGGCCGAAGTTGCACCCGTTGGGCCGTTCATGCGGCAGCGGGAAGTTGCCCGGAATGGCCACCAGCGGGCGCGCGTTCTTATCCGCACCCGGCAACGGGATCGAGCGAAAGAGCGCTTGCGTGTAGGGGTGCTGCATTGTGTCGAACACATCTTCGATTGATCCGCGCTCCACGGCTTCGCCGGAATACATCACGCATATGCGGTCGCAGGTTTCCAGCACCAAGCCAAGATTGTGGCTGATGAACAGCATCGATGTGCCGTACTTGCGACCCAAATCCTTGACCAACTCGACAATCGCCGCCTCAACCGTCACGTCAAGCGCGGTCGTGGGCTCATCCAATATCAGCAGGGCCGGCTCCGACATCAACGCCATGGCGATCACGATCCGCTGTTGCTGCCCGCCAGACAGCTGATGCGGATAGCTGTTCAATATGCGTTTGGGGTCGGGTAGCTTAACGTCCGTCACAACCTGTAGCGCTCGGTCGTAAGCATCCTTTTCCGATGCGCCCTGGTGGATCATCGGCACTTCCATCAACTGCCTGCCGATCTTCATCGCGGGGTTCAGGGATGCCATCGGCTCCTGATAGATCATCGCAATTTCAGAGCCACGGATATCGCGTAGCTCTTCATCACTCATTTCGCCCAGATCACGCCCCTTGAACTTGATCGACCCGCCCACGACGCGCCCGTTCTTGCCAAGGTCCTGCATGACCCCCAGCGCAACCGTACTTTTGCCGCAGCCAGACTCGCCCACCAAACCCACGGCCTCACCGGGCTGTACATTGACCGAAAAATCCATGACCGCCGGGATTTCCCGCAGCCGCGTGAAAAACGAAATCGACAGCTTGTCGATCTCCAGAATAGGTCCGTCATGTTTCGTTTTGACCATCTTTTGTCTCCCTATGGGCGAAGTGGCACGTGGCCTCTTCCTTTCGCCAAAAATACCTCGGGGGTCCGGGGGCAGCGCCCCCGAACCACGCTCATCAGTCGCGTAAGCTCTCTTCGCGCAGGCCATCCGCCAGTAGGTTCAACCCCAACACCAGCGTCAAAAGCGCCAGCGCAGGCGCAATCGCGGCATGCGGGTAAAGCGCCAGCAAGCGCCGTCCGGCGTTGATGGTCGTGCCCCAATCCGGGCTTTCCGACTCCAACCCAAGGCCAAAGAAACCAAGCGTGCCCAGCAGGATGGTCGTATACCCGATCCGCAAGCAGAAATCGACGATCAGCGGGCCACGGGCGTTGGGCAGAATTTCCCACAGCATGATGTACCATGGGCCTTCGCCACGGGTTTGCGCCGCCGCCACGTAGTCGCGTGTCTTGATGTCCATCGCGAGGCCCCGCACGATCCGAAAGACCGTCGGAGAGTTCACGAAAACCACCGCCACGAACACAACGAGCACCCCGGGATCGATGTCAAAAAGGTCGATCGCCGCAGGCAGACCCGGAATAGAGTAGGTGTTGGTCTGGATAAGCGCGCCATCCGTCGACACCATCGACAGATAAAGCCAGCCCATCACCCCAAGCACCACCAAAAGCAGCGGGGTGCGCACCGAGGGCTGCGTGTAGTAGCGCGAATTTAAAAGGATCGCGACAAACACAACCGGGAAGACGAAGAGAAACAGTGCCATGTAGTTGGGAATACCCGTCAGCACGATCTCTGGCGTCACCAGCAGGTAGAACAGCAAGATCACCGGGAAGGCGAGGATCAGGTTGGCCAGAAACGACAGGATCGTGTCCAGACGCCCACCGTAGTATCCCGCAGGCAAACCCAGCGTGATGCCCACCATAAAGGCAAAGATCGTGGCCATAGGCGCGATTTGCACGACCACCCAGGCGCCCTTGATCAGGCGGCTGAAGACATCGCGTGCCAGATTGTCTCCGCCCAGCAGGAAGTAGGGATATTCACCTTCCTCTGCGCCGCGCATCGGTGTGCCGGGCAGTTCGTTTTTCATGCCCGAGACCTGGCTCAGAGTGTCATGGGTGACAAGCATGTCGAACGGTCCACCGAAGACACCGACGAACACCCAGAACATCACGAGGCCAAAACCGATCATGCCGATGGTGCTGTCAAAGAGCTTGCCATATAGCCCCAGCTTGCGCTTGAAGCTGATCGACAGGGCAAAGAGCACGATCAGCGCGATCCACACCGGGATCAGTTGTTGTGACATTGCACCGATGATGCCGGCGCCCAGACCAAAGACCATGCCGCCAATCAGAAGCACCACCACAAGGCAGATCACCACGGCAAAGGCCGCTTTGATCACCAGCCCGATCAGGTCATTGAGCCCGCGCGACGCGGCGAGTGTGCCATCTGCATTTACAGCGCGTGGTCCGTCGTCTTTCACGAAGATCGACACCACGATTGAGGCGAGGATCGCAATCGCCAATACGGCGAAAGCGATGGCGAAAAGGATGTTCATCCAGCTGAATGACCCTGTCCATGTAAGAGGTTCCATGTTCCCGGTCTCCTTTAAGCGATACGAATGCGTGGATTGAGGTAGACGTAGCCGATATCGGATATCAGCTGTGTCACCAGAACCACCGCGACCGAGACAACAGAAACCGCCAGCAGCAGTTCGATGTCATTGTTGGAAGCTGCCTGCACAAGCAACCAGCCGAAACCCTTGTAGTTAAAGAGCGTCTCGACGATCACAACACCGTTCAACAGCCAGGGGAATTGCAGCATGATCACCGTAAAGGGCGCGATCAGCGCGTTACGCAGCGCATGTTTCATGACGATGTTGGAGAACTTGACCCCCTTGAGGCGCGCCGTGCGGATGTATTGCGCCGTCATCACTTCGGTCATCGAGGCACGTGTCATCCGCGCGATATACCCCATCCCGTAAAGGGCGATAGTCACCACCGGCAGGGTAAAGTTTTCAAACGTCGCGTTCTCCATCGCGGAGGTCGCAGAGCCCTTGAACCACTTCAACCCAAAGGCTGATGAGGTGAACACCGCAATGAAAATAACACCTGACACATATTCTGGCGTCGCCGTGGAGGCGATTGAGAAGGTCGACAGCGATCGATCTGTGACCGATCCCTCGCGCATCCCGGCCAGCACACCGATCAACAGGGCCATCGGCACCATCACCAGCATCACCGCCAACATCAGTTTGCCCGTCAGCCCCAATCGGGTCGCAACAAGGCTCGAGACATCATCCTTGAAGACAGTCGACTGGCCCCAATCGCCTTGTAGAACGCCGCAGTAGGTTGAGCGCTCCTCGACGGGGGTCTCGGCGCTGTAGCAGCGCCCGTATTCTTTGCCGTCGCGTTCTTTTTCCCATCCAGGCAGCACGCCAAGCCACTGGCCGAACTTGATCGGCGTGGGCTGCAAGTACCCGTTGGAATCCAGATAGCTGGTCACGGCTTCATCCGACATGCGGAAGTTGCCTTGCGTTTTGGCCAGCTTTTCAAGGTTTGGATAAAGATTGGTCAGCCAGAATACGATGAACGTCAAGCAAAGTGCCGTCAGAATCATCACACCCAGACGTCTGAGTATAAAAAGTCCCATTGGTGCCCCTGTTGTCAGGCTATGCGTGTTGTTCACGCTGGTTTTCGATCCGGCCTTTCTGGCCAATTCGTTAAGTGAGTGCATCTATCAGGCATGACTTGCCGGGCGCCGTCAATGTGAACGAGCGCCCAATCCTTGTTTTTTTACGACATCGTGAGGTCGCAATTACATCATTGCTGCCGGAACTGTCGGTCGTATGGCAAGCCCGCCATGCCCGGCGCGGGCTTTTTTGCGCAACTGGGTGGGCGTTGCCCCGGTGTGTTGCTGCACGAAGCGCGTGAAATATGCGGCACTTCCAAAGCCCAGATGCCGGGCGATGTCTTGTGCGGGCACTTTCGTGGTCACGAGCAACATGCGGGCCTCAAAAAGCACCCGTTCTGTCAGCAGATCCGCAGCAGTGCGCCCGGTCGCGGATTTGCAGGCCCGCGTCAGGTGGGTGGGTGTGACGTCCAGCGCCTCGGCATGGTCGGCCATTGTTATGTTTTGTGAGAAATTCGCACTGACGCGGGCGCAAAACCGCGCCGACAGGCGCTGTGCGGCGTTGCGCCTTGGGGGGATATGTTCGTCTTGCGCCATCTGGCGGCGCAGCCACACCGAAATCAGCGCACTGTGAGCGACGAGTGCATCCGCCTGCAAAGGGCGGGCGGTGGTCTGCTCGCGCAGCGCGGTTTCCAGCAGGGTGGTGAATTCACCCATCACCTGCGCGTCGCGGATTCGTAAGTGACGCGCGGTGTTTGGCAATGTCAGGTCGGTGCCATCGAGAATGCTGATGACCTGTCCCATCCCTTGACGCCCCAGATCCAAAGCAAACAACTGGCCTGCGGGCACGAATACCGCATTGTGCGTACCCAGACCCCGGCGTTGTCCGTCCATGAGCAAGCGCCCCTGACCGCGCGTGATCCAAAACAGCAGATGGTGCGGGCGGTCCTGCGCAAGCGACAGTTGCCAGTCCTGTCCGGAACTGAACTGTGCCAAGGTTTGGATATGCAGTGCAAAATCAGGCACCAAATACCTCGCAATTGTTGTTTTTAGACCAATTTTATGCAGTTTTACACAGCATGCTTTGCCCATAAAGGCAGTTTTTGGAAAGTGGTGGTTTTGGGCTTATTCCGGCCGAAGCCATGTCCAATCGCGCATTTTCGACCGAAACCATGTGCGTTGGCGCTTGGCAAACTGGCGGGTTGCGATCGTCGCGGCGGTTTTGGCCTCTTGCAGCGTCATTTGTCCTTTCAAATGGGCCAACAGTTCGCGCGCGCCGATGGCCCGATGGGCGGGCAGGGCAGGATCATAGGTGGGCTGCATGGCGGCAACCTCGTCCAGTGCGCCTTTGGACAGCATCAGGTCAAAGCGCCGTTCGATGCGCGGCGTCAGCCAATCCTTGGGTGCATCCATCACAAAGGCGGAGGTCTCTGCCAAAGGCAGGACCGGGGCCGCGGTGGTGTCTTGCCAGTCGATCAGTGACCGGCCCGTGCTGGTCTGCACTTCCCATGCGCGTTGGACGCGGGCGCGATTGGCAGTGTCGATCTGTGCACGGGTCGCGGCGTCCAGATCGTCCAGCATTGCGTCTACGCTCAAGGCATCGGCTTGCGCCCGCGTGGCGGCGGGCACGGGCGGAATATCGGCCAGCCCCTTGGTCAGCGCGGTAAAATAAAGCCCGGTTCCGCCCACGATGATCAACCGTTCTGGCTCTTGCAGCAACGTCGTCACCTCGCGCAGCCAATGGCCGGTGGAATAGGCATCTGTCGCGCGCACATGTCCATAAAGAGCATGCAGCGCGCGCGCCTCTTCCTCAGCAGAGGGGCGCGCCGTCAGGATCCTCCAGCAATCATAGACTTGGCTGGCATCAGCGTTCACGATCACGCCGCCCGCGCGTTCCGCAATTGCCAAGGCAAGTGCGGATTTACCCGACGCGGTCGGCCCGGCGATCAGAACATGCCGGTCATGCGGCACCTGATCCAGCAAGGCGCTGTGCTTTTCTGAAAGGCCATCGGCCATTTTCTGTGCATTCCCAAGTATGGCGCATTGAAGTTGCCGGCGTTTTCCGACATTTTGCGCGCGAACAAAAGCCTCAAACCTCCGGAGCCACCATGACCCAAGCTGACCCTGCGCCTTCTTTCAAACGGGTCATGCTGAAAATATCGGGGGAGGCGTTGATGGGCGATCAGGGCTATGGGCTGCATCCGCCGACGGTGGAGCGCATCGCCCGCGAGGTCCAATCGGTGCACGAAATGGGCGTCGAGATCTGCATGGTTATTGGCGGCGGCAATATCTTTCGTGGGCTGCAAGGGTCCGCGCAGGGGATGGAGCGCACCACGGCGGACTACATGGGGATGCTGGCCACGGTGATGAACGCGCTGGCGATGCAGTCATCGCTGGAAGGGCTGGGCATCCACACGCGCGTTATTTCCGCGATTACCATGAACGAGGTCGCAGAGCCGTACATCCGACGCCGCGCCGTGCGCCACCTTGAGAAAAAGCGGGTCTGCATTTTCGCGGCCGGGACTGGCAATCCCTATTTCACCACCGATACCGCCGCCACGCTGCGCGCCAACGAAATGTCGTGTCAGGCGATTTTCAAAGGCACCAAGGTGGATGGCGTCTACGACAAAGACCCCGCCAGACATGCCGATGCCAAACGCTATGACACGGTGAGTTATGATGACGTGCTGGCCAAACGTCTGGGCGTCATGGATGCGTCGGCCATTGCATTGGCGCGCGACAACAACCTGCCGATCATTGTCTTTTCGCTGGATGAACCAGGCGGGTTCCGCGGGATACTTGCGGGTAAGGGCACCTATACGGTCGTGCGCGACATCTGAAACGTCACCTTGGACCCTCGCAGCATTTCGCGAAGGCCCGGTTTCTTACAGCTGCAAATCATCCGATAGCTGGTACATCCAAACGTCATCGACGATCAACATGTCGCCCCGTCCGAAGTCAAACACAACATCGCTGCCTTGCTGTTTGGCAAACCCTAGCGCTTGCTGGACTGAGTCCAGACTGAAGGTAGTCAGGTCGATGGTATCGATGTTGTTCTGAAAATCCTGAATGTGGTCGACATCGCTGCCGCGTTGAAAGATGAACAAATCTGCATCCTCACCGCCAAACAGCTGGTCGTTGCCTCTGCCGCTGGACAAAGTGTCATTGCCCAATCCACCGTCCAATGTGTCGTTTCCATCCATGCCGACCAGCCGGTCATGGCCGTCTTGGCCGTTCAGCCGGTCGTTCCCGACGGCACCGTTCATGACATCATTGCCGCTGCCACCATCAATCCGGTCATTGCCAGCGTCGCCGGTGATCCGGTCATGGCCGCTTTGACCTTTGAGATGATCATCGCCGTTTCCGCCGCGCAGCACGTCATTGCCATTGCCGCCATCCAGCGTGTCATTACCGTTTTCACCAAACAGCCTGTCATTCCCGTTAAGGCCATACACCACGTCATTTTTCGCACCGCTGAATATTCGGTCCGCATTATTCGTTCCGTTGATGCGATCATTGCCTGACCCAGCGGTCGGCGCTGGATCAGAGGCCGGGGCAGACACTTGCACAGGTGTCGCCGGCGGAGGCGATGTAGGAGTCTGTGCGCCATCAAGTTGAACACTCCCCCCCGTTGACGCGAAGTTCTGTGTCACGATGACGGATTCGTATTCACCCGAGTTGAACCGGAAATCACCCAACTCAATCCCGATCCCGACATAGTCAAGGTGTGGGTTCAGGATGTTGGCACGGTGGCCGGGGCTGTTCATCAGCGATACATGCAGGTTAAGCACGTCATCCATGATACCAGCCGCACCACGTTCGCTTTGTACGGCGATGTTTTCGGCCGACCGCCAACTGCCGCTGAAGTCAAAACCAGCCGTGTCCATGCGCTGGGTCGCGGATGATCTGCCCGCACCCGTGTGTGAAAAGACATCCTGTTGCAGCATCCAGCGCGAATGGTCCTCAGCGGATTCGTTGAGGTTCACCTCGAGCTGCAAAGCGTCCGCACCCACTTTGGCGCGCTCTGCGTTGATCAAGGTCAGCATGTACTGTTCGTACGGGTTCGCCTGTGTCATAAGTCTTCCTCATGGTCTTTTGCCGTATTGTCGGTCTTTTTGAGCGTTAACCTTATTACAGTGAGTGTGTTTCATGGCGATTGTTGGGCGTATACATGCAATTTGTGTCTCGGCAATTGCACGCCGAAAGACGCCGGTCCGCCCAGGTCATTCAGGCGGGCCTCTGCCGAAATCAGGGGTATTCCGCACCTACGAAAACACAAACCGGTCCTGTACACTTTGAGCGCGTGCGCGCTATAAGCGCGTCAAAAGGAAGAGGGCATAAAAGACCATGTCAGAAGACTTCATGCTGGATACCGACGATCTGACGCGCCGTATGGATGGTGCGATCGCCAATCTGCGAACTGAATTTGCATCGCTGAGAACCGGGCGCGCGTCCGCTTCCATGCTCGAGCCGGTGATGGTTGACGCTTACGGCGCGATGACGCCGATCAATCAGGTGGGGACGGTCAACGTACCGGAGCCGCGGATGGTCACCATCAACGTCTGGGACAAGGGGCTTGTCGGTAAGGTGGAAAAGGCCATTCGCGAAAGCGGGCTTGGCATCAATCCACAACTCAACGGCACCATCATCATGCTGCCCATCCCCGAGTTGAACGAAGAGCGCCGCCGCGAGTTGACCAAAGTGGCCGGTCAATATGCCGAACATGCCCGTGTCAGCATCCGCAACGTGCGCCGCGATGGCATGGACCAGATCAAGAAGGCCAAGGCCGACGGTATGTCCGAAGACGATCAGAAAATCTGGGAAGGCGAGGTTCAAGAATTGACCGACACCTACATCAAGATGATTGACGATCAGTTGGAAACCAAACAGGCCGAGGTGATGCAGGTCTGATCAGGTGCCAAGGCCGAGCAATTGCATGTGCGTATTGGGTGTATCGGAAGTGTGACGATGGAAGCAGCAACTGATCTTGAAGCCCAAGAACCGGACACCGGGCCGCAGCATGTTGCAATCATCATGGACGGCAACGGGCGGTGGGCGACACAGCGCGGTCGTCCGCGGCTTTTCGGGCATCACGCCGGTGCAAGACGGGTGCGCGAGATCGTGGAGGCCTGCCCGGGCGTCGGGGTGAAATACCTGACCATATTTGCATTTTCGACGGAAAACTGGAAACGCACGCAGGTCGAAGTGGCCGGGCTGATGAGCCTGTTTCGGCGCTATATCACCAAGGAAACCCGCGCTTTGAGCCAATATGGCGTGCGGGTGCGGTTTATCGGGGACCGCGACCGGCTGGATGACAAGTTGATCCGGTTGATGACGCTGCTGGAAGAAAGCACTGCGCAAAACACGCGGGTTCATTTGACAATCGCGCTGAATTACGGTGGGCGAGATGAAGTGGCGCGTGCGACCAAAAGATTGGCGATGGATGTCGCCAGCGGGCGGCTGCATCCCGATGACGTGGACGAAGAAACCCTGCCCAAATACCTTGATACCTACGTCTTGCCAGACCCGGATCTGGTGATCCGCACCAGTGGAGAGGCGCGAATTTCCAATTTTCTGCTGTGGCAGTCGGCCTATGCGGAATACGAATTCATCGACACCCTCTGGCCTGACTTCACCAAGGAAGAATTCGCGCGGCTCTGCGCGTCCTACGGTGGTCGTGACCGGCGTTTTGGCGGCGTGCGGTAACGTTATCTCATGAGCAGTGCTTCGGAAAAATGGTCTGATCTGGCGACCCGCATGGCTTCGGGTGCGGCGATGGTGCTGATCGGGATGTGGGGTGTCTGGGCGGGCGGCGACATCTTTCACGTGATGGTCGCGGTGATCTGCGGCTTGATGGTGTGGGAGCTGGTCACGATGCTGCACACGGCGACGCGTGCAATACCCATCCAGCTTGGGGCTTTGGCGGGGGCTGCGACGTTGCTCGCGATCTACCTGCCCGTGGGGTTTGCGCTGCCGATCCTGCTGGCGCCTGCGCTGGTAGGGTTTGGCCAGTTGGACAGGCACCGCACGCTTTATATGGTTTTTACTGCCCTCGTGCTGCTGGCGGGATTTGGCATGATGCAGGTCCGCGACGACATGGGGTTCGTCTGGATGCTCTGGCTGGTGCTGGTGGTCGTGGCGACGGATGTCGTGGGCTATTTCGCCGGTCGGATGATCGGCGGGCCAAAGTTCTGGCCCCGTGTCAGCCCCAAGAAAACTTGGGCCGGGACTGGCTTCGGCTGGGTTGGTGCGGCCATTGTCGGAATGATTTTCATGTCGCAAACCGGGGCGAGCGCGCAGTTGATCGGCGTGTCCATTGCCATTTCGATGGCCAGCCAGATGGGCGACATTGCCGAAAGCGCAATCAAACGGAAAATGCAGATCAAGGACAGCTCGAACCTGATCCCCGGACATGGCGGCTTGCTGGACCGGTTCGACGGCATGCTGGGTGCGTCGGTCTTTTTGCTGATCCTTGGCAAGTTCATCGGGTTTCCGCCGGTGATTGGCTAAGGGGTGGTGCGCCGGGTCAGCATATTCGGGGCCACAGGCTCCATCGGGCAGAACACCATTGATCTGATTGCGCGCGATGCGTCCGCCTATGACGTTGTTGCGCTGACCGGAGCGGGCAATATTGCGCAACTGGCCCAGGACGCCATTGCCCTGAACGCTGATGTGGCGATCACCGCGCATGAGGAGCGGCTGGAGGATTTGCGCGCCGCGTTGTCAGGATCGGGCGTAGAAGCGGCAGCGGGTACCCAGGCCATCGTTGAGGCCGCACATCGCCCGTCGGACTGGACCATGTCGGCCATTGTGGGGGCTGCGGGCCTGGCACCAGGCTTGGCAGCCCTTGAGCAGGGCAGCACCTTGGCGCTGGCCAACAAGGAGTCGCTCGTTTGTGCGGGCGCGTTGATGTTGTCCACGGCCAAGGCGCATGCGGCGCGGCTGCTGCCCGTCGACAGTGAGCATTCGGCTGTATTTCAAGGGCTGATCGGCGAAGATATAGCTTCGGTCGAGCGGATCATCATCACCGCAAGCGGTGGTGCGTTCCGCGATTGGCCGCTCGAGGCGCTTGCGGATGCGACCTTGGCAGAGGCGTCGAGCCATCCGAACTGGGACATGGGCCAGCGGATCACGATCGATTCCGCCTCCATGTTCAATAAGGCGCTGGAACTGATAGAAACGCGGGAGTATTTTGGCGTGCGCCCGGATCAGATCGAGGTGATCGTGCATCCAGAATCCCTGATCCATGCGCTGGTTGGGTTCAACGACGGTGCGCTGATGGCGCATGTGGGTCCACCCGATATGCGCCATGCGATCGGCTTTGCCCTGCATTGGCCCGAGCGGCGCAGCCTGCCGGTGGATCGGCTGAACCTCGCGCAGATCGGTCAGTTCAATTTTCGTGCTCCCGATGAGGTGCGCTGGCCTGCCTTGCGGCTGGCGCGCGAAGTGATGGAAGCGGGCGGTCTGGCGGGCGCGGTATTCAACGCCTCCAAGGAAGTGGCGCTGGATGGATTCATCGCGGGCCAGATCAAATTCACGCAGATGTCGCAGGTCGTCGAAGAGGTTCTGAACCGGATTTCCGCGACCCCCGGCCACATTGATGCCACCATGACCCTTGATAACGTGGCCCGAGTGGACCATCTGGCACGACAAGAGGCCAAAACGGTCATCAGTGAGAGAGCAGGGTAAGTTTTGGATATTTTCGCGTTAATTCCGCAGTTCGGTGGCTTGGTCTGGACCTTGGCGGCCTTTGTGTTGGCCTTGTCGGTGATCGTGGCCATTCACGAATACGGCCACTACATCGTGGGCCGCTGGTCGGGCATCAAGGCGGATGTGTTTTCCATCGGCTTTGGCCCTGTACTGTGGTCACGCGTCGACAAACACGGCACGCGCTGGCAATTCGCGGCGCTGCCATTCGGCGGTTATGTGAAATTTGCAGGCGATTCCAATGCGGCGTCGGGCAAGGACACAGAAGCCATGGAAGCGGTCGAGGCGGACCCGGTCGCGTTGCGCGCGACAATGCATGGTGCGCCTTTGTGGGCGCGTGCGGCTACGGTCGCGGCGGGCCCGATCTTTAACTTCATCCTCTCCATTTTGGTATTTGGCGCGGTGATCCTGTCCAGTGGCGTGGCCCGTGACCCGCTGACCGTGGGCGATTTGACGCCCTTGCCGGTTGAGGCGCGCGGGTTGCAATCGGGCGATCAGATCATCGCCATCAATGGTGTTCCGATCCCCAGCAGCGAAGATAGCGACGCCTATGCCGCGTTTATTGATGGCATTCCGTTGACTGCCACCTTGGACTACACGGTGCGCCGCGACGGGATAGAGCAAACGGTACCCGGTGCCTATCTTTTCCCGCCTTTGGTGTCTGGCGTCAGCCCGCAAAGTGCGGCGATGGCGGCGGGTCTCGAAGTGGGCGATGTTTTTGTCGCGCTCAATGGGGCACCGATTTTCGCGTTTGATCAGCTGAAACAAGCGGTCGAGGGCGGCAATGGCGCGCCTTTGGACCTGACCGTCTGGCGCGCGGGCGAGACGCTGCAAAAAACCATGACACCCAAACGTGTGGACGAGCCGCAACCCGAAGGTGGGTTCCAGACGCAATGGCGCATCGGCATTGCCGGATCCATGGCGTTTGAACCGGCCACCGAAAATCCCGGCGTCGGCACGGCCCTTTGGAGTGGTGTTGAGCAAACCGGACGCATCATTCAAGGCTCGCTTTCGGGGCTCAGCCACATGATCACGGGCGCCATCAGCACCTGCAACCTCTCGGGCCCGATTGGCATTGCGCAAACCTCTGGCGCCATGGCCAGTCAGGGCGCGCAGTCTTTCATCTGGTTCATTGCCGTCCTCAGCACGGCCGTGGGGCTCTTGAACCTTTTTCCGGTGCCTGCGCTGGATGGCGGGCATCTGGTGTTTTACGCCTATGAGGCCGTGACCGGTAAACCGCCCAGCGACGGTGCGCTGCGGATTCTGATGAGCCTTGGAATTGCGATTGTGCTGACCCTGATGGTCTTTGCGCTCGGCAATGATATTTTCTGCCCATAGCAATCATGACGGGAATTGTGGCCATGTTTGTGCCACAATTAACCATAGTGGTGCCACATTTGCCCGGTAGTCACACTCTTGGGTAATGATGGAGTGAGACCATGCAATCGATTCAGAAGGGTTACCGGGGCTTGAGCCTCTTGATGGACCTGAACTGGGATCTGGCGCTATATTTGAGCGCGATCACGGCTGCGCTTGTCGCGGGCATGTATATCGGCAGCTTTGCCGGCTAAACGCTGCTTTCTGCGGTGAAAAACGCCCAACCACCCAAATCATGAAAATCATGTCGAAATGCGCTCATTTAGTTGTGGGCGCTTTTTCACATACATGGTTTTGACAACTCTGCCGCACTTCGGTACTCAGAAAGGAAGAATTTTCTGAGGATCGGGGCGGATCATGACAGGTTTTAAGACAGGGGCTGACCTTGGGTGCCGGAACGGCAAACAGGGCGCACATTCCGTTCTCAAGGCAGGCGCCGTTTCTTTGGCCTTATCAGTGGCTTGGTTGGCGCCGCCGAATACAGCCCTCGCACAGAACTACACGTTCAACTCGGTTGTCATCGAAGGAAACGCCCGCATCGGCGATTCCGCCATCCTCAGCCAGGCAGGAATCGCACGAGGCCAGACCATCTCTGCTGGTCAGTTGAATGATGCCAATCAGCGGCTTGTGGCGTCGGGCCTGTTTGAAAGCGTCGTGATCGAACCTGCGGGGTCGACCTTGCGGATCACGGTGGTGGAATTTCCGACGATCAACCGCATCCGCTTTGAAGGGAACCGCCGGATCGAGGATGAGGCACTTGCGGCGCTTGTCGGTTCCAACGAGCGGCGCGTGTTCAATCCGACGCAGGCCGAGCGTGATGCGGCCGCCATCTCGGAGGCCTATGCCAACGAAGGCCGCTTGTCGGCCCGTGTGAGCCCGCAGATCATCCGCCGCACAGACAACCGCGTCGATCTGGTGTTCGAGATTTTCGAAGGTGACAACATCGAGATCGAACGCCTGAGTTTTGTTGGCAACCGCGTCTATTCGGACCGCCGTTTGCGCCGCGTTCTCGGCACCAAACAGGCCGGTCTTTTCCGGAGGCTGGTGCGGCGCGACACGTTTGTCGAAGACCGTGTGGAATTCGACAAGCAGATCCTGCGCGATTTCTACCTGTCGCGCGGATACATTGATTTTCGCACGAATTCGGTCAACGCACAGCTGACCGAAGAACGCGACGGCTATTTCCTCGCGTTCAATGTGCAAGAAGGCCAGCAGTTCAAGTTTGGCGAGATCACCGTCACCAGCGAACTGCCGAATGTGGATGCCGAGGTTTATCAAGGTATCATCCGGGTGCGCCCCGGTGCCGTCTATTCGCCGACACTGGTGGAAACCGATATCTCGCGCATGGAAACACAAGCCATCCGCGACGGCGTTGATTTCATGCGGGTCGAGCCGCGCATCACGCGCAATGACCGCACGCTGACGCTGGACATCGAATATGTGCTGAGCCGTGGGCCGCGTGTGTTCGTGGAGCGGATTGATATCGAGGGCAACACCACCACGCTGGATCAGGTGATCCGTCGTCAGTTCGATTCCGTCGAGGGTGACCCGTTCAACCCACGCGAAATCCGCCAGGCTGCCGAGCGTATTCGCGCCTTGGATTATTTTGAGACTGCCGAAGTTAACGCCCGCGAGGGCTCCAGCCCCGATCAGGTGATCGTGGATGTGGACGTCGAGGAAAAGCCCACCGGCGCGCTGAATTTCGGTGGCTCATTCTCGACCAGTGACGGCTTTGGCGTCGCAGTCAGCTTTGCCGAAGAAAACTTCCTTGGGCGCGGGCAACGGTTGTTCCTGAACCTGTCCACCGCCGAAGAAGCGACTCGCTACGGCATCTTGTTCCAAGAGCCATCCTTGCTTGGGCGGGACGTGGAATTGTCGCTGAACCTCGACTATTCTGAGACGAATTCGTCCTTTACGACCTATGACACGGAACGGCTGTTGTTCCAGCCTGCACTGACTTTCCCGGTTAGTGAAAACGCGCGCCTGCAACTGCGCTATACCGCGCAAGACAACGAGATGATCGCCCGTGATCCGGTTGAAAACGGCGTCGTGATCGGCAATGAGATTGCAGCAGGGTCACAGTTCAGCAGCGCAATCGGGTATGAGTTTACCTATGACAACCGCCTGACGGGTCTGAACCCCAATGCGGGTATTCTTGTCCAGTTCGGGCAGGATTTTGCCGGGCTGGGAGGCGACAGCGAATACATCCGGACAACCGCGAAAGTGGTTGGAGAGACCAAGGTCTACAACGAAGAGATCACCCTGCGCGCGACACTTGAAGGCGGCGCGCTGACATGGCGGAGCGGCACCAACCGCGCGGTGGATCGCTTCTTGCTGACGCCCAACATCATGCGCGGGTTTGACCCCGGCGGTATCGGTCCGCGCGACACATCCGTTAGCGCCGAAGACCCCTTGGGCGGCAACCTTTATGTGGTCGCACGGCTGGAGGCCGAATTCCCGGTGGGCTTGCCCGAAGAATACGGCATCAGTGCTGGTGTCTTCTATGATGTCGGCAACCTCTGGGATCTGAGCGATGTGAATACGGCTGGCGGTACGATCCTTGGTGAGGGCGGGTCGTTCCGCCATGTGATCGGGTTCAGTATCTTTTGGGACACGCCCGTGGGTCCGTTGCGGTTCAACTTTACCGACGCGATCAAGAAGGAAGACTTTGACCGCGAGCAGACCTTTGAGCTGACCCTCACGACCCGGTTCTAGGGCACCATGCGCTGGATCGCGGCATGGATGACGGCGCTGGTGGTGTTCGGCACCCCGGCGGTCTTGGCACAGTCCGCGCCCGGTGGCGTTGTCCAAAGCCAAATCCTGACCATCGACACCGAGCGGCTTTATCTGGACAGTGATTTCGGCAAGGCCGTGGCGGCGGAGTTCGACGCCAAGGGTGCTGCTTTGGCCGCAGAAAATCGCCAGATCGAAGCAGACCTGACCGAAGAAGAGCGTGCTCTGACCGATCAGCGCCCAAATATGGAACCCGCCGCGTTCCGCGAGGCTGCGGATGCGTTTGACACGAAGGTGCAAGCCACCCGGCGTGCTCAAGACGCAAAAACACGTGCGTTGAACCAAGAGCTGGAGGAGCGGCGGGTGCAATTTTTATCCGCAGCCGCCCCTGTTTTGGAGGATCTGATGCGCCAGACGGGCGCTGCCGTGATCTTGGAGCGGCGGTCGGTCTTTTTGAGCGCCAATGCCATCGACATCACCAACGTGGCCATTGAACGGCTCAATGTCGTTCTGGATCAGGACGTGCCCTCCAAAGATTGACGCGCTTGCCCCGCTGGGGTGGAGTTGTTAGGCAGTGTCGAATGCCGCACGATAAAGGATTACTGCACGTGACATCTGAATTGCTCTCCGCCGATATCCAGTTGATCCAGCGTATTCTGCCACACAGGTATCCGTTCTTGCTGGTCGACAAGGTAATCAACATCGACGGAACAACCTCAGCGGTTGGCATCAAGAACGTGACGATGAACGAGCCGCATTTTCAGGGCCATTTTCCCGGATTGCCGATCATGCCCGGCGTCACGATCATCGAAGCGATGGCGCAAACGGCGGCCGTGATGGTCGGCGTCAGCCTCGAGATGGCGGACAAGGACATGAAGGTCTACTTCATGGCCATCGACAAAGCCAAGTTCCGCCGCAAGGTCGGCCCTGGTGATGTGCTGCGCATGGACATGTCGACGCTGCGCGGCAAACCCGGCGGCAAGGTCTGGCGGTTTGGTGGTGTGGCGTCCGTGGATGGCGAAATGGCCGCTGAATGTGAGTTTACCGCGATGATGGATCTGGGCTAGGGCGCGGACATGAGCAATATTCACCCCAGCGCCGTGATTGAAGAGGGCGCGCAGATCGATCCTTCGGCCAAGGTCGGCCCGTTTTGCCTCGTGGGGGCGGAGGTGACGCTGGACGCCGATGTTGTGTTGAAATCGCATGTCGTAGTTGCGGGGCGCACGCGCGTGGGCGCGGGGACGGTGATCTTTCCCTTTGCCGTGATCGGGGAAATCCCGCAGGACCTGAAATTCAAGGGCGAGGCCACGCGCCTCGACATCGGCAAACGCAACCGCATTCGCGAGCATGTCACAATGAACTGCGGTACCGAAGGTGGCGGCGGTGTAACGTCTGTTGGGGATGATGGTCTCTTCATGGCCGGGTGTCACATCGCGCATGACGCGCGCATCGGGGACCGCTGCATCATCGTCAATTCGGTGGCCATCGCGGGCCATTGCGTGCTGGAGGATGACGTGATCGTCGGTGGCCTCTCGGGGGTGCACCAGTTTGTGCGCATCGGGCGCGGCGCGATCATTGGTGCGGTCACAATGGTCACCAATGATGTGATCCCTTATGGGCTGGTTCAGGGACCTCGCGGTGCGCTTGATGGTTTGAACCTTGTCGGTCTCAAGCGGCGCGGTGTTGCGCGCTCCGATATTACGGCCTTGCGGGCCGCGTTTCAGATGTTGGCGCAGGGCGAGGGTACATTCCATGACCGCGTGGCGCGTCTGAAGGATGAAACCACCAGCGACTATGTACGCGAGATCGTCGAATTCGTGCTGGCCGACACAGATCGGCATTTCCTGACCCCAAGCTGATGCTGGCGCTGATCACAGGGCGCGGGGGGTTGCCGGCAGCAGTGGCCGCACAGCAGGATCAACCGCCGTTCGTTTGCGCGCTGGAGGGGATGGAGCCGGATGGGTTGGCCGTTGATCAGGTGTTTCGGCTGGAGACCCTGGGCAGTCTGTTGGACACGCTGCAAGAACGCGGTGTGAAAGAGGTCTGCCTGTGCGGTGCGATTGCGCGGCCCGAAGTGGACCCCGCGCGGATTGACGCCGCGACGTTGCCCTTTGTGCCCGCGCTGCAAAAGGCTCTGGTGTCTGGCGATGACGGTGCATTGCGCGCGATCATTCGAATTTTCGAAAGCCGTGGGTTCAGGGTGCGCGGGGCACATGAGTTGGCCCCCGATCTGCTGATCCCGCCGGGCATTCTGAGCGATGCCCGTCCAGATGCCCAGCAGCGTGAGGATGCAGTGCGTGGGGCGGCCGTGCTGGAGGCCTTGGCGGGTTTTGATATCGGTCAGGCCTGTGTCGTTGGGGCCGGTCAGGTGCTTGGCATCGAGGCGTTGGGCGGTACCGATCATCTGTTGAATAGCCTGCCGGATGTGCCGACGCGGCGACGCGCGTTGTTGGTCAAACGCCCCAAGCGCGGTCAGGATCTGCGCGCGGATATGCCGACGATTGGGCCCGAAACCATGGCGTCGTTGCGTGCGGCCGGGTTGGCCGGGTTGGTCGTGGAAGCGGGACAGGTGATCATTTTGGACCACGCTGAGACAATCGCGCGCGCCAATGAGGCGGGATTGATCCTTTGGTCGCGCCAGTCGCCATGACGCGCGTTTTTCTGGTTGCGGGCGAGCCGTCGGGTGATCGTCTGGGCGCGTCTTTGATGGCTGGGTTAAAGAGCCTGAAACCGGATGTAACGTTCCTTGGCGTGGGCGGGCCGCTGATGCAGGCGGAGGGCATGCAGAGCCTGTTCCCGATGGACGAGTTGAGCGTGATGGGGTTGGCAGAGATACTGCCCAAATATCGCGCGCTGCGGGCCCGGATGATCCAGACGGCGGACGCGGTGCTGGCTGAGAAACCTGACGTGCTGATCACCATAGACAGCCCTGATTTTTCGCTGCGTGTGGCGCGCCGGGTTAAAGCGGCCAGCGACATTCGTACCGTGCATTACGTCGCCCCCACGGTCTGGGCGTGGCGGCCGGGGCGCGCGGCCAAGATGGCGCAGGTGATCGATCATGTGCTGGCGCTTTTCCCGTTTGAGCCACCTTTGATGTCGGCGCATGGAATGGAATGTGATTTCGTTGGCCATCCGGTGGTGGCCGATCCGGTGGCCAGCGAAGCCGAGGCACAGGCGTTTCGACAAGCGAATGGCTTGGGCGCGGCACCGGTTATGCTGGTGCTGCCGGGGTCGCGCCGGGGTGAGGTGGCGCGCCTGTCGGGCGTGTTTGGCGCGACGATTGGACCGGTGCTGGAGCAGGTTCCCGATCTACGCGTTGTGGTGCCTGCCGCGAGCGCTGTTGTAAATGCGGTGCAGGATGCGGTGGCCTCTTGGCCCGGAGCGCCGCTGGTTCTGGACCCACGCGCATTGCCACATGCTGAAGCGGCGGCCCAAAAGCGCGCCGCGTTTCGGGCTGCGAATGTGGCGCTGGCGGCCTCTGGAACCGTTTCGCTGGAACTGGCGGCTGCGGGCACGCCCATGGTGATTGCCTACCGCATGAAGTGGCTCACGCATCAGATCATCTCGCGCATGGCGCTGATCGATACGGTGACGCTGGTCAACATTGTGTCTGACACGCGGGTCGTTCCAGAGTTTCTGGGACCAGCTTGCACGTCGGAGCGGGTGGCGCAGGGCGTGTTGGATGTGCTGGCGCATCCACAAGCGCAGCAAGAGGCGATGGCCCTGACGATGGCCCGTTTGGGGCAGGGGGGAGAGGCGCCCGGTCTGCGTGCCGCACGCGCTGTTCTGGAGCGTTTGCCAAAGTGACGCGCTGACGCGCGACATGATGTTGGCCTGTCCCATCCGGGACAGGCGCTTTACCTCCGGCGGAGGTATTTCAGCACCATTTGGAAGTGGCGATTCAGCCTTTGTGGATCCAGCCGCCCCCGTAGATGCGGCTGCTGTCGGGGTCGTAGAAAACGCAGGCCTGACCGGGAGAGACGCCCTCTTCGGGGGAGGTGAGTTCCACGGTGGCTTCGGTTTCGCTTATGGGGCGGATGATGGCGTCTGTTGGGGGACGCGTGGAGCGGACCTTGACCGAAAGGTGCCATTCCGAGCGGCTTGAGAGTGGCGCGTCGCCCAGCCAATTGATTTCGCGCACCGGTACCGTCCGCGTGGCCAGCATGGATTTGGGCCCGACGATGACCTGACGCGTGTCAGGGTCCAGCTTGATGACGTACAGAGGGTCTGCCAAGCCGCCGATGCCAAGACCGCGACGTTGCCCGATGGTGTAGTTGATCACACCGTCATGTTGGGCCAGCACGCGCCCTTGGGTGTCGACGATGTCGCCCGGAGCCGCGGCTTCGGGGCGTAATTTGCGAATCACCGAGGCGTAATCGCCGTTCGGGACAAAGCAGATGTCCTGACTGTCGGGTTTGTCTGCTACGACCAGCCCGTATTTGGACGCCAGGGCGCGGGTCTCGGATTTCGACGGTAAATGTCCGAGCGGAAAGCGAAGGTACTCCAATTGCTCGGGGGTGGTCGAAAACAGAAAATAGCTTTGATCGCGGGCAGCATCAGCAGCGGAATGGAGTTCTGGTCCCGACACACCCATTTTGCGCTGGATGTAGTGGCCGGTTGCCATGCAGTCGGCCTCCAGATCCTTGGCTGTTTCCAGAAGGTCTTTGAATTTCACGCGCTCGTTGCAGCGGATGCACGGTACCGGTGTTGCCCCGCCGAGATAGCTGTCAGCAAATTCATCGATCACGGCATCGCGGAAAATGTTTTCATAATCCAGTACATAGTGGGGAAACCCCATTGTTTCGGCGACCCGGCGTGCGTCATGAATATCGAGACCTGCGCAGCACGCGCCTTTTTTGGCCAGTGCGGCGCCGTGATCATAAAGCTGCAAGGTCACGCCCACCACATCGTAGCCCTCTTCGGCCAGCATTGCGGCAACGACAGAACTGTCGACGCCGCCCGACATTGCGACGACGACGCGGGTATCGCCTGGTGCTTTGGGAAAGCCGAGCGAGTTCAGTGGGGGCGACTGATCGAATGACATGTGCGTGCTCCGGGGGTGATACGCTGCAATATAGGAAAATCCTAATTACTCTCAAGAGGCGGCTTCATCGGTCTTTAAGGGCGATTGGTCAATCTGTTGCTACGTAAAAATGTGACGGATGAGTGTGATGTACTTGAAAAAGGTGGATGGGCCGCGTGCGGTAACCTTGGAGGACGGCAGCGTGATGACGCATGCCGATCTTCCATCAGCAAAAACAAGGCGTTGGGTGGCGTCGCGCAAGGCGTCGGTGGTGCGGGGGGTCGCTTATGGGCTCATTTCGCAGGATGATGCACTGCAACGCTATCAAATCAGCGAAGAAGAGTTTCTCGAATGGGTGCGGGCCGTGTCCGAGCACGGAGAGGAGGCTTTAAAAGCCACAGCTGTACAAAAATATAGACAACTTTAGGTTGATCTGGTAACAAAAGACAGGCCAGTAACGTGTAGTTAACCTTTTTTGGTCACGGTTAATTTAAGTCAAATGAACTTCCCCTTCGGAGATTGCTATGCGTGTATTGCTTGTAGAAGACGACCCAACGACCTCGAAAAGCATCGAATTGATGCTGACCCATGCGAACTTGAACGTTTACGCCACGGATTTGGGAGAGGAAGGGATCGATCTGGCCAAGCTTTACGACTATGACCTGATCCTTCTTGATCTCGACCTGCCCGACATGAATGGGCATGAGGTGCTCAGACAGTTGCGGTTGTCCCGGATCGAGACACCTATTCTGATATTGTCTGGTGCCGATGACACGGAAAACAAGATCAAGGGCTTTGGGTTCGGGGCGGATGACTACCTGACCAAACCGTTTCATCGCGAAGAGTTGGTGGCGCGCATACACGCAATCATTCGCCGCTCCAAAGGCCATTCCCAGTCTGTGATCAACACTGGTCAGATCTCCGTCAATCTTGATGCGAAGACCGTCAGCGTGGACAACAAGTCGGTGCATTTGACGGGCAAGGAATACCAAATGCTGGAGTTGCTGTCGCTGCGTAAGGGCACGACACTGACCAAGGAAATGTTCCTCAACCACCTTTACGGGGGTATGGACGAGCCGGAACTGAAAATTATAGACGTGTTCATTTGTAAACTTCGCAAGAAACTCAGCACTGCGACCGGCGGGGAAAACTACATTGAGACAGTTTGGGGGCGTGGCTATGTGTTGCGTGACCCGGAGCCTGATCAGATGAACGATCCACAGCCTCTCGCCATCGGAGCGTGATCTGCGTTTTAGCTGATTAAGCCCACTCTCGAGAATTGTTTGAGCAACCACTCACGATCCAAAGCTGCGCTATTGTTGTGCAAATCCGCTGGACCTGCCGAATTCTGCCGCCTATCTAAGTTTCAGGCGGTTGGAAGGGGCAGGTCTTGGCGTCTCTGAATGACATCGAAGATATGGAAGAATTCGAGGCACGTGACGAGCTTGCGCGCCTGGCCAAGCTGATCGCGCAGGCGAACGCGGCATATTACACGCATGATGCCCCAAACATATCGGACGCGGAGTTCGATGCGCTGAAGCACCGCAACCTGCGGATAGAAAAAAAATTTCCCCACCTTAAGCGTGACGACAGCCCAACTGAGCAGGTTGGAGCGCCGGTGTCGGAAGGGTTCTCCAAGATCACCCACCGCGTGGCGATGTTGTCTTTGGCCAATGCTTTTGATGATGCGGATGTGGAAGAGTTCGATGGGCGCATTCGCAGGTATCTCGGTCTGGGTCAGGATGCGCCGCTGGCCTATACGGCAGAACCCAAAATCGACGGCTTGTCCCTTTCATTGCGCTATGAGGGGGGCGAACTGGTCTACGCGGCGACACGCGGCGATGGCGCGGTAGGCGAAAATGTCACCGCGAATGCACGAACGATTGCATCGCTGCCACAATCGATTTCAGGCGCACCGGACGTTCTTGAAGTGCGCGGCGAAGTTTACATGAGCCACGCAGACTTTGCGGCGTTGAACAAACGGCATGCCGCCACCTTTGGCAAAGCCTTCGCCAATCCGCGCAATGCCGCTGCAGGCTCGCTGCGACAGTTGGACCCCGAAATTACGCGGTCGCGACCGTTGGCGTTTTTCGCCTATGCATGGGGAGAGGTTTCCGCGCCTTTGGCTGCAACGCAAATGGGGTCCATTCAACGCCTTGCAGACATGGGGTTTCAAACCAATCCTTTGACCACGCTTTGCAAAAGCCCGTCTGCGTTGCTGGCACATTACAAGGCCATCGAAGCGCAGCGCGCGACACTTGGCTACGATATCGACGGCGTTGTCTACAAGGTGGATGATCTGTCACTTCAGGAGCGCCTGGGGTTCCGCTCAACCACACCGCGTTGGGCCATAGCGCATAAATTTCCGGCTGAATTGGCGTGGACGCGCCTTGAGGCGATCGACATTCAAGTCGGTCGCACGGGGGCGTTGTCCCCGGTGGCGCGGCTGGCTCCGGTGACCGTGGGCGGTGTGGTTGTTTCAAACGCGACCCTGCACAACGAAGACTACATCGCCGGGCGTGACAACACCGGCGGGACGATTCGCGACGGCAAAGACATCCGTGTCGGCGATTGGGTCCAAGTTTATCGCGCTGGCGATGTGATTCCCAAAGTCGCTGATGTGGACCTGTCCAAACGTCCCGCCGACGCCAAACCGTTCAGTTTTCCTACGGTTTGCCCTGAGTGCGGCAGTGCTGCCATCCGCGAAGACACCGACGCCGTGCGCCGATGCACCGGCGGTTTGATCTGTCCGGCGCAAGCTGTTGAGAAGCTCAAGCACTTCGTGTCGCGCGCCGCGTTTGATATTGAAGGATTGGGCGCCAAGCAGGTCGAACAGTTTTATGCAGACGAATGGATCCGCGAACCTGCGGATATTTTCACCCTGCGCGACCGTTTTGGCACGGGGTTGCAGCAGCTCAAGAACCGCGAGGGGTGGGGTGAGAAATCTGCCGCCAACCTGTTTGATGCGATTGATGAAAAACGCCGAATTCCGCTAGATCGTTTGATATTCGCGCTTGGCATACGCCACGTCGGCGAAGCGGCTTCAAACCTGATTGCTTTGCACTATTCCTCATGGGACAGGTTTGATTCGGCCATGCAGGAAGCCGCCGGTCTTGATGGGCCCGCATGGGATGACTTGATTGATATTGACGGGGTGGGGGCGGTTATGGCGACGTCTCTGGTCAGCACGTTGAATCAGGACGCCGAACGCGGCTCCATACTGCGGCTTTTGGAGCAGTTGGATGTGCAAACCGTGCACCGCCCCGACACCAGCGGCAGCCCGGTTGCTGGAAAAACAGTCGTCTTTACCGGCACGCTGGAAAAGATGACGCGCGCCGAGGCGAAGGCCCGCGCGGAGCGGCTGGGTGCCAAAGTGTCGGGGTCGGTCTCTGCGAAGACGGATATTCTGGTGGCGGGGCCGGGCGCCGGGTCGAAAGCCAAGAAAGCCGCTGATCTAGGCGTTGAAACGCTGGACGAGGACGGCTGGCTGGCGTTGATTGCAGGGGCATGAGCAGCCGTCCGGAAATCCTTTTTCCACTTTTTGCCAGCGTCGAGACGTTGGACGGGATTGGCCCAAAAACGGCTCAGCATCTGGGCGCTTTGCGCATCGAAACACCGCGTGACCTGCTGTTCACACTCCCGCATTCCGGGATTGATCGCGAATTGCGAGACAGCGTCGAGGGTGCTGTTTTGCCGGCGGTTTTGACAGTTGAGGTCACCATCGGCGCGCATGCAGCACCGCGCACCAAGGGGGGTGCGTACCGCATCAATGTGACCGATGCGAAAACCGCGTTCCAACTGGTTTTTTTCCATGCCAGAGGCGACTATTGGAAAAGAAGCCTGCCCGAGGGTGCGCGGCGCGTTGTGTCGGGCAAGGTCGAGATGTTCGATGGGATTGCCCAAATGGTGCACCCCGATTATGCGTTGCCAGTCGACGAGGCCAAGGACATCCCCGCGTTTGAACCGGTTTATCCGTTGACTGCGGGGGTGTCGCAAAAGCTGATGCACAAGGCCGCAACCGCTGCGCTGACACGCGTGCCCCCGCTGGGTGAATGGATCGATCCGGCACAAAAATACGCAAAGGGTTGGCCGAATTTTGTGGATGCGCTGCATGCCGCACATGCGCCTGCCGGGCAAAGTGATCTCGCAATGACGGCACCCGCCCGCGAGCGTTTGGCCTATGATGAAATGATGGCCCATCAGATGACGCTTGCTTTGGCGCGCCGACGCGAGCGCAAGATCAAAGGCCGCACGAATACAGGTGACGGGCATCTGCAGGCCCGGGTTCTGACGGCTTTGCCATATACAGCGACAGGCGCGCAGCGGCGTGCGATTCAGGAAATCAACTCTGATATGGGCCTGCCAGTGCGGATGAACCGCTTGTTGCAAGGCGATGTGGGGTCCGGAAAGACGCTTGTTGCGTTCATGGCACTGTTGCGTGCGGTCGAAGCAGGCGGGCAGGGCGTGTTGATGGCCCCTACGGAAATCCTCGCGCGGCAACACCTGGAAGGATTGCAGCCTTTGGCGGAAGAAGCCGGTGTCGTGCTCGAAATCCTGACCGGGCGGGATAAAGCTGGCGAACGGCGCGCGAAACTGGCAGCACTTGCCAATGGCGATATTCAAATTCTGGTCGGCACCCATGCGGTGTTTCAGCGTGATGTCACCTTTGCCGATCTGCGGCTGGCAGTGGTGGACGAACAGCATCGCTTTGGTGTGCGGCAACGGTTGGAGCTTGGGCGTAAAGGGCAGGTGGCGGATGTCCTCGTGATGACCGCAACGCCCATTCCGCGGTCGCTTGCGCTGGCGCAATATGGCGACATGGACGTCAGCGTGCTCGATGAAAAACCCCCGGGCCGCAAGCCGATCAAGACCGCGCTGGTCAGCACCGAACGGCTGGGCGAGGTCATCACCCGCCTGCGCGCTGTGATCGCCGAGGGACGCCAGTGCTATTGGGTGTGCCCCTTGGTGGAGGAAAGCGAAGTCGTCGACCTGACGGCCGCCGAAGAACGTTTCAAACACCTACGGGCGACTTTGGGCGAAAACACCGTGGGATTGGTCCATGGTCAGATGCCCGCTGCCGAAAAAGACGACGCAATGGCGCGGTTTCAGTCCGGTGAACTGAAGGTTCTCGTCGCCACCACGGTCATTGAGGTTGGGGTGAATGTGCCCAATGCGACAATCATGGTGATTGAGCGGGCGGAAACGTTCGGTCTGGCGCAATTGCACCAGCTGCGCGGCCGTGTCGGTCGGGGGGATGCGGCCTCCACCTGTTTGCTGCTCTATCAGTCGCCCTTGTCCGAGAGCGGGCGTCAGCGTCTTGAAGTGCTGCGCGAGACCGAAGACGGGTTTGCCATTGCCGACACAGACCTGCGCATGCGTGGCGCGGGTGACCTGATCGGCACTGCGCAGTCCGGTGTGCCGCGCTTTCGCATTGCCGATCTGGAGCGGCAGGCTGCATTGATGAAAGTTGCCCAATCGGACGCGCGGCGGTTGTTGGCAGATGACCCAGAGCTGTCCACCGAGCGGGGCAAGGCCGCGCGCTTGCTGTTATGGATCATGCGGCAGGACGAAGCGATCCGTTTACTTTCAGTGGGTTAGCCGTTTCCATCTCGCTTTGTTCGCAAATGTTCTTAAAAAGTTCTTTACAACAGGTTAAAGAAATGAGAACAAAGTAGCAACAGATGCGAAGGAGTTCCGCAAATGACCGTTTTCAAAACCGTTGCCGAAATCGCAAATCGCGCCCCTTACGGGCTCGTGCAAGACGCAATTGGCGTGGCCTCCCTCGCTGTTATCCTCGTGGTGGGGTTGCACCTGCCGAACCTGATCTGATTTCTGCCTGCGCTGTCATGCCGGGTGCACGCTCACACGGGACGTTCCGACCCTTAGTGTGAAACTTGACACTGCCTGTTCAAACACTGGGTGGCCATGCGCCATCCGCGTGCAGACCCCGGGTCCCACATGATCAACGCTTACCTTGCGCCGCCGTCCTTGCCGGGACGTGCGGCGTTTTTTTGGTGTAGGTAAAACAGTTTAGGCGCAATCGCTTTGAATGGCCTGATGCATGGCTTCGGTCGTGGCTTCAAGGCTCAGCAATATGGACGCATGGCGGTTGCGATACTCGCGGGCAGGTTCCAACACCGAAAACCCGTCGAAGGGCGCCGATGGCACCGGGCCCCCGTTTTTCAGCATTGCGCGCAATTCATCGCGTGCCGTTTCCACCTCGGTCAAGGTTCTGCCGATCACGGCAGCGCCGGTGATCGCGGCGGCGGCCTGACCCAGCGCGCAGGCTTTGACGTCCTGCCCAAACTCGGTGACGCGTCCGTCTTGAACGGTCAAATCGACACTTACTGTAGAGCCGCACAAGGGCGCGCGCTTTTTCACGGTGGCCATCGGCGCTTCCAGTCGCCCCAAATGCGGAATATCCGAGGCCAATTCCAAAATTCGGCCGGAATAAAGCTTGATCAGATCAGTTTCCGCAGACATCGGCTATTTCCTTATAGGTCTTGCCCATACATAAGCCTTGTCGCGACAGATGCAAAAAGGTTTTGCCCATGACCGTTACCCCTTTTGACCCCGACACATTGACCTACACCGACGCGGGCTTGATCCCCGCGATTGCGCAGGACGACGCGACCGGAGAGGTGTTGATGATGGCGTGGATGAACCGCGACAGCATCGCGCGCACGTTGGAAACCGGGGCCGTCACCTATTGGAGCCGGTCTCGACAGGCATTTTGGGTCAAAGGTGAGACCAGCGGACATGTTCAGGAATTGGTCGATTTTCGCGTCGATTGTGACCGAGATTGCCTGCTGCTGATCGTGCGCCAGACGGGTCCTGCGTGCCACACCAACCGACGCACCTGTTTTTACACCGCTGTACGGGACGGCACCGAAGTCGAGTTGCTCAGCCCGGAAGCGGCAGGTTGACCATCGCGCGGATGTCATTGGGCGTCGCACCATCGGCCCGGTATCTGGCGATCGCGCGGGCGTCATCACGCTTGGCCAGCCGTTTTCCCGCATCATCGCGGATCAGCGCGTGGTGATGATAGACCGGTGTCGGCAACCCCAGTAGCTTTTGCAGAAGCACATGAATGTAGGTCGCCTCAAACAGATCAGCGCCGCGTACAACATGCGTGATCCCCTGCGCCGCATCGTCCAGAACGACCGACAAGTGATAGGATGTGCCAAGCCCGCGCCGGGCGAGAACGATGTCACCCAGTGTTTGTGCAAGGTCCTGATCATCAAAACGAATGTTCCCCGTTTCGCCGGACGGCCCGTGACCGGTTTCAGTGAATTCCAACGGATCAAAGACGTTTGCACGGGCCAATACGATATCGAGACGCAGCGCTGCGTCATGCAATGTCTGGGGGGGCACGGACATGCCGCGGCAAGTGCCGGGATAAATCGGACCGTCCGGGCCATAGGACGCGGCACCCTCCTGTGGCGCTGAAAGAGCAGCCTGAATGTCACGTCGATTGCAGGTGCACGGGTAGAGCAAACCTTGATCCAGCAGGTGGTCGATCACGCGCTGATAGGTCGCAAGATGCTCGGATTGACGCCAGACGGGCTGCTCCCAGGTGATGCCCAGCCACGCCAGATCGTCATAGATCTGATCCTCCCATTCCGGGCGCGCGCGGGTGGTGTCGATGTCTTCGATACGCAGCAAGAACCGCCCGCCTGCGGCGCGGGCCATGTCATTTGCCAGCAGTGCGGAATACGCGTGACCCAGGTGCAAGGGGCCGGTTGGGGATGGTGCGAAACGAGTAGTGAATATCACGTTTTTTCAAGGACGTAGACGTTGGACTTCAACCCAATACCGGGCAAGTGGTCACCGTATTCGCGAAAGAGCAACCGCGCCGCGCCGCAATCGGTCCATTCGGATAGCGCGGCTTCGTTCGATGGATCTTTCAGCGCGTGATCGTTGAACGACAGCACCAGCTTGTTGCCGCGCGCGAGGGATTTCATCAGCATGTGAAATACCCCGATGGGTGCCGCCCCGGCGCCAATGACGCCTATGGCCGCAATCGACGCGTAGGTGCCGGGCGCATGGGCCAGCGGGACGTTCGCTTCGATCACCGATGTCGTGCGGTAAATGCCTTTGGCGTTGGCCTGTGCCAGCATTTCAGGCGACAGGTCCACGCCGTCGATGGTTTCAAACCCGGCAAGCTTTAAGGCCAACCCGGAAAGCCCTGTTCCACAACCAAAATCCAGAATTGGGGCCGCCATGTCAGCGGAAAAGGACTTCAAAGCAGCGGCACAGCGGCCGGGTGTGGCATAGCCATGTTCAGCCACCTCAGCTTCGTAGCTGGCGGCCCAGTCATTGTAGAGCTTGCGCGTGGATGCCGCATCGCGCGCACCATAGGCTTTGTCCAGAAAACGTTCCGTCATAGAGGGAAGTTAACCGTACTGGTCAAGCGGCGTCCAGTGCGGATTGCCCCAGCCATGTCTGCCAGTCACCTTTGGCGCGGTCGGTGTAGGCTTTGTAGCGATCCTTGCGCCCGCGCCGCCCGCCCTTGAGCCCCTCCACAGGTGGGAACAACCCGAAGTTCACGTTCATCGGCTGGAAGGTCTTTGCCTCCGCACCGCCGGTGATGTGGGTGATCAGCGCGCCCATCGCGGTGGTATCAGGCGGGGTGTCGAGTTGTCCGCCAAGGATTTCGGTCGCGGCCATGCGCCCGGCCAGCAAACCCATCGCGGCGCTTTCCACATAGCCTTCGACGCCAGTGATCTGCCCGGCAAATCGAATGTTGGGGCGCGAGCGCAGGCGCATTTGGCCGTCCAACAGGGTGGGCGCGTTCAGAAACGTGTTGCGGTGGATGCCGCCAAGCCGCGCAAAGCTGGCATTCTCAAGGCCGGGAATGCTTTTGAATACATTGGCTTGTGCGCCGTACTTCATCTTGGTCTGAAAGCCGACGATATTGTAAAGCGTGCCCAGTTTGTTATCCCGGCGCAACTGAACGACGGCATAAGGTTTCACATCCGGCTGGTGCGGATTGGTGAGACCCACCGGTTTCATCGGACCAAACCGCAGTGTTTCTCGCCCGCGTTCCGCCATCACTTCGATGGGCAGGCAGCCGTCGAAATAGCCTGCCGTTTCGCCTTCGTGAAATTCGGTTTTGTCTGCCGCCAGAAGCGCGTCGATGAATGCCTCGTATTGGTCGCGGTCCATCGGACAGTTCAGGTAAGCGGTGCGTTCTTCTTCGGTGTCGCCCTTGTCATAGCGCGATTGCATCCATGCCTTGGACATGTCGATGCTGTCGAAATAGACGATCGGCGCGATTGCATCAAAAAATGCAAGCGCGTCTGCGCCGGTCTCCGAGGCAATTGCAGACCCCAATGCGGTTGAGGTCAGCGGTCCTGTCGCGAATATCCAATGCCCTTGATCAGGCAGCGCCGTGATTTCCCCATATTCGACACGTACATTAGGATGTGCCGTCAGCGCATCTGTGACCGATTGCGCGAACGGGTCACGGTCTACGGCCAAAGCCCCACCGGCGGGCAATTTGTGGCGATCTGCGCAGGCCATGATCAACCCGCCCGCCTGCCGCATTTCCCAATGCAGCAAACCCACGGCGTTTTGCTCGTCATCATCGGATCGGAATGAGTTGGAGCAGACCATCTCGCCCAAAAGGCCAGTTTGGTGGGCAAATGTGCCAACATTTGGGCGCATTTCATGGATCACGACCTGCACACCCATATGGGCTGCTTGCCACGCTGCTTCGGACCCGGCCATGCCGCCGCCCACGATATGGAGTTCATGTGTCATGGGGTGGATGTAGGGCAGAGCATGGATTTGCGCAACAGTACGCTGACCGCAATTCGATTGTAGCGAGGATCGTTCGTTTTAAGGGGGGATTTGGGGTCGCCGTTGCGGGGATGGTCGGTCAGAGAGAGGCTGACCTGGAGGGACCTTCCGCTCACGGCGACCCAAAAGTGTCGCGGTGTCGTTCGTACCGTGACACAGTCGTGCCACAAAGGTGCCTAATTTGCAAATACTTAAAGTAGAAACGAACTGGTCAGCGATTGGAAACAATCATTGCGACCAGTCGGGCTTACGTTTTTCGAGAAAGGCGGCGATGCCTTCTTCGGTGTCGCGCTGCTGCATGTTCTCGACCATCACGGCGCCGGTATAGGCGTAGGCGTCCTCCAACGGCATCTGGATTTGCTCGTAAAACGCGCGTTTCCCGATCTTCACGGCTGTGCCCAGTTTGGCGGCGACCGTGTCGGCGAGGTTGGCTGTCGTTGCCTCCAGTGTTTCTGCGGGCACGGCGCGATTGATCAACCCCAACGACTCCGCACGCGCGGCATCTATGAAGGTGCCGGTCGTCAGCATTTCAAACGCCTGCTTGCGCGGTATGTTGCGTGACAGCGCCACCATCGGCGTCGAGCAAAAGAGCCCGATGTTCACCCCGTTCACGCCAAATGTCGCCGTGTCCGCCGCCACGGCCATATCGCAACTGGCCACCAGCTGGCATCCGGCGGCGGTGGCCAGCCCGTGCACCTGTGCGATCACCGGCTGCGGCATCTTCTGGATGGTCTGCATCATCGTGGCGCAGCGATCAAAGAGGTCTTTCCACGCGGCAACACCGCCATCTTCGGTTTGCCGTGCGGCTGTCATCTGGCGCAGATCGTGGCCCGCACAGAAGGCTTTGCCAGTTGCGGACAGAATCACCACGCGCAGGGCAGGGTCGTTGGCAATGTCGTCAAAGGCGGTCTGGAGTGCGGCGATCATCTCGTCGGACAGCGCATTCAATCGCTCTGGCGCGTTCATACGCAGATGCGCCACGGCACCCGTCACGCTACGTTCCAAAATTGCCATCTTGCCCTCCAGTGTCTATTTGGCCCAACTCTAAGCGACACAAGAAGCGAGGGAAAGCATGGGTTTGAAGATGGATAAGGACGCATTGAATGCGTTTCTTTATGAGGTGTTCGAACAGGTGGCGGATGACTTTCATGTCGATCAGGTGGACGAAGACGAAATTCACCTGCGCCTGATTGCCCATGACAAGCATTTGCGCCCTGGCGGCACGATCTCCGGTCCGGCGATGTTCGGACTGGCGGACGTGTCAGCCTATCTGGCAACGTTGGCCCACATCGGTCCGCAGGCGCTGGCGGTCACGACCAACTGCTCGATTGATTTTATGCGCAAACCCGAAGCGGGCAAAGACTTGGTGGCGCGCGCACGCTTGTTGAAACTGGGCAAGCAATTGTCGGTCACGGATGTGCTGCTCTATTCGGAAGGTCTCGACAAACCCGTGGCCCGCGCAAGCCTGACCTATGCCATTCCACCGGCGCACGTGAAATTATAGTCATTATCGTGGGGTAAAATAATACCTATATTTTAACCCACTGAAAACTAATGTTTAACTGCTGTATTTGTCGGTTGACGCGTTCACAGGCTCGGTTATAACCCCCCAATCTTATTCCTGATGGTGCGCTGTCGTGTGCTGTCTTTCACCTCAAACGGGGAACATCGATGAAAACCTATTCTGCAACACCCGCAGACATCGACAAAAAATGGATCCTGATCGATGCTGAAGGCGTCGTTCTGGGCCGTCTTGCGTCGATCGTGGCCACGCGTCTGCGCGGCAAGCACAAGGCGTCTTTCACGCCGCACATGGATTGTGGTGACAACGTCATCATTATCAACGCCGACAAAATCCAACTGACCGGGAACAAGCGCGAGGAATCGCACTACTGGCACACTGGCCACCCCGGCGGGATCAAATCGCGCACCAAGGGCCAGATCCTTGAGGGTGCGCACCCAGAGCGCGTTGTGACTTTGGCCGTCAAGCGGATGCTGCCCGGCAACCGCCTGAGCCGCCAGATCATGACGAACCTGCGTGTCTATGCAGGTGCCGATCACCCACATGAGGCGCAAAGCCCCGAAGTTCTGGACGTGAAATCCATGAACGCCAAAAACACGCGGAGTGCATGAGCATGGCTGACGAAATCAACACACTCGAAGAGCTCGGTCAGGCCGCTGGCATTGAAACCGCAGCCCCAGAGGTCGAACTGACGCCACGCGAACCCGTGCGTGACGCGTTGGGCCGGTCCTATGCCACAGGCAAACGGAAAGACGCGGTCGCCCGTGTCTGGATCAAGCCAGGGTCCGGCAAGGTCACAGTGAACGGTAAAGAGCAAAACGCATATTTTGCCCGCCCGGTTTTGCAGATGATCCTCGCGCAGCCGTTCTCGATCACCGGCACTGTCGATCAGTTTGACGTTGTTGCCACGGTCAAAGGCGGCGGGCTCTCTGGTCAGGCCGGTGCGGTCAAGCACGGTATCTCCAAAGCGCTGCAGCTTTATGATCCGTCCTTGCGCGGCGCACTCAAAGCGGCAGGCTTCCTGACCCGCGACAGCCGCGTTGTGGAACGCAAGAAATACGGTAAGGCCAAAGCGCGCAAGAGCTTCCAGTTCTCCAAGCGTTAATCCTGCACAACATCAGTTACGGAAAAAGCCGCTCCTACACCAAGGGCGGCTTTTTTCATGCGCGGATCACGATCGGGTCGCAACGGGTGATTTGAATGGGCGCCGGCGCGCATTTGATGACGATAGTTGTGCCATAACCGCCGCGTCGGGCGGATCATTCGTCGGGTTTCACAAGCCCAAGTCCGCGCAAATAGATGCCGATACCGGTTTCAAGAAGATCATCGGGCGGAAAGGGCGACGCGCGGCCCGGCGAGTTGCGCGCAAAAAGCTCAACCACACCGTGGCTCATCGCCCAGATGTGCGCCGAAAACATGCTGGCGGGTGGGCGTTTGTCTTCGGGGATATGCTCGGAGAGGTCGGTCGCGGCCCGTTCCAGCACGCTGTTGGCGCGGTTCGCCACAGCGGCGAGTTCACCGGTGCGATTGACGGAAATTCCGCTTTCGAACATCGCGATATAGTGGCCCGGGTATTTGCGCGCAAAGGCGAGGTACGCGCGCCCCGTAGCCTCGAACGCGGCCAAGGCCGAGGGTTGTCCCGACTGATAGGCAAATTCCATCAGGTCGGCAAAAATCTCGTACCCCTGCCGGGCGGCTTCAGCGATAAGATCCTCGCGCCCTTCGAAATGCCGATAGACGGCCGCCGGGGTCACGCCCGCCTGCTTGGCCGCTTCCGACAGGGTGAAACCTGTTGGACCTTTGACCTCGATCAGCTCAAGTGCCGCATCAATCAACGCTTGTCGGAGATTGCCGTGGTGGTATCCGCGTTTAGGCATCCCAGATGTCCGGCCCACCGCAGATTTCGCCATCAATGGAACCAATGGCCTTGGGGTTCTTGCGGTCATAATCCAGCCCATGCAGCACGGTGCGAATGGCATTCAACCGCGCGCGGCGCTTGTCGTCGGACCGCACGATCGTCCAAGGAGCGACACCGGTGTGGGTCTTGTCCAGCGTTTCGGCGATCGCGGCGGTATAATCATCCCATTTGGAAAGGCCTTCGACGTCGATCCAGCTTAGTTTCCACTGTTTGAGCGGGTCGGATTCGCGCGCCAGCATCCTGCGCAACTGTTCGGCGCGTGACACGTTCATCCAGAATTTGAACACGTGAATGCCCTCATCGACCAGCATGTCCTCAAAGGGGTTCACTTGGGTAAAGAAATGTGCGCGTTCCGCGTCGCTGCAAAAGCCAAACACCTTTTCAACGACACCGCGATTGTACCAGCTTCGGTCAAAAAAAACGATTTCACCAGCGGTCGGCAAATGGTGAATGTAGCGTTGGAAGTACCACTGTTTCGCTTCAGTCTCGGAGGGTTTGGAGAGGGCGACGTTGCGTGCGCCACGCGGGTTCAGATTGGCCCGAAAGCGGCTGATTGTGCCGCCTTTGCCCGCGGCATCGCGCCCCTCGAATACACAGACCACGCGTGCCCCGGTGGCCCGGGCCCAGGTTTGCATTTTGACCAGTTCGATTTGCAGCGCCGCCAGCTCTTTTTCATAAGGCTTGCGGGCCAAACGCTCGGAATGCGGATAGCTCGGAGCAATAATATCGCCTTTTTCCGCACGCTTGATCGCATTTCGGACGCTATCGGGCGCGTCAGATTTGAAATAGGTGCTGATCGCACCGTCAAATGGGAGCTCCATCAGGGGCCTCCGGTTACTTCGGTTCATACCCTATATGGGATGTTAATGCGATTAACGCAAACCTGCACGCGACGTCGCGCGTTCAATGGCGGCCTGCACATCAGAGGCCGCAACATGTTGCGGCATATGGCCAATCCCTTTGAGCACCGTCAGATTGGCCTGCGCAATCTGCTGTGACAGCGGGATGGAGTGGATATGCAGTGGCACAATGGTGTCGGCGTCACCGTGCACGATCTCCACCGGCATCTGCAGCGTGCCATAGCGTTGTGACATCTCCACGATATGCGGGCGCAGGGAATTTACCTGTTGGGCATTGGCGCGCATCGTTTTGCGGCGCAGGGTCATGCGGTCACCGAAATGCTCCAGATATCCGCCGGGCATGGTTTGGGGTGCAAAGATTGCGCTCACGGTGCCGTCTACGACCTTTTGCGGGGTAAAGGCCGTGATCATCGGCACGACCAAAGCGCCGCCAACCCGCGAAGAGGTGACATTGTACAAAAGCCCCAGATCACCGGGCCAGGGGTTGGATGCCGAGGCCAGAAGAACGAGGGCGGCGGTGTCTTGCGGATGTTCCAGCGCCCAGGCCAATGCCACGGCACCGCCGTAGGAATGGCCCAGTACAATGGGGTTCTGCACACCGATTTTCTGGGCTGCCGCCCACAACAGTCGCGCTTGCTGCGCGGGCGTTTCCGCGGCGTTGTTCCATGCGCCGCCAAACCCGGCTGGTCGCGCGCTCCATCCCAATCCGGGCCGGTCGAGCAGGATCACGCGGTGCGTCTGCGCCATCCGCTGCGCAAAGCCGAACGACATATCCCGCAACGATCCGCTTGCCCCGTGGATCATCACCAAATCCGGGCCTTCGCCCATGACCAGCGCGTGTACCTGAACGCCGTCCACGTCGATCAGTTCGCCGGCAGGAGGGTAGGCGGCCTCTGCCTTACGCTCGTTTGCATAGGCGCGCCATTGGACAATCGCGATGAATATCGCAAGGATTACAGCGACATATCCCATGATGTTACGCACCGATTCTCGACATTTCAAACGGCGTGGACTGATAAATTTCGTTGATCCAGTTGCCATAGAGCAGATGGGCATGGCTGCGCCAGCGGTTCAGCGGCGTGCGTGTGGGGTCATCATCCGGGTAATAGTTCATCGGCACGTTGATCGGCGTATTTGAGGCCACATCGCGATCATACTCCTGTTTCAACGTATCGCTGTCATACTCAAAATGGTTGAAGATATAGAGCGCCCGGTGTGCCTTGTCCTCGACCAGACAGGGGCCCACAAGATCGCTGCCCAAAAGCGTATTGAGCCCGTTCGCCGCGTCGATTTCGGATTGGCGCATTTCCGTCCAGCGCGACACTGGGATCACGCATTCATCGGAAAACCCGCGCAGATAAGGTGACGCTGGTGCCAGATTACGGTGCCGGAAGCATCCAAAGGCCTTGGCGTCGAGCATGTGTTTTTTGACCCCGTGGAAATGGTTGATCATCGCCATACCACCCCAGCACACCCCAAAGGTGGAATGTACATTGGTTTGCGTCCAATCCATCACGTCGCGCAGTTCTGCCCAATACGTGACCTCGTCAAAGTCCAGATGCTCAATGGGTGCGCCTGTGATGATCAGACCGTCGAACTTTTCGTCGCGCACCTCTTCAAAGGGGCGGTAAAAGCTCTCCATATGGGCGGCGGCGGTGTTGCGCGTCTGGTGTTCGGACATGCGGATGAGGCTCAGCTCGATCTGCAGGGGCGTCGCACCGATCAGCCGCGCAAACTGGTTTTCGGTCTGAATTTTCTTGGGCATCAGGTTCAGCAGCCCAATGCGCAAGGGTCGGATATCCTGACGCGAGGCGGCATCTTCATCCAGCACCATCACACCTTCGCGCGTCAGCACGTCAAAGGCAGGCAGGTCGGCAGGGATTTTGATGGGCATGAGGTGTTCCGATGTAAATGCGTGATGCCGGAGATAGCCTTTGCGCGCCTGGGTCTCAAGAGGCGGGCAATGACAGGTCGGTGAATGCTTGCGCGCGCAGCTCTTTGGCGGGAAGGTGGTGCATGATGTTTCGGTTTGCCCTGCTTATGCTTTTATGTCCGTGGCCCGCGTTGGCGCAGGAGGATCCGATGGCATTGCAGCAGTGCATCTGGCGGTGTTTGGCTGGATCCCCGGGAGCGGCCAGCGCGCAATATACCCAATGCGTCAACACCACCTGCATCGCGGCGACACCAGCTGCGCCCGCATGGGTTTGGGGGCGCACCGAAGATGGCAGGCGTCTTTACGCAGGCTACCAAGAACCGGGAGACGAGCTTGGGTTTTATTACCTGTGCAGCCCGCAGGGAGAGAGCTTCTTTACGTTGACGGGGTTGGAGGGGCCGGATGCGCAAATGCGTTTTGTCATCGGCAGCGTGCAGTATCTGGTGCCATTCGTGTGGGTGGGGGGCGATTTCCGGGTTGATCTTGCTCCCGGTGATACATTCATGAATGCCATCGCAAGCGCCACCTCGATGCGGGTTCAAAACGCCAGCGGTTTTGATATCTTTACCGTGCCGCTCACCGGAGCGGCGGCCACAATGCAAAGTGCCGTGAACGTCTGCTTCGGTTAAAGCTTGCCCGCCACCAAGGCGTCGAAATCCGCGTCTGTCTTGAGCGCTGCAACTTCATCAGCGGTGACGGTAATGCCCCATTTTGCCATCGCTTCATAGCGGGGCTGACGGTGCGCCAGAGCGCGCGCATATGTAAAGCGGATGAAAGCATCCGGATCGACGTCACCTTCTGAGACGTTGTTTTCGCTCAGGTATTCCTCCCAGACAGTCGTCAGGAATTCGGGCTGATAGGCCATTGGTTTGGGCGCACGATCAAAGCGGCGGATCAATTCGGCGGTATGGGCCGCATCGCCCTTGATCCAGATCAGCAGACAATGTTCGGACAACTCTTGCAGCAGGGCATCCGTAGGATCGGTCGCATCGACCCATTCGCAAATGGAACCGCCCGTATCACAGATGAAATGCGGATACCCATAAAGCGCCTGACTGCGGTTCGCAAAATGTGCTGTATCGCGCAGGGCTGCAATCTCGGCCTGACGAAACTGTTCTTGGCGGCGGCGGTATTCGGCCATCGGCAGGCCGCCCTTGGCCGCGTCTCCCGGTTTGCCCAGATAGGTGGCGACGGGTGTAAGATTATCGAAGGTGATGTTGGAGCCGATGTAGATGCTGTCGCTCATCAGCAGGTCACGCAGAAACGGCACTTTCATCGCTTCGGCCTTGGCATTGTCGGCGATGAATTCACCCATGTATCGGGTGCCTATGCGGTAATCGATCGAATAATGAAACCAGTCTCCGGAGGCGCGCAAAAGGTTGGACATATGGGTTTTGCCCAAGCCCGACATGCCAAACACCAAAACGGATTTGCGCGGCGCGGCGCGCCAGTCTGCGGCTGAGGAGTAAAGCATATTCAATGGGTCCAGCGGGCTTTAAGTTTGCGCCAAGTCCTATCGGGGCTGCTCTGTGCGGTCAATGCGCAGGGCACGGCGCAGTTTTTTCCAAACCCGACCGTCCAGAATGACAAGTCCAAGCGCAAGAAGCGCAAAGCCAGCAAAGGCATTCGGACCCAGTGTTTCCTCCAACACCAGATACCCCAGAACAATCGCAACAGGCGGGATCAACAGCGTCACCAGCATCAAGTTGCTGCTGCCTGCTTGCGTAAGTACATGATAATATAACAAATACGCACCCGCCGTCGCGATCAGGCTGTAGTATCCGATTGCCAGCATCGTTACTGGTTCCAAATCAAACACAACCGGGCCTTCCACACTCCACGCCAGCGGCACCGTGATCAAGCTGGACCCCGTGAGCATGCCAGCGGCGGCCATTTGCGGAGGCAGCTTCCCAAGCCATGTCCGCGCCCAGACGCTGGCCAAGGCATAGGATACAGTACCCGCAATCACCGCCAGTTGCGCCATGGAGCGGATGTCAAACTGCGCCAATGCGCTCAGACCAATGGCCGTGGCCACGCCGAAAAATCCCAGCGTCACACCAACGCCCTTGCGCAGGGTAATCCGCTCGTCGGCAAAGAAAATCGCGGCGGCAATGACCCCGAAAATGGCCGTGGCCGCATTCAGAATAGACGTTAGCCCGCTTTCGATATGCAACTGCCCCCATGCCATCAGCCCAAAAGGGATCACATTGTTCAGCAGTCCCATCACCAGAAACGCGCCCCAGATGCGCAAATCACGCGGCACTGGCACACGCATCACGACCACCACCGCCCACAGCAGCAACGCGGCCCAAAAGGTACGGTGCGCGACCGCAGTGAGTGGCCCCACTTCATTCAACGCAATGCGGATGGAAAAGAACGAAGCGCCCCAGATTGCGCCCAGCAACATCAGCTCTGCCCAGGCCCGGCCCGATATGGTTTTTTGTGGCGTCATGACAAGGTAATCACCCAAATTCAGGCGCGTCCGAAACCCGTTTCCTGCGCAATCATGTTCGAGGGCGCGTTTCGACCCAGATGTTGAGGTAATTTCCCGCGAAAATCACTGCGGCACCCACAAACACCCAAACGTCCAGCGCTTCGTTATAGAGCAGCATTCCAATGACGGCGATAGCAGGCAGGCGAATGAAATCAATGGGTACCACCACAGTCGCGGGCGCGATGGCCAGTGCATTGGTCATGCAAAAATGCGCCATCAATCCCGCAGCGCCGACCAACACCACAAAAGGCAGGCTGACCGCATTCGGCAGGGCGATGTCGCCGTCGTATCCGGCAGCAACAAGGCCCATAACAAGCTGCATGGTGGTCAGATAAAACAGAATACAGGTGATGGATTGTGTGCGGGTCAAACGCTTGGTGAACATGATTGTCAGGGCAAAAAAGATCGCCGCAGAGGCGGCCGTGATCACCCCCGCGTTCAGCCCCGCCATATCGGGACGCGCCACGATCAAAATGCCCACAAACCCAATGATCGCCGCCACACCGCGCACAAGTGTCAGGCGTTCACCTAGAATCAGCGGGGACAAAACAATCACCCAAAGTGGCGACGTGAACTCCAGAGCGAAAACCTGTGCCAATGGGATCACCGTGACGGCGTAAAACCAAAGGTTCTGGCCCGTGAAATGCGCCAGATTACGCACCAGATGGGTGCCCATCTGCTCTGCATTGATCTGACGCCAACTGCCGCTCGCCCATGCCACAAGAACCACGATCACCACACCGAACAAACTGCGATACATCATGATCTCGAACGTATCGAGTTGATTGGCCAGTTCCCGCCCTGCTACGGCCATGGAGGAGAACGAGGCAATCGCTCCTATCATCCATAACGCGGCTTTGAGGGTCGCGTTCACGAAGGCATTTCCAAATGATCGCAAATACCTCTGCCGGAGGCAAAAATGCTCTTCTGGCCGATCATTCCCACTCGATCGTGCCCGGAGGTTTCGAGGTGATGTCGTAAGTCACCCGGTTGATGCCGGGCACTTCATTGATGATGCGCGTGGCGGTTTCCCCCAGAAACTCATGGGTAAAGGGATAGTAATCCGCCGTCATACCATCCACGGATGTCACGGCGCGCAAGGCGCAGGCAAAATCATAAGTGCGCCCGTCCCCCATCACACCCACGGTCCGCACGGGCAGGATGGCCACAAAGGCTTGCCAGATATCGTCATAAAGCCCGTGGCGGCGGATCTGATCAATATAGACCGCGTCTGCTTCGCGCAGGATGTCCAGCTTTTGACGGGTGATTTCGCCGGGGCAGCGGATCGCGAGGCCCGGTCCGGGGAACGGGTGGCGCCCGATAAAGCTTTGGGGCAGGCCAAGTTCCCGGCCCAAGGCGCGTACTTCATCCTTGAAAAGCTCGCGCAATGGCTCGACCAGTTTCAACCCCATTTTTTCCGGCAGTCCGCCGACGTTGTGGTGGCTTTTGATGGTCACCGATGGGCCGCCCGAAAAGGAGACGGATTCAATGACGTCAGGATAGAGTGTGCCCTGCGCGAGAAACTTGGCATCACCCACATCGGTGGCATGTTGCTGGAACACATCGATAAAGAGCTTACCGATTGTCTTGCGCTTGATCTCGGGGTCCGAAACACCGTCCAACGCGCCGAGAAAGAGATCCTGCTCATCTGCATGAATGAGTGGCATGTTGTAGTGGTCGCGAAACATCGTCACGACCTCTTCGGCTTCGTTTTTGCGCAGCAATCCATGATCCACGAAGACGCAGGTCAATTGATCGCCAATGGCTTCGTGGATCAACACTGCGGCCACGGAGGAATCGACGCCACCGGACAACCCGCAGATGACCTTGGCATCACCGACCTGTTCACGAATGCGCGCAATGGCCTCTTCGCGGTATGCGCCCATTGTCCAGTCGCCCTTGAAACCGGCCAGACGGACGAAGTTTTCATAGAGCATGGCACCGCGTGGGGTGTGGTGGACTTCAGGGTGGAACTGCACGGCGTAGAAATTGCGCGCGGTGTCTGCGGTGATGGCAAAAGGCGCATTGGGGGAAGTGCCATAGACCTCAAAACCGGGGGCAATGCGGCTGACGTGATCTCCGTGGCTCATCCAGACCTGTTCCCGGCCGGTGTCAAACCAACCTTCCAGCAGTTCCAGTTTATCTTTGGACGGGGTGACGAAGGCGCGTCCGAATTCGGCGGTGCCGTGCCCGCGTTCGACTTTGCCGCCGAGAACCTCCATCATGACTTGTTGTCCGTAGCAAATGCCCAGCACTGGAATGCCTGCCTCAAAGACAGAACGTGGCGGGCGCGGTGAGCCTGCGTCGATCACCGATGCGGGCCCGCCGGACAGGATCACGGCGCGCGGGGCGAAATCTGCCAGAAAGGCATCGGTCACGGTTTGGAAGGGATGGATTTCACAATAGACATTCAATTCCCGCAAGCGGCGCGCAATAAGCTGCGTCACCTGGCTGCCGAAATCGATGATCAAAAGGCGGTCATGGGTATCTGTGCTCATGCGTGTTGATTAGGGGCGCTTGATGGCGGAGGCAAGCGCAGACTGGGGCGCTGCCCCAGACCCCGGCATATTTGCGGAACAATGAAGTGCGTGTCGGGGGTTTCATGTCGCTTTTTTCTCTCCAAGGCCGCAATAGGAGCGAAGCGAAGCGTTTGAATGCAGTAGCTACTGGCGCAACACATCATTGAGAGGGCAGCAGATATGGCCGAAGCAGCAACACGTCGTGGACGCGGAGGCGGAGGTGCGGCGCGGCGTGCAGCCCGCAGTGCGGTGTCGTTCGAAACCGCTCGGTATATAGAGCGCAACATTCCGAATTTTGAAGTGTTGACGGAGGAGGCGCTGGAGATCATCGAAGCGAACGCTGAAACGGTGCTCGAAGAGATCGGCGTGAATTTCCCGGACAACCCGGCGGCGTTGAAGCGTTGGGCGGATGCAGGCGCAGATGTGGACGGCGACCGGGTGCGTATCCCGCGTGGGTTGGCGCGCCGCTTGTGCAAGACCGCGCCGTCTTCCTACACCCAACATGCACGCAACCCGGAGAGATCTGTGGTTGTCGGGGGCAAGTCGCTGGTACTGGCGCCGGTATATGGGCCGCCCTTTGTGCGCGACGCCGAAGGCGGGCGCCGGTATGCGACGATGGATGATTTTCGCAAGTTCGTGAAGCTTGGGTATATGTCCAAGTGGCTGCACCATTCCGGAGGGACAGTTTGCGAGCCTACGGACGTGCCAGTCAACAAGCGGCATCTTGATATGTTGCACGCGCATATGACGCTGAGCGATAAGCCCTTCATGGGATCGGTGACAGAACCCAGCCGTGCGCAAGACAGCGTCGAAATGTGCGAAGTCCTTTTTGGCAAAGAGTTTGTGCAAGACAACACCGTCATGACATCGCTGATCAATATCAACTCTCCGATGACGTTTGATGATGTGATGATGGGCGCGTTAGAAGTTTATGCGCAGAACAATCAGGCCTGCATCATTTCACCGTTTATCGTGGGCGGGGCCATGGCGCCGGTGTCTGTTGCGGGCACGTTGACGCAGGTGTTGGCCGAGGTTTTGGCGGGTATCGCCTACAGCCAGCTGGTGCGACCTGGTGCGCCGGTGATTTTTGGTGCATTCGTGACGTCGATCGATATGAATTCGGGCGCCCCTACGTTCGGCACGCCTGAAGCTGCGCATATCACCTACGGCGCCGGGCAGTTGGCACGCCGCATGGGGCTGCCGTTCCGATCGGCGGGATCCTTCTGCGGATCGAAGTTGCCGGATGCGCAAGCGGCCTATGAAACATCAAACAGCCTGAACATGGGGCTGTTGTCGGGCGTGAATTTCATGCTGCACGCCTGCGGATGGCTGGAAGGCGGGCTGGTGTCTTCGTTTGAGAAATTTGTGATGGATGCAGATCAGCTTGGCACGCTGCATCATCTGGCCAAAGGCGTTGACATTGATGAAAACGCCCAGGCGATGGATGCCATTCGCGAAGTTGGGCCGGGCGGTCATTATCTTGGTTGCGACCATACGCAGGCGAATTTCAAGGCGGCGTTCTGGAAATCAGACCTGCTTGATTACAAGCCGTTTGAAACCTGGGAAGACGAAGGCGCGCGGGACACACAAGCTCTTGCCAGCTTGCGGGTCAAAAAATTGCTGGATGACTATCAGCAACCTGGCATGGACCCCGCGATTGCGGAGGCGTTGACGGACTTTGTCGCACGCAAGAAATCCGAGGCACCAGACAGCTTCATGTAGGCGCACCGTTTATGCCACCTGGGCGGCGCGCAAGATACGCGCTTCGCCCAGCATGGCGATCAGCACGTCGACATGTTTGATCAGGCTGTAGCTGGCGTCGCCGCTTGTGCGCTGTGTGTTAAGATCCGCTTCCATCTCCATCAGTTTAATCAGCGCCGTGCCGTGTCGTGGCTGCATGCCGTAGCCCAAAAGCCGCGGCAGGTGGACGCTTCTGTTGTAATCCTCTGCACCGATTCTGGCGGCACGCATCAACAAAGGCGGGCGGCGAACCGCGTGGAGCATGGAGATAAGATCTTGCATTCGTTGTGTTCCTTGGTCTGATTTTGTCGCAGCGGTCGACTGATCCGCTGGGCAAACTATGGCACAACTTTGACGGGTGTTGCGCGCTAGGGTTGAAGCGCGCGCGCAGGTTTAAATAGTGTTTATCTTTTAAAAACAATGATTGACGAACGAACACTTGTTAACGAATGGGTAACCAAAACACTTATAGGTTGTGCGGATGTTCCGGTGAACAACCACGTTTTTGCCGACACACTCGCAGCCTGCTGAAAGAGATTATCATGACGTCTCACTTCCTGCCCGACCCAGCACATGCAGTCTTTCCGGACTGGGTGCCTTCTGCCGCCCAGGTCTATTTGGCGCACACCGAAGCCGGTCTTCCGATCCGGGCACTGGCGCGCGCTGCGGGGTGTCATGCATCCACCATATTGCGCCAAATCCGGCGGGTGGAAACGCGGCGCGATGACCCTTTGGTGGACGCCGCGTTGCGATCTTTGGGCACAGTGCATTTTGCGACCCGTTCTCCGTTAAATCCAGCAGATGAAAAGGACGCATCGCGCATGAGCTACCAATCCCGCCCTGGCCCTGTTTCGCCTGAAACGACCACTCCTGATGACAAAACCCTGCGCAGCGAAGCAGGCCGTGTTTTGCGCCGCTTGTGCGAAACCGGATCGGTTCTTGCCGTGGCCACCGATATGGAAAAGGCCGTCATCGTGCGTGATGGTGCGGCGGGTGCAACCAAACGCACCGGTGTCGTGGATCGCAGAATCGCCGAAGCCATGGCGTTGAAAGACTGGATCGCGCCCAAATCCACAGGCCGTATCACCCGCTATGTGATCACCCAGGCCGGGCGCACCGCCCTTGAGACATTGCTTGATGATGGTGGCGACGCGTCGTCCTCCGGATTTGCCGAAGCGCCCGCTGATTTTGCGGGACAACATCGCACTTGGGGCGAAAAAACCGTCGCGGATGAGGAAGACGGCCGCAGCCGACGCATGCGCTACAACCTCGCCGAAAGCCCGCTGACCGCTTTGGCACGGCGTCGTGACAAGGATGGCACGCCGTTTCTCAATGACGATCTCGTCACGTCGGGTGAGCGGTTGCGCGAAGATTTCGAGCTGGCCCAAATGGGACCGCGTGTGGCCCAGAATTGGGACAACTTTCTGACGGCTGGTTCACAGGGCACCTTCCAACCCGGCGGAAACGTCAGCCACGGCCCAGAGGCCGCCCGAAAGCGGGTGGCCGATGCGATGGCGGATCTGGGGCCGGGGTTGTCGGATGTCGTGCTGCGGTGTTGCTGCTATCTTGAAGGGTTGGAGACGGCAGAAAAGCGTCTGGGTTGGTCGGCCCGTTCGGGAAAGATCGTTCTGCGTATCGCCCTGATGCGCCTCAAGCGTCATTATGACGAAACGATTGGGCCGGGCGGTCCGTTGATCGGCTGATCCCGTCTCTGACGCAAATCAAAGGCCTGTCATGTGGTCTTGCTACTATGAACCCGTCGCAGAGCAATCTGCGCCGGGTTTTTGCTTGGAGCGGGTGCCACATGCCCAGATTGACAATCAATTCGCGCATTGGATCGAAAATGCTTTGCGCTTTAGGGTTGGTTTTGGCCTTGGCTTGCGTTGCGGTGCCTGTGCAGGCGCAAACGCCGACCGGCTGGTATGTGGACGGGTTTGCCGGTGCAATGACGGAAAACCGCTGGCACGATGTCTTTGATCCCAGCCGGGCATCCTTCGCGGGGTCTTACTTGCTGGGCGGCGGCATCGGCTGGGAACGTCAGATCGGGAAAAGCCGGTTTCGCTACGGCGTCCAACTGCAGGGCGTTGGGCATTTCGGGAGCCAGGATCATTTTGAAATCAACCTGCCAGTGGTGCTGCGTTATGTTCCGCGCGCGCCACGGCCGAAATGGTTCAACTCAGCCGCCTTCGGTCTGGGCGTGTCGCATGCGACCAAGGTGCCACGCGTTGAGATCGACCGCTCTGGGGCGTCGCAACGTAACTTTGCCTATTGGTTCGCCGAAATCGAAACGCGCCACGCGCGCCGGGACACAACTTTGTTTTTTCGGCTGCACCACAGGTCGGACGCGTATGGGCTTTTTGAGGAAAACAGTGGCTCGACTGCGGTTGTGCTTGGCTGGCGGCGCGCGCGGTGACGGGCGCTGATTGTGTCTTTTCACGCCATGACTTTAGGAACGCATGAAGTAGGAAGCGTGCGGGCCAGTTGTGCCGCGTTCTTCACATGGCGGCGTTGCGTCGCAGAGCCTTTCAGCGCGTTGTAAAATGGTTTAAAGCTGAACCAATTCTGCCCGACACGGGGAAACAACCATGCGCGATCTCAAAATTCCGGCACAACGGCACCCTGAAAAGGCGCGCCGCCCGGACAATGCTCAACCCAAAAAGCCAAGCTGGATCAGGGTCAAAGCCCCGGGCGGGCAGGGCTATGCGGATACGGCCAAGATCATGCGCGAAAACCGTTTGGTGACGGTGTGCGAAGAAGCAGGCTGCCCGAATGTCGGCGAATGCTGGAGCCAGGGTCACGCCACCATGATGATCATGGGCGAGGTGTGCACGCGTGCCTGCACCTTCTGCAACATTGCCACCGGAAAACCCCCCGAGGATCTGGATGCGTTCGAACCCGGTCGTGTCGCGCATGCGGTGGAAAAGCTGGGGTTGAACCACGTGGTGATCACGTCGGTGGACCGCGATGATGTCGAAGATGGTGGCGCGGATCACTTTGCGCAGACCATTCGCGCCATTCGTCACCGCAGCCCGGATACGACGATCGAAATTCTTACGCCTGACTTTATCAAATGTGACCCGTCCGTGTTGGAGGTCGTCGTTGAGGCGCGCCCGGATGTGTTCAATCACAACCTGGAAACGGTGCCCGGCCTATATCCGGAAGTACGCCCCGGCGCGCGGTATTTCCATTCGTTGCGCCTGTTGCAGCGGGTCAAGGAGTTGGACCCGACGATGTTCACCAAATCGGGCATCATGGTAGGCTTGGGCGAAGACCGTCAGGGTGTTTTGCAGGTCATGGACGACATGCGCGCGGCCGATATCGATTTCCTGACAATTGGCCAGTATTTGCAGCCCACGCCCAAACATCACGCCGTGGACCGTTTCGTGCATCCAGATGAATTCAAGGCCTATGAAAAAGCCGCTTATGGCAAGGGGTTTCTCATGGTGTCGGCCACGCCGCTCACACGGTCATCTTATCACGCGGGAGATGATTTTTCGCGACTGCGTGCAGCGCGGTTGCGGTCAGTCGCCAAAGCGTGACCGCGCAACCATAGGGGGAATGGCATCGGCCATTTCCCATTTTGCCACGAACATCCTCGCAGTACGCAACAGACATTGTCGTGAATTTGTGGGGGAATTATATGCAAGATGCATCTTGGGCGATCAACGTTATTCAAGATCTGAAACGCGCGCTCGATCCTGATCGCTATAGCGTGGTGCGGGCGCATCTTACGGATGCCGCCGCCGCCATCATAACGATTGACGCAATCGAAGAAGCCGGCGCCGCGCGCACAGAACCAGAGCCCAACGCTCAGGGGATGGGCGGCACCAACCTGAGGTAAGCCACCAGTGCAGCGCGGTCCTCTTGCGGCAGTTTGGCAAGGTTCTCGACCACTTTGGCCATCTGTCCTCCGGCGCTGTCATATTCCGGCGTCAACCCGGTGGCGAAATAGGCCATCAGATCGCCATCCGACCAGTCCAGTGCCGCAGGGGTGATATTGGGAATTTTTCCCTGACCTGACGGGTTGGGCGCACCCGCAAACCACAGGGACCGATCCAACCCACCCAATGCATTGCGCGGGGTGTGGCATTCCGCACAGTGACCCAAGCCTTCGGCCAGATAGCGACCGCGTTCTTCGATAGCTGACAGATCACCCGCCACGAGATAATCACCGTCATCAAAGAGCAGCTTCCAAGCCCCCAACCCGCGCCGCAGCGAAAACGGGAACCCGACGTCATGTGCTGAGCTTGCCGTGTCTGATGCGGGCAGGGTCTGCATATAGGCAAACAGATCAGCGACATCGGTGTCGGTCATGTGTTGATACGCCGTGTAGGGGAAGGCAGGGTAGTAGTGCTGACCCTCGGGCGAAACGCCACGCCGCACGGCGCGCGCAAACTCGGGCAAAGTCCAGCCGCCGATGCCCTGATCGGGGTGCGGCGATATGTTGGGGGCATAAAAGGTGCCGAAATCGCTGGCAAAGGCCTGACCTCCTGCCAAAATGGCGGGGCCGTCCGCTTTATTGCCGGGTGCGGTGTGGCACGAGGCGCAGCCTGCCGCGAAAAAGACCAACGCGCCCGCCTCGGCCTGAGCCTCGTGACCAGGCGCCACGTTATCGGGCAAGGGGGCAGGGCGCGTCACGCCCCACCCGATGGCCGCAGCAACGGCCACGCCCGCGATCGCTGATTTGAGCCAGAAGCTCATCGCGGCTCGCCTCAGTTCTCAGGGCCGCGATACGCCTTGTGGCACGATCCGCAGGACGCGCCCACAGCACCGATTGCCCCCTGAAGGGACGCCAGATCGGTGCCCGCAGCAACCGCCATGGCCCCTGTTGCAGTTGCGAATTTGTCCCACTCGTCCGCATATCCGGCAGCATCCGACCAGATGGCAGGGGCTGCACGTGTGCCGTCAAATGTGCCTTGGACGGTCCCGTCAGGCCATTCCAGCGACTGGTCAAAATTGGCCAGTTGGTTCAGGTTGGTGGCCGCGGCACTTGCGATGTCAGCATCATAAGGAGTGGCACCTTTGGCCATGTCGCCGAGGATGCCGAGGTTGTAGGCCTGGAGTTGCATCTGCGCCTGTCGCGCTTTTACGGCGGCTGCTGCGGCCTTGTCGGCGTGACCGTCGCCAATGGCGGTGCCGACAACGGCAGTCAGGGCGAGGGTGGCTGCCAGAGGCAGTGTGACAAATCGATTCATAGAACTCTCCTGTCGGATGTGTTGAAATCGCGCACGATGTAATGGTAGCCTAGGACTAGTGATTGACCAGAGCCAATGACTTCCTTGTGTAGCAGCGCACAGTTATTGTTCCAAAAAGCGTACCTTGCCGATGTAGGGCAGGTTTCTGTTGCGCTGCGCAAAGTCGATACCGTAGCCCACGACGAATTCATCGGGGATTTCAAATCCGGTCCAATCGGCCTTGAAGTCGACCTCGCGGCGGCTCGGCTTGTCCAAGAGGGCGATGGATTTCAACCGCGCAGGGTTGCGGCTTTTCAAGAGGCGCGTCACGTGGTTGAGCGTGTGGCCTGTGTCCACGATATCTTCGACGACCAGAACATCGCGCCCCTCGATGGCGCCGCGTAAATCCTTGAGGATGCGCACCTCGCGGCTGCTTTCCATGCCGTCACCGTAGCTGGACGCCTCCAGAAAATCGACCTCGATGGGCAGATCCAATTCGCGCACCAGATCGGCGATAAAAACGAAGCTGCCGCGCAAGAGCCCCACAACGACGAGTTTGTCGGTATCGGCGAATTCCGCGCTGATCTCTTGGCACAGGGCTTCGATCCGTGCCGCGATCGCCTTTGCGGAGATCATTTCATCTATGACATAAGGACGCGCTGTCATGGGTTTAACCTTGCTTTCATAGGGCTGACATACGACATGAAGGGCTAAAGAAGTGAAACCGACAAAGCAATGCCTACCCATTCCGAGACCCGCACCCTGCCGTACACGGCCCAGCAAATGTATGATCTTGTGGCGGACGTAAACCGTTACCCGCAGTTTTTGCCGTGGTGTTCGGCTGCGCGGGTGAAATCCGTGACCCCGATGGGCGAGACCGAAGTGATGGAGGCCGATCTTGTGATCAGCTTCAAGGTGTTCCGCGAGAAATTCACCAGCCGCGTTGTTCTGACGCCAAGCACGCATCAGATCGACAGCGAATACCTCGACGGTCCGTTTCGTTACATGAAGTCAAACTGGGCCTTCCGCGACGTGCGTGGCGGTTGTGAGGTCAGCTTTTTTGTGGATTTCGCGTTTCGCAACATGATCTTGGAAAAACTGATCGGCGTGGTGTTCAACGAGGCCGTGCACCGGATGGTGCGCGCGTTTGAAACGCGCGCAGAAGCGCTTTATGGCGCGAGTGACGTGGCAGCCAGCAGCAAAAGTCCCAAGGCGTGATCACGCGCGGCGCGGCGCACCTCTGCACGACCGATTGCGCCAAATTCCACCGTTTCGGTCGTCACATGATCCTCAAAGGCCACGCCGAAACACACGCGCCCCTCTGGCTTGTGCTCTGATCCGCCCGGACCTGCGATGCCGGTCACCGACACGGCCAATCCAGCATGCGAGTGCGCCAAAGCGCCCGATGCCATCTCTGCGGCCACCTCTTCTGAGACTGCGCCGTATTCTTCCAGCGTGCCGGGCCGCACCCCCAGCATTTCAATCTTGGCGGCGTTTGTGTAGGTGACAAAGCCGCGTTCGACCACGGCGGAGGACCCCGGTATGTCGGTAAGGGCCGCGCTGATCATGCCGCCCGTACAGCTTTCGGCGGTGGCGATCATGATGTCAGACTGCATTGCCTTATCAAGGACTTGGGCGGCGTAGTTCATGTCACAAGAACCCGTGGTAAAGCGCCGCCAACGCCAGAACGCCGAATGCCGCGAAGATGCCCGCAATCACATCATCCAGCATCACGCCCAGCGCATCATTGCGCCGATCCGCCCAGCCCACCAGCCACGGTTTCCAGATGTCAAAGAGGCGAAAAAGGACAAAGGCTGCGATCCAGCCCGGCCAGAGGTTGAGGATATCAATCTCCATCCGCCACGCGGCAAATGACAGCGGTAAAAGGGCGATCCATTGCCCGATAACCTCGTCCACGACAATCTCGGACGGGTCATGATCATCGGAATTTTGGGTCATCTGTGCCGTGGCCCACCAGCCTTTGGCAAACCCGACCACAATGGCCAGCACCAACAGCGGAAAACCGGCAATCACATGCAAAAGCCAGGCCCAAGGCAGCGCCACAAGCGACCCCCAGGTGCCGGGTGCGGGTCGAATGTAGCCCACGCCCAGAACGGTGCCGATCATCCGTGCCAGCATCACGCGCGCACCAAGGTCGCGGTGGCCAGACAGGCGATCCCTTCGCCGCGCCCGGTAAAGCCAAGCTTTTCCGAGGTTGTTGCCTTGACCGAAACGCGCGTCTCTTCAATCCCGATGATGTCCGCCAACACGCCCCGCATCCGTGCGGCATGTGGACCGATCTTTGGAAACTCGCAAATCAGCGTGCAATCCACGTTGGAAATCATAAATCCCATTTCGGCGGCCAGTTTCGCAGCATGTTCGAGAAAGATATGGCTGGCCGCACCCTTCCATTGCGGATCGCTCGGCGGAAAGTGTTGCCCGATGTCGCCCATCGCCAGCGCGCCGTAAATCGCATCCGTCACCGTATGCAATCCCACATCCGCGTCCGAATGGCCGACCAGCCCGTGATCATGCGCGATGTTGACCCCGCACAGCGTCACATGATCGCCCGGACCAAAGGCGTGCACGTCAAATCCATTGCCCAACCTGATGTCCATCTGGCCCCCCAAGATCCGTTCCGCCCGAGCGAAATCCTCCGGCGTGGTAATTTTGAAATTATCTACGTCGCCCGGCACAATCGCCACCTGCAAGCCAGCGGTGCGCGCCACTTCGACGTCATCTGCGGCGCCGCCGGGGTGCGTGGCATGGGCGGCAAAAATTGCATCGTAATGAAACCCTTGCGGCGTCTGCGCGCGGTAAAGCCCATCGCGGTTTTGAACGCCCGTGACGCGACCATCCGTTCCAGTCCAAAGCGCATCGCTCACGGCCAACGCTGGCGCCGCACCGTCCGCATGATCGAGCCCGTCAATCACGGCGTCAATCACGCCGGCGGAAACGCAAGGACGCGCGACATCGTGGATCAAGACGCGGCTTGGCCTGAGTTGCGCCAAGGCAGCCAGCCCTTTTTCCACGGATGCGGCGCGGTCGGCGCCACCCGGCGTCACGATGTGCCCGCGTTGAGCAAACTCAGCGCCCAGCGCCATATCTTCGGGGTGCAACACAATCACGATCTGCCCCAACCGGTCGTGCCTCTCGAACGCGGCGACAGTGTGATCAATCACGCGCTTTCCAGCAATGGTGCGCCACTGTTTTGGCGCGTCTCCACCCGCGCGCGTGCCACGTCCTGCGGCTACAATCAAAACGGCGATGCTCATTCCCGACCGACTCCCATCCTGTGATCTGTCTAGGGCTTTGTGCGCAGGCCTGCAATTCTCATGCCGAGCGCACAAAAAACAGGCAGTGGCTATCAGCATCCCCATGTAAATTGCGTTGTATTATTGAGGAAAACCACGCTACTTGGTAGACCGTGTGCAACTGCTCAAGGATTAGGCATTTGTCGCGCGCGCTTCCTCCATTCGATATGACGCCTCCGGTGCTGCTCGCGCCAATGGCGGGAATCACTGATCTGCCGTTCCGCGATCTGGTGGGGTCGTTTGGTGCGGGGCTGGTCGTATCAGAGATGGTGGCCAGTCACGACATGATCAATGCGCGGCCTGGCAGCCGGGAAAAAGCGGAGCTGGGGTTGGGTCATATCGGCACCGCCGTGCAGCTTGCTGGCCGCGAGGCGGTCCCGATGGCGGAGGCGGCGCGCATGGTCGAAGGGCAGGGCGCGCGCGTTATCGACATCAACATGGGGTGCCCGGCCAAAAAGGTCACACAGGGCTATTCCGGGTCCGCGTTGATGAAAACGCCGGATCACGCGCTGACCCTGATCGAAGCGGTGGTCAAGGCGGTGTCGATCCCGGTGACGTTGAAAACCCGGCTGGGCTGGGATGATGCGATGATGAATGCGCCGGAGATCGCGCGCCGTGCCGAAGCTGCGGGTATCGCGATGATTACCATCCACGGGCGCACGCGTTGCCAGTTTTACAAGGGTCGCGCCGACTGGTCGGCTATAAATGCGGTGAAACAGGCGGTGGATATTCCAGTCGTCGCAAATGGCGATATCATCGACACCCCAAGCGCCCGCGCTGCCCTGCAGCAATCCGGGGCCGACGCGATCATGATGGGCCGCGGCGCGCGCGGTCGTCCGTGGTTGCTGGCCGAGGTGGCGCATGAGCTTTTCGGCACGGCGAAACCGGATATCCCGCATGGGGCTGCGATGGCTGATATGGTGGCCGCGCACTACGAAGCGATGATCGGCTTTTATGGTCACGATCTGGGCCTGCGCGTCGCGCGCAAGCATCTGGGATGGTTCATGGACACTTGCGCCACGCCTGATGCCCTGCGCAAAGAGGTGCTGACAGCGCAAGATGTGAAAACCGTGCTGCGGCTTGTCGTGGATGCCTGCCATTCCGAACGGAGGCAGGCCGCATGACATCTGACAGATCGATCTGGGCCAGCCTGCCCATTCCTGCGGTGATCATAGCGCCCGACGACACCATCCTCGACATCAACTCCGCCGCCGAAGGGTTTTTGAATGCCTCGGCCAAAACGGTGTTCGGAACGCCGGTGTGGGATACGATTGCGGTCAACGATCCGTTGGAAAAAGCCTTTGAGCGCGCCCGCGACAGCGGCACACCGCTTTTTGTGAATGATGTGGATGTGGGCGGCGGCCAACGTGCTCCGATGCAGTCCGATCTGCAGATTGCACCGCTTAATGGCCGACCGGGGCACATGATCCTGATGATCTCGCCGCGTGAATTGGCCGGACGCATGACGCAGAACCATTCTGTGAAATCTGCGGCCAAAAGCGCCATAGGTATGGCCGAAATGCTGGCGCATGAGATCAAGAACCCGCTTGCAGGGATCACGGGTGCGGCGCAGTTGCTGAGCATGAACCTTGGTCCTGAAGATCTGGAGCTGACCAACCTGATCGTCGAGGAAAGCCGTCGCATCGTGAAATTGCTGGGGCAGGTAGAGCAGTTTGGCAACCTCAGCTCGCCCGATTTCAAACCGGTCAACATACACGACGTGCTGGACCGCGCACGCCGTTCGGCTCTGTTGGGCTTTGGCGCGCATATGAGGATCGAGGAAGACTACGATCCTTCGCTGCCATTGGCTCTTGGTGATCCTGATCAAATGCTGCAGGTGGTGTTGAACCTGCTGAAGAACGCCTCCGAGGCGACAGGTGGCGCGCCGGGCACGATCCGACTGCACAGCTATTTCGAACACTCGTTCCGCCTGCGGCGCGCGGACGGGTCGGGCCAATCGCTGCCCCTTCAGGTCGAGATCATTGATGATGGCCCCGGTCTGCCCGAAAACATCAAGGGTGACATTTTCGATCCCTTCGTGTCGGGCCGCGAGAACGGCACCGGGCTGGGGTTGGCTCTGGTCAGCAAGATTATTTCCGATCACGGGGGCTGGATTTCGGTCACCTCCGTGCCGGGACGCACGGTATTTCGCATTTCGCTTCCTCTGGCGCCCAAGGGTGCCAAGGAAGCCAGTCAAGGGAGCTGACACATGGATGGCACTGTTCTGGTTGCAGATGATGACCGCACGATCCGCACGGTTTTAACGCAGGCGCTAACGCGGGCCGGGTGCAAGGTGCATGCGACCTCCAGCCTGACGACGTTGATGCGCTGGGTGTCCGAGGGCAAGGGCGACGTGGTGATCTCGGATGTGATGATGCCTGATGGTAATGGTTTGGAAATGCTGCCGAAAATCGCCGAAGACCGTCCAGGATTGCCGGTGATCGTGATCTCGGCACAAAACACGATCATGACGGCCATTCAGGCAGCCGAGGCCGAAGCCTATGATTATCTGCCCAAGCCGTTCGACTTGCCAGACTTGATGAAACGCACCGCGCGCGCGCTTGAACAACGCCGGCAAAGCCGCAAAGCCCCCGCTGTTGAGGATGACCGCCCGGATGAATTGCCTCTGGTTGGGCGCACGCCCGTCATGCAGGCGCTTTACCGGGTGGTGGCGCGGGTCATGAACACCGATTTGCCGGTGTTGATCTGGGGCGAATCCGGGACCGGAAAATCGTTGATTGCGCGTGCGATCCACGATTTTTCCGACCGGCGCAGCCTGCCGTTCGTTGCGGCCACCGTGAACGACCTTGAAGAGTTGGAAGGCCCTGCGCGGCTGTTGGCGCGGGTCAAGGGCGGGACGCTTTTGATCGAAGAGATCGGCGATATCCCAGAGGAATTGCAGGCCCGCATCGTCCGCATGATGGACACGCCCGGCGATTACGCGCCACGGTTTCTCGCCACCAGCCAAACTGATCTGTCCGCCGCGATGGAAGCAGGACAAGTGCGCAAGGATCTTTATTACCGCCTCAGTGGTGCCACCCTGACCGTGCCTGCGTTGCGCGAGCGGCTTGATGACATCCCGCTGCTGGCCGAGCATTTTCTGGCGCGTTCCGAGGGGGGGCAAAGCGCGGTGCGCAGCCTTTCGGCACAGGCCGCGGAGATCTTTCGTTCTTACAGTTGGCCGGGCAACGTGCGGCAGCTTGAGAACGCCATTCGTCGCCTCGGTCTGACATCGCGCGCGGCGGAGATTTCCGGCATCGAGGTGGAACAGGTGCTGGGCGCGCAGCCCGATCTGGAGCCGATGCGTGCGGCGGGCAACACCGAAAAGCTGGGCGAATCTGTTGAGCGTCACTTGCGACGCTACTTTGATCTGCATGGTAATATGCTACCGCCTGCCGGGCTTTATGCCCGTATTTTGCGTGAAGTCGAAGCGCCCATGATCGAAATTGCCCTTGAAGCCACAGGCGGAAATCAGGCCAAATGTGCGGACTTGCTGGGAATTAACCGAAATACGCTGCGCAAGAAGATCACTGACCTCGATATAGAGGTGACACGGCGCCGCAAATTGATGTAAAACCGCAACAGAACCGTGGCCATCGGGGGACACTCCCTGATCAGGACCACAATATAGAGCGGTCGGGCGCGTCAGCGCCACATCATAAGTGGGGTCACGGGTGGTTACCCGGGTAAGCAGTTCAACCTGGCTGAAACTTGGCCAATTGCGCCGAAAAAAACGGTTTCGCAACGCCACGACCTTTGGTCTGGTGGTTCTGGGACCGGTTTTGGCGTTGGCCACCTATCTGATCCTCGGACCTCTGGGGCAGGCGGCCAACACGCTTGGGCTGCGCCTCATACTGCTGGCGGATCTGGTCTATATTCTGGTCGTGGCGGCCCTTGTTCTGGCGCAGGTCGCCCGCCTGATTGCGGCCCGGCGTGCGAAATCGGCGGGCTCTCGCCTACACTTGCGACTGACGGGAGTGTTCGCGGCGTTGGCGCTGATCCCAACTGTGACGGTCGCGATTTTTGCCGGCTTGACCGTGAATGTCGGGCTGGAGGGCTGGTTTTCCGACCGCGTGCGCGAGGTGGTCGGCAATTCGCTGGCCGCCGCACAGGCTTATGAGGCCGAACAGCGTGTTGATCTGGCCGAAGACGCTCTGGCGCTTGCGCGACTGATCGACCAGACGCGCACATCCGGCGTCAACGCATCCGACAGTGAAATTCTGGGCGATGGGCAGCGGCGCATCCAACGCGGCTTGCGCGAGGCCTATCTGATCGACGGCACCGGCCAGATCAGGGCGCGCGGCGATCGGTCGTATCTCTTTGATTTCGAAGCGCCGCAACCCGCGCAGATTGCCGAGGCCACATCCCAACAGGCGACCGTGATCGAGGACTGGCCCAACAATGAATTTCGGGCGCTCGTCAGGCTGACCTCCTCGGCCGACCGTTTGCTCTATGTCAGCCGCGACGTGGATGGCGAGATTTTGTCACTGTTGGATGAAACGCAGGAAACCGTGCGTCTCTACCAGCAACTTGAAAGCGAACGCGGGCGGCTGCTTTTTGAATTCGGACTGGTGTATCTGGCGTTCGCGCTGATCCTGATTTTGGCCGCGATCTGGTTGGGCCTTTGGTTTGCCGAACGCCTGTCTGGCCCTGTCGGGCGTCTGACGGGGGCCGCGCAACGCGTCGGTGCCGGTGATCTGGATGTTCAGGTGCGCGAGGAGGACGGCGATGACGAAATTGCCATGCTCAGCCGGTACTTCAACCAGATGACCAAGCAACTCAAAGGGCAACGCGACACGCTTGTGGAAAACACAGCACAGATCGAACGCCGCCGTCGCTTGTTTGATTCCGTGCTCTCCTCGGTCACCTCCGGCGTTGTGGGGCTTGATCCCGAAGGGCGTGTAACGTTCGTCAACCGCTCGGCCATGCGGCTGCTTGATTGGCAGGAAGACCAGCAAAAACTGGCCCTCAACGTCGTAGTTCCGGAGTTTGGCCCACTGTTTGAACGTGTGCGCACTGGGCGCGATGAGGCCGCACAGGATGAGGTGAAGGTGTCGCGTCAGCGTCGCCAAGAAAACTTGCTGGTGCGCATGGCCAAACGCTGGGGCGAGGATGGCACGCTCGAGGGCTATGTGGTGGCCTTTGACGACGTCACCGATCTGGTCAGCGCACAGCGGATGGCCGCTTGGGGCGATGTTGCGCGCCGCATCGCGCATGAGATCAAGAACCCGCTCACGCCGATCCAGCTTTCGGCGGAACGTATCAAGCGCAAGTTTTCCCCCAAAGTCGGTGACGACAGCGATGCACTGGAGCAGATGACCGATGTGATCATCCGCCAGACGGGCGACCTGCGCCGGATTGTGGATGAGTTCTCCAAATTTGCGCGGATGCCAGAGCCGGATCGCAAAGCCGAAGACATCATCGCCCTGGTACGCAGTGCGGTGCTTCTTCAACAGACGGGACAGCCCGACGTAACGATCAAATCCGACGTGCCGGATGATCCGATCGAGGTTAATCTGGATGCCACAATGATCTCTCAGGCACTCACGAACTTGATCAAGAACGCCGGAGAAGCCATTGATACGCGGAAACAAAAGCACTCTGACGCAGAGTTCGAACCTCAGATCCATGTGACGCTGACGCGTCTGGATCATGCGGTGCAGCTTACCGTTGCCGACAATGGCATCGGCTTGCCCGAAGACCGTGCACGGCTTTTTGAGCCTTACGTCACCACCCGCAGCGAAGGCACCGGACTCGGCCTGCCTATCGTGCGCAAGATTATCGAAGAACACGGCGGTACGCTGACCCTCGAAGATGCGCCCGCCTTTGATCCATCCGGCCACTTTGGCGCAATGGCGGTGATTACGCTGCCCTTGCCGGGGGCCGATCCTGACCCAGAGCTTTTGACAGAAGGAAATTCGACACATGAGTGACATTCTGATCGTAGACGACGAACGTGACATTCGCGAACTGATCTCCGACATCCTGAAGGACGAAGGGTTCGCCACTCGGCTTGCGGGCAATTCCGACGATGCGATGGCCGCGATCAATGCCGAAGCCCCGGCGCTGATGATCCTTGATATCTGGCTCAAGGACAGCCGGATGGATGGTATCGACATCCTCAAGGCCACCAAGCGCGACAACCCGGACGTGCCCGTGGTGATCATTTCAGGCCATGGCAATATTGAGATCGCCGTCGCCGCGATCAAACAGGGTGCTTACGACTTTATCGAAAAACCTTTCAATATTGACCAGTTGCTCGTGGTGATCCGCCGCGCGATGGAAACGTCGCGACTGCGCCGTGAAAACCAATCCCTGCGCCGCAAGGATGTGGTGCAATCCGATATGATCGGCACCTCGGCCGGGTTCCGCACCCTGGTCAGCCAACTCGACAAGGTGACCAAGTCCAACGGTCGCGTGATGCTGACTGGCCCGGCGGGTGCCGGCAAGGAGGTCGCGGCGCGCTATATCCACGCCCATTCCGCTCGCGCCAATGCGCCCTTTGTAACCGTGAATTGTGCAGGCGTGGCACCTGAACGGATGGAAGAGGTGCTCTTTGGTCGCGAAACCCCAACGCGCGGCGTCGAACCCGGCCTTCTCGAAGAGGCCCACGGCGGTGTGATCTATTTCGACGAAGTCGCGGATATGCCGGTGGGCACACAATCCAAAATCCTGCGCGTGCTCGTGGATCAGCAATTCCAACGCGTCGGTGGCAATGACAAGGTCCGCGTGGACCTGCGGGTCATTTCGTCGACAAACCGGGATCTTGAAGCCGCAATTGAAGCCGAAACCTTCCGTCAGGAGCTCTATCACCGCCTCAATGTGGTGCCGATCGCAGTGCCGTCACTGGAAGAACGACGTGAAGATATTCCTGCCCTGGCCGCGCATTTCATTGCCGAAATGAACGCCACTCAGGGTCTGCCTCAACGCGAGATGAGCGATGACGCCATCGCCTTGCTGCAAACGATGGTGTGGCCGGGCAATGTGCGCCAACTCAAGAACCTGATCGAACGCGTGCTGATCCTCGGTGATGGCACCGGTCCGATCGAGGCGCGCGAACTGCCGGGCGAAGACGATACGGGCGGTGATGACAGCCGCGTCGTTCTGTCGGGCGCATTGGCCACCTTGCCGCTGCGCGAGGCGCGCGAAGCCTTCGAGCGTGAATACCTGCTGACCCAGATCAACCGCTTTGGTGGCAACATAAGTCGCACCGCGAACTTCGTCGGAATGGAACGCAGCGCCCTGCACCGCAAACTGAAATCGCTTGGTGTCGTTACCTCTGCCAAATCGGGCGCCCGCATTGCCCATGTAGACGAAGACGAACCTGTCGACTGACCAGCCCGTCGCGCTTCATTGTTCCAAAACTATGCCCGCCGGAGGCGTACGCCCGCCACCCGGCGGTGTCTGTGCCATGTCACGCCACAAGGTCAGCCAATACATCCACGCCCTGCATTTTCATGAAATGCAGCATATCGATGAAAACCCAGTTTTCCGCCAACCTGTCGCCCGAGCGACGATAGATATCGACCACTCGCATATCAGCCCTCACATCGCTGGCCGGAACCCCCATGAAATCGCCCGTATTGCTCAGCGTCAGGTTGGGCCATCCGAAAAATCCGCCATAGGTCCCTTCGGCCATCCGGCACACATGCCCGTTGAAGGCGCGGTCGGATATCTTGCGACGAAACGGCCCTTGATGCTGTTCCACATAGCGCGGGATGGTATAGGTCGCCCCGATGCCGGCCGGTCCCCACCAAATCATGTCATTATGCCAGTCTTGCGCCAATTCCTCTTCGGGCGGCAACGGAACGGTTGCCGCATTGGCATGATCAATCGCGCCGATCATCGTGTTGATACGGTGTAGCGTCCTTTGCCCCTCGACGGCTTCCTGCGGTTCAAAAAGTTGCCCATCATGGGTGAGCGGTCCGGGCTGGATCAGATGCGCGCCGGTCTGCTCGGCGAGCAAGGGTTGCAGCCCAGCCTGGATCATCAAATGCAACAGATCGACAAACAGCGCCGTTTCCACGATCCGGCCATCTTCCACGCGGTTGAACTCGGCGTAGCGGATCATGGCAATCTTGCGCGTCGCCGGAATCCCCAGAAACGGCGCATCAAAAAGGCCCATCAGATGCCCCATCGAGGCCACCCAGGTGCCTTGAAAGCCATCAATCTGGTTCAATCCGGCAAAAAAGATGTCTTCGCGCCGCTGCACGTTGGAAAATGCGCGCAAAAATGGCCCCCAAAAGGTTTCAGCAACGGCGATGGGACCGGTTTGGACGTGAAACGGGTGCATACCGCGCCAGACGACGTCCTTGCTCATTCGGTTGGACAGAATCTTGGCCACGGTTTGCGGGGTCGCCTCGGCCAATGCGGAATAATGATCCCGAACCAGTGACTTGGCGCTCTGCAGATGGGGCGGATTCGCTGGAAAATCTTGCATCATGGCCGCAGATTTACCGCGCCATCCCGCCCGCAGCCATATCAAATGCGACAGCTATTGGACCTGGCTGACAATTTGCCAGCTTCCGCCCTGATTGCGGATCACACACGACGTGGATGTCAGCTTGGGCAACACCCGTGTGGCACCGGGTGGGGCGGCCCGCGCTACGGCCGCTGAACAAGGCGGCAAAGACACTTCGGTATAGCCCTTTTGGGCCATGCACTGATCCATCACACGCGCCCGCAGCCCGGCATTGGCATCCACCGTATAAAGCGCACCTGGCACGTAATATCCCGGACCATACCGGCAATTGCCGGCGGCGTCGCAAATGCGCGGTCCGGGAATATACTGCGACGGTCCGCGCCTCCATTGGCGGGCTTCAGGGACATCGCGCAGGGCGGCAACCTCGCAGGTCGTCTTGTCGCTTTGCATTTTGGCGACGCTGACGCCCTCGCGGTGATAGATCGACAACGGCAGACACCCCGCCAAAACTGCCACAACGCCAAGGGTCAAAAACACTCTCATATCCGCAATTTGCCCTGAAATGCTCCAAAGGACAAATTGAATTGACCGTATCAGGGCCATCTGCCATTCAGAAGGCTCCGACAAACGGCGGAAAGCACGGGCTATGAAGGTTATCATTTGCGGGGCGGGTCAGGTTGGCTGGCAGATCGCGCGCCATCTGTCCGGCGAACGCAACGACGTCACCGTCGTCGACAGCAATCCCGATCTTGTACGCCGCGCGACCGACACGCTCGATGTGCAGGGTATTGCCGGGTTTGCGAGCTACCCGGATGTTTTGGACCGAGCTGGGGCGCGCGATGCTGAAATGATCATTGCCGCCACCCATTCGGACGAGGTCAACATGGTCACCTGTCAGGTGGCGCATTCGGTTTTTGGCATCAACCGCAAGATCGCACGGCTGCGCAGCCAATCCTATCTGACGGCGATCTATTCGGATCTCTACCGCCGCGATCATATGCCCATCGACGTGGTAATCAGCCCCGAACGCGAAGTGGCGGCCGCGGCACTGCAACGTCTGGCGGCCCCCGCGGCTTTCGACACCGAAGTCTTCATGGACGGCAAGGCGCACCTCTTGGGCATTACCATCGAGGAAGAATGCCCCGTCGTGAACACGCCACTGCGCCAATTGACCGATCTTTTTTCGACCCTGCGCGCGGTTGTTGTGGGCGTGCGGCGCGATGGCACGCTGTTTGCGCCAGAGGCCAAGGATCAGCTGTTCGTCGGTGATGATTGCTATGTGTTCTCCCATATCGATGACATCCCCCGCACGTTGGAAATTTTCGGCAAAACCGCCTCCAAACAGGAACGGGTGGTGATTGTGGGGGGCGGCAATGTCGGGCTGGCCGTCGCACAGGCGCTGGAAGGGCGCACCAATCGCGTGCGCGCCAAGGTGATCGAGAAAAACCGCAAATGCGCCGAAATGGCCGCCGAAACACTGGAACGCACCATCGTTCTGCATGGGGACGGGCTGGATTCTGCGTTGTTGGCCGAAGCGGGCATTTCGCGGGCAGATGCGATGCTTGCCATCACTGATGATGACAAGACCAACATGCTGGCCTGTGTGCGCGCCAAGGCCGAAGGTTGTCCTTACGTGATCGCGCTGATCAATGACCCCACACTGGTGCCGCTGATGACGCCACTTGGGATCGACGCCTACATCAATCCGCGCGCGACCACTGTCAGTTCGATCCTGCGCCACATTCGCCACGGGCGCGTCCGCGCGGTCTATTCCATTGGCGATGCCGAGGCCGAGGTGATCGAGGCCGAAGTCCTCTCGACCTCGCCCATGGCCGGACAGCGCATTGCGGACATTGATTTTCCCGAAGGGGTCTTGGTGGGGGCCGTGCGCAAGGGCGACAAGGTCATCCGCCCTATGGGCAGCACCCGGATTGACGAAGGTGACGTCGTGGCGATTTTCGCGCTTGCGGGCGATGTGCCAGAGGTGGAGCGGCTGATGCAGGTCTCCATCGACTTTTTCTAGGCATGGCGCGCAGCCCAAACATCCGGGCCAAACAAGGGGGCTTCTCGCGCTACTTGTGGCGGTTGCCCTTGTTTTTGCTCCTTTTCGGGGCCGCATCCCTATCAATGATCGTACCGGCCGTGCATGGCACAGTGACCCGCGATCTGGAATCGGCGCGCGCCTTTCTTTATGTCGGTTTGCTGGGGCTGATCACCTTTGTGCTGATTTCGGTGGCCCATGCAGGTCGTGATCCACGGCATGGGGCGCTGGGTCCGTTGATGTCGCTATTTTCGACGTTCGTGTTTTTGCCGATCTTGTTGGCCATTCCCTTTTACGAAGGGCTGCGCACCACCAGTTTTCTCAATGCCTATTTCGAAATGGTCAGCTCCATTACCACAACGGGCGCGACGATCTTTGATGACCCCGAGCGCCTGACAGGCACGCTGCATTTGTGGCGCGCGCAGGTGGGCTGGATGGGGGGCTTGCTGATGTGGATTGCCGCATCCGCCATCCTTGCGCCGCTTAATCTGGGCGGTTTTGAGGTGACGGCGCAGGCCGAACCGGGCAGGCGCGATGCGGTCGCCCACTCTTTCGACCGTGCCGATCCACGTGAACGGCTGCTGCGCATCACGGGCACGCTTTTCCCGGTCTATGTGGGGCTGACGGGGGTATTGTGGCTGTTGCTGATCATCAGTGGCGACGATGCCTTGGTCGCCCTGTGCCATGCGATGTCAGTGCTTGCGACATCGGGTATTTCGCCTGTGGGGGGCACGGAGGCGGGCGCGTCCGGCATTCCTGGCGAGGCCGTGATGTTGCTCTTTATGCTCTTTGCGCTGTCGCGGTTGACGTTTTCCAGTGACACGGTCACCGCGACCCAAGGTGGGCTAGGGACCGATCCGGAGTTTCGTCTGGGGCTGTTTCTGGTGGTGATCGTACCGCTGATCCTTTTTGTGCGACATTGGCTGGGGGCGTTTGATGTCTCTGCGGATGAAAATCTCCAACAGGCGCTGCGCGCGCTTTGGGGTTCGATCTTTACTGTGCTGTCGTTCCTGACGACGACCGGGTTTGCCAGCGCCGATTGGAGCACCGCCGCAAAGCTGGTCGGGCCTCAGTACGCCGGGGCTGATCCTGATGGGTCTCGCGCTGATCGGGGGCGGCGTGGCGACGACGGCGGGTGGGGTTAAGCTCTTGCGCGTGTTCGCGCTCTACCTCAATGGGTTGCGTGAAATGGAACGTCTGGTGCATCCGTCGTCGGTCAGTTCGGCCGGAGTGGATGGGCGACGCCTGCAGCGCAACGGGGCGTTCATCGCCTGGATCTTCTTCATGCTTTTTGCGTTGACACTGGCCGCGATCACCGTGGCTCTGACCCTGACGGGGGTGAGCTTTGAGAACGCCGTGGTTCTAAGTGTCGCCAGCCTGACCACAACGGGCCCGCTGATTGAGCATGCCGCAGATACGCCCATTCATTTGGCAGAACTTGGCTTATCGGCCAAAATGATTCTCTGTGCAGCGATGGTGTTGGGACGGCTTGAAACACTTGCCATTATTGCGCTTTTGACGCCGGACCTGTGGCGGGCATAACACGGCTTGCGGGTAAAGGTCCGTAACGGACTGTTTTTTGGGGTGGAACCTCGGACCGTCGCGCTTCATACTGGCGCGAATGGGGGGGTCCGGTCCGCGGATACCTGTAAGAAAAAAAGGCATTTCAAATGGCGTCTGACAGACAGAATCTTCAGGATGCATTCCTGAATCACGTGCGCAAAACCAAGGTCCCGGTGACAATTTTCCTGATCAATGGTGTGAAATTGCAAGGTGTTATAACGTGGTTCGACAATTTCTGCGTGTTGTTGCGCCGCGATGGGCAATCGCAATTGGTCTACAAGCATGCCATTTCAACCATCATGCCGTCCCAACCCATCAGCCTTTATGAGGGCGAAGACGCTAATTGAGCCGTCCGCCGTTTCAAATCGATGATACCACGACCCCGCGTGTGACCCGCGCGTGGGTTTTGCATCCTGACATCAAATCCGACCCGGAGCGGCGACTGGCCGATCACGCCTTGGCCGAGGCTGTGTCCTTGGCGCATGCGTTGCCGGAGTTGGAGGTTGTCGGCGCGGACATCGTGCCACTCAAAACGGTGCGTGCGGGCATGCTTTTCGGCTCGGGCAAGATCAAGGAACTCAAGGACGCCTTTGAAGAGGCGGAGATCGAATTGGTGCTGGTCGATGGCCCGGTCAGCCCGGTTCAGCAACGCAACCTCGAAAAAGCATGGGGGCTGAAACTGCTGGATCGCACCGGCTTGATCCTGGAGATCTTCAGTGACCGCGCCGCCACACGCGAGGGTGTGCTTCAGGTGGAAATGGCCGCGCTTAGCTATCAACGTACCCGCCTGGTGCGTGCCTGGACGCACCTTGAACGGCAGCGCGGTGGCTTGGGATTTGTCGGCGGACCGGGGGAGACCCAGATCGAGGCAGACAGACGCGCCATTGACGAACAACTCGTGCGCCTGCGCCGTCAACTGGAAAAGGTGGTCAAGACACGTGCGCTGCACCGCGCCGCTCGCGCCAAGGTGCCGTACCCGATTGTTGCCCTCGTGGGCTATACCAACGCTGGAAAATCGACGCTCTTTAACCGTTTGACCGGTGCCGACGTGATGGCCAAGGACATGCTCTTTGCGACGCTTGATCCGACCATGCGGCGTCTGCATCTGCCCGATGGGCCAGAAGTGATCCTGTCCGACACGGTGGGCTTCATCAGCAACCTGCCCACTGAATTGGTTGCCGCTTTTCGTGCCACGCTAGAAGAAGTGTTGGCCGCCGACGTGATCTGTCATGTGCGTGATATCTCGCACCCGGAAACCGAGGAACAAGCGCAGGATGTGCGCGACATCATGGCGTCGCTGGGTGTGGAAGATGACCGCCCATCGTTTGAGATTTGGAACAAACTGGATCAACTGAGCGCCGATGACGCCGCCGCCGTTCAGGCCCGCGCGGATCGTGACGATACGGTCTTTGCCATCTCTGCCTTGACGGGTGCGGGGCTGGATGGGTTGCTTGCCGCCATCACGCAGCAACTACAGGGCGCAAAGCGCGAGGCCGAGATACATCTGAGCTTTGCGGAAGGCAAAAAACGTGCGTGGCTCTTTGCTCATGATCTGGTGGAGCGCGAAGACCAGACTGACGACGGCTTTGACATCACCGTGCGCTGGACCGTGCAACAAGAAGCGCAATTCGCTCAGCTTTAGGTGTTTCTTCCTCTTGGGATGAACCTTTTGCCGCTCTTGGGGGTTGTCTACGGGTAATCCATCATCGCCCGGAGCGCAGACATGACCTTTGCCACAGTATACCTCATAACATTCGCCGTCTTTCTCGGCTTCGATTATCTGGGGCTGAGCTACATCATTAAGCCCACCTTCGAACGCGCCTTGGGTGATCTATTGCTGGAAGACCTGCGTTTGGGGGCGGCGCTGGCGTTTTACGCGTTCTATGTGGCGGTTCTGGTTTACTTCATTGGCCAGCCTGCGCTGCAGGATCAGAAGTCGCTGGGGTGGGTGTTTTTCCACGCGGCGTTGCTGGGGGCCATGTCCTACGGCACCTATGAATTCACCAACATGGCCACGCTCAAGGATTGGACATGGACGATGGTGGCCACGGATTTGACCTGGGGCACGGTGCTCACGGGGGTGTCGGCGACCATTGGCGTCTGGGGCGCGCGTGCGATCCTGAGTTAGAGCATCAAGGCCCATCCGCAGCCACATGCCGCCACGCGCCGGGTGCCAGCGCGTTCAGCGCCCATGGCCCGATCTGCACTCGGATAAGTCGCAGGCACGGCAAGCCCACATGCGCCGTCATGCGCCGCACCTGACGGTTGCGCCCTTCGGATATGGTGATGCGCAGCCAGTGATCCGGCACTGATTTGCGAAACCGCACCGGTGGGTCGCGCGGCCACAATGGGTCGGGCGTGTCGATCTGCGTGACCTCTGCCGCGCGGGTGGGCCCGTCCTTCAGCGTCACGCCCGCACGCAAACGCGCCACGGCGGCGTCATCCGGCGCGCCTTCGACCTGCACCAGATAGGTCTTGGGCAGTTTGTGTTTCGGATCCGCGATGCGCGCCTGCAACCGGCCATCATCGGTCAGAACCATCAAACCTTCGCTGTCGCGATCCAGCCGCCCGGCGGGATAGACGCCCGGCAGATCAATGAACGCCGACAGGGTCGGGCGGGTGCTGCCCGCGGTGCCCTTGTCGGTGAATTGCGACAGCACACCATAGGGTTTGTGAAACAGGATCGTCTGCGTCATCACTGGCGGCCGGGCAAAAGGCGCGTGACCCCGACAGACGCCGCCCGCGCAAGGTTTTCATCCAAAGACATGGGGATATATTCGCCGCGCCGCCACAGCTGCGCCATGTCGTCATAATGGCGTGACAGGAAATGCCCCGATTGCCCGGTCGAGGTGATAAAGACCGAACTGTTGGGGTCTGCAAAATCATAGACGCCGCGATAGCCTGCACCATGCACATTGTGAAAGGGGTCTGGCATCTGCCCGCTGGTCAACCCGCGCTGCAACGTGTTGTCGCCGCCGCTGGTGGATTGGCGGATGTTCACGAAATAGCGCAGCACCGGAACTTCGCCCAGCACCTGATGATCGTGCGTGGCCTGATGCGCATCCCCCCAGCGCAATGATTCCAGCGCGCCGCCCCATGTCTCGTTGATCCAGATCAGCGCGTCATCCAGCGCCAGTTCGGCCATATCGGCGCAGGTTTCCACCGGGGCCGACTGGATCACGTCGCACCATTTGCTGGCACCGTCGACATCGCGAAACGCCCGTTCGATCAGCAAAGGCTGGACATGGGTGAACTCGGACGCCAGCGGGCCTAACTCGTCCTGAATGATGCGGGCTTGCAGGCTGCGCAGCCACGCCGCGTAAATCAGCGGTTCGGGCAGGTGTTCATTCATCTCGCCTGACCAACCCGCCAGCAACATCAACGCGCGTTGACGCTGGCGTTCGGGCGTGCCTTCGGGGGCGGCCTCGCCGGTGAACCACAGCTCCGCACCAATGAGCGGCAGGAGTGAGCGCGCGGTAAAGCTGACGGTATCCAGTTGCGCCTCGATAAAGCTGTCGCGGGTGTGGACCTCGCGCGCTTGCATCAAACGTTGCCAGCGTTGCACCCGTTGCGTGTCGCCCCAAAGATAGGACACATGGTTGGGAAAAGGCCGCTCGACCGTTTTGTTGTTGGTGTTGCCCAGAATGCCGCCCGCAGGTGCCACAAACGATGGATTGGCCGAATAGGGCATCCGCCCTTGCCAGCGGTTTTCCGGGATCCATCCGGGGCTGGGCAGGCGGCCTCGGCTTTGGTGCGCAGCGTCCCGGCGCGGCAGCATTCCAATGGACTTCATTGCAATGGTGTCGCGATCTACCAGCGTCAGGTTCTGGGCCGGGGCCAGGTAGTCTTCACTGCCTGCAATGGCATCGGCGACGGTCTTGGCCTCCATCAGGCGCATCGCGGCACTCATCGAGGTGTCGCGCGCGCTCAGACCCGTCCACGCCAATGATGTCACATGCGCAGGCGGGGTGATGCTGGCCAGATTGTAATGCGTGCCCGGCAACACGGGCCCGTTGTCTGTCCAGCGCAGTTTCAGCGTGACGGGTTCGGCATCCTTGATGGTGATGATGGAATCGCGGGTCTCAAAGGGTTTGTACCCATCCGGGGTGCGATATTCTTCGCGGTTGGCGGGGTTCAATTCTTCGATATAGACATCCTGATCGTCGAAATAGGCGGTTGTCAGCCCCCATCCCAGATCTGCGCTGCGCCCGGTCAGAACGACGGGCATCCCCGGAAAGGTGCCGCCGATCACGCCGCCCGATTGCAGTTCCAGACGTGCCAGATACCATGCCGAAGGCGCGCTGAAGCCCAGATGCGGATCATTGGCCAGAAGCGTGCCGCCCGAGGCCGAACGTGTGGGTGCTGCGGCCCAGGCGTTGGAGGCACCCGCAAAGACCGTGCGCTTGAAGGGCGACAAGGGATGCACGTCGCCCATGTGTTGCGCGGAGCGCCGCGGCACTCCGGGTACGAGGCTTGCATATTCGGGCAGGGCGGCGACCCCGGTGCCCGGCGCATTGGGCAGCACGTCTTTCAGCAAATCAGGGTCGGGCAGGGCCAGCGACACCCGCGCGCGCAGCACCTCCGCATCCAGATGGCCAGACAGTTGCAGGCCCATCAGCTTGATGATCGACAGCGAATCCGCAGGCCGCCATGGGGCCAGAGGCGCGCTGAACATGAAAAATTCCGGCGCGCCGCGCCCCAGCGCCTCGGCGTTGATCTGATCCAGCCGCGCATTCACCCCAGCCGCATAGGCCCGGAGAGCGGCCGTCGTGCGTGCGTCCTGCGCATCGACCGAAGCCACCGCGAGGGTATAAAGATCCAGCCTGCGAATGATCTTGTCGATCTCAAGCGTGGCGCTGCCAAAAAGTTCCGACAAACGCCCCTGCGCCGTGCGTCGCAGCATCATCATCTGCCACAAGCGGTCCTGTGCGTGGGCAAATCCCAGCCCAAAAAACACATCCGTGTCCGTTTCGCCAAAGATATGCGGCACATTGGCATTGTCGCGCACGATCTCGACCGGGGCGCTGATCGTCGGCACCACAACGGTGTCTTCGTAATCAGGCAGGGACCGGGACGCGAGGTAGTACACCATCGCCACACCCAGAACCGCCAATGTGATCAGACCAGCCGTCAGCCGGACCAACCATTTGAACAGTTCTGCCATGCTATTGCCCCTTGTTTCATGCGCGCGCATGATTGACCCTTGGGTCCTGACTGTTAGGTAGAGGGTCAGATGAATGCAACACCGAATGAAAGGGGAGTGTCATGGCCAAGCTGGCTTTTTTGGGTTTGGGGGTCATGGGGTTCCCGATGGCGGGGCACCTGCAGGGTGCTGGACACGACGTTACCGTCTATAATCGCACGTTTTCCAAGGCGGAAGATTGGGTAAAGGCCCATGGCGGAAGTGCCGCCCGCACCCCGCGCGAGGCCGCAGCGGGTGCCGATTTCGTGATGTCCTGTGTGGGCAATGACGATGATCTGCGCTCCGTTTGTCTGGGTGATGATGGCGCGTTTGCGGGCATGAGCGGAGGGTCGGTTTTTGTGGATCACACCACTGTTTCGGCCGCCGTCACCTCCGAACTTTACGCCAAAGCCAATGAGCATCAGATCAGCTTTGTCGATGCGCCCATTTCGGGCGGGCAAGCGGGGGCTGAAAACGGGGTTCTGTCGATCATGTGTGGCGGCGATCAGGGCGCGTTCGATCGCGCATTTCCCGTGATGGACGTTTATTCCAAGATCTGCCGTCGCATTGGTGAAAGCGGTGCGGGCCAGATGACCAAGATGTGCAACCAGATCGCCATCGCGGGGCTGGTACAGGGCCTGTCAGAGGCGCTGCATTTCGCGCAAAAGGCCGGTCTTGATGGCCGTTCGGTGGTCGAGGTGATCAGCCAAGGCGCTGCGGGCAGTTGGCAGATGGCCAACCGCTACGAGACGATGCTGGATGATCAGTTTGATCACGGCTTCGCGGTCGACTGGATGCGCAAGGATCTGGGCATCTGTCTCGACACTGCCGATGAGGTCGGCGCGTCGCTGCCGGTCACCGCACTGGTCGATCAATTCTATAAGGACGTGCAAAAACTCGGAGGCGGGCGCTGGGACACGTCAAGCCTGATCAAGCGTCTGACGGCGATGGGCTGAGGCAAAGAGCCGCGCGGTGGTGGTCGGGTTGAGCCCCTTTTTGCCCGAACCTGCACCAAGCTCTCATGGCGGCTCCCTACAAAGACAGGCGCATTTCTGATTGGCTAATGAAACGATCGGCCCCAAGCTCAAGAAGGAGTGAACGCAGGGCGCCGTCAAAAGAGTCGATGTTAACCAATGTCAGCGAACCACATTCGGCGCACGCCGCTAGAAGTTCCGCCAAGGCGGGGTCGTCGGCGGCGGCAATTTGATGGACGACACCACCTTTCCCAACAATTGCGCCTCCTCTATCATGAAGAATGCAAGTCAACTGTGCGCCGGAAATCGTTTCAGTGGAATTTTGCCACGTTGGTTCCCAAGTCGCATACTGCTGAATCGTACTCGCGACGGTGGAAAAATCAGTTTTTTTGCATGAAGTTGGATCAGGAGAAGGATGATCAAGGCGATAACAGTCGAGCGTCCTTGTCACCTCAAAGCCTAGCTTGCTGTATAGACCTTCGGCTCTTGTGTTCCCCTTTATGACCTCCAGCCAAAAACTCTCACGCCCGGCATTCGTTGCCGCTGTGATTGCCGCCCTTCCCAAACTTGATGATAAACCTTCGCCTCTCCTGTTGATCCGTGTGCCGCTGCCGATCAGATACCGTCTGGCGTTGCGTTCCGCCACGTTCCAAAACCCGATGACTTCATCGTCATCGACGGCAACAAAGGACGCCTCAGGATTGAAACCTCTTGTGTTCAGCGTTGATCGAAATGTGTCTCCATCTGGTTGCATCGGAAGAACGTAGTCAGAGAATGCATCCAGCATGGCACGATGAAGCGCATCCATGTCGAGACCCGATTTGGCAAACGAAACTATGCGTGTCATGGTTTGGGGAGTCTCAGGATTGTTTTACTTGCAGATGCAAAAAATGCGTTTTGTGTTCAAAGCGCAAGTTTGGAGATGTGTTGACGTTTGATCAAGGTGGCAGCGAACTTCGGCTTTTCACTCTCTTTTTCGTAGCGGACGTTCGTGAGGGGGGTGACGAAGTGGAGCTTTGTCCTGCGTAACCGACGCTCGTATGCTATTGATGAAAGACAGAAGTCACTGTGGTCATCGACCTCGGAACAGTTGCATTCATTGATACAACGCCGACGCAAGACCGAAAGCGGGTTCCTCTTGAAGACATGCGTATTGCACGCTGCATCCGCGCAGACAATAAACCGTTGCGCGGATGTTGTTTCGACACATCTGTCATGCCCCGGTTCAGGGGATGATGCGGTTGTACTTGGTGCCTTGCAAGGTCGCCCCGATGCGCAGGCCTGCACGGCCAAACACCGCCGCCAGAACCGGTGAGAGCGCCGTGGTGGTTTCCGCTTTCAGCCCATCGCCGCGATCGGAAATCACGTATTCGATATCGCCGCCAGCCGCCCAGCCGGGCGAGCCGCGGAATTCGTTCAGCGCGTCTTCGGTCATGAAGAACAGGACATGGGCAAATTGCTGCGCCCCGATCTGCAGGCCGCCTGAAACTTTGGTGGTGGAATAGTAATCCACCGTGATGCCATTCACCAAAAGCGCGCCGCGCCCGTAAGCGCCGCCTAGGCCAAAGCCTGCTTCGGTCACAAGCGGCATAACCAGCATGCCGTTGGATTTCTCGGCCAAGCCGCGTGTATTTGGATAGGTGCGGTACATTTCGTCCAGCGTGGTCTGCACGCGCGCATCAATCCGCGCACCGCCTGAACTGCCAATGCCGTTGTTGCATGCCGCTGTCGCTCCTGCGCTAGCCAAAATGCCAAGAGTGAACAGCCGCCGGGTCACTGTCGAGTTTTTCATCTGATTGCCTGTTTTTGATTGCTCGGATGCCGGTTTTCCCGACTTATTGGAAACAATACGCGCAATAGCCGGCATTGTCACCCTAAACCGTGGTCACACTTCGGGTGATGTCAGCCATCCGGGACAATGTGTTTGCCCGCGATGCCGCGGCGCGGAATACTCGTCAGATCGAGACCATCAAGGCAGCGTGCATTGACCGCCGATCCATCAAACCACACATGCCCGCAGTGGCGGGACCCCACGTAGGTTTGCCTCAGTCGGTCAGGAGCCGCGCGGCGGCTGGCGCAAAATAGGTCAGGATGCCATCGCAGCCTGCGCGTTTGAAGCCCATCAGGCTTTCCATCATCGTCTTCTCGCCGTCAATCCAGCCGTTTTGAGCCGCAGCCTGGATCATGCTGTACTCGCCGCTGACCTGATAGGCATAGGTGGGCGCGCCGAAGGTGTCTTTGACCCGGCGGCAAATATCCAGATAAGGCATGCCCGGTTTGACCATGACCATATCGGCCCCTTCGGACAGATCCCGCTCGATCAGGCGCAGGGCTTCGTCTGAATTGCCCGGATCCATCTGGTAGGTCTTTTTATCGCCCGTCAGCGCGCCTGATGCGCCCACGGCATCGCGGAACGGTCCATAAAAGGCCGATGCGTATTTGGCCGCATAGCTCAGGATCATCACGTTCTGGTGGCCAGCAGATTCCAGCGCTTGCCGCATCGCGCCAATACGCCCGTCCATCATGTCCGACGGGCCGATGATGTCTGCCCCGGCCTCGGCCTGCGCCAGCGTCATCTTGACCAGCGCCTCGACGGTGCGGTCGTTCACGATCTCGCCGTTTTCGACAAACCCGTCATGGCCGTTGATGTTGTAAGTGTCGAGCGCCACGTCCGTCATGATCGCGATCTCGGGCACGGCGGACTTGATGGCACGAATGGCCCGGTTGGCGTGGTTTTCAGGGTCCCAAGCGCCAGCGCAGTCCTCGGTGCGCTCTTCCAGCCCGGTGTAGGGAAAGATGCAGATCGCTGGAATGCCCAGATCGGCCGCCTCGCGCGCCGCTTCCACGATCTTGTCAACAGAGCGGCGGAACACGCCCGGCATCGACGGGATCGGCTCTTCTATACCTTCGCCAGCACGTACGAACACCGGCCAGATGAAATCATCGACGGTGAGCGTGTTTTGCCGCGTCAACGCGCGTAGCGCGGGGCTTTGACGGCTGCGGCGCAGGCGGGTTGCGGGGTAGGCGGCTTGGGTCGGGCGCATGTGTTTTGTCCAGTTCAGTTGACACTTCATGAGTGCCATGGATTTTTCCGCAAGCCAAGCCTAGGAATTACCTCAATCCGCCGCTAAGAAGCGCCAACGACTTAAGGCAGCTCACCCTTGGACTGGTACCAAAATCTCTTTGAACTGATCGACATGCGATCTTTCTCGAACCTGTGGTTCTGGATTGCGCTTGCGGTGATGTGGTCAACGGCCAGCCATTACGTGCTGGGCGTGCCGTTCGACCTAGTGTTGCGCGCGCGTCGCTCCGGCGGTCAGGCCGAGGTCGATCTTGAGGATCTGGTGCGCATTCACACCAATCGGTTGCTTTATATCGGTCGCGTATCGGGGTTATGGCTCTTGGGTCTGGGGTGCTTTTTCCTGACGGGGCTGGCCATTCTGGGCTTTGTCTACGGGCTGGAGATTGCGCAGGCTTTGTTCCTTCTGGGCTTGCCCATGACGCTTGTTGGGCTGTTGTCGCTGTCGACCGCGCGGCTCATTCAAGAAGAGGATGCGCGTGGCGAGGCCCTGCGCAAACGTCTGACGCGCCACCGGCTCTATGTTCAGATGATCGGGATGGTGTCGATTTTTGTCACAGCCCTGTGGGGAATGTATCAAAACCTTGCCGTGGGTGCTTTGGGCGGTTGACACCGTGGCCCTTAGGGCCAATTCAAGCACCCCATGACCGACGCTGCCCACATCACGCTATCCGGCGCCCCCGAAGGGTTTGACGCGCAACTGCTGCTCAAGGAATTGAGCCAGAGCGGCGTGCCGGTTGTGCATGTGGCCCGCGACGACAAACGCTTGGCCGCAATGCAGGAAGCGGTGCGGTTCTTCGCCCCCGAGGTGCCGGTGGTTGTCTTCCCGGGCTGGGACTGTCTGCCTTATGATCGGGTCTCGCCGAATGCCGATATTTCGGCGCAACGCATGGCTACCCTGGCCGCACTGGTGCACGGGATGCCGGATCAATTCATATTGCTGACGACGCTCAATGCGGCGACACAACGTATTCCGGCGCGCGCCGTGCTGCGTGACGCGGCCTTCAGCGCCAGAGTGAATGCTCGTATCGACGAGGCGGCGCTGCGCAATTTTCTGGTGCGCATGGGTTTTGTGCAAAGCCCCACCGTGACGGAACCGGGTGATTATGCCATTCGAGGCGGCATTATCGACATCTATCCGCCGGGTGATCTGGGCCCTGTGCGGCTTGATCTGTTCGGTGACACGCTTGACGGCGCGCGCAGGTTTGATCCGGTGACCCAGCGCACCACGCAAAAGCTGGACGTGGTTGAATTGGCCCCGGTGAGTGAGATCATTCTTGATGAGCCTGCGATGACGCGGTTCCGGCAAAACTACCGGATCGAATTTGGCGCGGCGGGCACCGATGATCCGCTTTATGAGGCCGTAAGCGCCGGGCGCAAACATCAAGGCGCCGAGCATTGGTTGCCGTTCTTTCATGATGGTCTGGAAACGCTTTTTGACTATCTGCCCCACGCCACGGTCAGTCTGGATGATCAGGTCACGCCGATGCGTTTGTCGCGTTGGGACAGCATCGCCGACCAGTATGAGACGCGCCGTTTGGCGATGGCGCACCGCTCCAAAATGGACAGCGTTTACAAGCCGGCCCCACCCGAAGGTCTTTATCTGACGGACGCGGCGTGGGAGGCCGAAATGCAGGGGCGCCGCGTCGTTCAGATGGCGCCGCTGCCGCAGCCCACGGGGTTGGGGGTCGTGGACGCGGGCGGGCGGATGGGGCGCAACTTTGCCCCGGAACGCCAGCAGGAATCGCTCAGCCTTTTCGGGGCTTTGGCGAGCCACATTAAAGCAAAAATGGAACAAGGCCCGGTCCTGATCGCCAGCTACTCCGAAGGCGCGCGCGAGCGTTTGTCGGGTCTGATCGAAGAAGAAGGCTTGGCCGAGGCGATCCCGGTGCCGAACGCCACGCGGATCGGCAAGCGCGGCCTGCATCTGGCCGTCTGGGCGCTGGAACATGGGTTCGAGACGCCGGCGCTGACCGTAATCTCCGAACAGGACGTGCTGGGTGATCGTCTGATCCGCGCGCCCAAGCGCAAGCGCCGCGCTGACAATTTCCTGACCGAGACGCAATCGCTGTCACCGGGCGATCTGATCGTGCACGTCGATCACGGGATCGGCCGCTATATGGGCATGGAGGTGATCACCGCCGCCGGGGCCGCGCATGAATGCCTGTTTCTGGAATACGCCGAAGGGTCCAAGCTGTATCTGCCGGTTGAAAACATCGAGCTTTTGTCGCGCTACGGGCATGAAGAGGGCCTGCTGGACCGGCTGGGTGGTGGTGCGTGGCAATCCAAGAAAGCCAAGCTCAAGGAGCGCATCCGCGAGATCGCCGACAAGCTGATCCGTGTGGCCGCCGAACGCGCCCTGCGCAAAGCCCCTGTGCTGGAGCCGCCACCGGGCATGTGGGACGCCTTTTCCGCGCGCTTTCCTTACACCGAAACCGACGATCAACTGAGCGCTATTGGCGATGTGATCGATGATCTGACGTCGGGCAATCCGATGGACCGCTTGATCTGTGGGGACGTGGGCTTTGGCAAGACCGAGGTCGCGATGCGTGCGGCCTTTGTGGCGGCGATGTCGGGCGTTCAGGTGGCGGTGATCGCGCCAACCACCTTGCTCGCCCGGCAGCACTACAAAACCTTCGCTGAACGGTTTCGCGGTTTTCCGATCAATGTCCGCCAACTCAGTCGGTTCGTCTCTGCCAAGGAGGCCAACGACACGCGCGAGGGGATCAAACGCGGTACGGTGGATATCGTCATTGGCACCCATGCGCTTTTGGCGAAAACCGTGCGGTTCCAGAACCTGGGCCTGCTGGTCATTGACGAGGAACAGAAATTCGGTGTCACCCATAAGGAACGCCTGAAACAGTTGCGCACCGACATTCACGTGCTGACCCTGACAGCGACGCCCATTCCGCGCACCTTGCAATTGAGCCTGACGGGTGTGCGCGATCTGTCGATCATCGGCACGCCACCGGTCGATCGTTTGTCGATCCGCACCTATGTCAGCGAATTCGACAGCGTCACGATCCGCGAGGCGCTCTTGCGCGAGCATTACCGGGGCGGGCAATCGTTCTATGTTGTGCCGCGGATTTCGGACCTGCCCGACATCGAGGCGTTTCTGAAAGAACAACTGCCCGAACTGAGCTTTGTCGTGGCGCATGGCCAGATGGCGGCAGGCGAGTTGGATGATCGTATGAACGCCTTTTATGATGGCAAATACGATGTGCTGCTGGCCACGACGATCGTTGAATCCGGTCTAGATATTCCCACCGCCAACACCATCGTGGTGCACCGCGCGGATATGTTCGGTCTGGCGCAGCTTTATCAGATCAGGGGGCGCGTTGGGCGGTCCAAAGCCCGCGCCTATGCTTATTTGACCACGAAACCGCGCAGCAAACTGACCGATACCGCGCAAAAGCGCCTGCGCGTTCTGAGCAGCCTGGATACGCTGGGCGCTGGGTTCACCTTGGCCAGTCAGGATTTGGATATTCGCGGTGCAGGCAACCTTTTGGGCGAAGAGCAATCCGGCCAAATGCGCGATGTGGGGTTCGAGTTGTATCAATCCATGCTGGAAGAGGCGATTGCCAAGATCCGCAGCGGTCAGATGGAAGGCCTGTCTGAGGCGGACGACCAATGGGCGCCGCAGATCAATTTGGGTGTGCCTGTTCTGATCCCCGAAGACTACGTGCCTGATCTGGACGTGCGTCTGGGGCTGTATCGACGCCTCAGCAGCCTGCACACAAAGGTCGAGCTGGAAGGGTTTGCCGCGGAGTTGATCGACCGGTTCGGCAAATTGCCCCGCGAAGTTAACACGTTGATGTTGGTGGTGCGCATCAAAGCGATGTGCAAACGCGCAGGGATTGGCAAGCTGGACGCTGGGCCCAAGGGGGCCACGATCCAGTTTCACAACGACAAGTTCGCTTCACCGCAGGGGTTGGTTGATTTCATTCAGGATCAGCGCGGCTTGGCCAAGGTCAAGGATAACAAGATCGTGGTTCGCCGCGATTGGAAGAAAGAGGCTGACAAGATCAAAGGCGCCTTCGCCATTGCCCGCGATCTGGCGGACAAGTTGCGGGACGAGAAAAAGCGCAAGGCGGCCAAGGCAGGCTGACGCTCAGGCAGGCGCGCGGTGTTCCTCATGTGCCATCATCAGCATCAGAATAAACCCTAACGTCGACAGCACCAGTATCGCGCCGACCAAGGGCCGGATCGTGCCGTCGAAAATCAGTGCAATGGGCGATGCGATCACCGCGGCCATCACGGTCGAGAACGCACCTGTCACACTCGCCGCCATGCCCGCGATATGCCCCATGGGTTCCATCACGATAGCATTGAGGTTTCCGACCGTCAGCCCAGCCAGGAAGAACAAAAAGAACTGCCAGATCAGAAAGATCGTGAACGCTTGCGGGCCAGTGTAGGTGCCCAGCGTCATCATGATCGTCGAAAACACGACCTGTGCGCCAAGGGCTGTTGTGGCAAGGCGCCGCATCCCAAAGCGGATCACCAGCACAGCATTGAGAAAGCTGGCCGATGCGGAGGCAAGTGCGACCAGCCCGAACCAGAAGGCAAAGCTATTCATGCGGTCAAATATGTCCGCATAAATCGGTTGAATGAGCATCAGGAATGAAAACAGCATCGCCATCAGCAGCGTTTGCGTCAGAATGGCCAACCGCACCGTCGGGTGCTGGAACATTTCGCCCACCGCATGCCACATCAGCCCTATGCGCATCGGGCGACGTCGCTCAACCGGATGGGTTTCGGGCAGGCGGAGCATCAGCCAAACCGCTGACACGACAGAAAAGACAACAAAGGCCATGAAGATGGCGCGCCATCCAGACAGCGCGATGATCACAACGCCCATGGCAGGTGCAAAGGCGGGGGCCAGTGTGAAAATGATCATCACGATCGACAGAATTCTGGCCATTTCGCGGCCCGCAAACAGATCGCGGATGATCGCCACGGACACCACGCGCGGACCCGATGCGCCAAGGCCCTGAAAGAGGCGTGCAATCAGCATCATTTCCAGCGAGGTGCTGGCCCAAGCCACGGTCGCGGCGGCGATATAGAGAACGGCGCCAGCGATCATCACGCGCTTGCGGCCAAACGCATCCGACAGCGGGCCACTGAAGAACGTGCCGATCCCCATGCCCAGAACGAAGGACGAGATGATCAGGTTGACCTGAAGTGGATCAGTGGGTGAAAGTTCGGCGGCGATCTCGGGCAGAGCGGGCAGCATCGCGTCGATTGAAAAGGCAATCGTCGCGAACATCATGGCCATGAGGGCAATAAACTCGCCGCGCCGCATGGGTAAAACTGCTGCCTGGGCCGTCAAAAACTCTGCTCCATGCGCGCGAAATAAACAACTGGCGCGCTTTGGCGTCAGCATTAACCTACCGTTGAAGTTCTGGCAATTCCCGCCACGTCGTTTTTGCCACAATTCGTTTCGCGTGTTCAGCGGAACGTGTGGTTCAAAGTGGCTTTCTCAATAGAAATATAATAGATTCAAAAACTTAATCACGCTTCTGTCAGCGCAACGCAATCTGCCCGCCAGCGTTAGAGCCACACGCTGTGTCCAAAACACTCTGTTTCACCGTTGCAACAGCGCGGGCTTCCAAGCGGCCTGTGCAGCAATCTCGCGTGCGTCGCACGCCAAATCATGCAGATTGTGACAGCTCGGTGATCACCTTGGACCACAACTCCGGCGGTTGGGCGCCGGGCACGGCATGCTGTCCGGCGACGATGAACGTCGGCACCGAAGAGATCCCCATTTTGCGGCTGTGCGCATCCCTGTCCTTGATCGCCTGCACATCGGCATCGCTTGCCAGAAGGCGCGCAACCACGGCTGCGTCCATCTCGAGCCCATCGGCGATATCGGCCAGCACTTCGGCATCGCCAATGTCGCGCGTATCGACAAAATACGCTTGGAACAGCGCCGCAACCGCTGCGGTCTGGCGGCCCTCGACGCCTGCCCAATGGATCAGACGGTGTGCATCAAGCGTATTTGGCGTCCGCTTCATCCCTTCGAAATTGATGCTCAGCCCGGCGGCCTTGGCATGTTCGACCACAGGGGCATAAGCACGCACAGCGCCTTCCTTGCCGCCGAACTTGCCCTCAAGATAGGCGCGGCGGTCCATGCCCTCGGCTGGCATATCCGGGTTCAGCTGAAAGGGGTGCCATTCGATCAAGAACGGGTGGTCGGGGTGATCCGCGAGCGCGCGGTCCAGATGCGCCTTGCCGATATAGCACCATGGGCAGATCGGATCGGACATGATGTCGAGCTTGATGGTATTGGTCATGTGTTGGCCTCAAACCGCTCACGCAGGGCGCGCCGCAGCACTTTGCCGTTCGCCCCTGTGGGCAAATCGGCCAGATGAATGTAGAGGCGCGGCTGTTTGTAGCGCGCCAAACGTGCCCCCGCATATCGCTCCAGCGTGTCTTCGTCCAGTGCTTCGGCTGCGGTATAAAAGGCGGCAATCACAGTTGTGTCGGCCTTGATCTGCACGTCCGTTACCGCAATCCCCGTCAGCCCGGCGAAACCGGACAAGACCTGTTCCACTTCGATGGGTGACACGCGGTAGCCGCCCGCGTTCATCATGTCATCATTGCGCCCCAGATAGGTGATCTGGCCCGTGTCATCCATCACGCCCTGATCGCCGGTCAGAAACCAATCGCCCTGCATCCGGGCGGCGGTTTCTTCGGCCGCATTGAGGTATCCCAGCATCAGCCCCGGATCGCTGCGATGCACGGCGATGGTGCCTTCTGTGCCGCGCGGCACGGGGCCGAGTGCATCCAAAAGCGCGATGTGGCGGCCCGGCTGCGCGCGTCCAAGCGCAGATACGTCGCAGGGGTGGTTCGGGCTGGACGAGATAAAGGTAGAGCATTCAGACATGCCGTAGGCCTCAAACACAGGGCGGTGGGTGGCGGCGCGCCAGCTTTCGGCAATCCGTATGGGCAGCTTTTCACCAGCGCTTAATCCGTGGCGCAGATCCGGAAGATCAAGCGAGATATGATGTGACAGCATCTGCCTGTAAACCCCGGGTGCCGCGGCAAAAATGCTGGCCTTGTGATCCCGCAAAAGCCCGTACAGATCAGCCGGCGGCGTGCCCGGTGCCGGGATCAGGGCGGACGCCCCACACGTCCATGGGTCCATCAGCCCAGTGCCCAGCGTGTAGGTCCAGTTGAACGCCCCCGCATGCAGTATCAAGTCCTGGGTGGTTAGCCCGTACCAGCCATCAAACATCATCTGGCGCGCCCAGATGGCGCGATGCGCATGCCCCACCGCACGCGGCACGCCAGACGTGCCGGAGGTGTAAATGACATAGCCCAGCCGGTTTGGATCCCCAAGGTGAAAGGCGGCGGGCGGTAGAATGCGCATGGCACGCAGCTGGTCCAGCGCGATCAACCCGTCGTGATCGGGGCAGGGCACCTGCGCGTCACGCAGCACGGCAGCGGGCGCGATATCGTCGATGATGCGTGCGGTTTCCGCCTCGGTCAGGGCGGCGGACGTGGGCACAGGGACCATGCCGACGGCCAGTGCCCCCAGATAAGCGATGGGAAAATCGACCGTGTTGCCGAGCCGTAAAAGCACTTTGTCACCGGGCACCAGACCGGTCTCCAGCAAACCATGGCCAGTGCCGAGAACAGCCGCCGTCAGCTGTTCATAGCTCCAGTTTTCGGGCGAGGGTGCACCGAGCACGGACAAAGCGCATTTGTCAGGCGTCTCTAACCCCTTGGCCAACACGTATTGCGCCATGTTGAACGGTGTGGGGCAGGGCGGGCAGGTGCCGTTTTGGGCGATTGAAAGCATGCGTCAGGTGCTAGCGCGCAGCAGGACGCGTTGCAAGGTGCGGGGCGCGCGGCTATAGCTGACAGCCATGACAGGTTCGGACCCAAAATCGCTGATCAAGATCGCCCGGGAATCCGGGGCGCACGACCATGCAACCCCGGTTGATCTGGGTGCGCGGGTGCGTGATCTGCGCAAGGCCCGGTCGTGGACGCTTGAACAGGCCGCCAAACAGGCAGGTCTGGCGCGGTCCACATTGAGCAAGATCGAAAACGGGCAGATGTCACCCACCTATGACGCTTTGAAGAAACTGGCCGTCGGGTTAGAAATATCCGTTCCACAGCTGTTCACACCGCCGCGCGAAGGTCAGGTGGGGGGCCGTATGGCGGTCACAAAATCCGGGCAGGGCAATGCGCAGGCCACAGTGACCTACGAGCATGAATTGCTGGCCGAGACACTGACGAAAAAGCAGATGCTGCCCTACCGCGCACGGGTTCGGGCCCGTTCAATGGATGAGTTTGACGGCTGGGTGCGCCATGACGGTGAAGAGTTTCTCTATGTGCTGACCGGGATGGTTCGGCTGTATACCGAATACTACGAGCCGATTGAGATGCGCCGTGGCGACAGCGCCTATTACGACGCGACGATGGGACACAATGTCGTGTCGGTCAGTCCCGAGGATGCCACGATCTTGTGGGTTACGTCTCTGGCTTAGTCCGGCTCTGGTGCGTTCGGCCAGAAGAGCAGCCGCAAGACCAAATGTGCCACCCCGATACCCAAGACCTGCGCGACGATAAACCCTTTGATCTTGCTGGGAAAAATGCCGTGAATATATCGGAAATTCCCCGCACGATTGGGATGGCTGGGCGCGTGAAACTGGTCAACGCGGTGAACCGCTAAGCACCCGTGACAGAGAGCGCCACAAGCGGCGGTACTGCATCGGCGCGCGTTTTTGACCCGGTAAAAATGACAAAGAGCTAACCAAAGGTCGCAATGGCATTGGCCAGAAGCGCCACGGCGATAGTCTCATTCCGAAAAGGCAGCGTCTATATTGTTACTGCGGATAGCGGACACGACCAGCAGACATATTCCCAAGCATTCGACAGTGAGGCGGCGCGTCAAATGTCCGCGACAGCCTTCAGGTGCGCTTGCAGCGCATCGCGGTCAAGTGTGGCCACAGGCAGGCTCAAAAAGGCGTCTGCCTTGGCTTTGAGCAGGCCGTAGCTGTGGGAAAACGCGGCGTCCCAGTCGGCTTGGGGCGCTTTTGCGGGATCTTCGATGCCCCAGTGCGCGCGCAGCGGCGTGCCGGGCCACATGGGGCACGTCTCGCCTGCTGCCGATCCGCACACGGTGATCACCGCGTCCATGCTGGGCGCGTTGGGGTCGGCAAATTCATCCCAGCTTTTGGACCTGAGTGACTTGGTGTCATAGCCCATCGCATTCAGCAGCTTCAGCGATGCAGGATGCACCTGTCCTGCAGGTTGGCTGCCTGCGGAATAGGCGTGTATATCCGGCGCACCATGGGTGTTCAGGATCGTTTCCAGAAGAATGGAGCGGGCCGAGTTGCCGGTGCACAGGACGAGAATGTTCATAACAGCGCGCTAACGGTTCAATGTAACGTCGGTGTGACGATCATTGGGGTTTGTCTTCGTACCACCACAGCTCTGGCATGTAATTTGGACCGTCGCCGTAAATCGGCACGACGCTGGGTCTTTGCATCTCGCGGATATGGGCGATGCGCCCGGTTGCGAAGCTCCAGAACGGGATCACATAGCGACCGGCGGTCAGCAAACGATCGAGGGCACGGGTGGCGCTGATCTGGGCGTCCGCGTCTCGGGCGGTCAGCATGGCATCAATCGCGGCATCGACGGCGGCTGACTTGACGCCCATCAGGTTGCGAGACCCTTCTTGGTCTGCGGCCTCTGACCCCCAATAAAACCGCTGTTCGGTTCCGGGCGACAGGGACAGCGCACGGCGGTAGGTGGTCATGTCGAAGTCAAAGGCGTTGATCCGCTGAACATATTGCGCGTCATCAATCGGTTCGATCGTGATGGCCATCCCCAACCGCTCCAACGCGCGTTGGTAGATTTCCGCAATAGCCACGTTTTCCTGACTGCCCTTGGGCAACAGCAGGGTAAAGGCAAAGGGTGCACCAGCGGAATTTCGTAAGTTCCCGTCAGTGACTGTCCAGCCCGCGTCACTCAGCAGTTGTACCGCCTTGCGCAATCCCTGGCGGTTGCGCGCGCTGCCATCTGATTGCGGCAGCTCGTACCCCTCCAATGTACCCGGAGGCAAAGTATCGGCAAAGGGGGCAAGTAGGGCGCGGACCTCTGGACCGGCCGGCCCCGGTTGCATCGCCAGGACCGAGTTGGAAAAATACGACGTGATCCGTGGCTGCGCGCTGCCGGTGAGCGTGTCGTTGATGTATTCGAAATTGAACGCTTGGATCATCGCCTCGCGGACACGCCAATCGTCAAAAATGGGCTTGCGCGTGTTCATCACGAACCCGGTCATTCCGGAAGGTTTCTGGTGCGGGATCTCGGTTTTTTCAACATCACCCCGCCGCACAGCCGGGAAGTCATATCCGTTGTCCCAGGTTTCTGCGTTGAATTCGCGCACCGCTGAAATCGCCCCGGATTTGAAGCCCTCGAAGAGGATCGATGCGTCGCCGTAGAAGTCCAGCTTGATCTCGTCAAAGTTGTGAGTGCCTTTGCGGTAGGGGATATCGCCCCCCCAGTATTCAGGATTGCGCTTGAGGGTCACAAAGCGACCCGCTTCATAGTCGCTGACCAGATAAGGGCCGGAGCCAACGGGGATTTCGTCAATCGGTGCGTTTGCAAAATCTCGCCCGTCCCACTGCGCGCGGCTCAGAATGGGGCGCATCCCGGCCAACAGGGCCAATTCACGGTTGTCGCTGGAAAAACTGATCCGCACAGAGCGTGGCCCGGTTTGCTCAATGCTGCTGATCTGGGTCCACAAACCGTGGTATCTGGGGTGTCCGTCCTCGCCGAGCAGGCGATAGGAATAGATCACGTCATCTACTGTGACGGGCGTGCCATCGGAAAACCGCGCTTCGGGCCGCAGGGTGAATTCAACCCAGGATCTGTCGGGCTGGCACCTCCACCGATTCGGCCAAAAGCCCGTATAACGTGAACGGTTCGTCCTGTGTGCGCCCCATCAACGCCTCGTGCGTGAAAAAGGCCAACTGCCACGGCACGGTGCCTTTGCGCACAAACGGATTGAGGCTGTCGAACCCGCCGGTGTTGCCCAGCACGATTTTGCCGCCCTTGGGGGCATCGGCGTTAACATAGGGGCGGGACACAAAATCCGGTGGTAGGGCCGGTGCGCCATACATAGATAGCCCGTGGGCCGGTTCCGCCGCCGCTGAAAAGGCCGTGGGAATCGCGCAAACAGCAGCAAGAATTCGCCACCTCCAGCGGAAAAAAACAGTATTCATTTTGGAGACAATCCCGCTCTGCCCTTGTTTTCTTGGGGGACAGCGTACCGGGGTATTTACGTCTTATCAAACTTTTAGCTTGGACTGCGGCGCCAGATTGCTTATAAAGAGATCACTGCTCGATAGGTTTCTTGCCTGTATGAAACCTGCCTCAATAACTTAACGCCTGCCTTGTGCAGGCGTTTTTTTTTGCTCAGCGCGGTGGCCGGTGGTGGTGTTTGCAGGTGCAGCATGTAACGTAGGGTGAACTCAGTTTGAAGGAGGCACCCTCATGGCCCTTACGTATGACCTTTCCGGCAAGACAGCCGTTATTACAGGCTCCAACTCCGGCATCGGACTTGGCATCGCGAAGGAATTGGCCAAGGCTGGCGCGAATGTCGTTCTCAACAGCTTTACCGACAATCCCGAAGATCACGCCTTGGCCGAGGAGATCGCCCGCGTCTGTGGGGTAGAGGCGAAATACGTGCAGGCGGATATGTCCAAAGGCGACGATTGCCGCCGCCTGATCGTGGCCTCGGGCGGATGCGATATTCTGATCAACAACGCAGGCATCCAGCACGTGGCGGCCATTCAGGATTTCCCGGCCGAGAAGTGGGACGCGATCATCGCCATCAACCTCAGTTCCGCCTTTCACACATCAGCGGCGGCTGTGACGGGTATGCGCGAACGCGGCTGGGGGCGGATCATCAACATCGCGTCAGCGCATGGTCTGACGGCGTCACCCTACAAATCGGCATATATCGCCGCCAAGCATGGCATCGTGGGCCTCAGCAAAACGGTGGCGCTGGAAACGGCGCAGGATCCGATCACCTGCAACGCGATCTGTCCGGGCTATGTTCTGACACCCTTGGTCGAGTCGCAAATCCCCGACACGATGAAGGAATACAACATGAGCCGTGAGGACGTGATCAAGGATGTCATGCTGACGCGGCAGCCTTCCAAGGAATTCGCCACGGTCGAGCAAATGGGCGGCACGGCGGCGTTCCTGTGCTCTGATGCGGCAGCACAGATCACCGGCACCACGATCAGCGTCGACGGCGGCTGGACGGCACTGTAACGCCGTGGCGAAGGATCTGACATGGCAATGAAAAAGATCAATCTGGCCTTGCAGGGAGGTGGCGCGCATGGCGCGTTCACTTGGGGTGTTCTGGATCGTTTGCTGCATGAGGAGGACCTGCACATCTCGGCCATTTCGGGCACCAGCGCGGGCGCGCTGAATGGTGCCGCGTTCAAGGCCGGGATGATCGAGGGTGGGCGCAAAGGGGCGCAGGATCGGTTGGACTGGCTGTGGCGCGAAGTGGGTGCGCGCCCTGAACTGCAACTGCCACAATGGATGACCCCATTCTCGTTGAGCTCTGTTTCGCGGGCGCTTGAATTTTCGCTGCCCTTTATGGCCGCTGATGCGCTGAGCCAGACGCTCTCGCCCTATGCATACGGTCCGTTTTACCGCAATCCATTGCGGCCCATCGTGGAACAGATGGATTTCGAAGCGATCCATGTCGAAGGTGGTCCGGCGCCCTGTTTGTTCGTCTGTGCCACGCGGGTGCGAAACGGCAAGGTGCGCGTCTTCAAGGACAGCGAAATCAACACTGATGCCGTGCTGGCGTCGGCTTGTCTGCCGACGATGTTTCAGGCGGTCGAGGTTGAAGACGCAGAAACCGGCATGGTGGAGGCCTTCTGGGATGGCGGCTATACCGGCAACCCGGCCTTGTTTCCGCTGTTCAATCCGTCGCTGCCTGATGACATCGTGATTATCAACATCAACCCGCTGGAACGCACGGATATCCCGCGCACGGCGCAACAGATTCAAAACCGGATCAATGAGATCAGCTTTAATTCCTCGCTTTTGCGCGAATTGCGGGCGATCGAATTCGTGCAACGCCTGCTTGACGAAGGTAAAATCGCAAAAGGCAGCATGAGCCGGGTTCTGGTTCATATGATTGCCGATGATGTGTTGATGAATGAACTGTCCGTGGCCACGAAACTAGTCGCGACGCCCTATACGTTGGCGCGTTTGAAAGAGGCGGGGCAACGGGCTGCGGATGTGTTTCTGGAACACCACAAGGCAGACCTGAATGTCTGCAGCAGTGTCGACCTGGTGGATATGTTCCAGTAGTCAGTCCGGCGGCGGCAGCGTCGGGTCCTTGCCGTTAGGATAGACCAACCCAGCCGAGATCACCAGTTTGGCCGCATCTTCGACCGTCATATCCAATTCGATCACATCGTCGGACGGAAAAAACAGCAAAAACCCGGAGGTCGGGTTGGGCGTTGTGGGGACGAACACGCTGACCATCGGTTTGCCCTCGTTGCCCCGTTCTGCAATCTCGTATTTGGTCGTGGTCGAGATAAAGCCAATGGCCCAGATGCCACGGCGCGGATATTCGATCAGGCAGGCTTGCTCGAAAGAACGATCCGACTGGGCAAAGACCGTCTCGGAAATCTGTTTGATCCCCGAATAGATTGTGCGCACCACCGGGGTCCGCTCCACCAGGCTTTCGGCAAAGCTGATCAGGGATCGGCCCAAAAGCCCCTTGGCCATCCAGCCTACGATGACCGTAAAGACCAGAAATATGATGACGCCGATCCCACGGATGTCGACCTGCACCGACGGATCAAGGCCAAGCCAATCCTGCAGCAGACGATCAGGTTGATAGGCATTCGGCACCAGCGGCAGCACGAACCCGTCAACCCATCCAACGACCGACCAGATCAGCCAGATAGTCAGGCCCACGGGCGCAATGACCACAAGACCTGTCAGGAACGACGCGCGAAACGCGCCGAGCAGGCTTCTGCGTGGCGGTGGGGGGGTCTCGGGATCAAAGGGTGTGTTCATTGTCGGTCCGAAAAGGGTCGATCCAGTAGTTAGGCGGTTTAACGGGTTTAAACAATGGGGTGGCGCCTTTAAGTGGCGCTATTCACGCATCTGCCGCCAGAGTGTTCAGCTCTTGTGCAATATCCGCAGCCAGCCGGGCATTGTTGCGCACCAGTGCAATATTGGCGGTCAGCGATCGGCCTTCTGTCAGTTCGAAAATCCGTTGCAACAGATAGGGGGTCACTGCCTTGCCGCGTATCGCATGGGTCTCCGCGTCGGCCTGTGCTTGCGCGATGATCGGGGCGAGGACGGTGTTGGCAATTTCATCGGCCTTTGGAATGGGATTGGCGATCAGCTGCCCACCTGGCAATCCCAAGGCGCCCCGCGTTCTGTGTGCGCGCGCGATACTGACCGGGTCATCCATCCGCAACGGCGATTTCAGCGGCGATTGCGCGCTCCAGAAGGCGGGGAAACTGTCTTGGCCGTAGGTGATCACCGGCACGCCTTGCGTCTCGAGCACCTCCAGCGTCTTGGCGACATCCAGAATGGCCTTGGCCCCTGCGGCCACGACCGTCACCGGGGTTTGCGCCAATTCGATTAGATCGGCCGAGATGTCGAACGTTGTTTCAGCTCCGCGATGAACCCCACCGATGCCGCCCGTCGCAAAGACCTCGATCCCGGCAAGCCGCGCGGCGATCATGGTTGCGGCCACGGTGGTGGCACCTGTGCCGCCTGTCGCGATGCAGACGGCCATATCCGCGCGCGAAAGTTTAGCCACGCCCTTGGCTTGGGCCAGCTCCGCCAATTGCTCAGGCTCCAACCCGATGCGCAATTGTCCTTCCATCACCGCAATCGTCGCGGGTGTCACGCCCTTGGCGCGGATATCGTTTTCCACGTCACGCGCGACCTCAAGGTTTTGGGGATAGGGCATGCCGTGGGTAATGATCGTGCTTTCGAGCGCCACGATAGGGCGCCCAGCGGCACGTGCGGCGGCGACTTCGGCGGAATGGATCGTGGGCAAGCTCATAGGGCGGTTTCTCCCGAAACATACGTGGCGGCGGCGTTGAGCGCGCGGTGCAGGGCGGTATCAGGTGCCATACCGTCCGCTTCGGCGGCGATATGAGCGGCCATGAAGGTGTCGCCGGCGCCTGTGACGCGCGTAACAAGAACCTGCGGCGGCGTTTGGGTCAACAAGGTGTCTGCGTGGCCTTGGGTGGCATCAGAGCCGCCATCCGTGACCAAAACCCGGGCCGCGCCCCGATCCAGCAGCCCCATGGCCGCGTCTCGCGAGGTCTGAAATTTCCGCTGACACAGCAGGCTGGCCTCCTCCAGGTTGACATAGAGAGTCCCGCGCGACGCCTGCACAAAAGGCAACAACCGCTCGGCCTTGCCGGGTGAGGCAGGCGCGACCCTGAGATCCGCCTTCGCCAATAACGCACTGGAGGTGATTTCGCTCAGCAGATCCAGTGTCAGGTTCCCATCGAGCGCCACCAGACCGGAATAAGGTGCGTCATCGCTTGCGATCCGGCCATCCGATAGGGGTGCCAGGATCTTGGCGCCCGCTGCTTCCAGTGAATGGGCGTCGGCAATCGCCGCAATCAGCCCGTTGGCCCCTTCAACAGCCATATAGCGATCCGTCGGCAGATCATCAGAACGATAAACGGTGTCAGTGATCAAGCCGCGTGCCGCACAGGCCGCGATCAACTCGTCGCCTTCGGGGTCACGCCCAATGGCAGTGAGCAGGGCAGGCGTCAGCCCAAAGCGCGCCAGTGTCATCGCGATGTTCATCGCGACGCCACCCGGCAGGCGGGTAATACGGCCCGGCACATCCGACCCTTGCCGCATCACGCTGGCGGATCGACCGATCACGTCCCAAAGCACCGAACCGATGCACAGGATATCAGGGATTTTGCTCATGCTTGCCTTCATGACGCGCTGTGCGGGCAGGTTCAAGGGCGTGCGTTCAGCCCGGCACCGCAAAGGTGAGAGCCGCCCAAAGCGTTTCCCAGACCGGAGCGGTTTCGGATGTTCCCGCCGCGTCTGCCGGGCGCAAAACCACGGCATCAAAGAGGTAGCTGTGGCCCGGTTTCACGGGTACAACGGCCTGTCCGTCGGCATCGGTGCGCGTGAGGGTGATGTTCACGCTGCCATCTGGCGCACGCTCGAACACTTCGACCTGTGCGTCGCCGCGCGGCTGCCCTTGATAGAGCACGTCGACAATCATCTGACCGTCAAACTCCGGATCATAAGGGTTGGTGCGCGCCACGAATTCGGTGGCCAGCCCAAACGCCCGATCCTGACCGGCGCCCTTGCCCACAGCCACCAGCGCCTTGGCGTGACGGGTGTAGCTTTCGCGGAATTTGTCCTGAGGCCAACCGGCGGCTGCGTGATCAGACGCGGCGTTGGGAAAATCCTTATGCGCGGCGAAGGCGAGAAATTTGTCCCATTCGGTATATGTCAGGCTCGAGGGTTCGGTTTCATGCAGGATGATCAGCAAACCATCCATCGGTGCAGTGCTTTGCAAGGCCGGCGTGTCACCCATCCGTCCCAAAACGGGTGTGACGCTGTCCCCGCTGACCATTTCAAACCGCGTGAAGCGATTTTCGAACCATGCCAGCGCAATTCCGTCGAAGTTTTGACCATTGCGCAGATTTGCCACAAGTTGATCGCCCGATTGCACTTGATACTCCTGCGGATCAATCCAAAACTCATGGGCAACGGCTGCGCTGGTGTGTAACAAAGCCAGCACCAAAAAAATTGAACGGATCAGGATCATGGGTGTCATTTCTTCTTTTGCTGCGAAACGGCTTTGGGCCACTGCGGTTGTCATTTGCATTTCTATGCTGGCGTGGGCTTCGGTGTCACGCGCCCACGAAGTTGTGCCCACCATTGCGGATTTCACTGTTCAGGACAATGGCACCATCCGGTTGGATTTCCGCGTAAACATCGAAGCGCTCCTGTCCGGCATAGACCTTGATGTGGTCACCGACACCAATGATGCCGAAGGTGCTGCGGATTACGATGCCCTGCGCGCGCTCAGCACTCAGGACCTGATGGCCCGTGTACCCGATCTGATCCGCGAGTGGTCGACGGTTGGGATTGTCACCTCTGGTGATGTCGTGGTGCCATTGGATCAGGTCGCGCTTGAGGTGCCCGAGGTGGCTGATCTGGAGTTGCCGCGGGTCTCGCTTTTGTCGGTCGAGGGCATCTTGCCTGAAGGGGCCACGCAACTGGTGTTTGCATGGCCTTCGGGATCCGGCGCGCTTGTCTTGCGCCAGCAAGGGGTCGATGCGCCCTTCACCGGGTATCTCGAAGGTGGGCAAGCCAGCCCGGCTATTTCGTTGGGCGGTGGCGACGCGCAAACCCCGTGGGAGGCTTTTGCCGCCTATATTCCCGTTGGGTTCGATCACATCCTGCCCAAGGGGCTGGATCATATTCTGTTCGTGCTGGGGCTGTTTTTCCTCAGCACCAAGTTCGGCCCGCTGTTGTGGCAGGTCAGCGCGTTCACGCTTGCCCATACCGTCACACTGGCCCTTGGCGCGCTGGGGTGGGTGAGTGTCCCGGGGTCTATTGTTGAGCCGTTGATTGCAGCGTCGATCGTCTATGTCGCCGTTGAAAACGTCTTTACCTCCGGGCTGAGCCGATGGCGTCCGCTGGTCATTTTCGGGTTCGGCCTATTGCACGGTTTGGGCTTTGCCTCGGTGCTGGGCGATTTTGGCCTGCCGGAGGATCAGTTCATCCCCGCATTGATCGGGTTCAACGTCGGTGTGGAATTGGGGCAGCTGACCGTCATCGCGCTGGCTGCGATCATGTTGGTCATTGCGGTACGCCTCGCGCGACGCATGTACCTGTCCGAAACCGAAGCGCCGGTAGGATCATACCCAGTGATGTTCCGGGCCGTGTCTATCCCCGCGTCGCTGATCATTGCAGCGATCGGAGCCTATTGGAGCGTTGAACGCGTGTTTTTCTGAGCGGTCAGCCGATACTGCGTGTCAGGGCGTGGAGGGCCGAAACGGGGTCTTCTGCGCCCCAGATTTCATCGCCAATGGCGAAGAAATCCGTGTAGGGGGCCAGTTTGGCGACCATTGCTGCGTCCAAGGCACCTTCGGCCACGACGGGCACCTCGATCACTTCGGACCACCATTGAAACATATCAAGTTCGGCAAAACTGCCGTCCCCAAGGGTGGACGCTTGTGTCGGGCCAAAGCTGATGTAGTCAGCACCTGCCTCACCTGCACTCATGCCATCATGGCGCGACGTGCCACAGTAGCTGCCGACAATCGCGTCCGGCCCCAGTTCCTTGCGCGTGTGGCGCACGGATTTGGCGGCATCGCTGAGGTGCACGCCATCCAGCCCCAACCGCTCGACCATCAGAAAATGGTCGGTGATCACCAACGCCACGTCGCGTGCGTGGGTGACTTCGCGCAGCGCATCTGCGGCCCGGCTCAACCGGTCTTCGTCCTTGCTCGACAGCGCAAGGCGCACGCAGGCGGCAGGCACCGCATCGAGAACGCGCGCCAGTTGGTCGGGAAATTGGCTCAGCTCAAACTCGGTGGGTGTGATCAGATAAAGCTGCGGTTGCTCAGGCGTATCCATGCGAAGTCCTTTGGTCTTTGGCGCAGGAGTAACGCAAGCGTGGGCGAAAGAAAACTTCTATGCAGATGCGCGACGGATCTTTTGGTTTTGGGGTGTTCTTGCGCAGGCTCGTTGCGCCGCGTATGACGCGGATATGAGTGAACCTGTCAAGTCTCCAGATGGTCCAGCCATTGTGTTGGTGCGCCCACAAATGGGTGAAAACATTGGTGCCGCCGCGCGGGCGATGTGGAATTTTGGCCTAGATCATATGCGTATCGTGGCGCCGCGTGACGGGTGGCCGAACCCCTCTGCCGTGGCCATGGCCAGCGGTGCGGGCCGTCTGTTGGACGCCGCTCGCATCAGCGACAATCTGGCTGGTGCGCTGGAGGAACAGAGCTTTGTCTACGCCACCACGGCCCGCCAACGCGATCTGACCAAACCAGTGCTCAGTCCGGAGGCCGCAATGGCGGATGCTGCGGCCCGTATTGCGCAAGGCCAGCGCGTGGCGGTGATGTTCGGGCCGGAACGGGCAGGGCTGGAAAACGAAGATATCGCACGCGCCAACGCCTTGATTTCCGTGCCGGTTAACCCGGCGTTTCCCTCGCTCAATCTGGCGCAATGCGTGCTCTTGGTCGGGTACGAGTGGATGCGCCAGACGGGTGACTACATCCAAACCACGACAGAGATGGCAGGCACGGAGTGGGCCGAGGCGCAGGAGGTCGAACATCTGGCTGCGCATTACGACGAACGCCTGACAGATGCCGGGTTTTTCTTTCCCGAACACAAGGCACAATCGATGCGCACCAACCTGCGGAATATGTGGTCGCGGATGCCGTTGACGCGCGCTGACGTGCAGATGCTGCACGGTGTGCTGCGGCAGATGGTCCGGTGGAAGATGCGGGGCGACGGCTGACGCTGGACGTCGCCCGGTCGGCGACATAGGTATGGATCAAGACCAATACATGAGGACGTGGCGGTGAGCAGCAAACGCAAGCTTTTTGAAGAGGTCGGCACGCCTGAGGCCGCGAAACCTGTGGCGCAACCGGGGCTGATCGACAAGGGCCATGGCGGCGCTCGTGGCGCAATCCGAATCTGGCTGATGGTGCTCTTTGCGCTGGTGTTTGCGATGATTGCCGTGGGCGGTCTGACACGTCTGACCGACAGCGGGCTCAGCATCACCGAATGGCGCCCCATCACCGGAGCCCTTCCGCCGATGAATGCCGCCGAATGGCAATCCGAGTTTGAAAAATATCAGGCCATTGACGAATTTCGCATCCAGAACCAGTGGATGGACCTGAGTGATTTCAAGGTGATCTATTGGTGGGAATGGGGTCACCGCCAGTTGGGCCGCGTGGTCGGGCTGGTCTGGGCGGTCGGGTTCGCATGGTTTGGCTTGCGCCGCCAGATCCCGACGGGCTGGACGGGGCGGTTGTTTCTGCTGGGCGCATTGGGCGGTCTGCAGGGGGCGATCGGCTGGTGGATGGTCGCCTCTGGCGTGACGCAGGGTGAGGGGATGACGGATGTCGCCAGCTACCGACTGGCCACGCATCTGGGGCTGGCCTTTGCCATTCTGGGGATCATCACATGGTATGTGATGGAATTGGGGCGCAGCGCGTCCGATCTGATGCAAGCCCGCCGCGCCAAGGAGGCCAAGCAATGGGGCCTCTCCACGGGGTTGCTGCATTTCTCGTTCCTGCAAATCCTGATCGGCGCGCTGGTCGCGGGTATCGACGCGGGCCGCAGCTATACTGACTGGCCGTTGATGGGCGGACAGTTTTTTCCCGCATCCGCCTTTGTGCTCGAACCCGTGTGGCGCAATTTCTTTGAAAGCCCCGGTCTGGTGCAATTCATCCACCGTATCACCGGGTATCTGCTCTTTGCCTTTACGGTCGTGGTGTGGTTGCGCGGACGCAAGTCCGCCTATCCAAGAACGCGCACGGCTTTTAACGCGGTGCTGGCGGCGATGTCGCTGCAGATCGTGCTGGGCATTGTGACCGTTCTTTATGGTGCGCCGGTGCATATCGCCATTTTCCACCAGCTTCTGGCCGTCATCGTATGGGTCGCCATCCTGCGCGCCCGGTTCCTGAGTGGCTATCCCATTGCAACATCCCTGAGAGGAACCTGACATGACAGCCTTTGACGCCCTGATGGCGCATTCCAAGCAAACGCAGGCGCTGGCGCAGGTTGCCGGGCGCTTGGGCTGGGATCAGGAAACCACGATGCCGCGCGGGGCCGCACCGCAACGGGCCGAGGAAATGGCGGCGATGGAATCTGTGCTGCATGCCCGCCGTACCGATCCACAGCTGGCGGATTGGCTGCAAGCGATCGATCCAAGCGCGCTGGATGAAGCAGGGTCCGCACAGGTCCGCCTGATCCGCCGCAGCTATGACAGGGCATCAAAAGTACCCGCAGAGCTGGCCACGCGACTGGCCCGCCTCACGTCCGAGGCGCAAGGTATCTGGGCCGAGGCGCGTGAGGAGGACGACGTGACGGCGTTCTTGCCGACACTGGCCAAGGTCGTAGAGCTGAAGCGCGAAGAGGGCCAGGCACTTGCGGCAGGCGGCGATGTCTATGACGCAATGCTGGCCGATTATGAACCCGGCACCACGGGCGCCGATCTGGAAGCAATGTTCAGCGCCATGCGCCCGGAATTGTCGGATTTGCGCGCCGCCGTTCGTGACGCCGAAGGCCCCGCCAAGCTGCAAGGTCAGTTTGATGAAACCCAGCAGATGAAGCTGGCCCGCAAGCTTGCGCGTACATTCGGATATGACATGAGCCATGGGCGCGTGGACAAGGCCGTGCATCCGTTCAGCTCCGGTTCGGGTCTGGATGTGCGCATCACCACCCGGACGAGCGCTTCTGATCCGTTCAACTGTTTTTATTCCACAATTCACGAGGTCGGTCATGCCGCTTATGAGCAGAACATCGACCGAAGCTATCTGCTGACGCCTGTAGGGCGGGGTGTGTCGATGGGCGTGCACGAAAGTCAAAGCCGTATCTATGAAAACCAGATCGGACGCGGACGTCCCTTTACCGGGTGGCTTTTTGCGCAGATGCAAGACAGCTTTGGAGATTTCGGGGTCGCGGACCCGGACGCTTTTTACCAGACCGTGAACAGGGTGAGCGATGGCTATATTCGCACCGAAGCAGACGAATTGCAGTATAACCTGCACGTTCTGTTGCGGTTTGATCTGGAACGCGCGCTGATGTCGGGTGATCTGCAAGTCGGCGATCTGGAGGCGGCGTGGAACGACCGTTTTCTTGCGGATTTCGGCTATGCGGTAGACAAGCCATCAAACGGCGTGCTTCAGGACGTGCATTGGTCCGTTGGGCTCTTTGGATATTTCCCGACCTACAGCCTTGGCAATGTCTATGCGGGTTGTCTGAACGACGCGATGCGCGCGGCCCTGCCGGATCTTGATAGCCAGCTGGCCCAAGGTGACACGGAAGCTGCCACAGGGTGGCTGCGGGCGAACCTGCAAACGCACGGCGGGCTTTATGAGCCGCGCGATATCATTGCGCGGGCGGCCGGAGTGGAACCGAGCGAGCAACCGCTATTGAACTATCTCAAGGAAAAATTCACCGGCATTTACGGGCTTTGAGAGAAATTCCGGAGGTCTGGAAACCACAAGCAGGAAACAGACGTGAGTGCGGCGCGGGTCATCGGTCCGCGCCGTGATACTTGTCAGGAGCGTCGTCGGCGCGCCATCCCGCTCAAACCCAAGACCGCGACGCCCATCAAAGCCAACGAACCGGGCAAAGGGATAGGCGCGATGGCGACCGGTTCTCCGAAAATGAAATCATCCATCACGACCGCATCGCCACTGCCAAAGAAATCGGCGCCATCGAATGCACTGCTGCCGGATGTAATTGCCACCCGCGCCAGTACAGGGGCGTCAAAGTCCACTCCCAGAAACGACAAGCCCCTATCGAGTGCATCGACAAACACCAGCCCGTCCGTTGCCCCTGCTATATCAAGCGGGTCGTCGTTCAGATCGAAGAACTGCATCGATGTGACCCCGATCGAATCCACATCGCTGAAGATCGCGCCAAATCCTGTCGACAGCGCTTGTTGGCTTGGGTTGGCCGGATCAAAGAAAAGAACATCTAGTGTCGTGCCACCGACCGGTGTGAAAAGACGCTCTTCGCTGAAGCGCGGGAAAAAACCCGGAGATCCAAAGGCTGGTGTTGTGCCTGAACCAGCGTTTGCGCTGAGTGAAAAGCCCGTCGTGGCACCGCTCGCCTGGACTTCAAGACCCCGCGCGCGGGGCGACACATCGGCGTTGAAGAAATCGCCCGGAAAGGCGTTGGGTTGGGATATCGCATCGGGTGCAGCATCCCAGTTGATTTCGCGCCGCCCGTCCGGCGCATTGACCGGGGCGGGCGCATTCAATGTCCCGAGCGCGACCCTGAAATCGTCCACGACGCCTTGGACTGCCGCGGTGTTTGCCCCGGTTCCGGAAAATACGGTTGCCGCCTGAGAGAGCGGCGCAGCGAGTGTCAGTGCGATAGATAGAAAGATGAATTTCCGATGCATTTGAATACTCCTTTTGAACCAAAGGATACACGCTATGCGGGAATATTTGCATCGTCAAGCAAAGTGCATCTCCAATAAGAAAAGCGTTCTGCACATGCTGAAAAAATGAACGCTTTGCAGCCGATCGACTGACTTTCGTCACCAAAACGGCACAAGGTCGCGCATGCTGCGGGTCAGATATCAAGACTCTGGCTGATACGGTCATCCGGCGAAACGCCGCCGATATGAGACCTCAAAGCCCAGTATTCCGCCACCCTATGCGGATTGATGCGCGAAGCGTCGCTTGGACAAAACGATGCAATCAGATGGTTTTTGCTGATTTCCATGTGCCAAGCTACCTTGGATTGCAGCATCACAAGCGGCGCATACTCTTATGACCTTTGATACTGATCCGCGTTGTGCGGGTCGGCCCAGCGGGAGTAAGAGACATGAAAATGACTTGGACAATAGCCTTGGCAACTGCCGTGATCTGCGGCAGCGCCGTCGCTCAAGATCAAACCACGGGTGATCCTGTCTACACGGATCGCGTTATTGGCGCGGATGGTGTTGCCTATAATTGCCGGCCCGATCCCATTGAACAAAACGGTCAGCTTGCGCGATCCTGCGTGCGCGCAGAAAGTGGAGGTTTGGCCGGCGAGGGGTCCATCGGCACCCCGGCAGCCGTCGGTGCTGGGGTGCTGGCGGTCGGAGCCGTGGTGGGCGGTTCGTCGTCATCCACAACCACAACCACAACGAACTAAGCCCGAAACGGACGCGGCAGAGGATCAGGTCTCTGCCGCGCCGTCTTCGATGTCTTCTTCGCCCTGATCCGCGATCCAGGCCACGCTGACGACTACTTCGCCCTTGCCGGTGTCGAACACCTTGACGCCACCCGCACTGCGTGAGCGGAATGAAATGCCTTCGACCGGGACCCGGATGGACTGTCCCTTGGAGGTCGCGAGCATGATCTGATCGTCCATTTCCACCGGGAAAGAAGCGATGATCGGACCGGTTTGCATACGCTTGTCCCATGCCGCCACGCCCATGCCACCGCGTCCACGCACCGGATAGTCATGGCTGGAGCTGAGCTTGCCCGAGCCTTGTGCAGTGATCGTCAGAATCAGGTTCTCAGCTGCCGACATTTCGGCATAGCGCTCGGGGCTGATGGTTGCGTTGGCACTCGTCTCTTCTTCATCTGACGCGGCGCTCTCCGCATCATCTGCCAGCCCGGCCATGGCGCGGCGCATCTTCAAGTAAGCCGCGCGCTCATCCGAGGTGGCATCGAAATGGCGGATCACGGACATGGAAACGACCTTGTCCTTGCCGGTCAGCCTGACGCCACGCACACCGACGGAGCTGCGCGAATTGAACACGCGCACGTCTTCGGAGGGGAACCGGATGGCGCGTCCGGATGCGGTCACGAGCATCACGTCATCTTCGCGAGATGCGATCTTGGCGTTTATCAGCGTTGTCTCGGCGTGGTCGTCCTCGAACTTCATCGCGATTTTGCCGTTGGATTTCACATTTGTGAAGTCTGACAATGCGTTGCGACGCACCGTTCCAGCAGATGTTGCAAAGACGATCTGCAGTTCCGACCATTCCGCCTCGTCACGATCCACGGGCATGATATCTGCCACGGACACACCCGCTGGAATCGGCAGGATATTGACGATTGCCTTGCCTTTGGATGTGCGTCCACCCTGCGGCAAACGCCATGTCTTAAGCTTGTAGGCCATGCCGTCTGTTGTGAAAAACAGCAGTTGCGTGTGGGTGTTGGCCACGAACAGGGTCGTAACGACGTCCTCTTCCTTGGTCTGCATACCCGCAAGACCCTTGCCGCCGCGCCTCTGGCTGCGGAAATCGGCCAGCGGCGTGCGCTTGATGTAGCCGCCGGAGGTAACAGTCACGACCATGTCTTCGCGCGCGATCAGGTCTTCGTCTTCCATGTCGCCTGACCAGTCGACGATCTCGGTGCGGCGCGGCACGGCGAACAGCTCGCGCACTTCACGCAATTCGTCCGCAATGATCGCCATGATCCGGTCGCGAGACCCCAGAATTTCAAGGTACTCCTTGATCTTGCCCGCCAGTTCTTCGAGCTCATCGGTGACTTCTTTGACACCGATCTGCGTCAGGCGTTGCAGGCGCAACTCCAAAATCGCGCGGGCTTGCGTCTCAGACAGGTTATAGGTGCCGTCATCATTGGCCGTATGGGTCGGATCATCAATCAGCGCGATGTAGGGCAGGATATCTTGCGCGGGCCAGCGCCGCGTCATCAGCTTTTCGCGCGCTTCGGCGGCATCGGCAGAGGACCGAATGGTCGCAACGACCTCATCAATGTTGGTGACCGCAACGGCCAGACCACACAGAACATGGCTGCGCTCGCGCGCCTTGCGCAACAGGTAAGCCGTGCGCCGTGCCACGACGTCTTCGCGGAAATCAATGAAGTATGTCAGGAACTTGCGCAGGGTCAGCTGTTCAGGGCGCCCGCCGTTCAGGGCCAGCATGTTGCACCCGAAATAGGTCTGCATCGGCGTGAAACGGTAAAGTTGGTTCATCACCACCTCTGCCGTCGCATCACGCTTCAACTCAACCACGACCCGAACACCATTGCGGTCGGATTCGTCCTGCACATGACTGATGCCTTCGATCTTTTTCTCGCGCACCTGTTCGGCAATCTTCTCGATCATCGACGCCTTGTTGACCTGATAGGGAATCTCATCGACGACAATCGCCCAACGGTCCTTGCGGATTTCTTCAACGCGGGTCTTGGCCCGAATGATGACCGATCCGCGCCCTTCCAGATAGGCTTTGCGTGCGCCGGTGCGGCCCAGCATGATGCCGCCCGTCGGGAAATCGGGGCCAGGTACGTATTCGATCAGATCTTCCGACGTCAGATCCGGGTTTTCGATCAACGCCAGCGTGGCATCCACGACCTCGCCCAAATTGTGCGGCGGAATGTTGGTGGCCATGCCGACGGCAATGCCGCCCGCGCCATTGACCAGCATATTGGGAAAACGCGCGGGCAGAACCGTGGGTTCTTTTTGTTTGCCGTCGTAGTTGTCCTGAAAATCGACAGTGTCCTTGTCGATATCGGCCAGCAAATAGGCGGCGGGCTTGTCCATGCGCACTTCGGTGTAACGCATGGCGGCCGGGTTATCGCCGTCCATTGACCCAAAGTTGCCCTGACCATCAAGCAGTGGCAGCGACATCGAGAAATCCTGCGCCATCCGCACCAAGGCGTCATAGATCGCAGAGTCGCCATGAGGGTGATACTGCCCCATCACATCGCCAACGGGGCGGGCGGATTTTCGGTAGCTTTTGTCGTGCGTGTTGCCGGTCTCGTGCATCGCGAACAAGATGCGTCGGTGCACAGGTTTCAGCCCATCGCGCAGATCGGGGATGGCACGGCTGACAATAACCGACATCGCGTAATCCAGGTAGGACGTGCGCATTTCTTGTTCGATGCTGATGCTCGGGCCATCATAGGCCGGGCGCTCGGGGCGCATTTCATCATCGTTATCAGGGGGTTGTGGTGTGTCGCTCACGTGATCTGCCCAATTGTTCAGCGGGGTCTATATCTTGTGTTAACACCCTATCACCCACCGCATATAGGGTGCAATCCCTCTCTGTCGCAAGGTTTGGCAGCCATAGATGAAGACTGCTAACACACTGTTTTTATTGAAAAGTAATTTTTTCGTGGCAAGGTGGTCATACAGGTCAACATAAAGAGGTGAAAATGCCCCAATCTGAAACGGAAATGATGCTCAAGGGATATGGGCTGACCACGGCCGAGTTTTTCTATCGATTGCCGGATTACAAACACGTGCTCAATACCTTCGTCTGGCAGGAGTATGACATTGCGCCTGATCATCCGCGGCTTTTTCAGTTTGTGGAGTATTGGCAATCCGAAATCGAAGGGCCGCTGCACTCGGTGCGGTTTACGCATCGCAAATTGCTCCGAAGTGGTGAATGGCGCAATGTGACCGGAGAGTTCACCGTTCACTGACGTGACGTTTCGCAAGCGTTGGCGTCCCACTCCAGTCTATGTTCGCGCATGGATCACAAGGGAGCGGGCGGATGACTGTAGACAGAGTTTTGATCGATCAGAAGAACATCGCATCGACGCGTATGGATACTGTGGATGCGCAACCGTTGGCGCCCGGTCAGGCGCGCCTCAAGCTCGACAGCTTCGCGTTGACCTCCAACAACGTCACCTATGCGCTGGCGGGATTTGACATCGGCTACTGGGCGTTTTTTCCGTCCGGCGTGGATGGTCAGGGTCTATTGCCCGTCTGGGGTGTCGCCGAAGTCGTCGAGAGCCAAAGCGATGATCTCGCGATCGGTATGCGGCTTTACGGGTTCTATCCGCTTGCCAGTGAATTGGTGATCACTCCGAAAGCTGACGCGCATGGCGCGATAACGGATGCCGCACCGCACCGCGCGGACCTGCCCGCCGTTTACAACCGTTACAACCCGGTGCCTGCGGGCGACGCAAACCGGGATTATGTGCGGGCTTTGTTGCAACCGCTTTTGGCAACGTCTTATCTGCTGTTTGATTGGTTGGCCGACAACGACCAATTCGGAGCCAAGCAGATCGTCATCGGGTCCGCTTCGTCCAAAACGGGTTTGGGGCTGTGCAAATTCCTGGCCGAACTGAACGGGCGGGACTTCAAGATCGTTGGGCTGACGTCCAAAGGGAACAAGGGCTTTGTCGAAGGTTTGGGTGCCTGCGATCAGGTTCTGACCTATGATGAGATCGAGCAGTTGGAACAAGTGCCATCTGTTTATGTGGACATGGCTGGCAACGGGGAGGTCAAGGCCGCCCTGCACAATCATTTACGCGACAACATCAAACACTCCGCCGCGGTCGGGATCAGTCACTGGGACAAATTCAACCCAAAACAGTCTTTGCCCGGTGCCAAGCCACAGTTCTTTTTTGCACCTGCGCAAATTGCCAAGCGGCGCGAAGATTGGGGCCCCGGCGTGATCGAAAAACAGATCAACGATGCGATCAAACGCATCGCCCAGAACGCAAACGACTGGCTTGAGGTGAAGGTGCACAGCGGTATTTCAGAGGCGCCCGACGTCTATGCCGCGTTGATCGGTGGCACAGCCAACCCCCGCGACGGTCACATTATATCGGTTTGAACATTGCTCAGGAGGAGCAACTGGCACCGCCGAGCACGCAGAATTTGGCGCAATGCGGATGGTTAAGCGACACATCGCCCTCTGCTTGCTCCAACGTTTCGCCCAACTCAAACTCGGGGTCATAGGGCAGGAGCGTGCAAGCCAGAACACTCGGCCGGACGGCCCCCTTGCGTTTGACCACCATGCGCGACGAGGAACACATCACCGCATTGGGTGATTTTCCAAGGATATCCCAGCAAGCGGTCGTGATCTCAGGCACTTCGACCGATACGTCCATTTCAGGAAATAATACTGTCTGGGCAGGATCTTGAGCGTCGATCTTAAAGTCATTTTCGGCAAAGAATTCAGCATAGCCCGCGCGGCTTTCTGCGTCACCTTCGCCCATCACCGAACGCCCAGCGACAGACATCTTGATACCGTTGTCCCGCAGCCACTTCATGCCTGAGAGTGTTTTATCGAAGGTGCCGGCACCGCGCTCGGCGTCGTGCAAATCAGCATCGAAATGATCGACCGAAACTCGCAACATCAGTTTGCCGGGAAATGCGGAATTCAGACGCTTTAAACCCTCTTGCATCACGCGTCGCATCATCGGGCGCATGGCGTTGGTCAGGATCAAAACATCATAACCGCGCTCAAGGCTGGCCTGCGCCATGTCGATCATCTGAGGGTTCATGAACGGTTCGCCACCGGTGAATGCAATCTCGGAAACCGGCCATTTACGGCCTACGATCTGGTCCAGATAGGAAACAACTTCCTCGGTTGTGATATAAACCAGACGGTCATTGGAAGGGCTGCTTTCGATGTAGCAACTGGCACATTCGATGTTGCAGAGCGTTCCGGTGTTGAACCACAGTGTCTGCGGATTGCTGAGCGCAACAGTCGCACGCCGTTCCCCCTTGGCCGTCCATTCGGGGTCGGAAAACTTGCCGTCGTTGGCGCCTGCCAGATCTTTCATGCGCTGCCTCGTGTGGTCTCTTTTGCTGCCTTGTTTTTGTGATAGGGTTCCTTGGAAGACAAGGGAACATGTCTTTAAGCGATTGCACGGTCTTGTGAACTGTGGCAAATGCATACATGTTTGCGCTAACATGAAGCTGGGTCAGGACGGCCCACAAGCAGTTTAGGGGCCTTAAGCCTATGGTATCGCGGGTTATTACCACAGATCCATTTGATCTTGTCATTTTTGGCGGCACAGGCGATTTGGCGCGGCGCAAGATTTTGCCGGGCCTGTTTCGCAGATATTGTTCAGGTCAAATGCCGCCAGAAGCCCGCGTGATTGGTGCGGCGCGCACCGATTTGGATCAAGCCGGCTACAAGCAGATGGTGGCAGAAGCCATTCGCGAGTTTGGCGGCGGCAAAGCCTGTGAAGATGGCACGTTGGATCAATTCATGGGCTGCATTCATTACATTTCAATTGATGCGCGCGGCGACGCCGGATGGGCGGAGTTGCAATCGCTTGTGGCGGGAACGGACCGGGTCGAGGCCTATTATTTTTCCGTGGCACCGTCTTTGTTTGGGGATTTGGCCGAGCGCCTCAAGCAACACGGCATGGCCGATGAACAGGCGCGGATCGTCGTCGAGAAACCCTTTGGCCGCGATCTGGAATCGGCGCGCGCGCTCAATAGGACGCTGGAGCGGTATTTCGACGAAAGCCAGATTTACCGCATCGACCATTATCTGGGCAAAGAGACCGTGCAAAACCTGATGGCGGTGCGTTTCGGCAATGTGCTGTTCGAGCCGTTGTGGAACAGCCAGTTCGTCGATCATATTCAGATCACAGTGGCGGAAACCGTTGGTGTGGGCGGGCGTGGTGAATACTACGACAAGGCCGGTGCCATGCGTGACATGGTGCAGAACCATCTGATGCAATTGTTGTGCCTGATTGCGATGGAACCTCCGTCTCGGTTTGAGCCTGACGCGGTGCGCGATGAAAAGCTCAAGGTGATCCGGGCGCTCGATCCGGTGGAGCCGCATCACATCGTGCGCGGCCAATACAGTCGGGGGGACAGTGACGCACAGCCCGATTACCGGACAGCTGTTGAAAACGCACGCTCTCGCACCGAAAGCTTTGTGGCCCTCAAGGCGCATATTTCCAACTGGCGCTGGTCGGGCACGCCGTTCTATCTGCGCACCGGCAAACGGATGATCGCGCGGTCCTCGGAAATCACGGTTGTCTTCAAAGACACGCCGCATTCGATCTTTGGAGAGGACGCCGGGCGGCATCGCAACGTCTTGTCGATCCGGTTGCAGCCCAACGAAGGGATCACGCTGGGCGTCACCATCAAGGAGCCTGGGCCCGGTGGCATGCGGCTCATTGATGTGCCGTTGGACATGACATTTGCCGAAGCCTTGGGCGATGATGCACACGTAGACGCCTACGAGCGGCTGATTATGGATGTGATCCGGGGAAATCAGACGCTTTTCATGCGCGGCGACGAGGTCGAAGCGGCTTGGGCGTGGACCGATCCGATCATAGCGGGGTGGGAGGCGCGCCATGATGTGCCCAAACCCTATGACAGCGGCAGCGCGGGGCCCGATGCCTCCGATCATCTGATGCGCCGCGACGGACGCGAATGGCGAAAGGTCAGCCCATGAAGATCGAAACCTACCCCGACCGTGACATGTTGGCGATTGATCTGGCCAACACATTGGCCGGGGAGCTTGAAAGCTGCCTCTTTCATCATGACTTCGCCAGTTTTGCAGTGCCCGGTGGTACAACGCCAGGCCCGATATTTGACGTGCTTTGTGCCGCTGATCTGGATTGGAGCCGGGTGCATGTGATGTTGACCGATGAGCGCTGGGTGCCTGAAGATCACGCGCGGTCCAACACTGCACTTGTTCGCGAACGGTTGTTGACCAACCGTGCGGCAAAGGCGGTCTTTGTGCCGTTCTATCGTCCGGGGGTGTCGGCATTTGATGCGGCGGCGGATGTTTCTGCGACGTTCGCTGGTAAGTTGCCGATTTCCGTTTTGCTGCTGGGCATGGGCGAAGACATGCACACCGCATCGCTGTTTCCAAAGGCGCCGGGGCTTGCGCAGGCTATGGCGTCAGATGCCCCGCCATTGGTGGCTGTGGCGCCACCGGATCAACCCGAAGAACGCATCAGCCTCAGTGCCAACGTGTTGGATGGGGCGATGTCCAAACACCTTGTAATCATGGGTGAGGCCAAGCGCCACGCACTGGAAATGGCGATGACATTGCCGGCAATTGACGCCCCGATTGGCGCCGTTATGGATGGAGGGACCGCACATTGGGCCGCATAACCAAACCTTCTGGCGTCTCGCCGACAGATTGGGCGCATCTGGCAGATCAACATACCCTTGTGGCGGATACCAACATCCTTGATTGGTTCAGCGATCCGGACCGCGCGACTGATTTTTCCTGTCGCACCGGCGATATGTTGTTCGATTATTCCAAAACCAACCTCAACGCGGCAATCCGTCAGGATCTGATTGACCTTCTCGACAAGGCGGATGTGGCCAAGGCGCGGGATGCGATGTTTTCAGGCGCCGCCATCAACGAGACCGAAGGCCGCGCAGTGCTGCACACTGCGCTGCGCAATCTGGATGGCGATGCGGTTTTTGTGGATGGTGCCGACGTTATGCCCGGCGTTCTTGAAACGCTCGCGCGGATGCGTGCCTTTGCCGAAAAAATCCGCGCCAGTGATATCACGGACGTGATCAATATCGGGATCGGCGGCTCTGATCTGGGCCCCGCGATGGCTGTCACCGCCTTGTCGCCGTATCACGATGGGCCGAGGTGCCATTTCGTGTCCAACGTCGACGGCGCGCATATTGCGGACACGCTGCAGGGATTGGATGCCAAGCGTACCCTTGTCATTGTTGCCTCGAAAACCTTCACCACCATCGAGACAATGACGAACGCACGTACGGCGCGTGCGTGGATGACGGACCACGGCGGGGACGCGAGCGCACAGTTTGCCGCGCTGAGTACGGCGCAAGACAAAACGGCCGATTTCGGCATCCCGGCGGATCATGTGTTCGGGTTCGAGGATTGGGTCGGAGGGCGGTATTCGATGTGGGGACCGATTGGCCTGTCACTGATGATCGCCATCGGACCCAAGGGGTTTGATGCATTCCTGCGTGGCGGCCAAGCGATGGACCGGCATTTCCAGGCGGCCCCCTGGGCGCAGAACATGCCCGCCATGTTGGCGCTTGTTGGCATTTGGCACAATCAGGTGTGCGGGTACACGACGCGCGCTGTGCTGCCCTATGATCAGCGGTTGGCGCTACTTCCGGATTACTTGCAACAGCTTGAAATGGAATCCAACGGCAAGAGCGTCGCGATGGATGGAACGGCTCTGAACGTCCCGTCAGGCCCGGTCGTGTGGGGCGCGGCCGGCACCAATGGGCAACACGCGTTTTATCAGCTGATCCATCAAGGGACGCGGGTGATCCCTTGTGAGTTTCTGATCGCTGCCGAAGGACACGAGCCGGAATTGGCGCATCATCACCAACTGCTGATCGCGAATTGTCTGGCCCAGTCCGAGGCGCTGATGAAGGGGCGGTCGTTGCAAGAGGCGCGTGCGCTGATGTCCGCCAAAGGGTTGACGGGCGACGAGTTGGAGCGGCAGGCCCGCCACCGGGTGTTCGAAGGCAACCGCCCATCCACCACCTTGGCCTATCCCAAGCTTGATCCGTTCACGCTTGGGCAGATCATCGCCCTTTATGAGCACCGGGTGTTTGTGGAAGGGGTCGTGCTGGGTTTGAATTCGTTCGATCAATGGGGCGTGGAACTGGGCAAGGAACTCGCCACGTCGTTGCAACCTGTCGTCGAAGGGCAGGAATCAACGGCTGGCAAAGATGGGTCTACGGCCGCTCTCGTGGAGTTTCTGCTGTCTCATAGGGACTGATCTCAGCCGTCAGGTGCTGCACCGTCGATGCTGCGAAACCGCGCTTTGACCGCGTCGGGTATCGGAAAGCGTTCGCCTGAACCGTCCTGCACCAGCAAAACCATAACGCAGTCGAATGTTGCGCGCAGGGTGCCGCCGCTCCACAGCTCCTGATGTAAGCCAAAAGATGTGGTGCGAAACGACGCGCAAGCGCAGGTGGCGATATAGTCTTCGTCCATCCGCATTTCCGCACGGTAGTGTATGGTGCCGGATCGGATCACGATGCGCGGGTCGCCCGGCAAGGCGCGATAGTTTGAGATGCCCCAATCCTGCATATAGCGAACACGCAGACGTTCAAACCATTGCATGTAGACGGAATTATTTACGTGATCGAGAACATCCAGCTCTGAAAACCGCACCTGATCGGCCATCGCCAAGGGGGCAGGGTGCGCCAGTCCGGCGCTTTGCTGCTGCTGGACAGTCAGGGGGGTATGGTAGGCAAGTTGCATTGTTGGCATGTACGCCGCGGCGCAGGATTTGCCAAGGCTTGCAAGCTGCGGCAACACAAGGCACTTTGCCGACAGACAATAAAGCGAAGTCGCCGCGCCTTGGCAGGCTATGCGCTGGAAAAAAACGATGGGAGGTTCCTATGCTGGGCCAAATGATGTCTGCGCCGCTGTTGATTTCATCACTGATCGATCACGCCGCACGCTACCACCGCTCGACAGAGATTTATTCGGTCAACACGACTGGCGGGGTGGAGACCACGAATTGGGCGAATATTGGTGCCAATTCCAAACGGCTGGCTTCTGCGCTGAGCAACCTTGGGCTGGACCCGCAGACGCGTTGTGGCACGATCGCATGGAACAACCGCCGCCATCTGGAGATTTACTTCGGGGTGTCGAGTGCCGGTTTCGTCTGCCACACGATCAACCCGCGGCTTTTTCCAGAACAGTTGATTTACATCATCAACCACGCTGATGATCAGGTCTTGTTCATCGACAAGACCTTTGTGCCTTTGGTGGCGGCGGTGCGCGAACACCTTCCCAATCTGGAGCATGTCATCCTGATGAGTGGGCCGGATCCGGAAGCGGCCGAGGCTTTGCCGGGCGTGCTTTTTTATGATGAGTTCATCGAAGGCGGTGATCCGGATTTTGAATGGCCGCAACTGGACGAAAACACCGCCTCAAGCCTTTGCTACACCTCCGGTACGACCGGCAATCCCAAGGGCGTGCTGTATTCGCATCGCTCGACGGTGTTGCATTCGCTGGTGGCCTGCCTTGCCGACACTCTGGGTCTGAGCGCCAAGGATGTCGTGCTGCCGGTGGTGCCGATGTTCCACGTCAACGCGTGGGGCGTGCCTTATGGGGCTGCTGTGACGGGGGCGTCGCTGGTGATGCCCGGTCCGGGTTTGGATGGCCCGTCACTGGTCGGCTTGATCGACACGTATGAGGTCACTATTGCGCTTGGTGTGCCAACCATCTGGCTCGGCTTGCTGGGCGAGGCGATGAAGTCGGGCAGTACGCTGCACAGCCTCAAGAAAACGGTCGTGGGTGGTTCTGCCTGCCCGCCGTCGATGATCACGACCTTCCGCGAGACCTACGGCGTCGATACGATCCATGCATGGGGAATGACGGAAATGTCTCCGCTTGGGTCGGTCAATCAACCGCTGGCCAAACACGCCAAACTGGACGAAACCGCGCAGCATAAACTGCGCGAAAATCAGGGCCGTCCGCCTTGGGGCGTGGAGCTGGAAATCGTTGGTGAAGACGGTAAACCGCTGCCGCATGACGGCAAGGCTCAAGGCGATTTGGTGGTGCGCGGGCATTGGATTTTGAACGCCTATTTCAAATCCACCGAAAGCGAAACGCTGGAACACGGCTGGTTCAACACCGGTGACGTGGCCACGCTGGACCCTGATGGATACCTCAGCATCAAGGACCGGTCCAAGGACATCATCAAATCGGGCGGCGAATGGATCAGTTCAGTCGATTTGGAGAACATCGCCGTGTCCCATCCCAAGGTTGCGAATGCGGCCGTGATCGGCGCGCGCCACGCGAAGTGGGACGAACGCCCGATCCTGATCGCCGTCAAAGCGGAGGGTGAAGACCCGACCGCTGAGGAAGTCCTGGCTGTGTTCGATGACAAGATCGCCAAGTGGCAGGTGCCTGACACGGTGATTTTCGTTGAAGCCCTGCCTATAGGGGCAACTGGAAAAGTGCTCAAACGCAAGTTGAAAGAGGAATTCGGGGATGTCTTGATGGGGTGATGCACCGTCTGGCGCGCCGTTTGTCAGATGTGTTTCTGACGCGGCGTCCCGGCCTTTCATGGGGCGTTCTTATCGGCTGACGCTCATCCCTTGCCCACGCCGCGTGGGTGCGACACCAAAACATGACAAAAATTGTCGGTTTCTCTTGTGATCGGCAACGATCTACCACAAATAGAGAAAAATTTTCCGCCCAAAGATCAGGAGTTCGCGTGTCCCTCTTCCTTATCGTTGCTTTGCCCTTTGTGGGCGCCTTGCTGCCTGGGCTGATGAATTCAGCTGGCAGGCAAGCCTGCGCTGGTGTCACGTTCACGGTCACTTTGGCCGCTTTGGTCGGGCTGTTGACGAACCTTCCTGCGGTCTTGGCGGGCGATCTGGTGATGGCGCGCGCGGAATGGGTGCCCGCGCTGGGGTTGAATTTCACGCTGATGCTGGACGGATTGGGCTTTTTCTTTGCCTGTCTGATCCTTGGGATTGGCCTTTTGATCATTGCATATGCGCGGTTCTATCTCGCACGCGAAGACAACATGGGCGAATTTTTCACCTACCTGCTGCTCTTTCAAGGCGCGATGGTAGGTATCGTTCTAAGCGATAACATTCTGCTTTTGCTGATTTTCTGGGAATTAACATCGCTGTCGTCGTTCCTTTTGATCGGCTATTGGAAGCACCTGCCCGAGGGGCGGCAAGGCGCGCGTATGGCCTTGACGGTTACCGGCATGGGCGGTCTGGCCATGATTGGTGGCATGCTGCTTCTGGGCAATATCGCGGGCAGCTATGATCTGAGCGTGATCTTGCAGAACAAGGAGGCGATACAGGCCTCGCCGCTCTATTTGCCCGCGCTCATTCTGATCCTGCTGGGCTGTTTTACCAAGTCCGCACAATTCCCGTTTCACTTTTGGTTGCCACACGCGATGGCCGCACCGACACCTGTGTCGGCCTATCTGCATTCGGCCACGATGGTGAAGGCCGGAATTTTCCTGATGGCGCGTATGTGGCCGGTTTTGTCGGGCACGCCGGAATGGTTCGTGATCGTTACCACGGCTGGGTTGATCACGATGGTGCTGGGGGCCGTAATCGCGCTGTTCAAGCATGACCTCAAGGCGCTCCTCGCCTTTTCCACGGTCAGCCATCTGGGGCTGATCACGATGCTTTTGGGCACAGGCACGGCGTTTGGTGCCATGGCTGCGGTGTTTCACATCCTCAACCACGCGACATTCAAGGCGGCACTTTTCATGTCCGCCGGCATCGTCGATCACGAGGCGCACACCCGTGACATCCGCAAACTCGGCGGGCTGCGCCACTTGATGCCCGTGACCTTTGTCATTGCCACGATTGCGGCGCTTTCGATGGCGGGTATTCCGCTGCTGAACGGGTTTCTGTCCAAGGAAATGATGCTGGAGGAAGCCACGAAAACGGTACTTTTCAGCAGCCCATGGCTGGTGCCGGCACTGGCCACCTTCGGTTCGCTTTTCTCGGCGGCTTATTCGTTCCGACTGATCGGTCACACGTTCCTTGGCCCCAAACGCGACGATTATCCGACCACGCCGCATGATCCGGGCCCGGGCCTGTGGTTGCCGCCTGCCATTCTGGTGGTGCCTGTGGTGATAATCGGCATTGCGCCGTTCTTGGCAGAGCCCTTTGTCAAACTGGTGACCGCGTCCGTATTGGGCGAAGCTGCCGAAGTGCCCAAGGCATATTTCAAGATCTGGCACGGGCTGGTTCCGGCGCTTTATATGTCGATCGTGGCCGTTGTAGGCGGCTTGATTCTTCTGACAATGTTCCGCCCTGCGCTGGCTCTGTGGGACGCAGCCCCGCGCCCCGAAGCGAAGACCATATTCGAAGCGTTGATTGCGGGCATAGTTGCACTGGCGCAGCGTGTCATCCACACGCTGCACGACGGTGCATTTTCGCGCTATGCGACGATCGCCGCCGTTACAATTGCCGCCGTTGGATATCACGCCTGGATGACGGGCACCGTTGGTCCCGAAACCCGCGTGATGCAGCCGATGACGCCAGTCTCCATCGCTGGGTGGCTCATGCTGGTTGCCGCCACGCTGGGGCTTGTGTTCCTGCATCGCAACCGCTTGTTGTCGCTGATCTTGATCGGGATCGTCGGGTTGATGGTGTCGGTGGGCTTTGTGTTCTTCAGCGCGCCCGATCTGGCCATGACGCAGATCACGGTAGAGGTGGTCACGATCATCTTGCTTCTGCTGGCGCTGAACTTCCTGCCCAACCGCACGCCCGTCGAAAGCACTGTCTTGCGCCGTACCCGCGACACCATCGTGGCCGTCGCAGGGGGGCTGGCCACAGCGGCCTTGTCCTATCACTACCTGTTGCGCGACGCGGTGTCGGCGCCGATCTCGGAATTCCACTTGGCCAATTCCTACAAAGGTGGCGGTGGTACGAACGTGGTCAACGTGATCCTCGTGGATTTCCGGGGCTTTGACACCTACGGCGAGATCATCGTTTTGGGCATCGCGGCCTTGCTGATCTATGCGCTGACGGAAACACTGTTGTCAGGCCCGGTGCGCGCGCGCCTTTTGAACCGCAAGCCCGACCAGCCGCGCGCAGGCGATATGCACCCGACGATGATGGTGGTGCTGACCCGCGTCTTGATGCCAGTTGTGATGCTGGTCGGATTTTACATCTTCCTGCGCGGCCATAATGAGCCGGGCGGCGGTTTTATCGCGGGTCTTGTCGTCTCCATCGGCGTCGTGATGCAGTATATGGCGAGCGGGTTTTCCTGGGCTTCCTCGCGGCTCCGCTATCCCTACCATGGCATTATCGGCACCGGCGTTCTCTTTGCCGGGTTGACGGGGATCGGGTCGTGGTTTGTGGGCAAGCCGTTCCTCACGTCTGATTTCACCTACGTGCGCATCCCGCCGTTTCAGGAGTTTGAGCTGGCCACCGCGGCGCTCTTTGATGTGGGCGTTTTCCTTGCGGTCGTCGGGGCTGTGATGCTGTCGCTTGAAAGCTTTTCGAGACTGGCGCGGCGCGCGCATATGCCCGAAAGCGATCATCCGATGGACATTGACCCATCACGGGATGAACCCACGTCAGATCCGACCATGATGAAGGAGGGCGTGTGATATGGAACTTCTCGTCGCCTCCGCCATCGGAATTCTGACCGCTGCGGGTCTTTATCTTTTGCAACGCTTGCGTACGTTTCCGGTGATCCTGGGGATTTCCTTGCTGACCTATGCCGTGAACGTGTTCCTCTTTGCCGCCGGACGTTTGACCATTGGCGGCGCGCCAATCTTGCGCGACGACGTGGCAGCCTATGCCGATCCCTTGCCGCAGGCGCTGGTGCTGACGGCAATCGTGATTTCCTTCGGCATGACGGCCGTTGTGGTGATGATCGCCCTCGGCGCTTATCTGGGTGCCAATGATGACCATGTGGACGACCCCGCAGAGCAAGACCCAACTGCGGAGGACGCAACATGACACATTGGCTCATTGCTCCGGTCATCTTGCCTGCGATTATCGCGCCCTTCATCGTGCTGGCGGCGCGCTATCACATCGGGATCCAACGGGCGGTGTCCGTGGCCGGTGTTCTGGCGCTGATTGCCATTGCGGCAGGCTTGGCGTGGCAAGCGTCTGATGGCACGGTGACGGTTTACCAGCTTGGCGATTGGGCGGCCCCCTTCGGTATCATTCTGGTGGCGGATCGGCTGTCGACCTTGATGGTTTTGCTGACGTCGGTGTTGGCGCTTTTCGTGTTGCTCTATGCGATAGGCTCGGAATGGGACGATCGCGGGCGGCATTTTCACGCGCTTTATCAGTTCCAGTTGATGGGCATCATGGGTGCGTTCCTCACGGGCGACTTGTTCAACCTGTTCGTCTTCTTCGAAGTGCTGCTGATCGCGTCCTACGGGCTGATGATCCATGCGGGCGGGAATGTGCGCCTCAGGGCAGGGGTGCAATATGTGCTCTTTAACCTGATTGGCTCGACGCTCTTTCTGTTTGCGCTCGGCTCCATCTACGCCGAGACGGGCACGCTCAACATGGCCGATCTGGCGCAGCGCGCCACGCTGATCGAGGACAGCGCAACGGTGGGCATTCGCGTCGCGGCTGTGCTGTTGCTTTTGGTCTTTGCGATCAAGGCGGCGGTGGTTCCGTTGCACTTCTGGCTGCCCTCCAGCTACGCCGAAGCGCCTGCACCTGTGGCAGCACTCTTTGCCATAATGACCAAAGTGGGCGCCTATGCGATCATCCGCGTCTATACGGTGGTCTTTCCGCCGGAATTGGAAGCAACAGCGGGCCTGCATGGCTGGTGGCTCTTGCCAGCGGCACTGATTTCACTGGCGGTGGGCATGGTCGGTGTGCTGGCGGCAAAACACCTTGATCGTCTGGTGGCGTTTTCTGTCATTGGGTCCATGGGCATGGTGATGGTGGCGATCGCGCTCTTTTCGGCGGATGGCATCGCGGCGGCGCTCTATTACATGGTGCATTCGACGCTGGCTGCGGCAGCTCTGTTCTTGATTGCTGATCTGGTACGGACGGGACGCATGTCGCTCTCTCTCACATCGGCACCGCCGGTCGTGGGCGGGTATCTGACAGCTGCGCTCTTTATGGTGGGGGCCATCGCAATGGCGGGCCTGCCGCCTTTGTCGGGGTTCGTTGGCAAATTGCTTGTGCTTGATGCGGCCTTTGCGTCGCCGCTGGCGGTCTGGGTGTGGTCTGTTGTCCTGATTTCCAGCCTGATCAGCATTGTTGGTTTTGCCCGCGCAGGCAGCATCGTGTTCTGGAAAGCGCACAGCGTGGCACCCGAAGAAGGTGCGGAGTCTTTGAAGGCCCCCGCGGCGCTGTCCTACGTCGCCGTCGGTGGGTTGTTGTCGCTGCTGGTCGCACACACCGTTTTCGCGGGGCAGGCGCACGCCTATATGATCCAGACATCCGGGCAGCTATTCGCGCCGGAACCCTATATCTCGACCGTGCTGGACACCCCTGGAAAGCTCAGCACTCCCAAAGAGGGCTATTGATATGACCAAAGCATACCATTGGCTTTTGCCGCACCCGCTTTTGACGCTGCTGCTGGCTGTTGTCTGGACTTTGCTGCAAAATTCGGTGTCAGCGGGCATGGTGGTCTTCGGGTTGATCCTTGGCGTCATCATTCCCAAAGTGACGGCTGTTTGGTGGCCTGATCGGCCCGGCGGGTTTCGGGTTGGCAAGATGATCAGTTATTGCCTGATCGTATTGTGGGACATCATGGTGGCAAACGTGCAGGTCGCCTGGATTGTTCTGACGCGTCCAAATTCCAAACTGCGGCCCGCGTGGGTCGAGGTCCCGCTTGATCTGCTCCAACCCGAAGCGATCACCGTTTTGGCAGGCACGATCACACTTACACCCGGAACGGTATCGGCGGATTTGTCCGACGAAGGGCACAGCCTTTTGGTGCACGCGCTGGACGCGCCGGACCCCGATGCCGTGCGCGACGAGATCAAGAACCGCTATGAACGCCGACTGAAGGAGATTTTCGTATGACCGAAGGCCTTGATCTGATGACAGTGGTCTTGATCATCGCGTTCGTGGTGGTCGTGCTGGCGCAGGTGATGTCGATGATCCGGTTGGTGATCGGCCCCGGTGTCGGTGACCGAATTCTGGCGCTCGATACGATGGTGATCAACGCCATTGCTCTGATCGTGCTCTTGGGCATTGCGCAGGGCACGCGGATCTACTTCGAAGTGTCGCTGATTATTGCCATGCTTGGGTTCGTATCGACGGTTGCCTATGCACGGTTCGTATTGCGGGGGGACATCATCGAATGAATGGCGAACTCATCGGAACCTATGCGACCATCATCTGCCTGCTGATCGGCTCGATTTTTACCCTCGTCGGAGCCATTGGCCTGTTGAAATTCAACGATTCCATGACCCGACTACACGCCCCGACCAAGGTGGGCACGATCGGCGTCGGAGCCTTTTTGCTGGCCTCCATGATTGACAGCTACACCTTCGGAGAAGGCTCGTTGCACGAGTTGCTGATCATGGGCTTTTTGTTCGTTACTGCGCCGATTTCAGCCCATTTCATGGCCAAAGTGAACATCCACCGCCGCGCGTGCGACACGCCGCCACCGCCGTCATCGGATGAGACGTGGTCAACCCTGAATGTACCTGAAGCCGACCGCCACATCGCCGAAACGCCTCAGACATAACCGGCTGTCTTGGAAGAAACTGGAGCGGGTAACGAGAATCGAACTCGTAACTTAAGCTTGGGAAGCTCGCGTGATACCTTTTCACCATACCCGCGCTCTGAAGTTCAGGTAATTGGCCGCCGAGACAAGGTCAAGTCCGGGCATGACCCATCGCGCAAAGACGTAACAAGCGAATGTGCCACAGGTATGATATTGTGAATTGGCCGCAGGCGCATAAGGTTGCCAAATCACGCCCATCCCCATAAACCGACCGACAGGGCGAGGGCCGGGTAGAGGAACATGACTGTGCGGTTACAATTGAATTCAGCAGCGCGCGTCGGCGTGCTGAGGAGTGGTTTAATGGGCCTAGTTCTGCTGGCGCTGGCGGCCTGTAGTGGCGGAAGCGGTGGCAGCAGCGGCCTTGCGGGCACCACCACCCGAGCAGATCTGGTGAGCGTCACTGGCACACAAGCGAACATCGTGCTGAATTCAGAGCAAAACAACAACATCCAGGACGCGCGTGTCGGGTTGGTGGCCTATGCCACGGGCACCGATGTCGTTGCCGGTCAAGTCGTTGCCGCGGCGGGCATTCGTGCGGGTGCAGACGTGGGTACCGTGCGGACGAGTGGCACGGCCAGCTACAATACGGTTTACGCCTATGATGTCGTTGACAACGTGACACGAACGGCAACGACCATTGGCGGGACACGGTACACACAACCGGCACAAACCATGACATTGAATGCCGATTTCGGCGCGCGCACGCTGACCGGAACATCGCCCGATCTTTCGGTGAGCGGTACGATCACCGGTAATGCGGTCTCGGGAACGGCGACTGTCGATTATGCGTTCAACCCAATCATCGGGACACCTGCTGCGGGTCGCGTGACGACCACGCTGAACGGGAACGTCGGGTCCACGGGTGTGATTGGCGCGTTTCAGGGCGCTGACAGCAACACCGTGGTGGCCGGTGGGCTTGTCGGTGTGGCGAACTGATCTGGCCCGTCCAAGCAGATTTTCGACTGCACTGAGACATGTGCGGCGCTTGGCTGCGTCGATTGCCGTAGGCTTTTGCCTTGCTGCGCTACCGGGCCAGACGCCCGCACAGATCGCGGTGGCAGCGCAGGCCCAAGAGGGCGACGTCCTGCAACAGGCTCAGGCGTTGCGGACGAATGGGCAGCTTGACGCGGCCATGGCCCTGTTGCGCCAAGCTTTGGCCCGCGCGCCCAACCGCTCTGATTTGCGCGAAGAACTGGGGTACGTCTTGCTGTTGGCGCGGCAATATGGGGCTGCGGATTATCATTTCGGGATACTGTCTCGCCAGAGCGGCAACCCTACGGACCGGCGGCTTTACCGTGCAGTCCAGCGGCGCATCGCAGCTGAACGGCCCTTCGGCTTTGGTCTGATCCTTGGTGTCACACCATCCAGCAACCTGACCTCGGGCACGTCTAACAGCCTGATCAGTACGACGCTGGGCGATTTGGTGATCGACGATACCTCCAGAACGGTGGCCGGATGGCGCGGGGCGGTGGGCGTGTCGGGTTTTGCGCGCAGTTTCGTCACTCCGGTGGATGAGTTTAGGTTCGACGTCGCAGTCAGCCGGATCGCCTATTCCCGCGCGCTGGAGGACGAGACGGCGCGGACATTGGGTCTGAGCTATATTCGATATCTCAGCTTGGGCCAGACGCGCCTGTCACTGGGGTTTGTTGAACGCGATCAAGCCTCTGAGCAACAGCAAACCGTGGCAGTGGATTGGTCTGGGTTTCGCAAACTCAGCGGCGCAGGGCAGTTGGATTATGTGATCGGCTATGGCGAAAACCGGTTCGTGCTGAACACGGATAAAAACGGGCCGGAGTGGGTTGGTGAAATCGGGTACAGCCATCAGGTGCGGCCTGATCTGTCTCTCCGGATCGGCTTGCGCCACGAGGTCAGCCGCCCTGAAGCGTCGGAACTTCAATTTGATGGCTGGGCGCTGGCCTTGGGGGGCGATGCGGCGTTTCCGTCCGGGTTGACGCTCAGCACGCGGCTTTTGCTTGGGCAGCGCGGGTTTGTGGGGGTGTTCCCACTCCAGACGACGGCGCGTGCGGATGAGTTCGCCGATTTGACGGTTGCTGCGGTGCATAGCGACTGGGCTGTGCGCGGGTTTGCACCGCAACTGACATGCCGTTTGCGACTGAACAGATCGAACGTGGCATTGTTTGACTTCAATCAACGCGAATGCGGCATATCGTTTACGCGTAATTTCTAAACGCGGTTAGGCCGCACGCGCAGTAAAGAAATTGATCTCTGCCGGAACGCGCAGGCCTTGCGGTGTTTCGAAATCGACAAACGCCTGCTCCAAGGCCGCGCGCAATTCGGCCCGTTGCGCCGCAGTGGCGTCAAAATAGTTGCATGCGGATTCCGCTGATCCAATTTGCATCATCACATCTGCATAATCCGACACGGTGCCAGATGGGGTGATATCCATCGCGACCACTTCGCATGATACATCATGCAACCCGGCATCGGACAACAAACCGATCACACGCTCAGGGTCACGAAACGCAAAAGGGCCGGGGCCATCGGGATCAGGTTTGGGAGGTGCGTCTTGAAAAACGTCGCGCGCCACCTGCGCAGGTCGGGTGAAATACGGGTTGTTCGGAATTTGCCCCCAGGACGCAAAGGTCAGATTGCCGCCGGGTTTCAGGGCCCGCGCCATATTGGCAAAGGCGGCCACAGGGTCGGCAAAGAACATCACTCCAAAGCGCGAAATCAGGTGATCGAAAGACTGTGCCTGAAATGCATGCGAGGCCGCGTCGGTTTCCGCAAAGGTAACATGCGACAGCCCCTCGGCGCGCTTTTGCGCCAAACCCAGCAAGGTGGCCGAAATATCGGCGCCAAAGACATGACCATCCGAGCCGACATGATTGGCTGCGGCCAACGTGCTGGCACCGGTGCCACACCCGATGTCGAGCACGTAATCGTTGGTGCGCAGGGCCGCCCGCGACAGCACCCCATCCAGAACACCTTGAAGTTGGTCATCAAGTGCTGCCTGTTGGGCCACCCATTTCGGGCCAGCTTGCGCCGTCCAAAACGTTTTCTGATCTCTGTTCGCCTGGTCTGTCATGTGATGCTTTCATGTAATCCAAATGGACAGTGCGGTATTGGCCAAGGTGTGTCCAGTGGGCATGGTTTGGATCAAAGGATCGGCACCGCCGCCCAAGGCAGCAGTGCCGAAACTGAGTTTTGAATCAGGCAGCCAATGCGGCTTTGGCCTTGCGGCGACCGACCCATGCGCCAAACCCGATCGACACTGCCAGCATTGGTAGGGCCGCTGGCAATGGAACCGGTGTAACACCCTGTGCGACCGTTACACTTCCCAAGCTCAGGCTAGTCACTTTGTTGTAGTTCAGGCTGAACGGGCTGGCCGACAGCAGGTTGGCGGTCGGTGTGGTGAAATCTACGCCTTCGTCCCACAAACACGCAAAGCCGTTGTCAGAATTGGTTGCTGGATTACCGCAACCAAGACCGATGGAAGCCCCGCCGCCAAAGGTGGCCGACAGTCCAAATACGCTGTTGAAGGTACTGGCCAGCGAGACGTTTTTCAGGCTGAGATCCCAGATGCCTGCCTCGCCATAGTTAAGGTCGAGGCTTTGCGATCCTCCGCTGAACGAGAAGGCTTGATTGAGGATCGTGCCAGTTGTCTGGTTGACCGCCTGCAAAATGGCCGAGAGTCCGCTCAATTTCAGACTGGATGTCTGATCGACATTGGGATTGGCGGAAACGGTGATCAACGCACCGGCACCGGCCCCAGGCAGAGACACGGAATCGGAATCCGAGAGAGTTTGGCCAAACGAGTAGGTGGCATCGGATTTGGCTGCGTTGAGTTGGTAATCCTCGTCAACCAGATTGAACGGAACGGACACTGCTGGGATATCAGGTGCGAGAGGGATGGAAATCTTTGGAGTCCGCACTGTGGCCGTCACATCCATGAAGGCGCCAAGTGCAGTTGAGAAATTCGCACTGGCCCCACCAAAGCTCAAATCAACCGTACCCGTCCCAAGTTGTTGGGCCGATTCGAAGGCCGCTTTCACCATCACATTGGCGTTCGAATTGACCGTGCCCGTCGATGCACCTGTGGAGGCTTTGAACTGGAACGTGCTTGTGTTCGATCCCAAGCCCACAGAACCATTGAACGCCGCGGCCCCACCAGAGCCAAAGAGCGATTGATTGGTCACCGAGAAATCGGCGCTGACCGTTTTGGTCACTGTCGCTGCGAACGCACCAGAGGCGGTCGCTGCAATCAGTAACGTAGATCCTAATAAGATCTTTTTCATAATAGTATGTCCTTCAAAATAATTCGGTACCCCGAACGTGAGAAAATGATGCACCGGTAAAAAAGCACTTAAATAAAATCACTTGAGCAGCGCAGGCACACCAATGAACCGCTGCATGATTAACATGCGCGATATCGGAAAACCCGTATGTGACGCAGTTCACACAAGCGTGAACGACTGGTCGTGATGCATGCTGGTGGTAGTCTTGGAGGTGATGCCAACCATCAGATGGGCATCACCTCGGTCGCCGAAAAACCGGTTCAGGCCCGGCGTCTGCGCCGCCCACCGCCTGCACCACCCTCGCCGCCGCCGCCCGTGTTGAAGGTGGCCGTTGGCAGCGTCACGATGCTGCCCAGAATGGGAAACGGCTCCACTGCGTTGGGAATGGCCGAGGCATTCACGAAATGCTCTTGAAAGCGCGGCTCGATCGCGGTTTCGATCTTGTGAATGGCGCGCACGGTTTCTTCGATTTCAGCCCGTGCAGCGGTGTTAAGAAGAGCGATGCGCGCGCCTGTTCCCGCCGCATTGCCCGCCGACGTGACCTTGTCGAGCGGCGCGTCCGGGATCATCCCCAGAACCATAGCGTGCTTGGTGCTGATATGCGCGCCAAACGCACCGGCCAGAACCACGCGATCCACCTTGTCGACACCGAATTTGTCCATCAGGAGGCGCGCGCCGGAATAGAGCGCGGCCTTGGCCATTTGGATTTCACGGATATCGCGGTTGGTGATTGTGATCTTGGGGCCGCCCTTGGCCGTGGCGTCATGCACCAGATAGGAATAGGTGCGCCCATCGAGAAACACCATGTCGGATCCGGTCTGTTCCGGAGAGCCGATCAAACCGGGGGCGTCGACGATGCCGTGCATGCGCATTTCGGCGACCATTTCGATGATGCCCGATCCGCAAATACCCGTGATCCCGCTTTGTGCGGTGGCGGCGTCAAAACCGTCTTCGTCCGACCACAGATCGCATCCGATGACCTTGAAGCGCGCGCGTTTGGTGTCGGGGTCAATCTCGACCCGCTCAATGGCGCCCGGTGCCGCACGCTGGCCCGAACTGATCTGCGCGCCCTCGAACGCGGGTCCGGTTGGCGAGGAACACGCCAGCACCTTTTCCTTATTGCCGAGCAGAATTTCGGCATTGGTTCCAACGTCGACGATCAATACCAGGTCATCGGATTTGTCGGGTGCCTCTGACAGTGCGACGGCTGCGGCGTCCGCGCCGACATGGCCCGCAATGCACGGCAGGAAGTACACCCGCGCTGAGGGGTGAATGTTCAACTCAAGATCATCGGCGCGCAGACGCAGGGCGTTGTTGGTGGTCAGCGCAAAGGGCGCCTGACCCAGTTCAAACGGATCGATGCCCAGAAACAGATGGTGCATCACGGGATTGCAGACAAAGACCGCATCCACGATCAGGCCCTTGTCGATATGCGCCTCAGTGGCAATTTGTGTAAAGAGCGCGTTCATCCCTTCGCGTACCGCCAGCGTCATCTCGGCAGCACCATTGGCGTTCATCATCGAATAGCTGACCCGGCTCATCAGGTCTTCGCCAAAGCGGATCTGCGGGTTCATCACACCTGACGATGCGAGCACCTCGCCGGTCTGCAGATCACACAGGTGCGCGGCAATCGTTGTGGACCCCAGATCGACCGCCAACCCATAGACCGTGCCGTCATAGTACCCCGGCCAGATGTGCATGATGCGCGGTGGGTTTTCCTGATCGCCCAAGTGCACGGCAACCGTCACCTTCCAATCGCCTTTGCGTAAAATGGGTTGCATTGTCTGAAGGATATGCAGATCGGCCGCGACCTTTTCCAATTCCCACTGCTCGAAAAGCGCGTCACGCAGACGCTCCAGATCGCCCGAAGGGTCATGCATGTCGGGCTCGGCCACTTCGACGTAATAGAGCTTGGTCGATGGGTCGAGGATAATGTCGCGCACTTCGGCACGCTTGCGGACGACCTGTTTGTGAACTTGGCTTTCGGGCGGCACATCAATCACGATGTCGCCCTGAACCGTTGCCTGACAACCCAAACGGCGGCCGTCAATCAGCCCGCGCTTGTCCTTGTAGCGTTGCTCGACGCTGTTCCACTCGGACAAGGCATCGTCTTTGACGGTCACGCCGTGCTTGGAAAACTCGCCGTAGCTGGGTGTGATCTGACACTTGGAACAAATGCCACGCCCGCCGCAGACAGAATCCAGATCAACGCCAAGCTGGCGCGCCGCCGTCAGGATGGGCGTCCCTTTTTCGAAATGTCCGCGTTTTCCCGAAGGGGTGAAGACGACCAGTGGATCGGTGCTCATGTGCGGTCTGTAGTCCTTGTCTATGATGTTGCGCCGACAATAGCGGTGTGCGTCCCAAACGAAAGCCGAACCGCGGCATAAAATGCGGAAAACCCGTCATTTTCGCGATCAACTGCGGCGGTTGTGAAAGATAAACCCCAGGGTGTTCAGCAAAACCTGTGCGGCCAGAATGGAGGTGGAGCCCGTTGGGTCATAATCAGGGGCCACCTCGACCAGATCGAGGCCCACAACGTCATGCTTTCGCGTCACGGCCTGCATGAGTTCCAGCACTTCATAATAGAGAAACCCGCCATGGCTGGGCGTGCCCGTGCCGGGCGCGATGGAGGGGCAAAACGCATCAATGTCGATGGTGATGTAGAGCCGCGCGCCTTCGGGAATATGCGCCAGCACCCCGTCCGTGCCCAGTTTGCGGGCCTGACGCACCGATATGATCTCTGAGCCCATGGCGCGCGCGTCGTCATAGCCTTCTCTGGCCGTGGAGGAGACATTGCGGATGCCCACCTGCGTCAACCCGGTGACATAGGGGCGCTCTGCTGCGCGGCGCATGGGGTTGCCGTGGCCGTGGCGCACCCCATGGCGTTCGTCCACGAAATCGAGGTGCGCGTCGATCTGAAGGATGTGAATGTCGCCCTGATCGTCAAAGGCACGGATGCAGGGGATGTTGATCGAGTGATCGCCGCCGATCACGACAGGCAAGGCACCAGCCTTGAGAATGGCGCGCACGCCCGTCTCGATATTGGCGTGGCTGGCCTCGGTATCGGTGTGGACGATGTCGGCGTCACCGATATCGACGATGTTTACGCTTGCGGGCAGGTATGTGGCGTCGTCCTCGTGGTCATAGGCGCCGGCATGGCCAAAGCTGAACAGGGTCGAGGCCTCGCGCACACCACGCGGACCGAACCGCGCGCCTGCACGCCACTGCGTTCCAGCATCAAAAGGCGCGCCCAGCACCGCCACGTCCGCATCCAGCGCGTCCCAATCGGGCTGATAAGGGCGTTTGCCAAAGGTCGAAATCCCGACAAAGGGCAGATCGAGCCTGCCGCTGTCATACCCGTGTTTTGCCATGTGCTTTGCCTTCATTTTGTTGCCCACCTAGCTTTGCGCGCGCGGGTCTTGAACGCAACGGGGCGAATTGCAACACGCGCTCTTTTCATTTGCTCCAACCCGTGAAATAGGAAAGTGCCAAATGAACAACTCCCCAAGCGAGGTACGCAATGGAGATTCGTGAGGCCCTGACCTTTGATGATGTGCTGCTGGTTCCGGGGGCGTCCTCGGTTCTGCCCTCCACCGCCGACACCCGCACGCGTGTGACGCGGGCCATTACGATGAACATTCCATTGCTCAGTTCTGCAATGGATACGGTGACCGAAGCGCGCATGGCGATTGCGATGGCACAGGCCGGCGGCATTGGCGTGGTGCACCGCAATCTCGATATCGAGCAGCAGGCCCGCGAAATACGGCGCGTCAAACGGTTTGAAAGCGGGATCGTCTATAATCCGATCACCCTGCGTGCAGATCAAACACTGGCCGATGCCAAGGCGTTGCAGGAACGCTACCGGGTCACCGGGTTTCCTGTGGTCGACGGGCAGGGGCGTGTGGTCGGCATCGTCACCAATCGCGATATGCGATTTGCCAGCGATGACAAGACGCCGGTGTCGGTCATGATGACAACGGACAATCTTGCGCTGCTGCACGAGCCAGCCGACCGGGACGAGGCGATCAGCCTGATGAAGGCCCGGCGCATCGAAAAACTGCTGGTGACGGATAAAGACGGCAAGCTGACAGGGCTTTTGACCCTCAAGGACACCGAACAAGCGGTTCTGAACCCCACGGCCTGCAAGGATGCCTTGGGCCGGTTGCGCGTGGCTGCGGCCACCACAGTGGGCGATGCCGGGTTCGAACGCTCGGAGGCGTTGGTGGACGCGGGGGTGGACATGATCGTGATCGACACGGCCCATGGCCACTCCGAAGGGGTTGCCGCCGCTGTGCGCCGTGCGAAATCCCTCAGCAATGAAGTGCAAATCGTCGCGGGCAACGTCGCCACAGGCGAGGCCACGCGCGCTTTGATCGATGCAGGTGCGGATGCCATCAAGGTCGGCATCGGCCCGGGCTCCATTTGCACCACGCGCATGGTCGCGGGCGTCGGTGTGCCCCAGCTGACGGCGATTATGGATTGTGCCGCGGCGGCCGGTGATGTGCCGGTGATCGCAGACGGCGGTATCAAGTTTTCGGGCGATTTTGCCAAGGCCATCGCCGCGGGCGCGTCCTGTGCGATGGTTGGGTCCATGATCGCGGGCACGGACGAATCCCCCGGAGAAGTCATTTTGTATCAAGGCCGTAGCTTCAAAAGCTATCGTGGTATGGGCTCGCTCGGGGCGATGGCGCGCGGGTCTGCGGATCGATATTTTCAAAAAGACGCAGCCTCTGACAAGCTGGTACCCGAAGGGATCGAGGGGCAGGTGCCTTACAAGGGCAGTGCCGGTGCCGTGATCCATCAGTTGGTGGGCGGTTTGCGCGCGGCGATGGGCTATACCGGATGCGCAACGGTGGAAGAGATGCGCCAGAACTGCAAATTCGTCAAAATCACCGGTGCCGGCCTAAAGGAAAGCCATGTGCACGACGTCCAGATCACGCGCGAAAGCCCGAACTACAGGATCGGATAATGATATACTCCAATGGCTTGCGGCACGATCTTGATCTAACGGTGACGCGGTGACACCCGGCGCGCGCGTGGCCGCAGCCATTGAAATACTCGATCATATTCAGGCCGGAACCCCCGCCGAACAGGCGTTGACACGCTGGGCACGGACCAGCCGGTATGCCGGATCCAAAGACCGTGCCGCAGTAAGGGACCATGTTTTTGACGTGTTGCGTCAGAAACGCTCGGCTGCGGTTTTGGGGGGCGCACAGACGGGCCGCGCCCTAATGATTGGCCATTTGCACGCCAGCGGCACATCGGTGGATGCTTTGATGAACGGGCAGGGTCACGCGCCCTCCCCAGTGTCCGACGCCGAACGGCCAGATGACAGCATGTCGCTCACGCAATCTGACCGATGGAACCTGCCTGATTGGATCATTCCTGAATTTGAACGCAGCCTTGGTTCTGATGCCGAAAAGGTTGCCTTGGCGTTGCAAGACCGCGCACCGATCACCTTACGGGTCAACGTGGCCCGCCTTTCGCTTGCTGAGGCACAGGCGCGACTGGAAGCCGATGGCGTTCAAACACAAACCAACACCCTTGCGCCCACCGCGCTGACCGTAGTCGATGGCGCGCGCAAAATCCGGACGTCAGAAGCCTATAACACGGGCCTTGTTGAGCTTCAGGATGCCGCATCCCAAGCCGTGGTCGCGGCCCTCCAAACGAGCGGCAGGGTCCTGGATTATTGTGCCGGGGGCGGTGGAAAATCGCTGGCACTCGCAATGGACGCCTCGCGTCAGGTGTTCGCGCATGATGCCTACCCCGCACGTATGCGAGATCTTGCGTTCCGTGCCGGGCGGGCTGAGGTCGCGATTACAGTTCTGGAACCGGGCGCGCCTGCGACCCACGCTCCGTTTGATGCGGTGCTTTGTGATGTGCCGTGCTCGGGCAGCGGTGCATGGCGGCGTAATCCTGACGGCAAGTGGGTTTTGACGCCCGAACGACTTGTTGAATTGCATGCTTTGCAGGATGAGATCCTCGCCCAATGTGCCCTGCTGACTGCGCCAAATGGGGTTTTGGCCTATGCCACATGCTCTGTCTTGCGATCTGAAAACGAAGATCGGGTCGCGGCGTTTCTTGCCAATCATCCAGACTGGACATGCATGTTTGAGACCCGTTTCGATGTCAGCGCTGAGGGCGATGGCTTCTTTACGGCACACTTGACGCGCGTGTAAAGCCCGCCATACTCAACCCAGAATAGTTTTCGTTGGTGTGGTTAAGGCCGGATTAACCCCAAACACGTGTAAATACAGGAATGATTCGACAAAACACCGACAAACAAGGACGCCTTTAGTGTTGCAAAAACAAATGCAGTCGAGTGCGCTGACCAAGGTCGCCGAGCGTGCGAAAGGACGGTTTGGCCCGCTGGTGATCGCGTCGGTTTTGCTGGCAACACTTGGTTGGCTCGCACCGATGGACATTGCCCAGCAGGCGTTGTGGGCGGCGGCGCTGTCCGTTCTGCTGCTGACTGCGTTGTTTTTCGTCCTGACCAGCCGGCAATCGCGTCGCCGTGCCCGTGCGCTTGGCACCATTGGCGAATTCATCGCTCAAGACGCCTCGCCCAGCATTCTGGCACATGCGGATGGTATGATCCTTTCCGTCAACGCCGCAGCGGAACAGCGGTTCGGCAGCGACCTCGAAGACACCGTGACGGCCACGTTGCGCACAAGTTTCAGCAATCCCAGCGGGATGGTTTACCGCTTGCAAACGCGCGCCGAACTCGAAGGCTCCGCGCGCGAAGACATGATCACCCGCAAAGGACACATGCGTCTATCCGTGCATTCCATCTCTGGGGCAGGGTATCTGTGGCGACTGGAAAACGTGGCGAGTGCAGCACAACCCGCTGAAGGGCCGCAATTGCCTACAGTCATGATCGGGCGTACGGGAGCGGTTTTGTCGATGAATGACGCCGCGCGTGCGCTTGTGGGGGGGCGGGTCAAAACACTCGATCGGTTGTTCACACATATGCCCGTTGTGTCGGGCACGATCTGCGATATTTCAGGCGCTGAAGGGCCGGTATCCGTGCTTGTGGCTGAAGTGGAGATGGGCGCGGGTCGACGGGCGCTTTATTTGCTGGAACCCGGTCCGGAGATGGCTGCCGAACAGGGGTGGAATGTTTTCCAAGACCTTCCGGTTCCATTGCTCAAGATCGCCCCGGACGGGGCCGTGATTGCTTACAATCGGATGGCGGCCAACTTGATCGGTGTGTCCTTGGGCGAAACATCAACCCTGTCTGATTTGATGGAAGGGCTTGGTCGCTCGATCACGGATTGGCTCGGCGAAACGGTCACTGGGCGGTCTGTCCAGCCGACAGAATTCTTGCGTCTCAAACGCACGGACAAGGAAGTCTTCGTACAGGTCACATTGAACCGGGTGACAGATAACGGCCAACCCGCGCTTATTGCGGTTTTGCACGATGCGACAGAACTCAAATCGCTCGAAGCCCAATTTGTGCAAAGCCAGAAGATGCAAGCTATCGGTCAGCTTGCGGGCGGCGTTGCGCATGATTTCAACAACCTGTTGACCGCAATATCAGGTCATTGCGACCTACTGTTGTTGCGCCACGATCAGGGCGATCCGGATTTCAGCGATCTGGTTCAAATCAATCAGAACGCCAACCGCGCCGCCGCTTTGGTCGGGCAATTGCTGGCCTTTTCGCGCAAGCAGACCCTCCGCCCAGAGACGGTCAACATGCGCGACACTCTGTCCGATCTGACGCATTTGCTTAACAGGTTGGTTGGCGAAAAGGTGACGCTGACGCTGAGCCATGACCCTGTGCTCAAACCCATCCGGGCGGACAAACGTCAACTGGAGCAGGTCTTGATGAATCTTGTGGTCAATGCGCGGGACGCAATGCCTAAAGGTGGCGAGATCAAGATCGTCACCGAATGCGCCACACTTACCGAGCCTCTGGAAAGAGACCGGGTCAATGTGCCTCCGGGGCAATATGTGACGGTTCAGGTGATCGACGAAGGCGTCGGCATTCAACCCGACAAACTACAAAAAGTGTTTGAGCCGTTTTTTACCACCAAACGGACAGGCGAGGGTACGGGGCTGGGTCTGTCCACCGCCTACGGTATCGTGAAACAAACCGGGGGATACATCTTTGTCGACAGCACGGTCGGCGCCGGAACATCATTCACGCTGTATTTCCCCGTACTCGAAGTGACGGAAGCCGAGGTTGTGGACACACGACCGGCTGAAACAAAGCAAGTCGCAAAACACGGCGATGGAGTGATCCTGCTGGTAGAAGATGAAGCGCCGGTGCGCGCCTTTGCCAGCCGCGCGCTTCGACTGCGGGGCTACACGGTGCTTGAAGCGGATTCCGCAGAGGCGGCGCTCAAAACGCTGGAAGACGATAAGCTCAACATTGATGTTTTCGTGACGGACGTCGTAATGCCCGGCATGGATGGCCCCAGCTGGGTACGAGAGGCACTCAAGGACCGTCCGGGCGTACGTGTTGTGTTTGTTTCAGGATATGCCGAAGACAGCTTCAGTGAAACCCAGATGAAAATTCCAAATTCGGTGTTTCTGCCCAAGCCGTTTTCGCTCAGTGACCTTACGGATACCGTGCACCGTCAGCTTCACTGATCAGCCAAGCAGGCTTTCGTACAAATCAAAATCTTCAACAAGTGCCTCGCGTGCTTGTGCCGCCACCTCAGTAGACAGCGTCGCGGTTCCTTTGGGCGACACATTTTCCCGGCTCAGCTCAAAACCGACACCGAGGCGTTCGCTCAGAAATTCTTGGACTGCGGTTTGGTTCTCGTACGCAAACAGATGCTGCACGTGCACACCATTTGGCCGCCCCTCCAGAAACCGAGACTGCCGCCCCACGTCCGCGAAACCGGGCGGCTTGCTTTGGATATGCGCCAGGACAAAGTCGTCAAAGCTCATGCCTGCGGTGGAATTGGGATGGCCTTCCAAAGAAGGGCGTGACCGATACCGATACCAACTGCTCAGCCAGCTGACGGGTTCGCGCATCACCGCCATGAGTTCCAGATCCATATTGCAGACTTTTTCGTACATTGGCCGAATAAAACGATTGTAGCGATAGACCGGTGCGTGCTTGAGCGCAGGCGGATCAGAGATCACAAGATCGGCGTGTTCAGCCAAAGCCGTGTGATAGGCCGTCGTTCCGGTCTTGGGCACAGATAGAAAAACCAAACGCGCTTTGGAAAAAATCAACATATCTCAATCCGTTGGCGGTTTCATTTAGATTGTAAACCACTCTTTAACCCATTTTGGAAAAAGGTGGACTGTGAAAATTTGATTGAAATGTTCTTCTTTTGGTCCTATTCAGAACGAACAAAGAACATTGAGGCATAGCGCAGCGGTGATGATTGCCGTGACAGCGTGAATATGACACTAAGGGGAAACAGAAATGGCAACGGCAGATTTATTGAGCATGAACAGCAAAACATCCGCGGACAAGCAAAAGGCGCTCGACAGCGCACTGGCGCAGATCGAACGCCAATTTGGCAAGGGATCGATCATGAAACTGGGCGCGGAAGGCGCGGTTCAGGACATCAAATCAAGCTCCACCGGCTCGCTTGGCTTGGATATCGCGCTCGGCATAGGCGGCCTGCCGATGGGCCGGATCATTGAGATTTACGGGCCGGAAAGTTCCGGGAAAACAACGCTGACGCTGCATTGCGTGGCAGAACAACAGAAGGCTGGCGGCGTGTGTGCCTTTGTCGATGCCGAGCACGCGCTCGACCCAAGCTATGCCAAGAAGCTGGGTGTCGACATTGATGAGCTGCTGATCTCGCAACCCGACACAGGCGAGCAAGCGTTGGAGATCACGGACACGCTGGTACGGTCTGGTGCGGTGAATATGGTCATCGTCGATTCGGTCGCGGCCCTCACGCCCAAGTCCGAACTCGAAGGTGATATGGGCGACAGCTCGGTGGGCGTGCAAGCGCGACTGATGAGCCAGGCCATGCGCAAGCTGACAGGTTCCATCAGCCGTTCGAATTGTATGGTTATTTTCATCAACCAAATCCGCATGAAGATCGGCGTCATGTTCGGCTCCCCCGAGACGACGACCGGCGGCAATGCGTTGAAATTCTATTCCTCCGTACGCCTCGACATTCGCCGCATCGGCGCGTTGAAAGACCGGGATGAAGTCGTCGGCAACGCAACGCGCGTGAAAGTCGTCAAAAACAAGGTGGCTGCTCCCTTCAAGCAGGTGGAATTCGACATCATGTACGGCGAAGGCATTTCCAAAATGGGCGAATTGCTGGATTTGGGCGTGGCCGCAGGCGTTGTCGACAAATCGGGCTCATGGTTCAGCTATGGCGATGAGCGCATCGGTCAGGGCCGCGAAAACGCCAAACAGTTCCTGAAGGACAATTCCAATATCGCTTTGGATATCGAAGACAAAATCCGTGCAGCTCACGGCTTGGATTTTGATATGCCGGATCGTCAAAAAACAGATGACGAAGACATTCTGGAAGCTTGAATGAGCTCATGCGCCGAATTTGACCGGCGCTGATTGCCAACGTGATCCAATTCAACGGGGCGTGCCAATGCGGCGCGCCCTGTTTTTCGTTGCGCAATGGCGTGGACAGTTGGCAACCGAGGGGCTATTTCACGCATGATTTTGCAATTGGGTCAAAGGCCGTCTGCCATGAAAACGCTGAATGATATCCGCTCGACATTTCTCAATTATTTTGAGGAAGAGGGACACGCGGTCGTCTCCTCCAGCCCTTTGGTTCCACGCAACGACCCCACATTGATGTTCACCAACTCGGGGATGGTGCAGTTCAAGAACCTCTTCACTGGCGTTGAGCACCGCGACTACAAACGCGCCACCACCGCGCAGAAATGCGTACGCGCCGGCGGCAAGCACAACGATCTCGACAACGTCGGTTATACGGCGCGCCATCACACATTCTTTGAAATGCTGGGGAATTTCAGCTTTGGCGACTACTTCAAGGAAGACGCGATCTATTTTGCGTGGACATTGATCACCAAACACCTCGGGATCGATGCAAACCGTCTTTACGTCACAGTCTATCACACCGACGATGAGGCCGCTGCTATCTGGAAAAAGGTGGCCGGCCTCCCCGAAGAGCGGATCATTCGCATCGCCACTGATGACAATTTTTGGATGATGGGCCCAACCGGTCCATGCGGACCCTGCACCGAAATTTTCTATGATCACGGTGATCACATCTGGGGCGGACCGCCCGGTAGCCCGGAAGAAGATGGCGATCGGTTTGTCGAGATTTGGAACCTCGTGTTCATGCAATACGAGCAGTTTGAAGATGGCACACGCAAGGATTTGACCGCGCAATCCATCGATACTGGCATGGGGATCGAGCGTGTTGCGGCGCTGTTGCAGGGTACGAATGACAACTATGCGACCGACCTGATGCGCAACTTGATCGAGGCCAGCGCACATGCCACCAGCACCGACCCTGATGGCCCGGGCAAGACCCACCACCGGGTGATCGCGGACCATCTTCGCTCGACGTCGTTCTTGATGGCCGATGGTGTGATGCCGTCCAATGATGGGCGCGGTTATGTGTTGCGCCGGATTATGCGACGCGCGATGCGGCACGCGCATTTGTTGGGCACCAAGGACCCATTGATGCACCAGTTGGTGCCAGCATTGGTGCGACAGATGGGGGCTGCGTATCCGGAGCTTGGTCAGGCGCAGGCGATGATCGAACAAACGCTTTTGCAAGAAGAGACACGCTTCAAGCAGACGCTGGACCGGGGTTTGAAGCTGCTGGATGATGAGTTGGGCCGTCTGCCAGAGGGCGCAGACCTGCCAGGCGCATCCGCATTCAAGCTCTATGACACCTATGGATTTCCGCTTGATCTGACGCAGGATGCGCTGCGCGAAAAAGGCCGAGGCGTGGACACTGACGCCTTTGACACCGCAATGGCGGAGCAAAAGGCCAAAGCGCGCGCCGCCTGGTCCGGTTCGGGCGAAGCGGCAGATGCCACCATCTGGTTTGACGTGGCTGACACACATGGCGCCACGGATTTTCTAGGCTATGACACGGAAACTGCGGAGGGCGTTGTTGTCGCCATCATCGCAGACGGAAAAGAAATTCATACTTTGGCGACCGACAGCGGATCTGCATGGGTGGTGTTCAACCAAACCCCTTTCTATGCTGAATCTGGTGGCCAAGTTGGAGATCAAGGGTATGTCCGTATCCGCGAGGGTACACATGATGCTTGGGATACCCGTTTTCTGGGGCACGTCAGTGACACCCAAAAACGCGGGACCGGACTGATTGCGCATTTTCTGACGGTCGACACGGGCGCTCTGAACGTTGGCGACGCCGTTCAATTGGAAGTAGATCACTCCCGACGCACCAACATTCGCGCCAACCACTCGGCCACGCACCTGTTACACGAGGCTCTGCGTGAGGCGCTCGGTGATCATGTTGCGCAACGTGGGTCGCTGAATGCGCCAGATCGCTTGCGGTTTGATTTCAGCCACAACGCGGCTGTGTCGCCAGAAGAAGTGGCGCAGATCGAGGCAGATGTGAACGCGATGATCCGCCAGAACGCACCCGTCGAGACACGTATCATGACGCCCGACGATGCCCGTGCCTTGGGTGCACAAGCGCTTTTCGGTGAGAAATACGGCGATGAGGTGCGCGTTGTGTCGATGGGGCGACAGCCCGGGTCCGGCAAAGGGCGAACAGGCGACACCTATTCGCTGGAGCTGTGTGGCGGCACCCATGTGCGTCAGACAGGTGACATAGGTGCGTTCGTCCTTTTGGGCGATAGCGCCAGCAGTGCCGGTGTGCGCCGGATCGAAGCGCTGACTGGGCAAGCTGCATTGGCCCACTTGCGCGCTCAAGATCGTGCGCTGGCGGATATTGCGGATACGTTGAAAGCACCTGTGGCAGATGTCCCGAACCGGGTCCGCGCCCTTATGGATGAGCGGCGTACATTGGCAAATGAAGTCGCACAGCTGCGCCGGGAACTGGCCATGAGCGGTGGTGGAGCCGCAGCTCCAGAAGCGCATGACGTGCATGGCGTGGCCTTTATCGCGCAGGTGCTGACGGGCGTAACAGGCAAGGATTTGCCGCCGCTCGTAGATGAGTACAAATCCAAACTCGGCTCTGGGGCTGTTTTGCTGATTGCCGATGCTGACGGCAAAGCGGCTGTTGCCGCAGGCGTCAGCGCTGATTTGACGGACCGGGTTTCTGCTGTTGATATGGTCAAGGCGGCGGTCGCTGCGTTGGGCGGCAAAGGTGGCGGCGGGCGAGCCGACATGGCGCAGGGTGGGGCCAAAGATGCCTCTGCCGCACCTGAAGCAATTGCCGCAGTTGAACAGATTTTGAAAGGATAACGCTATGGGAGCACTCTGGATCGCTCATGTCACCGTGACAGACGAAGAGGCCTACGCGAAATACGCAGCCCTCGCCACGCAAGCCATTGCGGATCATGGCGGCATGTTTATTGCCCGGGGGGGCAAGTTCGTGCAGCTTGAAGGCCAAGCGCGTCCGCGCAATGTGGTGGCGCGTTTTCCCGATGTTGAAACTGCGGAAAAGTGTTACAATTCAGAGGTGTATCAGCGGGCGTTAAGCCATGCCCGTGATGCGTCAGAGCGCGAGTTGATGATCATCGAGACCAACGAATAACTTCAATGATGAAACTCTCGGTCCAGAATTAAATTGCCTGACATGATGTTGTGTACATAGCCGCATTTGTCGTCGCGTTGAGACAGATGGGCGGCGGCTTTGCGCGCAAATCGATCGGGCGCTATGAGCAGGATCATCAGATTCAACTCGTCTCGCGACACTTTCTTTTCGAGCGACACATCGCCCATCATCGCCAGCTGAATGTCGCGCGGCAGGTCAAGAATTTGCAACGCATAAGCGAGATATTCTGCTGTGACCCGGCAGTCCCCAAACGGGCATTCCACCTTGTCATAAGCGGCGTGTACAAGCTCATGCAGCAGAACGCTTTGAAAAAGGATGTCAGGCGGAACGGCCGCAAATGCACCTTCATTCTTTCGCGCAATAAGCATCTTTTCCGGTGACAGGATTTCGATCCGTGCTTGGCCGCAGTGGAACAACCCCAGGCACTCCTCCGGCAAGTGATCGGCAATCGAAACCTCGATGGGATCAGGCAGGGACATGTCACATTGCGCAAGAACAGATACCGCGTGATCGGCAGCGGAACATGTGGCATCAACCAGAGTTCGAGTGTCTGCGCGCACAGAAAACATCGGATTCGGACAGGTCACCGGCGGCCCAGCAGATGTCACGCTGGACATCACAACAACAAGCAATGAAACAACACCTAGAAGGCGCATGAAAAAGAACCTGTGACTGATGACCATCAATCACAGGTTACCACTTCAAAGCGTGAGGACAATCCGTTAGCCCGCGCGTGCCATCCGCTTGCGCTCATGCGGGTCAAGAAAGCGTTTGCGTAGCCGGATTTTTGTAGGCGTGACCTCGACCAACTCGTCATCGTCAATATAGGCAATCGCTTCTTCCAAAGACAGGGTGATGGGCGTGGTTAAACGGACCGCTTCATCCGTACCAGACGCGCGGACGTTGGTCAGCTTTTTGCCTTTGAGCGGGTTCACTTCGAGATCATTTTCGCGGCTGTGCTCTCCGATGATCATCCCGGTATACACCTCTTGCTGGGCACCGATCAGCATGCGACCGCGCTCTTCGAGGTTCCACAATGCATAGGCTACCGACGTGCCGTTCTCCATCGAGATCAAAACACCAGCGCGCCGTCCGGGGATCGGGCCCTTATGCGGCGCCCAGCCGTGGAAAACCCGGTTCAAAACGCCCGTGCCGCGCGTGTCGGTCAGAAATTCGCCGTGGTACCCGATCAATCCGCGCGATGGCACATGCGCGACAATCCGGGTTTTGCCAGCACCCGCCGGCTTCATCTCGACCAATTCACCTTTGCGAACGCCAGTGATCTTCTCGATCACAGCGCCGGAGTATTCGTCATCCACATCAATTGTGGCTTCTTCGATGGGCTCATGCCGCACACCGTCAATCTCTTGAAACAATACCTGTGGGCGCGAGATCGACAGCTCAAACCCCTCGCGGCGCATGTTTTCAATCAGAACACCCATTTGCAATTCACCGCGCCCGGCAACCTCGAAGGCTTCACCGCCCGGGGTGTCGCTGATCTTGATGGCAACGTTGCTTTCCGCTTCTTTCATCAGGCGATCACGGATCACACGGCTTTGGACTTTCTTGCCATCACGGCCAGCCAGCGGGCTGTCATTGATGCCGAACGTCACGGTAATGGTCGGCGGATCAATCGGCTGCGCGGGCAGGGCTTCGGTCACCTGCGGGGCGACAATGCTGTCGGCCACGGTGGCTTTGGACATGCCTGCCAGCGTGACAATGTCGCCAGCTTCGGCCAGATCAATGGGTTGTTGACCAAGGCCACGGAACGCCATGATCTTCGTGACGCGGAAATTCTCGATCAAGTCGCCATCACGCGACAGTGCCTTGACGCTTTCGCCAGTCTTCAATGTGCCGGTTTCCACGCGCCCTGTCAGAATGCGGCCAATAAAGGGATCAGACCCCAGCGTAGTCGCCAGCATCGTAAAAGGCTCATCACGATGCGCAATCTGCGCGGGCGCTTTGACGTGATCCACGATCAGATCAAACAGCGCCGACAAGTCCTTGCGTGGGCCGTCCAGCTCCATGTCCGCCCAACCAGACCGGCCAGAGGCATACATATGCGGGAAATCCAGCTGTTCGTCATTGGCGCCCAGATTGGCAAAGAGGTCAAAGCATTCGTCCAACGCGCGATCAGGCTCCGCGTCGGGTTTGTCGACCTTGTTCAGCACCACAATCGGACGCAGCCCCAATGCCAAGGCTTTGCTGGTCACGAATTTGGTCTGTGGCATCGGCCCTTCGGCGGCGTCCACCAACAGGACAACGCCATCGACCATCGACAGGATGCGCTCGACCTCGCCGCCGAAATCGGCGTGACCTGGTGTATCCACGATGTTGACGCGCGTGCCTTTCCATTCCACTGACGTGGCCTTGGCCAGAATGGTGATGCCGCGTTCACGTTCCAGATCGTTGCTGTCCATCGCGCGTTCGGTGGTCGCTTGATTTTCACGGTAGGTGCCGGATTGCTTGAGCAGCTCGTCCACCAGCGTTGTTTTGCCGTGGTCCACGTGAGCGATGATTGCGATGTTGCGCAGGTCCATGAGGTCATGCCTTTGATAGGGAGGATGCGCGAGAAATACCTCGGCGCGTTCAGTTGATGCGCGCATACCGCGCTGCGGCGCAGAAATCCAGTGTAAATCGGTGCGGCCGGGTAAGCCTTAGTATTGCGTCGTGTTGGAGAACAGATGGATCACCAGAATTCCCGCTATGATCATCGCCAGCCCGATCAAGGCCGGTCCGTCCAGACGCTGTTTGAAGACCACAAAGCCAATGCCCGCGATCATCACGATCCCAAGCCCGGACCATATTGCATAGACCACACCAACCGGCATGTATTTCAGTGCCAGACCAAGAAGATAAAAGGCGACGCCATAGGCAACGACGACGATAATCGATGGCCAAAGGCGGGTGAATTGCTGACTGGCCTGCAACGCGGATGTGCCGATCGTTTCCGCGGCAACTGCAAAAAAGAGATAAACATAATGAGGGGGCATAATGGCGCCTTCTGGCTCAAAGTGGCAATTCGTGTGTGTCTTTGATCTGCTCCATCACGAAACTGGCGGATACATCCGAAAGCGGAACCTTGCGAATGAGCGCCTGATAAAGCCTGTCATAATCCGCCATATCTCTTACACGGGCCCGGATCAAATAATCCAGATCGCCGGTCATTCGGTACACGCCCAGAATTTCCGGCATTTCGCGCGTTGCTCTGCTGAATTTGTCCAGCCAATCAGGCGCGTGCGCGCTCGTGCGGACCTGAATGAAGACCATCAACCCAAGATCCAGTTTAACTGGATCCAACAGCGTGACGCGTGAGGTAATCACCCCGCTCGCGTCCAGCGCCTTGATCCGCCGCCATACCGCGTTGCGACTGAGGTGAACGCGCTTTGCAAGATCGTCCAGTGATTGGTTGGCATCACGTTGCAAAGCGCTCAACAGTCGCCGATCAATATCATCAAATGTCACCATAAATACCAATATTGGTGGAAATTGTCCCGCACACAAGTCAAATCGTTCCAAGTTTGGGACAACGTCTCAGCAAGGTTGAGGTACAAATATCCAACACTCACTCACGGAGACCATCATGTTCCAGCGTATTTTCCTGAGCCATCCCGCGACTGTCGACGAAACCTTTCTGCAACACATGATGTTTGCGCTCCGTTTCGCCATCACGCTATTTGCGGCGGCAGGGGCTGCGTTGGTGCATGCCTTCGTGCCGTGCCTGTTTGAGAAAACCGCGAGCCGGATCATCACGCAGCTCTATGAGCGCATCCAAGCCCGCGGATAAATCTCCGGATCTGACGGTTCGACCATCAAAACCGAGCCTTTGATGCAAATTTTATCGGAATTTTAACGGCTGCCCGCTTTGATGACCGCTACGTCATTTAGGGAAGCAACCATGAAAATGTTCATCACGTCAGCGCTGCTGGCGATTGGTTTGTGTGTACCCAGCCATGTTTCGGCAACGACCATTCCATCGGAAATTCTGCCCGGCAAAGTACATTCAGCTTTTGCCATTCACAGCGGGTTCCCTGGCAAGATCGCCAGCAATGTCTGGCAAGGCGATGTCTGGATTGCGCAGGTTTCTCCGTCGCTGAAGGGATTTCCTTTGTGGACATGGACCGCCTCGCAAACGGTGGACATCAAGCGCGGACTTATTTTGGGCGCGTATGATGTCATGGCCAAAGTGATCCAAGGCAAAGATCCATCCGACTGGATCATCCGCCGACCGCGACACTACGAAAAACTTGCGCCGGTGCTGCATGAAGTTCCGCTGCCTGCCGGCATTCCCCTCCTGCTGGCGGGACTGGGCGGGTTACTGATCCTCAAACGGTTGAAAGAAGTAGGCTGATGCCAACGAAAAAGGGCCACCCGTATGGGGTGGCCCTCGTTCGGTTCGGCTGATCGTGTTAACCGGCCAGTGCTTTGTTGAGGTTCTCGTCGACCTTTTCCAAAAAGCCCATGGTGGTGAGCCATTTTTGGTCGGGTCCAACCAGCAACGCGAGATCTTTGGTCATGTGGCCGCTTTCGACTGTGTCCACGACAACTTTTTCGAGCGTTTCGGCAAAGTTGGTGAGGGCTGTGTTGCCATCCAATTTGCCGCGATGCTTCAAGCCGCCCGTCCAGGCGTAGATTGACGCGATCGAGTTCGTGGAGGTTTCTTCGCCTTTCTGGTGCTGGCGGTAGTGGCGCGTGACCGTGCCGTGCGCGGCTTCGGCTTCGACAGTTTTGCCATCGGGCGTCATCAGCACAGAGGTCATCAGGCCCAGAGAGCCAAAGCCCTGCGCGACCGTGTCCGATTGCACGTCACCGTCATAGTTTTTGCAGGCCCAGACGTAACCGCCGTTCCATTTCATTGCACAGGCCACCATGTCATCAATCAGGCGGTGCTCGTAAATGATACCAGCGGCTTTGAATTTGTCCTCGAATTCAGTCTCGTAGATGTGCTGGAAAAGCTCAAGGAAACGACCGTCATACTGTTTGAGGATCGTATTCTTGGTTGACAAATACACCGGCCAGCCAAGATTGAGGCCGTAGTTCATCGAGGCGCGCGCAAAGTCGATGATGGATTGATCAAGGTTGTACATCGCCATCGTGACACCAGCGCCGGGGGCCTGGAATACTTCGCGTTCAATCTCGGTGCCGTCATCGCCCACGAATTTGATCGTCAGCTTGCCTGCGCCGGGGAATTTGAAATCCGTCGCGCGGTATTGGTCACCAAATGCGTGGCGGCCCACAACGATGGGTTTGGTCCAACCCGGCACAAGGCGCGGTACGTTTTTGCAGATGATGGGTTGGCGAAAGATCACGCCGCCCAGGATGTTGCGGATGGTGCCATTGGGCGACCGCCACATTTCCTTGAGACCGAATTCCTCGACCCGTGCTTCGTCCGGGGTGATCGTGGCGCATTTGACCGCAACACCAACTTCTTTGGTTTTTTCCGCGGAATCGATCGTGATCTGGTCGTTGGTACGGTCACGCTCTTCGATGCCCAGATCATAATACAGAAGGTCGATGTCCAGATAGGGAAGGATCAGCTTCTTTTTGATGAAATCCCACATGATACGGGTCATTTCATCGCCGTCCATTTCGACGATTGGGTTGTCCACCTTGATCTTGGTCATGGGTGTGCTCCTGCTTGATTTACGGATTCGAATTGCGCGCGGTGTAGCGCAGAACACGCCTCTTGGCTAGACGGTATACCGATGTATACAGAAAATGTCGCAGATAGTGGTCCGTGCGTGTGAGGTCTTGGAAGCGTTGTGATGTCGAAGTCTGAACCGTACTGCTCTGGCGGACACGTTTTTTACGGAACAGAACGCGCGAAAAACGCTTTGAGCCTCGGGCGCAACCACGCCCATATCTGCGGTGCGCCGCGCGAAATGGGCGTGCCGACGCGAGTGTCCAACTGGTCAAGCGTCACGTCATAATCCACCCATGATCCGCCGCCATTCTCAAGGTTCGCGAGTGGTGTGGTGAGCCTGTCCATTGCCTTGGCAAATCGCGCATTCGGGCTGGATGCGGCCTCAAACTCGTCCCAAAGGGCACGAAATGCTTGTCCTTGTGCCGCTGGCAACAGCCCGAAAAGGCGATCCGCTGCGGCAACTTCGGCTGCGGCTTGCGCGTCGTGGTCAATCATCCCGTGAATGGGGTTGTCACCTGCATCAATCTCAACGAGATCGTGGAGCAGCAGCATCTTGAGAACCTGGTCGATCTCGACTTCCGGTTCGGCTTGATCGGCCAGCACCAAGGCATGCAGCATCACGTGCCAAGAGTGTTCGGCGGAGTTCTCAAGTCGGCTATTGTCGTGCAGGTAAGACCCACGCAGAACGGATTTGAGCCGATCGGCTTCGTTCAAAAAGGCAATCTGGTCGTCAAGCCTGTCAGGCATCCGTGTCTTTGGCTTTGGCGAGTTCTGCTTTGAACTGTTCAAGCAATTGGTGCGCGCGTTGTTCAGCACGCCGCACCCGGACGGCTGTCAGATAGGCCTCTTCCATGGTTTGCGATGAACCACCGATTGTATCGGCAATTCTTTGAACAAACGCATCATCGCCTGTTTCATTGATGATCTTGAGGCTTTCCATGGCCAGTTTGTCTGCGGCGTCTTCGATTACACCCATGCGGCTACCTCGATGTTTCTGTCAGGCGGCGTTTCACATAATCAGTTGTGCTGTCGATCAGCGTGTCGATGTGCGGCGGTTCAAAGAAGTGACCAGCCCCTTCGATCTGCTGATGCGTGATCGTGATGCCTTTTTGTTCATGCAACTTGCTGACAAGCGCCTCTGTATCACTGGGCGGGGCCACGCGGTCTGCAGTGCCGTTGATCACCAGACCAGATGCGGGGCAGGGCGCCAGAAACGAGAAGTCATACATATTGGCAGGCGGAGCAACCGAAATGAAACCGGTGATTTCAGGTCGACGCATGAGCAATTGCATGCCGATCCATGCGCCGAACGAAAAACCTGCAACCCAACAATGCTTGGAGTTGTTGTTCATCGATTGCAGGTAATCCAGCGCGGAAGCGGCATCCGACAACTCGCCGATGCCCTGATCATATTCGCCCTGGCTGCGCCCGACGCCACGGAAATTAAACCGCAGGACCGTAAAGCCCATGTTGTAGAATGCATAATGGAGACGGTGGACCACGACGTGGTTCATGGTGCCGCCAAATTGCGGATGGGGGTGCAGCACGATGGCGATCGGCGCGTCACGTTCTTTTTGCGGATGATAGCGGCCTTCGAGGCGACCTTCGGGTCCGGGAAAGATGACCTCGGGCATGGGCGTCCTTACTTCAGTCTGTGGGTGCCGGCTTGAATTCTTGACTGCTTCACTCAGGCACCTTAGAACGGTTCTAATTGTGCGCATCCATCTGAATGTGGTGCGCGATCTCGACTTAGGGTTTTCACGCGCCGACGTCAATGAATAGACGCAACTGCGCGTGCGAGGGGGCCACAAATGAAGCTTTCGACAAAAGGGCGTTATGCGATGGTGGCGCTGGCGGATATCGCACTGCACCCGCCGGGGCAGTTGGTTTCGCTGGGTGATATTGCCGAACGGCAGTCCATATCGTTGCCATATCTGGAGCAGTTGTTCGTCAAGCTGCGCCGCGCTGAACTGGTGGCATCCGTGCGCGGGCCGGGCGGCGGCTACAGATTGGCGCGTCCGGCCTCTGAAATTCGCGTGGTGGATATTTTGGCGGCCGTGGATGAAATGGTAAATGCCATGCACAAAGGCGCCGGTGCCTCGGGTGGCGCGTCCGGCAGCCGCGCGCAGTCTCTGACAAACCGATTGTGGGAAGGGTTGAGCGCCCATGTTTATGTGTTCTTGCACCAAACCAGATTGTCGGATGTGGTGAAGAACGATCTCGCGCCCTGTCCTGCCGTTCCAAATCTTTTTTCGGTGGTCGATGATGTTTGAGCGGGTTTGGGGGCGCTGCCCCCGTCGCTTTGCGACCCCCCCGGCATATTTGCGGAACAATGAACGAGGTCGGTCTTGAGCCGGGTTTACTTGGATCACAATGCGACGACGCCGCTGCGTGCTGAGGCACGTGATGCGATGATCGCAGCTATGGATGTGATGGGGAACCCGGCGTCGGTGCATGCGGAGGGGCGTGCGGCCAAAGCGTTGATGGAGCGGGCCCGGGCGCAGGTGGCAGATCTGGTTGGGTGTGGGCGCAATCAGGTGGTGTTTACTGGAAGTGCCACCGAGGCTGCTGCATTGGCTGTTGCGCAAAAGGGTCGGCATGGTGGGGTTTTTGGCGCTTTGCCAACGGAGCACGACTGTTTCCTGGCATGGAGTGAGGCAGAGTTGCCATCGCTTTATGGTCCAGACGGCGGTTGGGATCAGCAGGGGATCAGTGCCTTTGGCGGGTGGTTGACGTCGCTGTCGGGATCTTCTGGGGGCAAGGCGGCGGGCGACGTGGCGTTGGTGGCCATGTCGGCGGCGAACAGCGAGACCGGTGTGCTGGCGCCTGGGGGCACGGTTGTAGCGGATGGGCGCGCGCGGGATTTGGGCGCGCAGATGCTGCCCTATGCGGTGGTCTGCGATATCACTCAGGTCGCCGGCAAAATACCCGTGACCTTTCTCCACGACCAGCGCCCGGCCTATATGATCTTGTCGGCGCACAAGTTGGGCGGGCCCAAAGGCGTCGGTGCATTGATTAACTTTACTGCAGATGACCCGCAGCCGATTTTGCGCGGAGGTGGTCAGGAAATGGGCCGGCGCTCTGGTACAGAAAACATCATTGGCATTGCCGGATTTGGCGCTGCGGCCGAAGCGGCGGGGCGCGATGTTGTTGCGGGTCGGTGGGATGAAATTGCTGAACTTAGAAATATTCTAGAAAAGACCCTTGAGGCTTCGACAAATACAACTATTTTTGTCGGGAAAGGATCTGAGCGTCTTCCGAACACGTCGTGTATTGCGACACCGGGGTGGAAAGGCGAGGCGCAGGTGATCCAGATGGACTTGGCCGGGTTTGCCATCAGCGCCGGGTCTGCTTGTTCCAGCGGGAAGGTGCGGGCCAGCCGGGTTCTCAGGGCGATGGGATATGACGATGCGGTCGCCAGCAGTGCCATCAGGGTGTCGCTGGGGCTAGAGACAACAAAAGAAGACGTGCTGCGCTTTTGCGATGCATGGCTTGAAAGAGAACGGAAATTTCGTGCCCGTGCGGCGTGAGTATTGGAGGTTAAGATGACAGCTTTGGATCAACCGGTGACAGAGGATGTTGTCGTCAAGGACGGCGTCGATCAGGATACCGTGGATGCGGTGCGTGAAGTCGGCGGGAAGTACAAACACGGCTGGTCGACTGACATCGAGATGGAATATGCGCCCAAGGGACTGGGCCCCGACATCGTACGGTTGATTTCCGAAAAGAACGAAGAGCCCGAGTGGATGACGGAGTGGCGGCTGGCTGCTTATGAGCGGTGGCTTCAAAAAGAAGAGCCCAAGTGGGCGATGGTCGATTATCCGGAGATCGATTTTCAGGACCAATATTATTATGCGCGCCCCAAATCCATGGAAGTCAAGCCGAAGTCCTTGGATGAGGTCGACCCCAAGCTTCTGGAAACATACAAGAAACTGGGCATCCCGCTGAAGGAGCAGATGATCCTGGCCGGGGTCGAGGGGGCTGAAGAACTGGGCGATGAGCCGCGCAAGGTTGCCGTGGACGCGGTGTTTGATTCCGTGTCGGTCGGCACCACGTTTCAGGAAGAGTTAAAAAAAGCGGGCGTGATCTTCTGCTCCATTTCGGAGGCCATCAAAGAGCACCCCGAGTTGGTCAAGAAATACCTCGGGTCGGTCGTGCCGGTGTCTGACAATTATTATGCGACGCTGAATTCCGCTGTCTTTTCGGATGGATCGTTTGTCTACGTGCCGCCCGGTGTGCGTTGCCCGATGGAGTTGAGCACATATTTCCGCATCAACGCCGAAAACACCGGACAGTTTGAGCGGACGCTGATCATTGCCGACAAAGGCAGCTATGTCAGCTATTTGGAGGGCTGCACAGCGCCCCAGCGTGACATCGCGCAGCTGCACGCCGCGGTGGTTGAGATCGTCATCGAAGAAGATGCCGAAGTAAAATATTCGACCGTGCAGAACTGGTATCCGGGCGACGAAGAAGGCAAGGGCGGCATCTATAATTTTGTCACCAAACGCGCCGATTGTCGTGGTGATCGGGCCAAAGTGATGTGGACGCAGGTCGAAACCGGGTCCGCGGTGACGTGGAAATACCCAAGCTGCATACTGCGCGGCGACGACAGTCAGGGCGAATTCTATTCAATCGCCATCACCAATCACATGCAGCAGGCCGACACCGGCACCAAGATGATCCATCTTGGCAAGCGCACCAAATCGCGCATCGTGTCCAAGGGAATTTCTGCGGGCAAGGCACAGAACACCTATCGTGGCCTCGTGTCGATGCACCCCAAAGCCAAGGAATCGCGCAACTATACGCAATGCGACAGCCTGCTGATCGGGGACAAATGCGGGGCGCATACGGTGCCTTACATTGAGGTCAAGAACAACTCGAGCCGCGTGGAGCATGAGGCGACGACCTCCAAGGTGGATGATGATCAGCTGTTCTATTGCCGCTCGCGCGGGATGGATGAGGAAGAGGCCGTGGCATTGGTCGTGAACGGCTTCTGCAAGGACGTTCTGCAGGCGCTGCCGATGGAATTCGCGATGGAAGCCCAGCAGCTTGTGGCGATTTCGCTGGAAGGGTCCGTGGGTTGATCTGGACAGGCGAAGATAACTCTTCCGTTGGTCAGATCTCTCGGCATCCGAAAGCGGCTCTGGAGCCGGCACCGGCTTGCGTTCCGGGATCGGCGCTGTTGATGGCACAAAGCGCGTTTCTTACGATTGGGTGCGGTGTGCTTTGCGCGTTTGTAGCGGGCTTTCTGGGATATCCGGTGCCGGTGACACTCGCTTCTTTCTGCGTCGGTGTGGTTGTCAGTGCTGTCCTGCGTGCGTGGCGTCTGAAACACATCGCGTTGCATGTCGACGAATACAACAGCGGCTTTGCACGGACTGACGCCGACGTGCGTATGCGTTTGGACGCGTTGCGCAAACGCGGCCACACTATACCCGGAGACAAAGAGAAATGATCCTCACCACCACCAACACCATCGAAGGTCAGCCTATCCAGTCCTACAAGGGCATCGTCGTGGGCGAGGCGATCATGGGCGCCAATATCGTGCGGGATTTCTTTGCCTCGGTCACGGATGTGATTGGCGGGCGATCCGGAGCCTATGAGACCAAGTTGAAAGACGCACGCGACGAGGCGATGCAAGAGGTCGAAGAACGCGCCCGCGCGTTGGGTGCGAATGCGGTTGTCGGGATTGATCTGGACTACGAAGTGATCGGGGATTCGATGCTCATGGTGTCTGTGTCCGGTACGGCTGTGGTGATCTGATGATATCCGCGCGCCCAGATACAGCCGACAAAATGGCGGTTTTTGCAGAAAAAGCCCGGCAAAGCCGCCCAAAATGCCGGGAGTTTTTTTCTAAAAGTCTATGTTTGGACACGTTTTGGTACGGGAACGTGCCGGAATCGCACGATACTTATGGTGCGATTCCGAAACCAATTTCACTGGCACCAAACGATGTCTCAAACCGAAGCACAGCTTGCCTTTCAGGCCCGGATTTCCCGCATTACGCAGGCGAATGGCGGGTCGGTCAGCGTGGCGTCGCAGGGCAAATCACCCCGCAAGCGCTCTCGCGCGGTAAATATGCTGTTGGTACCGCCGTTGATGCTGTTTTCGCTGGCCTTGGGGGCAGGAGCCGTGTTCGCCACGCGTTTGATGCGGTTTTATCAGGGCGAAGCGGGGTTGAAGTACGACATGGTCGTGCTCGACGCGTCGATCAGCGTGGTCATGTTGGTCGTGTTGTCGGGGATATTCCAGTTGCGCGACGCACGCTACGGGCGCTGCATGGCGCTCGGCGCTGCGGCCATGATGACCTGCATGCACAACCTGGTCTGGACGTTCCCATTCTTCTTCGCGGACCTCTTTTCACACGCCTATGTGGGCGTCGTGAAACGCGAAACCGACCCGATGACCATCTGGCTCTGGGTCACATCCCTGGACATTCCCAACATCGCCATTCCGGCGTTCTGACACCCTCTGCATTGCAGATGTGGGGCAGGGCGCCTGAACTCTCACATCTCAATTCGGGCCTTGGCCCGCAGCAAAGGAACACGTCATGCTGAGCATTAAGAACCTTCAGGTCAAACTGGAAGAAGAAGACAAGCAAATCCTCAAAGGCGTCGATCTGGAGATTGAAGCTGGCAAGGTGCACGCGATCATGGGGCCCAATGGATCCGGCAAATCCACGCTCTCTTATGTGCTGTCGGGTAAAGACGGCTACGAAGTGACCGCCGGTGAAGCGACACTGGAAGGTGCGGATATTCTGGACATGGATCCCGAAGAGCGCGCGGCAGCCGGTTTGTTTCTGGCGTTCCAATATCCTGTGGAAATTCCCGGCGTAGGCAATATGACGTTTCTGCGCACGGCGGTGAACGCCCAACGCAAGGCGCGCGGAGAAGAAGAAATGTCGGCTGCTGAGTTCCTCAAAGTCGTGCGTGCACGGGCCAAGGACCTGAAAATCGACGCAGAGATGCTCAAGCGTCCGGTCAATGTCGGTTTTTCCGGCGGGGAGAAAAAGCGCAATGAAATCCTGCAGATGGCGATGCTTGAGCCAAAGATGTGCATTTTGGACGAGACTGATTCCGGTTTGGACGTCGATGCGATGAAACTGGTGGCGGAAGGTGTGAATGCGCTGCGCTCCGAGGGGCGCGGTTTTCTGGTTATCACGCATTACCAACGTCTGCTGGACCACATCAAACCGGATGTCGTGCACATCATGGCCGATGGCCGCATCGTGAAAACTGGCGGTCCGGACTTGGCGCTGGAAGTCGAAAACAACGGCTACGCCGGTATTCTGGCTGAGGTGGCATAATGGCGGATGCGGCACTGAAAACCACTTCCACAACCGAAGATCGCATTGCGACGCTGCAAATCCCCGAAGGCGGGTGGCAAGACAGTCTGCGCGCTGACGCTTTGGCAAGGGTTCGCAAAATGGGTCTGCCGGAGCGGCGGGATGAGTATTGGAAATACACGCGCCCAGACACCCTGACACAGGCGGTTGCCCCACCGGCGGCCCTGTTTGATCCCAAGGAAGCCCCGATTTTCGGCGATATGGATCGCCTCAAAGTCGTATTTGTGGACGGCGTTTTTGACGAAGACGCGTCGGATGATCTGGCGCTGGAAGGCGTGAGTGTCGAGCGGTTGGCAACGGCAACTGCGGATATTCACTGGGCCAAGGATCTTTATGGTGTGCTCGAAGCACGGGGGCAGTCTCCCGTGCCGCGCCCACTGGCCAGCCTAAACACTGCCTTCGCCACGGACGGTATTCTGGTACATGTGAAAGCAACCCCATCCAAACCCATAAGCCTGATTTATCACCATAAATCAGAGACTTCTGACGCGATGCTGCACCACGTGATCCGCGTTGAAAGCGGCGCTGAGGTGACCGTTCTGGAAAACGGTCCGGCGGCTGCACGGTTCAACAAAGTGATGGAAGTAGACGTGGCCGACAATGCGACGTTTCATCATGTACGCGCACAGGGGCGCGATCATGAACGCCGTGCGGCAACGCATCTTTTCACCCGCTTGGGCGAGAAAAGTGTGTTCAAATCTTTCACGCTGACGGCAAACGGCGTTTTGACGCGCAATGATTGCGTGATTGAACTGACGGGCGACGACGCAGTGGCCCATGTTGCCGGTGCTTGCGTCGGGGACGGTGATTTCCATCATGACGACACGGTCTTTATCACCCATGACGCCGTAAATTGCGAAAGCCGACAGGTGTTTAAAAAGGTGCTGCGCAACGGAGCCACTGGGGTTTTCCAAGGCAAGATCCTCGTGAAGGCGGGCGCACAGAAAACCGATGGCTACCAGATCAGCCAATCCTTGTTGCTGGATGGAGACAGCCAGTTTCTGGCAAAGCCGGAGTTGGAAATCTATGCCGATGATGTGGCCTGTTCGCACGGATCGACCTCTGGTGCGATCGACGAAGATGCGCTGTTCTATCTGCGATCTCGCGGTGTCACCCACGCTCAGGCCACCAATTTGCTGACATTGGCATTTCTTGCAGAAGCTGTGGAAGAGATTGAAAACGAACCACTTCGTGACGAAATCAACAGCCGTCTGGAAGAATGGCTGGAGCGTCACCAAAGCTGATGGCAGTCACACGCAACATCACAGCAACCTATCGCGGTCCGGCGCGTGTGGTCCGACAACTGCTGTCGCACGGGCCCCGCGAAGACCGCGCGCTGGCCTATCTCATGGCGGGTTGTCTGGTCGTGTTTATCGCGCAGCTTCCACGTCTGGCGCGCCAGGCACATCTGAACGGTGACGATTTGAACATGCTCATGGGTGCGACGCTCATGGCGTGGCTCTTTATCGCACCGCTGGTGCTTTACACGCTGGCTGCGGTGACGCATCTGTTGGCCAAAGCGGTGGGCGGTAAGGGCACACCTTATGGCGCGCGCCTTGCGCTGTTCTGGGCCTTGCTGGCGTCTTCGCCGTTGATGCTTTTGAACGGGCTTGTCGCGGGCTTCATCGGGCCGGGGCAGGAATTGCAACTGGTGAGTTTTCTTTGGCTGGCCGTGTTCCTGTGGTTCTGGATTGCCGGGCTGATCACTGCGGAAAGGGCGCCTGAATGACCGCGCAAATGACATGGGGACAGTTGGCGCTTTTTACGCTGCGCAACCCGCCCGAAGCCGCAGAGCATATCCTGTCTTGGGGATTGTCGCGCAGCACGCTCTGGACCGCGCTGGCGCTGGTCGCGGTGATCAACACGATCATCTTTACGCTGTCCAACATTCTGGTGCCCAACCCGTCGCCACTGGGCCCTGCCATGAACAACCCGGCTGTGTTCCTCTTTATCGTGGCGGGGGGGCTGGTGATCACGGTGCATGCGCTTTTTTGGACTGGTCGGATGCTGGGGGCGGATCAGGCGAATTTCGGCGACATGCTGGCGCTGATGATCTGGTTGCAGGCGTTGCGCGCCGTGGCGCAGGCGGCGGTTCTGGTGCTGATGATCGTATCACCGGCGCTTGCGATGCTGTTGGTTCTGGCGGCTGCGGTCGCGGCACTTTGGCTGCTTGTGAATTTCATCAACGTTGCCCTACGACTGGAGTCGATGAGCCGCGCGGTGATGGTGCTGATCGCCTCCACCTTGGCCGTGGTCCTTGGACTGTCAGTGTTTTTGTCGATGATTGGCGTGACTGCAATGGGGATACCCGCAAATGTATGATGTAGACGTAATACGCGCCCAATTCCCGATCCTGTCACGCGAAGTGAACGGCAAGCCATTGGTATATCTCGACAATGGCGCCTCTGCACAAAAGCCGCAGGTTGTGATTGATGCGGTGACACAGGCCTATGCGCAGGAATATGCAAACGTGCATCGCGGGCTGCACTACTTGTCGAACCTTGCCACCGAGAAATACGAAGGTGTGCGTGGGATCATTGCGCGGTTCCTCAACGCGGGCTCCGAAGATGAGATCATCATGAATTCGGGCACCACCGAAGGCATCAACATGGTCGCTTACAGCTGGGCCATGCCACGTTTCGAGCCAGGTGATGAAATCGTGCTCAGCGTCATGGAACACCACGCCAATATTGTGCCCTGGCATTTCCTGCGCGAACGTCAGGGTGTGGTGCTGAAATGGGTCGATGTTGACAGCACCGGCGCGCTTGACCCACAAGCAGTGATCGACGCGATCGGCCCCAAGACCAAGCTGGTTGCCGTCACGCATCTGTCTAATGTCTTGGGTACGCGGGTGGACGTCAAAACCATCACCCAGGCCGCCCATGCGCGCGGCGTTGCCGTGCTGGTTGATGGCAGTCAGGCCGCCGTGCACCAACCCGTTGACGTGCAAGACATTGGCTGTGATTTCTATGCGATCACCGGGCACAAGCTATATGGGCCATCGGGATCGGGCGCCATCTATGTCAAATCCGATCGTATGGCCGAGATGCGGCCCTTTATCGGCGGCGGTGACATGATCCGTGAGGTCAGCAAGGACGCGGTTGTCTACAATGACCCGCCGATGAAGTTCGAAGCGGGCACGCCGGGCATCGTTCAAATGATCGGCTTGGGCATCGCGCTCGACTACATGATGGATTTGGGGATGGATAACATCGCCGCGCACGAGAACACGCTGCGCGACTATACCGTAGAACGTTTGGGCGGGCTCAACTGGTTACAGATGCAAGGCACGACCCCGGACAAAGGCGCGATTTTCTCTTTTACCCTCGACGGGGCCGCCCATGCCCATGATATCTCGACGATACTGGACAAAAAAGGCGTGGCTGTGCGGGCTGGTCAACACTGCGTGGGGCCGCTGATGGAACACATGGGACTGACGGCCACCTGCCGCGCGTCCTTTGGTCTATACAACACCAAAGCTGAAGTTGACGTGCTGGTTGATGCTTTGGAATTGGCCCACGAGCTTTTTGCTTGATTTAGCATTTGCAGGGCCGGCGGGGGATGGGTATACCGCCCGTCAGCGGGACCCTTAGCTCAGCTGGATAGAGCGCTGCCCTCCGAAGGCAGAGGCCAGAGGTTCGAATCCTCTAGGGTCCGCCACTACCCCATTTCTCGGAATTCGATCTGGTCGCCATGGACGGCCTTTTCTCCTTGAATATTTGAGGTTAGGTCTCCTTCCGCTTTGTGTTGAGTTTTTTCGACAGTGTCTATGTTTGCCCCTTGAGTGGTGTTGAATGTGGTATTTTTTGAAGTGGCTCTGTCCGGCGCAGACCAATGGAACTCTCCCCACCAAACAGTATTGCGCCAAGTCTCTGTCGCAGCTAACCTTTTTGCATGAGACGAGGGGCGTGGATCATAGCCGCATTGTTGTGGTTGCTGGCGATGACAACAACTTCGGGCGCGCAGGACCCGAAGGCAGTTTATCTCGATGGCTTCACCGAAACGAAGACAGATGAACTAAGCGTAGGCGGCGAACTCTTGTTCGGCCTGCGCCCTAACATCCTATTAGATGCCCCACCCGATACTCTAGTGCTCTGGCCACCCGCGCAGGCCCGTCGCGTGTGTGTGGAAATCAACTCTATTGACGGGCTTTATGCTGCAAAAGCTCAAATCAAGATCCCAGAGGGGTTGGGGTCAGTCGTGCTTCTTCCCTTGGAATTCACATCCACAACTTTGACCCGACGAACCCGTGCCCAGCTTTTTGAAAACTATGGCGAGTCCGAGCTGATCAGTCGCGCCTTCTTGTCCGCAGACTGCATAGACCTTAGCAGTGCCACCATTATTCCAACTAGCCTGCGTCTTTCTGCGAACCTGGGAAACTCTGAGCTCCAAAGCTGGCAACTCTTCGTGAACAGTGAAGCTCGCGATGCTGAACTCGTATTCGCGACGTTAGGATCGCGGATTGAATCGCAGCGGTTTCCTTGCAGGCAGCTTAGGTCGACGCGCCGCACCCGGATGTATGACACTGTCTGCGAGATCAATGATCCTACTACTTTTGATCTGAGCCGGGGCACTCTCGAATTCCGTAGTTTCGGCGAGTTAGATGGCCCACCAGTTGATGTCCGGCTACATTTGCCGGGAACCACAGGCTCTTCAGAATGAAAGATTGGGCGGGTGTGCAAGTTTGGCTCATCGCTCTTTTGGTAGGTGTTGCACTGGCGACGGGCATAATCATCGCCACTGTTTCCCCAAGTACGTTGATTGTTGTGCGCGCCGGGACGACGCCGCTCACCGCCAAAATTCCTGTAGACCCTTCCTTTCAAGCCAGTCACGTCAGTTGGTATTTGCCTCAAGCACGGCTAAGGGGCGGCGAGTTGTCTGAAGACACACATGAAATGACGCTGCGCTTGACGGGGCCTGCAGACATCCGTCTCGTCCCAAACGAAGATGGGTTGCTTGTTGCTCTCACGAGCGAAGAAGGCTTGGCCGGAACGCTCACGATTGATGGGGACACGGCCCAACCTTTGAAATCGGAAGTGTTCCTAGAGATCAGTAGTGAGACACTTACCAACCTAGTCTTTCCCGCTGATGATTTGACCCTTGGTCAAGAGCCCAATCAACTGGCCACGCGCCCCCAATACTTACTTCGCGGTGGCGAGGTCGACTTGCTTGGCCGAACGATCATCGAAGATCGTATCTATGTCGCGCGCGGGTTCCCACTGCTGTTGGGGGATGAGGTCAGCTTTCTTGAAGCTGAAAGTCCTGCAAGGGTGATCTACTCTGTTGGACCTAACCAACACGAAGTGGTCGTGCGAGTTGAAGCCAAGGCTGCTGAAATAAAGGGCTTTTTTACTGCATCACGTCGGGAGAAATTGGGTCTGGTTGACCAGTTTCTGAATGATCGGCTCGTCATCTTCATATGGTCGGTCTTTGGTATCTTTGGCGCCGCACTCACCGGAAAATTACTAGGTATGTTTTACGCATGGAACCACCAAAGAAGAGAGCATTGCGAATGAAACTTTTTATGCTTGGCGCATTGATCGGAGCGGGTCTGCTTTTGGGTGCATCGCCCGGTTTAGTACCCGCAGCCAATGCGAACCCTGTGCATGTCGATGCTGATGGGAACGTCGGCCGTGGCTTGGCAGGTATGCGAGGCAACGAATGTCTCGTCATCCTGCCGGCCCACGTCCTTGGCAACCGGCAGCAAGCACGGGTCACAGGTACGGGTGGAGCAAGTGCGGCAGCGCGTTTTCTCAAGTCCGTAGGGGAAAGCAGCGATGATCTGGCTATCCTTCGCGTGGAAGACGGTGGCGAAGCGGTCTGTAGCAATGCAGACCAAGCAATCCTAAAATCGCTGCCCGGGGTAGTCATGGTCAGTCGCAGCGCAAGCGGTGGCCTTGCGTTCGAGCCCATGCGCCTGAGCCGCAAGCAGGAACGGATATTGGTGCTGGACTTTCCAGCTTTGGATACTGGAAGCGATGCGTCTGACCGAAAACGGATCAGCGGTTCCCTGATCCTTGAGAACGGCACGCCTGCAGGCATCGTGCTTCAATTGCTCAACAGGGCAGAACGTGGCGCCGACATGGTGGCTAGCAACTTGAATTACATCGCGTCGCTGGAAGGTGGATGGGTGCGCGGCCCGGCTCGAGACGTGTCGCAAATCGCACAATCCTTGACCCTACTTACACGACTGGTTGAGATGCGCCCGAAAGGCGACATGGGCCAGATTGCAGCGATCGAAGATCTCGTTCGCAATGGCTCGCCGTTGTCCGGCGTTGACCTTCGTGGTCTAGGGCTGGAGGGCGCAGTACTGTCGCAGAGCGACTTGTCCGAAGCCCGCCTGACTGGCAGCAACCTGCGCAACGCCTTGTTAGCAAGGGCAGACCTCAATGCAACGTTTTTTGATTTTGCAGATCTGGCGGGCAGCGACTTCAGCGCCACAAGTGCGTCCAAAGCGAGGTTTTATTTTGCGCAAGCCGACGGTGCGACGTTTGAGGGAATAAATGGTGTCTCTAGCAACTGGGCAGGGGTTTCCGCCCGGGGCGCCAACTTTCGGGGCGCGGATTTACGGTCGGCAAATTTCCTTCTGGCTGATCTCAGGAATGCCGATTTCACGAATGCCGACCTACGCGGCGCTTTTTTTCCAGCAACCAATCTCGAAGGTGCGACCTTCACCGGAGCGCGGTTTGACCGCACGGATTTTTCGTCGGCGCTTGGGGAAATAAATAGCTTTGATGGAGATCAGCAAGCAGCTATGTGCGCATCGCAACAACCGCGCTCCGGTGTGCTAGTTACTCTGATGCGCGTGGTGCCGTCGTCCCAGTTTCGGAGCGGAAAAGACTTCGACGAATTGGTACAGTCGCCTGTATATCTGCCGTCTGGAATTGACGCGCTGCCGACGTGTGACCTGGGCAGGGAGCCACCCGTGGGGCTTAGCCCGTTCTGGGATTGGGAAGGGACTGGCAGCGGAACCTTCATCACAGAGCGCCTGCGTCTCGACTATGCCAGTGATCCTTTCGATAAGATCGGGGTGCAACGTGATTTTCGCGCGCGCGTGAACGATCAGCTTGATATGTACTGGGAGGCCGCAAAAACGACACCGATACTGCAGCTAAGTCACCTCCGTGGTGAAGAAATTACCGGTTTGCTCCAAGATCGCATCGGAACCCTTCGGCTCCATGGACTGCCGGAAATAACAGACCACACTACTCGCACCGCGCTTCATGCGCATTTTGAACCCGACTTTTTTCCGGAAGACTTTTGGGGCATCTTTGCCGAAGACTGGATTGAATACGAACAGCGGGTTCGGCAAGACCCGGTACAAACGCCAAAAATCTGGCCCGAGTTCTTTGGGGAGGGCGTTTTTGCCAATGAATTGTCGGACACTCATGCCATGTTGTTCCGTGAATGGAGTGCCGCGCGCGGGCGCGCTTTGTTGGACAGGAATGTGAGCGTGCGCATTGGCAGACCCAAGTCACAAATCGTCAAATTCACATTTGGGCAGGCGGAGCCAGACTTGAAAACAATGTCCTTAACACTGGCGGATGTCTTGCCAGACCACGTTTTGGCTTCAGGTAGGCCCGATGTCATTAGCGCTCAATCTGGATTTAACATTATGCTGCGTCTATCCCACAATGCCGACGATCTAATGCTCGAGTTCAAGAACCTGAGTTACGCGGAGCTACGCGGAGCAAGCCAGATGCGGTTAATTGGTCGTGTGACAGGCTTTGCCTCGGTGGACAAAAACGCGCGCAACTTGAACGATCATGTTTCTACCGTGGATTTCGACGCACGCAACGTGGAATTGACGTTGCCGAATGGGACGACCCAACGGATTCGGTTAATCGCGAGGTGAAAGGTTTCAATCCAGCTCCGGTCATATCTCCCGAACGCCAGTATAACAGCCAGTCAATTTTGTCTGATCTCAACAACTGAACCAAAGGGCAAGCCATGCCTACAGCAAGGTAATCGTAAGGGCTCGTAGCCTTACACTTCGTAGTTTGGCGCTCCAAAAGAAACACTCCTGTCTTGTCAGAGGTCGATTCCTACGAGTGCTTATGTATGGATCGAAACATAACACCAGAAATCCGTAAGTGGGCGGTCCGATCGTTGTTGGTTAAAAGGAGCCAAAGCATAGCCATTGGCCAGAGTTTCACGACGCATATACGACATGATTTTCGACGACAGAGGCTATGAAACACCGATTTTGAAAACCATCGAGAGTACGGCAGCGAAGAATTTCGGCTTATACGACGATCTTGTTTTACACCTCTGCTTCTTGCCTTCAAGACTTACAAGAGTTGAAGAAAGACGGCGATTTTATCGCTACGAAACTGGCCGACCGTTTAGAGAGTTCAGTGTAGTATTGGAAGTTGGAAGCGCCGGACTAGTAAAAATGTTGCCGCGGTCACGAATGAGCGTTTTGTGGCAGCAGCACAGCAGCTCTATTGAAGACTTGAAGGACTGTTTTGGGCCGTCCGTACCCCGCCGCGACACGATCCAACGGTGAACATGCTGCGATCGATCAAATGGCCGCAGTGAGCCGAAACTGACCGATGCTGCGAGGCGATCGAATGGCGGCTACTGCGGCACAGTTGACGCTTGCTTTGCGAATATCGTTCATTCAGGCTGTACGAACAGTTTCCGGGAGCTTGATATCAGACGTTTGACGACGATAGTCGCCGCTGACCTAGCGGCGTATTCGCGACTAATCGCAGAAGATGAAGAGGGTGTGATTTCCAGGCTGCGCGTCGTCTGGAGCAAAGTGGTGAGCCCTTTGGTGCGAGATGCAGGAGGGCGCGTTATTAAAACCATGGGCGACGGATTTCTGGCAGAGTTTCCATCACCAATTGAAGCAGCCCGTTGTGCATTGGCCATTCAAGAGACGATGGCCTCGCGAGAAGCGGGTCGAGCGGAGCACGGTCAGCTTCGTTTTAGAATAGGTGTACATCTCGGTGACGTTGTCGCGGTTGGCGATGACATTTTCGGTGACGCTGTGAATGTCGCCGCCCGACTCGAAGCAATCTCTCCTGTAGGAGGCATTTGCATGTCACGCGCAATGCGGGATCAGGTAAAGGGGCGAATTGACGCCGATCTGAACTCTGTCGGCGATGTTTCAGTCAAGAACTTGCCTGACCTTATTGAAGCATGGGTGGTCGGGGACGGTATTGTGCAGGCGGGGCAGAACAACGAAGTAGCCCCTACCGTCGTGGTGCTGCCTTTCGACGAGATCGGAGCCGAGGATGGCTTCTTCGCGGATGGCATTGTCGATGAAATCACGTCTGCCCTGTCCAGCGTAAGCGACATCACCGTTATTGCTCGTCAATCCGCCTTTATCTTCAAGGGGCGCGTTGCAGATGTTCGCGAGGTCGGGCGAGAGTTGGGAGCTCGATACGTCGTCACCGGATCAATACGAAGAGTTGGATCGCGGGTTAGAATTTCGGTGCAGCTCTCTTCTGCAAAATCAGGTGCGAACCTTTGGTCCCAGCGATATGACGACGACCTTGATGACCTTTTCGATTTACAAGATCGCGTTGCATCACAGGTCGCAGGTGCAATTTCCCCATCTATTCGTGCATCCGAAATCGCCGACGCTCGCGCGGTCGCGCCCAGGGATAGAAAAGCCTACGAGCTCTACATGAGTGCCTTTCCGCATTTTTGGAAACACCGACGTGAAGAAAATGAACGGGCGATCGAATTGTTATCTCTCGCGATCGAACGCGACGGCGACAATATTCGGGCGAAGGCGCTCAGGGCTTGGGCCTATGCGCAGCAAGCAACGTATATGTGGAACAAAACCCCGCTGCTTTCACGTAAAAATGCACAAGCAGACGCTGAGTTGGCAGTGCTTTCTGTTGATGACCATGCACCATCATTGGTGGCTATCGCTGCTGCGTTGGGAATGACCGGCTTGGACCATGAACGCGCGGGCCAACTTCTTGAACGGGCGTTGTCCCTCGATCCGAACTCCGCTTGGGGGTGGATGCGATTGGGGTGGAACAACGTTTACCGCAAGGACATTGCGGCTGGCCTCTCCGCGTTTGATCGCGCTGAAGCACTGAGCCCGCGTGATCCTTTCTTTTTTAATTTTCAGTTTGGACGCGCGTATGCGATGGGGTTGGCCGAAAATTACGATGAAGCTATCCGGCTTGTGAAGCTGGGACTTACGGCGGGCCCGGGCGTGACTTGGGCCTATCGCGATCTTGCGAGTTTTTGTGCAAACGCAGGAAGAAAGGAAGAAGCCGACGATGCGGTTGCTTCGCTGATGCAATCTTACCCCGGCCTGACCATCAAGCGGGTGGTTGACAGTATGCCGCCCGCTACACACGCTCGGCACCAGATGTTCATTGATGGTCTGCGACAGGCCGGTGTTCCCGAGGACCAATGAACAACCTCTCTGATCAAACGGCGCGCGCACTTCCGCGGTCGAACAGTTGAGTGCACGTCTTTCGTCGACAACGACTCCTTTGGATAAATCACCGAAACCAGACATTTGTTCGACTGCGGCGAAAGCCTGCTCCGTCCCGCATTGCGGACGTTAGTGTAACGTGCGCCGAAGGTCCGCAGTGAGCCCAAAGCAGCCGGATTTGACTCCCGTATTTCGCTCACGCAGCAAACCTGTCGTCCTGACCAGTCCAATAATCTCGCCGCGCGGCAGCTCAGAAAGCTGACGTTTGCCGTAGGCGCGACGAGGTCAGGGAGGCCTATGACAGAGTTCCGGATGGGGTGGATCGTGTCTCTGCCAATCTGCGCAGCAGTTTCGTCCATAAGTCTGCGATGTCGACATTGTCGTACGTTGCAGAGTTTCCGGCGATTTCATATCGGTTTGACCGATGAAGAGGGCTTGGTATCGCCAACAATTCTTCCCTCTTCCATCGTTACAATCCGGTCGGCCAATTCGAGGATGCGATTGTCGTGTGTCACCATCACTGTTGTTGTTTGGCGCGTTTGCCCAAGCGCCTTGAGCATTGCCACAACGTTCAAACCTGACTCTTTGTCGAGAGCGGCGGTCGGCTCGTCTGCAAAGATGATTTCGGGGTTCGAGACCAAAGCGCGGGCAACAGCAACGCGTTGCTTCTGCCCTCCAGACAGGTTGCCGGGTAGGTAATCGACCCGGTCTGCAAGGCCTAAAATGTCCAGCATATGATGGGTCGCGTTCAACTGTTTGACCGCATCACCCGGTCCATGCACCTGCAACCCCATCAGCACATTTTGTGCGGCTGTCAGGCTTTCATGCAAGTTGTGCGCCTGAAAAATGAACCCCAATCGCCGTCTCAGCATGACCATTTGGGCTTCTTGCGCTCCATGCAATTCCTGCCCCAGAAGTTTGACGCTTCCATCCTGCACTTCGCGCAGACAACCCATGAGCGTCAGCAACGTTGTTTTCCCTGATCCGGAGGGTCCCATCAGGATCGTCAGGCTGCCCCGCATGATCCTGAGGTTTATGTCCCCAATCGCCTGCTTGCGGGCTTCACCAGTGCCGAAGAAGTGGTTTAACCCAACCACGCTGATCGGACAGTCATCCGCCATCAGAACAAATCCGCCGGATCAGCGCCCGCCAGCCGTCTTGTCGCGATTGCACCAGACAGGGTACATGCCGACAGCGTACCTAAAAAGACAAGGATGGCGCGGCTTGCATCCATGGCGACAGGCAAGCTGGTTACTGCGCTGAGCCCTGCATAAAGACCAAGTGAGACAATAAATCCGGGAATAAATCCAAATATTGCAAGTACGACAGCCTCTTCGAATACAATGCCTAGAAAAAATGGCTGGCCGTACCCCATCGCCTTGAACGTCGCGTATTCACTCAGATGATCGGCGACGTCGGTCGACAGCACCTGATAGACAATGACAATGCCAACAATAATCCCAATCAACACGCCGAACCCGAAGATGATACCTGTCGGGCGCTCAGTCGACATGAACGCTAAATCGGCTGTCGCCGCGCCCTCGACAGTTTGAACTTTTACGCTTTCGGCGGGCAGCACCATTTCGAGCCGCTCAATAATCCGGTCCACCGAGGCGTTGTCTTCCACTTTTATGAGTATGTGACTTGGCGCTCCACTTGAACGCCGTTCAAAAAACCGAAGAAATGTCTGATCTGACAGAACAACTGTGCCATCCGCGAGAAAACCACCCCCCACTTGGACGGTTCCGATGGCTGTCATGGTTCGTCCATTGACTTCAAATGCGAATGGCTGACCCGCCAACAGACCCTCAATGGTGGAAGCGGGCACGCCCCGTGTTTGCGTATCCAGAAGGGCAGTGTTCTCGGTCTCCAACGCGTCGAGTGAGGCAGCGATGGGCGAAGAAAAAAACGTTGGGCTGGATGTATCTATGCCAAAGGCCAGGAGTGACACCGAGGTGCCATCCGGCATTGTGAAGGGAAGAGAGCCAATGAACAGAGGCGTGGCGGAGGCGACACCGGGCACGCCCAACGCCTGAAACATCCGCGCCCGGGCGACATTGCCGCTGTCGGTGAGCGTATTGCCATCCTCAGATGAAATAATGATGTCGGCGTTTAACATCGTGTATGGCGCAACCGTGGACCCGTTCAGAGCGCCCAAAATGCCCAGCTGCATGAACACGAGCAGATTTGCAAAGGCCACTCCTGCGATGGCCGCAGCCAATCGCCCCTTGTTATGGGACAGTTGAAGCCAGCCTATGGGCAGCCTGCCAAACAAAAAAGCCAGAAATCTGCTCATTCAACTCGGCCTGCATCAATCCGCACAATGGTTTCGAGGTTGGTAAAACGGCGGGCCAGGTCTGACGAGGCTTGATCAAGCATGACAATGACGTCGACCACCCGTGCATCAGTATTGGCCGCGGGATCATCGGATGTGATGGATTGTCGGCCAATCTCAAGACCAATGGCTGCAACAACGCCGGAAAGATCATTTGCCAGCGCCTCGGCTGTGACGGTGACGGGGTCGCCGATGGCAACACGGCCAATCATGGTTTGATAAACCTCTGCCTCGACCGTCATCTGGGACGTATCTCCCAGATTGATGATGCCAGAACTGGCCGGTCGCTCACCAACGCGGGCGTTGACATCAAGCACGGTGCCATCTTCAGGTGCGCGTACATATGCGCGCTCGAGGTCTTGCCGGGCGCGCTCCAGATCGGCATGAGCTGCTTCCAGATTGGCCTCGGCAACAGCGATGTCGGCCTGAACGGTTTCTGACCCGGTTTCGTAGCGCGACAAGGTTGCGATGTTTCGTTCGACGTCACGGCCCGCCTCATTGGCGCGCGCGACAAGCCGATCAAAATCCGCCCGCGTGACAATACCACGCTCGAAAAGGGATGTGGCCCGATCCAGATCGGATTGCGCGACTTTGGCTGTTGCCTCGGCGCGCTCAAGGGCCGCTTTTGCTTCGTCCCGGCTGGCGCGGATGGCGGCGCGCGTTTGCAACAAATTGGCGTCGCGCACTGCGACATTGGCTTGGGATGAAGCGACGCTGGTTTCAAGCTGAGGCAAGTTATCAAGGATCGCGAGCACATCACCCTTGGCCACCTGAACGCCTTCTGCCACACGAATTTCAGCAATCCGCGCGTCGCCGGCGCCAGCCGGGGGAGCCACCCGGATGACATCCCCACGTGGAATTATTCGCCCCAGCGCGACGACGTCGCCTTCACTGACGACAGCGATTTCTTGTTGAGAAATTACTTTCTGGATCGCCACAGCAATCGGGGTTTCGGTGCCCGCACCGGGTTCAAGCCCTGTGGCATTGAAAAACATACGAAGTCCAGGGGGTTGGAAATACATTCCAATCACAGCCCCACTAAACAGCGTGAGCATGAATAGTGGGATCAAAAACAGTCTTGATCGGCCGGCTGCGTTTGATGCGGGCACTGGCGCGGAAGTTTTCAGTCCGTTGTCTGCAAGTGGCAGAGGAGTTGCACGGTTGGTTTTGCCGGTACGCATCGGCACCCCCTTGATGTCGACAGTGTTCACCCTTGCTTATGTCACTGCGCCACCTTTCTTCAATGGTGTTCAGTGTTAAAGACGTCCCATGCCACTTGGTGATGCCAATGCGAGGGCCTTGATTTCTTTTTGGAAACAAGCGCTCACGAAAGAAACCACGTCGAACTACAAGACCAAAGCGGTCACCAAAGCGAAATACAGGGCCAGACCGGCAGCATCCTGGACGATGGTACAGATCGGCCCCGACCCAAGTGCAGGATCAAACCCCAAGCGCAAGAAAGTCCAAGGCAGCACAAAACCAGTGAGTGCTGAAACTGCCCCGCCTCCCAATACTGACAGCCCGACAGCAAGGGCCAGAGGCGGTTGACCGAAGAATGCCAGAACTGCGGCCCCCGCTATCAGACCCAGGACTCCTCCGATTCCGAACCCGATGACCAATTCGTCGCGCAAGAGCGGGCCGATAGCGACTTCATGCATAGAAAGGCTGCGGACGGAAACCGACAGCCCGCATGACTCTGTTGGCGCAATGCGCCCTAGACAAAGACGGAGACTTTGCAGCTGCCACCTGGAACAAGCGGCACCCCTTTCAGACCCGCAGGCCGCATCGGGGACAGCCCCTTCTTTGCGGCGGGTGGTTATGCTGAAAACGGCGTCGGTGCATCAGGTGACCAAGGCAGCAGATCATGCCGACGCACTTGTCCAAGTTCCTGTGCGACCGGATGTTTGAAGGATCACGCCACGCCGCATCGGACGCCGCAACGGAGCATTTCGACAAACGCTTCCCAAACTCGATGTCAGGCGTAATTGCAAGCGATCCTCAAGGTGGCATCCGTGTTGGTGAGTGCGCATCCTGCAAGATGACGCTGCGCTGGTCGGTGAAAACGGCGAAGTGATCTTCACGGGTCAAGGGTGCGGAACAGAGAGCCAACTGTTCCCAGACAGTGGACTGCCCTCGACCAGACTGGCCGAGATCGCTCCAACGGCCGGAGGCCGCAATCATATTCAGTTCGAATCGCGATTTGGGCGATACTCGCTGAAACGCAGATCTCCGCCAGTGCTTTCGCCCGGCCCTTCTGTGTTCGCTCGAGCCTCATTGATCCTGAGCAAGACCAAACTGACCGGTGCCGTTCTAACTCGTGAAAACACCAGAGATACGTCGTCGATTCGGATCGATGCTACTGATATGATCTGTTGGCCCTTTGCCAGCCGTGACAGACACCATATCTCCATACGCCAATATCGTAGAGCTCGTCCGCGAAGGGGCCTTGATCACCTGATCCAGGGTAGGTGTCGAGCGGCTACGGAACGCATTCACTTGGCCGAACAAATGCAGCAGAGATTTTCAGAAAAACCGGCAACCTTCTGCTAGGTCCAACTTGCTTTGGCGACCAAGGTCGACTGCACTGCGTTACTAAATGTTGAACTGGAAGACGCACAAGACGCATGCAACGAGTTGGTGGCAAGTCGATGGTTAAAATATACGCGGCTCCACAGCCCGCTGCGTGTGATCCTGCCACGCGCCTGGATGTGCGTTCGATCAGCGCGGTAGGGTCGGTGGTCATGTCACCGAATTCGAGACCCGTAAACGCCTGTGAAATCAAAGTTTCTGGTGCATGATTCGACTTCAGGTTGTTGAGCAATGTCTCTAGAGCTGCGGCAATCTTCGGGTCCGCCAATGTAACGAATTCGATCACCGTAGCTGCCGGTGCGCTGCAGTGCACCTCTTGTGCGTCGTCACTCTCATAACCGCGGGACTGTCTGCGCCGCAAAGACTGCGCAGATGTTCGATGGCTCTTGTACATCAAGCGCACCTCTACGGTGCGCGAGCCCAGACCGCTCGCACGAGTTCAATTACTGGCTTTGGAAAGAGAAGTGGTTCTTGACTCAGTCATTCATGTCATCGTTAGACGGCAAGCAGTTGAATGCACCATCATCAGGTCAGGCCGTCTTCCGCGACCATTGCTTCGCCTCGAGCGCGATTTTGCGCTTGCAGCGAATGTCTCATTCGACAGGCCGCGCCGCAGCATCGCCAACGATCAGCCAATGCCCGGTAAGGGCCGATATTGATTTCAGAACAATCTTTCAAACGGGCAAACATTCACACGCTAGGTGGTACTTACCAAAAAATGGGAAAGAAAATATAATAGTAACATGTAATTATACACAAAGTACGGATGATTTAGTGTCCGCTATTTCCAATTTGGATTGCATGATTTCGATTATTGCAGGCCGAACGTTCTGTCGGTGTCAGACGCTGTTTCAGATCCACAAATTACCGCACTGTGTCCATCGGTACGGGATCGAAACTGAGTTATCTTTAACGGTCGGTGCTTTTCTCAGCAGGGATCTGGGGCTACATCTGGCTACTTCACAGACGCGCATCAAAGCCAACAGACTGTTTTTGTTGTCAAAAGGCACATCATGCACCATCCCCGGCGGCATTCAGCATACTGTGCCCCCAATCTTTCATAGCCAAAATAAACAAGCTGGCGGAAGCTTACCATTCGTGAAAACGAGATGGCTCATATCTTCACGATTTCTGGGCTTTCAGCGCATTTTTGGCCACTAAGGTGGGGCTTTTTGACCATGAAATACCAAGTATTTCGAAATCGCGTCAAAGAAGACGCCTGATCCACTGCACAACATCAGTATCAGCCCGAGCCCGCACAACGGATGCTTAATGGTTAACAAAACATGAAAAACAGTGTCGTTTCTGGTTGATCACGTCGTTTTTGTGCTATGTAAACAAACATCCGAAATGGGCGCGACGACCGCGCTCTGAGCAATCAACGCTATGACGATCATGATTGCTGCCAGTTCCTCAGTCAAAACGATGAGAAATAACATGACGTATTCCGATACCATCCATCCCGCCGCCCGTTCCTATGCCGATGAAGTGTCCGCTGGCACGCTGTCGCGTCGGGAATTCCTGACCCGCGCCACGTCGCTGGGTGTCAGCGCCGGAGCGGCCTATGGCTTGCTGGGTCTGGTTCAGCCTGCGCAGGCTGCCGGGCACGCTCAGGCCGGCGGCACGTTGCGCATCGAGTCCACCGTCAAGGCGCTCAAGGACCCCAGAACATATGACTGGCCGCAGATGTCGAATTACACCCGTGGCTATCTTGAATATCTCGCGGAATATCAGATCGACGGCAGCTTCCAGCCGATGTTGCTGGAAGGCTGGGAGGTCAACGCGGACGCGACCGAATACACGCTGAATGTGCGCCCCGGTGTGACATGGAGCAACGGTGACGCGTTCACAGCACAAGATGTGGCCTTCAACATCGCGCGCTGGTGCGAAACAGCCGTGGAAGGCAATTCGATGGCTTCGCGCATGGGGTCGCTGGTGGATCCCGACACAGGCTTGGCCCGCGAAGGTGCCATCGAGGTGGTGGACGACAGCACAGTGCGTTTGGTCCTGGGACAGCCGGATATCACTTTGATTGCAGGCTTTTCCGATTATCCGGCGGCGATCGTTCATTCCAGCTTTACCGGCGATCCGCTCGACAATCCGATCGGCACCGGCCCCTACATGCCCGCAGAATTCGAGGTCGGTATCAAGGCGGTTCTGGTCAAGAACCCGGATCACACATGGTGGGGCGAGGGCGCCTATCTGGACCGGATTGAATACCTGGACTTCGGCACCGATCAGGCCTCCATCGTGGCGGCTGTGGATGGCGACGAAGTCGACATGATCTACGAATCGTTGGGCGAATTCATCCTGATCCTCGATGGCATCGGCTGGTCCAAGTCCGAAGCGGTGACAGCCAATACCGTGGTGATCCGCCCCAATCAGGCGGCCGAAGTCGACGGTGTAAAACCCTATGCCGACGCCCGCGTGCGCCGTGCTTTGGCAATGGCAGTAGACAACAACGTCCTGCTGGAGCTTGGTTTTTCTGGTAACGGTCGTGTCGCCGAGAACCACCATGTGTCCCCGATCCATCCCGAATATGCCGAATTGCCGGCACCGGTGTTTGATCCCGCAGGTGCCAAGGCGTTGATGGATGAAGCGGGCATGGGCGATTTTGAGCACGAGCTGATTTCCATCGATGACACATGGCGCAAGGACACCACGGATGCCGCTGGCGCGATGCTGCGCGACGCGGGTATCAACGTGAAACGGACGGTCCTGCCGGGGTCAACGTTCTGGAATGACTGGGCGAAATATCCGCTGTCCTCAACCGACTGGGCGCAGCGTCCGTTGGGCGTGCAGGTGCTGGCGCTGGCCTATCGGTCGGGCGAGCCATGGAATGAAAGCGCCTTTGCCAATGCGGAATTCGACACGTTGCTGGCCGAAGCACTGGCTCTCGCGGATGCTGATCAGCGCCGTGAAGTGATGGCCAAGCTGCAAAAGATCATGCAGGACGAAGGCGTGATCATTCAGCCGTACTGGCGTTCGATCTATCGCCATCACAAACCCAACGTCATCGGTGCCGAGATGCATCCGACGTTTGAAATTCACGTCAGCAAACTTGGCTTTGCCGCCTGACGCGTGATGTAATCCAAAGCGCGACCCTGATCCGTGCCACGCGCACGGGTCAGACACCCCGGCAGTGGCAGCGCGTTCAGCCACCCGCCCATGTGCGTAGGGCCTCAATGCGCATACATTCTTCGATGACGTCATGCAGAGCCAAGGCATCTACTGGCTTGGAAAACGTGCGGGTTGCCCCGACAACACGAGCGTTTTCCTCTATGAACGCATGGGGTTGGCGCGCATCAAACGCCGCAGACACTGAAATGATTGGGACGGATGGGAGGGTGGGCCGTGGCGCGGCGGCCGAGCGCAAGGCACTGATGAGCGTGAGACCACCACGCGGAACCACACCGTCACGATCCCGCACGAACATATCCGTCACCACGATATCAAACGACGTCTTTTCCGCTTCCAGTAAAGCGTCGTCGCAATTGCGCGCCCAGGTGACAACGTGGCCCATTGTTTCCAACTCTTCGGTCAGCGCATAGGCATCGCTCGCGTCGTCTTCCATCAAAAGTATATTGACCATGATGTGTCATCCTTCGCGTGCCGGGGGCTGCCCCTGAGGTTTCATACCACCGTTTTCAATCCAGGCCAAAGGCGGCGATGCGCAGTGTCACGCGTTAACACAGCAAGGCCCGCACCGCCGTGGCAAGCGCATCCTGCCCGACCGGCTTGATCAAAACAGGATTGTCATGCAGGTCGGCAGGCATCCGGTCACAGCCTTTGTATCCGGTGACAAAAACGAATGGAATCCCAGCCAGCTTCAATCGACGTGCGAAATCAAACGATGTGGTCTGCCCACCAAGATTGATGTCGAGGATCGCCAAACCAACCGTCGACTGATCCAGCACGTCCTCTGCCGATGCAGAGGTCGAGCATATATCTACATGAGTAAATCCAATATCTTGCAGCGCGAACTGCATGTCGGCGGCCACAACGTAAACGTCCTCCAGAACCAGAACTCGCAGATCCAGAAGGGCGGCCGGGAAGGCGTCGGCTCCCTCTGGGGCCTCGACGGTGGCATCGGTTTGCGGCGCTGCGGGTTCGGGCGACAAAATGGTGTAGGGCAGCACAATTTCGATACGCACCCCGCCCGGATCATAGTGGAGCGTGGAACGTCCTGCCATCTCATAGCCGACCGCATGCGTAATCAAACCGGTTCCAAATCCCTGACGCTGCGGCGATGCGACCGACGGGCCACCGGTTTCGACCCAATCCAGATGCAAGCCATCATCTGCGTCCTGCAATGTGATGTGCAACCGCCCCTCTGGCACAGACAATGCACCATATTTGGCCGCGTTCGTCATCGCTTCGTGAATGACCAGGGCAAATACGGCGGCCATTTCGGGGCTGATGTTCCAATGTGCGGATGCGTCCTCGACTGAAATGGCGGACCCTGTGGCATGCGGGGCAGCTTCCAGCTGTAAAATACGGCGGATCGGTACTGGTTCGTCCGACTGACCCATTCCGATTTCATGAGCGGCCGCCAATGCGCGGATGCGTGTCTCGACGGAAGCCTTGTAGGCGTCGATGCTGACGTTTTCATCGCGCGCACGACGCGATACGGCCCCCACGAGGGCCAGAATATTGCGGACCCTGTGGTTCAACTCATCATTCATAAGCCCTTGTAAGCGGCTCTGCTGCAACTCCGCGATCATGGATGCCCGTGTAGAGGCCAGCAGCAACCGCCATATGTTACCTGCCAGATCGACTTGTGCCGCGGACCAAGGTACCGATTTGCCACGTATGGTTTGCTTGTAGACCTCAAAGGATCCGCGCGGCATCAGGCGCAGGTTGCCACTGACAACTTCGATGTCCTTGTCCGGCGCACCAGCCCATTGCACATCGTGATCGCGGCTTTCCCTGAACACAAAGAGCGCGCGTCTGGCGTCCAGTGTGATCGCCATCACCCCTGCGATAGACCCGAGCAGTGCAGATGCATCCGGGAAAGTCTGTGGCAGATCGTCGTGATGCACAACGCCCTGCGCTTCGTCGGCAATCTTCGTGGCGAGCGTTTCAAAAAACGCAAGTTCCGGTACCGATCCATATGTGTGAACCTCATCCTCTTCCACAAGCGCGATACCTTGCGCGTAAAAACCCGTGCACAGACGATCGGACATTTTGAAAAAGGTGGGGGCAATCTTGTTAGATTGGTCCAGGTCTTCGCGCAAATCGTGCTGCAACTTCTCCAGATCCTTGGCCAGGCTCAGCAGGCGGGTTTGTTGCAACACCTCGATCTTGGTGACCATCAGCGGAATGAAGGCGTCGCACAGTTGACGAACATGCAATGTCGGCATTGCCGGTTGCGCCCGGTGCATTGCAATCATGCCCCACAACCGCCCATCGATCACAAGCGACAGGGTCATCGACCCACCAACGCCCATGTTGCGCAGGTATTGCATGTGTATCGGGGACACTCCGCGTGCCAGCACTTGGGTCATGTCGAGCGGTGCCCTGTCCGGCCTGTCCGCGACAAGGTCATTGGGGGAAGCTGCGGTGTCCGCGATGATCCGAGTGGTGACCTTGCGCATGATGTCACGCGCCTGTGGAGGGATATCCCAATGCGGAAAGCGCAGACCGACCAGCGGGTCGAGGGCAGGGGCGCAGGCCTCGGCAATGACCTCTCCGTTGTAGTCGGGATCAAAGCGGTAGACCATCACACGGTCGTAGCCGGTTGTGAAACGTAGCAATTTCACGGTGGTGGCAAACAACTCGTCGAGCGTTTTGGCGTCCTGAATCCGTGTGACCAGACTGCTGAGTTCATCGACAAAATCAGCGGCGAGCGCCGGCGTGGAAACGGCCGGTTCAAATTCCACGATGGCGCCATCCGGTGCAGCGGTGGAATGCAATACGTGATCTGTCCCCTCAATATCGTAGCGACCCAGATAGACACGACGCGCGCTATGGTCGGACCGCGATGTCGCATTGTGGACGTCATGCATAATCCTGCGCCCCAACAGATCGCGCGGATCTGCACCCAATATCATGTCGATCGGCCGGTTCAGCAGCTGTGACGCACCTGTGCAGGCATGCGTGATCAATTGGTTGCGCAAGTCCACTGCCACAATCGCGCCGAAGGTCTGAACACTGCCAGCAATGTGCACAGGTTCCTGCGCGCACTGTGCGAGGGCCTCTTCGATTTCGGCGGGGCTAGGAGACGGGCGCATGCGCAGTCCCCGCAGTCGGCAAGGCAGAGATCAAAGGCCGGTCGAGCACTGCAAAAACGGCGCGCGCTCCACCTGCTGCCTGCAACAGGTTCAACTGTGCCGCGTCCAATTGTTCAAAGGTGCGTTTCAAATGCCCGGATGTCGCCAGCCCTTTTGCGCAATCGAAATAGGATCGCGGCCAGTTTTCGGGCCAAATCCCGGCACCAAGGATCATCTTGGCACCGGCGGACGCCCCGGTCAGCGCATATCGAACGCCCCAAGCGAAACTCGGTGTCTGTGGTGTTGTTTGCTGCGTCGGGGCCCACACGTCGCAATCCAAATCCAAACCCAAAGCGGTCAGAACCTTTGTGTGCGCGTCAAAATCCGGAGCCGCGCCCGTCAGGTAAACCGCAGGCCCGCCCAGATTCCGATGCGCATTGCACAGTCGGCTGAGCAGGCAGTCATAGGCGCTCCGCGAGAAAAAACCTGTCGGCCCCCAGTACATACGATCAACTCGCGCATGGTCAGATTGCGTCTCTCTCCTGAGGTAGGCGCGGTTGGATTGGGTCAAAACGGCTCTCTTTGTGTTAGCGTCCACAGCGGGGCTTGCCTTGCCGAGGCTACAACCCAGACCCAGCAACAACAAGCATCACTTGCCCTTAGGTTGCACAACACCGAGGCCAAAGTCGTCTAAGGTCAGGTATTCCGGACTACGCAGACGGTCGAAAACTTGCGACAGTATAAAGGCGCCGGGTCTGCTCTGGCGCGATCAGACGCGCCCTGGGTGGGCCTTGGCGCGCAACAGCAACCGGATTGAAAGCATTCGGAAAGGTGGAAACATGACTTACGGACCGTCACTGGTGGATGTGATCAGTATTGCCGCTGCGGTGCTGGTCATTGCTACATTCGCGCTGCCGCGCCGGGCTGTGCTGTGTTCTTTGGCGATTGCATGCAATGTGGTTTTTATCGGCTACGGACTTTATCTCAACTTGTTGCCAGTGTGGTTGATGCACCTGATTGTTCTGGGCCTGCAAATACTGCGGTTTGACATGGGCGGGGATGCCAACGCAAAAAGATCGGCGCAAAAACCTTCACGCGGCAGAACGACAAAGTTCGGATGAATTCAGCCTCTGGCCTACAGGTCTCAGCCGCCCCAACTGCGCACGATACCGCAATCCATATGGACAAAGTTGGAGCCGGAGTATTTACCGACGCCGCCGGCACGGCAGGCCTTGGCGGCGGCTGCCATCTGTGACACGGACCTTGAAGACAGGCGCAGGTCAGCCGCCTGACCTTTGACGTGCAGAGAATTCTTGGCGACACCTCTGCTGCGGGACCGCAACATGGCGTTGGTTTGTGGGCTGCGGTAGCCTGACAAAAGCATGTAGGGTTCGTTGGCATCCATCAGGTTATGTGCTGCAGACATGATGTCGATTGTACGCAGATCCATGGACTTCACACCATCCGTCCGCCAATCGCGCATGAAGTGGTTCACTTCCTTCACCGCGTCTTTGATATACTCGCCTTCGATCCAGTAAATCATGTCGATCCGCTCGCCGGTCCGGCCAGAATACATGCGGATACGCCGAATATCGCCACCACCTCGGAGAAAACCTGCTGCTTGGGAATAGGTCGGTGTTGCCACCACTGCTGTTGCTGCAAAAGCACCCAAAAGCGCACGGCGGGTTATCCCCGTAGAGCTGTCAAATTCCATGTGTGTTCCGTCCTGTAGCCTGCCTGACCCATGATGTTACACGGGTTTTTCATCTCGTCCCCAGATGCAACGTTTTTATGGCATAGCCCGAATCGTTAACCAAGGTGTGAATCTCGGTTCGGCTGATTGTTTGCAATTTTAGGCAAAATTTCGCCCAAATGGGGGGCACTGTTCACTCCTTGGCTGCTCGCGATGCGTTGCTGCATCATTTGAGGGTTTCTTTTTCAGACCGCGGAAATGTGAATGGACTTATGTGACTGGTCACAACACAACTTTAAGGGTCTGCTGCTAAACTCCGAAGTGACGAGGTTTTTGATGTCTTTGATTTCTGTGCGCCAGGGCGCTTTGCCCCATCTTTGTGCCGTTTTGCTTGCGATTTGCGCCCTGTTAAGTTGGGGCCAACCCGCCGCAGCTGACACGCAAGTCACCGCTTTCAAGCAAGCGGTGGCTGAAGCTGCCGCGCGCGACAAAGACATCGCTGCCTTTTACCAAGCCAACAAATACGCCGGCATCTGGACCGGGAACGGGCGCGACAAGAAACGTCGCGCCGCACTGATCAAAGCGCTGCAATCGGCTGGTGATCACGGCCTGCCTGCGTCGCGCTATGATGTGGAGGGGCTAAAAGCCAAGATGAAGGCGGCCCGTACACAGCGTGATCTCGGCCTGCTGGAGGTCGAGATGAGTCGCGTTTTCCTGCAGTTCGCACGTGACTTGCAGACCGGGGTTTTGATTCCGTCGCGCATTGATCCACTGATTGTGCGTCAGGTGCCTTATCGTGATCGCACATCGTATCTGGTGAATTTCGCAAAATCCTCGCCCACCGGTTTCTTTCGCGCATTGTCGCCCAAAACCACCGAATACAATGCCCTGATGAAGGAAAAGCTGGGCATGGAGCGGCAGTTGGCGCAGGGCGGCTGGGGTGCCAAGGTGCCGGGTAAATCGCTCAAGCCGGGTGCCTCGGGCCAAGCCGTCGTGGCGTTGCGCGATCGCTTGGTAACAATGGGGTATCTGCGCCGCACTGCAGGCCAGTCATATGACGCCAAAATGCAGGCCGCAGTACAGCAGTTTCAACTGTCTCACGGATTGGCGGCGGATGGTGTCGCCGGACCCGGAACGCTGAAAGAAATCAACGTCTCGCTGGAGGAGCGGCTGCAATCTGTTATTGTCGCCATGGAGCGTGAACGCTGGCTCAACCGCGAACGTGGCAAGCGCCACGTGCTGGTGAACCTCACTGATTTCACTGCCAAAATCGTCGACAACGGCAAAGTGACATTCAGCACGCGTTCTGTCATCGGGGCAAAGAATTCCGACCGTCAGTCGCCTGAATTTTCAGACGTGATGGAATTCATGGTCATCAACCCAAGCTGGTACGTTCCGCGGTCCATTGTGACCAAAGAGTATTTGCCCGCTCTTCAAGCCAACCCCAACGCCGTCGGCCATATCGAAATCACCGACAGTCGAGGACGCGTTGTGAACCGCGAGACAGCGGATTTCACGCAATACACGGCACGCAGCTTTCCCTATGCAATGCGGCAGCCGCCGAGCCGCGGCAATGCGCTGGGGCTGGTGAAGTTCATGTTTCCCAACCGCTACAATATCTATTTGCATGACACACCTGCCAAGAACCTCTTTGGCCGTGAAACCCGCGCCTACAGCCACGGGTGTATCCGCCTCGCGGACCCTTTTGATTTTGCCTATGCGCTGCTCTCCAAGCAAACTAACGACCCTGAAGGCTTGTTCAAATCCAAGCTGGCCACCGGCAAGGAGCAGCAGGTCGACCTGACCAACCCGGTGCCCGTTCACCTGATTTACCGCACAGCTTTCACGACGCCAAAGGGACACACTCAGTTCCGACGTGATGTGTATGGACGGGACGCGAAAATCTGGAAGGCGCTTTCACAGGCAGGGGTGGCGTTGCGCGCGGTTCAAGGGTAAATCTGCGCCCTGACCGTTTTGGGGGCGACACATGACAACCACCAGCCATTCGATCAAGGATATCGCTGCCGCACTGGGGGCGGAAGCCCTTGGCGATATTGATATTTTGATCACCGCCGTGGCGGAGCCGCAAACGGCCACGGATACCGACTTGGCCCTCGCAATGGGCCCGAAGTATGCCGAACATCTGACCGAAGGATCGGCCCGCGCCGCTATGCTATGGGAGGGCGCGGATTGGCGCGCATTGGGCCTCGAGGCTGCGATCATCCCCTTGCGCCCACGCTTTGCCATGTCCGGTCTAACAGCCATGATGGACAAAGGGCAGGGCGATTGGAGTGGCATTCATCCCAGCGCAGTTATCCACGAAACCGCGCAGATTGGGCGGCAACGTCAGCATCGGCCCGCTCAGCGTGATTTCGGCGCGCGCGCGGATTGGCGCGGGCAGCGTGATCGGGCCGCAGTGCTTTATCGGCTGGAATGCGACGATCGGGGCCGATGCCTATCTGCGCGAACAGGTCAGCATCGGCGCGCGCGTGAACGATTCGGCGCGCGGTTCATCGCGCAACCCGGCGCGCGCATCGGGGGCGACGGGTTTTCCTTCGTGACCGCCGAACGCAGCGGTGTCGAGGCCGTGCGCGAGACCCTGGGCGATCAGGGCGACACCCAGGCGCAACCTGGTCACGCATTCATTCCCTGGGCGCCGTGCGCATCGGGGATGATGTCGAGATCGGTGCCAACACCACCATCGACAACGGCACCATCCGCGACACGGTGATCGGCGACGGCACCAAGATCGATAACCTTGGTGCAGATCGGCCACAACGTGGTGATCGGGCGCGATTGCCTGATCTGCGGCCATTCCGGTGTCGCAGGATCGGCACGGATCGGCAACAACGTCGTGCTGGGCGGCATGACCGGCGTCAGCGACAACATTTTTGTCGGCGACCGGGTGATCACCGGCGGCGCGCACCAAGGTGTTGTCCAACGTGCCGGCGGGCCGCGTGATGCTGGGCTATCCGGCCACGAAGATGGACAGGCAGATCGAAATTTTCAAAGCGCTGCGCCGGTTGCCGCGCCTGATCCGCGACATTGCGACTTACAAAAGGCGGTTTTCAAACCCGGGTCGAAGGACTAAATCCAACGGGGACAGGAGGAAAACTATGAGCATCAAGGATCAGGTCATCGCGATCATCGCCGAACAGGCGGTGCTGGAGCCATCTGACGTGACGCTCGACAGCACGCTGGAAGAGCTTGGCATCGACAGTCTGGGGCTAGTCGAGAGCATTTTCGCCATCGAGGAAGCCTTCGACATTTCCGTGCCCTTCAATGCCAATGAACCATCGGCGAGCGATTTCGACATCTCCACCGTGGCCGCCATTGTCGCGCGGGATCGAACGGCTGAAGCGCGAACAGGATGAGGCCAAATATGAAACGTGTGGTTATCACCGGCGCCGGAACGATCAACGCGCTGGGGCACAACGTGCCCGCCACGCTGGACGCGATGCGCGAAGGCGTGTGCGGTATCGGACCGCTGGCTTTTCGCGATGTGGAGCGGTTGCAAATCCAGATCGGCGGCCAGGTGCGCGGGTTCGAGGCAGAAGGGCTCTACAACCGGCAGCAAATGTCGCTTTATGACCGGTTCACCCAGTTCACGCTGGCCGCCGCGAACGAGGCGGTCGAGCAGTCCGGCCTGGTCTTTTCCGGTGAGCTTGCCGCGCGGTCCGGCGTGGTTCTGGGCACAGCAGGCGGCGGCGTTAGCACCTGGGACGACAATTACCGCAGCGGTCTATGAAGACGGCAAGAACCGCGTGCATCCCTTTGTCGTGCCCAAGCTGATGAACAATGCCGCCGCCTCCCATGTCAGCATGGAGCACAATCTCAAGGGGCCGTCCTTTACGGTGTCGACGGCCTGTGCGTCGTCCAACCACGCCATGGCGCAGGCCTTCCAGATGGTGCGGACGGGAATGTCGCCGGTTATGGTTTCAGGCGGATCGGAATCGATGCTCTGCTTTGGCGGGGTCAAGGCCTGGGAAGGGTTGCGCGTGATGTCCGCGATGCCTGCCGCCCGTTTTCCGCCAACCGCAACGGCATGGTGCAGGGCGAAGGCGCAGGCGTCTTCGTGTTCGAAGAGTACGAACACGCATCGGCCCGTGGTGCCGACATCCTGTGCGAAATCGTGGGGTTCGCGATGTCGTCGGATGCCAGCGATATCGTGATGCCCTCCAAAAACGGTGCGGCGCGCGCCATGGCCGGGGCCTTGGCCGATGCGCGGCCTGAACCGCGATGAGGTCTGGTTATATCAACGCCCATGGCACCGGCACGGCGGCCAATGACAAGACCGAATGCGCCGCCGTCGCGGATGTCTTCGGCCCCCATGCGGACAGGCTGATGATCAGTTCGACCAAATCCATGCATGGGCATCTGATCGGCGGCACCGGCGCGGTCGAGCTTTTGGCCTGCATCATGGCGCTGCGCGATGGCATCATCGCCCCGACCATCGGCTATGAGGAACCGGATCCGGAATGCGCGCTGGATGTGGTGCCGAACGAGGCCCGCGAGGCGCAAGATCAAGGTGGCGCTGTCCAATGCCTTTGCCTTTGGCGGCATGAACGCGGTGCTGGCCCTGCGCGCAATAGACGAAAAAGGCCGCGCAAAAGCCGCCCGGCGCGGCCTTTGTAACGGAGCCGTCGATATCAGTTAACGTCGATCACCGACACCTTGTCGAAGCCTGCCGTGAACCCTGACAAGCGACAGCGTCAGCTCAACCTCTGGATCCGGTGCGCAGGGCAGGGACGATCGTCAGAACCGCCTCGTTGCCGCGCTTGAAGGCGTCGACATCTTCCTGCGTCAGGCCGATGCGCGCATAGCAGCCGACCGGGTTGCAGAAGGCGAATGGGATAGCGCTTTCGCGGCTTGCTGCATCGACCTGGAAATGGTCAACTGCTGCGGGCAGGGCGGTTTCCAAGCGGCACGATCAACCGTGGCACCGGCCACCGCCTTGCCGCCTTCGGGCAGACGGAACAGCGAAAACTCGGCAATCGGGGTGCTCCTGACCATCGTCCAGCAACTGATACATCTGGCAGGGATCATCGCCTTCCTCGGTCTTGATGCAGCGCATCTCCCAGGCCCCGATCACTTCTTGTGTGTAGGGTTGGCCGACTTGCGGCTCACCGCTTGCGTCCTCGCCAAGGCTCAATTGATCTCCGACACTGGGTGCCTGTTCCTGCGTGGTATCTTCGGTCGCGGTCTGCGCCAAAGCCGGCTTGATCGACATACCCAAACCGGCAATCAGAGCCACCGCGCATACGATCATTGGAAAGCGAATTTTGAACATGATCATTCCATATTGTTAACTTTTGTTGTGATCTAGCATGTTCGAAAGCGAGTGTCAGCGCTCAACTCGCGACTGCGCCTGCGACACGGTGGCAACACGCCCGCAAACTGCGAATATCAAAAGAAAAAGGGTGCAAAGCTGCACCCTTTCCCAGATATTTTTTTCTCCCCGTCGGACTGGCCGACTTATTGTGCGGACGTTACGAAACGTAACAGAAGGCGTCAACTGATTTTGTTGAGAAAAACGGGCCTACAACCCTTGCGGGAATTAAAAAGTGGCCGTACCGAAAAACGGCACGGCCAGTCTGACAGGGAGGAAGTACAAGGCCAAAAGGACATTCAGCCTTGCATGACAAATTGACCATGGCCTTAGAAGGTTAAAATCGTATGGTCGCACGGACAAGAAATTCTTGACAAAGGTTGAAGCTGTGACATCGGACATCTTTATCGGCGGCGGCGGTGCCGGACTATGGCACGCAACAATTCCTGAGCCTCGGGCTATGCCAACCGGCACGGGCTTGATCGCCGGGGCCACCGGAACCGGCAAAACGGTGACGCTGCAAATCCTGGCCGAAGGGTTCTCGAACGCCGGGGTGCCGGTGTTCCTGTCGGATGTCAAGGGCGATCTGTCGGGCCTGGCCAAGGCGGGCAGCGCCGATCACAAACTGCACGATGCCCTTTCACGGAACGCGCGGCCAAGATCGGGTTTACCGATTACACCTACGAGGCTTTCCCGGTCACCTTCTGGGATCTGTTCGGCGAACAGGGGCACCCGGTGCGCACCACCGTGATCGGAAATGGGTCCGCTGCTGCTGGCGCGCCTGCTGGAACTGACCGAGGCGCAGGAAGGCATCCTCAACATCGCCTTCCGGCTGGCGGATGAAGAAGGGCTGCCGCTGCTGGACCTCAAGGATCTGCAGGCGCTGCTGGTCTGGATCGGCGAGAACGCCAAGGCGCTGTCGCTGCGCTACGGCAATGTCTCGGCCGCTTCGATCGGTGCGATCCAGCGCCGCTTGCTGGTGCTGGAAAACCAGGGCGGCGCCGGTCTGTTCGGAGAACCGGCGCTGGCCCTGACCGATCTGATGCGCACGGATGCCGAAGGGCGCGGCCAGATCAACATTCTGGCCGCCGACAAGCTGATGGGCAGCCCCGGGCTCTATGCAACGTTCTTGCTATGGCTGCTTGTCGGAACTTTTCGAGGAACTGCCCGAGGTGGGCGATCCGGACAAACCCAAGCTGGTGTTCTTCTTTGACGAGGCGCATCTGCTGTTCGACGACGCGCCCAAGGCGCTGGTCGACAAGGTCGAACAGGTGGCCCGCCTGATCCGCTCCAAGGGCGTCGGCGTCTATTTCATCACCCAGAATCCAGCTGATGTGCCCGACGAGGTGATCGGCCAGCTCGGTAATCGCATTCAGCATGCCCTGCGCGCCTTCACCGCCAAGGACCGCAAAGAATTGCGGATGGCCGCCGAAACCTACCGCGAAAACCCCGCCTTCGACACCGAAGAAGCCATCCGCGAAGTCGGCGTGGGCGAGGCGGTGACCTCCATGCTGCAGAAAAAAGGCGTGCCCGGGATCGTCGAGCGCACCCTGATCCGGCCGCCGTCCTCGCAGCTGGGCCCGATCACCAAAGCCGAACGCGCGCGCAATCGATGGCAACCTCGGACATGGCCGGAAAATACGACAAGCCCCTGGACCGCGAAAGCGCCTTTGAAATCCTCAAAGCCCGCGCCGAACAAGCTGCTGAAGAAGCAAAACAAGCCGAAGACAAGGCCGACGCGCCTCGAGAACAGGCTGCGCGAATTTCAACGCGGCCCGCCGCTATGCCGGGCAACGGGTCACCGCTCCACCTCACGCCGCACCCGCGGCAGCCGAAGGGCATCGGCGGCTGCCATGGCGAATGCGGTGATCAAGGAGCTCAAAGGCACCACCGGCCGCCGCATCGTGCGCGGCATTCTCGGCGGGCTGTTCAAAGGGCGCTGATGCGCGAAAAATGCCTCCGCCCCCACCCCGGAAGGGTGGGAATCGCGTCGCGCGCACGCGTCGTTTTGCTCACCGCTCGGGGATCAACCCGCGCGGGCTGAACCGCAGCACCAGCAGCAGGACCAGACCCATGGTGAACAGCCGCATATGCGCGGCACTTTCGATCAGGTGCGCCTTCAGCGCAGAAGCCATCCGCCATGCCGGACGTGATGAGGTTCATCAGCCACAGACCCATCGGTTCGACCTGCACCCAGAGGAACCAGATCAGGAACCCGCCGAGCACCGCGCCGAAGTTGTTGCCCGACCCGCCCACGATCACCATCACCCAGACGAGGAAGGTGAATCGCAAGGGCTGGTAGGTGCCCGGCGTCAACTGCCCGTCGAGCGTCGTCATCATCGCCCCCGCAAGACCGCAAATGGCAGAACCAATGATAAAGATCTGCAAATGGCGCCGGGTCACATCCTTGCCCATGGCTTCGGCGGCCACCTCATTGTCGCGGATGGCGCGCATCATCCGGCCCCAAGGGCTGTGCAGCGCGCGCTGCGCCAGCCACCAGCAGCACGATCAGCACCACGGCGAAAAGACCGCATATAGGCAGCTTGACGTAAAGCGTCGAGGCGGTGACCGCATCCATGCCCCAAGCCCGCCGCGCGTTCGACAAAGGCCGGATCGTTCTGCAGGTCGATCTCGTAGGGAACCGGACGCGGGATGCCGACGACGTTCTTGACGCCGCGCGACAGCCAATCCTCGTTCTTGAGAACCGCGATGATGATCTCGGCGATGCCCAGCGTCGCGATGGCCAGGTAATCGGACCGCAGCCCCAGCGCCGTCTTGCCGATCACCCAGGCCGCCCCGGCCGCCAAGAGCCCGCCCACGGGCCAGGCCAGCGCCACCCAGAGCCCTTGCGAGATGCCCAGGCCGCCCAGATAGCCGGTCAGCCCGCCGGATTGATCGCCTCGACCGCCTCCACGCCGGCGTCGAAAAACCGCGCGAAAGACGAAAAACCCCCGACCAGGATGACGCCAGCACCACCAGCGAGCGTGGCCATCCCTTGCGCATGTGCCGCGCCGTCCAGATCGCCGCAAAAATCGTGACTACCGCAATCACCAGCCCCAACAGGATCGACGGTCCACCCGCAGCCCAAGCCCCCGGCGTGGCCGGCATCCCGATCAAAACGGCCGCCAAACCACCAAGGGCCACAAACCCCATGATGCCGACGTTGAAAAGCCCCGCAAAGCCCCATTGCAGGTTCACGCCCAGCGCCATGATCGCCGAAATGAGCCCCATGTTCAGGATCAACAGCGCCGTGTTCCAGCTTTGCGTGAACCCGGAATAGAGGATCATCGCGCCCACGAGCGCAAAAAGCAGCGTGTTTTTCAGCGCCGGGTTCATACCGATTTCCCCTTGAAAAGGCCGGTGGGCTTGAACAGCAGCACGATCAGCAGGATCACAAAGCTGACGGCGAATTTGTAGTCCGTGCTCAGCAGCTGCACGAGGCCCGATGGCTCCAGCGTTCTCTGGCATCAGATACACAAGGACCTTCTTCCAGGCATAGGTCACGGTGACTTCGGAAAACGCGATCACGAAACCGCCCGCGATGGCGCCCAGCGGGTTGCCAAGACCACCTACGATGGCGGAAGCGAAGATCGGCAGCAGGAAGCTGGAAATAGGTGAAGGGTTTGAAGGACTTGTCGAGCCCGTAAAGCACGCCCGCCACGGTGATCAGCGCCGCCACGATCAGCCATGTCACCCGCACCACGCGCTCGGGGTTGATGCCCGACAGCAGCGCCAGATCCTCATTGTCGGAATAGGCGCGCATGGATTTGCCGGTGCGCGTGCTGTTGAGAAACCAGAACAGCAATCACACCACGATCACCGCCGTGATCACCGTGATGCCTTGGGTCGTCTTGATCGCCAGCCCTTCGTCGAGCCCGGTCATCTCGCGGAACGTCCGCGCCGAGATGATGAAGCGCTCGCCATCGGCGAAATTCTGATCATCCGGCCCGATGATGAACCGCACGATACCGTTCAGAATGAAGGTCACGCCGAGGCTCACGATCACCAGGATCACCGGCTTGGCCTTCTGCTCGCGGTAGAATTGGTAGACCACCCGGTCGGTGGCCAGCAGCAAGCCCATGCAGCCGAGAATGCCGAAGGGCAGGGCGAGAAGGGCGGTGGGCAGCACCCAGAGGTGCACGCCCCAGCTTTGGAAGAGCCAGGTGACCAGCACCGTGACCATGGCCCCAAAGGCCATCGTGTCGCCATGGGCGAAGTTGGAAAACCGCAGGATGCCGTAGATCAGCGTGACGCCCAGCGCGCCGAGGGCAAGCTGCGCGCCATAGGCCATGGCGGGAATGAGGACGAAGTTGGAGAGGGCGACGATGGCGTTGAGAAAATCCATTAGATCGAACCTTCCATGTAGCCCGCGCAAGCAGTATCCGTCATAGCTTGCAAAGGCTGCCATTTGCGAAGCCGTTGAATATACAGGCGGTGTGGCAAACGTCATTGCCGAAATGCCAGCTCGCGCCGCTCGACGTTTCGCCAGCCTCGCACTGATGAAATCAAGTCGCGCAACAACGCGAAACCGTCGCACGCCGTGACCACCGCTTCTGAACCTTACATGGCGATCGCGCAGCCCATATTCATGCGGAATCGCAAGAGTTCGACAGCCTGTCGGCGTCCATCCTCGATCTCGACCTTCGAAATTGGTTTTATCACAGCGCAAATCAACGCGTCGATTGACATCGAATGGCAAATGCGGGGAATTGGAAAACGCTTCTGCATGCATGTCAGCGTCACGCAGCAAAAGCCGATGACAAGCCATCAACTGACAATGCTGGCGCAAATCGCGCATCCTCACCCCCCAGAAACGATTTGCGCACTTCGGGATCGGCCAGCAGTTCCTTGCCGGTCCCGGTGATACGCATTGCGCCCCTGCACCAGAACATACCCCTTGTCGGCGATCTCCAGCGCCTGCCGCGCGTTCTGCTCCACCATCAGGATCGGAATGCCGGTGCGCGCCACCTCGATGATCCGGTCGAACAGCTCGTCCATCACGATCGGGCTCACCCCCGCCGTGGGCTCGTCCAGCATCAGCACCTTGGGCTTGGTCATCAGCGCACGTCCCACGGCCACCTGCTGGCGCTGCCCACCCGAGAGTTCGCCCGCCGGCTGGTGTCGCTTGTCGCGCAGGATTGGGAAGAGATCGTAGATCTGCTCCATCGTCGGGCGGATATCATCGGTGCGGATGAAAGCCCCCATTTCGAGGTTCTCCTCCACCGTCATCGAGGTGAAGATATTGGAGGTCTGCGGCACGAATCCCATACCCTTGACCACCCGGTCCTGCGGCGACAGCGTGGGTGATATCCTCGCCATCCAGCCGCACATGCGCCTGCTGCGCAGGTTCAGCATGCCGAAGACCGCCTTCATGCCGGTGGACTTGCCCGCGCCATTGGGCCCGACGATCACGGCGATCTCACCCCGGTCCACGGCGATGGTGCAGTCGTGCAGAATGTCGGGGCCTTGCCCGTAGCCGCCGGTCATGCTCTCACCGATCAGGAAGGGTCCACCCTTCGCTGCATATGACTTGCCGCCCGGCTTCACTGGTTGCGTGGTGCCCATGCCAGCAGCATTGCCCAGCGAAAGATCCTTGTTGCCGCGGTCGTCGTATGGGTCGCCCTTGCTCATGCGCCCACCTTGTCCTTGTTCTTGAGGCCGGTGCCCAGATAGGCCTCGATCACCTGCTCGTTGGCCTTGATCTCGTCCAGTGTGCCTTCGGCCAGAACCTTGCCTTCGGCCATGCAGATCACCGGATCGCAAAGCCGCCCGATGAAATCCATGTCATGCTCGATCACGACGAAAGTATAGCCGCGCTCCTGGTTGAGCCGGATGATCGCGTCGCCGATGGTGTTCAGGAGCGTCCGGTTCACCCCGGCACCGACCTCGTCGAGAAACACGATCTTGGCGTCCACCATCATGGTGCGGCCCAGTTCCAGCAGCTTTTTCTGCCCGCCCGAGATCTGGCCCGCCTTGTGATCGGCCAGATGGTCGATGGTCAGGAATTCCAGCACCTCGTCGGCCTTGGCCCGCAGCGCGCGTTCCTCCTCGGCGATGCGCTTGCGGCCGAACCAGGTGTTCCACAGCGTCTCGCCCGACTGGCCGCCGGGCACCATCATCAGGTTCTCGCGGCAGGTCATGGAGCTGAACTCATGCGCAATCTGGAAGGTGCGCAGCAGGCCCTTGTGAAACAGCTCATGCGGCGGCAGGCCGGTGATGTCCTCGCCGCCCATGAAGACCTTGCCGGATGTTGGTTCAAGAACGCCTGCGATCACATTGAAAAGAGTGGTTTTTCCCGCACCGTTCGGCCCGATCAACCCGGTGATGGACCCTTTGGCAATCTCAAGCGAAGCCCCATCGACCGCGTGAAACCCACCGAAATGTTTGTGAATGTCGTCAACGACGATCATCTGACGTTCCCCGAATTCATGCGTTTGCCGCATGTATAGTTAAGTCATTGGTATCAAAAACAGCCCGGGACGCGGGCCCCGGGCTGTTTGATGTCATAGGTGCAAGATCACTTGAAACCGATGGTCTCGTTCTTGCCGTCTTTGACTTCGATCAGGCGATATGTCCCTGCGGATTCGCCGGGGCCGATCAACTCAACCGCCGATGCACCCACATAGTCGACATCGCCGCCGCCCTTGATGATTTCCAGCGCCTTGGCCAGTTCACCGGGATAGATCTTCTCGCCCGGCGCGTTGGCCACGTCGAGAATATGCTTGCCGTATTCCGCAGGATCTGTGGAATTGGCCGCCTGCATCGCCAGCATGAAGAGCGCGGCCGCATCATAGCTTTCGGGCGTGTAGGGCGAGGTCGCGTCAAACGCGTCGCCCGCCATCGCCTTCAGCTTTTCGATGCCTTCACCGCCCGAACCCGCGATCTGACCGTATGAGCCGTTCAGCGCGGAACCCACGTTTTGGGGCAGGCTGTCGCCGATCATGCCGCCGGGCAGGCCGAAGGTGTCCCATGCGCCAGTGTCGAGCGCTGCGTTGATGATGCCCAGACCACCTTGGTCGAGATAGCCCGCAACAACGAGGATATCGCCACCGGCAGAGGCCAGCGCGCCCATCTCGGCGGAATAGTCGGCCTTGCCGTCCTCGTGCGCGGCGGAAATCGTCACCGTGCCGCCGGCATGGGCTTTGAAGTTGCTCTCGATCGCATCGGCCAGACCCTTGCCATAGTCGTTGTTGGTGTAGGTCAGCGCGATGGACTTTACGCCACGCTCCATCAGAACCTCAGCCATCACCTGACCTTCGCGCGCATCCGAAGGGGCTGTGCGGAAAAACAGGTCATTGTCTTCAACCGTGGACAGACCGGGCGAGGTGGCGGAGGGCGAAATCATCACCATGCCGTTCGGGATCGCGACGTTTTGAAGGATCGCACCTGTGACGCCGGAACAGTCGCCACCGATCAAGCCGTTGATGCCATCGGCAATCAGACGCTCAGCGTTGGATGTGGACAGGCCATTGTCGATGCAACCGGTGTCGGCGCGCATTGGCGTGACCTTGGCCGCGTCCAGCAGCATGCCGCTGTCTGTGACTTCCTGCATCGCCAGTTCAGCGCCAGCCGCCATCGGGCCGGTCAGCGATTCAATCGGGCCGGTAAAGCCGATCAGAATGCCGAGTTTGACTTCCTTTGCGTGGCCGCCTGCCAATGCAGATGTCGCCACAAGTGCCGCAGCCGTTGAGGCCAAAAGCAGTTTTTTCATTTGATATCTCCCATATTGGAACTTGACGTTCGGAACCGAGATTAGGCGGCAGATGCACAAAAGAAAAGCAGTTTTGACGGCATCATCTGGCCTTCCCCTGCGCAATCCCTTGTCCATCGCTGGTCAAATCAGTTGATTTGCCTATATCTCCTGCAAAGGCCCACCTAATCAGGAGAAAACACATGCATATTGCCCGGTTCTTGTCCTTTGTCCTGATTGCTCTGAGCGCGGTGGGAGCATTGCCTGCCCTGGCCCAAAACACGCCTGAGTTGAAAATTTCCCCACTCGTCACCGGGCTTGATGAACCTTGGGCCGTCGAAGCGCTTCCAGGTGGCGCCATTTTGATCACTGAGAAAGACGGAAGACTGCTCTTCATCACCGCCTCCGGTCAGGTGCGCAGCGTATCAGGTGTACCAACGGTTTCAGACAACGGGCAGGGCGGGCTTCTCGATGTTACACTGCCGCGTGATTTTGCCACCACGCGTGAAGTCTGGCTCAGCTATTCCAAACCGCAAAGCGGCGGCAGCGGCACGGCTTTGGCAAGCGGCACACTGAGCGCCGACGGCACCGCGCATTGCAAAATGTCCGGGATCTGTTCGTCATGGCACCGGGGTCTTCGGGCGGGCGGCACTTCGGCTCTCGTATTGTCGAGGCGAGCGACGGCACCCTCTTTCTGACCATCGGTGACCGTGGCGACCGCCCCGCAGCACAAGACCGCGCCAATCATGTCGGGACGATTATTCGCGTGGCCCGCGACGGCTCCGTGCCCGCTGATAACCCCTTTGTCGGACAATCCGGCATTCGCCCCGAAATCTGGAGCTATGGCCACCGTAACCCGCAAGGCGCTGGCCTCGATGCGGCAGGCACGCTGTGGACGGCGGAACACGGCGCGCGCGGCGGCGACGAAGTCAACCTGATCCGGAAAGGCGCCAATTACGGATGGCCCGTGATCTCCTATGGCCGGCATTACTCGGGCGGCAAGATTGGTACCGGCACATCCCAAACCGGTATGGAACAACCTGCCCACTATTGGGATCCTTCGATCGCGCCGTCTGGTCTGCTGGTCTATACCGGTGACATGTTTGCCGACTGGAAGGGCGATATGTTCGTGGGGTCGCTCAAATTCGACTATATTTCCCGCCTCGACATCACCGGGGAAACCGCGCGCGAAATCGGACAGATAAAATCCCCTGAAACAGAACGTGTCCGCGACATCCTTCAGGCCCCTGATGGCAGCATTTGGTTCTTGTCAGTTGGAAATGGTGCGCTCTACAGGATCAGCGCCAACTGATCCTCACCATCATGCCTTATTCAGCGCACAATCCTTTGGCACGACGTGCTCACAAACAAACAAGGGACACTGCCATGTTGCGCACGCTTTTCGCACTCATCTTGATGATATCTCCGGTCGCTTTGTCGGCCCAGGACAGAGCAGACGGCTATTTCAACTCCTATGAGGAAATGCGCGGAACCCTCGATGAAAACGCAAAGTCACGCAATTTCAAAGATTTGTTGATCGATTTCGGGGGCGCCGATGAAATGACCGTGGCGCAGCTCAATCAACTGGAGTCACAGGTTCGCACGATCTACACATCGGATTTTGAAAACGTGGCCGTCGTACGCCGCGCAGAATTGGAAAACGGGTGGTCGCAGGAATTGATCGCCTATTGGACCAACGCGGAATACATCTACGTCTATGTGCTCCTGCATGTTCGTGGCGATGTCGTCGCGGCGGTGGCCACCCGGTTCAACTCCGATTTTGATGCCCTGAACGCGCTGTTCTGAACAACTGGGCAAACCGCTCTTCTTCCTTTCGCTTAAAATACCTCCGCGCGGAGCGCACCGCGCTGAACGCAGTGCAGCGCAATAAAGACCTGGTCCGTCGCCTAAATCGACAAACGCGCCGCGTGGCTGCCGCGCTCGCGGTAGGGCGTGGTGTCATAATGCGCACGGTAGCACTTGGAAAAATGCGAGGGCGAAGCAAACCCGCAGGCCAATGCAACGTTGATCACGCTCATATCCGTCTGCATCAACAAATTGCGCGCCTTTTGCAGCCGCAGTTCCATGTAATAGCGCTTGGGAGATCGGTTCAAATAGCGTCTGAACAAACGTTCGAGCTGGCGCGTGGACATACCCACGTTCTTGGCCAAGATCGACGGGCTGATCGGCTCCTCGATGTTGGCCTCCATCATCTGAATGACTTGGCTCAGCTTGGGGTGGCGCACACCGATGCGCGTCGGAACACTCAGACGCTGGGTGTCCTGATCGGTGCGGATCGAGGAATAAATCAACTGATCGGCAACCGCATTGGCCACTTCCTCATCCGTGTCATCCGCAATCAGCTTCAGCATCAAATCAATCGAAGACGTGCCGCCGGCCGTGGTCAGCCGCGTGCCATCCACCACAAACACGGATTTTGTAAGGTTCACATCGGGGAACTCTTCCATGAAACTGTCCTGGTTTTCCCAGTGGATCGTCGCGCGTTTGCCATCCAGCAATCCGGCTTTGGCCAGCGAAAACGCAGCCGTACACAGCCCTCCGATGGTCAGCCCCTTGCGCGCCTCGCGACGCAGCCAGTTGAGCAGCTTTTTGGTGGTCGCCGCCTGAACGTCCATGCCTCCGCACAGGATCAGAGTATCGTCCCGTGTCAGCTCCTCAAGATCGCCATCCAGTTGAAAAGCCGTGCCCGCCGAACAGCGCACGGTATCTCCACCTTCACCCACAATGCGCCATTCATAGAGAGGCGCATCTGCCATCCGGTTGGCAATCCGCAGGCTTTCGATCGCGGAGGCGAACGACAGAAGCGTGAAATCTTCCATGAGAACAAACACAAAGCGCCGCAGTTTCGGAGTTTGGTCGGTGGAACGGGTGGCGGAGCGCGCTTCAATCATTGCGGCCTCTTGTTGATATGCGCCGCGCAGGGAAGGTCCGGCGTGACTGACAAAGACCTTATGGATCGTCTGTTCACGACGTCAAGGGGTCGAAATTGTGATATGGTCACTCGGCCCTGCCTTTTGTATAGACGGGGCTGCAGTCGCATGCTGCATTTACAAACCCGACCCATGGGAGTGCGCAAGATGAGCGAATGGACAAAATCAAGCTGGCGCGCCAAACCGCGCATCCAGATGCCCGACTACCCCGATCAAGACGCCTTGAAGGCGGTCGAAGCGCAGCTTTCCCGCTTCCCGCTTTTGGTCTTTGCAGGCGAGGCACGGCGTCTCAAATCGCATCTGGCTGCGGCCAGCCGCGGCGAGGCATTCCTGCTTCAGGGCGGCGATTGCGCCGAAAGCTTTGATCAGTTTTCCTCCGACATGATCCGCGACACCTTCAAGATCATGATGCAGATGGCGATCGTGTTGACGCACGGCGCCAAGGTTCCCGTGATAAAGGTAGGTCGCATGGCCGGGCAATTCGCCAAGCCGCGTTCAGCCCCGACAGAGGTTGTCGATGGTGTGGAACTGCCCAGCTACCGCGGCGATATCATAAATGAATTGGACTTCACGCCCGAAGCCCGCATTCCCAACCCCGAAAAAATGCTGCGCGCCTACACGCAGGCCGCCGCCACGCTCAACCTGATCCGTGCGTTTTCGACCGGCGGTTACGCCGACGTCAATCAGGTCCATTCGTGGACGCTGGGCTTTACCGAAGCCGAAAAAGTTGACCGCTACCGTGAAGTGGCCAACCGCATTTCCGACACGTTGGATTTCATGGCCGCCGCCGGTGTTACGGGGGATACCGCTCATACGCTCAAAACGGTGGAATATTATACCAGCCACGAATCGCTGCTGCTGGAATACGAAGAGGCGCTGACCCGCGTCGACAGCACCTCGGGCAAATGGCTTGCAGGCTCTGGCCATATGATCTGGATCGGGGACCGCACGCGGCAACCCGATGGCGCGCACGTGGAATTTGCCCGCGGCGTGATCAACCCAATCGGTTTGAAATGCGGGCCTACGACCACTGCAGAAGACCTCAAGGTGCTGATGGCCAAGCTGAACCCCGAGAACGAAGCGGGCCGTCTGACGCTGATCGCGCGCTTTGGGGCGGGCAACGTGGGCGAACATTTGCCGCGTCTGATCAAGGCGGTGCGCGAGGAGGGGGCGAACGTGCTGTGGACCTGTGATCCGATGCACGGCAACACCATCAAATCCTCGACCGGTTACAAGACACGGCCCTTTGATTCCGTGCTGCGCGAAGTGCGCGAGTTTTTCGCCATACATGCCGCCGAAGGCACCGTGCCGGGAGGCGTGCATTTCGAGATGACCGGGCAAGACGTGACCGAGTGCACCGGGGGTGTCCGCGCCGTCAGCGACGAAGACCTGTCAGATCGCTACCACACCGCTTGCGACCCGCGCCTGAACGCCAGCCAATCACTGGAACTGGCCTTCCTTGTCGCCGAAGAACTGACCGCCCTGCGTGCCAAGCGCGCGGAAAAGGCCGCTGGTTGATTTAGACATCCACAGGGCGCGCTTACTCTGGGCGCGCCCTGGACGGCACAGTCTGTTTTGCCTCCGCATTGGTGCAAAAATTCAGCCTGGCGCGCAAAACAGGCCCTGAATTTGATCTGGCGAACCTTTGGCTTCGGACAGACCAGCGACAGGCTATGAGCCCACGCAAGTTGGAAAACATCACGTTTCGAATTTCGTCCGTCTGATCAATTGCCACTCCACCTGATGGTCAAGCGATGACCACATCATCGACCAAGCGGCGCAGCGACATTGGCATTGGCTTGGCACGTCCAAAACGTATGACGAGGTCGGGCCGGCGCTCAGGCATGTTCAGCCATTTGGCAAATTCAAGACGCACCGTCGGCACTTCAACTGGCATATTCACATGCGCGTGGCGGAGACCCAACGCCGTTGCCATCAGGGCAAATCTTTCAAAACTGCGCCCGACACTGATCCAGCCTTCTGGAGTTTCCTCTTCAGCGATGAAGACTGCCACGCCAGCGGAAGACGCCAGCTGCCGGGCAAGCTTCAGATTTTCACTCTTCTTCCTGAACATGAGTTTGAACAGGATTGGACCAAGCCAGTCAGGCGAACTCGGGTTGCCGGCGCTCGGACCAGAAAGGCCATCGGCCTTCTTGATTGATGTGTTGGAACTGAATCGTATCCAACTCTTTAGCTCGTTCACAAAATCCAGGTCATCCATCTGCGCAGAATTGCCCGCCTGAATGAATTTCACTGCCTCGTCCAGCTTTTCCCGATCAGTAAAGAAGATTACATCGACGCCCGGCCGGGCTGCGGCGTCCTCAAGTTGGCGCAGTTCGGCGTGGGACACTGCCGTCCCATTGTACTCTGACTTTGTCGACTGCCGCTTTGGAATTGCCTCACACAACGCGCGGTCAGTCCTTTCACCGTTTCCAAGACTAATCCTCACGAAAGGTTCGCCAGCGTCATCCCTTATCATCGTGGCTTTCGCGGCTTGCCCGCTTGCATTTGCCGCGATCACGAAATTCTCAGCAGCACACCCAAGCGTTACATAAAGGTGATGGTCGTCCGGATCGACCACAGGGGTCCGTCTGGTGAAATCCGGTAAGATGTCGACGGTGCGTTCAGCAATGCGGAATTTCCACGGCTGTGTGTTGTGAGAGTTCGCAGCGAGTGTTGCAAACCTAACAAAGTCACGCGGGCCAGGTTCATTTGGCAAGTCTTCCCGCACTGCATTCGCTGATTGCGTATATCGATCCATAGCCAGATCCACCAGTTTCAGGTTCAAAATCCTCATCCCGGAAACCGTCAAGGTTTGAGGACGCAGAAAGCTGTGGTCTTTGCTACTTACAAATAGGCGTTGCACATTGACTTCGGTCAATTGCTCGTGGTCGAGCGCCAGCGTCGGTTCATCTGAAGCTGACATTCATTTGTTGTGCAGCATTGAGCGACAACGGCGGCATTCAGTGTTTGCCTTTGGCCTCACGTTGTGGGGAAAACGTTCCATCCACACGGCAAGTCAACGCAGGTTCAATAGCTCGCAAATAATCCACCAAGAAAGCGTTGCTTGTTCGATACCAGCACGGCAACATGAGAAAGATCGACTTCCCAATAGTGCAGCGGCTGAGCCCTGTGGAGAGACATGGAAAAACCGGACCGCGATTTGCTGACGTCGAACCACTGGGGCACGTATCATGTCAGAGTGGAAGGTGGCCGCGTGGTTTCGCTAGAAAACTTTAGCGAAGATCATGATCCATCACCGATCGGGCATGGCATCGTCGATGTGTTGGACGGCCCAACGCGGATCACGGCACCAATGGTGCGCAAAAGCTGGCTTGAGGGCGCTCCCGGAACCTCTGGGGCAAACCGTGGCAACGACACGTTCGTTGAGGTCAGTTGGGAAAAGGCCAACAGGCTTGTTGCAGACGAATTGGCACGCGTTCGACGCACACATGGCAACGCGTCGATTTATGCGGGTTCTTATGGTTGGGCGAGTGCAGGCCGATTTCATCATGCTCAAAGCCAGCTCAAAAGGTTTTTGAACTGCATCGGTGGCTATGCCAGTTCAAAAAACACCTACTCTTTTGCGGCAGCAGAAGTTTTGGTGCCGCATGTGTTGGGAACATTTCGGGGTCACCTGGACCGGACAACCAGCTGGGAAACCATCGCGTCTGATTGTGAACTGTTCGTGGCCTTTGGTGGCGTTCCGTTGAAGAATGGGCAGATCAGCCAAGGTGGGGTTGGAGCCCATATTCAGAAAAGCAGTTTGCGTGCGGCCCACGCTGCTGGCACGCAGTTCATAAACATCTCACCCCTGCAGAGCGATATTGAAGACGAAGTGCAGCCGGAGTGGTTGGCGATCCGTCCAAGCACCGATGCAGCCATGATGTTGGGCCTTGCCCATGTCCTCATATCAGAGGGGCTAACGGATCAGGATTTCCTCAAGAGCCACACAGTTGGGTTCGAACGGTTTTCAGCCTATTTGACCGGCGACGTGGATGGTGTGGCCAAAACGGCCGACTGGGCGGCTGACATTTGCGATATACCTGCAGAGGAAATCCGCGACCTTGCAAGGCGTATGGCAGCGCACCGAACAATGATTTCCGTTTCATGGTCGTTAACGCGTCAAGACCACGGCGAACAACCTTTCTGGGCGGCCATTGCGCTTGCCTCGATGCTGGGACAAATCGGATTGCCGGGCACCGGATTGGCCTTTGGATATTCGGCCATGAACAACACCGGATTGAACCGTCACCTGATCAACTACGCTTCTTTCCCACAAGGCGAAAACCCTGTGAAAGACTTCATTCCAGTCGCCCGTGTGACTGACATGTTGGAAAATCCGGGCGGGCCATTCGAGTATGATGGCAAATCATATGAATATCCCGATGCGCGGGTCATTTGGTGGGCCGGAGGCAATCCTTTCCATCATCACCAGGACCTCAACCGAATGAGGCGTGCGTGGACCAAACCTGATACAATCATCGCGAATGAATGGTGCTGGAACGCGTTGGCTCTTCACGCAGATATTGTCCTTCCTTGCACGACCCCACTTGAACGGTCGGACCTCGCAATCAGCCCGAAGGACCCGTTCTTGGTCGTGATGGACAAAGCGATTGATCCAGTTGGTCAAGCGAGAGACGATCACGAGATTTTCCGCGGGATCGCTACCGAAATGGGTGTCGAAGAGGCGTTTACGGAAGGCCGTAGCCCAGAGGATTGGTTGCGTTGGATTTGGGGCGTCTCACGGCAAAACGCGGCAAGCGACGGCATTGACTTGCCAGATTGGGATACCTTGCAAAAAGTCGGGTGGTTCCGCGTGCCAACCCCATCAAAGCCAACAATCACCATGGAGGACTTTCGCAAAGATCCGAAATCCCACCCGCTGGATACACCCAGCGGCAAGATAGAGATTTTTTCGGCAACCATTGACAGCTTCGGTTACGATGATTGCCCCGGTCATCCCGTTTGGATTGAGCCGGCAGAGTGGCTCGGCCGTGCGACCTCCCAACAACTTCACATGATTTCCAATCAGCCAAAGAACAAATTGCACAGTCAACTGGACCATGGCGCGGTCAGCCGAAAGGACCGGCCCAAAGCCGTCGAACCCATGATGATGCATCCTGATGACGCTGCTGCGCGGGGGTTAAACGAAGGGGATATCGTGCGTCTTGAAAACACCAGAGGCGCCTGCATCGCAGAGCTAAGACTGAGCACGTCCATTCGTCCAAGGGTTATCCAGATTGCAACGGGAGCTTGGTACAGCCCGTCCGGCAACACCTGCATGCTTGGAAACCCCAATACGCTCACCTTGGACAAAGGAACGTCGAAGCTGGCCCAAGGTCCTATTGCTCACAGCTGTCTGGTCGAGGTGAAAGCACAAGTCTGAATGGCTTCCTTTCAAACCCGGCCGTTCGGAGATATTGCTGCACCAATCAATTCTAGGCTCAGACCGGACGTTGAAAGCCCTTGTCGAATGATGTGCCCTGAGTTCAGCCGTTTTGCGCGTCACGGTGCTTTGCAGGGCAAATGAACCAACAGCCCATCAGCACCGCAGTCGACTTGTTCACCGTGGTCACGCCGCTCAACTTGGTCCTAGCTTGCGCTCAATTCCTGCCAGCGGTGGCATGCGACGTGGTGCTCTGTGCCGGCGGTCTCAAGCGCAGGTTCCTTGGTCCTGCACAGATCAATGGCATGCGGGCAGCGGGTTTGGAACTTGCAGCCCGGTGGCGGGTTCGTGGGCGAGGGGATCTCGCCCTCCAGCTTTTGTGCGCCGCCCCGATCATCCGGATCAAGCGACGGGATCGCGGACAAAAGCGCCGTCGTATAGGGGTGGCGCGGGGTTGAAAACAGCGTCCGCGTCGGGGCTGTTTCGACGATACGCCCCAGATACATCACAGCCACATGGTCACAGACATGCGCCACCACGCTCAAGTCGTGGCTGATGAACAAAAACGTCAGCCCCATATCCGCCTGAATGGCCTTGAGCAGGTTCAGAACATCCGCCTGAATGGACACATCAAGTGCGGCAACGCTTTCATCCGCCACAATGAACTTGGGGCCGGAAACCAACGCGCGCGCGATTGAAATACGCTGGCGTTGCCCGCCGGAAAAGGCGTGCGGGAAGCGGCGCAGGTGCTCTACGTTCAAGCGGCATTTCGCGGCAATCTCACGGACGCGTTCGTCTGTTTCCGCGCGCGATTTGGTCAGGCCCATCACCTCCAGTGGCTCGGCGATGATATCGCGCACGGTCATGCGCGGGCTGAGTGCTGCGTAGGGATCTTGAAAGATCAACTGCGCGCGCTTGCGATATTCCTTGAGGTCCTGCTTGCCCAAGGCTTTGAGCGAATACGCCACCTCGCCATCGTCAAAATGCACGTCGCCTCTGCTGATCGGTGCGGCGCGCAGCATCGCGCGGCCCAGCGTCGTCTTGCCCGATCCGGATTCGCCAACAAGGCCAAAGAAACTCCCTGCGGCGATCTCGATGTTCACGTTTTCCACCGCGCCCACATAAGGCTTGGGGCCGATCAAGCTCCCACGCAACGGATAGTGCACCGACAAGCCTTGCGCGCGGATCAAGGGGGGATTGGTCATGCCGCACCCTCCTTGGCGTCATAGAGGTGGCAGGCGGCAGCATGGTCGGTATCCACGGGCAAGAACCGCGGAACCTCCGCTGCGCATCGCGGGCCGATCACCTCTTGGCAGCGCGTGTGATACACGCAACCCGACGGGCGTTCGAGCGGCGAGGGGATATCACCGGGAATGGGCGTAAGGGGCGCATCGATATCATCAAGCGTCGGCAGGGCGGCCAGCAAGCCGCGCGTATAGGGATGCGCGGGGCGGCGGATGACATCGCGCACCGTGCCCTGTTCGACCAACTTGCCCAGATACATCACCGCCACCTTATCGGCGGTTTGGGCAATGACGCCCAGATCATGCGTGATGAATATGATCCCCATACCAAACTCCGACACGAGGTCCTTCATCAGGTCGATCACCTGCGCCTGAATGGTCACATCCAGCGCCGTGGTCGGTTCGTCCGCGATCAAGAGCTTGGGTTTGGTCGACAGCGCCATCGCGATCATCGCGCGCTGGCGCATGCCGCCCGACAATTCGAATGCGTATTGGCCAAACCGTGTGCTGGCATCCGAAATCCCGACGCGATCCAGCATTTCGATAGACAGCTCGCGTGCCTGCGCCTTGGAGAAATCGGTGTGGATCATCAGCTGTTCAACCATCTGATCACCGATCGAAATGGCGGGTGCAAAGCTGGCCATCGGCTCTTGAAAGATCAAGGATATCGCGCCGCCGCGCACAACCTTCATCTCTGCATCATTTTGCAGGGACATGACATCCACCGGCCCGTCCTCCAGATGCAGCGTAATCTTGGTGTCCGGCCCGTAGACGGCATTGCGCGGGTTCAGCTTCATCAACGACTTGGCCGTGACGGATTTGCCGGACCCGCTTTCACCAACCAGCCCCATGACTTCCCCGGCCTCGAGGCTGAAGGACACGTTATCCACGGCTGTAATGCGCCCCTCGTCGGTGTCGAATTGCAGTGTCAGGTTCTCGACATCAATCAGGCGGCTCATTTCTTGCTGTCTCCGTAGGGGTCCGCCGCATCGCGCAGCCCGTCACCGACGAAAACGAAGGCCATGACCAGAATGATGAAAAAGATAACCGGAATGAAATACCACTGATAGTTCAGCAGCACATCCGCACTGGTCACGTTTTGCAGCATCACCCCCAGTGAGTTTACCGGGTCCTTGAGGCCAAGACCGATAAAGCTGAGCGCGGTTTCCGACAGCACCATATAGGGGAAGGAAATGACCAGATCGACGATGATATAGCTGGTGAAACTGGGCAGCAGATGCTTGCGGATCACATGGCCAGAGGACGCGCCACAGAGTTGTGCGGCCAGCACGTATTCCTGATTGCGCTCGGTCAGCAAATGCGTGCGCACCCGCCGCGCCAGCGTGGGCCAGCCGATGAAGCCAAGGATGATGGAGATGAAGAAAAACCGCTCCTCCGCGCTCCAGGTATCGGGGATGAAGGCCGCCAGCGCCATAAAAAGCGGGATGGCCGGTATCGTGCGCACCGCGTCCGTGATCATCTGGATGAAACTGTCCACCCAACCGCCATAAAACCCTGATATTCCGCCAATAACCAGCGCCAGGACAAAGGCAATGAACACACCAATGGTGCCGACCGCCAGCGACGTGTTGATGGCGTGGAAGGTCCGCGAAAAGATGTCCTTGCCCGTGGAATCCGTCCCAAAGAGATGGATAAATCCGTCCTCGAGCCCGAAGAGATGCGTATCAAACGTCATAAAGAACAACTGGTATTCGGACCCTTCGACAAAGAACTGAACGTATTTGCGGTCCTCGGTGTTGATGGTGGTGACCCACCTGAAATTCGTTGCAGCAGAGCGTTCGCGTTCGACCCCGTAGACGAAGGGGCGCAATGAACACCCATTGTCGTCGCAAAACTGCGGAATTGTGGGTGCGCCGTTCAGGTAATCCTTGTCGCGCCCCGCGATCGTGGGGTCATAGGGCGTAAGGAAGGGGGCGAAAATACCTGACAGGATCAAGAAAACCAGCACCCACGCGCCGACCATCGCGGCCTTTTGTTTCTTGAACCGGGTCCAGATCAACTGCCCCTGCGAGGCGGTGAAATAGGCGTCTTTGGCGGATTGATCGACGGCGGCGTCGTAGATGTTGGTCTCAGACATATCCGTTATCCCAAGATGCTGCGGCGGATGCGCGGGTCGACGATGGCCAGCACGATATCGGTGATGAAGTTGATCGCGATGATGCTGCCGGTGAGGAAAAAGATGATCGCACCGGCAAGCTGCTGGTCGTTGGAGCGGGCGAGCGCCTCGATCAAGAGCGACCCGGCTTCGGTGAGTGTCAGGATCAGCGCGACGATGGGCAACTCGTTGAAGATGCGGTTCAGATCGAAGCCCAGCGAGTTGATGATTGGGCTGAGTGCATGGCGCGCAGGGTAGCGCATCAGCAGTCTGCGCCCCGTCACACCCCGCGCCGAGGCGGCGGTGACATAAAGCTTGCCAATCTCGTCCGACATCAGTGCGCGCACCGTTTGAATGGCAAAGGCGGTGGCCGACCACCCCAAGATAAAGACAGGCAACCAGACATGGCCCAGAAAATCCTTGATCTTGGGCCAATCCCACGGCGCGTCACGGTATTCGGGCGAAAAGAGGCCCGTCAGACTGTTGCCGAACATCATCGTCGAAAACAGCATGATCATCAGCGCCAGCAGGAAGTTGGGCAAGGCAAGGCCCAGATAGCTGACCAGACGCAGACCGTTGTTCAGGACAGGATTGCGCGATGTGGCCGCGATAATCCCCACCGGGACGGCGATCGCATAGGCCACCAGCAGCGAGCCCAGGCAGATGCCGATGCTCAGCCAGACTTTTTGGCCCAGAAGTTGATTGATATCGAGGCGCAGGATGCAACTGTCGCCGAATTCGCCCTGAAAGGCGTTGAATATCCATTTGACCCAGCGCTCAAAGAACGGTCGGTCCAACCCCAGCCGCACGCGCTCGGCTTCAATATCCGCGATGGAGATTTGCGCGCCTTGGCTGTTCTTGAAGGCAAGGTAGCGTTCCGCGCAATCGCCGGGCACCAGTTCCATCAGGGAAAACACGATGAACGACACCAGACACAGCGTTATGAATGCAAGGGTCGCACGGATGCCCGCAAATCGAAGAAACTGAACCATCGGATTGTGCGCCCCGCCGCTAAGACAACCCGTGCGGGTCCATCTTGGTTATGGTGCGGGCCACGTCAGCGGCCCGCACCAGTGTTCATCAAACCCTCGGGCTTATTCGTCCAGGAACCACTGCGACGGACGGTAAGGATACGTCCGGTAATAGGCATAGGACGCGGTCTTGAACTCGGGAAAGTTCTTGAGGGCTGCGTTGCGGTAAATCGGCTTTTGCTCTTTTACCGTGCCGATGAACAACAGGTTGCTGGTCATGGTCTCGACCAGTTTCAGACCCAGCGCATCGGATTCAGGCGTGCCAACCGGCGTGGCCTGAAACGCCTTGATGTCTTCCATCATCTGCTTGGCGTAAGCGGGGGGCTCAACACCAGCGGATCCACCGGATTCCACCCATTCGCCCCACAGCATCGCGGTGCGCATGTTGAAGTAGTTGTCATAGGGCGGAATGAAGATTTCGCCATTCCCCAAAACAACGGCCAACGGTACAGATTTCTCCCACAAGGTTACATCAAGCTGGTTGGAGGATTGCGACGAACGATACTCATCCGATGTCACCTCTTTGACCGTGTTGTTGATGCCGACATCGCGCCAGTTTTGACCGACAAGCTCGACGATCTTGATCGAGATGCCTTGCGTGGCCACCTGCAGGTTCAGCACAAGCGGATCACCATTTGGCAATTCGCGCATGCCGTCGCCGTCGGTGTCCACAACGCCGATCTCATCGAGCAGTGCCGCTGCCATATCCGGGTCGTACTGCGCAAAATGCTGTTCCCACTCGGGCGTGACAAAATCGGGCGTGGGCGAAAAGCCGATGTATTGCTGCGGCGTGCCCAGACCAAACATGGCCACTTCGTTGATCTCGTCGCGGTTCATCGCGACAGACATGGCTTGACGGAACTTTAGATCACCAAAGACCTTGCGCTTTTCCAGATCCTCGGACGTCACGTTGAACGCAAAGGTCGGCATCGTGATGTCAGGTTTCAGATCGACGACAAAGCCGGCCTTCTCCTGATTTTCCATCAGCAGCGGAACATAGTCGATTTGCAGCGCCTGCGCTTTGTAATCCACTTCGCCGTTGACCAGTTTCAGCAAGCGCACTTCGCTTTCGCCCACGAAAATCTCGTCCATCTCGTTGATGTAGGGCAGCTGATTGCCCGCCGTATCGACCATGAAGTAATATGGATTGGCAACAAACTGACGCCCTTCCGTGGTCTCGGAAATCACGATGTGGCTTTCCAGTGTCGGAGCGGCATCAAGGGGCAGGTTTGCAACCTTATCTGGATGCGCCAACATCGGCGTAGGCGTGTCCATCCAGTCGGAACTGCCGTAGTAGGCCTTGACCAGATCATAACCGTTTTCAAAGCCCAGCGATTGTGCAAGCGCATCCGCATCGGGGTTGATGGCCGGGTGGAACTGCCCCAGGAAATGCTTGGGCTGGAAGCCTTGCGCATAGTGGTTGGCAAAGTGGGCAAGGAACCCCGGCTTGGGTGACGGCATGTTGAAACGCACGGTTTGCGCGTCGATCACATCGACCGTCATCGCCTCGCCACCGGCCAGAACATAGTCCTTGGGGCTTTCGATCACATTTGGATCAAGAGCCAGGTTCTCATACCAGAACTCCACGTCCTCAGCGCCAAAGGGCGCGCCGTCAGACCACTTGTGGCCCTCGCGCAGAACGAATGTCAGCTGCGTGAAATCATCATTCCACGACCAGCTTTTGGCGACGTTCGGCACGATTGTCGTCAGATCATCCGCGTAGCGAACGAGGTTGACGTGGCGCACCGACATGAAGTCGGACGTGCCCGCTTCGGTCGCGTTGGACAACGCATTGAACGTGCCGCCATAGCTGCCGATCATGTCATAAGGGGCCACAACCAACGGCTCGGACGGCAAGCGCATCGCAAGCGCGGGCATCTCGGGGTTGCCGCGAATACGCGCATTCATTGCGGCGATATCAGGGTTCTCTGACATTTCCATTGTGCAATCGGCCAGGCCTTGGAACTCGGCCAGTTCGTACTGCTGCGGGAAGGCCCCGGCGCTGACGCCCATGGGGTCCGACACGGTCACGGCCGGGCAGGCGGCCATCGCGGCCCCCGCCATCACCGTCAGCGCCGCGCTGGATAACAGAATCTTCTTCATTGGTGTCTCCTTGTTGGTTGTTCGATGCGTGACCAAAGTGCGGACCGCGCGGGCGTTTTGCCCATTGTTATACTTCAGCTTGAGCCGCGCACCGCCGAAATAGCGATGGAGCGTATGAGTTTTGTGACACGCCCGTTATGGCATGCCGGGTTGGTGTGTGAATTACGTGGAAGACACCGACCGAACGGTTGCGCAAGCCCAACCAAAGACCGCACCAGTGGTGTGCGTTTGCTGCATGCTGAAACAGCACAGGCGATGACATTGACATTGAGACTTCCCACCAGACACTCAAAGTAAGTAATATAACTTTCAAAGAGTCAATCATTTACGTTTTTCTTGCAAATTCTTCTAAACAGGTGTCCTTTGACCCCGGCCATCCTCTTTTTCGTGCACATGCCCTCTGAAAGGCCGTTTCGTTGACATACGATTTTCTGATTATTGGAGGAGGGATCGCAGGCGCCTCTGCAGCTTATGAGCTTGCGGCGCATGGCACTGTGCTGGTGCTCGAGGCGAAGACACCACCGGATATCATGCCACGGGACGGTCGGCGGCTTTGTTCACGCGCAACTACGGCGGCCCAGTTGTCCGACAGATCAATGCGGCAGTGCTGCCTTCTTCAGCGCGCCACCGCCGGGTTTTGCCCAAACGCCGCTGTTGACGCCGCGCGGCAGTGTGACCGTGGCGCAAGAAAACGACGCAAGCGCGACCTTGATGCCCTGCTGGCCCTGTCTGAACCGGGCGAAGAAGTCATTGAAATGACGCCTGACGATGCCTGCGCCATGGTCCCATTTTTAAAACGCGACCGCGTCCATCGGGCCGTGTTCGAGGCCAATGTGACCGATATTGACGTGGCCACCTTGCATTTATCCTATCTCAAGGGCGCAAAGGCGCACGGGGCATTGGTTGCAGTGAAACAGGCGGTTACGGCGATGGAACACACGGGCGATCTTTGGACAGTTCACACCAGTCTGAACAGCTATCAGGCCGTGACCGTGATCAACGCGGCTGGCGCATGGGCCGACCAGATCGGCGCGATGGCCGGCGCGCGCGCCATTGGTCTGACCCCGAAACGGCGCACGGCTATACTCATAAAACCTCCGGCCGATGCCAACTGTGCGATCCTACCTGCGGTGGATTTCGCAGGATCGGACGCATACCTGAAGCCCGAAGGCGGCATGCTGATGGCATCCCCCGGTGACGCCACCCCGGTCGAGCCGCATGACGCATGGGCCGATGACATGGACATCGCCGTTCTGGCCGATTGGATCGAGCGCGAGACGATGATCAAGGTCGACAAGATCGAACACAGCTGGGCGGGGCTGCGCAGCTTTGTGGCGGATGAAGCGCCCGTTGTCGGATTTGATGCCATAGTGCCACGTTTTTTCTGGCTTGCGGGGCAGGGCGGATACGGGATCATGATGGCCCCCGCGCTGGCCATTCTGACTGCGGAGCTGATCACCACGGGGCGTCCCGGCGCGGTTTCGGACGCATTCGCCCAAGCGGTTTCACCGGATAGAGCGTTGTGAAAACTGGACAATCAACATGAGCCAATCCGGAGGAGTTTATGACCAAATCACTGCGTGAACGCCTGAACGAAGCCGTTCAATCCGCGTCCAAAGCGGACCGGGCGCTGGCCACCTATATGCTGGCGGAATATGGCAATCTGCCCTTTGAAACCGCCGCCAGCCTTGCCGCCAAGGTCGAAGTCAGCGAGCCGACGGTAGGGCGGTTTTGTCGGGCGATCGGGTATGACGGGTTCAAGGATCTCAAGCAGAACCTGCGCAATGACATGGGCGACCAGCCGTGGCTGATCAAGGACAGGCTGCGCGACCTTCAGGATCGAAACCTGGCCGGTGAGGACCAGCTGACGCGGGGTCTGGAGCTGGAAATGGCCGCCCTCGTTGCCGTTTATGAGGCGGCGCACACGGTGGAGTGGGAACGTGTCGTTCAGCGGCTCGCAACGGCCCCTTCGGTCTTTGTTGTCGGATTTCAGACAGAGCGCGGCATCGCGGAAGTCTTCGCGCATCAACTGCAGTATTTGCGCGACAAGGTGCAGCTGCTTGATTTGGCCAGCGGAAACTTTGCCGACCTTTTGGCCTCCGATGATACGGATTGCGCGCTGGTGATATTCGAGGCCCGCCGTTATTCCCAGAACGCACTCTTGCTCGCCGCCGAGGCCAAGGCGGCAGGCATCCCCGTGACCCTGATCACCGACCCTTATTGCGACTGGGGTCACGGTGTGGCGGACGAGATTTTCGTCGTGCCGACCTCTTTCAACCTGTTTTGGGAATCGACCGCGCAAATGGCAAGCCTCGCCAATCTGCTGGTGAATGGCGTGTTTCTGGAACTGGGTCCGCAGGTCGAGGCCCGCATGAACAAGATCGCCCAGCTCTATGGCAAATTCACCGGCCATGTGGATCAAACAGCGCCCCCAAAGCCCAAATCCTAAAGGATACATATCTTGAGTTTCAAAGTCCTGAGCGCCGAGATTTCCCATGAAACCAATACGTTCAATGTGTATCCCACGACGCTGCGCGCCTTTGAGGACCGCTTTCTTTTGTTGGGTGATGCGGCCATTGCCGCGCGGGGGGACCAAAACACCGAACTTGCTGGCTTGCTGGATGTCGCGCGCGACTACGGCTGGTCGGTGCACCATGTGATCAGTGCCGCCGCCGGGCCGGGCGGCCGGGTGACGCGCGACGCATTTGATGCTCTGGTTGCGCCGCTCATGGTGGCCGCTGATGGTGATTGGGACGGCATATTTCTGATGCTGCACGGGGCCATGGTCACCGATTTCTGCGAGGACGGCGAGGGCGAGATTTTGCAACGTCTGCGCGCAATCACAGGCCCGAATGTGCCTATTGCCGTCACGCTGGACCCACATGCGAATGTCACGACGCAAATGTGCGATCTGGCGCAGATACTCGTGTCTTTCGCAACCTATCCGCATGTCGATATCCGCGCCACGGGCAGGCGCACAGCAGAGCTGTTGCAGCGCACGATGTCTGGCGACATCCAACCCCGCACCCTGCGGTTTCATCGGCCCATGCTGGAAGAGGCCAACGGCGGGCGCACTGATCTGGGCCCGATGATCGAACGCCACGCACTGGCCCGCGCCTATGAGACCCGCAAAGGCGTCTATGCCATCAGCATCAACGGCGCGTTTCCTTGCGCTGACATCGCCGAGGTGGGGCCAACTGTTCTGGTGACATGCGACGCGGATACGGCCCAACACCGGCGGATAGGTGACGCCCTTGCAGATGACATCTGGGCGCGGCGGCATGAGGTGCTCAACACCTATATGACCAGCGCCGAGGCGGCAGAGGTGGCCCGCGACTGGAACAGCACCGCCGGGCCGCTTGTGGTGGCCGATTACGCAGACAATCCCGGATCGGGCGCTTACGGTGATGCAACGGGCCTGTTATCAGCCTTGCTTGCGGCCAGCGTGGGGGATGCCTGTTTTGGCCCGCTGATCGACCCCGCAGCAGCGGCCTATCTGAACGAACAACCGCTTGGCAGCACGGTCACACTGTCGATCGGCGGAAAAACCGCGCCGGACTTTGGTGGCGGCCCGTTGCACGTGACCGGAACAGTCAAATTGACAGGTGATGGGCGCGTTGTCGGCAGCGGTCCCATTTTGGGCGGGTTGGAGCGCAGCTTTGGCCCCACGGCGGTGTTGCAAGTGGCGGGCATCGAAATCCTGATCGTCACGACGCCCCACCAGATTCTGGACCTCAAGCAATTCGAGACGTTTGGTATTGATCCTGCCCGCAAATCCATCGTGGCGCTGAAATCGATGCAGCACTTTCGCGCGGCCTTCGCCCCCATCGCCGGGCGCATTATCGTGTGCGACAGCGGGGCGCTGTGTACGTTGAACTATGGCGCGCTGGATTACAAAAACGTGCCGCGCCCGATGTTTCCCACTCGACGATTAGCAGGCGCGCGCCGCTTGCGATTTCCTTCGCGGACCGTCTGTGGTGATCGTGACCAGGGACAAAGTATGATCCATATTGCGCATCCGGTGGCGCAGCATCATCCGGCAAAGCCGCGCCAGATCGCCCTGATAGGCGGGGTCGGCCGCGACGTTGACCCGCTCCCCCTCTGCCTCATGGTCATAAAGGATCGGCGGCAGGTCCGCGGCAAACTCCACCAATGTGAACCGCGCCTCTCGGAGGATCGACAGCGCGGAATCGGTCGGGCCTGTGCCCAGTGCGGTTTCCCAGATCGTCGGCTTGGTCGGTTCCGAAAAATCCAACTCCGAGAAGGTGAAGCTTCGCCAATCCGCCGGGACATCCCCCGCCAAAAGCGGCAACAGCGATCGGCCATCCATCGCGTTGGGTATGTCCTGCCCGATCCAATCCAAAATCGTTGGCGCAACATCAATCGTCTCGACCGGTTGCGTCACAACTGCACCCGCGCGCGCCTCATTGCCGGGCTGCCGGACAATCAAAGGGGTGTGATAGGCGGCATCATGGACGGTGAATTTGCTCCATGCGTGGTGATCTCCCAGCATCTCGCCATGATCTGACGTCAGGATGATCAGCGTGTCGTCGTATTGACCGCTGTCCTTGAGAAACTGGATCACGCGCCCGATGTGCAGATCAACCTCGCTGACCAGTCCCATATACACGGCGCGCAGTGTCTGGACCGTGGCGTCGGTTGCCTCCAGCCCCGGAACGCCCACGACATTGTTGATCGCGGTTTTATGCGCGAGGGTCGGGCCAAAGAATGGATGCACCGCGGCTTCGGCCTCTGGGTCCTCCAGTCGTTCAGGCAGTGGGACTTTGGCCGGATCGTACATCGCGTTATAGGGTGCGGGGGCCACCAGCGGCGGATGCGGGCGAATGTAGGTCAGATGCGCAAACCAATCCGTGCCTGCATAGGATGGCATCATCGCCAGAAAGCGGTCGGTCAGAAAGGCGGTATCGCTGTCCTTGGCATCATACATCGCGGGATCGTTGATCTTGGGGGCGTCACCGGTGGGTGAAACAGGCGCATAAACCTGCGCATAATTGTCGAACGCGTAACCCTGCGCCATCAGATGCGAACGCCACGGATAGGACATCTCGAACCGCATCTCGAGGGCCTCGTGAAACCCGATCATCGGGTATTCGTAGGTGCGCAATGCGGGATCACCAACGGGATAGGCGCGCGGGTCCTGAGATGTGTCGGTATAGCCAAACAGCATCGGCACATAGCCGCTCTTGCGCATTTCGGTGGCGACATTGGGTACATCGTGGCGCAGCGGCGTGCCGTTGCGCACCGAACGGTGGTTCATCGCGTATTGCCCGGTCAACAAGCTCGCGCGCGACGGGCCGCATGGGCTGGTCACCGAAAAATGCCGGGTGAAGGTCACGGCATCCGCCATCAGCGCCCGCAGATTGGGCAAATCCATGTGGTCGGCCAGATCGCCAAAGACGCAATCGGCGCGCATCTGATCAACCGTGATGAACAGGACATTCTTGTTGCGGCGCATGGGACGGATCCTTTTGGTAACGCTTGGCCTCAATAGCGCTTAAACCGGTCCGATTGTGAATGGCAATTACGGTGGCTCAACCAAACAGCACCCATCAAGGGGTGTTCTCCTGCGGCTGCGGCTCCCCTATAGTGCTTGAAAACAGGTTCAGCGCTCTGGGCCATACCCAAGGACCCATATGTCCCCCTTTATCGTGGCGATCATCCTGTCGGCGGCCTTGTTGCACGCCGTTTGGAATACCATCATCAAGACCGCCGCAGACCGGACAACCACGCTTGGGTTGGTCGCCTTTGGACATGTTTTGCCCGGTGCGGTGATGGTTGCCCTTTTGCCGCTGCCAAGCGCGGAAAGCTTCATTTATATCGGGCTGTCCACGGTTGTGCATTTTGGTTACTTCTACTTGCTGGGACGCGCCTATCACCACGGGGATCTGAGCGTCGTCTACCCCATTGCCAGAGGCAGCGTGCCCGCTCTGGTGTCGCTCTGGGCGTGGGTGCTTTTGGGCGAGACCTTGCCGCCTCCGGTCTGGGCCGGGATCGCTCTGATCGTTGCGGGCATCGTGCTGAGCAACTGGAAGGTGCTCAGATCGGGTGTGGGCGCGTCGGCGCTGTTTTTGTCCCTGGGTACAGGGTTCTGCATTTCTGTTTATTCGCTTGTTGACGGGGTCGGTGTGCGCATTTCCGGCAATACGCTCAGCTATTGGGCGTGGGGCGCATTCTTGCATCTGTTCATCGCCGGTTTTGCCGGATTTCGCAGACGCGACAGCCTACGCGCCTTGCCCCCACGTGTCTGGATCGTCGGAATTGCGGGCGGCATGGTCTCCATGATGGCCTATGGCCTTGTCCTTTATGCCAAGAATTTCGCCCCGCTGGGCGCGGTATCGGCGCTGCGCGAAACCTCTGTCATCTTCGCCACAGTCATCGGGTATGTTCTGCTAAAGGAAGGCAATTGGAAGCGCCGCCTGGGTGCTGCGTTGATCATGGTCTGTGGCATCGCGCTGATCGCTTTGAACGCGTGAGGGTCAGCGAGTATCTATCAGATGCGCCAAGGGTTTGTCTTGATCAGTGCTGTTAGGGCCGGTCAAATGCAACAGCCCTTGAATGAGCGTCAATCAAATGCAGTGGCGCAAGGGGTGGCTGTCGGTCAGATGTACAAAAACACATCTGCAAACAAAGCGGCAATTTGCCCTCAGCTTGCCGCGCGTGGTCTTCGGCATCAAACCATCCACGCGTCCCTGCGCAACGCACGTCATCACAGGTCAGCGTTAAATCCGGGACGTCGGCATAAAAGCCTGCGGCCATATCCTGAACGCGCGACCGACCACTCCACGGCTCGCCGTTGTTAATTATGGCTTCGCCATTCTCTGCATAAAAAGAGGCCACGGCCTCAGCTGACTTGGAGTTCCACGCGGCGGTCTGATCTGCTGCAATCTTGGCCACGTTTTGAGCATCAATCATCGGATCACCTTTTCAAATATGGCTGCCACGACAGGGACATAACAGGTGCATTCGTCCAGCGCTTTGTAGCTCAAGAACAGAATGCAGCCTTTAGCAACACCGATTTGAAACGCCCGCAAGAAGCGCTGTGACCCCACACAGTAAAAACCCGCCTGCACGCGTTGCGCAGACGGGGGAGCTCTGGTTCAGAATACTGCTTTGGGCCAAATCAGCGGCGCATTTATCAGCTGTTCGAAATCGGCCCGTTCAGGGCCTCTGTGTCAGTCGTCGGATTTGACCAGACGCAGGTACGGCACGCCGGTATCGCGCGGCGGTTTGCCTTCAAAAGGGGCTTTGCTCTCAGCAAATCCGGGCACCAGCGGGCGCGCGGGTTTCTGAACCGGCGCGGGAGCGGGTTTGACGATATCGGTGATGGCACCAGCACCGGCCACGATCGGACGCACTTGGCTGTGCTGCACATCAAACCGGCGCGGGCTGCGGCCCAATTCGCCGACGGCCACCAGACCGCCCAGAATGCGGCTCACGTCGCCCAGATCGCTTTTCAGCGGCATCAGCAACATGCGCGCGTCCAGCGCAGGCATGCCCGGCGCGCTGTCCGAGGTCAGCGACAGGGTGCAGGACGCAGGCGTCTCGAACACTTCTTCCAACGTATCGCTCAACTGACGGCGCGATGCGGCATTGATGAACGACGTCAGCGGCATGCCACGGACTTCCATGCCCATCAGATCGCTCAGATGGCTGCCTGCAATCCGCAGCCGTGCAATGCCCGGTGCGATACGCTCCACGATAAATGCAAATTCCAGCGCGTTTTCGATCCCGCGCGGATCAATCTCGGCACGGTTCGGCATCAAACGTGTCCCGCGCAGATCTTCCCAATATGCCTCGATCTGGGCCAGGGGCGTAAAGCCGGTATGAGATTTGTGCTGCGTCATAGTCACCACATTGTGCGTGTTTTGTTCGCTGTTGTCCATTGCCTCACCCTCTTGAATTGACGAACGGCCTTGTGAAACCGTCCGCCCTAAACTGACCCATGGTCAAACCCGCAAAACCTGCGAACAAACCATTACTCGTTACTGAATTCTTAATATCAGCGATTAGCACAAATTGTCCGGAATTGTTTATATTTGGTTAACGTTGCGGACCCATCCTCGAGCAAGTGAAATGCAGCGCAGGGTTGTCCTGTCGTCCCAAATCGACATAAGGCAGGGACAGCAACACGCGCGCCAAGGAGCACCCTATGATCAAGTCCATGACTGGCTTTGCCTCCGGCACCGGAACACAGGCCCCTTACACATGGTCGTGGGAATTGCGCGGCGTCAACGGCAAGGGGCAGGATTTGCGACTGCGCGTGCCCGATTGGGTCGACGGGTTGGAGGCCGCATTGCGTACCCCTCTGGCCAAGGCCACGGCACGTGGCAACATCACCCTGTCGCTGCGTATCACGCGTGACGAAGCCGCAGGCACGTTACAGGTCAATGATGCACAGCTTGATGCGGTGCTGGACGCGCTGGCGCATATTGAAACCCGCGCAATGGACGCGGGCGTGTCGCTGGCGCCCTCCAAAGCGACCGACATCGTGGCCCTGCGCGGTGTGCTGGAACAATCCGCAGGCGAAGAAGACACCACCGTCCTGACCAAGGCGGTGACGGCCGCTTTTCCCGCACTTCTGGACGCGTTCAACGCCATGCGCGCCGCCGAAGGGGCCGCTCTTGAACAGGTGCTTTTGGCCCAACTGGATGAGGTTGCCGCACTGACACAAACGGCCGCATCACAGGCCGAGGCCCGCAAAGATGACGTGGCCACGGCCCTCAAACGCAATCTGGCGCGCGTGCTCGACAATTCCGACGGGGCCGACGACGCCCGCGTGGCACAGGAACTGGCGCTGCTGGCTGTGAAATCCGACATCACCGAAGAAATTGACCGCCTTGCCGCTCATGTGACAGCCGCGCGGGATCTGATAGCTGACGGTGGTCCGGTCGGGCGCAAACTTGATTTCCTGATGCAGGAATTCAATCGTGAGGCCAACACCCTGTGTTCCAAGGCGCAAAGCACGGACCTGACGCGCACGGGCCTTGCCCTCAAGGCGTTGATCGATCAAATGCGCGAACAAGTACAGAATGTGGAGTAACCAGCCATGAAGACCAGACGCGGCCTTTTGATCATCCTCAGCTCGCCCTCCGGCGCTGGCAAATCCACCCTTGCACGGCGCTTGCGCGACTGGGATCCGACGCTGCGGTTTTCGGTGTCCGCCACCACGCGGCCTGCGCGCCCGGCCCGAAGAAATCGACGGGCGCGATTACCACTTCATCTCGCAAGATGCCGCTTCAAAACGCAGGTCAACGATGGCAAAATGCTGGAACATGCCCATGTCTTCGGCAATTTCTACGGCTCCCCCATCAGGCCGGTTGAAGAGGCCATCAACGAGGGACGTGACGTGCTTTTTGACATCGACTGGCAGGGGGCGCAGCAGATCGTCAATTCCGCCCTGGGCCAGCACACGTTGTCGATCTTTCTGCTGCCGCCCTCGATCGCGGAACTGCGCCGCCGCCTGGAGAGCCGGGGTCAGGACGATGCCGCGACCATCGCCAAGCGGATGGAGAAAAGCTGGGACGAGATCAGCCATTGGGACGCTTATGACTTCGTGCTGGTCAACGACGATCTGGATGCCACCGAAAAACGGCTCAAGACGATCATTGACGCCGAACGTTTGCGCCTGTCACAACAGCCCGGACTGCTGGACATCGTCCGCACCCTGCAAGACGAATTCGAGGACCGCTCATGACGCTTTTTGCCCTTGGTAATCACACGCCAAAATGCGACCCCGACACTTGGGTTGCCCCGGATGCCAACGTCATCGGTCAGGTCGTGATGGAGGCCGCGTCATCGGTGTGGTTCGGCACCACGATCCGCGCTGATCACGAAGAAATCCGCATCGGACGTGGCTCAAACGTGCAGGAAAACTGTGTTTTTCACATGGATCTCGGCTTTCCGCTGACGATCGGCGAGAATTGCACGATCGGTCACAAGGTGATGCTGCATGGCTGCACGATTGGTGACAATTCCCTGATCGGCATGGGGGCCACGGTGCTGAATGGTGCCAAGATCGGCAAGAATTGCCTGATCGGGGCAGGGGCGCTGATCACGGAAAACAAGGTCATCCCCGACAACAGCCTCGTGATGGGGTCACCGGGCAAGGTGGTGCGCGAACTGGACGAAAAAGCCCAGCAGATGCTGACCGCCTCGGCGCTGCACTACCAAGACAGCATGCGCCGGTTCCGCACCGAGTTGCGGGCGCTCTGATGCCGCACGCGGAGCTGCACTATTCGGATGATCTCGACATCGACGCGGGCGGGCTTCTGGCCGACATCGAGGCGCTGATCCTGCGCCACGAGCGGCGCGGGCGCACCAAGGCCGCGCCTATCCGCGGCGATCCATCACACCCATTTCAGCGACTGTGGCACTTCTGGCCGCCGCACCGCAACGCCGCTTTTCTGGCCGCCTTGCAAGCCGATCTGGTTGCGGCCCTGTCCCCACACCTGCCGCGTCCCGTGCTGGATCAGCGTTGATCTGACGCTCAGCGGGCCGGGGTATCACACGGAATTATTGACATGACCCGAAACGAAAAAGGATCACTGGTGCGCCCCGATGCGTTGCCGGCCTCCGCCTCACGCCCGGTTGTCACGCCGCTGTCGCCATCCGTGGTCTATGCCTCCGACACGCCCGACATGCTGGATCAGCAATATGAAGGCGGGCTGCAGGGCTATACCTATTCGCGCGAAGGCCACCCCAATGCCGATGTGGTTGCGCGCCGCCTCGACCGGATGGAAGGCGCTCCACACAGCGGGGTCGTCACCTCCAGCGGGATGGCGGCGGTCTCGGCGGTGCTTTTGGGGCTGTGCCAGACGGGCGATCACGTGCTGGGTGGCAACCAGCTTTATGGCCGGTCACTGCGGATGATGAACGAGGATCTGCCGCGCCTTGGGATCACCACGTCGCTGGCGGATCCATGTGACATTGACGCCATGCGCGCGGCCCTGCGCCCCGAGACGAAACTCATTCTGGTCGAGGTCGTCTCCAACCCGACGCTGCGGGTCGCCGACATCGCCGGACTGGCCGATCTGGCCCGCGAGGCGGGCGTTTTGCTGGTCGTGGACAACACTTTCACCACACCGCGCGCGTTCAAACCCTTTGAACATGGCGCCGATATCGTGATCCATTCGATCACCAAGCTGCTGGCGGGGCATTCCGATGTGATGCTGGGCTATGTTGTGGCCAAGGACGCCGCACTGAACGACCGGCTGCGCGTGTTCACCGTCACTGCCGGCATGTCGCCCAGCCCCTTCGATTGCTGGCTGGCCGAACGCGGTATGCTGTCGTTTGATCTGCGGTTTGACCGCGCACAGGCCACCGCCCACCGCCTGGCCGATCACCTCGCCTCGCTGCCCGGCGTAAAACGCGTGCTCTATCCCGGCGCGCGCGATCATCCCGACCGGCGCGGGCAGCGGCGCTGCTTGCAGGGGCAGTTCTGCAACATGGTCAGCTTTGAGCTCGAACGGCGCACGCGCGGCCGCCAACGCCTTTACACGCGCCGCCGAAGGGCTGTCCTTTGCGCCGACGCTTGGCGATGTCGGCACCACGATGTCGCATCCGGCATCGTCGTCGCATCGCGCGCTGACGGCTGACGAGCGCGCGGCGCTTGGCATGTCCGAAGGGTTTTTCCGCGTCTCCGTCGGGCTCGAAGATCCAGACGCACTCTGCGCTGTCTTTACCGATGCGGTTGCGGCGGCCACCGGGTCATAACCGTCAGATACCCTGCTGCGACAGATCTGCTGGATGCGGTGCCGCTATGCCGGCTCTGGCCATCGACGGCATCGAACGGATCAGTCGCCGCCAACGCCGAGGCGCGCACGCTGATCGGGCAGGGGATCGAGGGGCGGAATTTCGTCACCATGCTGCGCCAGCCCGCTCTGGTCGACACGATCGAGGCGGTGCTGTCTGACAGCCAGCCAAGGGTGTCTGACTATCTGGCCAATGATGGCGTGCAGGACACCACCTATCAGGTCACAGTGCGCGCCGTGCCCGATCACCGGGTCGTTATGCTGTGCTTTATCGACGTGACCCACCTGGAACAGGCAGGCCAGATGCGCCGCGATTTCGTGGCCAACGTCAGCCATGAATTGCGCACGCCGCTGACCGCGCTGATGGGCTTCATCGAAACCCTGCGCGGACCGGCGCGCGATGACGCCGTCGCGCGCGACCGGTTTCTGGACATCATGGAGGGCGAGGCGGGGCGTATGAACCGTCTGGTTGGTGATCTTTTGTCGCTCAGCCGGGTGGAGGGCGCCGAGCGGGTGCGTCCGCGCGATCAGGTCGATCTGACGGGTCTGATCGGGTTCCGTGCTGCGCACGCTCAAACCGCTGGCGGACGAGGCCGGGGTGACGCTCAGGCTCGATGCGGAGACCAGCCCGTGGTTGCTGACCGGCGATCGCGGATCAGCTGATGCAGGTCTTCACCAATCTGGTCGAGAACGCGATCAAATACGGCGGCAGCGGCGAACGGGTGAACGTCAAGGCTGACCCCTACAGAACGTGATCCGGCGCTGCGCGCGCCGGGCGTGCGGGTTCAAGTGATCGACTATGGCCCCGGCATTGACCCCATCCACCTGCCACGCCTGACCGAACGCTTTTACCGCGCCGACAGTCACCGGAGCCGCGAAATGGGCGGCACCGGGCTCGGGCCTTGCCATCGTCAAACACATCGTCAACCGCCACCGCGGCCGACTGCGTGTGGAAAGCGAGCTGGGACAGGGCGCGCAGTTCACCGGTCGTGCTGCCGACTGCAAGGGCTCGGCGGCCTGAGAGAGGCGGCGATTACCATGTCAGGACACCTTCGCGCTCAGGTCGAAAACGCCCCAAAAACCCCCCAGCGCCTTGATCCTTCTCAATCGGAAACACACTGCGGCATCTGTCATAAAACTGTTACGCAACTGTCACAAAAGCATAGTGCAAGGCCCTTAGGTGAGGGGCATCAGGTCGCCATGGGGGTGATCAGATTTCGCGAAAAACCTTGACAGGAGATCATCATGTCGTTCGTAAAACTCACCACATCCGCGCTGGCCATGGCCGCCCTGTCCGCAACCACCGCTGCCGCGCGCGATCAGGTGCAGGTCGCAGGATCATCCACCGTGCTGCCCTATGCCTCCATCGTCGCCGAAGCCTTTGGCGAGAACTTCGATTTCCCGACGCCTGTTGTCGAATCAGGTGGCTCCTCGGCTGGCCTCAAGCGGTTCTGCGAAGGCGTAGGCGAAAACACCATCGACATCGCCAATGCGTCGCGCGCAATCCGCGAAAAGGAAGTCGCCGCCTGCGCCGAAGCCGGCGTGACCGACATCATCGAAGTGCGCATCGGCTATGACGGCATCGTCTACGCCTCCGACATCAATGGTAATTCCTTCGAGTTCACGCCGGTCGATTGGTACAAGGCGCTGGCCGCCGAGCATTTCGTCGACGGCGAATTGAAAGCCAACACGCTGAGCACATGGGACCAGGTGAACCCGGCCTTCCCCGCGCAGCCCATTCAGGCCTATGTTCCGGGCACCAAGCACGGCACACGCGAAGTCTTTGAGGAAAAAGTGATCCTCGCAGGCTGCGAAGATGGCGGTTTCCTGCAGGCGATGCTGGACGCGGGCGTTGACGAAGACACGGCCGAAGGCAAGTGCATGGCGATCCGCACCGACGGCAAGTCCGTGGACATCGACGGCGATTACACCGAGACGCTGGCCCGCATCGACAGCAACAAGGACGGCATCGGCGTGTTCGGTCTGGCCTTCTACGAGAACAACACCGACAAGCTGCAGGTCGCGACAATGACGGGCGTCGTGCCTTCGACGGAAACCATCTCGACGGGTGAATACCCCGTGTCGCGCCCGCTGTTCTTCTACATCAAGAAAGCGCATATCGGCGTGATCCCCGGCCTCAAGGAATTCGCTGAATTCTTCGTCGCGGACGAGATCGCAGGCCCCGATGGCCCGCTGGCGGCCTATGGTCTGGTGTCCGATCCGGAGCTCGTCCGAAACGCAGAGCCAACGTCGCGGACGAAGCAATCATGGGCGGCAGTTCCTGATCCCTGATCCGATAACGGGCCGGGGGCGGCACGGTCGCCCCCGGACCTTTACCAAAGACTGGGGAGACATCGTATGACTTTTGGATCAACGGGCCTTTTGGTGATTGCCGTGCTGGCGCTTGACGGTCACTCGGTTTTTCGTGGCGCGCGGCCGGGCGATGGCATCGGCGGGCGGTGACATCCGCCTGCTGCATTCGCTGCCGAATTACTACGGCTACAACGCCGCGATGTTCACGGCGGTCCCGGCCTTGGGCGTGCTGGTGATCTGGCTGCTGGCGCAGCCGATGATGATCGAAAACGCGGTGATCAAGCTGATCCCCGACAGCGCTGATCGCCGAAGGATCGTCGATCCGTCTGGTGATGACCGATGTGCGCCGCGTGGCCGACGGTCTTGATGTTGCCGTGGCGCAGGGCGCCATGACCGAAGACCGATGATGCCGCGAATTGAGCGTGGGCAGCCACCGACATCCGCGCGCGCTTGGCCGAAGTGGGCGTGGCGCTTGGGATCGGATGTGCAGCCCGAAGTGCTCTCGCCGCGCAGGAATACGCGTGTCCTGACCGCCTCGGGATCGACCTGGATGATGGTCGTGGTGCTGTGCTGGCCCTTGCGGTGGGCGCCGCTTCGGTCTTTGCGACCAACGCCGATTTCCGTGCCCGCAACATGGTGGAGCGCGGCGCTGCTGGCGCTGCTGATGCTGGCGGCGTCGCTGGCGATCCTGACCACGGTGGGCATTGTGCTGTCGATGCTGTTTGAGACCATCAACTTCTTTCGCGCTGCATTCCTGGACGGATTTCTTTTTCGGCACCACATGGGCGCCGAATTTCCGTGGCAACAGCGAATTGTCGATCCTGCCGCTGCTGTGGGGGACGATGTATATCTCCGTCATCGCCTTGCTGGTGGCCGTGCCGATCGGGCTGTTCGCCGCGATTTACCTCTCGGAATACGCCGGTCCCAAGCTGCGATCCGTGGCCAAACCGCTGCTGGAAATTCTCGCGGGCATTCCGACCATCGTTTACGGTCTGTTTGCGCTGCTGACGGTTGGCCCGGCGCTGGTCAGTATCTTCGGGCGCGGCGAAGACGGCTTGTTGGGCGTGGAATGGATGAGCGGTGCCACCGCCGTTCTGACCGCCGGGCTGGTCATGGGCATCATGCTGATCCCGTTTGTCTCGTCCCTGTCGGATGACATTATCAACGCGGTGCCGCAAGCGATGCGCGACGGATCCTTGGGCTGGGCGCGACCCAGTCCGAAACGATCCGCCAGGTGGTTCTGCCCGCCGCGTTGCCGGGGATCGTGGGCGCGATCCTGCTGGCCGCCTCGCGCGCCATCGGCGAGACGATGATCGTGGTGCTGGGGGCAGGGGCGATTGCCAAGTTCTCGCTCAACCCGCTGGAAGCCATGACCACCATCACCACCCGCATCGTCAGCCAGTTGACGGGCGATACCGATTTCGCCAGCCCCGAAACGCTGGTGGCCTTTGCGCTTGGCCTGACGCTGTTTGTGCTGACGCTGGGGCTGAATGTTCTGGCCCTCTACATCGTGCGCAAATACCGGGAGCAATACGAATGACCGACGCAACCCTGAGGATTTCCCCGGCGCACGCCCCGAGGGCAAGAGGCTCGCTGCTGGTTCAGGACGAGCGCACCCGAAAGCGCAACGCCGCCGAAGCCCGGTTCAAGGCCTATGGCCTGATCGCGATCGGCATCGGTCTGCTGATGCTGGTGATCCTCTGGTCTACAACATCGTGTCGCGCGGCACCGGCGCGTTTCCAGCAGACCTTCGTCACGCTGGAGGTCGAACTGCCTGCCGACAAGCTGGACAAGAACGGCAACCGCGATATCGGAAGAGATCAAGAAAGTATCGACCTTTGGATATGCGCCGCTGATGCGCACGCCTTCGAGCCCAAAGCGGCCGAAGAAAACGGCATGAAACCGACGCTGAAGCCCAAGGACATGGCGGGCATCCTGTCCAACGGGCGCACCGGCGCAGCTTGCGCGATTTCGTGCTCGCCAATCCCGACATGATCGGGCAGACGGTCGAGTTCGAGTTTCTGGCCTCTCGCCGCGTCGATGGCTACCTCAAGGACCGTGTGAGCCGCGAGAGCATCGCCAACGACAAGAACATCAGCGCCGAACAGCTTGATCTGGTGGACCAGCTGGTCGCCGCGGGGCACGATCGGAAAAGCGATTCAACCTGGCCTTCATCACCGGCGCCGACAGCCTCCGACCCGCGGCCCGAAGCCGCCGGGCATCGGCGTGTCGATGATCGGATCGTTCTTCATGATGCTGGTGGTGCTGGCGCTGGCGCTGCCCATCGGCGTGGCCGCCTCCATCTATCTGGAGGAATTCGCGCCGAAAAACTGGATCACCGACATTATCGAGGTCAACATTTCCAACCTTGCCGCGGTGCCGTCGATCGTGTTCGGCATTCTGGGGCTGGCGGTGTTCATCAACTACATGCACCTGCCCAACTCCGCGCCGCTGGTGGGCGGTCTGGTGCTGACGCTGATGACCTTGCCCACGATCATCATCTCCACCCGCGCCTCGCTGAAATCCGTGCCGCCGTCTATCCGCGACGCGGCCCTTGGGGTCGGGGCGTCCAAGATGCAGTCGGTGTTTCACCACGTGCTGCCTCTGGCCGCGCCCGGTATCCTGACCGGCACGATCATCGGGCTGGCGCAGGCGTTGGGGGAAACCGCCCCCTTGTTGTTGATCGGGATGGTCGGCTTTGTGGCCACCAATGCGCCCGACAGTATCGCCGCGGGGCTGATGGATCCGAACTCCGCCATGCCCGCACAGATTTATCAATGGGCCAGCCGGTCAGACCCGGCCTTTTACGAACGCGCCTGGGGTGGCATTATCATCCTGCTGGTGTTCCTGGTCACGATGAACACAATCGCAGTCATCCTGCGCCGCCGCTTCGAGCGCCGCTGGTGAGGGAAGGGACGACACAATGAATGACATGAGAATACTGGAGAGAGACGTGGACACCAAAGCCATCAAGATCGCCGCCAAAGACGTTCAGGTCTATTACGGCGACAATCACGCCATCAAGGACGTGAATGTCGATATCGAAGACAAGACCGTCACCGCCTTCATCGGCCCGTCGGGCTGTGGCAAATCCACGTTTCTGCGCTGTCTCAACCGGATGAACGACACCATTGATGTCTGCCGCGTCGAAGGCGACATCCATCTCGACGGCGAGGACATCTACGACAAGCGCGTCGACCCGGTGCAGCTGCGCGCCAAGGTCGGCATGGTGTTCCAGAAACCCAACCCGTTCCCGAAATCGATCTATGACAACGTGGCCTACGGTCCGCGCATCCACGGCCTGGCCAAGGACAAGGTCGCCCTGGACGAGATCGTCCAGACCAGCCTCGAGCGGGCGGGGCTGTGGGGCGAGGTCAAGGACCGGCTGGAGGAGAGCGCCCTGGGCATGTCCGGCGGCCAGCAGCAGCGCCTGTGCATCGCGCGCGCCGTGGCCACCGAACCCGAAGTGCTGCTGATGGACGAGCCTTGTTCGGCGCTCGACCCCATTGCGACTGCTCAGGTCGAGGAGTTGATCGACGAGTTGCGCCAGAACTACTCGGTGGTCATCGTGACCCATTCGATGCAGCAGGCCGCGCGGGTCAGCCAGAAAACCGCGTTCTTCCACCTCGGCAACCTGGTGGAATACGGCGATACCAGCCACATCTTCACCAACCCCGAAGACCCGCGCACCGAAAGCTATATCACCGGCCGGATTGGATAAATCATGAAAGAACAACATATTGCATCCGTTTTCGACCGTGATCTGGAGGCCATTCAGGCGCAGATCATGAAGATGGGCGGACTGGTCGAAGCCGCCATCCGCGAAGCCGCGCAATCGCTCGAAACCCGCGACGAGGATCTGGCGGATCAGGTGCGCAAGGGCGACCGGTTGATTGACGATCTTGAAGAGATGATCAATCAGGAAGCCGCCCGCGTGATTGCATTGCGCGCACCTACGGCCATTGATCTGCGGCTGATCCTGAGCGTGATCAAGATCAGCGCCAACCTCGAACGTATTGGGGACTATGCGAAAAACATGGCCAAGCGCACCGGAGTGCTGGCGCAGATGGCGCCTGTCTCGGACAGCGCCGGAGCAATGCGCCGCATGGCCCGCGAGGTCGAGATCATGCTGAAGGACGCGCTGGATGCCTATGTTCAGCGCGACGCGGAACTGGCGATGGACGTGATCAACCGCGACCGCGAAGTGGATCAGATGTACAACGCGCTGTTCCGCGAATTCCTGACCTTCATGATGGAAGATCCGCGCAACATCACCGCCTGCATGCATCTGCATTTCATCGCCAAGAACATCGAACGGATGGGCGATCACGTCACCTCGATCGCCGAACAGGTGGTCTATCTGGTGACCGGCGAGCACCCCGAAGAGGCGCGCCCCAAAGCGGACAAGACATCCCTGAACTGGAAGGATAAGCATCATGTCAGCCGATCAGCCCACGTGTTCTGGTGGTCGAGGATGAACCCGCGCAGCGCGAGGTGCTGGCCTACAACCTGGAGGCCGAAGGGTTTGCCGTCAGCCGCGCCGAAAACGGCGAAGAGGCGCTGCTTCTGGTCGATGAAACGGTGCCCGACATCATCGTTCTGGACTGGATGATGCCGAACCTGTCGGGGATCGAAGTGTGCCGCAGGCTCAAGATGCGCAACGACACACGCGGCATTCCGATCATCATGCTGTCGGCCCGCTCAGAAGAGGTCGACCGTGTGCGCGGGTTGGAAACCGGCGCGGATGACTATGTGATCAAACCCTATTCGGTGGTCGAACTGATGGCGCGGGTGCGCAGCCAGTTGCGCCGGGTGCGCCCCTTCGGCCGCCGGCGAGCGGCTGGAATACGAAGATATCGTGCTGGATGCCACCAGCCACCGGGTCAACCGCGGTGACAAGGAATTGCGTCTTGGGCCCGACCGAGTTTCGCCTGCTGTCGACCTTCATGGAAAAACCGGGCCGGGTGTTCAGCCGCGAACAACTCCTCGACCGCCCTCCCCGCGGTCGGGGCCGCCTATTCGTACGCTGGTGGCTTCACATCGGACGGCTATCGCACGGCGCGCACGGCGTTGCGGAGGCTGTGAGCGGCTGCCACGATCCACTGCGCACGGTGGGCTATGGGCTCGGGTTAGAGCTGGGCGCATATTAGCGCACCCAAACAGTGTTCGCGCGCGTGGGAAGGGTTAATCCCGCGAGGTTCCAGCACCCGCAAAGCAGACTGATCTAGGCAAAGTACTGTAACTTAAAAAGCCCAACGTCTCACCTTACAATCCGCGCGTCTCGTCATCGAATCAAACGCGAAGTCCAACGCAACGCAGTTGAGCGCACACGGTGTGAGTGCAACAGGGCTAAGCGTTTGGGGCCTCCCAAAAGACACAGCCCCAAAACCATGGTGCGACATGATTGGCGGGGTTGAGCCCTGAGTCATCGATGCTGCATGCTGTACGAACGACCGCTCTATGAAGCAATTGATAGACGCTATTCCGAATCTGGCAGCGACATCGAGGCCACCTCATCATCGCTGGGCAGTTCCCAAGTCGTTTCGATATAGTCAAACATGCCGCGTGTGATTTCCATATGGAAGCTCTCACCTTGGTTCATGTTGCGCGCTTCAATACGTTTCCACCGCTCTGAAGCATCGACATTCAGGACATGCAGCTTTGCCGCAAACTGAGCCTGTTTCGCGAGTCTGCCATACTTCTGACGGTGTTCTTGCCGCTGAAACCCAAAGTCCAGGATCGACGGAACACCCAACTTGCCAAGCTGCAACGCCATTGCCCACATTTGCGCCTCGCAACGATGGACGCGTGGGAAAATCCATGCGGGGTCCAAGGCGTCCGGTGCATCCTCCCCAAACAAGGATACCATCCATTCATCGATCGAGAATACAACACCTCCGTTGCTGTTGGCCAACGCGCGGGCATATGTCGTTTTGCCCGCGCCCGTTGAGCCGCAAATCAGGTGAATTTGCTGTGTATCATCGTCATGCATTGGGAAAATCTTTCTTTAGTGTGAATCAGTTTAGGCCGCTTTTTTCGGCGCAAAGATGCGAACGATTGAAAAGGCAAGGAAACCCGCTGGACCAAAAAGAAACGTGACTGGAAGGCAGGGCGCAACAAGCCAGAAGCTCAGGCCATCGCGCCTTGACGTTCTGCACATCCAGGCCCCGATCAATAAGTCAAACGCCAGATAATGCACCCACCCGGCCATCATCGCATTGGGGTTCGCAAACAGGTCGATAACTTCGGCGAGACTGCCAAATCCGCCCCCGCCGTTTGATGGAAAAAAGAGGACGAGAGTGACATAGCCCAATGAGAGCAAGGTCGGAATGAGATAACCAGCAATCAAGTCAGACCAATGTGGAATGAGCGGCGATGCGAGCAAAACAAGCCAGCCTGCCATCGCAAGTAAGCCAGCAATAGAGAAAATAACTTCAAGGTCCATGACATCGTCCATTGTTGATCAGGATAATTCGCGCACCAGTATTGCAATGTACTTGCATGTGCAAGCAATATGTATACGATATCCACATGAATGATTTATGCCTCACAAATACTCTTCGCCTTCTACAATCAGCGGATCAGATCAAAGCACGACTTTCGGGCGATTTCGCTTCGGTCCACGGTCTCTCGGTGAACGAGGTTTTTCTCCTCATGCACTTGGAACAAGCGCCTCTACATCGCCTGTCCCGTGTCGAACTTGCAAAGCGGATGCACGTGAGCGCGTCGACGGTAACGCGTATGGCAGCGCCCTTGGAGAAGATCGGGGTGGTAGCGCGACAAACGGACGAAAGGGACGCAAGGTTGGCATTTGTAGTCCTGACCGAATCTGGGCTGGAGAAAGTTCACGAAGCGCGTGTCACATTCACAAAACAAGCAGGCTATATTTTTCGTGACCGCTGGACCGAGGAAGATTTGGAGCAGCTTTCCGACCTGCTTCATCGCTTGATCGCAGATGCCCCTGGTAATCTGACTTAGAAGTCAGTTTTTTTAAGCAGTCATTGGCACAGCCGCAGCGAAATGGCGCTTCGTCCGCATAGCAGACACTCCGCTGGTCCTTGGCGCGGCATTACCGCAGCCAATTTGTCGACGGATTGGCATTGCGCTTAGCAGACGAAGCGGCCTCGCCGGTCAGCTGTCAAATACCGCCAGCCCCAACCACTCCGCGATCAAGGCGGGTGTCTTTTCCCCCTCGATCTCGACCGTCAGGAGGTTTTCGCGCAAGATCTCCCGCTCGGACCGCGCCTTGACCGATTGCAGCGTAAAGCGACCCCGCAGGCGCGCGCCGGCTTTGACGGGGTTGAGAAACCGCAGCCGGTTCATGCCGTAATTGATGCCCATCACTTGCCCCGGCATCATCGGAAAGCAGTCATAGGCAAAGCGGCTGGCGAGGCTGAGGGTCAGAAACCCATGCGCGATCGTGCCGCCAAACGGGGTTTCGGCGGCGGCGCGTTCGGGGTCGATGTGAATCCATTGGGTGTCATGGGTCACATCGGCGAATTTGTCGATCATCGGCTGGTCCACGGTGATCCAGTTGGACACGCCCACTTCGGTGCCAACCAGCGCCTGCGTGGTTTCCAACGCCTTTTGCAATGCAGACATATGCGCCTCCCTTATGCTGGATCGGGGGCGACGCGCACCATGCGCTTGCCCTTGTTGTCGCCCGCCAGCAGACCGATCAGCGCATGCGGCGCATTCTCCAGCCCTTCGACGATATCCTCAAACACCTTGATCTGTCCGGTGCTGACCCAATGCTGCAATCCGCGCGTGGCCTTGGCGTTGTCGGCGGCGAAATCATAAAGGATGAACCCCTCCATCCGCAGGCGTTTGACCACCACAAGACCCGGCAGGTTGCGCGGGCCAGAGGGGTTGGCACCGTCATATTGGCTGATCGCGCCACAACAGGCGATACGGCCCCGTTCGTTCATGAAAAAGAGCACGCTTTCAAGAACTTGCCCGCCGACGTTGTCAAAATACACATCCACGCCATTGGGGCAGGCGGCCTTGAGCGCCTTCATCATGCCCGCATCGCGATAATCCACGCAGGCGTCAAACCCCAGCTCATCCACCACCCATTTGCATTTCTCCGCACCACCCGCGATGCCAACGACGCGGCAGCCGATGGCCTTGGCGATCTGGCCGACATAACCGCCCACTGCACCGGCGGCCGCAGAGACGACGACCGTTTCGCCCGCAACAGGACGACCCACGCTCAGCAGCCCGTGAAACGCGGTCAGGCCCGCCACGCCAAAGACCGACAGCAAGTTCGAAAGCTGCGGCACGCGGGGCATTTTCTGCACCTTGCGCGCGGGGGCCGTGACGTATTCCGACCACGTGGTTTCGGTGGCGACGATATCGCCTTTTGCCAGCGCATCAGAGCGGCTTTCGACCACTTCGCAGACCGCATATGTGGGCATCACGTCGCCCGCGTTGACCGCATCGCGGTAGGTGGCGCCCTGCATCCATGCGCGGTTGGCCGCATCAATGGACATCAAGATCACCCGGAGCAACACCTCGCCGTCCTTGGGGCTGGGCATGGGCGCGTCCTGCACTTCGAAATGGCGCGGCTCCAGCGCGTCCGTGGGCAGTTCGGCAACGATGACCTGTCGGTTTGTCATGGGGTGGTTTCCTTCTGGCTCAGCGGCCCTGAAAGACGGGCGGACGCTTGGCGAAAAACGCCTCGACCGCCTGTGTGTGATCTTGGGTATGCAGGCAGCGCATCATGCGATCGGCTTCCTGGGCGAGGGTGGTTTTCAGATCAGCAACCTGCGCCAGATTGCTGTTTTCCTTCATATATTTCAGCGCAACCGGAGCCTGTGACGCGATATGCGCGGCCACGGCTTGCACTTGATCGGTATAAACATCGGCGGCGAAAACCGTGTTGAAGACACCCAGATGCTGGGCCTCTTTGGTCTCGATCCTGCGCCCTGTGAAATAGACCTCCTTGGCGCGCCCCGGCCCGATCAGCCGCGACAAAAGCCAACTGCCGCCGAAATCGCCCGACGCGCCAATGGCCCCGAACGCAGGCACCAGAGCGGCCCCTTCGACAGCCACGCGCAAATCGCAGGCCAGCGCCAACGACATGCCGGCACCAGCAGCCACACCGGGCAGGGCCGCGATGGTCGGCTTGGCATGATCATAAAGGCGCAGGGTCGTCGCCTCTTGTGCGTCGCGCAAACCGCTGATCTTGTCCTCCAGCGTCGCGTCGCCCAGATTGTCGCCCATCCCGGCAATATCACCACCGGCGCAAAACGCGCCACCGGCCCCGGTCAGAACCACGACACGGGTGTCTTCATCGGCTTGCGTCATCTCGAGCGCGCGGCCAAGGGCCGCCATCTCGGCGCTGCCGATGGCATTGCGCTTGTCAGGGCGGTTCAGCGTGATCGTGGCGATGTGGTCCGTCACATGGCACAGCACATGATCCGTCCCGGTGTCGAGGTTTCGAGTTGTCATCGTCTGAGCTTTCTTTCTAATGGCGGTCAGATGTTCCGGCAGAGGCCACCGCATGACCCAAGAATACCGCCAGCCCCGTTTCACATTGCCTCAAGGGGCGTCTGATCTGATCCTGATCCGCCACGGGGAAACCGAAGCCGCGCGCCCCGGTGTCAGCTTTGCGCTGAAGGACGGGCACGGCGATCCTGCGTTGCGCCCCGAAGGCGAAGCGCAGGCTCGCGCGGTGGCCGAACGGTTGCGCGATGCGGTATTGGGGGCGATCTACGTCACCAAACTGCGCCGCACGCATCAAACGGCGGCCCCGCTCGCGGCTGCCCTTGGCCTCACGCCCATCGAGGACCCGGACCTGCACGAGGTGCATCTGGGCGATTGGGATGGCGGGCTCTACCGGATCAAGGCGGCGCAAAACGATCCGGCCTTTCAGCGCGCCTTTGCCCGGCAGGAGTGGGGCGAGATCCCCGGTGCCGAAACCACGGCCGCGGTCCAGACACGGGTACGGCGCGGATTGTTGCGCATCGGTTCCGCACACCCGAATGAGAGCGTCGCGGTCGTCGTGCATGGCGGCGTTGTCGCGGCGGCATTGGCCGTGGCGTCCGGCTCGGAGCCCTTTGCCTTTCGGGGCGCGGAAAACGGATCGATCTCTCGCCTTGTTGTTCAAGGCGAGCGCATGACGGTGCGGGGGTTCAACGATTGCGCGCATCTGACGTGACCGGTCAGTCAACGCGCAGCACGACTTTGCCCAGCACCTTGCGGTCTTGCATCAGCACGAGCGCTTCGGGCGCCTTTTCCAGCGGGAAATGCGCTGAAATGCGCGGCTTGACCTGACCTGCTGCATACATCGCGAACAGCTCTTTCATGTTTTCCGCATGGCCTTCGGGTTCGCGGTAGACGGACGCGCCCCAGAACACGCCGACGATCTGACAGCCCTTGAGCAGGGTCAGGTTCAGCGGAATTTTCGGGATGCCCGCGGGAAAGCCCACGACCAGAAAACGCCCCTTCCAAGCCAGCGCCCGAATGGCGGGTTCGGCATAGTCGCCGCCCACCGCGTCATAGACAACATCGACACCCTCCGCACCGGACAGGCGTTTGATTTCATTCGAGAATGCCTTTTGCGCATCGCGGTCCATCTCGCGCGGATAGACGATGGTTTCATCCGCGCCGACCTCTTTGCAAAACGTGGCCTTGTCATCAGAGGACACAGCCGCAATCACCCGCGCACCGGCGGCCTTGGCCAGCTCGATCGCGGCCACACCGACACCGCCCGCAGCCCCCAGGATCAGCACGCTTTCACCCGGCTGCACCTCTGCGCGGTCTTTCAGCGCGTGATGCGAGGTGCCGTAGGTAAAAATAAAACAGGCCGCGTCTTCATAGGGCATGTCGTCGGGAATTGGGATAACGGATGCGGCCTTGATGATCACATGCGTGGCAAAGCCGCCGTGCCCGGTCAGCGCCAGCACACGGTCGCCTACGGTCACGCCCGTGACCCCTTCGCCCACCGCTTCGACGTCGCCCGCGACCTCGCCACCTGGCGCAAAGGGGCGCGGCGGTTTCATCTGGTAAAGGTCACGAATGATCAGCGTATCAGGAAAGTTCAAGCCTGCCGCACGCACGCGCACCCGCACCTCGCCCTTTTTCGGCTCGGGCGTCGGCAGCTCGGTCAGCTCCAGCGTTTCAGGTCCGCCGGGGGCATGGCTCAGCATGGCTTTCATGGTGTTATTCTCCGAAAGGTTTGGTGACGTGTGGTCGCAATAGGGCCGGGCAAAATCTGTCTTGTCAATCGAATTTCGAAATGCAATTTTGCAGTGCGGAACACGGCCGAAGGAGCCGCCAGGGAGGAAACTATGTCAGACAAGAGCAATCTTGAAAGCTTTCGCGCGGACCTGCGTACGTGGCTGGAGGCGCACTGCCCACCTGAAATGCGCGATGGGCAGAACACCGAAGAGACGATCTGCTGGGGCGGCAAGACCTGGGAGTTTTCATCCCCCGCACAGCGCGCCTGGTTGGAGGCCGCAGCCGCCAAGGGCTACACCGTGCCGACATGGCCCAAGGCCTATGGCGGGGCCGGGTTGAGCCGCGACGAGGAAAAGATTTTCCACGAGGAGATGGGCCGGATCAAAGCGCGCAGTCCCTTGCAGAGCTTTGGCATCTGGATGCTGGGGCCGGCCCTTTTGCATTTCGGCACCGAAGAGCAGAAACAGCATTACCTGCCGCCCATCGCGCGCGGTGAAATACGCTGGTGTCAGGGCTATTCGGAACCGGGGGCCGGGTCCGATCTGGCCAGCCTGCAGACCAAATGCGAAGACAAGGGCGATCACTGGCTGGTCAACGGACAAAAGGTCTGGACCTCTTATGCGGACAAGGCGGACTGGATTTTCGCACTGGTGCGCACAGATCGCGACGCGCCCAAACACAAGGGCATTTCCTTTGTTCTGATCGACATGTCCAGCCCCGGCGTCAGCACGCGACCCATCAAGCTGATTTCCGGCGCTTCCCCGTTTTGCGAGACGTTTTTCGACGATGTAAAATTCCCCAAGGAACAGGTCGTCGGCGAGGTCAACCGTGGCTGGGACGTTGCCAAATACCTGCTGACGCATGAACGTTCGATGATCTCGGCCAGTGGCCAGCTTGGCGCGCGCGCCTTGGGTGCGATCCTTGCCGAAACCGCCGGAGAGGGCGGGTTGACGGATGCCACCCTGCGCGCGGATGCCATGCGCTGCGAGGTTGATACGCTGGCCATGTCGCTGACGCTGGAGCGTTACAAAGACATGGCGGAAACCGGCGGAGAAGTCGGCGACGCCTCGGCCATGTTGAAATACATGGGTACCGAATTGAACAAGCAACGCCACGAATTGATGATGGCGGCAGGTGGCTCTGACGCGCTGGAATGGGACGGACCACTGGGCAACCGCCCCGCCGATTGGCTGCGCACCAAGGCCAATTCAATCGAAGGCGGCACATCGGAGGTGATGCTGTCGATCGTGTCACGCCGCGTGCTCGGGCTTCCGGGGTAAGACATATGGCAAAACTCATTCACACCGAAGAAGAAACCATGCTTGCGGATGCCGCGCGCGGGTTTCTGGACGATGCAGCCCCGGTCAAACACCTGCGCGATCTGCGTGACGCCGGGAAGACGCATGACGCGAAACTCTGGGCCGAGATGGCCAATATGGGCTGGGCCGGCATTCTGGTGCCCGAAGCCGCGGGCGGCTCCGACATGGGGCATGCGGCGGCGGGTATTCTGGCCACGGAACTGGGCAAAACGCTGGTGACGAGCCCGTTTCTGTCCACCGCCGTGATCGCGGCCACGGCCTTGAAACAGGTCAGCGGCGCGCGCAGTCTGGAGGCGCTCAAAGCCATCGCCGCAGGCACCACGACCTATGCGCTGGCCATCGACGAAGGCAACAAACACAACCCCGACGGCACCGAAATGCGCGCCACCAAAGACGGCAACGGGTTCCGGCTGAACGGTGCCAAGACCTTTGTTGTCGATGGTGCATTGGCGGATCGGTTGCTGGTTCTGGCGCGCACAGACGAGGGGCTGACACTGTTTGATATCCCCGCGGACCGCGCCGGAATTTCGCGCAATGCGCAGAACATGATCGATGCCCGCGACAGTGCACGCATTGATTTTGCGGATGTAGAAGCCACCGGCGACGATGTGCTGGGGCAGGTCGACCACGGGGTGGATGTGATTGCGCCCGCCTTGGCCGCAGGGCAGGCCGCATTGGCAGCCGAGATGACCGGGCTGAGTGCCGGCGCCTTTGGCATGACGGTCGGATACCTCAAGGAGCGCAAACAATTTGGCGTGCCGATCGGCAGCTTTCAGGCCCTGCAACACCGCGCGGCACATCTGTGGTGCGAGGTCGAAGTGACCGCATCGGCTGTCATGCACGCGGGCCGCAAATTGGATGAAGACCCGGGCAACGCGGGGCTGGCTGTGTCTTTGGCCAAGGCGCGCGCCACGTCGACGGCGAAACTGGCGGTGATCGAAGGGGTGCAGATGCACGGCGGGATCGGCATGACCGATGCCTTCGATATGGGCTTTTACATGAAACGCGCGCGGGTGTCGGCGGAATGGCTGGGCGATTACAGCTATCACGCCGAACAGGTCGCGCGGCTGAGAGGATTCTGAGAAATGGACATTCAAACGCTGTTTGGGCTGGAAGGTAAAACCGCGCTTGTCACCGGCGGGGCCACGGGCATTGGCCGCATGGCCGCCGAAGCGCTGGTGCGGGCCGGGGCCACCGTTTTGATGGCCTCGCGCAAACCCGGCGCCTGCGAAGCCGTCGCAGCAGAGCTCAACGCGCTCGGGGCATCGGGAAAGGCTATCGGATTTGTTGGCGACGTCGGCAGCAGCGACAGCATCGACGCCTTGGTGGCCGAGGTGAAGAACCACACGCAAACTCTTGATATCCTGATGAATAATGCCGGGATAACCTGGGGCGCACCGATGGGGCAGTTTCCGTTTCATGCCTGGGAAAAGGTGATGAACGTCAATGTCGCCGGGCTGTTTCACCTCACACAACAGCTGTTGCCGATGCTGATCGCCTCTGGATCGGTTGATGATCCCGCGCGCGTCATCAATGTCGGCTCTGTGATGGGTGAACGCGAAATGGGCGACGGAGCCTATAGTTACTCCGCCTCCAAATCCGCGGTGCACCACCTGACGCGCATTCTGGGCAAGGAACTGGCGGGCCACCACGTCACCGTCAACGCGCTCGCACCGGGGCCGTTTGTGTCCCGCATGACCGCCTTTGCGACGGCGGATGAAAACATGCGTTCCAAAGTGGGGGACGATGTCCCGCTGGGGCGCGTCGGCACGGACACCGATATCGCAGGCTGCATTCTGTTTCTCTGCGGTTTGGGCGGGGCTTACGTCACTGGCGCGATCATCCCCGTTTCGGGCGGCATCAACGTGATGTCCGGCCCCAACATATTCGAACAGGCGCTGCACTAGCACGCCCCTCAAAAGGAGATCGCCATGCGCGACGCTGTTATCGTATCCACCGCACGTACCCCCATCGGCAAAGCTTACCGAGGTGCATTTAACGCGACCACGCCTCAGGCGCTGACCGCGCATGCCATTGAAAACGCTGTTAAACGCGCAGGTGTTGACCCAAGCCAGATCAGCGATTGCGTGATCGGGGCCGCCCTGCAACAAGGCCACTCCAGCGGCAACATCGCGCGCCAGGCTGCCGTGCGCGCGGGCCTGCCCGTGACCGTGGCGGGCATGTCGCTTGATCGGCAATGCGCCAGCGGAATGATGGCGATTGCCACGGCCGCCAAGCAGGTGGTGATGGACGGGATGGACATTGTGATCGGCGGCGGCGTCGACAGCATTTCCATGGTGCAGACCCCGGAAATGCGCGTCGCCGCGGACCCGTGGCTCAAGGCGCACAAACCTGCGATCTACATGACCATGCTGGAAACAGCGGAAAACGTGGCCGAGCGCTACGGCGTGAGCCGCGAGGCACAGGATGAATATGCCGCGCGCAGTCAGGATCTGACCCATGCCGCGCAGCAGGCGGGCCGGTTCGACGATGAAATCGTGCCAATGACCACCATCATGAAAATCCAGAACCGCGAGACCAAGGAGATCACCGATCACGAGGTGACGCTGGAAAAAGACGAGGGCAACCGCCCCGGCACCACCGCAGAAAGCCTTGCCGGTTTGCAGCCTGTGTTCAAGGACGGCCAAGTCGTCAAGGAAGGCAAGTTCATCACCGCAGGCAACGCCAGCCAACTGTCAGACGGCGCGTCGGCCTCTGTCATCATGGAGGCCAAGGCCGCCGAAAAAGCCGGTCTGCAGCCACTTGGCCGTTACGTTGGCGTGATGGCGGCGGGCTGTGAGCCGGACGAAATGGGCATCGGCCCGATCTATGCGGTGCCGAAACTGCTGGAGGCGCACGGGCTGAAAATGGACGACATCGGGCTGTGGGAGCTGAACGAGGCCTTTGCCTGTCAGGTCATCGCATCGCGCGACAAGCTGGGCATCCCGGACGAGTTGCTGAACGTGGATGGCGGGGCCATTTCCATCGGTCACCCCTACGGCATGTCGGGCGCGCGCATGGTTGGCCACGCGCTGATCGAGGGCAAGCGGCGGGGTGCCAAATACGTCGTCTGCACGATGTGCGTCGGCGGCGGCATGGGGGCTGCGGGTCTCTTTGAGGTTCTCTAACAAACGCGGCATCCGCCTGAATTTTGCAAACCACACCCCTCGCACATTGCGGGGGGCAATACCGGGAAAAACACCCATGCCCAGAGACGACAGCCACCTGCCAAAAGCCCTGCAAGGGCTGCGCATCCCCCTGATCGGATCGCCCTTGTTCATCATTTCGGTGCCGGAGTTGGTGATCGCGCAATGCAAGGCGGGCATCGTGGGGTCGTTTCCCGCTCTGAACGCGCGGGAGGGCGAGGGCGAGCACCCGTTGCTGGACACCTGGCTGACCCAGATCAAGGAAGAATTGGACCGCTACAATCAGGCCAACCCCGACCGGCCCGCAGCGCCCTATGCGGTCAACCAGATCGTGCACCGATCAAACGCGCGGCTGGACCGTGATCTGGAGATCTGCGCCAAACATGACGTGCCGATCTGGATCACGTCGCTGGGGGCGCGGGTCGAAGTGAACGAGGCCGCGCATTCCTGTGGTGGCATCGTGCTGCACGACATCATCAACAACACCTTTGCGAAAAAAGCCGTCAGCAAGGGTGCGGATGGTCTGGTTGCCGTGGCCGCAGGGGCAGGCGGGCATGCAGGCCAGCAATCGCCCTTTGCTTTGGTCAGTGAAATCCGCGAATGGTACGACGGGCCGATTGCGCTCTCGGGGGCCATCGCCACCGGCGAGGCGCTGTTGGCGGCGCGCGCCATGGGGGCCGATTTCGGCTATGCCGGATCGCCCTTCATCGCGACGACCGAGGCCAACGCGCAACAAGAATACAAGGACATGATCGTCAACTCCGGCGCGGAAGACATTGTTTATTCGTCGCTTTTCACGGGCGTCTGGGGCAACTACCTCAAGGGATCGGTGGAAAACGCAGGCATGGACCCCGACAACCTGCCACAAGCGGATGCCTCGTCGATGAACTTCTCCGAAGGGTCTTCCAAACCCAAGGCGTGGAAAACGATCTGGGGGTCAGGGCAGGGCATCGGCGCCATCAAATCCGTGGCCCCCGCCCACACCATCGTGGACCGTATGGAGGCCGAATACATCGCCGCAGGCAAACGGTTGGCGGCAGAGTTTTCGTGATCGCCCTGCGCCAAATATGCGCCACCAAACGGGCCCGATAAGTGGCTGAGTTGGTGGTCATACGCCACGGGCAGGCCTCTTTCGGGGCTGACAATTACGACGAACTGTCCGATCTGGGCCGCCGCCAGTCCGCCGCCGTGGGCGCGCATCTGCGCGACATCGGCTGGGTGCCCGATCGTCTGATCTCCGGCACGCTGAAACGGCAGATCGACACCGCCCGCGCGATGGGGTTTGACGATCCACCCGAGACGCATGCGGGCTTCAACGAATACGACTTTCACAATCTGCTGCACGCGCGGTTTCGGGGCGACGTGCCCGATGTGGTGCTGGGCGATCGCAAGACCCATTTCCGCACCCTGCGCGACACGGTGTTCGACTGGCAGGCGGACCGCATTGAAAACCCGTCAGAAACCTGGGGCCAGTTCACGGCCCGCGTACAAGACGCCACCCAATTCGCCACGCAAGACGGCCCCAAGCGGGTGCTGGTGGTGTCTTCGGGCGGCGTGATCGGACAGCTGACCGCCGCGACCCTTGGCGCGCCCGCGGCAATGATGATGGAGCTGAACCTGCAGGTCAAAAACAGCTCCATGCACAGGTTCGTCTTTTCCAGGGGCCGGATGATGTTGACCGAGTTCAACGCGACACCGCATTTTGATGCCGCCCCCGATCTGCTAAGCTACAGTTGAGGACGCCCATGACTGAAACCACACAAACACTCGATCTGGCCGCCGTTGCGGAATACCTGTCGCAGCATCTGCCGGGATTTGCCGGACCTGTCACGGCCACCAAGTTTCAGGGCGGACAGTCCAACCCGACCTTTTTGCTGGAGACGCCGAACCATTCTTATGTGCTGCGGCGCAAACCACCGGGGGTCTTGCTGAAATCTGCCCATGCCGTGGATCGCGAATTCCGCGTGCAAAAGGCGCTTTACGGTTCGGACGTGCCGGTCGCCAAGATGCACCTTTTGTGCGAGGATGATGACGTGATCGGGTCCGCGTTTTACGTGATGGATCATGTGAAAGGACGCAATCACACCGACCCCACGATGCCCGATCAGACGGTGCAGGCGCGCACCGCGATCATCGACGACATGAACCGCGTTCTGGCCGCACTGCATGATGTGGATGTGGATGCAGTTGGCCTGTCGGATTATGGTCCGCCCGGCAATTACTACGAACGTCAGGTGGGGCGCTGGTCCAAGCAGTATCGCGCCTCTGAAACCGACAGCGTGCCCGCGATGGACGCGCTGATGGAGGCGCTGAGCGCGCAAATCCCGGCCGAAGACGGCCAGCGCACGCTTGTGCATGGCGATTACCGCATCGACAACATGATCTTTGAGGAGGGCGGCACCAAATGTCTGGCCGTGCTGGATTGGGAACTGTCCACGATCGGGCACCCTTATGCCGATCTGGCCTCGGTGATCATGCAGTGGCAGATGCCGGCGGGGGCCGAAGGGCGCGGGCTGGCGGGCGTGGACCGCGCAGCCCTTGGCCTGCCGTCCGATGCCGCGTTTATCGCCAAATACTGTGAACGGCGCGGGCTGGACGGCATTGATAACTTTGGGTTCTATCTTGGGTTTTGCTTTTTCCGCATGGCCGCGATCATTCAGGGCGTGCTGAAACGGGCGCTGGATGGCAATGCCTCAAATCCCGAGCGCGCCATGAAAGTCGGGCAATATGTTCCCGTCTTTGCGCAAAATGGCCTGACAGCGCTGAAGGGAGCCTGAGCGATGGACGAGACACCCTTTCCCGCAATCCCCGGCGAGGAAAAAGACCGCAACTTTGTCACGGCCCTTGCGCGCGGGCTGGATGTGCTGCGCTGTTTTCACCGCAATGACATCGAACTGACCAACACCGATTTTGCCGAACGCACCGGGTTGCCCAAGGCGACAGTGTCACGGCTGACGCACACGCTCGTCAAGCTGGATTACCTCGTCGCGGACCCGCGCAAGGGCACGTACCGGCTTGGGGCAGGGGTGCTGCAACTGGGCTTTGGTGTACTTTCCAGCATGGATATTGGCGCGCGCGCCGAAGATGAGATGCGCGCCCTGCGTGACGCGCCCAATTCCTACGTCACCGTGGCCATGGCCGAACGGCACCGGATGGATGCGGTCTATGTCGCCGTGCAACGCTCGCGCGAGGACGTGGCGCTGACCATGCGCATCGGGTCGCGTTTGCCGCTGTTTTTCTCGGCCATCGGGCGCGCCATTCTGGCGGGCCTGTCCGAGAGTGACCGCGCGGATTGTGTGGCCAAGGCGGACCTGTTGGACCCGGATGGCAAGGATGAGCGCCACGAAAGCCTGGCGCATGCGCTGTCGGAATTTCAATCGCTTGGGTATTGCACCGGCTACGGCCAGTGGCGCGCCGACGTCAATGGCATCGCGGTTCCTGTCTTTTCGCTGAACGGCGCACGGGTTTATGGGTTGAACGTGGGGGGGCCATCGTTCCACGTCAAAAAGAAGCAATTGGAGAAGGTCTACGCCCCGCGCCTTATCGCAGCTGCTCAAAGGTTGAGCATCGGCAGCTGATCCAGACGGGCCGCGGTTTCGTGTATAGAATCACACTGCGCCATATAGAATTCGGTTCCGCTGTGCGGAATAATAGGGCCTCTCCGGGCCTTTTCCAGCACCAGCAAATCACCGCGTCTATCAGCTTGCAAAATGACCAGAAGCGTTCCGGATTTCGGCGGCAACCCAGACCTGCAGTTTGGGAGGCGACGTGGGCTTGTATTTGAATGCGCCAGAGGCAGGCCATTACTCTATTTTTATCATTTAATTCCATTCAATTAAAGCGCACTCCTCATGTAAATCCAGCGAGCTTGAAGAGCCGATAAAACCCACACGCATTCCGCGTGGCGCTCGTGTGCGCACTCACCGTGCGCGGGGTGGATGCGCGCGGCAGCCTTGACTTTAACCGCAGGTGTGCAAGGCTTTTGCACAAGATCCGGCGCATCGAAATGTAAACAAGTCCGGACTTGCTCTAGGGAGGAACACAATGCGTAAATCTAAGGCACTCGGCTTGTCTGCCGTCCTTGCAATGACGGTGGCGGCGACTTCAGCCCTCGCTGAAGATATCAAAGTGGCGTTCATTGACCCACTGTCTGGCCCCTTTGCCAGCACCGGCACGAACGGGCTGCACCAGTTTCAATTCGCAGCCGACTACATCAACAAGAACGGTGGCGTTCTGGGCGGACAGACGATTGAAGTCATCGGGTTCGACAACAAGATCAGCCCCAAGGAATCGCTGATCCAGCTGCAGGTCGCGATTGACCAGGGCATTCGCTTCATTGCTCAGGGCAACAGCTCCGGCGTGGCCAACGCACTGACCGAGGCCGTGGACAAGCACAACCGCCGCAACCCCGACAGCCGCGTGTTGTTTTTGAACTACGCCGCCGTTGATCCGGCACTGACCAACGACAAGTGCAACTTCTGGCACTTCCGCTTTGACGCCAACGCCGACATCAAGATGGACGCGCTGACGGACGTGATGGCCGCCAACCCCGACATAAAGAAAGTCTATGTCATCGGTCAGGACTACTCCTTCGGCAAAGCCGTGGCAGCCGCAGCCGTGGCAAACCTGACGGAGAAACGCCCTGACGTCGAGATTGTGGGCAACGAATTGCACCCGATCGGCAAGGTGAAGGACTTCACACCCTATAGCCGCAAAATCGTGGCATCTGGCGCGGACGCAGTCATCACCGGCAACTGGGGCGCTGACATGGTCGGCATCGGCAAATCCATCATCGAAAACGGATTTACCGGCCCGATCTTTACCTACTACGCCGCAGGCAGCGGTATCACGGCTGCTTTGGGTGAAAAGGGCAAAGGCATCGTCCGTCTGGTCGGCGAAGGCCAGATCAACCCGCCCCCATCCGACGAAGCAGCAGCCTACTATGCTGCGTTCAAGGAAAAGTACCCTGAAGGCAACGTTGACCAAGCCCGCATCCAGAACACCATGGCGATGCTGGCAAAGGCCATCGATGCGGCTGGAACGGCTGACGATGTAGTTGCTGTCGCGGACGCGCTGTCCGGCATGGAGTACGAAAGCATGTGGGGCGGCAAGGTCTTTATGCGCCCACAGGATCACCAGGCCATTCAGGATCTGCACATCCATGCGCATACCGATGAAGGTGTGACGTTCGACTATGACAACTCCGGTTTTGGTGTTGTGACTGAATCCACCGTCACCATGGCGGCCATGGACAGCGCAACGACCTGCGAGATGAAGCGCCCATAATCACGGCGTTTCACGTCCGCCCCCACATGCGCGTGGGGGCGGATACCGCTTTTTGCACCTGAACACCAACCGGAGTGACTGATGGAACTCGTACTCGTCAATATTATCGACGGGCTTGTGACCGGATTGCTGCTATTCATGCTTTCGGCCGGCCTGACCCTAATCTTCTCGATGATGGGGGTTCTGAATTTCGCCCACGCCAGCTTTTACATGCTTGGCGCTTATTTCGCCTATTCGATCAGCCTGGCCATCGGGTTCTGGATGGGGCTGCTGATTGCGCCGCTGATTGTCGGTGTGATGGGTGCCGCTGTCGAACGCTACGGGCTGAGGCGGGTGCACCAATACGGCCACGTGCCGGAACTGATCTTTACCTTCGGGCTGGCGCTTCTGATCGAAGAGCTGGTGCAATTCGTCTGGGGCAAGAACCAGATGCCCTATAACATTCCGGAATCGCTGAACTTCTCCGCCTTCGCCATCGCGGGCAATACGATCCCGGCCTACAAGGTCTTCATGATCTTCATCTCCATCGGTATCTTCATCGGGCTCCTCTACATCCTGACCAAGACGCGCGTGGGCATGATCATTCAGGCCGCCCTCAGCTATCCGCGCACGGTCGAGGCGCTGGGGCATAACGTGCCGCTGATCTTCATGGGCGTCTTTGGCGTCGGCACCGCACTGGCCGGTGTGGCGGGCGTCATTGCGGGGCCAGTGCTGGGCACCTTCCCGGGCATGGCCTTTGTGCTGGGCTCCATCGTGTTCGTGACGATCGTGATTGGCGGGCTCGGCTCGCTCTGGGGCGCGCTGGTGGCATCGCTGCTGATCGGCTGGATCACCACATTCGCCAAGGCCTATAACGTCGCCATGTCGGATATCCTCAACGGGATCGGGCTGGCCACGCCTGACAATCTGGACGAGAACATCTTTCGAGACCTCTGGACAGTCACCAGCCCGCAGATCGCGGACATCCTTCCATATATCCTGATGGTGCTGATCCTGATCTTCCGCCCGCATGGCCTATTTGGGAACCGTGACGCATGACCGATAGAACCACACAAACCGACGGTCAGGATCCCCAGCAGATCACCACAGACCCGACCAAGCCCGCAGCAACGGATGCGTGCCGGCTCCATGACCCTCACGTTGGGCCCGTGGATCATCGCGGCCGTGTTGCTGGCCATCCTGCCGATGATCTTCACCAACAATTCGGCCATCACGATCATGAACCAGATGTGGATCACAGTGATCTTCGCGCTGGCCTACAACATGCTCTTGGGGCAGGGCGGGATGCTGTCGTTCGGCCATGCGGTCTATGCCGGTGTGGGCGGGTTCGCTTGCATGCACATCATGAACTGGGAAAGCTTCGGCAACATCCCCCTTGTGGTGCTGCCGATCTTTGGCGGACTCTTCGGCATGGGGCTGGCGACCATCGTGGGCGCGTTTTCCACCCGCAAGGCAGGCACCGTCTTTGCCATGATCAGCCTTGGGGTCGGCGAATTGATCGCCGCCTGTTCGGTGATCATCGTGGCGTTTTTCGGCGGCGAAGAAGGCGTGTCGGGCGACCGGACCTATGCGATGCCCACATTCGGCGTCGAATTCCTGCAACAGATCGAGGTTTATTACCTCATCGCCTTCTGGCTGATGATCTCGGCCGCACTCATGTATCTCTTCTCCCGCACGCCGGTGGGCCGGATGGCCAATGCGGTGCGCGACAACCCCGAACGCGCTGAGTTTCTGGGCTATTCCGCCCGCTGGGTGCGGTTCTACAGCTTCGTCGCCTCGGGCTTTTTCGCGGGCATCTCGGGCGCGCTTTTTGCCATCAACTACGAAATCCTGACCGAGGAAAACCTCAACACCGCGTCCTCCGGTGTGATCCTGCTGGTCACTTTCCTTGGCGGTGTCGGCTTCTTCTTCGGGCCGATCCTCGGTGCCATCGTCTTTACGCTGGTGCAGACCGTTCTCAGCCTCCAGACGGAGCTTTGGGCGTTCTATGCAGGGATGCTTTTCGTGGCCACGGTCATGTTCTTTCCGGGCGGTCTGGCGGGGCTTTTGATGATGCATGTGCCCGCGATCCGACTGGGCCGGGCAGGGTCATTGGTCGTGCCCTATATCAAGACGCTGCTACCGGGGCTGATCGGGGTGCTGGGCTTATGTTGTCTGGTCGAAATGATCTTCCACGTCCGCCACGCCTATGTCGGTGACGAGGAAATGACCCTCTTCTGGACCACCTTTGACAGCCACGCGATCGTGCCCTGGATCATCGTGGGGGCCATTACCGCTGCGGCCTTCTGGCTGATGCGGCGCAACCTTCCTGAAATGGTCGCCGCATGGCACGCCGCCAACGTGGTCAAGGGAGCAGGATCATGAACGCAATGAACCAGACAAATGTGCCTGCGCTGCATATCGACAACCTGCACAAAAGCTTCGGCAAGGCAGAGATCATTCGCGGTATTGATCTGTCGATTGACCGCTCTGAACGCCATGCGATCATCGGGCCGAACGGGGCGGGCAAATCCACGCTCTTTAATCTGATCACGGCGCGCTTTCCGCCCACCTCCGGGGCCGTATCGCTGCATGGGCAAAACCTTGCGGGGATGGCGCCCTATCAGATCAACCGCCTTGGTCTCAGCCGCAGTTTTCAGATCACCAACATCTTTCCCAAGATGACGGTATTCGAAAACATCCGCTGCGCGCTTCTTTGGGCACAGGGCTACAAATACAGCTTCTGGAACCTTGTGGGCCGGTCCCGCGCACTGACCGAAGGGGCCGATGCAATCCTTGAGCAGATCAACCTGACCGCGCGGCGCGACCTGCCTGCGGGGGTTTTGTCCTACGCCGAACAGCGCGCGCTCGAGATCGGGATCACCATTGCGGGCGGCGCGGATGTCATCATGCTCGATGAGCCGACCGCGGGTATGAGCCATTCCGAAACCGACTATATCGTCGATCTGATCCGCAAGGTCACCGAAGGCAAAACGCTGGTGATGGTGGAACATGACATGGGCGTGGTCTTTGGCCTTGCCGACCGCATTTCCGTGTTGGTCTACGGCGAGATCATCGCCACCGGCAAACCCGAAGACGTACGCGCCAACCCCAAGGTCCAAGAGGCCTATCTGGGTGCTGCGCTGGAGGCAGACCACTGATGATCGAAGTCAACGACATGCACGCCTATTATGGCAAATCGCACATCCTTCAGGGCGTCAACATGAACATTCAGGAGGGCGAGATTGTCGCCCTTCTGGGTCGCAACGGGGTCGGGCGCTCGACCACCTGCAAGGCCATCATGGGCGAGGTCGAACCGCATGGGTCGGTCAAGTTCAAAGGGCAGGAGATTGCTGGCAAAAAGGCCTTCGAGATCGCAAATCTGGGGCTCGGCTATGTGCCGGAGAACCGCGATATCTTTCCCGGCCTGACGACGCGCCAGAACCTGATCCTCGGCCTGAAACCCGGCCAAAAGGATGGGGCGGGGCGCTGGTCGATGCAGATGATGTTCGACATGTTCTCGAACCTCAACGAACGCGCCGACGTCGAGGCATCGGTGCTGTCGGGCGGCGAGCAACAGATGCTGACCATGTGCCGCACGCTGATGGGCGACCCGGATTTCGTCATGATCGACGAGCCCACCGAGGGCCTCAGCCCGCAGATGGTGCAAAAGGTGGCGCAAGTCCTGCAAGAGATCGCCAAACGCGGGATATCGACCCTGCTGGTGGAGCAAAAGCTCTCCATCGCCCTCGACATCGCGCACCGCGTCTATGTGATGGGCCACGGGCAGGTCGTCTTTGAAGGCACCCCGGCCGAGCTGAAAGAGCGCGAAGACGTCCGCAAGGAATGGCTTGAGGTGTAGCGCCCGAAGACCCCGGCGTTGCCGGGTGCGAGAGGGTGTAGTGTTCCGCCGGTAGGTGCCGCCCAGCGAAGGGCGGTCTTGAGGCCATGGAACCGGATGCTGCGGGCCCAGCCAATGGCGGCTATGCAACTTGACCCAACGCGCATAGTGTAAATGTATGAGCAAGTTCCGAAATGCCCGACAATCCGACGCACAGCGATGCTTTGAGATCGAAACCACTGCCTATGAAGGCGACGAAGCAGCAACCCTCGATAAGATATCCAAGAGGATCGAAATCTATCCCGATGGTTTTCTCATTCTTGAGGAACAAGGCGAGATCGTAGGCTTTATCAATTGCGGATGTGCCCATGTAGTCGAAATGTCTGATGAGGAGTTTAAGGAGCTTGTTGGGCATGACCCCGATGCACCAAATGTCGTCATTATGTCTGTCGTCGTTGATCCTGCACATCAGGGAACAGGCCTATCGCGGGCATTGATGACTGAATTCGTCGGCCGTATGAAAAAAATGGGCAAATCCGCGATCTACCTCATGTGCAAAGAGCATCACGTCCCCCTTTATCAGAGATTTGGGTACAGCTACCTTCGTCCATCAGCCTCTGATCATGGAGGAATGACTTGGCACGAAATGTCCATGCGACTTTGAACCGTTTATTGGTCGAGCCCGGGTGAGCTGACATTGGAGCAGCGGTAACGAATGGCAGTTTCGTCGCGCAAAGCAGCCGTTAACTCTTCCGTCACAAACCCCTCCGTACGCCCTGTTAATACCCCATCGGTGCATCAAGGGGGTGCACAGGGGGTGCACACTCTGTGCACGGGGGGTGCATGGGCGTTTCGCCATAGAATACAGGCGTTAACACCTCAGGATCGGCGGAACGGTCAACCTGCGGCAGCGGGTGTTGCGCGCGCGGCCCGTTAACCCGTCAAGACGCCCCCAGATACCAGTTCAGATCATCGAGCGAGTCCTTGCCGAAAAACATCTCGTCGCCCACGAACATCGTCGGCGCGCCAAAGACCTTGCGCGCCACTGCCGCTGCCGTCAGATCGGCCAGTTCGCCTTTGACCTCCGGCGTTTGCGTCGCTGCAAAAATCTCATCCACCGGCAAGCCAGCCGCCGCCAGCACGGGGCCGATCACTTCCGGGTCGTCCATCTTTTTGCCGTCCACCCAAATTGCATCAAAGACGGCCTCTATATAGCTCTTTTCCCACGGTTTTCCTTGAGCAAAGACGGCGCCGCGCATCGTGGCGATCGTCATGACGGGAAAGTGTGGGTTGAACGTGAACGGCAGTTTATGGCGCTTGATGAACCGGGCGATTTCGACGCGCATATAGTCGAGCTTGTGGTCCACATCCTTGAAGGCCATCATCGGTGGCTGGTTGTTGGTGGCCTTGAATATCCCGCCAAGCAGGACGGGGCGGTAAATCACCTTGCGGCCATGTTCATGGGCAATGGCCGGTAGAACCTTATGCACGAAATACGCGTTCGGGCTGCCAAAATCATAATAGAATTCAATATCTTGCATCAGAACTTTTCTCCATAGGGGCGCAGGTCCATCTCGAATGTCCAGCCGTCGCGCGATTGGTGGTAGAGCGCCCAATAGGCTTCGGCCACCGAGGTCGGCGCCATAAGCGTATCGGGCGGCAGGGCGTCCGCGTCCTGGCCAGCCTCGGCCATACGGGCGCGTACGAAGCCCGTGTCCACGCCCGCATCGATCACCAAATGCGCCACGTGGATGTTGTGCGGGCCCAGTTCGCGCGCCATGCTTTGCGCCAGTGAGCGCAGCGCTGCTTTGCCCGCACCAAAGGCTGCAAACCCTGCGTTGCCGCGTAAACTGGCCGAGGCGCCGGTGAAAAAGATCGCGCCGCGCCCGCGCGGAACCATATGGCGCGCGGCCTCCCGACCGGATAAAAATCCAGCAAAAGCAGCCATTTCCCAGACTTTCCTAAACACGCGAGATGTCGTCTCCAAAACCGAGAAGCGCACGTTCCCGCCCACATTGAAGATCACCAGATCAAGGGGGCCGACGTCGCTTTCCACCTGCGCAAACACCTTTTGCACGCTCTCTTCATCGCGGGCATCCAAGGTGTAGCCATGCGCCTGACCGCCCTCTGCCGTGATCTCTTCAACCAGTGGGGCCAGTTTTTCGCCATTGCGTCGCCCCATGCAGACGGTGAACCCACCTGCTGCGAACCGTCTGGCGATTGCGGCACCGATATAATCACCCGCGCCGACAATGAGCAGAACAGGCCCGGTCACAATGCGATGGCCTTTTGATAGGCGGGCCGTTGCGACAAGCGGTCCGCATAGGGTGCTAGATTGGGCATCTCACTGAAATCAATACCAATTCTCTGTGCGCTGATGACCGCGCTGCCCGTCATGATATCGGCGGCGCTGAAGTCTCCGGCCAGATAGTCATGCGCCGCCAGGCGATCATTCACAGCCCCAAGCATCTGCCCCAAAAGCTTGGTGGCACGTTTTACATTCACCTCCGTACGGCGCTCGGGCGGGAGCAGGATCGTCTCGACAGTCAGCGTATTGATGGGCGGCATGATCATCCCTTCGCTGTAGTGAAACCATTGCAAATAAGCGGGAAAATCAACGCTGTCGGGGGCAGGGCGCAACCGCCCGCCGCCATGCCGGGCCAGCACATACTCCAAAATAGCCCCAGACTCGAAAAGCCGCACCTCCCCGTCCTCCAGCACTGGCACCCGCCCCATGGGATGCACTGTGCGGTAGCTGTCGGAGCGCATTTCCGGATCGCCCAGCGTGAACCGCTCAAGCGTGTAAGGCAGGGCAAGTTCTTCAAGCAGCCAAGCCACCCGGACGGCCCGCGTGTTGGGGGCAAAATACAGCTTCATAGGGATGGTTTCCTCATGGGTTTTCCGCAGCTTACCCGCCACAATGGACTGGCGCGCCGGGTTCCAAGACGGTAGCCTTGGCGGGCAAAGACTGTCAACGCCAACCCCATGAGAGACGCGCAATGTCCCAGCCCTCCCTGATCCGCAGCAACCACCCCAGCGGTGTGGTTCAGATCACGCTGAACCAAGCGCCTGTCAATGCGCTGACACCGGAATTCCTGATGAGCTTCGCCGCGGAGTTGGCCGCGCTGGAACACGACGACGCCGTGCGCGCGATTGTCTTGTCATCACCCTTCAAGGTGTTTTCAGCCGGGTTGAACCTGAAGAAGGCGCAATCCTATGATCTGGAACAACAAAATGCGATTGTCACCGGGCTGAACGTTGGGTTTCTCAAGCTGTTTGCCTGCCCCAAGCCTACGGTCTGCGCGGTCAACGGGGCCGCGATTGCGGGCGGGTTGTTCTTTGTACTGGGCAGTGATGTGCGCGTGGCGCATCCGCGTGCGCAACTTGGGCTGGCGGAGGTGCGCGTGGGCGTCGGTTTTCCGGTGGGTCCGATGGAGATTGCCCGTGCCACCCTGTCCAAAAACGCCCTGCGGCGGCTGATGCTGACGGGCCAGCCCATGGATGCGCAAACGGCGCATGACGACGGCATCATCGACATGCTGGATGACGACCCGCTGGGCCGCGCTCTGGAGCAGGCGACGATGCTGGCCGACATTCCACCCGCTGCGTATGCCGGCGTCAAACGCCAAATCCGCGGGACAACCATTGACCTGATCGAGCAGGCGATGGCCAATGGGGCCAACACGCCTGAAGGGGGCTGGTTCACCGAAGAAACCGTGCCTGCCATGCGCAAAATGATAGGCTGAATAAGAGGAAGCGACGAGATGATACCAGCGAAACCGCAAGACCTGGGGTTCGACCCGGAGCGCCTGGCGCGCATCACCGACTGGATGCAGAGCTATGTGGACACGCGCAAGTTTGCTGGCTGTTCCACCCTGATCGCGCGGGACGGGCAGGAGGTGTTTTTCAGCGCCGTCGGACAGCGCAATGTAGAGGAAAACCTCGCCTTTGAACGCGACACGGTCGCGCGGATATATTCGATGACCAAGCCCATCACTTCTGCGATGCTGATGATGCTGGCCGAGCGCGGGCTCTTTCACCTTGAAGCGCCACTATCCGATTTCATTCCCGAATTCAAAGACATGCACGCCTTGGTGCCAGACGCCACGGCGATTGATCAAGTGGAACCCTGCGCCACACCAACCCTGCATCACTTGCTGACACACACCTCCGGGCTCAGCTATGGGTTCAATCCCGGCGTGCTGGGTGCGGCGATGATGGAGCACAAGATCAACTTTCAGAACAGCCGCACCACACTGGCCGAAGAGGCCGTGCGTCTGGCCGCGTTGCCACTGGCGTTCAAACCCGGCGCGCGCTGGGAATACTCCGAAGCGACATCCATTCTTGGCCGCGTGATCGAGGTGGTCACAGGCCGCACGCTGGATGTGGTTTTGCACGACGACATATTCGCGCCTCTGGGCATGACGCAGACAGCGTTTCGGGTACCCGATGGCACAGGCGACAGGTTTGCCTCGCTCTATACGCCGCTGGCAGGTGACAGCTTTGCACTGGGGGCGCAGGCCGATGGCTCCGATCCGCTGCGCTGTGTGGACACCTACCATGACAGTTCTTTCCACCGCACAACCTGCTTTTCCGGTGGCGGTGGACTGGTCGGCACCATCGACGACTATATGCGGTTTGCGGAAATGCTGCGGCAGGGCGGGGCGCTGGAAGGGGTGCGGCTGCTGTCACCCAAAACGGTCGATTTCATGATGCTCAATCATCTGCCCGGCGACATTGCCGACATGGGGCCCGAAAGCTTTGCCGAGATGCCGATGGAAGGTACGGGCTTTGGTCTTGGCGGCGCGGTGGTGCGCAATCCCGGCCGCGCCCGCACGCCCGGATCGGTCGGAGATTTCGGTTGGGGCGGCATGGCTTCAACCTACTACTGGTCTGACCCTGTGCATAAGCTGTCGGCCGTGTTTTTCACCCAGCTTTCGCCCTCTAGCAGCTACCCAAGCCGCCCAGAACTCAAGGCGCTGGTCCACGGAGCGTTGATGGCATGACCGCGCGTGGCGACATACTTTGGACCCCATCACCCGATCAGATCGCGCACAACCGCATTGCCGATTTCACCCGCTGGCTGGAAGAGAAACGCGGTCTGACCTTCAACGATTACAATGCGTTGTGGGAGTGGAGCATCACCGATCTGGATAGCTTTTGGTCCGCTATTTGGGATTTTGGCGGCATCCGCTCGACCACGCCGCCGACGCAGATGCTGGCCAGAAACCGAATGCCGGGCGCCGAGTGGTGCCCCGGTGCGACGCTCAACTATGCCGATCAAGTGCTTCACCACGCGGACGCGTCGCCCGATCAGCCCGCACTGATCGTCCAGTCCGAGACATTCGGGCGAACGGAGATCACGTGGTCGGACCTGCGCCGCCGTGTGGCCAGCGTGGCCGCCCATCTGTCGGATATGGGCGTGCGCAAAGGCGACCGCGTCGTCGCCATTCTGCCAAATACAGAGATTGCGCTGATTGCCTTTCTGGCCAGCGCATCTTTGGGTGCCGTTTGGTCGCTCTGTGCGCCCGACATGGGGCACGTTGCCATTCTGGACCGGTTTCGCCAGATCGAACCCAAGGTGTTGATCACGCAGGATGGCTATGTCCACGCAGGCAAACGCGTCGACAAACGCGACATCCTGCATGACATCGCGAAACAACTGCCCAGCCTGACCCAGACCGTCACCCATTGCGTCATCGGACCACTGCCCGACGGCCATGTCGCGTGGGACGATCTGTGCGCACAGAATGCCACGTTTTCGCCCGTCGCAGTGCCCTTCGATCATCCGCTGTGGGTCGTTTATTCCTCCGGCACCACCGGCACGCCCAAACCGATCGTACATGGGCACGGCGGGGTGCTGCTGGAATCGACCAAACAGGCGCTGCATCACAACATCAAACCCGGTGATCGCTATTGCTGGCTGACGTCGTCGGGTTGGATCATGTGGAACAATCAATGGATGGCGCTGGGACAGGGGCTGACGGTGGTTTTATATGACGGCGCGCCGAACCATCCGGATCTGGGTGTCGTTTGGCGCTGTGTCGCTGATGAAAAGCTGACCCATTTCGGCGCCGGGGCCGCCTATTTCGATGGGTGCCGCAAGGCTGGTATCACGCCGCGCACGGATTGCGATCTGGGTGCGCTCACCGCTCTCGGCTCTACCGGGTCACCGCTCAGCGCCGACGCCTATGACTGGATCTACCGGGATGTGAAATCGGACGTCTGGCTTGCGCCTATTTCCGGCGGGACCGATCTGGCCGGGGCCTTTGTGCTGGGCCATCCCGGATTGCCGGTGCGCGCCGGCGAAATGCAATGCCGCGCACTTGGCAACGCCGTTCATGCCTTCGACGAAGCGGGCAATCCGCTGATCGGGCAGGTCGGCGAATTAGTTTGCACGCAGCCTTTGCCCTCCATGCCGCTCTATTTTTGGGGCGATTCCGATGGCAGCCGCCTCTTTGAGAGCTATTTCGACACCTATCCCGGTGTCTGGCGCCATGGCGACTGGATCGAGATTTTCGAGGACGGCGGATCCGTCATTTTTGGCCGCTCGGATGCCACCATCAACCGCAAAGGCCTGCGCATGGGCAGCGCTGAAATCTATCAAGCCGTCGAGGCGCTTGACCCCATTCTCGACAGCCTTGTGGTCGATCTGGAGTTTCTGGGCCGCCAAAGCTTCATGCCGCTGTTTGTCGTGCTGAAAACAGGCGTGGCGCTGGATGATGATCTGAAAGACACAATCAACACGGCCATCCGAACGGCCGTCTCGGCGCGATTTATTCCCAACGATATCATTGCAATACCCGAAGTACCTCGCACGCTGTCAGGCAAGAAACTGGAAGTGCCGGTCAAGAAACTGCTCTTGGGCGGAGACCCGGACGCCGTCGTCAACCGCGACAGCATGGCCAATCCAGCCAGTTTTGACACCTTCATTCAATATGCCGCCTCGCGCGCGCAGAAAGACATATCATGACCGACCCCGCCGCCGAAGAACTGCTGACCTTGCTCGACATCGAACAGCTTGAAGTCGATCTGTTTCGCGGCACCGGGGCGGGGGGCGAAACATCGACGCGCATTTTCGGCGGCCATGTCATCGCGCAGGCGCTGGCAGCTGCATATCGCACTGTGCCTGAGCGGCTATGTCACAGCCTGCATGCCTATTTCATCCGCCCCGGCGACCCCAAAATCCCAGTGATCTACCAGGTCGACCGCGCCCGCGATGGTGGCAGTTTCACGACACGCCGCGTTGTGGCGATCCAGCACGGCAAACAGATACTGAACATGTCCGCCTCCTTCCACGTTGAGGAAGATGGCTGGAGCTATCAACACACCATGCCTCAGGTCGCAGGCCCCGACGGCCTGATGAACCGCGCCGAACAGCGCGAGGCGCTCAAAGACAAGGTGCCAGAGCGGATCCGCCAAGACTTCCTGCGCAAGCGCCCCATCGAAATTCGCGAGGTAGACCCCCGTGACCTCTTCCAGCCCGAACCCGCTGACGACACCAACCACCTGTGGTTCCGCATGCAGGCCGCCAAAGGGCAGGGCCCGCAAATGCAGCACTGCCTGATGGCCTATGCCTCTGACATGAACTTGCTGGGCTCATCCCTGCGTCCGCACGGGTTGACGTGGTTTCAGGGCAAAGTCATGTCCGCCAGCCTCGATCATGCCATGTGGTTTCACGGCCCCGCACAATTTCAGGACTGGCACCTCTACACCATGGACGCGCCCTTTACCGGCGGCGCGCGCGGCTTTAACCGAGGCTCGATCTACAACCAAAACGGCCAGCTCATGGCTTCCGTCGCCCAAGAAGGCCTCATGCGCCCCTACAAGCCCAAGGAATAACCCCTTCCTTTCGCTGAAAATACCTCGGGTGAGGTGCACCGCACCGAGGGCGGAGCCCTCACAAAAAATGCAACGCGCGCGTCAGCGCGCCCCTTCAGATCAGCTCAAGGTGCCAAACCGACGGTTGAGCTTGCGCATGCCCCCGATCCACCGATCATAATCGGCGGTCTTGTTGCGCATGTATCCCAGCACCTCATCATGTGGCAGGATCAGGAACGTCTCGGCCCGGATCGCATCAATACAGGATTGCGCCACGGGTTCCGGCTCCATCATTCCATCGATCGCCGCGACATGATCCTCATGCCCGCGTGTCATTTCAGTGCGCACAGCCTGCGGACAGAGCACCGACACCTTGATCCCCTGATCGCCGTGGCTCATCGCCAACCATTCCGCCAGCCCGACCGCAGCATGTTTGCTCACCCCGTAAGAGGCCGAGCCCACCTGATTGAGCAGCCCCGCCGCAGAGGCGGTGTTGAGCAGATACCCACCACCCCGTGCCGCCATCAAAGGCACCAGATGACGCGCGGCCCAGACATGGGCCATCACGTTGATTTCCCACGTCCGTTGCCAATCCGCATTGGGCGTTTCCATCCCGCCACCCACCGCAATACCCGCGTTGGAAAAGTATAGATCGATTGCGCCAATATCGGCCTCGACGCTGTCGATCATCGCCTTGATTTGAGCCTCATCCGACACATCGACCGTATAGGCCACACCGTCGATGTCCTGCGCTGTTCGCTGCGCCCCATCCCCATTGCGGTCCACGCAAATGACCTTGCGCGCACCTTCTGCGGCAAAGGCGTGGCACAATGCTCGACCTATGCCGCTGGCGGCCCCGGTCACGACGCAGATTTTATCTTTCAGTTCCATATGTTACGTCCACATGTTCGAGCCGCCGCAGACCGTCAGCGCCTGACCGGTCATGTAGCCGCTGGCATCTGAGGCGAGATAAACCGCCAGACCTGCGAAATCCTCAGGCTCACCAAGGCGGCGTAGCGGGATCTGCTTTTTGATCCGCTCTTCCACCTCCGGCTTGTCCCAAAGCTCCCGTGCAAAATCGGTTTTGACTAGGCCAGGACAGATCGCATTGAAACGCAGACCCTTCGGTCCGAATTCCTCGGCCAGGTTGCGCACCAAACCGATCAGCGCGAGCTTGGACATTCCGTAGGTGCCCAACATGGTCGAAGGTTTGAACGCTCCGATCGACGACGTAAACATCATCGATCCTGCCCCCTTGGCCACCATGTCGGGTGCCACCATCTGCGCCAGCCACAAGTTCGATTGCACATTCGCGTTCATCGTTTTCTGGTAAGCGTCGTCGGGGATTTCGGATGTCGGGCCATAATAAGGGTTCACACCGGCATTGCCGACGACGATGTCGATCGGACCTGCCAACTCATGCGCCTTGTCGACCAACGCCTGCAACTGATCCTTGTCGCCAACGTTGCACGACACCGCATAGGCCTTGCCGTTGCCAAGCGCATTGATCTCGGCGGCCGCCACATCCAACTGATCCTGCTTGCGCGCAGAGATCACGACAGTGGCCCCGTGTGCAGCCAGACCTTTGGCCATTTCCAGCCCCATGCCCTTGGACGCCCCGGTCAGAAGCGCCACCTTGCCCGTCAGATCAAACAGGGTCATCCCATGAACCCTCCGGACCCGCGTTCCTCTGTGTGCGCCTTGGCCGCAGCCTGACGAGAGTTGCTGTCCTGATAGGTTTTGACCTCGTGGCGTGCGATCACGTGATGGTGCACTTCATCAGGGCCATCCGCATAGCGCAGGGTCCGTTGCTGGGCATACATGCCCGACAGGGGCGACCATTGGCTGATACCCGTCGCGCCATGGACCTGCATCGCCTGATCAATGATATCGCAGACCTGTTCAGGCACCTTGGCCTTGATCATCGACACCCAGATGCGGGCCTCCTTGTTGCCCAGAACATCCATCGCCTTGGCCGCCTTGAGCACCAGAAGCCGCATGGATTCAATCTCGATCTTGGCGCGGGAAATGGTTTCCATGTTCTTGCCCAGATCGACGATCTTCTTGCCAAAGGCAACACGGCTCAAACCCCGTTCAATCAACAGATCCAGCGCCTTTTCGGCTTGCCCGATGGAGCGCATGCAGTGGTGGATGCGGCCTGGTCCAAGGCGCACCTGGCTGATTTCAAAGCCCTTGCCTTCGCCCCAAAGCACGGCCGATTCCGGTACCCGTACATTGGTGAAACGGATGTGCATATGCCCATGCGGTGCGTCATCATGGCCAAAGACATGCATCGGCCCCAGAATTTCAACGCCGGGCGTGTCCATCGGCACGAGGATCTGGCTTTGCTGGCGGTAAGGTTCCGCATCGGGCGAGGTTTTGACCATGACGATCATGATCTTGCAACGCGGATCACCGGCACCGGAGATGTAGTATTTCTCGCCGTTGATGACCCATTCGCCGTTCTCGAGCACCGCCGAAGTCGCGATGTTTTTCGCGTCCGACGAGGCAACGCTCGGTTCCGTCATCGCAAAAGCCGAGCGAATTTCACCGGCCAGAAGCGGCTTGAGCCACGCGTCTTTTTGCTCCTGCGTACCGATGCGTTCGAGTACCTCCATATTGCCGGTGTCCGGTGCCGAACAGTTCAGCGTCTCGGAGGCGAGGGGGTTCTTGCCCAACTCAGCCGCGATATAGGCGTAATCCAGATTGGACAGCCCTTCGCCAGTTTCGGCATTGGGCAGGAAAAAGTTCCATAAGCCTGCGTCGCGGGCCTTTTGCTTGGCCCCTTCAAGCAGTTCTAACTGACCGGGTGCATAGGACCATCGGTTTTCACGGTTTTCACCCAAAGCATAGAATTCTTCGGTGATCGGATCGACGTTTTCCCGGATATGTTTGACCACCGCATTCAGCAATGGTTTCGACTTTTCGGACATTTCAAGGTTGTTCATGTCCATCGGTGTGGTGGTGTCGCCCATGTGGGTTCCCTCTCATTCAAGTTATCGGTTGACCCAGTTGGGTTTGCGTTTTTCAACAAAGGCTTGCACGCCTTCTTTAAAGTCTTCGGTTTGTGCCAGATCCTTGATGACGTCCCGCGAATAGGCAATGCTGGCCTGCATGCCGTCAGCGCGTGCCATGTCATTGAGCACGCGTTTTGTCGCTTTGACGGCTGACGGGGACACCGTGCACATGTGCTCGGCCAAGGCCAATGCGCGGTCCATCAATTGATCATGCGGCACCACTTCGTTGCAGCAGCCCAGTTTCAGAGCCTCCGCCGCGTCGATCGTGCGCCCGGTGAACATCATCTCCTGTGCAGCCAAGCGCCCGATATAGCGCGACAGACGTTGCACGCCAGATGCGGCGGCAAAAAAGCCAACCTTGACCTCGGGCAGGGCAAACTTTGCATTCTCAGACGCCAAGATCATGTCGCAGGACAGGGCCGTCTCGAACCCGCCGCCCATAGCAAAACCGTTCACTGCCGCGATGATCGGCTTTTCGAGATCAAACCGCGAGGACAAGCCCGCAAAACCTGTGGGTGTCATTTCCTTTTTGCTGCCACCCTTGGCCGTCGCCTTAAGGTCATTGCCTGCCGAAAACGCCTTGTCACCGGCACCTGTCAGAACAGCCACCCAAAGGTCGGCATCAGCGGCAAACGCATCCCAGCAATCGGCCATCTCATTGTGCATATCGACATGCACGGCATTATACACGTCCGGACGGTTCATCGTCACAATCAGGATGTGACCTCGTTTCTCCGTCTGTAATAAACTCGTAGCTCATACCTTTAGTCCACCTGTGTCTATTTCCGTGAATTTTCCGTCGCTTGCCGCCAGTTCTTCAAGTGTTTTGGCCGGGGCAAACGCATCATCCTCAGCGCCCAGACGCTGCATCGTGGCCAGTACCGCCTTGGCACCAACCATGTCGCCATAGAACATCGGGCCACCTTTGTCCGCGGGCCAACCATACCCATTGAGCCAGACCACATCGATGTCAGACGGGCGCTGCGCCTTGTTTTCTTCGAGGATTTTCACCGCTTCGTTGATCATCGGGTGAATACAGATGTCGATGATCTGATCCTGCGCCATCGTCATGGGTTCGGCCCCGGTGATATCGCGGATAATGCCCGCCGTCACATCCGACGGAATAGGGCGGCGCGCCTCGTCATAATCATAAAACCCGGCTTGGGTCTTTTGCCCGCGCCGGTCCAATTCACACAAGGCGTCGCGGATCGGGTTGTCCGTTTTGGCGCCTTTGGACCAGCCGATATCAAGCCCGGCGAGGTCTGACATCTGGAATGGCCCCATCTTGAACCCGAAGGCATTCAATGCGGCATCCACGTCCCAAGGCATCACGCCCTGATAGACCAGTTTGTTCGCCTGTATCTGGCGCGCAAAAAGAATGCGGTTGCCCACAAAACCGGGACAGACGCCCACGAGCGTTGCAATTTTGTTGATCGTCTTGGCGAGGTCCATACAGGTCGCAACAACATCGTCTGCGGTATCCGCCGCACGCACAATTTCAAGCAATTTCATAACGTTGGCAGGTGAGAAAAAGTGCAGGCCGATCACGTCCTGCGGCCTGTTCGTCACGCTTGCGATCTCGTTGATGTCCAGCGCAGATGTGTTGGTCGCAAGGATCGCGCCCGGCTTCATCACTCGGTTCAACTCGGTGAAAATCTTTTTCTTGAGCTCCATGTTTTCGAACACTGCCTCGATCACCAGATCGCAATCCGCCAGATCCGCCAGCGCCAAGCGGCCGTCAAAACGGGCCATACGCGCTTCGACCTCGTCTTGCGGAAAACGCCCCTTGTCGGCGGAGCGTTGGTAGTTTCCGCGCACCACCTTCAGGCCACGATCGAGCGCCTCTTGCGTGGTCTCGACGATGCGTACCGAAATGCCTGCGGTGGCAAAGTTCATCGCAATCCCACCACCCATCGTGCCCGCCCCGATGATGCCAACGGTCTTGATCGACCGACGCGGCGTTGCGGCTGTTATACCCGGCACGATCCATGCATCGTGGCCGGCTTGGGCGATATAGGCGCCGATCTCTTCCTGTGTGGGTGTCATGTCAGGATCCTTTTCAAGTACTGGGCACGAGGCTGGCAAGGCAGGTGTCTCGCAATCCGCGTCTGTCGATCTTGTCGGTTGCGCCACGGGGCAGGGGGTCGTGCTGGAACCACACATGCTCCGGAATTTTGAAACGCGCGATGTGATCGGAGAGAAAATCGCAAACGGCGTCGCGGCTTAGATGCGCGCCTGGACGCAGCTGTACCGCCGCGCCGACGGTCTCGCCCAACCGGTCGTCAGGCACAGAAAACGCGCAGGCCTCGATGACCAGCGGATGGCGGTGCAGCGCGCCTTCGACATCCAAACAGGCGATGTTCTCGCCACCGCGAATAATGATGTTTTTCTTGCGGTCCATGATCGTCACAAAGCCATCTTTGTCGATCATTCCCATGTCACCAGTACGCAACCAACCGTCTTGGATCGTCTTGGCGGTTTCTTCGGGTTTATTGAGGTAACACCGCATGTTACAGGGGCTTTTTACAGTGATTTCGCCGACCTCGCCGACGGCCACATCGCGCCCGTGATCATCAAGAAACCGCAACTCTTGCACGGGCGGATAAAGCCGTCCGGCGACACCGGGGCGCGCGTTGTATTCCGGACCCACGAGACCAATACCGTTGGCGTTGGTTTCGGTCATGCCCCAACCTGTGGCGATGGCCGCATTGGGAAAGGCCTCGGCCAATTGCGCGACCTGTGCGGCCGGACGTTTTGCACCACCTGCGCCCAGGTATTCCAACGTGGAAAGCGTCACGCCCATGCGGCGCGCCGTTTCCATCAAATCGGCAGATTGGGTCGGAACACCCAGCATGCGGGTGATTTTTTCGGCCGCGATGACGCGCACAGCTTCTTCCGCGTCCCATTTGCGCAGAAGCGTCAGTTTGGCGCCCGCAGGCAGGCTGAGCAGGAACAGGGGATGCGTTGCCGTGACATGAAAGAGCGGCGTGCACACCAAAGCTGACGGCCGCGGCGCTGCGGGCGCATCCGGGGCAGGCGGGTCCATCAGAGGCATCATCACGGCCTGCATCAACCATGTGAACACTGCATTCACCGCACCACGATGGGTCTGAACGACCCCCTTGGGATGACCGGTTGTGCCAGACGAATACATGATCGCAAAATCATCATCCGTGTCGATATCCACGTCGGGCCAATCAACATCAGGTTGTGCGCCGAGCAACTCGGAAAAGCGGTCCGACACCATTTCTTCGCCGCCACGCACGCCGATGATCTGTAATTCCAGACCATATTCAAGGGGTTGCAAGCGTTTGACGCGCTGCCCATCAGCCACGACGATCTGTGCTTCGCTGTCGTGCAGCGCATATTCCAGCTCGTTCGTCGTCCACCATGCGTTCAAAAAAACCACGATACCGCCGAGCGACGAGACGGCCATCAGCGTCACCAACAGCTCCGGATAATTGCGCATCGCTATTGCGACACGTGTGCCTTTGCCAACGCCGTATTTGCCGCGCAACACCTGCGCAAAGCGCCGCACGTCGCTACAGTATTCATCGAACGTCCAACGCTGATCTTCAAAGACCAGATATTCGGCCGTGCCGTCGCCTTGAGCCGTACGAGATGCGCGCAAGAGTTCGGGAACGGTCGGAGGGATGTTTTTGAAGACAGAATAACGCACACCGCGAATGTCAGCTTGTGTTACCTCGAAGACAGGCTCGTTCTGCGTCACATGCGCGACGGCCTGATCAAACGACATGGCACTCATGAGGAGTGCACCGCAGGGATTTGTGCGCATGTCGTCATGGTTTGATCCTCCCAGATCACGTCACGGCGTTTTCGGCCTTGAGCGACTCTTGTGGCAAAGGTTAGTCGGGAATGAGCGCGCTGCCAATACCGCAGGACGGAACTTCGTTTCGCAATTCAGGATTTATTCCATGATGGGCGGAGACCGACTTGCTCAGGCCGATCTGTACGATCGTTCGGATATGTATTAATTACATAATACTGATTATTCGCATTACGGATACTATTGTTCTGCTGAACTACAGTAACCCCACCTGGTCTTTTTGCGTTTGCCATCAAGGCGTTTCACGTTTGCGTTGATCAATGTTGATGCGGTGGCTCTTCGATATCACCGTGCACCGCAAACTGATCAAGGCTCGCGCCCTGCGCTTCAATGATGCGGTAGCTTTCTGACACGCCGCCGTCGGTGAGCTCTCGCGCAACGGTCAGCAAGGTGTTTTGAGGCTGACCTGAGCATAAATCTTCCATCTGGCGGATTTCTTCATGTGCCGTGCCCAGAGCGGCCTCAATCGATGGCGCGCCGTAAATGTCGACGAAGTGTTGCGCCAAGGTCTGCGCCAGTGCATCGACCTCGGCGGTTTCGATCGTGGTGATCGCAACGAACGTGACGCGCCCGAATGTCTCCAGCCCCAACCAGCCGTTGGAAAACGCTTGCCGCGCCTTTCCGGCGAGATCCGCCTCGGACCAATTGGAAAACTCAAACCCGCCCGAGATACACCATTCGCCCGTGCGCGCCGGAGAATGGAAAATGTTCATGTCGCTTTCGTCAAAGTGGATAGCGCGCGCGAGAAGCCGCGTCGAAGCCGTCATGTGTCATCCTCCAATAGGTCCGTCAGCGGGATCAGCGTCGTCGTTTCGCCGTCGCGCAGCAGCATGCCAAACCGTTCGTCCACGCCCAGAAACGTGCCGCTGAGGCCGCGAAGCTCAATGGCCTCGCCCATTCCATGGGCCAATCCGCGCCAATCCTTGTGCAGCGGGCCGACCCCCTCCTCCGTCCACCGGTTTATATGCGCCAGCGTATGGCGCGTCCAACTTTCCAGCAACATGATTGCGTCGACATCGGCGCAGCCTTCGGCATAAAGCGCCGTTTCATCGGGTGTGTGTCCGGTGTCTTCGGCTTGCGGCCAGAGCGGGATTTCAAGGCCAATGACCAGCCAATCAGGCACCGCTTCGGGGTTCGCGCTGTCGGAGGCAGCCATCTGCAAATGGCCGCAGCGCGCGCCGTTGACGCGGATTTGACCGCTCCATTCCAGATGCACAGCAACTTCAGGCGGTGCCAAGGCGCCGAGCGCGTTCTGAAACCCAACCCCGCACAGAGGCAACATCGCAACCGCATCTTTCAGCGCCACATCCGGCGCAAAAACAAGTGCCGCGCGCATGACGTCTGCATCCAACCGGTAAAGCACAAGGCCCGCGTCACACCCCAAACGCGCCTGCGCGCAGGCCTTGGCAAAGGGATCGACCCCCGGCGGCACCGCGTTTCCGTGCATCAAAGGTGGAAACGTGACTTCCGTCATGCCTTGCCGTCCGCAATAAGCTGTCGTGCCAAATCTCGGAACGATTGGGCTTGGGCGCTGTCGGGCTTGGACACAACAATTGGCGCGCCGCTGTCCGCGGCGACACGGATATCAAGGTGCAACGGAATTTCAGCCAGCACAGGCACACCGATTTTGGCGGCCTCCGCAACTACGCCGCCATGGCCGAACACATGCTCTTCGTGGCCGCAATTGGAACAGATATGCGTGCTCATGTTTTCGATCATGCCCAGAATTGGTGTGCCCAGTTGATTGAACATATCAATGCCCTTGCGCGCATCAATCAGTGCCACATCCTGCGGGGTTGAGACGATGATCGCGCCGTCCACATGGGCCTTTTGCGCCAGCGTCATCTGAACGTCACCGGTGCCAGGTGGCAAATCGACAATCAACACATCCAAAGCACCCCATTGCACCTGGTTCATCATCTGCTGCAGCGCGCCCATCAGCATCGGACCCCGCCAGACAACAGCCTGATCATCGTTGGTCATCAGACCGATAGACATCATCGTCACACCGAAGTTGCGCATCGGCAGGATGGTCTTGCCATCAGGTGACGAAGGCCGCCCCGAAACGCCCAACATGCGCGGCTGGCTCGGACCGTAGACATCCGCGTCCAGCATCCCTACCCGGCGCCCTTCGGCAGCGAGCGCACAGGCCAGATTTGCCGAGACGGTCGACTTACCCACGCCACCCTTGCCGCTGGCCACCGCGATGATCCGGTCGATACCGGGGATTTTCTGCGGTCCTTTCGGCTCGGACGCGCGGTTTGGCTTCAGGTCCGGGGGCGGCGCTTTTTGCTGATGCGCCGTCATGACAATCGCGACGCCTTGAACACCATCGAGCGCCTTGATCGCCGCTTCAGCCTCGTCCTTGACCGTTTCAAAGGCCTGCGCGGCACTTGGTGCGATTTCCAGCACGAAACGCACCGCGCCCTCCTCCACGGTCAACGCCCGCAATACGCCGCTTTCGGTCAGGGGCGTTTGGGTCACGGGATCGGTGATCTCGCGCAGACAGGCGAGGATGTCTTCTCTGGTCACTGACACGCTGGGTTAACCCTCAATCTGGCCAGTGACTTCATGCGTCAGGCCAAGCTCTTCGATCATGAGTACAACTTTGGCCTGATAGGTTTTGCCGGTGGTGTCGCCCGCGTCCCGCAATGCGCCTTCGATGGCTTGCTGGGACGTGACGCCCACCTGTTTGAGAAACTTGCGCATGGACATGTTGGTTTGATCGTTCATCTCATTAATCTCCTTTGGTCTGTTTGACGCCTTGGAAGGTCAGGCATTAAGGTGCATCGGACATGACCCCGATGGGAGCTGTCCGATGTTGAAACGTTTGTGCTTCATTTTCTGCGCGTGCTTTTTGCCCGTCTTGGCCAGTGCGCAGGACAAAGAGTTTGCGCTTGCCGCTCCGCAAGAGCTGATCGACACCGGCATCTTGGGGCATGTTTTGCCGCGCTTTTCGCTCAAGACGGGTATTCGGATCACCTTGAACGGACCAGGTGCACAGGCGCGTCTGGAACAGAACGATGGGCGCGCCGTCTTTGTACGTGGAGATGACACATGGCGCCTGAGCGTGGATGACGCCCCCCTGCCCCAAGCCTTTGCCGATTGGCTGACATCGGAGGTTGGAAAGCGCACCATCGAGGCGTTCCGCCCGAGCACCGGAGCGCCGTTTCTTGCCAGTGCCCAAGTCGAAGCGCCGGAGGTCGTGCTGGCCGTCGAGGGCGACGCAGTGGTCGGGGAACGCCTGAGCCTCAGCCTGTGCGGACGCTGCCATGTAATCAACCACACCAACAGGATGAACGCGATCGGCTCCACTCCGTCGTTTGCGGTCTTGCGCAGTTTCGACACATGGTTGGACCGGTTCGAGGTGTTCTACGTGCTTAGACCGCATGGCGCGTTCACGCAAGTCGACGGTATTACCGCACCCTTCGATCCGGCGCGACCGCCTCCGATTGTGCCGGTCGAAATGACACAAGACGACTTGCAGGCGATTATCGCCTATGTGGCCACCGTGGCGCCCGCTGATTTGGGTCAACCTATTCAATCTCAATGATCTTTTCGCTTTGACAGGTAGTCATCGGTTGTCCTGACACGGGGCCGCTCTGCGCCAGCAAAGGGGTTGTTTTGCGAATGGTATTGCGCCTGAATGCGGCAGTTGTCGCACATCTGGATCATGCGCGCGGCGTCCGAAGTGGCAAACATCGGGTGCGTGCCTGCGAGTTTCTCCATGATCTTTTCGACCGTTGATTTCACCCCAAAGAGCGTGTTGCACTCGATGCAGGCGAATGGCTCTTCTTCGTTCAGCACCTCTTCGGTCAGCGCTGTCTCGGTCAGGTTGAGGCGCGGCGCGAGAGTGATCGCATTTTCGGGACAGATGTTGGCACATAACCCGCATTGCAGGCAGGCATCCTCCTGAAACCGCAGTTGCGGCAGGTCGGAATTGTCGCCCAACGCGCCGGACGGGCACAGCGAAACACACGACAGACACAAGGTGCATTCGCCTTGATCCACCACAATGGCGCCGTAGGGCGCGCCGTCGGGCAGGTCCATGATTTTGGCGTCGGGTTGCAAGGCTTTGGCGGCCAAACGCGTGACTTGACGCCGCGAGCCCATGGGCAAGATCGGCGTGGCGATCGCAGCAGCGGCATCTGCATCATATAGTGCGTCGCTCATCGCGTCCGGATCGGAGGTGTCGATAACCGCAATCAGGTCTGATCCGGCAATCGCCCGCGCAAGCGCGATTTGCGTTTCAATCACGTCACGTTCGGATTTTGGTCCGATCAACACCTCAACACGCGCAAACCCAGCGGCCAAGGCCGCCAGCATCTCGGCATGACCAAAGCTGGCCAAGGCATCGGTTTCAAGTGGGATCACATCATGCGGCAAACCTCGGCCATGGCGCGCGGTCAGACGGATCATCTCCGCACCGTGACCATCGTGCACCAAAAGCCGTGGATCAGCGCCGCCTGCCTTGCGAAAGGTCCGCGCCAGAACGCTGATGCGTTGAAAGAGCGTATCGACCGAGGGCGCGTCATAGCTGATCGCACCGGACGGGCACACCGCGGCACAAGCCCCACACCCCGCACAGATCATCGGATCAATGGCCACATGTTCACCCGCAGAGGTGATCGCCCCTGTGGGACATAGATTGAGACAATTGGAACAGGCGGGCTGTTCGGCGCGGCTGTGCGCGCACAGTGGCTCTTGCAGGCGGACATAAAGCGGCTTTTCAAAAGTTCCGACAGATTGCGACGCGGCAAGCACCGCAGCCGCCACAGCCACCGGGCTGCCCGGGTCGGCACGCAGGTATCCTTCGCGTTTTTCGGGGGCCGGAAACAGCGGGGTGTCGCCGCGTAAATCCAAGATGATATCGCATTGCGACAAGGCCCCGTCACGCGGTTCGGAAAAGGCAAAGGCGCCCCGCCCTCCCGGCACCAACTGTTGCAAGCCGTCGATGGAGACCTCAAACCCGCCCAAAGCACCAGTTGCACGGCGCAATCGGCCGCGGATCACGTCAAAACGACGATCATCGCTTCCTGCGTCCGCGTCATCGGTGACCAAGACCGTGACCGCAAGCGCGTCGCATAAATCCTGTGCCGCCTGCAGGGCAACCGTCGCGCCCCCGAGGATCAAACAGACCCCTTCTGATATGACATCGACCGATTTCGGAGCGGGTACGGCAATCGCCGCTTCGGCTACCAATGCGGCCATCTTGGCCGTGGCATTGCCACCGTCCGTCCAACCGGCACGATCCCGCACATCGACGAAACCCGGCTCCTCCGCGCCGATCTCATCCGCCAGGTCGACAAAGCGCTGGCGCTCTTGTTGGCAGGCAATGATCGTGTCGCCGTCCTTTATGGCTTTGGCGGCCTCACCAATCTGATCCATGCACAGGGCCGTAAACACACGGCTGCACGTCAGACCGCTGGCATCGGAAATGCCTTTGGCGTCTACAGCTTGGCTGCCCATGCAATCGCATAGCACAACATTTTTGGTCATTGCTTCCTCCCAGAGCGCGGGTGGCTACGCCTGCGCACTCGAACCACGCTAAACGGGATTTTCAGTGTCCGCAAACCCGAAATGCCAAGCGGCCCGGTGCAACCAAGAGTAGGTCACACGCCCGCGGTACACCGCGGCATACAAAAAAGGTCTTGGAGATTCAGGCAAAGTCATGTTCCTATAGGTTTAGCCAAAAGGGAACCAAGTGAAGACTTCGACTGAACGAACAGTTCAGATTCCGTTGGGGATCGTGATACGCCGCCTGCCCGGTGTAACAAAGTGGGCGCAGTATGTGTGGAAGGCCGTGGCCGTTTTGCCAGGTGCCGCGCCTGCGCATTGGAAAGAGTTGCGTCGCGAAGGCGACACCGTTGAATTCCACGCATCGACCCTGTTGATGGACTTGCACCGCACCGACACCGAGGCCTACCTCAACGGTCTGTCCGCACAGGTTCCCTCCGTTTATGTGGTCATGCGCGACAGTCAAACCGACGATCCGCTCGATATGGTGCTGGTCACTGCTTCGCCCTATGAGGCGCAAGACTATGCGGACACAGGCGAGGAATTGGTGGAAAAAGTACCCATGCCCGACGGGCTGATCGCGCTGATCCGGGACTTCGTCGAAGCGCATCACGAGGATGAAGTTTTCGTCAAACGTCGCCGTGACAAAGCGCGCATTGATCTAGATCAAGACGGAATCGGAGACGCACGCATTAGACAGACAACAGACGTCTATCGCGCGCCAACCCGCAAGGAACCCATACATTGAGCGACCAATCGACCTTTTGGGCCCGTCGCAGGGCTGCCGTAGAGGCCGAAGCAAAAGCAGATGCGCGCGCGCAGGACATTCAGGAACGACACGAATTGGATGCGCAACTGTCTGAAAAGACAGATGAAGACCTGCTGGCCGAGTTGAACTTGCCTGATCCCGATACGCTGAAGATCGGCGATGATTTCAGCGCCTTCATGAGCAAAGCCGTGCCCGACCGCTTGCGCCGCCGGGCGTTGCGGGTGCTGTGGCGGTCCAATCCGGTGCTGGCCAATGTCGATGCGCTGGTTGATTACGGTCAAGATTTCACCGACAGCGCGATGGTCGTGGAAAACATGCAAACGGCCTATCAGGTCGGCAAAGGCATGTTGGCGCATATCGAAAAGATGGCGGCCGAGGCCGAGGCGAAGGAAGCTGCAGCGCAGGCTGCCGACGCGCCCGACACCGAGTCACTGTCGCAGCAAGACAACACAACCGAAGACGATGACACTCCATTCGTCGCCGCACGCACTCGCACGCATGAAGCCGATTGGACACCTGCCGACACAATGGAGGTTGAGGGCGAGGCCGACACGGCAAGCCCCCCTTCCCCACGCCGTATGGCCTTCAGCTTTGAGACCCACCGCGCATGACTGCAAACCTTGATATCGACGTCTCGACCGAAGACCGGCTGCGCGCGGATCTCTACAACTATCTCGGCTTGATGCTGGCAGGCGCGCCCGATCAAATGCTGCTGGATCAGACGATCGACCTTTCCGGAGATGACAGCCCTCTGGGACAGGCCATCAACGGATTGTCACGTACCGCCAAGGCCTGCAAGCCGCGCAAGGTGGAGCAGGAATTCAATGCACTGTTCATTGGTCTGGGTCGGGGCGAATTGCTGCCCTATGCCAGCTACTACCTGACCGGTTTTCTTAACGAAAAGCCTTTGGCTGTGCTGCGCGATGATATGGCCGCACGTCGGATCACCCGCGCGTCCAATGTCTACGAGCCCGAGGACAACATCGCGTCGTTGCTGGAAATGATGGCTGGGTTGATCGTGGGTCGTTTTGGTGCGCCTGCGACGCTGGATGACCAAAAGACATTCTTTAACAGACACCTGGCGCCTTGGGCGGGTCACTTCTTTGATGATCTGACTGGTGCCAAAAACTCGATCCTCTACGCCGCACTTGGCGCAGTGGGCAAGGAATTCATCGAAATCGAACGCGAAGGGTTTCGAATGACGGCAGGCTGACGGCTTGCGCTTAACGGCGGGGATGCCCGCCACAACACAAGAAAGGGAGACATCCCATGACCCAGGAAACCAAAGGCGCCAGCCGCCGCGATTTCCTCAAACTGGCCGGCACCGCAGCACCCGCTGCAGCTGTCGTTGTGGCCGCTGGTGGCACCGCCGCCGAAGCCCAGCCCGTCGATCTGACATCTGAAAAGATGCAAGACACCGCGCACACGCGCGCTTACCTCGACAGCACCCGGTTCTAGCCCCGGACGTTGTCACTTCAATCCGCAGGCGACTGGTTGCGTGACGCCCGACTGCCTGAGGACATCCAAATCGACCCGGTCACCAAACGTGGCCACTTGGGAGGAAAACATATGCTTAGGAAAAAGACCAACGGGGTTGCGCGACGCCCCCAGCGGACTGGTATCCTGTCTGATATCGCGGAGAAATCCGTCGACCGCCGTGCGTTTCTGCGCGGCTCCGGTCTGGCCATTGGTGGCCTTGCCGCCATCTCCGCAACAGCGGGTTCGGTAACGCAGGCTTCTGCCGCGTCTGCCGTGACGGGCGCGGTTGAAACGGTAAAATCTGTCTGCACGCACTGTTCAGTCGGTTGTACTGTGATTGCAGAAGTGGCCAATGGCGTCTGGACGGGTCAGGAACCCGGCTGGGACAGCCCGTTCAACCTCGGTGCGCATTGCGCCAAAGGGGCCGCGGTCCGCGAGCACGCTCACGGCGAACGCCGCCTCAAATACCCGATGAAGAAAGAGGGTGGCGAGTGGAAGCGCATTTCTTGGGATCAGGCCATCGACGAAATCGGTGGCGGCATGATGAAAATCCGCGAGGAAAGCGGTCCGGACAGCGTCTATTGGCTGGGATCTGCCAAGCATAACAACGAACAAGCGTATCTCTTCCGCAAATTCGCAGCCTACTGGGGCACCAATAACGTCGACCACCAGGCTCGGATTTGTCACTCCACCACGGTTGCCGGTGTGGCCAACACATGGGGCTACGGCGCCATGACCAACAGCTACAACGACATCCACAATTCCAAGGCGATCTTTATCATCGGTGGCAACCCAGCGGAGGCGCACCCCGTCTCGCTGTTGCACCTGCTCAAGGCCAAGGAGCAAAACAACGCCCCCGTCATCGTCTGTGACCCGCGTTTTACGCGCACAGCGGCCCATGCGGATGAATATGTCCGGTTCCGTCCCGGGACAGACGTCGCTCTGGTCTGGGGTATTCTGTGGCACATCTTCGAGAACGGTTGGGAGGACAAGGAGTTCATTCGCACCCGTGTCTGGGGGATGGATCAGATCAAGACCGAGGTGGCCAAATGGACGCCCGAAGAAGTTGAGCGCGTTACCGGCACACCCGGCAGCCAACTCAAGCGCGTGGCGCGGACGCTGGCCAACAACCGCCCCGGCACCGTGATCTGGTGCATGGGTGGCACGCAGCACACCAACGGCAACAGCAACACACGCGCCTATTGCGTGCTGCAGCTGGCGCTTGGCAACATGGGCACATCGGGCGGCGGGACCAACATCTTCCGCGGCCACGACAACGTGCAAGGCGCCACCGACCTTGGTGTTCTGTCGCACACCCTGCCCGGCTATTATGGTTTGTCTGCAGGCGCATGGGCCCACTGGGGCCGCGTCTGGGGCGAGGATATGGACTGGCTCAAGGGACAGTTCGCCGTGACCAAAGGGGCTGATGGCAAGGACAAGCCGTTGATGAACGAGACCGGTATCCCGGTGTCGCGCTGGATCGACGGTGTGCTGGAAGACCCCGAAAACATGGACCAGGACGCCAAAGTGCGCGCGATGGTTCTGTGGGGACACGCGCCGAACTCCCAAACCCGTCAGAAAGAGATGAAGACGGCAATGGAACAGCTCGACATGCTGGTGGTGGTGGATCCCTTCCCCACAGTCTCGGCGATCTTGCATGACCGGACGGACGGCGTTTACCTGCTGCCTGCGGCCACGCAATTCGAGACGCGCGGCTCGGTCACGGCCTCCAACCGCTCCATCCAGTGGCGCGACAAGATCATGGATCCGCTCTTTGAATCGCTTCCCGACGAGGTCATCATGGCCAAGTTCGTGAACAAGTTCGGCTGGGGCGACCGGTTCTTCCGCAACATAGAAATGACGGATGCAGAAACGCCAGTTGTTGAAAGTGTGACGCGCGAATTCAACTCGGGCATGTGGACGGTCGGCTACACCGGACAATCACCCGAGCGGATCAAGCTGCACATGGCCAACCAGCACACGTTCGACAGAACCACGCTGCAAGCCATCGGCGGCCCCGCAGACGGGGATTACTACGGGATGCCATGGCCTTGCTGGGGCACGCCCGAGATGAACCACCCCGGCACGCCAAACCTTTATGACATGAGCAAGCCCGTGTCTGAGGGGGGGCTGACCTTCCGCGCCCGTTTCGGCGTGGAACGCGACGGCGACAACCTGCTCGCCGAAGGCGTCTATTCGGTGGGATCGGAAATCCAGGATGGGTATCCCGAATTCACCATGCAGATGCTGATGGATCTGGGATGGGACAGCGACCTGACCGCAGAAGAGCGCGCGTCAATTGATGCGGTTGCCGGACCCAAGACCAACTGGAAAACTGACCTGTCGGGCGGCATCCAGCGGGTTGCGATCAAACATGAGTGCGCCCCCTTCGGCAATGCCAAGGCCCGCGCAGTTGTGTGGACGTTCCCCGATCCGGTGCCAATTCACCGCGAGCCGCTCTACACCAACCGTCGCGACCTGGTCGAAGACTACCCAACATATGAGGACCGCAAGTTTTACCGCTTGCCGACCATGTATGCGTCGATCCAGAAGAACGACTTCAGCAAGGACTATCCCATCATCCTCACTTCCGGCCGGTTGGTCGAATATGAAGGTGGCGGCGATGAGACACGCTCCAACCCATGGCTGGCGGAACTCCAGCAGGACATGTTCGTCGAGATCAATCCGCGTGACGCCAATAACCTTGGTGTGCGGGACGGCGCACAGGTCTGGGTGGAAGGCCCTGAAGGCGGCAAGGTCAAAGTGATGGCCATGGTGACCGAACGGGTCGGCGAAGGGGTGGCATTCATGCCGTTCCACTTCGGCGGACACCTTGAGGGTGAAGATCGACGCGCGATGTATCCAGAGGGCGCAGACCCTTACGTGTTGGGTGAAAGCACCAACACCGCGCAAACCTACGGCTACGATTCAGTGACACAGATGCAAGAGACCAAAGCCACTCTTTGCAAAATCTGGTCGGCATAAGGGAGAAGAGAAACATGGCAGCAAGAGCAAAATTTCTCGTCGATGCTGAACGATGCATTGAATGCAATGCCTGCGTAACGGCCTGTAAGAACGAGCACGAGGTGCCTTGGGGCATCAACCGGCGCAAGGTCGTGACGATCAACGACGGCAAACCGGGCGAGCGTTCGATCTCGGTCGCCTGCATGCACTGTTCAGACGCGCCTTGCATGGCCGTTTGCCCGGTGGATTGCTTCTACCAGAACGAAGAAGGCGTGGTCCTGCACTCCAAGGACCTGTGCATCGGGTGCGGGTATTGCTTTTATGCATGCCCCTTCGGCGCGCCGCAGTTCCCGCAAGCGGGCAATTTCGGCAGCCGCGGCAAGATGGACAAGTGCACCTTCTGCGCCGGCGGTCCCGAGGAAAACCACTCCTCAGCCGAATTCGCCAAATATGGCCGCAACCGGATCGCCGAGGGCAAACTGCCCATCTGCGCCGAGATGTGTGCCACCAAGGCGCTTTTGGCCGGTGATGGCGATGTCGTGTCATCGATCTACCGCGAACGCGTTGTGGCGCGCGGCTTTGGGTCGGGCGCATGGGGCTGGGGTACAGCCTACGATCAAAAAGGCGGCTAACGCCCCTTGATCCATGCCAGAGCGCATTATAGCTCCGCCCCTGATCATGGGGCGGGGCTTTGCGGTGCATCGACACCGCCACCTACAACAAAAGACCACAACGGGAGCTTTCTGATGATGACCCTCCGCACGATCTTTGCTGCGTTGGCCCTGATGATCACGGTCGTGTCTGCGCAGGCACAAGACCAGCAGGCGCCCGCACCGGACCGTTCCGCCACCGGTGGCGCGCAAACGCTCGAAGACATCATGGCCCGCCAACAGGGCCTCAAGGTCGATGACAGCGCCCGGCGCGACGGCGTTGGAGACGACACCGGAGCAAGCGCAAGCGATCAGCTTGGAACACGCGGCGGCGCGTCTGATTCAGATACGTGGTTGCTGCTGCGCTACAACGAGGCCGACGTCACGACACAGATCCGCGGCCCTGCTTCAGATGTTCTGATCCAAGACGGCGGTATGCCGTGGCTCCAGTTTCGCCAAGGGCCACTTTTGACCTATGGCTCCTATCTTCTGGGCGGCACGCTGGTGTTGCTGGCGCTATTCTACCTGATCCGCGGACGCATCCGTATTGACGGGCCCAAAACAGGGCGCACGATCTTGCGGTTCAATTCCGTCGAACGCTTTGCGCATTGGCTGCTGGCAGGGTCGTTTATTTTGCTGGGGCTCACCGGGCTGATCTCACTTGCTGGGCGCAAGGTCATAATTCCGCTGTTTGGGCACGAAACGTTTTCGTGGCTCGCAATCGGATCGAAGTGGGTCCACAACAACGTTTCATGGGCCTTTATGCTGGCGATCGTGATGATCTTTGTGCTCTGGGTCATGCACAACCTGCCCGACCGCACGGACATCAAATGGCTTGCGAAAGGTGGCGGCATTCTGGGCGGCGGCCACCCGCCTGCCAAGAAATTCAACGCAGGGCAGAAGATGATCTTCTGGTCGGTGATCGTGCTGGGTGGCTCAATCTCTGCCTCCGGTCTGTCGCTGCTCTTTCCATTCGAATTGCCGATGTTTGCCGCTACCTTTGACAAGCTCAATGCCTTCGGTCTGCCGCAACTTGTGGGCCTTGGCGAGTTGAACACCGCCCTCGCCCCGCATGAAGAAATGCAGCTTTCAATGCTCTGGCACGGCATCGTCAGCTTTGTGCTGATGGCCATCGTTCTGGCGCATATCTACATCGGTTCTGTCGGTATGGAAGGCGCCTACGATGCTATGGGTTCAGGCAAGGTCGAGGAACAATGGGCGCGCGAACACCACAGCCTTTGGGTTGAGGAGGTCAAAGCCGCTGAGCAAAAGGCCCCCGGCGGTGCGACACCTGCAGAGTAACACCCTCGCTCTGGCCCTTTGGCTTGCCGCGGGACCAGTTGGCGCAGAGGAATTTTTCACCCTCAAAGGACACGGCGGCCCAGTGATGGACATCGCCGTGTCCGCTCAGAACCAGATTGCCACCGCCAGCTTTGACAATGCCGTAGGCCTTTGGTCCGGCACCGCACCGCACTGGCTGGATGGACATGAGGCCGCCGTCATCACAGTGGCATTTGCAGACCCAACCACCCTACTATCTGCCGGCGATGATTTCACGCTGCGCCTTTGGCAGGCGGATGCTGGTACGCACGTTCAACTTGGGCACCACACGGCCAAAATCACCGACATCGCCGTATCACCGGATGGACGCACCGCCGCCACGGCCAGTTGGGACGGCACCATCGGGCTTTGGGCGATGGACGGAAGTGGTGCGATGGCATTGACGGGACACCAGTCCGGGGTCAATTCAGTCGTGTTTTCACAGGATGGATCAACGGTTTACTCGGCCTCGTCTGATGGCACAATCCGCCTATGGGACAGTGCAACAGGACAGGAACGCCAACAACTTTTACAACATGGGTTTGGCGTTAACCGTCTGATCCTGAACGAAAACGACGGCTGGCTGGCGTATGGCGCAGTGGATGGCGGCACCCGTGTTGTCGACCCGCACAATGGCGAGCAACTGCGCGATTTCACGCTGGAACGCCGCCCGATACTGGCGATGGCCTATCATAATCAAACACAGCAACTCGCGATTGGTGACGGCGAAGGGTATATATCCGTCATCTCTACCCAAGACTGGCGCATCACCCGTGATTTTCGGGCCGCCCGACAAGGGCCAATCTGGGCGCTGGCGTTTTCGATGGACGGCACCAACATCCACGCCGCAGGGATCGAAGATATCGTTTACAGCTGGCCTATTGAGACATTGACGGAGTTCGAAGGAATGATCGGGCAGGACCGCTCGTTTCTCACCGATCCCGCTGCCATGCCCAATGGCGAGCGACAGTTCATGCGCAAGTGCTCGATCTGCCACACGCTCACCCCTTCCAGCGCGCGCAAGGCCGGACCGACGCTGTATGGCGTATTTGGCAGGCGTGCGGGAACGGTGCGCGATTACAGCTATTCCGAAACGCTCATCGGCTCCGATATCATCTGGTCAGAGACCACAATCGACGCGCTTTTTGACGAAGGCCCCGATCATTTCATTCCAGGCACCAAAATGCCGATGCAGCGGATCACGAAACCGGATGACAGGCGCGACCTGATCACATACCTTAAAGACGTCAGTGCACCTTAGGAGACCAGGATGAAACCAATGCTTTCGGCCTTTGCCGCAATCGCCATCATCGCCGTGGGCTCCAGCTTCGCGCTCAATCAGGCTGGCTTTTCCTCTCAGGAACAGGGTAGCAGCAGTTCGGTGCGGCTTGACTGAATACGCTGATATCTGACCCGCGACACACCCAATGACAGAAATATGGGACGGCCTGCGCGCCGCATTCTGGCTGATTGTCACAGCAGACGCCGAACTGGTCGAGATCACGCTGCGGTCTTTGCAGGTCAGCGTGTCGGCCTTGATCATTGCGTGCTGCGTGGCCTTGCCGCTGGGCACGTGGATCGCGGTCAGCCGGTTTCGCTATCGTCGCGCCACCATTGCAACGCTGAATGCGCTGATGGGCCTGCCGCCGGTTGTCGTGGGCCTTATTGTCTACCTTTTGCTGTCGCGCTCCGGTCCCTTTGGCGTGCTGGGCTTGCTGTTCACGCCAACGGCCATGATCATCGCGCAGGTGATCATCATCACACCCCTCATTGCCTCGATCACACATCAGGCCATGCGCGAATTATGGGCCGAATATCATGACCTGCTCATTTCGCTCAACACGACCAAGCGTCAGCGGGTTGCGACGTTGATCTGGGACGGGCGGCGCGCCTTGCTTACGGCCGCCTTGGCCGGGTTTGGCCGCGCCATCGGCGAGGTTGGCGCCATCATGATCGTGGGCGGCAATATCGACCACGCCACCCGCGTTCTGACAACTGCCATCGCGCTGGAAACCAGCAAAGGCGATTTTGCGCTGGCCCTTGGCCTGGGGTTCGTGCTGATCGCCTTGTCCCTCACGGTCAACTATCTGACGCATGCGCTGTCCCACACCGAACGGAGCGGCCAATGGTAGATGCACTCCTGCCCCTTACGGTCACCAATGCGCAGGTGTCCCGGCGCGGCAAACAGATATTGGGGCCCGTCGATCTGACGTTTGCGCCCGTCGGATTCACCATTGTGATCGGGCCGAACGGGGCCGGCAAGACAACGCTGATGAAATCACTCTACGGCATCGAACGGTTGTCAAAGGGCCAGATCAAATGGGCCGTGAGCAATGCAGTGGCCCGCAACAATCAGGCTTTTGTATTCCAGCGTCCGATCATGCTGCGCCGCTCGGTGCGCGATAATCTGGCCTACCCTTTGCAGGTGGCTGGTGTGCCCAAAGCGGAGGTTGCACGCCGAACCAGCGATTGGGCGTCGCGCATTGGGTTGAGTGATGCGATGGATCGCCCTGCCCCGCGCCTGTCCGGAGGCGAGCAGCAGAAACTGGCCCTTGCGCGCGCTTTGATCCAGGAACCTGCGGTGCTTTTTCTGGATGAACCCTGTGCGAGCCTTGATGGCCCGGCGACACGCGACATCGAAACGATCCTGCAGGCAGCCTATGCGGCCGGAACGCGCGTAATCATGACCACCCATAACCTTGGGCAGTTGCACAGGCTTGCGACAGATGTCATTTTCCTGCTCGGCGGTCAGGTGCACGAATCCGGCCCTGCGGAAGAGGTTTTGACCGATCCGAAAACGCCCGCCTTAAAAGCCTTCCTGAAAGGAGATATCGTATGATGATCCGCGTCTTATCCTTCATTGCATGTCTTTTCGCCGGATCAGCGCTGGCACAGGATATGAAGCTTGCCGTGACCACATCGTTTCACAATTCCGGCTTGTCCGACATTCTATTGCCTGCGATCAAACAGGACACCGGGATCGAGGTGCAATTGCTGATCGTCGGCACCGGTCAGGCACTGCGATTGGGTCGTGCGGGCGATGTGGATGCGATCCTTGTCCATTCCAAGGCGGCCGAGGAGGCATTTGTTGCGGACGGTTCCGGCACGCACCGCCGCGAAATCATGTACAATGATTTCGTACTGATTGGTCCCGCCACGGACCCCGCAGGTATTGCGGACAAAACCTCCGTCGCCGCAGCCCTTTCCGCAATCGCAGATGCAAAAGCCCCCTTCGTCAGCCGTGGTGACGACAGTGGCACCCACAAAAAAGAGCTGTCGCTTTGGTCGGGCGCGGGATTGGATGCGGAGAGTTTTGACGCCTGGTATAACGCCGTCGGTGCGGGCATGGGCGCCAGCCTGAACACGGCCGCTGGCCTGAATGCCTATATTATGTCTGACCGCGCCAGTTGGCTGAATTTCGACAACAAAGGCGGGTTGGCGTTGCTTTTTGCGGGCGATCCGGTGCTGTTCAATCAATACGCCTTTTTGCCGGTGAACCCGGAACGCCACCCGCACGTGAAAACAGACCTTGTGTCACAGTTGGAGACATGGCTCACCAGCCCGCGCGCGGCGGAGCTGATCAATGCCTACACCATCGGCGGCGAGACCCTGTTTACCTTCAATGCCAAGTAAGCGACGCACACAGGCTCGTGACAACGGTTGAAAAGCGGTCGTGGACTGGTTGGCAGCCATGCGACATAGTTCGCAAAACCGCCCGCCGCGCGGTCTGCGACTGGACAGATGGGGCTGACAAGGTCTAATCAGGGCAAGCACTTGTCGAAAGAGTTGAAATGACTTCCGTTCTTATCCTCAACGGTCCGAACCTGAACCTGCTTGGCACCCGCCAGCCCGAGGTCTACGGCAAGACAACTTTGCACGACATTGAGGCCATGTGTGCGGCGCGCTGCGACGCGCTGGGACTGGAAATGGCGTTTGCCCAATCCAACGTCGAAGGCGCGCTGGTGGATCACATTCACGCGGCCAAAGGCACCCATGACGGGATTATCCTGAACGCGGGCGCCTACACCCATACGTCCATCGCTTTGATGGATGCGGTCAGTTCCGTCGAAGTCCCCACCATTGAGCTGCACCTCAGTAACATCCACGCACGCGAAGATTTTCGCCACACATCCTATATCGCCAAAGTCGCTGTGGGCGTGATTTGCGGCTTTGGGGCGCGCGGCTATACGCTGGCCATCGACGCCATGCACGATCATCTGGAGCGCGCAGCATGAGCCAGATGCGCCAATACCTGAATTATCTGGCCAACTGTCAGTCGATGGAAGAACTGTGGGATGCACATACCGACAAGATGGCCGAATATGGATTTGACCGGCTGATCTATGGCTTCACGCGGTATCGTACCTCTTCCAGTCTGGGCGATCCGGAGGATATGATCATCCTGTCCAACCACTCTAAGGAGTATCTGGACAATTTCATGGGTCAAAAGCTCTATGTGGATGCGCCGATGGTGCGCTGGGCATTGACGCATGAGGGCGCAGGCAGCTGGGAAATGATCACCCAGATGATGCTGTCTGAGGAAATCAGCCAGAAACAAAAGCTGGTGTTTGAGTTCAATCAGAAGCTTGGGGTCGTTGCCGGCTATACGATCAGCTTCAAATCCGTATCCGCGCGATCAAAGGGGGCGATTGCGCTCACGGGCCGTCCGGGCCTGAGCCAAGCCGATGTGGACGCCATCTGGGAAGAGCATGGGCGCGACATTCATCTGATGAACAACGTGGCACACCTCAAGATCCTGACCCTGCCCTACAACGCGCCCAACCGTGCGTTGACCAAGCGCCAACGCGAAGCGCTGGAGTGGGTGGGAGATGGCAAAACCATGCAGGATATTGCGGTCATCATGGGGCTGACGTCGGCGACGGTAGAAAAACACCTGCGACTCGCCCGCGAAGCACTTGCAGTTGAAACGACCGCTCAGGCGGTGCTCAAGGCGGCGTTTGCTAATCAAATGTTCATTCTAGAAGCCTGATTTTACAAAAGTTTCATCAGAATTAACAAATAGGTAAGGAATCCCTGACTTCCCTTACCCGAAGTCAAATGGCAAATTGGGGTTGTTCCGTGAGTGGTGGCTTGGCCGCTGGAACCCCGGACAGAACCCTTGGGATTGCAAGGCTCTTTTGTCTGACCGGATTTTTCCGGATCCCGACCTGGGAATGTATTGTTCCGTTTTCAGGTCGGACCTTGCGACCGCCTGTCTCCTCCCCGGATAAAGGCCTTGCAGGGGTAGTGTTTCGGGGTCGCCTGTGTGTGTGGGCGACCCCGATTTTTTTGATCAGTCAATATACGCCAGAACGAGAGCGTGGGATTGCGCGCGCAGCTGATCAGTCAACCGAGCCATCTCCAGTTTATCGTCTTGTTTTGCTGCCACTCCGGCACGCTGGAGCTTACCCAAAAGCGGGTTCAATTCAGCCCACGTCTTTTCGACATCGGCCAGACGTTCCAGCGCGTCGCCACTCAGCGCGGTGATGCCCCGTTGAGGCGCACCATTGCGCAAATCATTCAACGCCTGTTCGAACTGCGCCATCGTTTCAAGGGCCATTGTACGGTTTTTTCTGGCATCAATGTCCCGAGTGACAAAACACACTTCCTTGGCGACCTTGAAAGACAACATGCGCTGCCGACCGGCCAGGTCCAGCGTTCGCCCTGTTTGAGCAAAGGCGCGCTGACCATCGACCTGATTGGCCATTTCGCCTACGGCTGTATTCATGGCTTGTGCGATTTGGGGCGATAATTCAATGATTTGGCCCATTGGGACGGTGTGCAGGTCACCCGCCGCAACCTGCCGGACCGCAGGCCCGAGCGTGCCCCACAAATCGCTGACATCCTCAAGTTTTTCACGTACCTTGGGGTTTTCTTCTGGCGACAGACCACGTGCGGCCACTCCATCCGTCAAACCGTTCAACACCGTTTCGAACTCCTGTGCAACGGTCGCCACATCCAGAGCTTTCTCTTCTCCAGCCAATCCCGACATCACAAAACACGTATCGCGGATCATCTTCTGGATCAAAGAGCGCTGCAATCCGGCCACGTTGATCCGCTCTGCCGCTTGCACCTCAGCAACGCCGGCGTATGCGGTTGTTGGTGACCAGGCGGCGGCGCCGGCGACAATTGCTGCGGCGCTCAGGACCATCGAAAAAGCAGTCTTGCGCATCAGTACACTCCATCGTTAAAATTTTCTACTTATGCGTCTAAAACCATGCTAGGCATCCATTAACCAAGCGATTTCAGGGGCTTGGTTAAACAGTTAACGCCCTTCACATAGTAGAAAAGTCAGAGGAGTAGAGGCGCTAAGGTGCAGCACCATATTCCAGCCACGCCCTTTCGGCGCTGGACAAGGATGCATCCATCATCGCGTCATAGGCCGAGAGTTGCCCCGCAGTGAGTTTACCATCCCATTTGCCGCTGGTGCCACTGTGGAAAAAATCAGAATCTGATTTCATGAACCCTTTGCCCCCTGACGGCGCGTAGCGTTCTGCATTGGCCTTCATGTTGTCAAAACGCGCCGCCTGCACCAGATCAGCCATCACATCTGGCGTGTAGGACACCTCCAAAAGAGAGGCGACTTTTTCAAATGTTCCGGGCAGATCACGGGTCATATCCGCGTAATGAAACATCGTGACGTTGGGTCTATTTTTCAGGGCCACCGCTGCTTTGTAGTGCTGGATGATATGCGCCAGCGGCATGGCGTCGGCGTCAAACCCCTCGGCCCCACCGTCCAGAAAACGGCGAAAGGTCGTGCCGTCTTCATCGTCTTCAGGATACCAATGATCAAACCAAGGCATCGGAATATTACGCACGTGTTTGCGGTAGGAAAAATGTGCATCGAGCGGGTGGCGGAAGACGCATAGGTACTGCGCCTTGTCATCCAATGGCAGACCATCCATCGGGGTGTGGCTTTTCATGCTGCGCCGATGGGTCATATTCTCGAGACGGGCGGCAACTTCGTCCATTTCGCGGATACGAATATCGACCCAAGGCATTTTGACCGACAGTTCCGTCTCCACCTCAGGATCACCAGACAACAGCAATGCCACGATGGTCTGCATCCATGTCGTCCCGCATTTGGGCGGAGTCACGACGAACACGTCGTCCGGGCGGATTTTGACCATGTCCCAGCGACGGTTGTCGGTCAGTGCCCCGAGGTACAGTTTTCGATCAGTCATCTGCCAGTCCCGTTTTAATATAGGATCTTAACAGATATCGCTGCCGCCCTGATGGCAACAAAAAAGGGAGCGCATCTCTGCGCCCCCTTCTGTATGCTTCGCTTTTGCGGTGCTTAGCTTTGGCCGACCTTGGCCACTTCAGCGGCAAAGTCTTCCTTGACCACTTCGATGCCCTCGCCCACTTCCAAACGCACGAAACCGGTGATGGTCGCGCCGACTTCCTTGGCCGCATCACCCACAGTCACATCGGGGTTCACGACGAAGGATTGGTTCAGCAAGGTCACTTCGGACATGTATTTCTTCATCCGGCCCACGATCATCTTTTCGATCACCGCTTCGGGCTTGCCGCTCTCACGGGCGATGTCCATCTGGACCTGCTTTTCCTTCTCGACCACGGATGGGTCCAGATCGTCTTCGGACAAGGACGCAGGATTCACGGCTGCGATGTGCATTGCAACCTGCTTGCCGAACGCTTCGTCGCCACCAGTCATGGCAACCAACACGCCGATCTTACCCATTCCGGGTGCTGCGGCGTTGTGCACGTAGGACACGACCGTGTCGCCATCGATTGCGGACAGTCGGCGCACCGACATGTTCTCTCCGATCACAGCAACGGCGTCTGTGACAGTCTGCTCGACGGATTTCCCGTTCATGTCAGCCGCTTTCAGCGCGTCCAGATCGCCCGCGCCCAGTGCCACTTTGGCAATGCCTGCGACCATCTTCTGGAAATCAGCGTTCTTGCCGACAAAATCTGTCTCGGAGTTCACTTCAACCGCCACGCCGTGGCCACCGCTCACGTTGACGGCCACAAGCCCTTCGGCCGCCGTCCGACCGGATTTCTTGGCCGCTTTGGCCAGACCCTTGGTGCGCAGCCAATCAACCGCGGCTTCCATGTCGCCGTTGTTTTCTGTCAGTGCCTTTTTGGCGTCCATCATGCCCGCGCCGGTGCTGTCGCGCAGTTCTTTGACCATAGATGCTGTAATCGCCATCTCAGGTTCTCCTTTTGGAATGGATGGTGTTGGGGCAGGTCATCCCTGCCCCATATGTCATACGTGTGACAGGCTGGGGCTCACGCCTCTGCCGGTGTCTCTTCAGTGGTGGCCGGCGCGTCTGCTGCGGGCGCGTCTTCGGTCACGGCCTCTTCTGCAGGGGCCTCTTCCATCGCACCCAGATCAACGCCAGCGGCGCCCAGTTGCGCGGACATACCATCCAACGCCGCACGCGCGGCCAGATCACAATAAAGCGCAATCGCACGCGCCGCATCGTCATTGCCCGGGATGATATAGTCGATGCCATCTGGTGGGCAGTTGGTGTCGACGACGGCCACAACCGGGATGCCCAGCTTGTTGGCTTCGGCAATGGCGAGGGCTTCTTTCTTGACGTCGATGACAAAGATCAGATCGGGGCGACCGCCCATTTCGCGGATCCCGCCCAGCGACGCTTGCAGTTTGCCCTGATCGCGCTCCATGCCAAGACGCTCTTTCTTGGTCAGGCCTTCAAATCCACGCTCGGACTGTTCGTCAATTGCCTTGAGGCGGTTGATCGACTGCGACACGGTCTGCCAGTTGGTCAGCGTGCCACCGAGCCAGCGGTGGTTCATGTAATACTGTGCGCATTTCTCTGCGGCTTCGGCGATCGGCTGTGCGGCCTGACGCTTGGTGCCAACAAACAGAATGCTGCCGCCTTTGGCGACAGTGTCACGGATCGCCTGCAGCGCCTGATCCAGCATGGGAACAGTTTGCGTGAGGTCCATGATGTGAATGCCGTTGCGCGCGCCATAGATGAACGGACCCATACGGGGGTTCCAACGCTGCGTCTGGTGGCCGAAGTGTACGCCTGCTTCAAGCAATTGGCGCATGGTGAACTCTGGAAGAGCCATGTCGTTATACCTTTCCGGTTTAATCCTGGGCGGGGGCATGACACGTTTGGTGCCAACCGGCGGACCTTTGGGGATGTCTCTCCCATTGGCCCAAACCCCGCTTGCGGGTTTCAGTGCGCGCCGTATAGACCCCCGCGGCGTGTCGCGCAAGCCCTATCATCACCCATAAAAAAGGCGCCGCAGGAGTTGCGACGCCTCTTGTCAGATATGCCCTCGGATCAGGCTTTTTTGCGACGGCGCATTGCGCCAAGACCGCCCAGTCCAGCAATACCGGCACCCAGCATCAAAACTGATGCAGGCAATGGGACCACTTCAGGCGCGACTTCAATTTCGAGGCTGGCAGCGCTCAGGCCCGACGAGCTGGACCACAAAATGGCTCGTGTCCCGGTGGAGCTTGTGACAGCTGCACCGAACCCGAATGAATCCGCGCCGCTGGTGATTGCTGCGTTCAAGTCAGCAATGCCGGCCGCGTTCAGTTCAACGGACAATTCAGGCATACTGAAGCTTGTTGTCGAACCGCTTGCAGTAATCGTGCCGTAGGAGGAGCCCGAACCGAGATCTGCAAACCCGGACGGACCCGATGTTGCATTGTCGAGCATCGGGATCGAACTTTGGCTCACATCATAGATGGTGGCCGTGGTCGATGTCCCGTTGGAGACAAAGTTGCCGTTGCCGCCGCGGAATATCAACTTTGCCGTTTCCACAGTTTCACCCGCAAAGCTGCTGATGTCGAACAGATAATACGAACGGTATTCGCGGCTTGATGTGATCCCGGTGTAGGTGTTGGTGTTCGCGTCCGATGCGCGGCCGTTGCTGAGCACCCAACCGTTTTCATATGACGGGACGACAGTAGCTGCAGCGCCTGCCATAGGCAGAGCGACAACGACGGCGGCGGATAATATTGCGGTTCTGATGGACATACTTGTTACTCCGTTGGAATGAATTCCCGAGCTTTAAAGCCTGTCATTGCGCCAAGAATATGGTGATTTGTCTGAAATTTGACGCAAATAAAGGTCGTATTAAGGCAGTGTTGTAAGAAGCGCGACAATCCCGATTGGTGCACGGTATTGTTCCGCAAGACACAAACCTCAATCACCGGTAGAACACGGCGCGCCGCAATCGATCACTTTCCCATCTGCGCCCTTGTCAGACTGTCCAATGCCCCATTAACGTAACCGTAAAAAAGGGCGGCATGCCCAAGCCAACAAGGACATACAATGAAATTTTCAGCCAGTGTTATCGCCTCATTCCTGCCAATGGCCGCATTGGCCGCTCCGCTTGAGTTGACGCCCGCCAATCCCCAGCCTTCGGGTCTGTCCGCCGGGCTTGCGGTCAGCTACGCCTACCCGTCCGACGTCAAGACATTGGCCGATGCACGCAGTGCGCTGGACAAACGCGCCACGCAGGGTCCACCGCTGTCCGGGTTGTCATATGAAGACACGACAGACGGCAGCAAGGTCATGACGTCTCGGTTCTCCACCAATGTCGCCGCTCAGATCACCGGCTACATCCGGTTTGACGCGGCTGGTATCTACACAGTGAATATGTGGTCCAACGATGGGATCGAAGCATCGATCGGCGGACAGGAAATTGCCTATTATGACGACCGCCACCCATGTGAACCGGCAGGTGAAGTACAGGTCAGTGTGCCACAAGCCGGGTGGTACGCGCTTGAAGCGCTCTATTTCCAACGACAGGGCACGGCTTGCCTGATGCTGGAATGGGGCAGCGGCAGCGATCTTGAACTGGTGCCTGACGCAGCCTTCGGCCACTGACGGACCGCACGTTTTGGGCCCTGCACCGACACATCCGTTGGGGGAGTATTTTGGGGAATTGATCCTCAAACCCCTGCCTGATGGTCGTCTGATGCAGGTTCAAAACAAATTTGGCTTTCGCGACGCAGGTCAAATGGACTGGCCAGTGCCCGTCGGCACACAGGTTGATGGTGCATCTATCCCTTGGCCTTTGTGGTCCTTTGTGGGCGGCCCCTACGAAGGCAAATACCGCGACGCCTCCGTGGTGCATGACTATTATTGCGATGTGCGGATCAGGCCGTGGCGCGACGTGCACCGTACGTTCCATGACGCCATGATCGTATCTGGCACGCACCCCAGACAGGCCAAACTGATGTATCTGGCGGTGTATTATTGTGGACCGCGCTGGACCGATCAGGCGATGCACAACAGCAAGTTGCCGCAACCTGCCTCTGAAGCCCCAGACGACACCTTGTATTTTCGCAAGCGAACCGCCTTTGAAGACGATTTGCTGTCCGCTTTCGAGTACGATGGCCATTCAGGGTGGGACATCTGGCGGAACCTGTCCCTGCGTTTGGTGCGGGGACAAAGACTGCGGTTGAACCTTGTCACCGCCAATCAACTGATCTGGCTGCACGATCCGCCCCTGTCCGAGATTGAATCGGCCGTTGATTTTGCCAACCTGCTGGAATCCAGTTCACTGACAGATGAAACGCGCCAGGACCACAGGGAGGTCTTTGTGCCCGACAGCAGCATCTGGCAGGCGTTGGACTAGCCACGTGCCCCTGTGGTCATTCGCCCGCGACTGCCGCCTCGAACCCACGCCGTACAATGTCTTCGCAGACGCGCGCGAGCGCTTTGCGGTCAGCGTATTCAGAGACTGGGATCGGGTCGTGGTAAATCACATCGACGCTGCCGTGCTGCTGCGCGGCCAGCATGGCGACCAAATGACCGCCAAAAGACATGTCACCCCACCAGCCATAAAAGCGCGGTTGCTTGCCGTGTGGCGCGCGGTACACCACCGTAACGGGCTGTACGGCTATTTCGGCGCGCAACTCGGGCGCAAAGAAAGACGCGAAAAGGGTGGTTTTGAAAGGCAAAACCCGCCGCCCGTCCGTGCTGGTGCCTTCGGGAAAAAACAGCAGTTTGTGACCCGCCAGCAACCGGTCCTGAAAGACCTGCGTCTGTTCGCGCGCACGGGCCGGATTGCGTTCGATGAACACCGTGCCGGTTGCGCGGGCCAGCCAACCGATGCCGGGCCACCGCGCGACCTCAGATTTGGATACGAAATAGATCCGCTTGGAGGCGTTGAGCACAAAGATATCGAGCCAACTTCCGTGATTGGCGACGATCGCGCCGCGCTGCTGCATCGGAGCACCCTGCACCCGCAAATCCAACCGCAGCAATCGCAACGCGTTGCGGCACACGAAAACGGTAATGTAAGGCGTCACCGGGCGATCGAGGCCAAAGATCGGACGCTCGAACAGTCGCACGATCAACAACAGGCAAAGGCCGCCAAAAACCAGCACCGCCATCGGCAAACCCCGCCACAAGATACGCAGCACCGCCGCCGGAGTTTTCGGCACCGGTTCAGGTGCGACACCGTCATCCCAGATCACGACGGCTGCCTTTGGTATTGCTTGGCCTGCGCGGGGTTCATCGCGTTGATATCAAGGATCAAACAGACATCTGTCGTGTTGAAATCATGGTCGATATAGGCCCCCTCGCCCACACAGCCGCCCAACCTGAGATAGGCTTTGATCAACGACGGAATGGCCACCATGGCAGCCGGCCGATCCAGTTCGTTTTCCGGGATGATATCCATCGACTGACAGACCGGCGGACGCGCCCTCACCCGCAAGGCTGGAGGCGCGAGATGACGATGGTGAAGCAACGACAGCGGCGCGGCCAGCGCACGCGTATCCGTACCATGAAAACTCGCCACACCGAACAGAACATCTATGCCACGCTCTGCGATAACCTGCGCCAAACCACGCCATAGTACATGCATCGCAATGCCGTTGCGGAAGGCCTTATGAATACACGAACGCCCCAGTTCCAGCACCTCGCGCGGGGCAGACAAAAGCGGGCCAAGATCATATTCGTTTTCCGAATAGAACTGACCGGCGGCCTGCGCTTGTGTGCGGCTCATCAGGCGATAGACACCTGCTATCTGACCGCTGGGCGCATGCTCCACGATCATATGATCGCAATGCGGATCAAAACGGTCAACTTCCAGCTTCCGCTCGTGATCCACAAGCGAACCGCCCCCGCCCAATTCCTCGACGAAAACCTCGTAACGCAGACGTTGAACGGCTCGCAGATCCTGCGGTGACTTGGCAAGCCTGACAGTGAACTCATCAATCTGTGTTGACATCATAAGACTGCACGCGCGCCCAAAAATGGTTGCAAAAAAGTCATTTCACACAACTTAGGCGGTATTTTTCCTTTCACTATTGGCATCGGAGCATTAACGTTTTGGAAACCAACTTCATCCATCAAAGACAGGCACCAATGCGATACGTGCGCTTTCAATCACAACCTTACCATGGTCTCGAAAATTGACAGTTACCCTTCCTGCGATGTTGCTTTGCACCTGCCCTGTCCCCCAATCGGGTTGCGACGGATGGCGCACCAACATGCCCGGTGACAGCAACGCGTTCATATCTTCCATCACACATCCTTCCACCAGGAGCCCTCATGGGACACAGTAACATCAATCTGGCGGCTCTGATCGGCAGCCGCATATGCCACGACCTAATATCCCCGATCGGCGCAATCAACAACGGGTTGGAGCTGCTGGGCATGTCCGGTAGCAGTTCCGGTCCCGAGATGGACCTCATTCACGAGAGCGTCGGCAACGCCTCCGCGCGCATACGCTTTTTCCGCATCGCTTTTGGCGCGGCGGGCGAGCAGATGATGGGGCGCACCGAAGTGACCTCCATTCTGGACGATCTATTGGCCGGTGGACGGTTGGATGTGGCATGGGGGCCGATGGACCCACAGCCGCGTGTGAGTGTGCGCATCGCGTTCCTTGCGCTGCAATGCGTTGAGGCGGCAATGCCTTATGGTGGCCGGGTCGAAATCAGCGAAGAAGACGGGCAGTGGCTGCTACACGGGCGCGCAGACAAGCTCAACATAGAAGAGCCCCTTTGGGAGATTCTGGCCACGCGCGAGGCACCAGCCGACCTCAAACCCTCGCAGGTTCAATTTGCGCTATTGCCTTTGATCGCCTCGGATGACGACCGCCGCATCGTGACTGAAGCGGCCGAGACGGACATAAAACTGCGTTTCTGAAGGTCAGGCGCGCACTGTTCCATCGCCGGTCACGAGGTATTTGAAGCTGGTCAGCTGTGCGGCCCCAACGGGGCCCCGCGCGTGCATCTTGCCTGTTGCAATGCCGATTTCCGCGCCCATTCCAAACTCGCCCCCATCCGCAAACTGCGTGGACGCATTGTGCATCAGGATCGCGGAATCCAACCGGGTCATGAATACGCTGGCCGTCTCGGCATTCTCGGTGAGGATGCAATCGGTATGATTGGAGCCATACTCGCGGATATGCGCGATGGCGTCATCCACGCTTCCAACCGTCTTGGCGGCGATATCCATGTCCAGATACTCGCGGCCCCAGTCGTCTGCCGTAGCAGCAACCGTCCCGTCAATCTGCGCCAGCACTTCATCAGCGTGGACGCGCACACCTGCATCCACAAGCGCACGGATCACGCCTTGTCCAATGGTGTCCACAACGTCCTTATGAACAAGCAGACACTCGGCCGCACCGCAAATGCCTGTGCGCCGCGTTTTCGCGTTCAGCACAACCCTGAGCGTCTTTTCAGGGTCTGCATCCTTGTCGACGTAGATATGCACAATGCCTTCCAAATGGGCGAAAACCGGCACCCGCGCCTCGCGTTGGACCAGCCCCACAAGGCCCTTGCCACCACGTGGTACGATCACGTCGATGGTGTCTGTCATGGTCAGCATTTCGCTGACAGCGGCACGGTCACGCGTCGGCACCAGTTGTATCGCATCCTCTGGCAATCCTGCGTCGCGCAACCCTTGCACCAGGCATTTGTGCAGCGCACCTGAGGAGTGAAAGCTTTCCGATCCGCCGCGCAGGATGACGGCATTTCCCGCCTTGAGGCAAAGCGCACCGGCATCCGCCGTCACGTTGGGACGGCTTTCGTAAATCACCCCGATGACGCCCAAAGGCGTGCGCACCCGGCGGATGTTCAATCCTGTCGGCTGTGTCCATTCTGCGATCACTTCGCCCACCGGATCAGGTTGCTCCGCAATACTGCGCAGCCCGTCAACAACGCCTTGCAGCCGCTCTTCATCGAGCATCAGACGGTCCATCATGGCGTCGGACAGTCCTTTGTCACGACCGTAGTCCAGATCCTTGGCATTGGCTGCGATGATCTCAGCGCGCGATGTCCACACATGTTCCGCGGCAGAGATAAGGGCCGCGTGTTTACGCTCGGCGCTGGCGAATGCCAGTTCAGCCGCCGCCGCCTTGGCACGTTGCCCGATCTCGGCCATCAGTCCGGGAATGTCATCCAAGTCTTTCATCGGTTTCGCCTTTGTGCTGCGGTGCGCCAGAAGGATGAAATGCCTCCCGGCGGGAAATATTTGGGGCCATTTGGAACCCTCAGAGTGCCATATCATCGCGGTGGATCAAAGCCGCGCGCGCGGGATAGCCCAGAACGGCTTCGATTTCGTGGGATTTGCGCCCTCGAATTGCGGACGTCTCCTGAGCCGTGTAGCGCGCCAGCCCGTGTCCCAGAATGTGACCGCTGCTGTCTTGAATGGCGATCGCATCGCCGCGCTGAAACTGACCCGTTACATGTGCCACCCCGGCGGGCAGCAGGCTTTTGCCTGATTTCAGCGCCGTCACCGCGCCATCATCAAGCGTGACCGAACCACGCGGTTTCATCGCCGCGATCCAACCTTTGCGCGCGGCCTGCGGGTCGGTCTGCGCAGTGAACCATGTCGCATTGGCGCCATCATGCAGAGCGCGCAACGGGTGTTGCACGAACCCTTCGCTGATGGCCATTGCGCATCCGGCCGCCGTTGCGGTCTTGGCTGCGATCAGTTTGGTTTTCATCCCGCCCTTGGACAGCCCGGAGCCTGCATCGCCTGCCATGTCCTCGATCTCGGATGTGATGGCGTCGATAACATCGTAGCGTGTTGCCGTTGGATCAGTCGACGGATTGCCGGTGTAGAACCCGTCGACGTCCGACAGCAAAATCAGTTGATCCGCGCCCACGGTCACTGCGATCTGCGCGGCGAGCCTATCGTTGTCACCAAAGCGGATTTCATCGGTTGCGACCGTGTCGTTTTCGTTGACGATTGGGACCACCCCGAGCGACAAAAGCTGCTCCATCGTGGCGCGGCTGTTAAGGTAGCGGCGTCTGTCGGTGCTGTCTTCGAGGGTGACCAGAACCTGTGCTGTGGTGATGCCATGCGGGGCAAGCACTTCTTCGTAGGCGCGCGCGAGGCGAATTTGCCCGACTGCAGCAGCGGCTTGGCTTTGTTCCAACGCAAGTTCCGTGGGTGGCAGGCCCAGAACGCCGCGCCCCAGTGCGATGGAGCCCGACGAGACGAGCACCACGTCTGTTCCATGCGATTTGAGCCATTTTACGTCCTGTGCGACAGAGGCCAACCAATCGCTGCGCAGGTTCCCGCTTTGCCGATCAACAAGCAGTGCCGAGCCGATTTTGACCACCAGCCGACGGGCTGATGTCAGGGACGCCACGGTTCGGCCTCCTCCGCGGGGCGATGCCGCAAACGGTCATCATCAATTTGGCCGCGCAGAGTACGCAACACGTCGGTAACGCCTTCCCGCGCAACGCCGGACATCATCATGACCGGACCACCACAGGCTTTTTCCAATTGATTTCGGGCCTCTATGCGTTCTTCTTCATCCAAAGCGTCGATTTTGTTGAGTACCGTCACGCGCGGTTTGTCGGCAAGGTTTTCACCGTAGGCTTCCAGTTCAGTGATGATGGTCTGATAGTCCTCCGCCACGTTCGGGGATGTTCCGTCCACCAGATGCAACAACACCGCACAGCGTTCGACATGCCCCAAGAACAAATCGCCCAAGCCGCGGCCCTCGGATGCGCCTTCGATCAGGCCGGGAATATCGGCGACAACAAATTCAGTATTGTCCACGCCCACAACGCCCAGATTGGGGTGCAGCGTGGTAAACGGGTAATCCGCAATCTTGGGGCGCGCGTTGGACGTGGCCGCCAGAAAGGTGGATTTTCCCGCATTGGGCAGGCCCAACAACCCCACATCCGCGATCAGCTTCAAACGTAGCCAAAGCGTCCGCTCGACGCCGTCCTGGCCCGGGTTGGCGCGGCGCGGTGCCTGATTGGTGGCGGATTTAAAGTGCAGGTTCCCGAAACCGCCGTTGCCACCGCGCGCCAGTTGCACGCGCTGGCCCACTTCGGTCAGATCCGTCACCACGGTTTCCTGATCTTCGTCCAGAATTTCGGTGCCCACCGGTACGCGCAGCACGATATCATCGCCGTCTTTGCCCGTACGCTGACGGCCCATGCCGGGCTGGCCATTCTTGGCGAAAAAATGCTGCTGGTAGCGGAAATCAATCAGGGTGTTCAGACCATCCACAGCCTCGGCCCAGACGGACCCGCCAGTACCACCGTCGCCACCGTCAGGGCCACCGTATTCGATGTATTTCTCGCGCCGGAAACTCACGCAACCGCCGCCGCCGGACCCGGACCGGATATATACTTTGCACAGATCAAGAAACTTCATGGGTCGGTCCTAGTGCGGGTCGCGCCCGCGTTCAATCACAGTTTTTTCAGGTAGGTCCACGTAGGCACAGCTGTATCCCGCGCGAGGCTGAAGCTTTCCGCGTCACCAAGGTATTCAAAGCCGCAATGCGTCAGCACGCGTGCCGAAGCCGGGTTGTCCTGAAAAACACTCGCAAAAATGGTCACGTTGTTCAGCGGGTTGGCGATCACCAACGCCTCGACTGCCTCGGAGGCCAGACCCGTGTTCCAGTAGGGAGGTGCGACCCAATAGACCACCTCCGACTGGTCACGATCCATCCGCTCGAGCGAAATCAGGCCCATCAACTCTGCCGCGCCCGATTTGGTACCATCCATGGCCCAGACGTCTGCGTCGCGGGTGTCCGACATCGCACGGGTCACAAACGCCTCAGTCATTCCGGGAGGTACGGGATGGGGGATCGATGTGGTCATGCGCGCGACACGCTGATCGCCTGCATAATGCTCGATCAGGCCCATATCAGAGCGCTGAAGCGGGCGCAGATCAAAGCGATCCGTTTCGATCACCGCTTGCAACGGTATTTTCTTCATTTCCATCGTCATGTTCCTCCTCCGAACAGTACGAACAGGACAGAGGCCACCGTCAAAGCAGCCAATGTCCACATCAAGTAAGGTTCCATCGCGGTGTTTGCGACCGTACGCGCGATCCCGTCGCCCGCCAGTGTCCACAAAGGGTGCAATAGAATTTGGCAGCCGAGCAGTACAGCAGCAATGGTTGCCGTTGCCTCAATGCTGGGCGTGCCAGGGGCAACAAAAGCCGTAAAACCGCCCACGATCATCGCCCAGGCCTTGGGGTTCAACGGGTGTACGATCAACCCCGCGACGAACCCCGGCGCCGTGCCCACTTCGCGTTTGGCGCCGAGGCGCAAGTTTGCCACCTTCCACGCCAACCAGATGATATAGGCCGCCGAGATGTATTTCAGCGCCTCAAACACCCAAGAGGCGCGGTTGGCCAACTCCATCAGACCAAAGCCCACGGGCCAGATTACCAGCTGTTTGCCGAGGGCGACGCCTGCAACAAAGGGCAAAGCCGCCCGAAAGCCAAAGCGCGCGCCTGTGGCCATCAGGGCCATGTTGGCGGGTCCAGGTGTGCCGACTTGAGACGCTGCGAAAACCGCAAAGGACGTAACCGCAACGCTCATGACGCAGACCTCAGGTCCGTGGACAACAGGCCCATGATCACATCATCGAGCCACTGGTCCCCGATCCGCGCGGACTGACGCTCGCGCCCTTCGACAACGAAACCGACCTTTTCGTAGGCTGCGATCGCGCGGGTGTTGTCGGCCAGAACACGCGTGCTCAGCCGGTGTAGTGTCATGGCTTCAAAGGCGTGTGCCGCCAGAAGGCGCATCGCGCGCGTCCCGATACCCTTCCCCAATAGATCTGTGTCCAGAATACCAATGGCCAGATTGGCGCGCCGGTCCGCGTGGTTGATCGAATGCAGACGCACCGATCCGATCAGGCGATCCTCGAGCGTGATGATCCATGCGGTGGGGTCGTTGGCAACGGAGTTCACCCACGCCTCTGCGGCCTCGCGTGTGATGTCGCGGAATTGACGCGGATCACCGCCAAAGAGCCTGTGAAGTTCGGGCGAATTGCCAAGCGCCAGCCGTGCGTCCACATCCGCCGTTACAGCGGGGCGCAACTGGACCGATTCATCGGTCAGAACGGGGCGTTTGTCCTGGGCCATCAGACCCTCCGCTACGAGAAAGGGGACCGGCGGTAGCGCCGATCCCCCTGAATGTTTTCAAAACCTTACGGGTTCGGGCTTACTCTGCGGCCTCCGCCGCCGGCAGGACCGAAATGAATGTACGGTTCTTGAGACCCTTGTGGAAGGTCACAGCGCCATCGACAGTTGCAAAAATCGTGTGATCCTTGCCCATACCGACGCCTTCGCCCGGCCAAAACTTGGTGCCGCGCTGACGCACGATGATGTTGCCGGGAATGGCGGACTGACCACCATAAAGCTTTACGCCAAGACGGCGGCCCGCGGAATCGCGACCGTTGCGGGATGAACCACCTGCTTTTTTATGTGCCATTTGGTCTCTCCTTAGCCTTTAGCCAGTTCTTTGGCCTGTGCGATCCAGTCTTCACGACCGACACGACCTTTGAACGACAGTTTCTCTTCAATAGCTTCTACGTCTGCATCCGTCCATGCTGCAATCTGTGCAAATGTCGTTACACCTTCAGAATGCAACTTCTTCACGATCACCGGACCAACGCCCGAAATGGCCGACAGATCGTCGCCACCAGCGGCTTTCTTGGGGGCCGCTTTGGCTTTCGGGGCTGGTGCCTTCTCGGCCTTCTCCGCTTTGGGAGCCGCTGCCTTTTTCGGTGCGGCAGCCGCTACAGCCGTTGCAGACACGGAGCCAGCGCCCATTGCCGCTTTGACGCCGGACTTGTCAGCGCCGGACGCCAGAATGTCCGTCACTTTGATCAGCGTCAGTTTCTGGCGGTGGCCAACGGTCCGCTTGGAGGAGTGCTTGCGGCGGCGTTTGACAAAGTTGATCACCTTGTCGCCTTTGATCTGATCGACCACTTCGGCCTGCACACCAGCATCTTTGACGAAGGGCGCGCCAACTACGGGTTTGTCCCCGCCCAGCATCAGCACTTCGTTGAATTGAACTTTTTCACCTGCGTCGGCAGCCAGTTTCTCGACACGGAGGATATCTCCGGACTGAACCTTGTACTGCTTACCGCCCGTCTTGAGGACCGCAAACATGCGTGTTTTCCTTTTTCCCCGCGTTCTGTGGTCCTCCGGACGGAGCGTTTAGGCCAAATGGCCACCTCGAACAGCGCCCCCGTCTTTCAGAGGGATCATCAATGTGAAAGACGCCCCAGCAAGGGACGCCTCAGTTAGAGAGCGCCGTATGCGTCAGACCGGTACACTTGTCAAGCGCCCAAAGGCGTTTTTGCGCCGCGACGCGAGGGTACAGTTGCAGCGTCTGGCACACCTCCTTAACACTGGCGCCAACAACTTATCAGGGAGACAGCCAATGCCACAATCCGATACCGTGAACCGTCAATGGGTGCTGAACGAGCGCCCCGTGGGCGAACCCGATGACAACACCCTGCGGATGGAAGAAACGCCCATTCCCCAGCCGGGCAAAGGCGAAATGCTGATCCGCACGGAATATATGTCGCTTGATCCTTACATGCGGGGCCGGATGAGCGATGCGGCCAGCTACGCCGCGTCGGTCCAGATTGGCGATCCTATGGTCGGTGGCACGGTCGGTCAGGTCGTGACCTCGAACCTCGACGGCTATGCGCCGGGAGATTGGGTGCTGTGTATGAACGGATGGCAGGACTACGCGATCTCCGACGGTACCATGGTGCAGAACCTTGGCAAGAACCCGACCAACCCGTCTTGGGCCTTGGGCATTTTGGGGATGCCGGGCTTTACCGCCTGGGCGGGCCTGACCCAGATCGGAGAGCCCAAAGCTGGGGAAACCCTCGTGGTGGCGGCCGCAACCGGCCCCGTGGGCGCGACGGTCGGACAGATCGCCAAGATCATGGGCCTGCGCGTCGTGGGCGTGGCCGGTGGCCCGGAAAAATGCGCCTATGCGGTGGATGTTCTGGGATTTGACGCCTGCATCGACCACAAATCCGACAGCTTCAAGGCCGATCTCAAGGCCGCCGTGCCCGATGGGATCGATATCTATTTCGAAAACGTTGGCGGCCATGTGTTTGATGCGGTTCTGCCGCGCCTCAACCCTTTTGCGCGTGTACCGGTCTGCGGGCGGATCGCGGGCTACAACGACACCGAGTTGCCCCCCGGCCCGGACCGTCTGGGCCTGCTGATGGGCACGTTGCTGGTCAAGAAAATCCGTATGCAGGGCTTTATCATCTTTGACAATTTCGGGCATCTGTATCCGGAGTTTGCCAAAGCCATGCAAGGTTGGCTGGCAGAAGGTAAAATCAAATACAAAGAAGACATGATCGAAGGTCTGGAAAACGCACCACGCGCCTTTGTCGGCCTGCTGCGTGGCGAGAATTTCGGCAAGCGGGTCATCCATGTCGGGTGAACACAAGAAAAGGTGCGGGGTCCGCCCCGCGCCTTAGCTGTTCAGCAGCGTCTCCAGTCGTTTGTTGAACTGTGCAAGATCCATCGACGGGTCCAGATCCGTTACTGGTGACAGGTCCATATTGACATGGCGGCGCCCCTTCTTGATGCCCAGAAAGCTCCAGAAGCCGTCATATTTGGCGAACTGAAACTGGCCCAGCCCGTCCAGCCGCAACAACATCACCGGTGCATCCGGGTTCATTTGCATGAAGTCGCGCACGCCTGACAGATTGGGTTGGATTACTTCTTCCGGCTGTCTGCGGATTTTGCCTGCTGGAAAGACCAACACCGAACTGCCTGCCGCCAATACTTTTCGCACAACATCGAGCGCCCACTCTTTGCGCGCTTTGCGACGCTCGGGCGGCCAGCTTTGCGGGGAACTCATCGGGATTGCAGCAGAGATATACATCGGCAGCCATTGCGACCAGTTGTAGTATTCATCGTAATGCACCGTCGGTCGGATGCGCGTTGTGGAATAAAGAATAGCTGCGATCAACGGGCCGTCGTGACGGCTGACATGCGTTGCCAGAATAAGCGTGCCGGGTTGATCCTGTAGCAGATGCTTGTTGGAGCAACTGACATTGTAAAACAGCGCATAGTAGCTGCGAAATAGTACAAACAGGATATGGCGCAACCACTTGCCCAAGGTCGCATCCATCGCGCGCTTCATAGGCTATCCAACTTTCTCATTGCGTCTTGCTCGGTCCGCTCCGTCAGATGGTTTATCTGGGCGCACAACTGCGTCCCCGACTTGGCGCAACCCCACCGGGCGATCGTGTTTGCCTGGATTTCAGTGCGTGATCGTGCGTTTGCTTGGCACCAAAGATCAAGTCGCAATCAGGTGTCCCACTCTGGGCCTAACGGGACGGATCACAAGGTACTGCCCGCAGCACTCAGCGCGATGGCGCGACCCAGAGCGTAGGAAATCTCGCGGTACATCTGTTCGTGCCCGGCAAAAAGCGCACGGTTCAGTGATTGGCCCACCGGGCTTACGGAAAACGCGACATAAGCTTCCAGTTCCGACACCTTCAGCGGCTGATAGGCCAGCAGAAAGTACCCATATAGCCAGTCTTGCGTGTCCGCGCGCAGCTCCTCTTCCTGATCCCACACTTCTGTGAGCATCTGATCCGGCGAAAGGCTGATGTATTTTCCGTCCACCAGCCCGTTATAGAACGCCAGATTGCTGCTCATCGCAGCCGCAACATTGCGGTCCATCAAGCTGTTTTCTTCGACAAACCGATCCAACAGCGCCAGACGTTCGCCCGGCGCGTCTTGAGCATCGATGTAAGCAGCGCGCGCGGCCTCTTCTACGTCCGGGTCAGTCATGGCTTCACGCGCGGCGTTCTCGAGGCTGATAATTTGCGCGCCGAGGTCCGAATTGAAAAAACCGATCACCGCCTCAATCTCATCCGGCGTCAGGATTTCTTCGAAACCTGAGCGGATATGCTCCGCCATTGCGCGGGCGTCATAGATGCGATCGACCTGAGTGTCGAAAAAGGCACCGCCCTGCCCGTCCAGCATATCCTCGTTCAGTGTATTGGCATACTCAGCCCCCTCAAGGCGCAGTATCCGTACCACATCATCCAGACGCATCACATCCAGCAACACCGTCAGCCGCGCGTCGGCCCAGCTCGGAACGGCAAGGCACACCGCCACCGTGGCGGCGATACAAGTACGCAAGAGCCTCACAGGTCCTGGCTCGGTTGCAGGCGGCTCATCTCGTCGGCCATGGCTTCGTAGCGATTGGCCATGATCTCGAATTGCACCGCATTCATCAATTCATAAACCTGCCCCATCATGGGGTCCTCCAATGCGTCGGCATAGGCCGCCACCTCATCATCGGAAAACGCCTGATAGGTATAGGCTGAACTGGCCAATGCCGAGGCTTGCAGACTTCGGCGCAATTCGCCTTCCTGTGATTTCAAAGCCTCGCGCAGGTCCGCCTCTTCCATACGCAATTCGATCACGCCTGCGCCCGCCGCCGCCATCAAGAACCGCACCTGTACCTCTTGGATCGCCCGGACCGAGCTGTCTTCGGAACCAGTGGCGGCATTCAGGCGTTTCAATTCCTCAAGCCGGGGCGCGCCCAGACGCACAAGCCCGGAGATGATCTGCTCGCCGCTTTCACGTTTGAGATCATCGTCTTCTTTCATGTGCGACGCGTTTTCCGCGGCCACCAGCCTTTGCCCCAAGTCCGACGCATAAAACTCAACCGCATGGCTGAGAAGGTCGTCATCAAGGGTTTGTGCCAGAATATCCAACGCCATGTCGTGCATCTCGTCGGTGTCAAACACCTCCTCGACCAACCGCGTCCATTCAGACCCGAAATCATCCGCTTCCAGCCCTATCATCAGGGGTGCGGATTCAGCGGACAGCTTGATGCTTTCCAATGCCACATCAAATCCGGTCACTTCCAGAAACGCCTCAAGACGGTCGTTTTGCTGCGCTTGCGCCGGCGTCACAGCCAGCAGCACACAGACCATGAGGTACAGGAAAACGGGCAGAAAACGCGGAATTGCGAGCATTACAGTCTCCTCTTTCGACGCAGGAAAAACCTGCTTCGACTGTCAGCTTAGGACATTTCGCGCCCCCGGCAACGAAAATTCCGGTGAGCGACCCATTCCGCCAATTCACCCTTGTCACAGCCGTCAAACCCGAATAAACGCGGCGCACCAAGATCCCCGCGGAGAGGTGCCGGAGTGGTCGAACGGGGCGGTCTCGAAAACCGTTGTGGGTGCAAGCCTACCCAGGGTTCGAATCCCTGTCTCTCCGCCATTGATCTGCATAAGATATCGAAGTTATTTCGTGTTTTTTCTACCGGTCCGCTGGCCAGCCCCAAAGCCCACCCAAATTGAACCAATTGATTGTAACAGTGATTTGATCTTGGATGAGTAAGCTGTAACGCCTCAATCTGAACAGCTGGGGCGCATGCCTTTTGCTCCACCACATCGGCAAACGTCCCATAACTGCCTTCCATCCGAAACGCGTTTTGTGTCTGCTCCAAGCCCAAAGACGTCATTGTGGTCCAGCGGCAGAACCAAGAAAGCCAGACTATCCGCTGGAGATAGCGGTTCCAGAAGGCGCGTGTTTAATCCTCCCCTTGGTAACTAGCACACGCGGTGTGAAGCAAAGCAGTCGTTGAGGCCGGTGACTGCTGTGCGGGCAAACCGCCTTTTGCTTTGATAGGCACAAACCGGACGTCGATATACGCTGCCGCAAAGGTCCGCATTGAGCCCGCAAAGGCCTATTCTGCCTCGCAAACGAACGTCTGCTTTGCGGTTCCGGAAGGATGCACTCATACGCCAATAGCCCATGAAGGCAATGAATCGCACTTTGAAGTCCGAACTTCACGATGATGTGGCGTTCAAGCGGGCACTCACAGATCTCGCGACCTCTTAGCGGCATGGAGGCTGTCCGTGCCTTGCTGCAAGAGACTGACGAACTTAGAAACCACTGCATTCGCAGGGGCGTTGACCCGTTTGATAATCCCGATGGGGCGCGAAAACTGCGCGTGGTCCGCGTCTAGAAACGTCAGGTTTTCGCGTAAGTATATTTGAGTCGTCTCGCGGGGCATGGTTGTAATCAGGTCTGTGAATTCGACAATCTCAAGGACAGAGCGGATTGAGTCCGTTTCCACAGTGACATGAACGCGGTCCAACCCCATCGCGACCAATGCGGCCTCGGTCTGCAAGCGCAGTGTGCTGCCACGGGAATGTGCGACCCATTTCTGCTGTGCAAGGTCGCTGGGCCTGACTTTAGCCAGTCGTGTCAATGGATGGTCAGACCGGCACATAATCCCGACGCTTTCATCCACCAAAAGTTCAAACGACATTTCAGCGACGCCTTCGGCCAGATTGCGCGGTCCGACAATGATGTCGATTTGCGACCGTTCCAGCATCGAGCGTAATTCATGGACCAGACCGACACGCAGTTCGACGTGGCAATCTGGATTATCTCGTACGAATTTTGAAAGGCGATGCGTCAAGAAATGGCCAGCAATAATCGGGGGTGCACCGACACGAAGTTCCCCTGCCGATCCTGACGCCGCCTGTTTGGAATAGGCCGCCGCCTGGTCTTCGGCGATGCGAACGGTCAGCCCATGTTCGGCCAGCCGCAGTCCAATCTCCGTCGGTACGGCCTTGCGCGCCCTGCGATCAAAGACCGCCGACCCGATCCGGCTTTCCAGCACGCGGATGTTCCGGCTGAGTGCGGGTTGCGTCATGCCCAACCGCTCAGCGGCGGTCTGGAATGACCCCGCCTCGATAATCATCGAGAGTTGTACGAGGTGTCTGGGGTCAATCCGCATACCAATTCCTTATGAATCATCGCTACTATTGAATTATTTTTTCTACAATGGAAGCGGTATAGTTCCGTTGAACAGATTTGGGAGGATACAATGTTCAATCTTCATTCAGTGACGCGATTCGCGGCTGCAACGGCCCTTTGCGTGGCTGGCGTGAGCAGCGCAAACGCCGAAATTCAACGCGGTGAAACTGCTGGCGTAGGCGATCCGGTCTACACAGTGTTCGTGGCCTTCGCCAATCAAGCGGGCAAGGCAGATATCGAAATTCAGGTGAACGCTGGGCAAACGCTGACGCAATCCATGCTGCGCGGAGGACGTGAAGAGATCGAGTTCTTCTCCACCGTACCTTCCCTTGTTAACTTGATGGCGAACAATCGCGCCATGTATGAACCCATCGAAGACGCGCCCGAAGCGGCCGCCAACTTGCGCGCGATCTTCGGCTTTCAGGCTGGCGCCTATCATCCTGTAACGTTGGCGGGCTCAGGCATTGAAAGCTGGGATGATCTTGAAGGCAAAACCATTTTCACGGGTCCTCCATCGGGCTCTGCTTCCGCAACGTCCGAGGCAATTATCCGCAACATCACAGGGTTTGAACCAGACGCAGATTACACTGCCGTCCGTCTGTCTTGGGGCGAAGGCTACGCGGCTTTGGCCGATGGTCGCATCGACATGATGGTACGCCCTGCGGAAATCGGCTCTGCAAATATCGAACAGTTCGGCTTGTCCGGAGAGTTCCGCATCCTGTCCATTCCCGAAGAAGCCCTGGGCACCCAGGCCATGCAAGACCTCATAGGAGGCCCCGGTCGCGGTATGATCACGTTTGACGGTGGCGTCTACAAAGGTCAGCAAACCAGCGGCGAAATCACATCCTTGGCCTTCTCACAGTTTGTGGGCACCCATGCAGGCGTGGACGAAGAAACCGTTTACCAAGCCACAAAGGCCTTCTGGGAAAACATCGAAGAAGTGCAAGCGACTGCATTCTTCCTGCAGGCCGTAACGCTGGACACAGCGTTCACGTCGGTGAACGTGCCATTGCACCCTGGCGCGATCCGCTACTACGAAGAAGTCGGCGTCGAAATTCCGGACAATCTGCGCCCTGGCACCTAATCGACCTCGCTTGATCTGGCCGCACCTTTCACGGTGCGGCCCCACATCAAATTTGCAGTTGGGATGTTTCCATGACCAATGACATGACCAATGGCCGCACGTTGGCCAACCTGTTTGCGATTGCAGGCGTCCTTGCCGCAGCCACCCTTGGCGCGATCACGATCTACATCTCGGGCATTGGCTTACTTGATCCGACAACGCACCGGGCGGGTGGCTTTGCACTGGCCCTCATCGTCGCAATTGCGGCCTCTCAAAGCAAACGAGCGGCGGCAGGCGAAATGATGGCCGCGAAAACGAATACGTTCTTGCTGATAGACGTCGTTTTGCTGGTTGTCGGTCTGTGGTCGATCTGGGCCTTCTTTTCCGTCCAGACCCAAATGCAAACGGCGCTCTATGACGTGACCAACCGTGACGTCTGGCCCGCGCTTGCGGGTGTCGCTGTGTTTCTGGAACTGTGTCGACGGCTGTGGGGCTACGGCGTGTTTGGCGTCGGGGTCTTGGGCGTTCTCTATATGCTTTTTGGCGAGCATTTGCCGGGATTGCTAGAACACGCGGGCTTTACGTTGCGCGAAATCGCGTCAGCGCTTTGGTATAACACCAACAAGGGCGTGTTCGGGTCGCTGACCAATATCGTGCTGAGCACGGTGTTCATCTTCATCATCTTCGGCGCTCTGCTTGAAGGCACCGGTGCTGGGGATACACTGCTGAAATTTGCATTTCTGGCGACACGTCGCACGCGCGGTGGTCCGGCGCACGCGGCGATTCTCGCGTCGTCGCTGTTCGGGACCATGTCGGGCAGCACGGTTGCCAATATCGTCGGCACCGGCACCTTTACCATTCCGATGATCATCAAGCGCGGGTTCTCGCGCCCCTTTGCCGCCGGTATCGAGGCGACGGCCTCATCTGGCGGGCAAATCATGCCGCCGATCATGGGAGCTGCTGCCCTTGTCATGGCTGACCTGACCGGCGTGGGCTACCTCAACATCATCATCGCCGCCCTGTTCCCTGCGCTGTTCTACTACTTCAGCCTGTTTTGCGCCGTCACGGTCGAGGCGCGGCGGCAGGGGATTGAAGTTCAACCCCTTGAAGTAGATGACCAGATCACCCGCGTCGATATGTTCAACTCGGTGTTGTTTGTCGGCCCGATTGCGGCTGTCATCATCTCACTTGTCTTGGGTCTGTCTACATCATCCGCGGGCTTTTATGCAGTCATCGTTTTGCTGGTCCTGTCCGTGATCAACCCAGAAGTGCGCCGCAACCCGATGCGGGTTTGGACCTCGTTTATCTCTGGCTGTAAATCGGGCGCGACCTTGCTGATCGCCCTTGCGACGATTGGCGTTTTGGTATCATCGCTCGATTCCACCGGACTGGGCTTGAAACTCGCCGGAGTGATCGCAGAAATTCGCGGCGATAGTCTGTTTTCAGCACTGTTGGTGGCGATGATAGGTGCGCTTGTCCTCGGGATGGGCATGCCGACACTGCCCGCTTACTTGATCATCGTCTTGGTCATGGGCCCCGCAATTCAGGCGCTTGGTGTGTCGATGCTGACGGCGCATATGTTCGTCTTCTATTATGGGGTCGCCTCGTCCCTGACGCCACCGGTCGCGATTGCCGCCTATGCCGCCGCCCCGATTGCAGGGGCCAATCCGCTGATTACTTCGTTCATGGCTTTCCGCCTCGGCATGGCGAAATTCATCATCCCGTTCATCTTCGCGTTCTATCCAACGCTGTTGATCGTCGAGGAATTCAACATGGTCACTTTCCTATGGATCGTCGCGCGGACCTTATTCTGTATCTGGCTGTTCTCGTCGGCGTTGTCCGCTTATGACCGTGGCAAACTCACCTGGGTCGAAGTAGCTTTACGCTTCGTCGCCGCCTTCACGCTGCTGGCCATCAGCCCCGCCTACTACTTGCCCGCATTGGCGCTCGGCATTGCCCTCATCGCGTGGGATTTGCGCCGTGACAGTCAAGTTGTCCCCGCGAAAGGTAGCCCATCATGACCAAGCGCCCTAACTTTCTCTTCATCATCACCGACCAACATCGCGCCGACCACCTTGGCTGCTATGGCAATCCAATCGTAAAAACACCCCACATTGACGGGATCGCCGAAAAGGGCACCCGTTGGGACCGGTTCTATGTGGCCAACCCGATCTGCATGCCCAATCGCGCGTCGATCATGACGGGGCGCATGTCGTCGCTGCACGGCGCGCGCCACAACGGCATCCCGCTGTCTAAGGATCACACAACCTTCGTTGAGTTGCTCAAAGACGCGGGCTACAGCACGGGCCTCATCGGTAAGTCCCATTTGCAAAGCTTCACCGGGCTGCCCGCCACCAATCAATATCAAGCCAAAGACGGGTTGCACACGCCGCGGGTTGAGCTGCGCGACGCCTACAAACGCAACCGCCATTCGCCTGATTACGATCTGGAAGTCGTGCCAATATGGGACCGCCCCCTGGCCGAACGTATGGACGGTGACTTCTACGGCTTTGACCACGTCGAGGTTGCTGCGGATCATGCCGATCACGCATCGGGGGATTACCTGCTATGGGCGCGCGAGCAACGCGAAGATTTCGACAGTCTTGTGGGGCCGGAAAACGCACTTCCCGACAATCGCTACCAGGCACCGCAAGCATGGCGGACTGCCGTGCCAGAGGAGCTTTATTCAACGTCATGGATCGCCGATCGCGCACAGGATTGGCTGACCGAGCAAAGCGAAAGCGACGCGCCGTTCTTCTTGCAGATGTCATTCCCGGACCCGCATCACCCATTCACGCCACCCGGCAAATATTGGGATATGTACGATCCAGACGATATCCCGCTGCCCCCGTCGTTTGGCAAAGGAAACCTGCCCCCGATTGAGGCCATGCGCAAAGCCATGGAAGACGGCACCGACCCGCGTGACAACCAAAGCCCCTTCACCGTCACCGAAGACGAGGCGCGCGCGATTATTGCCCTGACCTATGGCTCTATCTCGATGATCGACGATGCAATCGGTCGCGTCCTGGCGCATCTGAAATCTGTTGGAATGGCGGACGACACCATCGTGATATTCACGTCGGATCACGGCGACTACATGGGTGATCACGGTTTGATGCTCAAACTGTTGCTGCACTATCAAGGCATCCTGCGTGTGCCGTTCATCTGGCATGACCCAGCTGCGCCCGTCGATCGCAAGGTGGATGCAGGGCTGGCCTCCAGCATCGACATTTCGGCGACGATCCTTGCCCGCGCTGGCATCCAGGCCTTCAACGGGATGCAGGGGCGCGATCTGTTTTCGACGGCCCCGCCTCCCGCGATCATCGTCGAAGAAGACAGCCAACGTGTCATGACCGGATTTGACCGCCCGCAACGCGTGCGAACTGTTGTTACTGACACGCACCGAATGTCGCTGCGAGAAGGGGAGGATTGGCATGAGCTTTATGATCTCACGACGGACCCCTACGAGTTGGACAACATCTATGACAGCGCCAAGGCATCTGGTATCCGAGCGACCTTAACAGAAACGATGCTGCGACAAATTATATCTCTGCAGGACCGCGCGCCCCAACCCGCCTACAGAGCATAACAGGCGCGAGGAAAGCTCTACGCCACCCACAAGAAACCGTGTTCCCCGAACGGCCCACTTTCTGCTGCCGCGGCCATAGTATCTCGCCCAACCGTAGTAATATTCTCTTGAGGCAAATTGGCATGAAAGCAGTCATTGGTTCGGTTGCAGAGAAGGCACGCTTTGCCCCGAAGAGCCGTCTTTGCTGGCAATTCGGTGAACATCAGCTGTTGTGAGGAGAACGGACGTTTTCGTTCACTACTGACTATCCAAGGTTGCAATCGGGTTTTCTTCGGCCATCTTGCACGCGCTCACTGTTGACCGTGCCGCCGGGGTTAGGCCTAACTCTCCCGGCATAGCCTGGTTCGTCGCCATCCGCGCGACCGCTTGGTACGCCCGGATAACACCACTTTCCTCTGACGGCATGTAAAACGCTCGAACGCTTTCAGGCAACACTGCGTCTTCTTCAATCTCAATCAGCGCGCCCGCCAATATCGCCAATCCGGCATTCGGCTGACCGTTCCGAAACCTCCCGTTCCTTAGGACCCAAAAAATAGCAGTTGGGCGCGGATCAAGGTCGGATATCCGCGCGACACAGACCGTCGAATTCTCAGGGAAAACCGTCAGCCTTCTATGTCCCTCAGAACTCGGTCCGCAGGCGTTAAGATTTTTCTAAAGACTCCTTGTCTAGACTTCGCCACAGGATTTGGATTGGAGCGTTCGTTGCCTTTATCTCATATCGCGCCCTCGAACGAAGGCGGACGGCTCACGGTCTTGCATGTGGTTGTGATTGGTTTGTCATTTCTGCTCACTCTCTCGGCGTGGCAGTTTTCCAAGTATCAGGTCGAAACGCGCACAGAGCTTCGCTTTGAAGCTGCGCGTGACAGGGCACTTGGTTTGATCGTGGAGCGTATGGAGAACTACGAAGACGCGCTTTGGGCCGGTGTTGCCGCGGTGGAGTCGCATGGCGGCGACATTTCGCATGGTGATTGGCGCGTGTTTGCGCGCACGTTGCGAATCGAAGAACGCTATCCCGGGATCAATGGGATCGGTGTCATTCACTTTCATACAGACGAAACCTTGCCCGACTACCTTGCCAAACAACGTCAAGAGCGCCCCGAGTTTCGCGTTTTCCCAACGCACAGTTCACCAGAGTATATGCCGATCAGCTATATCGAGCCCGAAGACATCAACGCGGCCGCAGTTGGTCTGGATGTCGCGCATGAAGCAAATCGGCGCAATGCAGCCCTGAAAAGCCGGGACACAGGCTCAGCCCAGATCACGGGGCCAATTGTGTTGGTTCAGGATGCTGATCACACGTCAGGTTTTCTGTTTTATGCTCCGTTTTATCGCGGTGACGCGCCTGCAGACGTCACCGGGCGGCGCGATCGTTTCCTAGGCACGGTCTATGCACCTTTTGTAGTACACAAACTCATGGAAGGGTTGCTGACAAAAGACCTGCGCAGCGTCAGGTTCAGCATTTCCGACGACCAAACAGTCATCCATGACGAGCACAACGCCGACGACGCGACTATCGATCCGAACCCATTGTTTTCAGAACAAATTCCTATCGATCTTTATGGCCGGACATGGACACTGGACATGCGGACGAACCTGAGGTTCCGCGAAGAAAACACCTACGCGCAGCCGACCGTTATTCTAACTGCGGGACTGTTGATTGAAGCGTTGATTGTTACCTTGCTGTTGGTGATGTCCCGCGCCAACAAACGGGCCATGAGTTACGCCGACCAAGTGACGGATGCGCTCAAGAAAAAAACTGCCAAATTGGCGGACACTAACGAAAAACTGTCTCTTAAAAACGATGAGTTGGAACAGTTTGCCTACGTGACCTCCCACGACCTGAGAACCCCGATCCGGGGCATCTGCGGCTTGACGGGAATGATACAAGAAGACCTTGAGGACTATTTTTCTACGTCCGCAGCGAACCCGGATGTGAGCCAGAACCTAGACAGAATTCACGAACGCATTGAAAGAATGGACCGGCTCATCAGTGGAATATTAGAGTATTCGCAAGTCGCGACAATTCCATTTGAAAACGAGCCAATCGTTTTAAAAGAACTTGTCGAAGCGATGCGTCTGGACTTTGGTCTGAGCGCTGACCAGTTGAAACTGCGCGGAGATGTGGAATCCGTTCACGTCGACAGTTTTGGTTTCCGCAGGGTTCTGGAAAACCTTGTGGGCAATGCGATCAAATATCATGACGGATTGAATGCACTGGAAATCACCATCTGCACCCAAGTGAGCGCGAACCAATACACGGTGAAGGTCATTGACAACGGACCCGGCATTGATCCGCAATATCACGACCGGATTTTTGACGTTTTTCAAACACTTCGAACTGGTGACGCACCTGAAAGCACCGGGATTGGTCTAGCCATTGTGAAAAAAGCAGTTCTGCGCCACGGTGGTGAAATCTCGCTTTTGTCGACACCAAATCGAGGCGCAACCTTCAGCTTTGTCTGGTCAGCGAATAGCGAAAACCCAAATTCCGACGAAACCATCAAAGCCGCATGAAAACCGACGAATGATGCACAATCTGCGCCGAACACTCTGCACGTAGTCTCCCGCCCGTCATCAACGTTGTGTTCAATTTGCGCGTCTATTGCAGAATTTGAAACACTGCCGCAGTCACTCCATCGCGACTGAGCGCACGCAAGCCCCCCCATCGCCCAACAATACGGGTTAACAAATCGCAAGACCGTGCCTTTGGGACGACGCGCGCCCCTTCACGGCATTTTCCGAAGACGGTTTTTTGTGCGATCGATGCGGCAGCTATGAATGCGGTGCGCGACGACATGGTCATTTTTTTGCATACAGTGGTTTGTCAGGCGAGGCTTCCAGATTTCCGGTGCATGCAACGGGCGCTCAAGAAAACTTCGCCAACCGATTGTTTTACCTACGAAAACAGGGAATCCACCAGAAATCACCGAGCAATAAAACAACAAAATTCGCCGATATCTGATCCATCAGTAATCGCTCCGAACACAACCTGATCCACCCCTATACTGTTGCTTTTGCGCGGTTCACCTCTGCCGGTGTACTGCCTGAGCGGATTTGTTCGAAATTCCCCGCCAATCGTTTTTGCAACTCGACGTCATTCGGTGTATATTTGATTCAATTTAAACAAGCTGCAATTGAAGACTAGTATTGTGATGATCTGCCGGGGGGCTGGGATAAATGTCGGAAACGACTGACGAAGCCATCAATGCGATGACTTCATCAAAAAGTGCGGAAGCGATCTCTGGGACGCCGCTGGGGTCTGCCGAGTGGGAAGAGCGCTTGGCACAAGCGCGGGCGGAGCGTGAAAAAGCGCTCGCCCAAAAAAAGCCTGTGAAATCCAAAACCAAACGCAAAGTACCGGCGTTTGTCCGGCCACCGGTCGACATGTCTCAAGCGATCCCGTTTTCGACCTCGCGGGACGAAAAAACGCCCTTCCCCACGCCCCCGTCAAGCGCACCTCAGGTCACCGAAAACACACCATCGCAAATCGCCGCCGCGCCTTCAGTCGAACCTGTAGCACGCCAAGGCGTAACTCTGCTGGCGGCTTGCGCATTTGGCATCGGAGTTGGGCTTTCCTTGGGTGTTTTGTTGATGGCCGGGTGGTCAAAGCTCACGCAGCCAGCGCAATTTGCCCTAACACCCGCGACAACAGCCGACGCACAAACTGCGGCGCGCACTCAAGAGCCTGCGCCCACACTCCAGCAAGATGCGTCCGTTGTGAGCCGATCAACAGTCGCCCCAACTCCGGTTTTGACGAAAACTCCGACCGAAATCACTCCTCAGTTTAGTCTCGTTGAGATTTCAGCGCTCGCACCTTCGGACGCTATTCAACCCCTCGCCATGATCGCGGCGACGAATACTCCGGTTGTGCGAACGATGCTTGCAAGCAAACCGCGCATCCTTCAAAACGCAGCAGCTCATGATGTGTCACTCAGCACGACCAGTCTGCGTCCTGGCGCTGTTTTGGCCTCAATCGGGCTGCCTTTCGCGAACATTCCGAACCCTGCCGGGGCCATGCCTGTCACGCCCACGTTTGCAGAAAATGCGGCCGTGCTCGCACCTCGTGCCACGCCCGTATCTTTCGCGAAAGACCCGAACCAAGAGCCGCAGTTGTCGGCAAACGCGTTGCCGGTCTTGGGGCTTGCCCCACGGGCCATAGACGTTCTGACACAGCTGCAAAGCACCAGAAATAGCGCCCAAGCGGGCGTAACAACTGCTTCCGTGGACTGGTCGGGCATAACGCCCGCCAGCATCATGATACAACCTGACCTGGCCGCGCCCGCGCCGCCCGATTCTGCACTGCCTTTTGTCGGACCGCCGCCCGAACGCGTGCTGACGCTCGCAGAAAAACTTGGATTGGGCATGGATGGAGCACCTTCCGTTCGTCTGTTCGTGCATGCCCCCAGCAGCGTCAGTGACGACACGCTCAACAGCACATTGGCGAGTTATGAGGAAACCGGATTTCCCATCGCGCAGGTGCGCCGCGAGAACCTCAAAATCACCAAAACACATATTCGCTACTATAGCCCGGACGATACCCGTGCCGCGCGCGCACTGGCGCTCAGTTTGGGGATTGAAGCACGCGATTTCACCAGACGCAGCACGGCATCGGGACGCATCGAGATCTGGATGGAGGGCACACGCGCCGGACGTGTAGCAAGCACAACCAGCGCACCACGCAGCACCCGTACCAAACCTGTCGACCCTGCCATTCGCCTGCGCAACAGTCTCATCCAAAAACTACGCCGGGGGGATCATTTGTGATATATCCTCTCGCCTCTTTCGAAGGCCCGCGCAGAACGCGCAACTCGGACACCTACTATGCCAAATAACAAACTGCTCGCCATTGTAACGATCATGGTCATGGTCGGATCAAACGCCAAAGCACAGCAACTTTTCACCATCGATGAGTTGCTGGAGATCGAAAGCCTGATTTCAGGCAAGGATTGCGGTGCGCTTTACAGCTATCTTGCCTCCAATCCCAAGATGACGACCGGCAGCGACCCTCTGGCGGCAGAATTGCGCAGTTTCCGCGTTGATGTGGAAGCGGGACGGCTCGATTGCTTTGCGCCGCGCAGTCTGTCCTTTCAGGACGCATCAGGCGACCCGCGCGGGCAGGCGCAAGCACAAGCGCGCGGACGCGAAGTCAGCATGAGCATTTATTGATCGGCACTGCGATCCCCTCATTTATGAACAAGCCCAAGATTGCATATATTCTGGACCCGCGGTTTCCCGGCGGGACGTCGTCTGCCGTGGCGGCCGAATTGGATGTGGTCCGACATATGGCGGACGTTGTCGTGCACGCTCAATCGACCAGCATGTTCAAAGGACGCGATCCGGCGCCCCAGTTGCAAGATGCACTGCTGCGCATGGACCTGCCCGTCGTTTGGGATGCCCCCGAGATTGCGGCAGACATCGCGATCTTTCATAACCCATCGTGCCTGAGGTTTCAGGCCGTGTTCCAAGCGCGGATCATTGCGCATCATCTGATCGTGGTGGCACATGAAAATTTTCTGCGCCCCAGCGGGTCCGAAGCCTTCGACGTGCACAAATGCCTGCACCAACTCGACGTTAGCACCTACGCAGGTAAACGCACACTTGCCCCTATTTCCGCGTGGAACCGTCACACGATCACGGACTGGTCACTCAGCCACGGGCCGCTGGATCGATGGGATATTCTGGACGTCGATTGGTTCAACATCTGCCACTTTCCCCTGCGCCCGCCCACATCGACGCCGCAAGACAGGCGCGGTCGCCTGTCGCGTCCGGGATTGGAAAAATTTCCACAAAATGACGTTTTGGCGCAGTGTTTTCCGGCACATGCACAATCCAATGTCATTCTTGGCGCCGACGCCCTCATCGCACAAGGCGATGCACCGCCCCATTGGCAGCTGCTTCCGTTTCGCGCTATTGAGGTAGATGAATTTTTTGAAGCGATTGATTTCATGATTTATTTTACAGCTCCCACTTTCCGCGAAAGTTTTGGCCGCGTTATGGCCGAGGCTGTTGCGGCCGGTAAAATCGTGATCTCGGACAAACAGACCGCGCGCATATTTGGTGGTGCCGTGCTGAGCGCGACGCCGGATCAGGTTGACGGCATCATCGACGGGTATGTGAATGATGCGGCCCGCTATGCCAAAGACGTGCGCGCAGCCCAACGCAAACTCAAGGCGTTTTCACCGGAAGCTTTCAAAGCCCAGATCGGCCCGAAGCTGGTCTTGCATGAAAGGGATGCGGCATGATCTTGCTTGCCGCAGGTCAACGCTCCGCCAAAGCGTTTGATGCGACCCTCGTGTTCGCTGCGCAACTGTCTGGCCGGGGTCATGATGTTGCACTGGATGCACGGTTTTTACCGGAGGCGATACACAAACATCAAAAATACGAGGCGGCCCCCTATCTGGCCGATTTGGATGATATTGCGATTGACGCCATTGTCATCATCGGCGCGGAGACGATCTCAGAAGAAGTTCAGTTGCTTTTGCGCAAGGTACAACCCGGACCTGACGTCAGGGTCATGGCAACAGGGCGTTTTACGGACCGGTTTGATCTTGTGACAGCACAAAACAGGTTGGCTTATGCTTTGGGGCGCGAGGCGTATGTCATTGATCTGGCCAACCGACAAAAACGCCCACTGTTGAGTGACGCGACCCTGCCGCTTGTTGCGGCGCTCTCGCACAAATCCACCGAACCCGCGACAGGTCCTGTGCGTCTGTTCGTTTATGTGCCGTCAGACCTTCTGGACGAACCGCATACATTGCCCGACCTTTCCGCCCTGAACCACACCGGGGACGTCGATCTGCATCTGATCACCAACGGAAAAGGCAAAGAGTTGGTGCGCAATTCGCGGTACGCAGCCCTTGCGGTGCACAGCTACGGCGAACTGCCCCCCGCAACACTGTTGGAATATGCTGATGTTGCCGCTTTTTTTGGAACCAGCGTGCCCGGCGAACGCATGGCACAATTCGCAACCGACGCCATGGGTGCGGGCGCAGTGGTCATCGATTGCACCAGCACCGCAGCGTTTGCGACCACAGGCGCACCCGTATTGCGCGGCCCCGAAGACATCCGCGCGCTTGGGCTATTCTTGATGGACACCGTATTGGACAACCGGGCTGAGATTGGGCGGCGCACCCAAGCCAATGAATGGCTCAGGGATTGCGACCTTGCCGGATTGGAGCGTGATTTGGGCCTGAGTGTCCCCACCCTCCCGCAGGCAAAGCCCCCAGCGCGGACCGTTTTCTTTCCGACCAATGGCAACGGATTGGGTCACGCACAACGCTGTGCATTGATTGCAGAAGACTTGCCGGACGATCATCCTCATGCCTTTACCGCGTTTCCAAGTTGCGTGGAGATGCTGCGCGGTCGCGGGTTTTCCTGCGCCCCGATGGTGCAACGCAGCGACGATCATGCAGAAGAATACGCCAATGATCTGGTCAACTACCTGCGCTTGCGGCACGTGGTGCGCGCTGGCGATCAACTGGTGTTTGACGGTGGCTATGTCTTTGATTCCGTTTACCGATTGATTGCGTCTTTGCAAATTCCCTCGGTCTGGATCCGACGTGGCTTGTGGCAATCTGGTCAGGTGCACGCCGCGGCCCTTGAGCGCGAGCATGTGTTTTCCAAAGTGATCGTGCCGAAGGAAGCTTTTGCCGAACTCAACACCGATTACTCGTTTGGCGGCCAAGTTCATGCTGTTGGTCCCATCGTCAATCGACGGTCCGTTGGCAAACAGGCCGCACATGACGTCCGCAAACGGTTGTCCAAGTCCTTGGATCGCAAGATCGACACATTGGTGGTCTCGATGCTCGGTGGCGGTGTCGCGTCGGAACGACATGCCCAACTGCAAATGATGTGCGGCTTGCTGGAGCCGCGGGAGAACTGCCTGCATCTGGTCGTCGTTTGGCCGAATGCCGTCGTGCCCAGCGGATTATATGGGTGGAAAAATACGCAAGTCGTACGCACTCAAAACACGTTGGCCCTGTGTCAGGCCGCAGATCTGACGGTGTCAGCGGCGGGGTACAATTCGTTCCATGAATTGATGTATGCCAATGTTCCCGCGATCTTCATTCCACAATCGGCTCCCTATCTGGACGATCAGGAACAGCGCGCCCGTGCGGCGGCTGAACGGGGGTTGAGCTGCATCGTCATGGAGACTGAAATGCTGATGCTGCGCCGTGAGGTTGAGGCGTTCTTGGACGGCACACGCGGCGACGATATTCGCGCGGCCTTCAAGGACACCACACTGCCCACGCCCGGAAACGCGGACGCCGCATCCTTGATTGCGCAAGGGCTGAACCGATGAACGTAGAGAAACGATACCTCGAGATATTGTCGCGTGTGACGCCAAATGCGCCGCTGGATCTGGATCCGCTTCTGTTTGAGACGCCAAGACACGCCCTTGATGATCCTTTTGCCACGGCAGGCGCGTTCGTGCCATCCGCAGCTCTTTGGCAGCGCGACGAGTTCGGTCCCTCCTACATCGGCATTCGGGTCAAAACCCCGATCGAGGCACCGCAAACGCTCGCGGCCTCCGTGGCGGCGGCTGCCGTAGAACGCCAGATCGTGCCTGTATTTCTCAGCTGGAATGGAGCCTGCGACATGCAAAGGTTCGGGTTTCGCGTGGAATATGTCTCGGGCCCCGACGATGCGGCGTGCCTCTTGCAAGAGCAACAACTCGCCCGATTGTGGAACATGGCCATCATCGTGGACGCTGAGCACGTCATTCATATGGGGTAAGTGGTTTTTGGGGATGCTCAGCGCCCAGCGTAGCCAGCAACCACCTGCAACAGTTTGAACGCGGTTGAGGCATCATTCTCGACCACGGCCAAGAACTCCTCTGCGCCCAAACGCAACGCTTCGACATCCGTATGCGCCCGCATTGTCAGGGCGCGGGGCACATTGCGGATCAAGCCCAATTCACCCACCAACGTCCCCTGCCCGACGGTCGTGATCAGATTGTCCATGCCGTCCGGTTGCGGCTCATAAAGCCCCGCCGTCCCTGCCAGCAGCATGTAGGCACCGTCCGTTGGATCATCGTCTTTTTGGAAAATTACCTCGCCTTCACTGGCCTCAAACCATCGCGCGCCAAAGGCCAGCAGGCGCAGCTGGCGGCGGTTCAAACCGGAAAACAGAGCCGTCGATTCAAGCGCGCGCACCTTGCGGTTCAGGTCCGAGCTGGCCAGCGTGTCGTCCACACCAGAGCCTTGCCCCTCGGCATTGACGATACGTCCTTCACTGACTTCGATGTAGACGTCAAAGTCATCCGGATCCTCAAACTCTTCCTGAAGGTAGATCATCGTTGCATCAGGCATCAGGGCGCGCAAATTGCGATAGAGCGACTGGCGGGTCTTGGCATCGAAACTGGCAAGCGTTTGCTCCATCAACAAAATATCTGGACGTTTGATCGTCGCGCGCCCCACCGCCAACGGTTCTGCAAAAATCCGCGGCAGGTTCGAACCGCCCAGCGTCATCTCAAGATCATAGATCAGCTGGATCACCAAAGGACGCACGCCCTCTTGTAGCAGGACCTCTGACACAATCGTGCGTATCTCATCCGCACGCGCGCCTGCCCCATCTGAAATTTTGCCGAAGATTGCATTTTCGAGCACGGTAAGACCTGGCGCGATGGCCTGATCATCAAGCGGCGCAAACATCTGGCCGAGTTTGTTTTGCAACGCGTCTGAGTTTTGCGCCCTGAGCGTCAATATCCGCTCTTTCATCTCAGTGGTAAACGCCGGGCCGATCTGTTCGGCGGACACCTGTGCCGGCAAAGTCATCAGCATCGCCTTATCCGTCGGTGACATCACCGCGCCGGGCGATTGGCGCAAATCACGCACCAGCCCCACGCAGGTTGCAAAGACCGATGGTTCAAGCCCCAGCTTACGAAACAAGGGATGCTCGGCTTCGTCGGACCCAAAAATCTGCGACAGCATTTCGATCACATCGACGCTTAATTCCAGCAGACCATTCGCAAGGCCCAGATCGCTCAGCACCTCGAAAAGGGCGGTCTGCTGAGCCAGTTCCTGTTGCGCCATCGGGTTGCGCAGCGTGGCGAAAAAGAGGTTGCTGGCCACAGGCAAGGCCGGATTGTAAAGCGCCGGGTCAAACCGGTAGATGTGGCGCGACAAACCTGCCGCATCCAATGCGGCTTCGACCTTGGGGCGCAGCGCGATAATGCGTTCGGCCAGTTCGGAATGGGCGTCCGCGCGAAATGGCTGGTCCAGTGCACGCCGAAACAGCGGGCCACCTGTGCCCATCGCTTCCACCAAGGACAACCACCAGCTCTGCAGATCCGCGGAGTCGTTCAGCTCTGCAAGTTTGGGGTCAAGCCATGGCGCATTGAGCGTGTCGGCGCTGTTTCCGGATCGCTCGGCTTCCCTAACGTCTGTTACGTTGTCGTCCTCGGCCAGACCAATCGGTTTGAAGCGCAGCGGCATCATCACGTTTTCACCGAACGAGCCCTGAAACAGGACGGGTTGCGAATCCGCGTGCCCGATACGCGCAGCGATCACAGCCTGGTGGATATGGGCAAGGTCTCGGTCACCAACGAGAACCTTACCAGACACCGGCATCACCTCACGCCGCAAGAGCGCCGCAAGCGCCTGTCTGTCCTCTTCGCTGCGTGCGGCGATGGCCACTTGAGCCGCGGCCGGAAAGGACAGGCTTACGTCATCCAGCACTGCGTTGCCGTCGGCATCCACCACCGTAACACTTTGCAAAGTGATCGGCCCCTTGAGGTGTTCAATCACGTCTGGGGTGCCCTCGAAGAGGGTTTCATCGACCATGCCGGTCGGTGAAAAACGGTCCTGAACGATTTCCCAGCGCAGCGACATATCCTGCGCCTGATTGTAGTAAGCCAGCAGCTCTTTCCACGGGCTGCTGAGGTCTTTGTAGGCCGCCAACGCTGCCACCAGCGCGCCCAAAGACACAGCGCCTTGAATCACAAGGTAGCCACCCACGGAAAAGAAGAAGAACGGAGTTAGCTGCGTGATGAAGTTGTTGATGAACTTCATGAAGAACTTTTTCCGGTAAATCTGAAACCGGATGGCGTAGAGCACGCCAAGCCGTTCGGTGACCTGAGCCAACCGGTAGCGCCACCCGCCATGACTGCGCAGCGTGCTGGAGCCGACCGCACTCTCGCCGATCATTCCTGCGAGTTTGCGAACTTCCTTGATCCGCTCCTTGTTCATCAGGTTGATTTGACGCTGCAATTTCGGGATCAGCCACGCCTGCAAGGGGATCAACGCACAAGCCGCCAGCCCGAACCACACAGATTGCAAAAACAAGAACGTCAGGATCGTCAGCATTTGACCCGCTTGCAGGACCGGCTGGGTCAGTGCATCGCCCATCATGCCGCCCATGGGTTCCGTCTCGCCCGTCACCATCGAGACGATCTCGCCCTGCGACGTGCGCTGGAAATAGCTCGATGGGAAACGCAACATGCGCGCAATCAGCCCGTAGCGCAGCCGCCTCAAAAGCCGTTCGCTCAACACGCCTTTCATTGTGTTGATTCGCATCTTCAACAACCCATGCGCGAGAACAGAGGCCAAAAAGGCAACGCACAGCAGCGCCAAAAAGGTCACCTGAGACAGCTCATACCCAAAAACAAAGACGGTGGCACTTTGCGCACCAATGGCGTCATTGATGATCCGCTTGGGTAATTCTAGCGTCAGAAAAAGGAATGGAAACAAAACACTAGTGAACGCCAGAAGGATCAACTGATCGCGTTTGGAGTGCTTCCAAATGAAAGTGAACAACGTTCGTTCGATGGGTCGGCGCCCCTTAGTCTATCCCAGACGTTTCCCCGCATCCGCTCAAATGCGCATGTCCCACTGCGGCGATGTCATTGCATTGAACATACTTCCGCGTCCGCGCCGCAAGCGGTTTCTGTGCGCGCGGTCTATGCTTGGGCGGATTGTTCGGCTGGAAAACACGGCAAGTAGCTTTCTGTAGCGCTATGCGCGGCACCGATCGTTTTGTAATCGCCAGCCACGATCAGATCGACAACATATGGCATCGCCGTCGTGGCGATGTCGGCATTCAGGACCGGGTTATGATCGGCGTCGAAATACACCAAGCGGCCCGGTGCAACGTAGCCCCCACGTGTCATTGCGTAAACGGATGCCGTCATCGCCCCCCACAGCAGCTTGTGGTGCGGGCTTGCCTTGAACACTGCCGCCCAAACATCGGCACCGGACCACAAAGGCACGAAGGGGACCAGATCACCGGCCACCTGATACCGCACGGTACGCTCGGACAGACCTTGCGCATCGTATCGCGCGCTGAACGCTGCGTTGCAGGCCAGCGCCGGCGCAAAGGCATGCACCGCGATGCGACCCGCCAGGTCAGGCCAGGTTGCGCGGATCAATGACGCCATCAAATAGGTCACAGCGCCGCCTTTGCTGTGCCCAGTGATCAGCACGCCTTTGGGCGCTTGGGGCAAAAGCGCCTCAATCCGGTCTTTGACAAAGGGCCAGAGCGCAATCGCAGCTTTGGAGAACCCATGCTCGACCATGCCGTAACCCGGCCCTGCATCCGGCCAATCGACCGGGTGCATATCCGCATCACCGGCCCAATCGGCCATCCACTCACGTATGTCGTGGGTATTGAAACTGGGCGGCAAGGTACCCCGGATCGCGACAACCAGATATCCATCCTGCGTCACGCCGACGAGCGCGCCATCAATAAAGTCATGCCCGCAGGCGATGAAATCAGGTGCATAGTTGGCGCTGGGTTGGTCAAAACCGACCGCGTCCTGGTAGGCAGGCACCACCTGATAGAAGAACCGATCATCCGCCCCCTGTATATGACGCAATCCCGGATCATGCGGCGCGGGAATGACACCGGCCTCGTAAATCTGATAGGCGCAAACGCTCGCGTTCATCATCCGACGCGCCATAGCGTGATCATACGTCATCTTGCACCCCCATGCGTTGCGTCCCACGGTAGCCCACCACCCTGCCCTTGTACCAGCGCAGCCAGTTGCATTTGAACGAAAAAAACCCGGTGACACATTCCTGTCTGTTGACACACACTATGAAACGCATTGCAATGTCTGGTAGTAATGATCATTGCCCGTGTTGGCGCCGGGAGAATATCATTAACGGCGACGCTGCACGTGACCTGAGGGATGGCAGGGCATAGGCCTGAAAGGCGCGACCGTTTTGGGGAAACATGCATGGTTCTGACTGATACCATACAGGGGCAACGTCGACAGGTGTCTGTCCTGTTTGCCGATATCGTTGGTTTCACGTCCATTGCCGAACGTATCGGCGAGGAAGCATCCTTTCGCCTGATACAAGTGGTGTCGGCCCGTATGATGGAGGCGGTCCATGCGCATGGCGGCTCTGTGCAGGAGTTCCGGGGCGACGGTATCATGGCGCTTTTTGGAGCCCCTGTCGCGCTCGAAGATGCTCCGCTCAGAGCGTGCCGCGCGGCATTGGCCATCCAAAGCATGATGACGGACCTGGGAGATGAGTTGCAACGCGACTACAATGCCCGCCCCTTGGCACGTGTGGGTATCCACGCCGGTCAACTGGTCGTCGGTGACGTCGGTGATGATCAGCGCATGCGCTTCACGGCGATCGGCGACACGGTCAACCTCGCTGCGCGTCTCGAAGCCGAAGCCGAGAGCGGCGAGATCTATGTCAGCGACAAGCTGCATGCGATGGTGAACGGGCGAGTTGATGTCACAGATCTGGGCGAACACACGATCAAGGGGAAATCGCATCCTCAACAGGTGTTCCGCCTCGATGGGTTGCGCGATGGGATCACACGGTTTGACGCATCGCGCGATCAGGGTCTGACGCAGTTACTCGAACGCGAAGACGAGCTTGCCCGCCTGAACGCCCGGCTGGAGGCGGCCAAGGGCGGTCAGATGCAGATTGTCCACCTTCTGGGCGAAGCGGGCATCGGCAAATCGCGACTTATGCATGAGTTTCAACAATCTCTCGAGGCCAGCGATGTGCGCTTTCTTCAAGGCGATTGCCGTGCGGACGGTGCAACGACACCATTTTTGCCCTTTGTCGAATTGGTGCGTGCGGCCTTCGGGATCAAGAAAACAGATGATCGGCGCACCATAGAAGCACAGCTGAAAACTGGCCTGGAACAGATCGGTTTTGACGTCGCGGGCAGCCTTCCCTACCTGATGATCCTGCTGGGCCAAGACGAGGACGCGCAAGAAACCCAGGGCCTGAGCGCGGACATTGTTGGGCTTCGGTTGCGCCAACTGTTGTTAGATCTGCTTTGGCACAGCTGTGAAAATCGCCATGTGGTGCTGTTCATCGAGGATTTGCATTGGATTGACCCCGGTTCTGAGGAGCTTTTGAACCGCATCGCACGATCAGACAAACCCGTTTCGCTTTTGCTGGTATTCGCATTCCGGCCCTATTTCACTCCGCCTTGGAATGGCGAGAACGGAATTTCGTCAATCCCACTGGAACCGTTGACCCAAGACGGCACCGTACGGCTTTTGTCAGAACGCCTTGGTGCCAGTGATCTGGGTTCGGAATTGGTGCGCCTCGCCGTCGAAAAGGCAGAAGGCAATCCGCTTTACGCCGAAGAAATCGCAAAGTTCCTGAAGGAACGCCGATCTCAGCAGTCCGACCCCATTTCCGCCGAACGCGACTTGGTCCTGCCGGCCAACTTGCAAAACCTCGTCATGGATCGGTTCGACAGGTTGAGCCGAGACACCCGCACCATGCTTGAGGCCGCCGCAGTGGCGGGACGGCGGTTCTCGAGCCATATGATCCGTGATCTCGTGGGTTTGGATGCGGAGCCCGAAACACTGCTGGCAGAAGCGGCGCACCAAGAATTGATCTTGCCGATCAAGGAACGGGACAACGACTACATCTTCAAGCACGCGCTGGTTCAGGACGCGATTTACGACACGCTGATGGCCGGGAAACGGCGCCAGTTGCACGCAGACGTCGCGCTGGCCATAGAACGGCTCAATGTGGGCCGCACGGATGAGGTGTCCGACACCTTGGCCTATCATTTTGACAATTCCGCTATGCACGAAAAGGCGGTTCGTTACTTGGCAGCTGCCGGTCGAAAAAGTCTCAACGTCTTTTCGCTCAAAGTTGCCAACACTCGGTTCGCGCGCGCGGTCGATCTGATTGACACGCGCAAGGTGCCCGTGGACGATGAGCTTTACGCCACCATCCTGAAAAACTGGCTGGAAACCCGCCAATGGACCGCAGACTTTGGTGGCACCTACAAGATTTTTGAACCCAGGCTTGAGAGCATTCGGAACCTTAAGAACACCCGCTACTACCCTCATATCCTTGGCCTTTTGGGGACTGCTTACGTCCAACTGATCCGCTTTGAGGAAGCCGAAGTGTTCCTTGCCGAAGCCATGCAACTGGGCGAGGCGCGCAACGACATAGAAGCCATCGCCGACGCCAGTATCGGCTTGATGGGGCTGAACTGCGTCCGGTGGCGCAAGGGGTCCGCCGAAGAAGTGCAACGACTGGCCGATCGCATCCTGAACAGTGATCTGGTGAATAACCTCTATTATCGCACATACAGCCGCTTTTTCGTCACATGGTCCAAGGCGATCCGAGGCGATTTTGACATTTCATTGGCCGAGGGTCACGAGACCGCAGAAATGGGGCGGCGCGAGAACTATCCCGGTGCCATCGGGTTCGGTTTGACCGCCGTGGCCTACAACGAAACATTTCTGGAAAACTATGACGCCGCCATTGCGATGGCTGATGAGGGGTCACGCCTGTCTGGTGGCTTCGTGGACAAGGCAATTTGCGATGGGATCAAAGGTTTGGCCACCGCTCTGTCAGGAGATGGGCAAGGCGGTCTGGATCAGCTTCAGGGCATCTATAGAGAGCTGACAGACCTACAGTATTTTTCGATGTACAACATCGTTGAGATGCCGATTGGCGTCGCAATGGCGACGCTGGGCGATTTGACGGGCGGCACAAGATGGATAGAACGCGCCGCGGAAAGCAACCTTGCACAGGGCAACGCTCATGGCGCCGGGATGGCATACAATGCTTTGGGCGAAGTCTATTTACAGATCGCAACGGGCAAAGAGAAGCCGTCGCTGGATGTGTTGCGCAAGAACTTAGGGTTTTTGCTACGCACAATTCCTTTCGCCAAGTCAAAGGCGCTTGCATGCTTCGAGATGGCAGCGAAGATTGGATTGGATGGCGATATGCACGGGCTCGCCGCCATGGGTCTGCTGAACAAGGGCAAAGTGCTGATTGCCCGGCGCAATAAAAGCGAGGCGCGCGCTGCCCTTCAAGAAGCAAAACGCGCCCTGTCTCATGTGCAATGGTCGGCCATGGACGCAAAGGTAGAGGCTGCGCTGAAAGACGTTTAACAGCGACCTTCAACGCATTAATTTAGCGTGTTTTTCTGCCTTCTAGACTCAAGCATTGATATTCGCATCAAGGCGACTGGGCAAAATGCGCCATGTTGCGTAGGGTTCACGCTTCAACTTCAATTCCAGCTCTCGCAACTCTTCTTCAAATTGCCAGAACAGCTCAATCCCGGTATCGTCCAGCGCCATATAAGAAAAATCCTGCATCAAGACCGCCCGGTTGACGTTGAGATTGAAGTTTCCGTTGATGATTTTCTGAAACCCGTCCAACGGCATGCGCTTGCCGTCCTTGCGCACACGAACCGGGTTGCGATCGACCCAAAGCTGGTAGTCCCATAGATATGCACCCAGTGCTTCGTGCTGGACAGACGCCATGTTGATAAATCCGCCAATCAATCGGGCAACCCCTTCGCGCGTGATGTCTTCGCCAACAATCCGCGTGACACCATTGGGGATCATCTCGTTCAGCGCTTTGATCCACGCCACCACTTGCGCGTCACCGGCCAATTCTGCATCGCTGTCGTAATAGGCAAAGATATACCTGCGCGCATGGGCGTGCATGACATCATAAAGCTGGATCAGGTTGTCCTGCACCGGAGTGTCAAAGGGCGCATCTTGCAAACCACGATCATGCCAATCCAGTTCCGGTACGATCACGGAGGCCCGATAGCTGTGGTACGTGTCTGAATAAAGCTTCCAAAGCCCTTGGTATGTAAATGAAAACATCGTTTCAAATGCACCGCCCTTCACAAGTTGAAGGCGCGTCACAAGGTAGTTGCTGTTTTGTGTGCCATATGTATGCGGCCAGATCAGACGGCAAATCAGATGGTCATGATCCAATTCATTGCGCGTCGCGATCGCCAGCGGGCCGCCACAGGCGAGGTGCACGTAGTTGAAGTGTTGCACCAGTGATATCTGGTTGGACGCAGACGCCAGCGCAATCTGTTTGGCCAAAAGCCATTGCCTGTCAGATGGGGTGATTACACCCAGTTCGCATTCGATCTGTTTGGCAGCAAGCTTGCCATCCACCACGTCAAATTCAACCAGGCAACCCAGCGAATAGAGGCCTTCATGCACCTCATGATCCTTCAGATCTCGGAAATCCCAATGGTATGCGCCGGTCTTGTCACGCTCCAGAAAACACGCATAGGGGCTGGCGACGGCCAATATCCCAAGGTCTATTGCGTCTGGATCGTCAAATTCAGCTGGCATTTCGGGGGCGCGGAAAAGCGCGCGATACCGATCTGTGTAGCCGTCCTTCATAGCGATGTGAATGTCCGGATCAATCTCTGGCAAGCCCTTTTGCATGGGACCAAAAACCTTGAACAGCAGGAGCCGAAACCGGAACACCCACAACATCAAAGCCGACGCTTCGTCGCGCGGAATGTCATCAGCCATAAGGATGTTGTCGATGCCAATATCCGGCACCCGTCGCGATATGGGCACAGATTTCAATCGCCATGTTCGCTTGGGCGGCAAGGGGATCGGCTCAACCTTCTTGCCTCGGAAAATCACGATGGAGATTGTATCCCATACCCAGCGGCGTATTTTCCAGATCACCATCATTCGCCACCCTCCTGAAAGGCAACATCGCCCACCGCATCAGCGCGTGGGGTCCATTCCAGTGAATAGTATTCCCCCCGATCTCTTGCCCACGGATCGAACGCATTGATCACGTGTTCCAGCTCTGATCGCAGGCCGGGCAAGTTGCGCATAAGCAAGCGTTTGAGCGGCATGACTTCCTGTCGGTGCCCGTTCACGCGCCCCTTTTCCATCTGCTTGTGCGGGCCGTTATACGTCACCCAGTTGATGCCGAATTTCGTATAGAATTCCGGCCGGAAACTGGATGTGAAGAACCGATCCGAAAAAAGCCGCCGTGACGCATTAATAATGAAGATCTGAAACTGCGTCTCAGAGATCGCGAACCCGTGCGGCCGGGTGGTTTCAGCCAGATAGCCTACGATCGTATCGAGGTCTTCGACGTTATCGACGACCGAACCATCGCGGTGACCCAGGCAGTCGTTGGGAAATGTGCTCCCGGGCTGACCTTCAAGCGTTGCGGCATCGGGTGAACGTTGCGCGGTCGAAATGATCTTGGAAGCATCACAGACATGCGTCCCGTACACCTCGCGCAGCAGCTCGGCCAATGCGACCTGATCCTGATAGGCCTTGGCGCGGTCTCTCTTCTGCTTGTCGGTGAAATCACCGTCCAGCAGCAGGCTTTGATCCACAAAGTCATCAAAGCTGGTGAGTTGGCGCAGCCCGATCTGACGACGGAATTCGTTGAACCGTGGGATCCCCCGCTCCCGATCGCGGATGATGTCGAGCGCAACAACATCCAGCACCTTGCCCGGATCGTCCTGACGGTAAGGCATCTCAAGGTTTTGTAGAAATTGCGGATGGTTTTGCAGCGCCAAGGCGCCAAGGCGTTGGCGGCCGAAACTCAGGCCAATGTCCTCCATTCCGATCTCGTGCATTGCGGTCGTTGCCATGCGACGGAAGGTTTCGACCACAGGCAATTTGCGAGCGATCTGGTCGGGATTTTCCGCAGATCGCAACTCGATCAGATCCGGCACCAGGGGGTGCAAACGGTAGACGCTGATGAACTCTTCGGGAAAGTTGAACGGGGAGCCGAAATGGTTCACGCCCCCGTTCACATCATCAATGTTTTCAATGCTGTAGTCTTTTTTGTATGCACCTGTTCCCGTGATGCCGGAACCGGACGTAAAGATCGAATAAACCTCGTTTGCGCGTGTGACGTTGGTCGATGTGCTCAGATCATCGACGACCTTTCGCAACTGCCGGTCCAGTCGTGGATAGCCATGCAAAAGTCCTTCCCAATTTGAATACATCGCGGTGCGAAGCGGCTCATCATACAGCAGTTGTGTTGTCCATTCGATGGTATGAATCTTTGCGATGGTGGCGGCGACCACAAGCCGTGCCACCTCGAAAAGCTCCTCATCTGTGACGTCTTTGTAGGCGATGACACGCTTGGGAAACCGCGGATCGCGCAGTCCGGAATCGTAATTGCGATGATTTGGCTTGGCGGCGTAGGCCCGGAACTCGTCGACAAAGGTGTTGTGCTCTCTGACAAACAAATTGTGCAGGAAACTCAGCCCGATAGACCAGTTTTCCGGAAATGCCGTTGCTTCCTGACCGGCCCATTTGGGGGCCATCGGATCAGGAGTGCAGTTGTCGCCCTGCCCTTTGCAATCATTGAGGATCGGCAAATACGTTCCCCTGTCGCCTGCCTTTTGACGCTCCGGCACAGGACGCATCAACAGCTTTGCGCGGTCCTGCGGGTCACGTTTCATGCGTTTGCGTGATTTTTCCGAATATCCGTAAATCTGGCTGGCATCCCACCAAGCCGTCACGGTGTTTGCAGAAGTTTGAGGCGCGCGCGCCATTTGTTTTTGGCCATCGAACCAGAATTCAGGTGCAGGCGCCGACTGCGCGATCAACGCCTTTTGCTCGTACATGTTCGGATTACACCCCAAGTCCTGAACATCTTCTTCGGACAGATCAACGTAGCCCTCAGGTGTCCATTTTTCGGCACACCCCATCGGCATGATGTTCTTGGCCCCGGCATTGTCGCCTTCATCCATATGGCTGAACCAATCATGCGTCATGAATTGGATCCAATAGGCGGCAAGCACGTTGAAAAAGGGCGCTTTCTTGTAATCGCACTGGGCCTCGATGGAGGCGTCTGCGGGTCCGTATCCCAAATTGCAGGCGGCTGGATTGTCTTGGTGGCGCGCCAGAAGGCGACGGCTGATGACCTGCGGATCAGGCGTGAGCACATCAATGCGCCCGTCGTGTCGATTACGCACCAATTCGGTCAGTCCAAGCCGGGGGAACGTCTCTTCGAATTGAACATTTCGGGAAAAATCCATCCCCAAAGACCCCATCGCAGGATTGCGCAGATCATTGCAAATGCCGGTCACCGTACGGTGCCGCATGAGCGGGCCGGAGCAGACCTGCAATCCGTGCCCACCAACGGCCTCGAATTCCGGGTGCGTTTCGGGCAAGCGCATGTTTGGCCACGTCTTGAGGATGCGCCCATCCCGACCGTCGCGACCTTTGGTGAAATCAGTGAACGTGTAGTTGTCAAAGAGATTGAACTTGATCAATTCAACGCGTTGGCGCTCCAGATCAAGCAGAGCGCCATCCACACCGCGGCCATTGCGCTCAAGATGTTTGGCGACGAAGGTCAGAGGATGCAAAACTCCTGACTTGCTTTCCGGCCCGCCTGCCCCCCAATAGTTGGACCAATCGACCCATGGCGTGTCGCGCAGGGCCAGAAAACGCGCACCCCCTCGGCAGTTTCCGGTATCGGACCGCACTTTTCCCAAAAAACGATCCGCGCGATCTTGGGACAGGTTTGGAATTCCGCGCAAAGTCATCGCCGTGCAATCCGTGATCGTTGGATCAACGGCCCGCCAAATGCCCAGACCAATCAATGCCGCAAAAACAACCACTCCAAGAGTGACGAGCGTCTTCTTCAGCATTCTACATATCCCCGCATCAGGCCGCGCCTTTCTGGCTCGCACCTCAGATTTGCACTCAACCGGACCAGATCACCCAAGACAGCCGCAGCGCATGAAATTCAACAGCAGCACAAAAAATTTAAACAATACAGCAATTTAACAGCAGCTTTATCCAGCCTAGTCGGAGGTCCCTGCAAAATCAATGATGTTTCGCGCTTTGCGTGTGCGCCGTTTCGGCACCTAGCAACAGCAGCATTGCTCTGGCGCGGACCGCTCGCTACATTCAACGCAGACTTGCATGCATTCAGGCGGAAAAACCGCCGAAACGTGCTTGGCTGGGGGATAGACCATGTCGAACGTCGCGGGCAAAGCCTATGCGCTCAATGTCATAACGCCGCTCAAACGGTGGCACTATTGGCTCAAGATCGGCATTGTCACGATCCTGCGCGCGTTTCCAAAACTGTTGATGGGCTTGCAAGGTCTGTCGATTATTCACTTTGCCCGCTGGGTCGTTATCAGGCGGCGAGATTGGCCTGATCTTGGGCAAGGCAAAGAAACGCGATTGCGCTACAACTACATGATTTTCTTCAGTAACTTCAATGGCACCTGGGATCAGTATATCGACGCCTTTTCCGATGGCATTCCGGACAATCTGGATCTGGCGTGGTATGGCGATTACCGTTATCCGCAATCAATCCCCCTGTCACCGTTCAAACGCTATATTGAGCACAACCAGTTCGACACCGAATACTACTACAACGCGACGCCGGGTGCGGCGCAGCGCGACATCAAATCCTCCATTCGCGTGATGGTGGCAGTGCGCAAATTGCAAGCCCTCCACAGCACCGTGACGCCCGCTGAGTTTGCCAAAGCTTACCGCGAAACTCTGGTCGCAGTGCAAAACGATCTGGGATCGATGGGCTTGGCGCCCGTTGCATCTACGGCGCACTTGCACGCAGCGCGCGCGCGGCAAATTGAAATCGACCGCAGATGGAAAACCGGGGGGCACGCCAATGGCGAACTTTGACGGTGGCCACTATTTTCTGACGGCGTTGATACCGATCAACCGCGGCGTTGTGACGGAACACGACGGGGCGGATCGTTCGCCGCAACAAATCCTGCGCCAGACCCTGTCCACACTGCCAGTGGCCCAACAAGATCTCCCGGCCCTGGAAAGCGAGCTCAACAGTCCGTTCGCGCAGGTTCCGGGCACGCATTTCCTGCGATTTTTCATTATCGACGAATTGCGGTTCAACGGGCGTAGCCCCTCAAATCCGATCTATGATTTGCTGGCGCAAGTGAACATGCTCAAGGCCGAGCCCGTGGATGATCTGATTGATCCCTACCTCGTTCTGTCGATCGATTTTGACGCCGCCAATGGCGATGACGCATCTTTGCGTGCCTATACCGATCAGCTCTGGTTCCACACCAGAAACGCGCTCGACGACGTTCTGCATCACTGTGTTGGCTACGAGAAGGTGACCGATGCCACCAGCTTTTTCATCTACATCAAAAAATGCCAGATCAAAACGACCATGCCCTTCACTGACTACTGGACGGTTCCGATGCCCAAATGGGCGCTGCCAGGTCTGCTCGCCAAGTCCTTGGGCGTGGTCGGGTTGATGGCTTTGGCGATCGCAATCAGCGGGCTTTGGCCCGGCGGACCGCTTGGTTTGATCGGCTGGACGATTGCCGTTGCTCTGGTGGTCACATTCATCACGATCATCAAGGTCGGCACCGCCGTCTGGCCAAAGGCGCCGCACAGCGATCTGCAATCGGTGCTCAAGGCGCTTTACGTGCAACAGCAATTCGTCAACTTTGCCACGACGCAACAGGGCATCGACGATCAGGCGCTCTACGATGCGTTCGGATCCTTTTGCAAAGACACTCGCCCCAGCGACCTCAAGCAGCCGACGCAAACGGCCGGCACCCCATATTCAAGGCGTACGACATCATGACACGCAACCTTGATCTGGCCGATATCCAGGGCAATATCGTACGGGCTTACGGGCGGTTCGGCTTCCCTCATGCGCGATATTTTTTCTTTAATATCCCACAGGTCGATTTTGGCCGCGCTTTTTTGCGCCGACTTGAAACGCGCATCACGACCGCGGAACGCTGGGCCGGCGGTCCCGATGACACGGACCAAAAAGGCATCCCAAAACCCGCGGTCACTCTGAATATGGGTCTTTCATATGCGGGGATACGCGCCATTGATGTGCCCGTCGCCACGCGCGCCGGCCTGCCACATGAATTTATCGAAGGAATGGTCAAACGCGCTGATCTGCTGGGCGACCGTGACGAAAGCGATTTGGAGAATTGGGATCTCATTTGGCGCAATGCCGCTTTTGATCCGGCCTTGGCCGTCCACGTTATGGTGTCGATGAGCGCACAGATGCGCACAGACGGAACCCCGGTTCCAGAGCTCGACGAACAATCCGACTGGCTGCGCAGGCAAGCACGTGAAACAGGCGTGACGCTTTTGAGCGGTATTGCACCCGGCGATGTGGATTATCAGCAAGCCGGAGCAAACGTTGAGAAGGCCGCCGATGGCTCGTTGTACATCAGCCCCAAGGAGCATTTCGGATTTGTGGACGGGATCGGTGATCCGGTGTTCGAAGGGCAGTTTGAGCCGGAGGTCGAAGCGTTGCGTGTCAACGGACGTGGAAAACTGACCAAAGATCAAAGATGGGAGCCGCTGGCCACGGGCGAATTTCTGCTTGGTCATGTCGACGAAAGCCAGGAGTTGCCTCCGACCACCCTGCCCGTGCATTTTACGCACAACGGATCGTATATGGCGTTCCGCAAGTTGCACGAAGATGTAGAGCATTTCACTTCCTATATGTCTGAACAGGCTGCGAAATATGCGCGCGTCATGAATGTTCCAGAAGACGAGGCCGCAGAGACGCTGCGCGCCAAAATGGTCGGTCGCTGGGCCAATGGCATTCCGTTGATGGCTGCGCCGGCTTATGCGGATATGCTCGCATTCGAGCGCGAATGGTCTGACATTCCGGCGATCCGGGCCAAGAAAAAAAGGTCCGATCAGGAAACGGCGCGACTGAACGCGTGGAAAGACAAGCTTATCAACTTTCGCTACCGTGATGACCGCGATGGCACGAAGTGCCCTTTTGGGGCGCATATCCGACGGGGCAATGTCCGCGATTTCCTCGATCCACGTATCGCATCAGATGCCCCGCGCGATTGGGACGGCTCCGCAATCTCGAACCGACGCCGGATATTGCGGCGCGGCCTGCCCTACGGCAGCTTCGATCCCGACAAGACGGGCGGCAAACAAGAACACGGTGTGATCTTTTTGGCCGTTTGCACAAGTCTGGAGCGGCAGTTTGAGTTCGTGTTGCAGCAGTGGCTGAACTACGGAATGGATATGAATGCGGGCAATGACACCTGTCCGATGCTGGGAACGCGGCCCGAGAACAGCAAATTCGTTATTCCCGCCGATCCCGAAAGTGGGAAACCGCCGTTTATCATGGATCGGATACCACGTTTCGTGACGGCACGTGGCGGTGAATACTTCTTTCTGCCCAGCCTGACGGCGCTGCGTATGATGGGGTCAGGGACCGTTGATCCGACCTGACGGATCATGGCGCACGCATTGAGCCGTGGTACGAACCGTCGAAAGATCGTCGTTAATCCGCCTTTGGCGTGCCGCAATTTGAAGGGACCATGCAGGACCTTTCAATGATGGCGAGACCCGCCCTATGCAAACGGCCACAAACACATCCACCCCACGCCATGCGCGGCTTTTTGAGTTGATCAGACAACAAAATCAGGCGGAGACGACCGTCGCGCGCCTGAATGGCATGACCATCCGAAAAATTACTGTGGACGAAATGGATCAAATGCAACGCATGGCCAGCCAGTCCTTGAGAACGCGGCCGCAAAGCCGCGCTCAAGCTTAAATCCAGCCCAAATTAAAAGAACAATTCCGCGTTCAGCCCAATAGTCATGGCGCCGATAACTTCACCGCTGTCGGGGTCTGTGATCGAAATCGAGACCTGCCCCAGATAGCTTTGCGAGCTTTCGTCAAACTCGATGGCATCCACGAAAATTGCGTCGGGACCAACCTCATAGGTCTTTTGAAACTTTGCTTCATCGCCTTGCCAATAGTCAGATGTGATACCGCTCGAACCCACGTTCAACCCATTGGCGTCCATCACGAAAAGCTCGTTGATGCGCCCCGATGAAGCTGCCACTTGTTCTGACAGAAACGCCGATAGTGGGGTGGTCATCACACTCTGGATCAAAGGTTGGCTACCAGCACCGACCTCACTGCGCCATTGGGTGTCACGGGCCAACACGTCGTCCTGTTCAATACCCGCGTGCGCTTCGTTTTGTGCGCGTATTGCGTCAACCACCTCGGCGGAGTGGGCCCACGTCATCACATCGCTTTCGACGAACGCCTTCATTGCAGGCGGCGCATCGACGGCCTGTGCAAAACTTGCAGCGAAAACCAAGGGCACAGCCATTATCATAGTTCGGATCATTCCGAGTTCCTTTCCTCACTAATATGCCGCGCCGGCATGACGTGGCCGAATGCCGCAGGGTTGGCAGAGGAGGTTTAAGGATCGGTAAAGACGCGTCAGGTTTCTGTGCGGAACCCTGTTGCCACGACAAATTTTTCCGAACTGTCGGACCGGCTGGCGGGTGGTTTGATGTTGGCCACCTTGGTAAAGCGCCGTTTGAGCAACTTCTGCAGCTCTCCTTCTGCGCCACCGGCCAGCACCTTGGCCACAAATGTGCCGCCTTCGTCCAGAACGTCAAAGGCGAAATAGGCCGCCGCTTCGCACAGCGAAATGATCCGCAAATGGTCGGTTTGTTTGTGCCCGGAACTGGCCGCTGCCATATCCGACATGACCACATCCGCACGTCCGCCCAACCATTCGCGCACTTGGGCATCGGCGCCGTCATCCATGAAATCCAGCTGGTAGAGCGTGGCGCCGGGAATGGGTTCCATTTCCTGCAGATCTACCCCCAGAACGGTGCCGACCGCCTTGCCCGATCGCTCGCCCAAAGCGTTCACACGCTTGACCGCCACCTGACACCAACCACCGGGCGCTGCCCCGAGATCGACCACCCGAGCGCCGGGGACAAGAAAGCGGTATTTCTCGTCCAGTTCCAGTATCTTGTAGGCCGCCCTGCCCCGGTACCCTTCGGCGCGCGCACGTTTTACGTAAGGGTCATTCAACTGTCGCTGCAACCAACGGGTAGAGCTGAGTTTACGACCGCGTGCCGTCTTGACCTTGACCTTCAGATCACGCTGACCACGGCCGGACGTGTTCTTGCCGCTGGGAGTCTTTCCGGTTGGTGTTTTGACCATCACTGCACCTCATCAGAGAGCACGCCATCCGCGCTCATTTGTGCATAAAGCAATCCTTCACGCAGGCCCCGATCCGCCACCGACAAACGGTCCGTGGGCCAACAGCGCATCAAAGCCTGCAATATCGCGGCCCCTGACATGATCAACGCCTGCCGGTCCTGGCCAATGCGCGGATCTGCGCGCCGCCCCGCCGGGCCAAGCGCGAGATAGGACCGGATCACCCGGTCGATCTGTTCAGAGGTCATGCGCAGCCCGTCCACCCGCATACGGTCATAGCGTTTCAGCCCCAAATGGCTGGCCGCGACGGTCGTGACAGTGCCCGATGTGCCGACAATCTGAAATTTCTCGGTCGGTTGCATGTTGTGATACGGCGTAAAATCACTCAGGTTTTCTTCAAAAAACCAGCTCATCAGGGCGAACCGGGCTGCGTCATCTTCGACGTCATTGAATTGGTCGCGCAACGTGGCCACGCCAAGCGGTACCGAAATCCAGTCAACGACACGCGCGGACGGCAACCCGTTCATCGTGGGCGCAAAGCCATGGTGCAACCGCATGATCGCACCCGCACGTTCGGATTTGGGCACCTGGGTCAGGTCGATCCAGACCAATTCGGTTGACCCACCGCCGATATCCACGACCAGAAGGTTTTCGGTTTTGGGGCTGACCAGCGGCGCGCAGGAGATCACCGCCAACTGCGCCTCTTCTTCGGGTTTGATGATATCCAGCTTGAGCCCGGTTTCCCGCCGCACACGGGAAATGAATTCATCGGCATTCAACGCGCGCCGGCAAGCCTCGGTTGCGACAAGGCGCATCTTGCGCACCTTGTTGCGGCGCAGTTTTTGCTGACAAATCCGCAGCGCCTGAATGGTGCGTGTCATGGATCCACGCGACAAACGCCCGGTCTGTTCCAGACCGGACCCCAGCTGCACCGATTTGGAAAAGCTGTCCACGACGTCAAAGCCATTGCCCCTCGGCTGGGCAATGAGCATTCGACAACTGTTTGTACCCAAATCAAGTGCCGCATAAAGCTCGCCTGATTTGGGCGGAACTGGCGCGGGGCTCAGAGCCGTCTTATGTTCGAGCGCGCCCGCACCTCTGGGACGCTGTGGCGCCATCTTGTGCGCCTTTCTTTTCGAGTTGAGATCACGCTAGCGGTTAACCCCTGATAGCGCAAGCATCGCAACTGCTTCATGTCATTGGATTGTCATAATACCCGTCAAGGTAGGCGTATTCATCCGCCAGAAACCCGCGCAGAGCGTCTTGCGTCTTGGGTTTGAGGTCGGATAGCGCCAGCGTGTAATGGCTGGGGTTCTCACGCGGCAGCGTTACCGGGTGGCCGATCCGGTCGCTTAGATCTTGCGCCAACTGGTCCATCTCCTCGACTTTGTAGACGCGGTCATAGGCCAGCGGCAAAGGCCCCAGAAACAACCACGCTGGCAGGGCATGGTGCTTGATGGCTGAGGACGCCGCACGATAAGCATCGAGGTTCTGAAAGAAGAAATCCGGGTCAGGATCCATCGGCAAATCGACGTCGCCGCGCAGCAATTTGCGGCTGTTGTGCAAGTCCTTAAGCTCGACAACCCGGTTGGTGTAGCATGACATCAGCCGCTTGGCGGGGTCACGCACAACTGCAAAGCGCCACCAGCCGGTGTCGTATTTTTCCCAGCGGTGCGGGCGAAACCGCCGCGTTGGGTAGATCTTGTGCCACCGATCCACTGCACTCGCAAAATCGCTTTCGGGATAGTCTTCGAGACGAATGTCGGGGTCATTCAAAGCCAGCGCCGCCTTGACGGACGAACAGGCCGCCTTGGGCAATGCCATGTAAGCGATGTGATAGGCGGCAAGCTCGATAGCCATCGCGACCCCTCAGGTCTTGTTTTTCCATTGCTTAACACGGCGCCCCGCCCTCTTGGTAGTCGCGAATATGCACCCTGCGTCGCGGACGGCACCCTTTCTGTCGAAAAACGGCGCCATGTGTCCTATCTGCAGGGTTAGATACGGCGGAACGAACGGATGGGAATCAGATATGCCAGATGTAACCATTGTGTATTGGCGCGATATTCCTGCTCAGGTGATCGTGGGCAAAGGACGGCGCGGCTCCAAACGGCAGTTGCCGGAACGCTTTGAACAGGCGATTGATCGCGCGGCCATGAAAGTCGGTGCCGAAGACACCGATGCCTATCTGGCGGAATGGCGCAAGGCGGCCCCCTTTGCCGTAGAAGGCGACCCCGATGAAATCGCAGACGCGCAAGCTGCGCAAATCGACGCTGAATATGACCGTGAACGGATCAAGACGTTAATCGCCAACGACGGCTGGGCCTGACCCTGACCGGCTTTTTTGACACTCTTATGACGCGAAAGGATCGCCTCATGGCCCTGTTGAACTTCAAACGCAAAGATGCGGACACCCCGCTTCGGCCCTCCGCCGAAGTGGAAAGCTTCCTCAAGGGTTACTCCATCGAGGTGATGCCGCGCACAGCCGAAAAGGTCGAGAATTTCCGCGATCTGCTCCCCGAAGGCACGCGCGTCTACATTGCCCACATCGAAGGCACCCCGATCGAAGACATGGTGGCGACGGCCAAACGCCTGAACGCCGATGGCTACCCGGTCATGCCGCATTTTCCCGCGCGCATCATCAAGGACAAGGCGACGCTGGGTGACTGGATTGCGCGCTATCAGGGCGAGGCAAACGTGGATCAGGCGCTTTTGCTGGCTGGTGGCGTTGACAAACCACTGGGAGATTTTGACAGCTCGATGCAACTGATGGAAACGGGGTTGTTCGATCAGGCCGGGTTCAAACGACTGCATGTTGCGGGCCACCCCGAGGGCAACCGGGATATCGACCCCGATGGCTCAATGAAAAACGTGTCAGACGCGTTGCGCTGGAAAAACGATTTCCAAACCCGAACCGATGCACAAATGGCCATAGCGACCCAATTTGCCTTTGAAGCGGGTCCAATTATCAAATGGGCTGACGCACTGGCCGCCCAAGGGATCACCTTGCCCATTCATATCGGCATTGCCGGCCCGGCAAAGCTGCAAACGCTGATTAAATTTGCGATTGCCTGCGGTGTAGGTCCGTCGTTGAAGGTTTTGCAAAAACGCGCGCGTGACGTGACCAAGCTGCTGTTGCCATTCGAGCCTGTGGATGTGATCAACGAGTTGGCCCTGCACAAGGCAGCCAATCCTGATTTCAACATCACGAACGTGCATTTCTTCCCGCTTGGCGGGATCAAGACAAACGCAAACTGGGCGATCGAGAACGGCGGGTCTTCGACCGTTCCTGCATCCGCCACCTGAAGGAACTGACATGACCAAGACGATCGTTGAATCCAAGACCAAGACCGCAATTATCGGCTTTGATCAGCCCTTTTGCGTGATCGGTGAGAGGATCAACCCGACCGGCCGCAAGAAACTCGCTATGGAGTTGGAAGCAGGTGATTTTTCCACCGTGGAAAAAGACGCCATCGCTCAGGTTGCTGCGGGTGCCACGGTGCTTGATATCAATTCCGGCGCGGTCTTCACCAACAAGATGGCAGAAGACCCACGCTACGCAGACAACAATTTCGTCGAACCCCCCCTGATGAAAGAGCTTATCGAACGGGTGCAGGCGATCGTGGATGTGCCCCTGTGCATCGACAGCTCCGTACCCGGCGCGCTGGAATCGGGCCTTGCGGCCTGCGAAGGGCGGCCATTGCTCAACTCCGTGACGGGTGAGGAAGAGCGGCTTGAACTGGTGCTGCCTTTGGTCAAGAAATACAACGTGCCCGTTGTCGCGATCTCGAACGACGATACCGGTATTTCCGAAGACCCCGATGTGCGTTTCGCCGTGGCCAAGAAGATTGTTGAACGTGCTGCTGATTTTGGCATCCCGGCGCATGATATCGTTGTCGACCCGCTGGTCATGCCCATCGGCGCCATGGCGACAGCCGGACATCAGGTGTTCACACTTGTGCGTCGTTTGCGCGAAGAATTGGGTGTCAACACAACATGTGGCGCGTCCAACATCTCGTTCGGCCTGCCAAACCGCCACGGTATCAACAATGCGTTTTTGCCGATGGCCATGACCGCGGGTATGACGTCTGCGATCATGAATCCCGTCGCCCTGCCCGTTCCGGCCAGCAAGATCGAAGCCAAGCGCGCGGAACTGGCGGCTGCGGGGATCATCGTGCCCGAGGACATGGATCTGGAGGTTTTCTGCCAGCTTTTCGGTCTGGGATCGACCAAACCACGCCCTGGCAAAGAGATGGAAGCCATTCGCGCCGCGAATTTTCTGACCAACAACGACCCGCATGGACAGGCGTGGATCGAATTCAACAAAGAAGCGCCCAAAGCAGGCCACGAAGGCCGCGGACGGGCGGGCCGAACGGGCGGGCGTCGTCGCAGATAAGCGCCACCGAAACGTGCATTCAGAGCGGGTCGCCTTGGGCGGCCCGTTTTTTTGTGCCTGATGTCTCAAAACTCTCTGAATTCTGGAATGAGTAACGTCGTCTTAACGGACCGCGCTCTAAAAGCGAACGCAATTGACCGCGCAGCAGATGTGGAGAATGCGATGCCCCTGCCAAAATTTTTTGAAAAACGGATCCGTCATGAGTGAGCCAATTGTCCTTGCCCCCCGCCTGGATCTGTCTGCCGCACAAGGGTTACTGACTGTCTTTACGCAAAACCAGGAAGAAGACGTCATTCTGGACATGAATGATGTCAATTACCTGGGCGCTTTGTGCCTGCAGGTGATGATTTCCGCCGCGAGTGCCGCCCGCGCAGAACAGCGCGGTTTCAGCATGATCAACGTCTCAGATCGGGTGCTGGATCAGTTGCGCGTCATGGGGCTGACACCGGAAGACGTAGCAAAGGGGCACCAATGACACTCGAGATTCTAGCAGTAGATGACAGCCGTACGATGCGCGACATGATACGCCTCGCCCTTATTCCAGCAGGTTTCAACGTCCACACAGCCGACGATGGCGTCCATGGGATCGAGGTGTTGGATGGTCTTGCGCCGGACGCAATCATCACTGACATCAACATGCCCCGGATGGATGGGTTTGGCTTCATTGACGCAGTACGCGGTCAGGAAAAACATCGCGCTACTCCGATTTTGGTACTGACGACTGAGGCGGCACCGGAACTCAAGGCACGAGCGCGCACTGCGGGTGCCACTGGATGGATCGTCAAACCTTTCGACCCCGCCAAACTCATCAAAGCTCTGCAAATGGTCGCAGGGTAAGGAGGCAGATATGTCCGACGCAAATGATCCAATGGCCGAAATCCGTGCTTCCTTTTTTATCGAATGCGAGGAGTTGTTGGAGTCACTACAAGATGGCTTGCAGTCCATGGATGAAGGAGCAAGCGATTCAGAAACGATCAACGTCGTGTTTCGCGCTGTTCACTCCATCAAGGGTGGAGCAGGTGCATTTGGTCTTGAGGCGCTTGTTCGTTTTGCGCATCGGTTCGAGACTGTGCTGGACGAGGTGCGCGCCGGTCGCATGACGTCTGACGGAGAAGCGTTGAAGATCTTCTTTCAATGCGCAGATCACCTTTCTGATCTTGTGCGGATCAGTCGAGACGATGGTGCAATGCCGGACGCTGAAACCAAGATTCTGTTAGACCAGCTGGATGGCCTGCTTGGCGACACACCCGGCGCAGGCGAAGAAGAACCCGAAGAAGAGATTGATTTTCAGCCCGCTATCCTGTCGTTGGACTTGGACATGGGCGGCGACGATATCGATGACGCGCTCCCGGAAATTGTCGAGATGCCAGATCTGCCGCGCCTCGAAACGCCGCGCTACCAAATTGAGTTTCGACCAGAGAATGAACTGTTCGAAAATGGGAATGAACCTTTTCACATGCTTCGCGCATTGGAAGAGATGGGCGAATGTGAGATCACCTGCAATCTGGACAAGCTTCCGGTACTGAGCAGCCTATCCCCGGAGCAGTCCTATCTATCATGGACAATTATCCTCGAGACCTCAGTCGAAGAAGCTGAGATTTCCGCCGCCTTCGAATTCGTTGATGGCCTGTGCGCTCTGAAAATCACCCAAATGAACAATACGGATGAACCCTCGGACGCTTCCGACACTTCGCCTGAGGCGAGTGTCGTTGAATCAATAGTCGAAAATGAGCAACTTGATCCTGCCGTCCCGCTTGAAGCACTTGAAGTGCCAAAAGAAGAGCCACTGCAAGCCGCATCCGCCTCCAGCCCAGCGGCTGCACCGCCCCCGGCCAAAGCTCCCGTGGCAGCCGCCAAATCCGTAGTGAGAGTTGATCTGGACCGGATCGAACGTTTGGTTAACCTCGTTGGCGAACTGGTTATCAATCAGGCGATGCTATCGCAAAGCCTTGAGCAGTCCGGTCTCTCTCCGCACTCGGATGCAATGAATGGCCTGGAGGAATTTCAACGCCTGACCCGCGACATTCAAGACAGCGTAATGATGATCCGTGCACAACCGGTCAAATCGCTGTTTCAGCGCATGTCTCGCATCGTCCGCGAGGCATCATCGGCTGTCGGCAAAGACGTCCGCCTTCACACTGAAGGCGAAGGCACGGAAGTCGATAAAACCGTGATCGAACGCTTGGCTGACCCCCTGACGCATATGATCCGAAACGCAGTCGATCACGGGTTGGAAACGCCGGATGATCGTGTCGCCGCTGGTAAACCTCCACAAGGCCGGGTCAACATGACCGCCGCTCACAGATCAGGACGCGTGGTGATCGAGGTGTCAGACGACGGCGCTGGGATCAACCGGGCAAAAGTCTTGCAGATCGCAATCGACAAGGGCTTGGTTCCCGCCGACGCATCCCTCAGCGATTCAGAAATCGATAATCTATTGTTTTTACCGGGCTTTTCGACCGCTTCTGTTGTCTCGGACTTGTCCGGTCGTGGCGTGGGAATGGATGTTGTTCGCACCGCAATTCAAGCTCTGGGCGGTCGTATCACGATTACGTCTGTTCCAGGTGAGGGCACGACATTTTCGATCTCCTTGCCGCTGACACTGGCTGTATTGGACGGAATGGTCGTGCAGGTCGCCGACGAAACACTTGTGCTGCCGCTAAATGTTGTCATCGAAACCTTGACCCTGACTGCGGACGATGTCGAAATGGTTCGTCCAGGAGCTCATGTTGTGCGGGTTCGAAGCGGGTTCGTGCCCCTTTTCGATCTTGGCAAAGAGCTTGGTTACAGAGCGCCTGTTACGGACTTTGAAGGTGGCGTGGTCTTGTTGATCGCTCATGAGGATGAGACACGCGCCGCCTTGATTATCGATAGTATCCAAGACCAGAGACAAGTCGTCATCAAAGGACTTGATGACAGCTTCTATCGCGCACCTGGAATTGCTGCTGCAACGATATTGGGCGACGGGCAAATTGCTTTGATACTCGACCCATCTGACATCATCACCAACGCCATCGGTGCAACCGGGCCCGCGTCGACCCCTAGCCAAACAGGAATATCAGCATGAGTGATAAAGAAATGCCCAGTACGATTGAATTGTTAACATTCAAATTGGCGGATCAGGAGTACTCTCTTGATATTATGTCCGTTCGGGAAATCAGAGGGTGGACCAGGACCACACCACTGCCGCATGCCCCCAGTTACATGAAAGGTGTGATCAACCTGCGTGGCACAGTTCTTCCGGTCATGGATCTGTCGCAAAGGCTCGGCTTGAAACCGCGTGAACATACTGATCGGAATGTAATTATTGTAGTCAAGCATGAGGATGTCATGACTGGGCTATTGGTCGATGCGGTTTCAGATATTATCGCGCTGACGGCTGATGACTTGCAACCGCCTCCCGACATGCAAGCGAGCTCCAGCCCCAATGTGGTCAGCTCTCTTACGCTAATTGATGAGAGAATGATCCGCGTGCTCGATTTGAGCAGTATAGTCACATCTGTTCATAGTTGCGCAGCTTAATGAACCAGTTGCTAAACGAGATGGAACTGGATGAAGCCAGTTTTCAGCGCATTGCTGACCTGGCTTATCGGGAGAGCGGATTACAGTTGGTGGCCGAGAAGACCTCAATGATCCAATCGCGCCTGCGCCACAGGTTGCGATCGCTAAGCCTAGCGAATTTCAATGAATATTGCGACCTTGTTTGTTCGGAAAGCGGGCAAAGCGAACGGCGTCACATGATTTCAGCACTCACGACGAACGTGTCGCATTTTTTTCGTGAGAAACATCACTTTGACGTTTTGAGCGACCACTTGGTAGCTACGTCTCTCGCAAGACTAAGGAGCGGTGGACGTTTGCGCATCTGGTCGGCTGGTTGCTCCAATGGTCAAGAAGCATGCTCGATCGCAATGACTTTGATCGAAAAAATACCTCAAATCACCGAGTACGATGTTCGAATTCTCGCAACCGACATTGATCCAAAAGTTGTAGAGTTTGCTACCGCTGGAGTTTATCCGGAACGTCTTACGAATGGTGTACCCACAGCACTTTTGACCAAATACTTCACAAAAGAAACTGAAGCCTCTGAACACCAGTTTCGAACCAAACCGGTCATTCGCGACATGATTGCGTTCAAGGAGCTAAACCTACTTTCAGATTGGCCGATGAAACAACAAATGGACGTCATTTTCTGCCGCAACGTGGTGATATACTTTGACGTCCGCACTCAAGAGCATCTTTGGCCTCGTTTTCGCAAAAGCCTTGCAGCCGATGGACTTCTTTTTTTGGGGCACTCTGAAAGAATATCGAATCCAGAGCTGTCTGGCTTCGTGACAGACGGCCCAACTACGTACCGCCCACAATCTGCTTCCCATTCAATGCAGCAATCAGGTTAAAGGAACAGAAATATGTCTTTGCGCGATCAAATTCGCATTATGGTGGTCGATGATATGTCCACAAGCAGAGGTCTGATCACACAGGCACTGGATGGTTTCGGAATCCGAAATGTGTCAACTGCAGAGAATGGCGTCGACGCGTTGAAAACACTTGCGAGTAGTCCAGTGCACTTGGTTATCTCAGACTACAACATGCCCCAAATGGATGGGCTGCAATTGCTCCATCAGTTGCGAGCCTCTCCAAAGACTAAAGGTGTTGGTTTCATCCTAATAACTGGGCGTGCGGAACAACAAATTGTCGATCATGGGAAAAAACTGGGAATGAACAATTACCTAAAAAAGCCGTTTGAACCAGCTGGACTTCGCAATTGCATAGAGGCGGTCGTCGGACGTTTGTGATGCATCATTCCAGGACAACCCAAGTTAATACATCGACAGCATTTTGTCAGATATCCAAGCACTTGGACGCTTTGGCGCACAAGGTTTTCAGCCTAGAAGAGGCTGTTAGCCACAGCCTTTTGCCTATAGCTTCAACGCCGGATCAAAATCGTCTTACGCAGCTGCAGTCTTTGGATTTCTTGCGCCAATCACTCGAAGACTTGGCTCTAATGATGCACTTGATTGACACAAACACTCCCAGCACATTTCAGAACGCTCTCCCGATAAAAGAAATTGCGGCAAAACTGAAATTGGCGAGTACCAAAGCCCTGATTGATGGTGGACCACCATCCATCATAGAAGACGATGGCGAAGTATCTGGAGATGTCGACTTGTTTTGAACACCACGTCGCGCTGAGTTAGCCAGACTTAGTTTCTCGAAAAGCTTTGTGGTTTCGAAAGCTGCATATGGTCGAGCTCATGCTCTGTCATTTAGGGCATTATGTTTGATTTAGGCTTCGGGTTACGGCTAAACAAACATTGGCCTCCAGGACCGGAGAGACGCTTACAAAATTACGTCAAGTCAAAGCAATTGCAGTTAAAAGGACTAGGACCTCGCTGCGAGAACAGGCAAACTACTTGAAGAATGCACATTGAGGCTGCCTTTTTGGCTACGATACAAACAAGTCATAGAAGCAATGCTTAGATCTTTAACGGCCACTTCATCACATCAGCCATGATTTGTGTGTATTCCAACAGCAATCAGCGAGTTTCGTCCAACAACTTTGACGCTCAGTTGAGCGGGTAACTATCGCCGGTTGATCGATCGGCTCAAAGAAATTGGAGACGACGAAACGCAAAGAGATTCGGTGAGGCTACTTCGACCAAAGCTGGCTGCGCTTTACGATCTTTGCTTAAATGAGTGATGTAAGTTCAAACCCACAGCCACGTCCGTGATCGCACGAAATGAAGGGCCTTTATCGCAAAAATAATCACGCTGCCCGGGAAAAAAATATCTCGCCTAAATCGAATTTTCGATACTTGCGAGCGGGTTCAATCTGCAGGTCTCCAACGAAATCGAGAAAAGTCATGTTGGACGAGAAAAAGGAAACCCAACCCGCCCTGAGGCCGCACGAAGGCCCGACCAACACACGAGTAACAGTCCAAGATTTGCGGAATGTCTCACAAACCATTGGCGACTGGGCCAAAACTCGAATGAGTAATGCGAGACGTGGCGACTCCAAGTCTAGAAAAGCTCCAAGTCGTTTCCTTCAATTTCACTGGAAACTGGCAGTGCAACAGGCTCAACGTCTGCATCACGGCTGACTTTTTGCATTACCCGCCCTGAGGCCGGCCAAAACTTGATGTGGCGAGCAGACGTGCCGCCCAGTGAATGACCCTCGCAGGTGATGCCCTCTTTCTCAAGGAATTCCAATGTGAAAGCACTGTTCGATTCCCCAATGTCACTCAATCCACTGATCATGCGCGCACCGCCAAACGCCTTTGCACGCAACCGCTCCCGGCGAGCCCCAAGTTTCAGAACATCGTTGATCAGCAACTCCATTGCATTGATCCCCGCCAAGCTACAAGCGACCTTGTTTGCATTGCTGACAGCCAACAACATGTGGTTCATTCCGCCGACTTGAGCGACAGGGTCCCACAAACAGCATGAAACACACGATCCCAAGATAGTGGTTATGTAGGCATCATGCTCACCGCTGGATGCGCGTTGGCCTTGAACGATATGCAGCCTGGGCCCGCTCATGGTGTCGCAATCCGCTGCAATCCTGATCCGGTCCGCTTGCGACCAAAACAAGTATTGATTTCTCCGGCAATTTTCTCGAGTGGACGTTCCTTTTGAACCGCGCCCAAGGTTTGCGCGGCGCGTGGCATTCCGTAAACAACACAGGTCTCTTCGCTCTGGCCAAAGGTGATTGCCCCTGCCGAAGCGAGCGCCGACATTCCGGCTGCACCATCCCGCCCTAACCCGGTCAGAATGGCGGCAGCAACATTTTTTGCTTCGGGGACGGCAGACTGAAAAAGCACGTCCACTGCAGGGCAATGCAAATGAGGCGGGTCGTTGGGTGTGAAGTGACACTCCCAAGCGCCATCACGACGACGCACTTGCGTGTGCTGCCCGTCACCAGGCGCCAACACGATATCACCTCTCTGCAAACGCATTCCTGCCTGCGCCAGAAAGACATTTTGGTGCAGCATCCGGTTCAACCGTCCGGCAAAGCTTTTGAGGAAATTGCCGGGCATGTGCTGAACAACAACCACTGGCGGGCCGTCACGTTTAAGACCGGGCAACAGAGTTTCCAGGGCGGCCACACCTCCGGTTGATGCACCAATCAGGATCAAGGAGCGACGCTGACCATGCGGGTATTCGACCCTTTGCGATTTGGGCACTTCTGGCTGAGGAAGACCTGGCGTATTGCGCCGTGCGGCAAAATGAGAAGGTCGTGTACATGCGGCGTGATAGACACGTTCGCAAATGTCCAATGTCAATTCCGGCCCGAACGCGCGGCTGGGTTTTACCATGCAGTCAATGGCGCCCAACGACAGTGCCTGAACGGCCGCGTCGCTGCCTTCGGATGTCAAACTGGACATCATGACAACCGGCATCGGTCGAGCACGCATCAGACGGGTCAGAAATTCGAGCCCGCTCATCCCGGGCATTTCAATATCGAGGGTCAAAACATCGACGGGTCTTGCGCGCAACTGATCGCGCGCCTCGATCGCATCACAGGCTTCTGCAACGACGTTCAGGCGCGGATCAGTTTCCAATACGGACCGCAACCACGCCCGCATTACCCGGGAATCGTCGATGATCATCACAGTTTTGGGAACGACGTGCCTGTCAGATGATAAAGGATCTTCGGGAATGGTCACATCGCGTTCCTTGATCGCACGTCACTGAGGCCTACTGCACTGAAGGCGAGGCGGTTTTCTCTGTTGGTTATGGGGCATCAGTAGTGAATCCGCACTTAACGCCGGAGATGTTTTTTTGCCTATTGCACCCCTTCCACGTGGTGGAACTTTACACTTCACGCGGGTTGGCGCTTGCAGCGGTGTCGACGGATTCAAGTGTAAAAAAAATCAAAGCGCCCCGCCCAGTTTGATCTTGCGACCAGATGCGGCGGAGCGGTAGATCGCTTCCTCAATCCGCGTCACGGCAAGATATTCGCGCGCCGTGTTCTCAAAGGGTCGGCCGCCATTCAACCCCTCCAAAACATGCTGTTGCAGAAGATAGGCGCAATCGCCACCGAACTGACCACTGCTGTCCGCCGCCAAGATGTTTTTTGCATCCACTTCGCCAAACCGACGATGCCACACCGAACCGTCGCCCCAAAGCTGTAGGCTTCCTTCCGTCCCTTCAAACACCCCTTCGCCCATTGTGCATCGGGTGTCGCGCGCTGCGTGATCCAGTGCTCGGTTGCCGTCGAAAACCGCTCTGACATCCTTGGGGTGTTCGAACACAATCAACCCGGCATCTTCGCCCGCAATCACAGGGTTTACCCGGCGCAGATCGGCATAGACCGCCGTCGGATTGCCAAACAGAAAGCGGAACGTTTCGATCCAATGCACAGCGGTTTCATGCACCAGAAACCGCGGCATGGTTTGAAAGTAGGGCTGTCGGTCAAGATAGGCATCGGGCCCCTGCCCGTCACCCGGACGCAAGCGAAAGTTGGCCTGCAAAACCGTGCCGATATCTCCGGCAGAGAGACCGTCGCGAATGACCCGGTACCAGGGCTGAAAACGGAAGTTTTCGTGCACGATCAGCGGAACGCCGGCGGCTTCGGCCAAGGCGGTGGTGTCTTCGGCCTCTGCAAGGCTCGTGCAGAACGGCTTTTGGCACACGATTGCACGCAGCCCCACATCCAATGCGCTGCGCACTGCGGCGGCCTGTGCGTGGGGTGGTAGGATGATATCAAGCACGTCGGGCCGCGTGTGTTTGAGTAACTGATCGACATCGTGATAGGCCGGATACCCGGTGGCGGCCGCCTTGTCCTTGACCAGATCGGCTACTCCGACGACCACTGCTCCCTCTGCCCGCGCCCACCCGTCCAGATGAAACCGGCTAAAGTAGCCAGCACCAAGGCACGCCACCCGGATCATGAGTGTGCGAACATGGCGTCAGCAACCGCTTGAGCTGCCTCATTGGTGCTGGCGCTTCCGCCAAGATCGGCGGTCAAATGCTCGGCCCGCATCACCTGTTCATCGACCGCCTGACGCAGGCGCGCTCCGTCCTCAGTCATTTGCGGTATGTCATATTTGAGACCAAGCCATTCCAGCATCATGGCACCGGACAAGAACATCGCAAACGGATTGGCCACACCGCGCCCCGCGATGTCCGGAGCCGACCCATGACAGGGCTGAAACACCGCCTGGTGCAGCCCGATGTCAGCCGAGGGCGCCATTCCCAGACCGCCCATCAATCCCGCGCCCAAATCAGACAGAATGTCACCGAACATGTTTTCCGTCACCAAAACGTCGAAGTCCCACGGCTTTTGCACCATCCAAAGCGCCGTAGCATCCACATAGGCGTGGTCGGCCACGATACCTGGATAGCGCGCCGCCGTTTCATCAAAAATGCCGCGAAAGAAAGCAAAGGCACGGAACACGTTCGCCTTATCCACACAGGTGATACGGCCCCTGCCCACACCGCTGGATTTACGGTCGGTGGCCAGCTGAAATGCAAAGTCGAACAGCTTTTCACTGACCGCACGGGTGATCCGCAGCGTTTCGCGCGCTTCGGTTTGGCAGACTTCGCCGCTGCCTTGGGAAAAAAACAAGCCTTCGGTGCTTTCGCGGATCAGAACAAAATCAACGCCACGATCAGCGGGCAACTTCAGCGGGCTCAGGCCACCCGGCGGAACGCGCACAGGGCGCACACCAGCAAACAGATCAAACGCTTTTCGCAGTTCGATCTGGGGGGAAATCTCGGTGCCGTCGGGGTAGCGCACGTCAGGCAAGCCCATGGCCGACAGCAATATGGCATCTGACTTGCGCGCCGCATCCAAGGACGTCGCGGGCAGGCTTTTTCCAGTGGCGGCATAGTGCGCAGCCCCCGCAGGAAGCACCGAAAACACCAAATCATAAGCACCCGAGGCCTGCGCCATACGCTGCAACAACGCCACCGTCGGAGCCATGATTTCAGGGCCGATACCATCGCCTTCAAAGACCGCAATATTCAATGCATCGGGCATAGGGTTTCCCCACGTGTTCTGTGTGTTTGGCAGGCGCGATATCGGCAAGCACTGCGTCACTTGATAATGTCCCGACCGGGAAGGCAAATTTATTATAGCCGGACGCCACCCGCTCGTTGTTCAAACAGCGCGCATTGGCAACCCGGTCGATCAAACGCGGCACAACTGTCGGAACGGTCTTTCGCAGGCGGGCGCATCTTGGCATACTGTGGTTATCGGCAGGCGTACTGAGACGCATCACGCCACTGGAGACACCAATGGCCTTCGCCGTCTGCGTAACCCTTACAGTTTATCCCGGTCAGATGCCCGCGTTCATGGAACTGATGCGCAGCAACGCAGAAAAAGCGCTCCGCGACGAACCGGGATGTCTGCGATTTGACGTGGCACAGGACGACGCCCGGCCCGACGAAGTGTTTCTCTATGAACTCTACAAAGACGCGGCCGCGTTTCAGGCCCACCTCGCGACGCCCCATTTTCTGGCCTTTGATGCCGCCGCTGGACCTATGATCGCGCAAAAGGACATCCGCACCTACACAAAGGTTATCACATGAGCGAATGGACCGTACACGCCGTCAAATATGCGGACCGCAGCAACCGCACACGGGCCGACAGCTTTGTCTTTGACGACAACCATGATGCGCCCCATGCCATGGACTATTTCATGTGGGTTTTGCGCCGTGATGACGCCGTTATCCTTGTCGACACCGGCTATGACAGCGCCGAGGCCAACGCCCGAAACCGTCCCATCCGGATGGAACCACATGCAGCACTTGCGCCGCTTGGACTGCGGCCCGAAGATATCACAACGTTGATTGTGACCCACCTGCACTATGATCATGCAGGCGGATTGCACCTCTTTCCCAACGCCACCCTGCATATGCAAGCGGCTGAAATGGCCTATGCCACCGGGCCGTGCATGTGCCATGACGTGTTGCGTATGCCGTTTACCGCCGGGCACGTCTGCGAAGCGGTCAAGCGGCTGTATTCTGGTCAGGTGGTGTTTCATGATGGCGACGCACAGATCGCCGAGGGCGTCACAGTGCATTGCATCGGTGGGCATTCGCGCGGGTTGCAGGCGGTGCGTGTACGGACGCAAGCCGGATGGTTGGTTCTGGCCTCGGATGCGGCACATTTCTATGAAAATCAGCGGCTGAAAAAGCCCTTTCCCATTGTTGTGGACGTCCAAAACATGCTGGATGGCTTTGCCACGCTTGAGCGGCTGTCCAGCCATCCCGATTTGATCATTCCCGGCCATGACCCGATTGTGCGCCACGCCTTTCCGCGGGACATCGCGGATCACATCACCCGGCTCGATCTTGGGCCCCAGCGAGAGATCATAGTATGAAACTGGGCGTGATCGCCGACGACTTCACCGGCGCCTCTGATATCGCATTGATGCTGGCGGAGGGCGGCATGCGCACCACGCAGTTTGTCGGCGTGCCGCAAGCGGACGCACGAGGGATCGACGCAGGCGTGGTCGCGCTCAAGTCACGCACCATTCCAGCCCAAGAGGCCATCGCGCAATCCCTTGCGGCTTGCGAGTGGTTACTGGCACAAGGCGCCGTACAGATTGTCTTTAAGGTCTGCTCGACATTTGACAGCACCGATCAGGGCAACATCGGCCCGGTGGCTGCGGCCCTTGCGGAGCGTTTGGGCGAAACGAGGGTGATCACGTGCCCCGCCTTTCCCGAAAACGGGCGCAGCGTGTACCAGGGGCACCTTTTTGTCGGTGACAAATTGCTGAACGCCTCCGGGATGCAAGATCATCCGCTGACACCGATGCGCGATGCCGATTTGCGCCGCGTTCTGGCCCGGCAGACCCGATGGGATGTCACACACATCGACATGAATATCATTGCGCAAGGCCCTCAAGTAATTGAGGAAACGCTGCATGACCTGCCCCCTTCGATGGTGATCACCGATGCAATCACGGACGCTGATCTGCATGCGATCGGAACTGCCGCTTATCGACGCAAGCTGCTGACCGGCGGGTCCGGTATCGCGATGGGCTTGCCGTCCAACTTCGGCTTTGCTCCGGCCACGCCCGAGTGGACCGCGCACCCCGGCCCGGCGGTGGTGCTATCGGGGTCGTGCAGCACAGCGACCCAAGCACAGGTCCGTCGCTTTGCCGCCACGCATCCCGCTCGCGGCATCACGGCGCAAGAGGCGCTCGGCAATCCTGATCTGGCGTCCGAACTCGCGACATGGGCACAGGCCCAGACGACGACACCACTGATCTATTCCACCGCTGATCCGGCGGCTGTGCGGTCCGCCCAGCATGAACATGGCACAGCCCGCGTCGCCCATGCGGTCGAGCAAGTCTTTGCATCCTTGGCCACAATGATGGCCGACGCCGGGACCACACGCATTATCGTTGCGGGGGGCGAAACCTCCGGCGCGGTGGTTGAGGCGACGGGGGCTGCGTCTTTGCGCATCGGCCCACGGCTTGCCGCTGGCGTGCCGGCCCTCGCGGTCGAGGGGCGTGGTCTGTCGCTTGCGCTTAAGTCGGGCAACTTCGGCGGTCCAGATTTTTTCTCTGAAGCGATTGAAATCATGGGACATTCGACATGAGCCTGACACGCCAGCGCGACGACATAGTCCGTTTTGCCAAGTCTTTGTATGACCGGGGCCTGACCAATGGCAGCACCGGAAACATCTCCGTACGTCTGGATGATGGCGGCTTGCTGGTCACGCCCACGGGCAGCTCCATGGGGTTTTTGGACCCGAATGACATTTGCCATCTGGGCCCGGACGGAACACATCTGGCCGGTAAGCCGCCGACCAAGGAAATGCCCTTGCATTCGGCCTTTTACGACACGCGCAGCCAGACCGGCGCGGTCGTGCACCTGCATTCCAGCCACGCCACAGCACTGTCGTTGCTCAAGGACGTGGACCCTGACAACGTGCTGCCCCCGGTGACGCCCTATGCGATCATGCGTATGGGCAAGGTCAAACTCCTGCCGTTCTTCTTGCCGGGGGATCCCGCCATGGGCGCGGCGGTGCGCGGTCTTGCTGGTAAACGGGCGGCGGTTCTGCTGGCCAATCACGGGCCAGTGGTGGCCGGCAAAACGCTTGAGGCCGCTGTCTATGCCATGGAAGAGCTTGAGGAAAATGCCAAACTGGCGCTGTTGACGCGCGGGATGCCGATCAACTTGCTGACGACAGCGCAGGTCGCGCGAATCGTAGACCGGTTCGACGTCGAATGGGACGACTGAAGCCTAGTGGCTCATCAGAACGGGGATCCGCGCGCGCAATGCAATATCATGCGTGACCCCGCCGATCAGCCCTTCGCGCAGTGGCGAATGCTCGTAAGCGCCCATCACCAGAAGGCTCGCCCCGGTGGCATCGCAATGATCGACCAAGACATCCGCTATCGACTTTTTGGACTTGGGGAGTTCCGTCAGGGTCACGTTGACGTCATGACGGTCCAGCACCGTGCCCACGTCGATGCCCGGCAATGACCCTTCCAGCGGCGACCGCCCGACAGAGACAATCTCGACCTCATCTTCCGTTTCGAGGATCTGCATGGCATCCGCCAACGCACGCGCCGCAGCACGCCCCCCGTCCCACGCCACCACCGCACGCTTGCCAAAGACACTGCCTTCGTAGTTGGCAGGAAAGATGATGACTGGCCTGCCGCTGTCGAATGTCACGCGGTCGGGATAGATCTCGATATGCGACATGTTCCGATCGAGGCTGCTTTCGTGCATCCCTAAGACAGTGATGTCAAAGAGCCGCGCGTAACGCGCCACGGTGCGTTGCACCGATCCGCCGCTGTCGATCCAATGCAGTTTTTCAGGTGGCACAACGGCACAGGTCGCATTGAATTTGTCCTGTACATCCTGATTGGGGCTGTCGGCCACCTCCATGATGGCGTCCTGCACTTTGCGGGGCATCCACGGTTTCATCTGGCGCGACAAGAACGGATTACCATGTGCAAAAAGCCCGGTCAGATGCGCGCCATAGAACTGTTGCATCTGGACCGCGCCCGCCAGCGCCGCGTCTGATCCGGGCAAGCCGTTGTAGGCCACTAGGATGTTCTTGATGGTCATTTCAGTGATCCGTATAGCCCGGCCGACCGGCCCCGAAGTTGAACCAACGCCAGAACTGTGTCGATGGTCGGCGTAGGTGTACCGGTGACGCGGCCCAACTCTTGAACGGACCCCACAAGGGCGTCGATCTCCATCGGACGTCCGGCATCAAGGTCTTGCAACATCGACGTGCGATGCGCCCCAACGGCGGCCCCCCCGTCGATCCGGCGTTCCACGTCGATGGGGAACTTCACGCCCAGCTTTTCGGCGATCTGCTGCGCCTCGACCATCATGCCGCGCGCAACGGCCCGCGTTCCAGGATCGGTGCACAGCACGTCCAGCGTGGCATGGGTCAGCGCGGAGATCGGGTTAAAGCTCAGATTGCCCCACAGCTTGACCCAAATCTCATCACGCAGGCGCGGGCGCACGGGCGCTTTCAACCCCGCCGCCGACAGCGCCTGCGACAGGGCCACAGCACGTTCGGATTTGGAGCCATCGGGTTCACCCAGCGAAAAGCGATTGCCCTCGATGTGCTTGATCGTGCCCGGCTCAGAGACTTCTGCGGCAGGATAGACCACACAGCCCAACACGCGGTCCGGGCCAAAGCCATCCCACTGCGCGTTGCCCGGATCGACCGTTTCAAGGCGCGTGCCTTCCAAATCGGTGCCGATCTTGTGGAAATACCACCACGGCACGCCGTTGACCCCGCTGACGATTGTTGTGTTCTCGCCGATCAGGGGCTGCATATGCGGCACAACAGGCGGCACGGAGTGTGCCTTGAGCGTGACAATCACATAATCCTGCGGGCCCAGATCAGCAGGGTTGTCACTGGCGGTGACGGGTACGGTCACCGGGTCGGCACCTTCTTCGATCAAGGTCAGCCCTTTTTCGGACATCGCCGCCAAATGCGGGCCGCGCGCGACAAGGCTCACGTCTGCCCCGGCCTGCGCGAGTTTTACGCCCATGTAGCCGCCGATGGCCCCTGCCCCAAAAATACAAATCTTCATTGTGTTATGCCTTTTCGACCAGACCGAGCTTTTCAGCCAGACCGATGCGTTGCATTTTGCCCGTGGCCCCTTTGGGGATCTCGTCCATCAAGATCACTTTGCGCGGCACCTTGAAGTCGGCCATGCGTTCCGTGGCAAAGGCACGAATGTCTTTCTCGGTGGCGTCCGATCCGTCCTTGAGGACAACGGCAGCTGCGACCTCTTCGCCCAGCTTGGGGTGCGGCAGTGCAAATGTGACGACCTGTGCGACGTCCGGATGATCCAGCAAGACGCCATCCACCTCCAACGGGCTGATCTTTTCACCGCCGCGGTTGATGATCTCTTTCAGACGCCCTGTGAGGTGCAGATAGCCTTCTTCGTCGAATGCGCCCTGATCGCCGGTGCGGAACCAGCGCGCGCCCTCGGCGTCAAAGAAATTCTTGGCGTTGGCCTCGGGGTTGCCTTCGTATCCGGGCGTCACGTTCGGCCCCGAAATCACGACCTCTCCGGTGCCATCGACCAGCTGGTTCTCCAATTCATGGGCAATGCGCATCTTGGGTCCGGCGGGGATGCCGACGGCTCCGGGCTTTTGCATGCCTGACGTCAGCGGATTGCAGGCCATCTGGTGCGCGGCCTCTGTCATGCCATAGGCTTCGACCACCGGCGCGCCAAACGTCTCGTTCAATGCGACCATGACCTGAGCGGGCAAGGACGCCGAGGATGACCGCAAGAAGCGCAATTTGGTGTCTTTTATCACATCCGCATTGCGCGCGGCACGCGTCAGGATCGCCTGATGCATCGTCGGCACGGCGGTGTACCATGTGGGTGTCGCCTCTTTCATCCAGCCGAAAAACCGCAAGGCATCAAAGCCCGGCGCACACCAGATCGACGCGCCCGCCGACAGCGATGCAGTGACAGCGGCAATCAGGCCGTGAATGTGAAACAGCGGCATCACGTTGAGGCAACGGTCCGCCTGCGTAAGGTCCAAAGACGCGCGAATATGCTCGGCGGAGGCGGCGATGTTGGACTGCAAAAGCGGCACGATCTTGGGCCGTGATGTTGTGCCCGATGTGTGCAAGATCAGCGCCACGTCATCTGCTTGCGGCGCTTCTGCGTCTGCCGCGCCCGTTTGATCAGATGACAGGGTGAACGCGCCGGCAGGGGCACCTTCGGGCACGCTCAACCGGATCACGGCCATGCCCGCTTTGGTCGCGGCGGCCAGTGCGGGCCCATCGTATCCATCGGCGACCAACAGCGCCTTGGCCTTTAGGTCCGACAGATAGAATTCGTATTCTTCTTCGCGGTAGGCCGGGTTCAGCGGCGCCGTTGTCGCCACCTGCGCGACCGTCACGAAGGCCGTGGCCATTTCAGGCCCGTTCGGCAACACGATTGCAACCCGATCACCCCGCCCGATACCCATACCATGCAGGGCCAGTGCCACATCTGCGGTCAGCGTGCGTAGCCCGTCATAGTTCAGCCACGCGCGGCCCGGCGCACCGATCGCTGGCAGGTGGCCGTCATGCGCGGCCAGAAGGGCGTTCATTGTCGTATGCATAGATCAGTTCCTAAGTCAGAGTTACGCAGTGGGTTTGTTGGCCGCAGCGCGTCCACGCCCCAACAACCGTCGGGCATGTTTCAACAGCGGCAAGAGGAAGAACACAACACTGATTGCGATAAATGTTGCAGACAGTGGACGCTCGACAAAGGCCATGACGTTGCCCTGCTCCGCAATCAGCGTCTGACGAAAGCTCTTTTCCATCAAGGGTCCGAGCACCAGCGCCAACACCAGGGGGGCCATCGGATAGTCCGCCTTGCGCAGCAAATATCCGCCCACACCAAAGCCGACAATCAGCCAGACATCGTGCATCTTCTGGCTTGGCGCATAACCGCCCACGATGCACAACACCAACACCAGTGAACACAGAACCGTAAAGGGCATCCGCAGCGCCCAGACGAACACTGGGATAAGCGCAAGGTTCACGATCACCGCCGCGAAGTTCGCGGTATAAAGCGACGAGATCAGACCCCAGACGAAATCGGGTTGCTCGATAAACAGCATTGGCCCAGGTACCAGCCCCCACATCACCATACCGCCCAACAGCAGCGCCGTGGTAGGCGAGCCCGGGATGCCGAGGGTCAGCATCGGCAAGAGCGATCCTGTAGAGGCCGCATTGTTGGCGGTCTCGGGTGCGGCCACGCCTTCGATTGCACCTTTCCCGAACTTCTCGGGCGTTTTGGACGTCAGTTTGGCCAAACCATAGGCCATCAGCGCCGCAGGTGTGGCCCCGGCGGCGGGCAGCATGCCAACGAAAAACCCGATGAACGACCCAAAGCTCATTGTTTTCCAAAGCTTGTTCATCTCTTTCATTCCAAACCACAATTCCTTGAACGTCAGCTTGGCCGGCGTCACGGAAGGCGCGGATTTTGACGTTTCGATCGTGTAAAGAATTTCGCCGACCCCGTAGGCACCAATGGCCAGCACAAGAAAGCTGATACCGGAATAAAAGCCCGGCTGGTCGAAAAAGATCAGGCGCGGTTGGCCGGAGATCAGATCAAGCCCCACGGTCGAAAGTGCAAGCCCAAGGCAGATCATGATGATCGTCTTGAGCACATCATCGCCACCCAGACCCACAAAGGTGGTGAAGGCCAGCAAGACCAGCGCGAATTCCTCCGCGGGACCAAACGCCAGCGCCACATCAGCGAGCGGTGCGGCAAAAAGGGTAAACAGAACGACCGAGATCGTGCCCCCGACAAACGAAGCACAAGCGGCGGCAATCAAGGCAAGGCCGGCGCGGCCCTGTTGCGCCATTGGACGTCCGTCAAAGGTGGTGGCGACCGCCGTGGAAGCCCCCGGAATACCCAGCAAAATAGAGCTGACAGCCCCGCCATACATAGCACCATAGTAAATCGCCGCCAGCAGAATGATCGCCGATGAGGGCGGCACGATAAATGTCAAAGGCAGCACGATCGCCACGCCATTCACGGACCCCAACCCCGGCATCGCGCCGATAAACAGACCCGCCGTCACGCCGATGATCACGATAAAGAGGTTCAGCGGCGACAGCGACGTGGCAAAGCCTTCCGCCAGATGTGCAAAAAGTTCCATTCAGCGGGGCCTTAGAAAAAGGTTGCGTAGAGCGGGATGAAGAACGGCTCGGTCAGCCCCTTGGGCAAAAGGATCTTCAGCGTCACTTCGAAAAAGAAGAACAGGAATACCGGCGTGCCAATCACCAGAGCCGCGGTCAGAACCCAGCCGTGACGGCCAAAAACCTTGAGGTACCACAACAAGAACAGCGGCAAAGCAATGTAAGCCCCGCCCCATGGTATGATGGCGATTGTCACAACCAAAGCGATGACCACACTCGCAACCGATTGCAGCGTATCGGGATCGAAGAAGTTGCCGGAATAATCAGTTCGACCGCGCAGCGACCGCAGCAGGATGGCCCCTGCGGTGACGAACATGATCGCCGACAACCAGAACGGAAACGCGCCGCCCCCCGGCCCGCCGGTCATTCCGTTCCAGCCAATGGGAAGCACGGTCGCGTGCCACATGAAATAGACAGACAGCGCCATAATGGCCGCTGCAATCAGTCGGTCAGCCGTAATCATTGAAGTGTCTCACCCGTTGAAGTCAGAGGGGCGATGCATTTTGCATCCGCCCCTCACAGTCGCGTTGAACGTCGTTGGCTCAGGAACCTTCGCCCATCGCGCCCAGAAGATCGGCGTGCTTGGAGCGCTCTTCGAGGAAATACGCCTGAAGTTCACCACCGGTCAGGAAATCGGCCATCAGTGCCTTGTCCTGTGTGTAGGTCTGCCATTCGGGAGACGCGTTCAGTTTCTCGAACATCTCGGTGTAATAGGCGATTGCTTCTGGGGCCATGCCTTTGGGTGCCACGAAAGACCGCTGCATCCAATAGACCAGATCGTGACCCAATTCGCCCATCGTGGGGGTGTCCGGGAAAACCTCGATACGCTCGGGTGTGAACGCCGCAATGGGGCGCACCTTTCCGGCTTGATAGAAGCCCAAAGCCTCTGACGGGTTGTTCACGGAGCTGTCGATATGCCCGCCCACAAGGTTCTTGGCCACGTCACCGCCCCCCTTGAAGGGCACGTATGTCACCTTGATATCAAACTCTTTTTCCAGCATCGCCGTGACCAGGCTGTCTTCTTGGCCAGTGCCTGTGCCGCCCATTTTCCACGTGCCACCCGACGCTTTGACGGCGGCCACATAATCATCCAACGTTTGGATGTCACTGTCAGCATTGACCCACAGCACAAAGGTATCCAGAGCCATGCGGGCGATCGGTGTGAACTCTTCAATGTTGACGCCAATGTCCGTGCGCAGCGGTGTTGTGTAATAGCTGTTAAGGGTCGCCATGATCACATGGTTGTCGCCTTCTTTGTCCTTGAGATAGCGCAATGCTTCAGCACCCGAGCCTCCGCCCTTGTTGACCGGCAGAATCGGCATGCTGGCCAAGTTTTCTTTTTGAATGATCGACTGGAACAGACGCGCCAAACGGTCAGCGCCACCGCCTTGACCCGCCATGATGACCATCTCGACTGGTTTTTGTGGTTTCCAGCTTTCCGCGGCCACGGGTGCGGCCAAGACGAGCGCGGCAGAAGCCGCAGCCGCCATAGCAAGGCGACGGGTGAAAGTGTTAGTCATGTAATTATCTCCCAAAGTGTTCAAATCGGTTACGGCGCTGCCCTTTCTATCTTAGGTAGCAGCTGACCCGCTTTGCATGGAGTGTTTGTAGTGCGGCGAAATTTTATTACACGAAAATACGCGTCAGCGTGTTAATTCTTGCCAACACAAATTCGATTTGTGTAATGTTGTTAATATGAGCAAAACACTTGTAGGCCCGCAACTGCGTCAGCTTCGGCACGCACACAACCAAACTCAGGCCGATATGGCGCGCCAGCTTGGCGTCAGCCCAGCTTATGTCAATCTGCTGGAAAACAACCAGCGCAGCCTGTCCGTCAAGGTGCTGCTGGGTCTGACAGATGCTTACGGAGTAGACCTGCGTGCTCTGGTCAATGACAACGAGGTCATACAGCTGGCCGATTTGCGCGCCACGATGCGCGACCCGATGTTCAACGACAACAAACCCGACCTGCAAGAGTTGCGTGCGGCACTCGATCATGCACCGCGACTGGTCGAGCATTTTCTGCATCTGCATCACAACCACAGGACCGTGCTGGAAAACATGCGCAAACTCAGCGCGCGGGGGGCGACGGTCGATATGATCTCTACCTCGCTCGAGACGGCCATTCATGATTTCTTCCGCGGCCATTCCAATCATTTCGCCCCGCTTGAAGAGGCAGCAGAACGCGCGCGCGATGCCATCGGATGCACGCAGGACGACATATACAGCGGGCTCAAACGGCATCTGGCGAATGCCTTCGGGATCGACGTTACCCTGTCGAGCCTCGATGACATGCCCGATGCGCTGCGCATCTTTGATCAGGACAAAAGCCGCGTGATGCTGTCGGCTGGCCTTGATCAGATCAACCGCAACTTTCAATTGGCCCATGTGCTGGCGGTGGTCAGCTGTTCCAGCTTGCTTGATGAGTTGACCAATGATGCGGGCAAGTTATCGGACGCCGGACGCGCGCGGTGCCGCATTGAACTGGCCAACTACTTCGCCGCTGCAGTCCTGATGCCCTACGCTCCGTTCTTGAAAATGGCCGAACAGACAGCCTATGATATTGACCGCATCGCGACCTCGTTTGGCGTGTCCTTCGAACAGGCGTGCCAGCGCCTGACGACATTGCAACGCAAAGGCGCGCAGGGTGTTCCCTTCTTTTTCCTGCGCATCGACAAGGCCGGGAATGTCACCAAGCGCTTCAACGCCACGGCCTTCACATTGGCCGAACAGGGCGGGTCCTGCCCGGTTTGGAATATTCATAGCGCCTTTGCCGCCCCCGGTGTGATTGTGCCGCAGTTCGTGGAATTGCCGGATGCGGGTCAGTTTTTCACCGTCAGCCGCACAACGGACCGACCCGTCACAAGCCGGCACACCCAAGACCGCCGCCTTGTCGTCACACTGGGATGTGAGCGCGCGCATGTGAAGCGCATCGGTTATGCCACGGCCTTCAATCTCGATGACGACGGCCAGATCGCCAAGATCGGGATCAATTGCCACGTCTGCCCAAGACAGGCGTGTTCGCAGAGGGCCCACGAGCCTTTGCACGTCAACCTGCCGCTGGATGCGAACCGACGCGGCACCACCCGCTACGAAAGCTAGGGGCGCGCGGCGCGCAGGTCCGCGCCAGCCTCGCGCACGATGTCTGCCACCAAAGACAGCTGTTCGGCCAAGGGGCTGGTCTTGCGCCAGACCATGCCCACCGTGCGCGATGGTTGCGGGTCAGACAAAGCGTCCACGCAAACCGCAGCGGAGCGGGTTTCAACCGGCACCGCCATCTCCGGTATCAGCGTCACGCCCAGCCCCGCGCCCACCATCTGCACAAGGGTCGAGAGCGAACTGCCGTCCAGCCCACCGCGCGACACTGCATTCTGGATGTTGCAGAACGACAGCGCTTGATCGCGAAAACAGTGGCCCTCCTCCAAAAGCAAGAGCCGCATATGACGCAGCCTGTCGCGGCTGGGCACCGGTGTTTGCGCCTCCCGTTCGGGCCGCACCAGCACAAGGTTCTCAGAAAACAGCGCCACCTCGGTCAAGGAAGGCTCCGACACCGGCAAGGCAACGATGGCTGTGTCGATGCGACCGTCCTCCAACTCTTCGATCAGGCGGTGGGTCATGGTTTCACGCACATGGATGTCGAGGGCCGCGTGGCTGCGCGTCAACTTGCCGATCAGGGTGGGCAAAAGATAAGGCGCAATCGTCGGGATCACCCCGATTCTGAGCCGTCCGACAAACCGATCATGCGACGCGCGGGCCAGATCGCCCAATTCGTCCACGGCCCGCAAGATGTCGCGCACACGCAGTGCGAATTCCTCTCCGAAGGCCGTTGGGCGCACCTGCCGCGCGCCCCGTTCAAACAACACCGAACCCAGCGCCGTTTCGAGGTCTTTGATCTGGACCGACAGGGCTGGCTGTGACACGCCGCTGGCCTCGGCGGCATGTCCGAAATGACCATGTCGGATCAATGCCTCGAAATAACGAAGCTGGCGCAGCGTCAGATTGTTCATAACCTTTTCCTATTTGAATCATTGGAATTTCCAACTTAAACAAATCATATCGATTTGTTACACCATAACTACAAAATGATGGGAGGCGCTGGTGACTCGTGCGTGTGACGGATTACATCCGGCAGGACGCGACAGTCAGATTGTCTGCTCTCAGCTTCGATCCAGCGCGCAACCTTTTGAACAATCCAACCACGGAGAATGACATGGACGGAAACGACGCCTTTGACATCAACAAATGCCCAGTGATGCATGGGGCCACAACACATGGTGCCCAGTCCAATCGCGACTGGTGGCCCAATCAGCTCAATATCAAGATGCTGCACCAGAACCCCGCCTCCATGAACCCGCTTGGTGGTGAATTCGATTATGCCAAGGCGTTCAAATCCGTGGACCTCAAGGCGCTCAAGGCCGATTTGACGGCATTGATGACCGACAGTCAGGATTGGTGGCCTGCGGATTACGGCCACTACGGCGGTCTCTTCATCCGGATGGCATGGCACAGTGCAGGCACCTACCGCACGGCGGACGGCCGCGGCGGTGCGGGGTCTGGCTCGCAACGGTTTGCGCCGCTCAACAGTTGGCCCGACAACGGCAACCTCGACAAGGCGCGTCGCCTGTTGTGGCCGATCAAACAGAAATACGGCCGTTCGGTCAGCTGGGCCGATCTGATGATCCTGGCGGGCAACGTCGCCATCGAATCGATGGGCGGCAAGACATTCGGCTTTGGCGGCGGTCGTGAGGACATCTGGGAACCCGAAGAAGACATCTATTGGGGTGCCGAAACCGAATGGCTGGCCACGTCCGACAAAGACAACAGCCGCTATTCCGGCGATCGCGAGTTGGAAAACCCATTGGCCGCCGTGCAGATGGGCCTGATCTACGTGAACCCCGAAGGCCCCGACGGCAACCCTGATCCACTGGCATCTGGCCGTGACATCCGCGAGACATTTGCGCGTATGGCGATGAACGACGAAGAAACCGTTGCGTTGGTCGCGGGTGGGCACACATTCGGCAAGATGCACGGCGCAGGCGATGCGTCCCACGTGGGCGTCGAGCCCGAAGGTGCCCCCATCGAGGCACAAGGCCTTGGATGGCTGTCGACCTACAAGTCTGGCAAGGGTCGCGACACGATCACCTCGGGCCTTGACGGCGCATGGACAGCCAACCCCACACAGTGGGACAACGGCTATTTTGACGTCCTGTTCAAATACGACTGGGACCTGACCAAGACACCTGCGGGCGCGCATATCTGGACGCCCAAAGATCTGGCCGAGGAAGACATGGCACCCGATGCCGAAGATCCCAACATGAAGGTGCCGATCTTTATGACCACCGCCGACATGGCGATGCGGATGGACCCGGCATATGAGAAAATCTCGCGCCGGTTCCATGAGAACCCGGACGAGTTCCAGGACGCCTTTGCGCGTGCATGGTTCAAGCTGACGCACCGCGACATGGGCCCGATCCAGCGCTATCTGGGCGATGAAGTGCCCAGCGAAGAGCTGATCTGGCAGGATCCGGTGCCGACACCGGACCACGCGCTGGTTGATGCGTCCGATATTGCCGATCTCAAGAGCAAAATCCTCGCCTCTGGTCTGACGGTGTCCGAACTGGTCAACACCGCATGGGCGTCTGCCTCCACGTTCCGTGGGTCGGATATGCGCGGTGGTGCCAATGGCGCGCGCATCCGTTTGGCGCCGCAAAAGGACTGGGAGGTCAACCAGCCCGAGCAACTGGCAAAGGTGCTGGGCGTGCTGGAAGGTATCCAGTCTGACTTCAACGCTTCCGCTGCGGGCGGCAAGCAGGTGTCGATGGCCGATCTGATCGTTCTGGCGGGCACAGCCGCGGTGGAAAAGGCGGCCAAGGACGGCGGCTTTGATCTTGATGTTCCGTTCACACCCGGACGGGGCGACGCTACGCAGGAACAGACCGACGTGGAAAGCTTTGAGCCGCTGGAACCAGTGGCCGATGGGTTCCGCAATTACCTCAAGGGTGACTTCACGGTCTCTGCCGAGGAAATGCTTCTGGACCGTGCACAGCTCTTGGGTCTGACGGCACCAGAGATGACTGTGCTCGTCGCGGGAATGCGTGTGTTGGGTGCCAACAATGGCGGCGCACAGCATGGTGTTTTCACGGACAAGCCCGGCACGCTCAGCACGGACTTTCTCACCACGCTGATGGATATGAGCATCAAATGGGAGCCTGCATCCAAAGCCGGCGACGTCTTTGAAGCGCGCGACCGCGAGGGTGGCGACGTCAAATGGACGGGCACGCGCGTCGATCTGATCTTTGGGTCGAACTCGCAACTGCGGGCCTTGGCCGAAGCCTATGCCTGCGACGATGCCAAAGACACCTTCGCCGCGGATTTCGTCGCGGCCTGGACCAAGGTGATGAACGCGGATCGCTTCGATCTGGCCTGATTGACCGGGCGCCTCAAGTAGGGCTCAAACAACATAACTCCGCGGCCGCTTGTTCGGTCGCGGGGTTTTTTATTGCAAATGCTTGCGCATCAAATCGCTCACATCCACCCGTGCGCGCAGCTTGGCCGCGAGCAGGAACACACCACCAAACTTGCGTTGCAGAAACAAGACATCAATCGGCACCGGCGGGGGCACGAAACCGCTTTCTGCAAGAGCCATCCCCTCGGCCTGCATCCGTTGAGACAAGCCTGTGTCCGAAAAATCGTAATGCCCCGGCACGCGCAATGCGGCAAAGACCATCTCCATCATCGCGAGAATGCGCACGCGGTGCGTTTGGTCCGTATCCGCAGCGATAAAGCCGATCTCTTGTGCCAGTGCGTCTTGCGTGCCGGTATCCGCCTCGAGGCCCGCCTGCATCAACCGCCGATACAAACCTACAATTCGTGCATCCAGTGCGCGCGTTGCGCCGAAATCCAGCAGCACAATCCGACCGGACGGCGCATACCTGTAATTGGCAAAATTCGGATCCGTCTGCATCAGCCCAAACGAAAACAACTCCTGGAGCAACAGGTCGATCAGGTCATGGGCAATCCTGTCACGGGTTGTTTGATCAAGTGTTGCGGCGTCTTCAATCGGCCGCGCATCGATGAAATCCATCGCCAGAATATGTGGTGTCGTCCAATCGGTGTGGACCTGTGGCAAGGCAAAGCGGTCATCCCCGGCGAGCAAAGCGCCGAATTGCGCCAGATACCGCCCCTCGCGGGGATAGTCGGTTTCTTCGTGTAGCTGCTTGCGCGCCTCTTCGAGGTAAGGCGCAAGGTCGAACCCCTTGGGCAACAGCCCCGACATTCGGATCAATGCGCCGACATTGGCCACATCGCTGTCGATGCTTTGAGCGACGCCGGGATATTGCACCTTGATGGCCAAATCGCGCCCGTCCCGCAGTTGCGCGCGGTGCACCTGCCCAATGGAGGCTGCCGCAATCGGGCGCACATCAAACCGTTTGAACGCCTTGAGCCAACCCGCGCTCCAGTTGCGCTCCAGTACTTTTTTTAGCTGCGCGGGCGGCATGAAATGCGCGTCATCCCGCAGCCGCGCCATGATCTGCGCCAACTCCGGCGGCAGCATCTTTCCGGTGTCCATTGACACCAGTTGGCCCACCTTCATCGCCGCGCCACGCATCTGGGCCAGCTGATCCGTCACGCGGCGCACATTGGCGGGGGTCAACAACAGGTTGCGCATGTTGGGCCGTTTGCCCTGCCCCAGTTGCGCCGCCCCGTTCAGCGCCATGTTTCCCGCGACACCGGCCGTCATGGAGCCAAGCCGCGTCAGACGCGACAAGCGCCCCGATGGCACAGGCAAAGCACGCGATGCACCCGTTTTGTCAGTCATCACGCGCCGTCATCGAAAGAACCGCACATTGGCGACCGACACGTCTGCTTCAAAGGCGCGGCCAATGGCAAGCACACCGATCCTGCGCAGCTGTGCCGCGTCAAACACGGCATCTGTGCGGTGCGCCTCAAACGCATCAAATTCAAACCGGATGGTTTGCCAGTCCGGCCCTGCCACAAACGGGGCACGGAAAGATTGCCACGGGCGGCTGAGCTGATCGGTCTTTAAGCGCAATTCATAGGTTTCACCATTGCCGCGCACATCCATCTCGATGCCCGACCAACCGCGCGCATCCGCGTCCACGTCAAACGCCATTTGGATAAAGCCGCCGTTGTTGTCGAGCGATACCTGTCCCGTCAACTGCGCCACTGGTCCGGTGGCGCCGTCGTGCAGACGCAGCGCGCCCGAAGACACGCCGCCCATCACGCGGTCCGCGACATAGCGCCAATCGGGGTCAAGCTGCATCGGGTCCGCCCGAACCATGCCGGTCATCATCAACGACACCAGACAGACCATCATCCCATTTCGCCATGCCATCATGTCCTCGCGCTCATTGATTCAGCCTCAAGGCGAAATCTAGCGCGGATCAGCAAATTGCAAATGAGTGGGCGCGATCAACACCGCGCGCCATTGGCGTCAAAACACATCTGATCATCTTCGGACCATGTCAGCGCAATGGCGTGGCCTTCCGCGGGTGTGTCCGCCGTTGACGGGTGGCGCACTGTCACCAGCGCATCGTTGGCAAGTTTCACATGGATCAGCGTTTCCGCCCCCAGCGCCTCGCTGTAAAGGACATGCCCCTGCAGCTTGCCCGCATCGGGCGAGATTTCGATATGCTCTGGCCGAATGCCCACCGTCGCGGCGCCAGAATTGGCATTGAGCGCTACGTCGGCGGGAATGAAATTGGTAGGCGGCGATCCGATAAAACCTGCGACGAATTCGGTCGCCGGGTTGGCATAGACCTCCAGCGGTGCGCCGATCTGGTCCGCGCGCCCTGCGTTCATCACGATCATGCGGTCAGCGAGCGTCATCGCCTCCACCTGGTCATGGGTCACATAAAGCGATGTTACGCCCAGACGACGCTGCAGCTGTTTGATCTCAAGGCGCATTTGCACACGCAACTTGGCATCCAGATTGGACAACGGCTCGTCGAATAGAAACACGGAGGGCTTGCGCACAATCGCGCGCCCCATGGCCACGCGCTGCCTCTGCCCGCCCGAAAGCTCGCGGGGCCGACGTGTCAGGTAAGGTTCCAATTGCAACAGCTTGGCGGCGGCCTGCACGCGCTCGGCGATCTCGGCCTTGGGGCGCCCGGCAATCTTGAGCCCATAGCCCATATTGTCCGCCACGCTCATGTGCGGATAAAGCGCATAGTTCTGAAACACCATCGCAATGTCCCGGTCCATCGGTTCACGCTCGTTCACGCGCGCGCCGTCGATGCGCACCTCTCCGGAGGTGACGGTTTCGAGACCCGCAACCATACGCAGCAGTGTGGATTTTCCGCATCCTGATGGGCCGACAATCACGATGAACTCGCCATCCTTGATGTCAATATCGACACCGTGGATCACATCCGTTTTGCCAAAGGATTTCTTGATCTGATCGAGGCTGACGGTCGCCATGGTCTACTTCTCACTATCAACGAGGCCGCGGATAAAGAGCCGCTGCATGGAAATCACGACAATCACTGGGGGGATCATCGCCAAGATCGACGTCGCCATGATCACCGGCCAATCGGCAATGTCATCGCCTGAGGGAAACATCTGTTTGATGCCCATCACGATGGTGTTCATGGACGGATCCGTGGTGATCAACAGCGGCCAGAGGTATTGGTTCCAGCCGTAGATGAAAAGGATCACGAACAGGGCCGCGATGTTCGTGCGGCTCATGGGCAGCAGAATATCCCAGAAAAACCGCATTGGCCGCGCACCATCCACGCGGGCGGCTTCGGCCAACTCATCCGGCACCGTCATAAAGAACTGGCGAAACAGAAACGTAGCCGTGGCGGACGCGATCAGCGGGAAAATCAGCCCATTATAGCTGTTGAGCATGCCAAACCCGGCGACGACCTCATAAGTCGGCACGATGCGCACCTCCACGGGCAGCATCAGCGTCAGAAAAATAAGCCAAAAGAACAGCTTGCGCCCCGGAAACCGGAAATAGACAATGGCAAAGGCCGACAGCAGCGAGATGATGATTTTACCAATCGCAATCCCCAGCGCCATGATCAAAGAGTTAAGCATCATCCACGCAACTGGCGCATTAACGCCAGCGAACAACGCCTTGGAATAGTTCTCGAAAAACTGGTCGCCGGGCAACAGCGGCATCGGCGGACGCACGATTTCCTGTTGCTCAACCGTGGAGGCGACAAAGGCCAGCCAGATCGGGAAAAAGATAAAGAGCAACCCAATGATCAGCCCCAGATGTGTCAGCCACAATCCGGCGCCTCGTTTTTCAACCATGCCTTCATGCGCCGCCATCAGTAATGCACCCGACGTTCGATGAATTTGAACTGCACGACGGTCAGCAGGCCGACGATGACCAGCAAAACCACCGATTGCGCGGCAGACGATCCCAGATCCTGCCCGACAAAGCCGTCTGAATAGACCTTGTAGACAAGGATAGTCGTTGCCTGTTGCGGCCCACCGGAGGTGATGGTGTGGATAACGCCGAAGGTTTCGAAGAACGCGTAGACGATATTGACCACCAGCAAGAAAAACGTCGTCGGGGACAAGAGCGGAAAGACAATGGTTCGAAACCGGGTCCAGAAGCGCGCGCCATCAATCGCCGCCGCTTCGATGACTGATTTAGGAATGGCTTGTAAGCCCGCCAAAAAGAACAGGAAATTATAACTTATGCGGCCCCATGCAGAGGCAATCACGACAAGGCCCATGGCCTCTTCGCCGTTCAGAACGTGGTTCCAGTCATACCCCAAAAGGCCCAGATACCATGTCACGACGCCGACGCGGGTGTTGAACATGAAAAGCCACAGCACCCCTGCAACCGCAGGAGCCACCGCATAGGGCCATATCAACAGCGTCCGGTAGACGCCCGAGCCCTTGATCAGCCGGTCCGCCAGCACGGCAAGGTACAAGGCCACGCCCATCGAAACCAGCGTGACAAGAATTGAAAACACCGCCGTGGTAACAAAGGAGGCGCGATAATAGCTGTTGCCGAACAGGTATTCAAAATTGCCAAGCCCCACGTATTTCATCGAAAGCCCAAAGGGATCGGGGATGAAGAGTGACTGCCAAATGGCTTGTCCTGCTGGATAAAAGAAGAAAACAGCCGTGATGACGATCTGCGGCAAAACCAGCAGAAGCGGCAACCAGATGCCTTTGAACGTGACCCGCTTTTCCATAATGCACGCGCGCCCCGAAGCTATCTCCGGGGCGCTGCTTTGTCTTAGCGGTTGGCCTGTTCGAAGCGACGCAGAAGCTCGTCACCGCGCGAGGCGGCGCTGTCCAATGCCTCTTGGGCGGACTTGTCCCCGGCCCAGACGGCTTCCAGCTCTTCGTCGATGATGCCTCTGATCTGGTCAAAGGAGCCAAGCCGCAGACCTTTGGAATTGTCTGTCGGTGCTTTGGCTGTCATCTGAATAACCGCGATGTCCGTGCCGGGGTTTTGTTTGTAGAACCCCTGATCACGCGTCAGATCGGCGGCGGCCGACGTGATCGGCAGGTATCCGGTGTCCTGATGCCATTTCGCCTGAATTTCAGGGGATGACAGGAAGTTCAGGAAGGCGGCGACGCCTTTGTATTCGGCATCTGTCTGCCCTTCCATCACCCAAAGGGACGCCCCACCGATAATTGTGTTTTGTGGCTCGTCCTTGAGTGCGGCCCAATAGGGCAAGGGGCGCACGTCGAAATCAAACTCCGCTTCGGCCTTGATCCCGGCATAGCCCGCCGAGCTTTCGGTAAAGAGCGCGCAATCGCCCGCACGGAAGTTCGCACCCCCTTCATTGCGGCGACCTGCGTAGATGAACTTGCCATCCTGCGCCCATTCGCCCATCGCCGCGATATGCGCAACCTGCGCATCGCCATTCAGCGCCAGCTTGGTATCCACACCGCCGAACCCGTTGGCTTGCGTGGCAAAAGGCGTGTCGTGATAGGCGGAGAAATTCTCAAGGTGGATCCAGCTTTGCCATGCGGTCGTCATCGGACAGCTGCTGCCTGCCTCCTTGAGTTGGGAAAGCACATCGCCCACCTGTTCCCATGTCGACAGATCCACATCCGGATCAATCCCCGCATCCGATAACGCGTCGCGGTTCACCCACAAAACAGGCGTTGAGGAGTTGAACGGCAAGGACAGCATTTGCCCGTCGCTGGATGTGTAATACCCTTTGACCGAGCCGATGTAAGCGCTTTGATCAAAATCCGCGCCCGCGCTGGCCATAACTTCGTAAACCGGTTTGATCGCCCCGGAGGCTGCCATCATCGTGGCGGTGCCCACTTCGAACACCATCAGTATATCAGGCTGTTCGCCCGCCCGAAAAGCAGCAATCCCGGCATTCAGCGTTTCGGAATAGTTGCCCTTATGCGTGGCCGTGACCGTGTAGTCACTTTGCGATGCGTTGAAGGTTTCGACCTGTTCGGCCACAAGTTCGCCAAGACGGCCTGTGAACGCGTGCCAGAACTCGATTTCCGTCTGCGCGGCCACAGGGGCTGCGAGTACAAGCGGCAGTGTCGACGCAAGAAACAGATGCTTCGTCTTCATGGTATCCTCCCAGATAAATTTTATACCTCACGATAGTGTCGGTTTGACGAAAATATCAACCACAAGAAGAGATTTGCCCTGACCGCACCAGCCCCACCCTATCTGATTGTTGCGATACCAGTGCTTTGTAACAGATGCGTTGCGTGTCGGCGCCAAACCGGGTTTACGCGCAAGGCAAGCTGCCCACCTTCCAAAAATGACTGGACGAACCGCGTTTTGTTGCGCATTTTTTATCGCATTGGTTGAGAATTTGGAAAGGAACGCATTTTGAGCGCCTTTAGTGAATATTACGACACCATGCGCAAAATCGACAGCAACGGCTATCCGGTCTGGCCGCCCGGCATTCAGGTGGCACCCGGAGATTTCGGCACCTTTGCCCGCCAGCGTGGCGGTGGGTGGTGGCGCTATGTCTTTGTGCGCGAAGGCAACCTGAAGGAGTACCTCGACGCAGGCGCGCTTGAGGCGGAGACGGTGCCCTCGCCGCTGGTTTATCAAAAGATGAACGGGGTGAGTTTCAAAGCCAGTGGAACAGTGGAGACGAACCCCTCGCTTCCGCTCAAGGCCAGCGGCACCATCAGCGCGGCGCGCGGTGTTTCGGTCGCGATCGATTATGAACCCGGCGTGACGCACCAATTGAAAGACATGCGCAAGGCGGGACAGGCGTTTGGCACATTGGCCATGTCGCACGAAAAACGGGTGATGATCGCCTCTGTCACCACCGTGAAATCGGGGGTGGCGATCCTGTCTGAAAGCGATGGCTGGTCCGTGGATGCCCAAGGCGACGCAGAGGCGCTCACGAACCTAAAGCTGGGCAGCGCGTCGGTGTCGATATCCGGCGAGGGAGCGGACACGGATGTATTTCGTCTGCGCGGCGAAACCCCCGTGACAATGCGCATCATTGGGCGCAACTACTTTGGCGGCATCGGGTTGCAAGGGCACGATGGTGACGCAGATGATGACGTGAGCGTGCTGCATCCTGAGATGCTGCCGTGACACCCCCTGCGGCTGATGAACGGCAGGTGGAATTCTGCGGCGATGATCAGACTGCAGACCGGCTGCTGGACTTGTATTGCGATGACACAGCAACGTTTCGCATTCCGCAGGCGCAAGGCATCTGGCCCGCCGTTCGCATGGCGCATGACGCGGGGCTGCGTGGCAAGGGCCGGACGGTTGCGGTGCTCGACAGCGCGCCCGATCTCGCGCGGGGGCGTCTAAAGAACCGCGTGACGCTCGCAGAGCCGCCGCGCAATCCGCCCGACAGTCACGGCACTGTGGTTGATCTGTTTGTGCTCTCGGTCGCACCCGAAGCGGACATCCTGCATTTCGACGTGACCATCGTGAGCAATGGCACTGTGCGCCCGTCGCCGCGCCGCATTCAGAAGGCCCTTTGCGACCCGCGCCTTGCCGATGTGGATGTCATATGCCTGTCGCTGGGCACGGCGCCAAAGAAAATCGTCTACCCTGAGTTCTACGACAAAATCAGCGCCGCCATACGCGAAAAGCTGATTATGGGGCCTCTTTTGGGTGATCCGGTCGCGGATGCTGAAACCGTTGCGCAGCGTGGTCTTTACCCTGCCCCAACAGCCCAGCGGTGCGGCATCAGCCCATGCTATTGCAAATTGATTGAAGAGGACGTGAGCCCTGCCCCGGCAATCGTGGCAGCGGCCGGAAATGCGAGCGTCCCGGCCTTTTGCCCGGCGCTGTCGCAACGGGCTTTGTCTGTCGGGTTTCAGACCGACCTGCGCACCGACACCGGCGAAACCGTCGTCGCCGATCAGGCCCCACCAAGTTACGACCAGGCGCGGCTCGCCGATTTCAACCTGATGCAGGTGCATCCGGATGAAAGATCCAGCTTTGCAGCCCCGCGCGCGGCGGGTCTTTTGGCGCTGATTGGCCGTGATCTGACTGCGGCACGATTGATCTTGCCGGCCAAGGTCATTGTGCAGGGCTGGCAACTTGATCTTCAGATGCGCGCCTTTGCGGAGTTCGGGATCGAACCAAAAATACCCATCGCTGAGATGCGGCCCGCGCTGCAGGCGATTTACCGCGCCGCCTTTGCCACCCTGCCAGACCTCGGCACGTCGGCCGCTGCGCTCACCCCGGCACAGCGGCTGGCATTTCAGGTCTTTGTCGGGCACGATCTGACCAACGCGGGGTATCACTTGATGAATGTCGGTGCGCTGGAGGACGCGGCGCGCTATTCACGCATGGCCGTTGATCTGATGCCATGGGCAGACGAACCGGCGTCAAATCTTGCTGCGATCTTATACCATCAGGCCTGCATTCTGGAACAACATAAGGCACCGCCTGCGACGATCTTTGCCCTGTTGGAGGAAGCGCTGAAATCAGTGACCCAAGCGTTGGAACACACACAACGGCCCGCGCTTCAGGCCTCCGCGGATCGCATAAAAGAAATGCACGCACGTTACGCCGCAGCCTGAGACCGGGCTTTTCAGTCCTGCGCCAGTACCTCAAGCTTGCGTGCGGCCTCTTGCAGCGCTGACAGGTTTTTCGTCAGGCTCTCGATGCTGTGCCGCTGAATGGGCGCGTGAATGGACAGTGTGGTCAGAAAACGATTGCTCTGGTCCTTGATGGCCACCGCGATAGCCGCCATTCCGTCCATAAATTCCTGATTGTCGGTCGCATATCCGCGTGCCCGCGTCGTGGCCAGTTCTGATTGAAGGGCGGCGGGGGCGGTTATCGTCGTGTCGGTTCTTGGCGTCAGATCGAGTGCTGACAACAAGCGGTCTAGCTTTTTGCTGCGCAGGGACGACAGGTACATCTTGCCGCTGGCCGTACAATGGAACGGCACCTGCGTACCCACAGGCAGTTGGATGCGCAGCGGTCAATGCGTCTCGACCCGGTCGAGATAGACCATACCATTGCGCCCGGGTGCTGCGAGATTGCAGGTCTCGCCGACCTCTTGTGCCAACGCCTTCATGATCGCCAGACGCTCCGTACGGATACGCTCGGAGGATAGCGTGTTCGCTGCAAGCCTGCGCAACCGTCTGCCTGGCCCAAAGGATCGACCATCCACATCGCCTTGCAAGAACTCTTCGGCCTCGGCGGTGACCAAAAGCCGGTGCATCGTGGGCTTGGGCAGCCCCAACTTCTCCGCCAGCGCGGCAGGCGACACGGCCACCCCGGCCCGCGCGACTTCCTCAATGATCAACAGCAGCCGAAGATTGGTTGGGACCTGTCCTTTGGTGTCAACAGAGCCATCATCCGGCATGTGTCATCCTATCTGATTGGCAAAAGCACCAATGCTCGTTCGGGTGTCAGGGATACCAAAAACCACATGCTGATCAATGCCGCTAGGTAGGGCACGGTATAGGGCAACACCCTGAAGTAGGGCATGCCCGTCACACCGGAGGCGACATAAAGGTTCAACCCTTTGGGCGGCGTGATGAAGCCGATAGACGCCCCAACCAGAAAGATCACCGAGAAGTGCAGCGGATCAACACCCACGCTGGTCGCAATCGGGGCAAGGACAATGGTCACGATCCTAGCACCATGCCGGAAAAGAACACGATGGCCATCGCCGTGAACAACACAGCGTAGTAGCGGCACATCGACGCCACGAAACCCCTGATATCCTGCTGCGCACCCAACAATGACAGGATCTGCTGCTTGACGATCGAGATTGCAATGAGCGGAGCAAGGATTCCCGCAATCTCGGCCGAGCGCATGGTGACCCCGGAGATTTGCCACATAATGAACCCTGCGACCACCAGCATCTCGCCGTAGCTGTTCTCTTGCCACATCTTGTCGGCGCGCGGGTTCAGCACCCGGCTCGCGCCCTATGACGACAAGCCCGCGATGATACAGAACCCAACAGTGACACCTGCAGCATCTATGGGGCGGAAACTTGCCCGTATAGATGCACCCAAGGCCGTCTTCAGGATGCGATTGAGTTGCAATGGGATCAGAAAGCCCCAGCCGTTGATCTAGCAGATGATCCAACAGGCGAACTGCATGCCGATCACGATCAGCGCACCGGGGATGATGACGGGCGCCAAATTCGTCGAACTTATCCCGTACATCTCTGCATTTTTTGAAAAATCTCTCCGCAATACACCGCGACCCTCTCATGAACTCCTATTGCCTTCTCCCCACGTGGTTATTTTTTTGAGACTGTAAATCTCAAAAAAAGGAATGGGCTGGCCTTTTGCATCTGTTTGGGCTTTTTTCGACCAGAGGATGAGTGTTGTGGAAGCAGACTATCTGATCGTTGGTGCTGGCTCCGCCGGATGCGTCGTTGCCAACCGGTTGAGCGCCGATCCGAGTGTAAACGTTGTGCTGTTGGAAGCTGGCCCTGCGGACACCAATCCATGGATCCATATTCCCGTTGGCTACTTTAAAACCATGCATAATCCCAAAGTGGATTGGTGCTACAAAACCGAACCCGATCCGGGTCTGAACGGGCGCTCTATCGATTGGCCGCGCGGCAAGGTGCTGGGAGGCTCATCTTCTCTGAACGGTCTGCTTTATGTGCGGGGTCAACCGCAAGACTATGATCGCTGGCGTCAGATGGGCAATCCTGGCTGGGGATGGGATGATGTACTGCCTCTGTTCAAGCGTGCGGAAAACAATGAGCGCGGCGCGGATGAGTTTCACGGCGATGACGGTCCGCTTGCAGTATCGAACATGCGCATTCAACGCCCGATCTGCGATGCGTGGGTGGCTGCGGCGCAGTCTGCGGGCTATTCTTACAACCCCGATTACAATGGCGCTCAACAAGAAGGCGTTGGCTATTTCCAGCTGACCACAAGGAACGGTCGTCGGTGCAGCGCAGCGGCAGCCTATCTCAAACCCGTGCGCGACCGCGACAACCTGCAAATCCTCACCAAAGCGCAGGTGAGCAAGGTCAACATCGAAGGCAAACGGGCGATGAGTGTTTCCTATGCAGACAGCGCGGGCAAGGAACAAACCATCACTGCGCGGCGCGAAATCATCTTGTCTGGCGGGTCCATCAATTCGCCGCAGATCCTGATGTTGTCAGGCATCGGGGACGCCGATCAGCTCAAAGCCAATGGTATCGAGCCCGTGCATCACCTGCCCGGCGTTGGTAAAAACCTGCAAGATCACTTGCAGGCGCGTCTGGTGTTCAAATGCAATGAAAACACGCTGAATGACGAAGTCCGGAGTTTGGTCAATCAGGCGCGGATCGCTCTGAAATACGCGCTTTTTCGGTCCGGACCGATGACAATGGCCGCCAGTCTGGCCACCGGCTTTTTGAAAACCCGCGAGGGGTTGGAAACACCCGACATTCAATTCCACGTACAACCTTGGTCGGCCGACAACCCCGGCGAGGGCGTGCATCCGTTTTCCGCCTTCACGATGTCCGTGTGCCAGTTGCGACCTGAAAGCCGGGGGGAAATCATGCTCAACGGCCCGGACCCCAAAGCGTACCCGAAAATAATGGCACGCTATCTGTCGACCGATACCGACTGCAAAACGCTGGTCGAAGGTGTCAAGATCGCCCGTCGCATTGCGCGCCACGCCCCTTTGACATCCAAGATTTCGTCTGAGTTCCGTCCAGATGCTTCGCTGGATTTGGACGACGATGCGGGCACTCTGGACTGGGCCCGTTCCAACAGCGTGTCGATCTATCACCCGACCGGCACCTGCAAAATGGGACCGGATGCAGACGCGGTCGTGGATGCGCGCCTCAAGGTGCATGGGATAGACGGTTTGCGCGTCGCGGATTGCTCGATCATGCCGGAAATCGTGTCAGGCAACACCAATGCGCCCGCGATTATGATCGGTGAGAAAGCGGCTGATCTTGTGCTCAACCGGGCGTGACGCGGGTCCTAGTGAAACGCATTCACCGCCGCGATCACCCGGTCGACGTCGTCGTCCGAGATATGCGGGCTGATCGGAATGCTGAGGACGTCTTGTGCCATGCGTTCGGCCACCGGAAACGCGCCCTCGGGCAGCCCCATGTCGGCATATGCACCCTGCAGATGCGGCGGGATCGGATAGTGCACAAGCGTTGAAATGCCTGCGCTTTCCAAGGCCGCCTGTAGCTGATCGCGCTTGGGATGTCTGATGACAAACAGATGCCATACGGGCTCGGCATCAGGGTCAACTTGCGGACATGTCGCACCCGTGATTCCTTGCATGTAGCGTGCCGCAACGCGCGCGCGGCGACTGTTCCATTCGTCCAAATGTGCCAGTTTCACCCTCAGAACCGCGGCTTGGATCGGGTCAAGCCGACTGTTTTGGCCTTTGACCGCGTTTTTGTACTTTTCGCTCGATCCGTAGTTGCGCAGCAGTCGGATCTTGTCCGCAACCACGCGGTTGTTGGTGGTCACGGCGCCGCCGTCTCCCATCGCGCCAAGGTTTTTGCCCGGATAGAAGCTCCAGCACACGGCATCACCATGGCCGCCAATGCGCTGCCCTTTGTGGCGTGCACCTTGCGCCTGTGCTGCGTCTTCGATCACAGCCAGATCATGGGCGCGGGCCAGCGCCATGATCGGCTCCATATTCACCGGAATCCCATAAAGATGCACCGGGATCACCGCGCGGGTATCCGGGCCAATGGCCGCTTCGATCTGCGGCGCTTCGATCAGGAAGGTGTCGGGGTTCGGCTCCACCGGAACGGGCCGCGCCCCCACAGCCGAAACAGCCAGCCACGTCGCGATAAAGGTGTTTGATGGCACGATCACCTCGCACCCCGGCCCGATGTCCAGCGCCCGCAACGACAGGATCAGGGCGTCCAATCCGTTGGCCACACCAATGCAATCAGAGGCAGACGTAAAGCGGGCAAACTCCGCCTCAAAGGCGTCGACCTCTGGACCCAGAATGTACCAACCGCTTTGCATCACCCGTGCGACGGCTGCATCAAGATCAGGTTTCAGTTCGGCATAACCCGCCTGCAGATCAAGAAACGGAATGGTCACGGTCTGTCCTTTGCTCTGACATCTATTGGCGTGGGGTCAGGTGACTTCGGCATAATCGCAAAGCCCCTCAAGTCGCCTCGGCAACGAAATCGTTCCAATCGCGAATATAATCGGATTCCTTGTAGATTTCCGACGCCATCACCATGCACACCGCCCCGGACGAAAAGTTATCCAGATAGCGCCATGTCATCGGACAAACATAGACGCCATAATACGACCGGTTGAGGTGGAATTTCTTTTCTGTCGTGCCGTCCTTCAGCGTCAGATCGAAGCTGCCGGACATGCAGATGAAAAACTGCTGCAATTCGCGGTGCGCATGCTCTCCGCGGTCCGAGCCGCCGGGTACGTCATAGAGGTAGTAAACCCGTTTGATATCGAACGGAATGTGATTGCCGCCCTCAACGAAGGTCAGGTTGCCCCGACGGTCGGTAATCTTGGGCAGGTCCACCCTTACGCAGTCACTCAATGCCATCTGAAGCCCTTTTTGCCAAAAACTATGGGTGATCGCGGGTAAAGCCAACCCCGGTCAGACAATCCACCGCGTTATGGCGGCAAAAACGGCCCGAAATCACCCTGCCATTGCGGCCGTTTGGGGATCACCAAGACCGCGGCCACGATAAATCCTTCGCACCACCGGATCGCGGCCCTATGATCCGGGCAAATCAGTCAATGCAAGGCCTCGACCATGATTCATCCCACCGCACAGATCGACACCGCAGCCCGCATCGGCGAAGGCGTTGAAATCGGCGCTTTCACCATCGTTTCGGGAAATGTTGAGATCGGCCGCGATACCAAGATCGGGAGCCATTGCGAAATCGGCGTGCCAAGCGCGCTGTCGGACGGATCGCCTTTGCGCATCGGCGCCAACAGCCTGATCCGTTCGCACAGCGTGTTCTACGAAGGCTCGTCCTTTGCAAGCAGGCTCGTGACTGGGCACAGGGTCACCGTGCGCGAGGCCACGGTGGGCGGTGAAAACCTGCAACTGGGCACGCTGAGTGATGTGCAGGGTCATTGCACCATCGGCGATTATGTCCGTCTGCATAGCAACGTCCATGTTGGACAGGCCTCTGTGATTGGCAATTTTGTGTGGATATTTCCGTATGTTGTGCTCACCAACGATCCGCACCCGCCCAGCCAGACCATGATGGGCGCAGTGATCGAGGATTATGCGGCCATTGCCACGATGAGTGTGATCCTGCCCGGCGTGACAATCGGCCAAGGGGCGCTGATCGGAGCCAAAAGCTGTGTTGCGTCGGATGTTGCGGCGGACATGATTGCAGTGGGGTCACCGGCCAAATCGGTGGGATCGACCGGCAAGATCAAACTCACGTCCGATCCCGGCGCGCAGGCCTATCCTTGGCGGCGGCATTTCCATCGTGGCTATCCCAGTGAGGTCGTCGCGCGTTGGAAAGCCGAGTTCCCGGATGGGTAGCCGATGTCGGGGCCGCTACCCCAGTAAGCGCGCGCCCGCTTTGCGGCGGCGGCGGCGTTCAGCATAAGCGGTGCTGATGGCCTCCAGCGGGCTGGTTGCGGCCAGCGCCCAGAAGGCGCGCCAGTCCCGGGCCACAAAGGCGCGCCCCAAGTTGGCTTTGCGCTCGGCGCGTTTCAAGATCTTGCGCACGGGTGAGCCTCCATCCAGCCCGAAGGTATCGCAGTCCTTAAGACGCTGGCGCAGGACGGCCGCGCTGGCCACATGATTGCGCAGACGTGCGGTGTCGAATGCCGCCAGATCAATGGCATGATTGACCCCGCTGGTCAGCCCACCGCCCAACCGGTACTTGACCAAGACCTCTCTGATCACATGAACACGGCCTTCCAGTGCCGCGCGAAACCCAAGAACAAGGTCTTCGTAGGCGGCCTCCTCCATTGGTCCATATTTCTCATAAAGCGCGCGCTGCCAGGCCCCCGTCGCCCCCAGATAAAGCGCCTTGGACCGAGCCACACGGGCCAAATCCGTGGTGTGATAGAGCGTCGCTGATTGATAATCACTTGTCGCGGGCGCGCCGGATGCATCGATGACATCTGCATAGGAACACACCAACATAGGCGGTTCATCGACCTCAAACGCCGCGCGGATTTGGGCGCTGCGCTGTGGCAACGAAATGTCGTCGCCCGCAGCCGCGATCAGCACATCCCCCGAACTCAGGGCATGCACCTTGGCGATATTGCCCGCCAACCCGAGGTTTTGGCTGTTGCGGTTCAGGATCACCTTGTGCGGACCTGCATACCCGGCCACCAGCTCTTGCACGCGCGCGAACGTCTGATCCTTGGAGCAGTCGTCGGACACCACAATTTCGAGCGGTTCGCCGGCCTGCGTCAGCGCGCTTTGGACCGCTTCGACGACCGTGTCTTGCTGATTGTAGGTCAACAGGATGATGGAATAGGTGAATGGGCGTTCGGGCATGGATCCACAGTCCTGACGAATGGCGGGTGCGCTGTGTGTATCGGCGAATGACGGCCCGCACAATCACACCACAGCCCGGTAAAACATGCGCCACTACGTCCCATGGTCGCAGCGCAGTCGCAACTTCAACCAGAGTATGGCCAGCATTGCCAAATTGTCTCGTGACCACGACGAGGAAATTCGGTGCAGCAGCATCACCCATTGGCGCGTTTCCCCCTGTCCTGTTTGAGGTGATCAACCACCGTGCGGAACCGTTTGGACTCGATGAGCGTGATCCTGAAACCGCGGGCCGTGACGGGATGGGAATGGCCACGTCGCGGGCCCCTATGGTCAAAACTGCTTGGCCCGCTCCATCGGATCGGTCGCGCGGAATGTTGGCCTTACGGTCGGAGATCATGATCGCAGCGACGTTCCTTCATCCGCCTTGCAAGACCGCCTTTTTGCGGCAAAAACCGAACTCAAATCAAACAAGCCGGCTGCGACGCAGCACCTTCTGCTGCTGCTGTAAAAGGGGAAGTACCTGCGCACATCGCAGAGATTTATGAAGATCTTTGCGACTGCGGCAGGCTGCGCACGCACGCACGGACATCGAAAATGTCATCGCGTTGCGCCAAGACGACCTGAAAAAAACGGTTTGAATTCTGACAGCTGTAAATCAGCCAACCAGCCACAAGCCGTCAAGAGGTGAATTAGCCAGACCCTCATAGTCGAAACAAATACAGATGGACAAAAACGTCAGACAGACGGCTATCAATCCTGAGTGAAATGGAAGCCTGAATGTAGTTGTGTCTTTTGTACCCTTTAAGACCTCCTGATCCGGCCACTTCGACTATTCATCTTTAGCGGCAAGGTCTGAGATCCGCTTTTTCCCTCGGCCCACGCGGGAGTGGACGGTGGCAGTGCGTGTTGCATCTCGTCCCAGCTCATAATGATCTGAAATTATTGAATCCGGCATCTCAATGCCCATTACCTTTGGCCGGAATGCCGGTTGCCAAGGTGTGCCGTGCCTGTGAGTTTGGTTTGAAAGAGCAATACCAGAATACTTGCCATAGTTTTGGACGTGCTCTGGCAGAAGGCTTCCAATCCAGTTTCGCTTAATGGGTTATCAGCCGCCAATTCCAACGCGAGTCCATTTTCCCAAACTGCTTGGTTGCTTTATCGAGGTTTGGGATTACTGGCCCATACTTACAAGATTCAATGCGATCGTGAGATGGATTTGCATTGTGCATTGCCAGTTACCAGCCGTGAGAAATGCAAACTAGATCCATCGACTTCGTTGGGGGTAAGGCCTGCACTCGTCCTTTTGAAATCTTTAGAACGACGTCAGCAATTGCCTGCGCCGTCGTCGCGCCATCCTACGATCTGTTTACGGATTTTGGAGGTAAACGCCTTATTCTAATTGACTATATGAGTCCTCCAGACCACCCGGCACGACGGCGTCGGTTGGCCAGATCAAAGAGGCCACGGGGATGGCCGCTGAAAAAAATCTGCAGAAATTTCAACCGACGGCAGGTCTGCTGTCCGGCAAGGCTTTTCATGTCCTTCAACTTGATCTCATGTTCCAGACGCGGATAACCACTGTTGAATCGGACGCAGAGGCCGGGTCAGCCGTTGGGGCGTACACGCGCCGCACTTTTGTCAGCAAAGGCGGCCAGACGTGCGCGGGCGTCCGGCTGTGTATTGACGACACCAGCAACAACCGCCTCCGCATAGGCACCATCCAGAGCAGACATGTTCTGGATATGGCTCACAGCCGAGCAAATGGCGAAATTCGAGAGCGGAAGATTTTGTGAAATCTTGTGCGCCAGTTCCATGGCCGCATCAAGGCTTGAGCCATCAACGATGTATTGCGCGAGGCCAAGGTCCACGGCCTCCTGCCCTTGATAGACGCGCCCGGTCAGCATCATGTCGATCATGCGCGCCTTGCCCACCAGATCGGTCACGCGGATCGTGGCACCACCGCCGGTAAACAGGCCGCGCTGTCCTTCGGGCAAAGCGAAATACGCGGTCTGGTCCATCACCCGCACATGTGCGGAGCTTGCCAATTCCAGCCCGCCACCGACGACGGCACCTTGCAAGGCCGCAACGACGGGCACACCACCGTATTCCATCTTGTTGAACGCCTCATGCCAGCGCAAACAAACATGCATGAAATCAGCGGGACTGCGATCTTCGTCGTGGTGCTCGATCAGATCAAGTCCGGCACAGAAATGATCACCCGCGCCTGCCAGCACCACAGCCTGCACACCTGCGCGGGGTGCGAGCGAGAAGAAATCGACCAACTCGTCAATGGTGTCGATGTCCAGCGCGTTGCGCTTGGTCGGACGGTTGAGCGTGACGACCCAAACTCCGTGGTCGTGTTCTTTGACGGCAAGATTTGTGTAGCGAGCGATGTCGATTTGGACCGGCATGAGGTTCATTTCCCGAATGAAGTGGTATTTGCGCTAGATTTCGCAGCTTCAAAGTTGCAAGGCAACACTCGCAATGCGCGTTGCGACAATAACGCGGGGAATGAATGCCTTGGACCGCGAGCGAATTGTCGCAACTGTGGTCTGGAATCGCTTTGCTGGGCAGGTGGTTTCCCATCTGCACGCGCCGGGCGCTGCTCGGCCACGATGGACCATACATCCCAAGTGCACTACCAGATGTCTTGGGCACCCTGAGAAAAACGCGGCAATCGCATGACGTCACTGGGTAGCAAAAGGAGTTCACTATGCGCCGCCATGATCTGACAGACCAGTTTCGCGCCTTGCATGTTCCGGGCAAGCCCGTGGTCATGCCCAATCCCTGGGATCTGGGATCGGCGCTGGTGATGGCGCACTTGGGCGCGCAGGCTCTGGCCACGACCTCATCGGGATATGGCTTTACGCAGGGTTTGTCAGACGGTGGGCAAATGACGCGCGATCTGGCGTTGCAGCATGCGTCGGATATTTGCGCGGCGGTCAATGTGCCAGTGAACGGTGATTTCGAGAACGGATTTGGGGACACGCCCGAGATCGTCGCCGAAACCGTCAAATTGGCGGCAGAGGCCGGGCTTGCCGGTGTATCTATCGAAGACACATGCCTTCCAACACAGAATTCGTATCCGTTTGATCTTGCCTTGGCGCGGATCAAAGCGGCAATCGACGCGGCCCGAACAGTCGGTATCGTGCTGACGGCGCGTGCCGATGGTTGGCTCAGCGGAAGCTACGATCAGGCCGAGGCCCTGCGCCGCTGTCAGGCATTCGCCGAGGCCGGGGCTGACGTGATATATGCCCCGCTGGTCGATGCCGAAACGACCCGTGCCTTGTGCGCCACACAAACACCGGTGAACCTTTTGGCCGCTGGCGACATGCGCAATCTGAGCTTGGATCAGATGGGCAAACTGGGTGTGGCGCGCATTTCCATCGGCGGTGGGTTGGCCCGCGTGACGCAGCAGGTGTTGCTCGATGGGACCCGCGCGATGTTGGAGCAAGGCGATTTCTCGATCCTGAACGGGGCCGCCAAAACCAGCGAGATTGACGCCTTGTTAACCCGATAACACACTTTCAGATTGAAAGGCTTGGATCGGATCTCCGCGTTTCGGCCTAAATCGAAACAATGCACTCAAAGATTTATGGGCGTTTGATAATCACCCCTCCGGCACAAGGCATTCTCGTCGGTCGGCGCCGGTCATCTGCAAAAGCCGCCGGCATCTCAGTCACGGGTCCACGCGGACCTTTCCTTTTCTTGTCATGTATGGCCGCTTTCGAACGGCTGCGTAACAGTGCCCGGCCACTGAAACGGAAGGCCGATTGAATACGCCGATCCCTTCTCCTGTCACCACGCGCCCGCAGTCCGAGGTGCGGAAAAGTTAGGCAGCCGCACCCCTGATGCCGGATTAATGCGCTGGCAAAGCTGGATGCGGCTCGCACCGCGTTGACCTCGCACATTCGATCGCTAATCACTGCGCCATGAACGAAAACCTGCGCATTCTTGTCGTCGAGTCCGAGCCAGAGCGGGTGCGTGAAATTGTCGATGCTTTGCGGGATGCGGGATGGTCAAACGTCAAAGCGGTATCGCAAATCGCCGCGCTTGATCGAACCGTAAAAGAGTTCACCCCTGATATCGTGCTGATCGATTTGGCCAATCCTGATCGGGATACTCTTGAACATATCTCCTACGCCACCGAGACATCCAAGCGCGCGGTTGCGCTTTTTGTGGATCAAACCGATGACGATCTGACCCAGGCCGCGTTGAACGCAGGCGTCAGCGCCTATGTGGTTGATGGCCTGAAAATGGAACGGATCAAACCAGTTCTGGAAACTGCAATTGCACGGTTCAAGATCACGCGCCAATTGCAGTCGGAATTGGACGCCGCCAAGCAGGCATTGCAGGATCGCAAGACGATCGACCGCGCCAAAGGCATTCTGATGCGCCAACGCGGCATGTCCGAAGAAGAGGCCTATCAATTGCTCCGCAAAACGGCGATGGGCCAAAGCCGGAAAGTCATCGACGTGGCGCAGGCGCTGGTCACCGCCGCGGACCTGTTGTCATGAGCCATACCGTTTTGAATTGTGGCTATGTCCCCTTGGTGGATTGCGCGCCGCTGATCATCGCCAAAGAACTCGGCTTTGCCGCTGAAGAAGCGCTTGCGCTCAATCTGGTGCGCCAACCATCATGGTCTGCGCTGCGGGACATGTTGGCGCTTGGGCACCTTGACGCGGCGCAAATGCTGTCGCCCATGCCCGTGGCAATGTCGATCGGGCTTGGCGGGCTGCCTGCGCAAGTCGATACGCTGATGGTTTTGTCTGTGAACGGCACCGTCTTTGGGGTTTCAAATGGCTTGGCCGCCGATATGGCGACGGTGCCATTTGGGGATGCCGGTGCAATTTTGAATGCGTTGCGTGCGCGTGCGGACAAACCGCTGCGTATTGGTGTGCCGTTTCACTATTCAATGCACCGTTTGCTTTTGTCCTATTGGACGTCCACCGCACCGGACCTGCGCATCGAAGAAGTCACCGTACCGCCGCCGCGTATGGCCGATGCCGTGGCAGACGGGTTTGTCGATGCGTTCTGGGTGGGCGAACCCTGGGGCAGTGTCGCCGTCCAGCAAAATGTGGCGCAATTGATGATGGCGGGGCGGGATGTCTGGCAGTTTGCCCCGGAAAAAGTGCTCGCCGCCCGCCATGACTGGGTCGAAGCAAACCCAGACACGACGCGCCGATTGATGCGTGCGGTCTTTCAAGCCTCCGCATGGCTGGATGCGCCCAAGAACAAGCCCCTCGCCGTCGAAATCCTCGGCCGGAGTGAACACCTCAGCGTATCGCCCGATTTGATCGATCCCGCACTCACCGGCCATATCGTGCCAAAGCAAAACGGGATGCCGATTGCCGTCGAACGCTTCTTGCAGTTTCACAATCACGCCGCCAATTTTCCTTGGCGCAGTCAGGCCGCTTGGATCGCACAGCAGCTGGGCGCCGATGCGGCCGGTCTGGAAAAAGCCAAAGCATGTTTTCGGTCTGATCTCTTCCGGCAGAACCTGTCTGGAATCGGGGTCGACATGCCCGGTGCTTCTGAAAAAGAGGAAGGCGCGCTGCAATTTGAAACCGCCGTTGCATCGAGCCGAGGGCATATGATTCTTGCGCCGGATGCCTTTTTTGACGGCAAAACGTTTGATTTCCCGGCACATCAGCGATGAATTCCTAGGCAGTCCCTGCATCGCTGAATGAAAAAATGCGGCAGTGCAGAAAAACTGTTGCGTCTGGGCAGGTCAGTGGTTCACCGTTGATGCAAGGGGCAACGATGCCCACCCTCTCGCGCTGACAATGATGGCAGTGCAAGTCTCAAGAGCAAAGTCGCTCGTACGGAACGCGGAGATCTTCCCCCGCGAACCTTACGTGCGGCTTTTTTTGTTTTTGTCCTTCGGGATTTTGAAAGGAACTGACGATGAAAAAGACCCTTGCACTGCTCATGGCCACATCCAGCGTGTTGGCCACTGCGGCCTCAGCCGAATTCTTGGAGCTTGAGAAAGAAGACCTGACGCTTGGATTTATCAAACTGACCGATATGGCGCCGCTGGCGGTGGCCTATGAGCTGGGGTATTTCGAGGACGAAGGTCTTTTCGTAACTCTTGAAGCACAAGCAAATTGGAAAGTGCTTTTGGACGGTGTCATCAGCGGCCAGTTGGACGGGGCGCACATGCTGGCCGGCCAGCCGCTCGCGGCCACGATCGGTTACGGGACCGAAGCACATATCATCACGCCCTTTTCAATGGACTTGAACGGGAACGCCATCACCGTTTCCAATGAAATATGGGCAGAAATGAAGCCGAATGTCCCGCTGATGGACGATGGCCGCCCGCAGCACCCCATCAGCGCCAGCGCCTTGGCCCCAGTCGTGGAGGACTACAAGGACCGGGGCGAGCCGTTCAACATGGGCATGGTTTTCCCGGTCTCGACCCACAATTATGAAATCCGCTATTGGCTGGCCGCTGGTGGTCTTGAGCCGGGATACTACAGCCCGCAGGACATCTCGGGCCAGATCGCGGCAGACGTCCTGCTGTCCGTGACCCCGCCACCACAGATGCCCGCAACGATGGAATCCGGAACGATCTTTGGATACGCGGTGGGCGAGCCCTGGAACCAGCAGGCCGTCTTCAAGGGGATCGGTGTGCCGGTGATCACCGATTACGACATGTGGAAGAACAACCCTGAAAAGGTGTTTGGGATCACCGCAGAGTTTGCCGAGGAAAACCCGAATACGACGCTGGCTTTGACCAAGGCGCTGATCCGTGCCGCGATCTGGTTGGACGAAAACGACAACGCGAACCGTCCCGAAGCGGTGGAAATGCTGTCGCGCTCTGAATATGTCGGGGCTGATGTCGAAGTGATCGCGAACTCGATGACAGGCTTCTTTGAGTTCGAAAAAGGCGATGTGCGCCCCGCGCCCGACTTCAACGTCTTCTTTCGCTACAATGCGACTTATCCGTTCTATTCCGACGCCATCTGGTATCTGACCCAGATGCGCCGCTGGGGCCAGATCGCGGAAACGATGTCTGATGAGTGGTATTTTGAGACCGCAGCCGACGTCTATCGCCCTGACATCTATCTTGAGGCTGCACGCCTGTTGGTTGACAGCGGCATGGCCAATGAAGCGGATTTCCCTTGGGACAGTGACGGGTTCAAAGCGGCCACGCCTGCCGCCGACATCATCGATGGCATTCCCTACGACGGGCGCGCACCGAACGCCTATATCGACAGTCTGCCGATTGGCCTGAAGTCCGGTCAAACCATCGTGGACAGCGAAATCCAAGGCTAAGCCGAAACGCTCACCCTGCCCAAGCGCAAGGTGGGTGTCTGCCCCCTCCCCTTCAAAAGCAGCAATTGGACACCCGATATGACCGCGATTGACCCAGATACATTCGATAAAGAAGCCCGCCGCGCGCGACTTTTCACCCGCATCAACAAGGCCGACGCATGGTTCAAGGTCTTTGGCCTGTCATGGTTGACCCCCATCCTGAAAGCCGTCGCCGGTGACAATCCTCGGGCCCAAGCTGGCGAAATCTGGCGTCTGCTTGGCGTGCCGCTTCTGGCGATTGCGGTCTTTTTGATGCTGTGGGCAACTCTTGCGCCACGCGTTCAAACATCGCTTGGCGCGGTGCCTGGCCCTGCTGAGGTGTGGGAACAGGTCGGTGAGTTGCGTCAGGATGCCATCCGCGAAAGCGAGCGCGCCGCCGCATTCTACGAACGTCAGGACGCACGCAACGCCGAACTGATCGCAAGTGGAAACGAGGACCGCGTGCGCGAACGGGTACACACAGGCAAACCCACCTATTACGACCAAATATGGACCTCGATCAAAACCGTGTTCTTTGGTTTCCTGATCGCCTCGATCGTCGCCATTCCACTGGGAATTGCTGCCGGTCTGTCAGTCACAGCCAATGCGGCGCTCAACCCGTTGATCCAGATTTTCAAACCGGTGTCGCCCTTGGCATGGTTGCCCATCGTTACCATGATCGTCTCTGCCGTCTACACCACCAATGACGGGATGTTCTCAAAATCCTTTTTGATCTCTGCCATCACCGTGACGCTGTGTTCGCTCTGGCCCACGCTGATCAACACCGCACTTGGCGTCAGCAGCATCGACAAGGATCTGGTCAGCGTCAGCCGCGTGTTGAAAATGAACACCTACACCAAGATCACCAAATTGGTCCTGCCCTCGGCATTGCCGCTGATCTTTACCGGTTTGCGACTAAGCCTCGGCGTGGGCTGGATGGTCCTGATCGCAGCAGAAATGCTGGCCCAGAACCCCGGCCTTGGCAAATTCGTCTGGGATGAATTCCAGAACGGATCGTCCCAGTCGCTCGCCCGGATCATGGTTGCGGTGTTCACCATCGGCATCATCGGGTTCTTGTTGGACCGGGTCATGTATGCGCTGCAATCCATGTTCACATTCTCGAACAATCGGTGATCGATATGGGTATCCTTCAATTCAAAGACGTCTCCAAGAGCTATGGCGAAATGCCGGTTCTCAAGAACATCAACCTCGATGTGGCCGAGGGTGAGTTTGTCGTTATCCTCGGCTTTTCGGGCACCGGCAAAACCACGTTGATCAATATGATGGCAGGGCTTGAGCAGCCCTCCAGTGGGACAGCCACCTTCAAGGGCGCGCCCATCACCACGCCGGGGCGTGAACGCGGTGTCATCTTTCAAAGCTATTCGCTGATGCCTTGGCTGACGGTGAACGGAAACGTGGCCTTGGCCGTCGATACGATGTTTCCAGAGCTGTCCAAGGCCGAACGCGCCGCAAAGGTGGATCACTATGTCAGCATGGTTGGTCTGAGCCACGCCGCCACCCGGCGCCCGGCGGAATTGTCCGGCGGTATGCGTCAACGGGTGAACGTGGCCCGCGCGTTGGCGATGGACCCGGAAATGCTGTTGCTGGACGAGCCACTGTCGGCGCTTGATGCGTTGACCCGGGCCAACCTCGCGGATGAGATCGAGGCGATCTGGGAACGGGACAAAAAGACATGCGTTCTGATCACCAATGATGTGGACGAGGCCATTATTCTGGCCGACCGGATCATTGCGCTGAACCCTGACGGAACGCTGGGCGATGAGTTTTCCGTCAACATTCCGCGCCCCCGCGACCGGATCGCGATGAACAATGATGCGACGTTCAAGGCGCTGCGTGGCAAGGTCACGAATTACCTGATGGACGTGGGCATCGCCGCCAAGGTCGAAGGCACGCGTTCCTTGCCCAATGTCACGCCGATCCACGGCGTCCCTGCCGCCGTCGCCAAGGCGCAAGAAAGCGGGATTGAAGACAAGTTCCTGAATTTTTCGCAGTTGGACAAGGTCTATCCGACCCCCAAAGGCCCGCTTACGGTCGTCGAGGACTTTGACCTCAAGATCAACAAAGGCGAATTCATTTCGCTGATCGGGCATTCAGGTTGTGGCAAATCAACAGTGTTGACCATGGCCGCCGGTCTCAACCCGATCTCAAGAGGGGCAATCAGGCTGGATGGTTGGAACGTCGAAGGGGCCGACCCGGAACGCGCGGTTGTCTTCCAATCCCCCAACCTGTTCCCATGGCTGACGGCCAAGGAAAACGTCGCGATCGGTGTCGACAAGGTCTACCCCAAAGCGTCGCAGGCCGAACGTCAGGACGTGGTCGAATATTACCTGGAACGTGTGGGCTTGGCCGACAGCATGGACAAAGGGGCCGCCAGCCTGTCGAACGGCATGAAGCAACGCGTCGGCATCGCCCGTGCGTTCGCCTTGTCGCCGAAATTGCTGCTGCTGGATGAACCTTTCGGAATGCTCGACAGCCTGACGCGTTGGGAGCTGCAAGAAGTTCTGATGGAGGTCTGGTCACGCACAAAGGTGACCGCAATCTGTGTCACCCATGATGTGGACGAAGCGATCCTGTTGGCGGACCGCGTTGTCATGATGACGAACGGGCCGCAGGCGACAATCGGCAAGATCACGGATGTGAACCTGCCGCGGCCGCGCACCCGCAAGGCCCTGTTGGAGCATCCGGATTACTACGCCTACCGCCAGGAAGTGCTCGATTTCCTTGAGGAATACGAGCACGGCGCAAAACCGAAACCCAAAGCAATCGCAGCGGAGTGACCCACATGACCCAAAAACTGATAATCGTCGGTGCAGGTATGGCTTCGGGGAGGGTTCTGGAACACCTCTTTGATGCGGGTGCCGACTATGAAGTGACCCTGTTCAACGCGGAACCACGCGGAAATTACAACCGGATCATGCTGTCCCCGGTCCTGTCCGGCGACAAGACCTATGACGAGATCGTCACTCATGATGCCGCGTGGTACGAGGAGCATGGCGTCACCTGTCGTTTTGGCGAGCGTATCGCATCGGTCGATCGTTCGGCCAAGACCGTCGTGGCCGAAAACGGTGATGTACTGGCCTATGACAAACTGGTGTTTGGTACCGGATCCACCCCGTTCATGATCCCGCTGCCGGGCCACGATCTGGAGGGCGTGATCGCTTATCGTGATCTGGAAGATACCCAGCGCATGATGGACCTTGGACCCGACAACACATGCGTCGTCATCGGCGGTGGTTTGCTGGGGTTGGAGGCTGCAGCAGGCATGGCCGCGCGCGGTGTCGATGTGACCGTCGTCCACATCATGGGCCACCTGATGGAGCGGCAATTGGATGAGGCGGCTGGTTATCTGCTGCGCAAGGCGTTGGTCGACAAGGGGATCACGGTCAAATGCTCGGCCAATTCCAAGGAGATTCTCGGCGCAAACGGCCATGTCCGGGCGCTGTTGCTGGATGATGGCACCGAATTGCCCTGCGACCTGCTGGTCATGGCCGTGGGTATCCGCCCTAATGTCAAACTGGCACAAGACAGCGGGTTGGCCGTTGGCAAGGGCATCCATGTGGATGATCAGATGATCACCTCGGACGCGGATGTGTTGGCCGTTGGCGAGTGTGTGGAACATGATGGCGCGATCTTCGGTCTTGTTGCCCCGCTTTATGACCAGGCCAAAGTCGCGGCCCAGACGCTGATGGGCGAACCCGCCCAATTCGTGCAAAAGGAGCTGTCGACCAAGCTCAAGGTCACGGGCTGCGATCTGTTTAGCGCTGGGGATTTCGCGGATGGTGAAGGCCGCGAAGATATCGTCTTTCGTGACCCCGCGCGCGGCGTCTATCGCCGTTTGGTGATTGAAAACAACGTTGTCAAAGGGGCGGTGATGTATGGCGACACCGCTGACAGCAACTGGTTCTTTGGCCTGATCCGCGACAAGACCGACATCGCCGATATGCGCGAGACGCTGATCTTTGGCCCGGCCTACCAAGGGGGGACCCCCCTGGACCCTTTAGCAGCTGTTGCAGCCTTACCGCGTGATGCGGAGATCTGTGGCTGCAACGGAATCAACAAAGGACAAATCGAAGATGCTATCGCTGCGGGCGCTGCTGATCTAGGCGCGGTGCGGGCAACCACCAAGGCATCCGGGTCCTGCGGGACATGCACCGGATTGGTCGAACAGGTGCTCGCGGTCAGCCTGGGCGATGACTTCGTTCTCCCGGCTGCGGCATCCATTTGCGGCTGTACTGACATGACCCACGAAGACGTGCGGCGGATGATCAAATCGCAAAAACTGACGTCGATGCCCGCCGTTTGGCAGGAATGCGGGTGGAAAACATCCTGTGGCTGCCATGTCTGCCGCCCGGCGCTTAATTTCTATCTGCTGGCCGATTGGCCGCTGGATTACCAAGATGACCCGCAAAGCCGTTTCATCAACGAACGCAAACACGCCAACATTCAGAAAGACGGCACATTCAGCGTCGTACCACGCATGTGGGGCGGGATCACAACGCCTGACGAATTGCGCGCGATTGCGGATGCCGCTGACAAATACAGGGTACCGACCGTCAAGGTTACCGGCGGCCAGCGCATCGATCTTCTGGGCGTCAAAAGCGAGGATTTGCCGAAAATCTGGGCCGACCTGAACGCCGCTGGTATGGTGTCGGGTCATGCCTATTCCAAAGGCTTGCGCACGGTCAAAACCTGCGTTGGCACCGATCATTGTCGCTTTGGAACGCAAGACAGCACGGGTCTCGGGATCAAACTGGAGAAAGAGCTTTGGGGCTCATGGACGCCGCATAAGCTGAAGCTGGCGGTGTCCGGCTGCCCGCGCAATTGCGCCGAGGCGACCTGCAAGGACATTGGCGTCGTATGTGTCGACAGCGGCTATCAGGTCAGCATCGGCGGGGCCGCGGGCATGGATGTCAAAGAGACCGAAATGCTTCTTCAAGTCGCGACGGAACAAGAGGCCATCGACGTGATCAAGGCCGTCACCCAACTCTACCGTGAAAATGCCAAATACCTCGACCGTATCTATAAATGGATGGGAAAGGTGGGCCTTGATTGGATCAAGGAACGGGTTGAGACCGAGCGCGATGCGTTGGTTGAGCGTTTCGAACTAAGCCAATCCATCTATCGCAAAGATCCTTGGGCCGAACATGCCAAGACCAAAGCCGACCGCTATCAGCCTTTGGCCAACCTTGCTCTGGAGGCAGCGGAATGACTGATTGGATTGATATCGCACCTCTGGAAGATATCCCCCGACGTGGTGCGCGCATGGTCAAAACGGCCCTTGGTTGTGTCGCGGTTTTCCGCACTGCCGAGGATGAGGTGTTCGCCCTCGACAACGCGTGCCCGCACAAAGCAGGTCCATTGGCCGAAGGTATTGTGCATGGCACATCCGTGACCTGCCCATTGCACAACTGGGTAATCTCGCTGGAAACCGGTGAAGCGCAGGGCGCAGACGAAGGGCGTGTTACCACCTACCCGGCCCGCGTCGACAAGGGCCGGATTCTGCTGGATCGCGCCTTCCTGCTCGCACGGGTTGCGGCATGAGCCTGACGCGGACCACATGCCCCTATTGCGGCGTGGGTTGTGGTGTGCTGGCCGCTGCCGATGGCACGATCAAGGGCGATCCGGATCATCCGGCCAATTTTGGACGGCTCTGTTCCAAGGGGGCCGCTTTGGGTGAAACCATCGATCTGGACGGACGGTTGTTGCACCCGAAGATCAATGGCAAGCAAGCAGATTGGGATACCGCCCTTGATCTTGTTGCTCAAAAATTCAACTCAGCCATTGCCGAACATGGCCCCGAGAGCGTTGCGATTTACGCATCCGGCCAGCTTTTGACCGAGGATTACTATGTCGCCAACAAGCTGATGAAGGGTTTCATCGGCACTGCCAACATCGACACCAATTCGCGGCTTTGCATGGCGTCCTCGGTGGCGGGACACAAACGCGCCTTTGGCACCGACACGGTGCCCGGCACCTACGAAGATCTCGAAGAGGCCGACTTGATCGTGCTGGTTGGCTCCAACCTCGCCTGGTGCCATCCGGTGCTGCATCAGCGTATTGCGGCGGCGAAAGAGGCGCGCCCACATATGCGCGTCGTCAATATCGATCCGCGCCGCACCGCGACGACCGATTTGGCGGACATGCACCTGCAAATAGCCCCTGACGGCGATGTCGCACTTTTCAATGGGCTATTGGCGCATCTGGCGCAGGCACAAATGTTTGACGGTCCTTACGTGCAAAACCATGTCAACGGCATGGAGGCGACGCTAGCAGCCGCACGTGAAACCAATCCGACTGAGAGCGGCCTGACCGCGCAAGAAATCGCTGCGTTCTTTGAACTTTGGGCCGATACAACCAAGGTCGTGACCGTCTATTCCCAAGGCGTCAATCAATCCGCCTGCGGCACCGACAAAGTCAACGCAATCCTCAACTGTCATCTTGCGACTGGCCGCATTGGGAAACCGGGCATGGGGCCGTTTTCGGTCACCGGTCAGCCAAATGCGATGGGCGGACGCGAAGTCGGTGGGCTGGCCAATATGCTGGCCAATCACCTGGAGCTTGGGAACACAGATCATCAAAGGACGGTGCAGGATTTCTGGGAAAGCCCGACAATCTGTACCAAGGCGGGGCTAAAGGCCGTCGACCTGTTTCAAGCCTGTGCAGACGGGCAGATCAAAGCCTTGTGGGTCATGTCGACCAACCCTGCGGTGTCATTGCCAGATGCCGATGGGGTGGCTGCGGCAATAGCAAACGTGCCCTTTGTCGTCACGTCTGACATCATGGAACACACCGATACCAACGATCTGGCGCATGTTCTGTTGCCCGCGACCGGCTGGGGCGAAAAAGACGGCACCGTCACAAATTCCGAGCGTCGCATATCGCGCCAGCGCGCCTTTTTGGCGGCTCCCGGCAGCGCACGCCCCGATTGGAAAATCATCAGCGACGTGGCATCGCGTATGGGGTTTGGCGGCGCATTTGCCTATCAGGAACCGTCTGAGGTATTCGCGGAATATGTGGCGCTGGATGCTGCCGCCTCTCACTTTCCCCGCGATCTGGATTTGAGCATTTTTGCCGATGCCGACTATGCCAACCTGATCCCGACGCAATGGCCGCGCAACGACCAACGGTTCTTTGCGGATGGCAAATTTTTCCATGCGGATGGCAAAGCCCGAATGATCCCGGTGCGTGCGCCACGTCTGTCCATGCCGCGATTTACGCTGAACACAGGCAGGAACCGTGATCAGTGGCACACGATGATGCGGACCGGCAAATCAGGCCGCCTCGGGTCCCATCTGGCCGAGCCATACCTCGAAATAAACCCAGCGGACGCGACAGATTTGGGCGCTGTCCCCGGCGCATTGATCGCCGTGGAAAGCATCTACGGCCGCGTCATTCTGCGCGCCCTGATCACAGCCCGCGTTGCCAAGGGCCAGCTTTTTGCGCCTATGCACTGGACGCGCCAGCGCACAACATCCGGCACAATCAACAGCGTCACGGCCCCTGTGACCGACCCGTTTTCAGGGCAGCCTGCGTTGAAGGCCGTTGCTGTCGTGGCCGAAGTCTACGCACCTAAATGGTATGGTTTCTTGGCCAGCAATGCGGCACCTGTCCCGCAAACACCTTATGCGGCGATTGCACGCGTGCAAAACGGATGGCAAGCCGAGTTGGCAGGCAGCAAAACGCCCAATGATTGGGAGGCCGAAGTGCGTCAGCTTTCCGGTCAAACGCAGGGCGATGTTTCCATGCAGACGGACCCTGCGACCGGAACTGTCCGCGTAGCGATTGTCCAAAACGGCATGATCACCGCGCTTTTCTTTGCCTCACCAAACCCTGTTGTCCTGTCGCGCTCAGAGATCAACTCTCTGATCGGAACCGACACGGCGCCCTTGGCCGCATTGGCCGGGCGCGGCGCGTCCGATCAACCAGACCCGGGCGCCACGGTCTGCGCCTGTTTCAATGTGGGCCGGAACACTCTGCTGGCCGCTGCCGCACAAGGCGCGTGCAGTCTGACGGCTTTGGGCGAGGCAACCTGTGCAGGCACCAACTGCGGGTCCTGCAAACCTGAACTCGCGGCACTCTTGGCAGAGGCATCGCTCCCGATGGCCGCGGAATGAGCCTCGCCCCCTTTGTCCAGATCGTCGCCCGCGGCCAAGGGCGCGCACGCGCCATGACCACGGGTGAAGCGCAAGAGGCGATGACGTTGATCTTGAACGGAGACGCCGCGCCCGAAGCGATTGGCGCGCTTTTGATGGTCATGCGCCTGCGCGGTGAAACGCCAAACGAGATCGCAGGTTTCACAGCCGCCTTGCGCGCGCATGGCACTGGTAAACTGCCGCACGCGGATCTGGATTGGCCCTCCTATGCCGCAGGGCGCAGTCGTGGCGCGCCGCTTTTCCTTTTGGCCGCACGCCTGATCGGTCTGGCAGGTTATCGCGTGTCGATGCATGGTTGGAATTCGCACCAATCTGCAGCCGCATCAGTCCGCGAAGCGATTGATCTTGCCGGTCCAAACGTCACGTACACGGCCCTTGAAACACTCAGCCCGACCGCCTTCGATCTGCTCAAACTGCGAGACACATTCGGACTGCGGTCGTGTTTCAACACGGTGCTGCGCATGTGGAACCCGTCTGGGGCACCAACCACGGTACAAGGTGTGTTTCACCCGTCCTATCGCAGCTTGCAGGCGCAGGCGGCACAACTGTTGGGCCAGCGCGATCTCAGCATCATCAAGGGCGGCGGAGGTGAGTTTGAACGCCACCCCTCCAAGGACATCACTGTGTTCGGCCTGCGTGATGGTGCCCATATCCAAGAGGTCGCAGCGCCCATTCTGCACGATACCCGACGCCTGCACGAAGCGGGCGAATACATTGACCTGCGGGGGCTCTGGCATGGGCAGGTGAGCAACCCCTTCGCGGTTGCCACGATAACCGGGACGGCGGCGCTGGCACTTTGGACGCTCAAAGCCGCGCCTACCCTCGCAGATGCAGATCAAATGGCGTGCGCCCTTTGGGCACAACGCCATCACACAGAAAGCCTTTCCGCATGAAAACATTTCCAATGTTCCTGCAAATGGCAGGTCGCCGCGTTGTCATCGTCGGCGGTGGTGAGCAGGCCGCGCAAAAGGCGCGGCTGATCCTGAAAACCGAAGCGGAGGTCGAGATTTGGGCGCCATCACTTGACCCTGAACTGGCGGATCTGACCGCGAACGGCCGCGTGACGCATCACGCCGGCCCCATCACACCCGACCGCTTTTCCGGAACCGCGTTGGTCTTTGTGGCAACTGGATGCCCCGGAATGGACATGGCCCTGCATTCCTTGGCCAAGATCGGTGGGGCAACGGTGAATGTCGTCGACCAGCCTGCGCTTTGCGATGCGATTACCCCGTCGATCGTGGACCGCGATCCCGTCGTCGTGGCTATTGGCACCGAAGGCACGGCCCCCGTGCTGGCGCGCCAAATCAAAACCAAGCTTGAAGAGATGTTGGAACCACGCTTGGGTGATTTGGCGGCACTTGCGGGACGCATGCGCACTGCGGCGTCGGCCCGACTTGGCCCGCGTGCACGGCGTGATCTGTGGCGTTGGGTCTTTAACGACAGCCCGCGCCAACTCTTTACCGGCGGTGCCGAGCGTGAGGCCGCACAGATGATCAAATCGGCCATCGAAACTGGCGAATTCGGCACATCCAAGGGCGGCAGCGTCAGCCTTGTCGGCGCAGGTCCCGGTGCCAAGGATCTGATCACCCTGCGTGGGGTTCAGCGTCTGCAAGAAGCGGACGTGATCTATTATGACCGGCTGCTGGATCCTGAAATCCTCGAACTGGCGCGGCGCGATGCCGAACGCATCTATGTCGGAAAGGCTCCGGGTTGTCACAGTTGGCCACAAGAGAAAATTACACAGACATTGGTCGCCGCAGCAAAACGCGGTCAACGTGTGGTCAGACTGAAGTGTGGCGACCCCGGTGTTTTTGGACGCACAACAGAAGAAACCGAAGCACTTGCCGCGAGCGGCATCCGGTTTGAAATCGTGCCCGGCGTCACGGCTGCTTGTGCTGCCGCCGCCAGCCTTGGTGAGAGCCTGACGGATCGCGGGAACATCGACACGCTGGTGTTGACAACGGGCCACCTGCACAAGGGATATACAGTTCCGGACCCGATCAAGGACATCCGGCCCGGCACATGTGTTGCACTCTATATGGCGGTTGGTGCCGCGCCACAGATCGTGGCGCGACTTCAGGCAGATCATAACAACGTTCCGTTTGACGTACAGATCGTGGCAAAGGCGCAGCGCAAAGGGCAAGTCGTCCTGAACTGTCTACTTGCTGATCTGGTGAATGCATTGGCCGCCCACGAAATCACTGGCGAGGCGATGCTGTTTGTCCGCTGGCCACGCATTGGGCGGCAGGCTGATCTTGCTCCCTTGCCGCTGATTGAGACAGCTTAAAGCCGCCCGCGCATGAGGTCAGCGCAAACACCATTGGCCGACGGCAGTTTAGCGGCGCTTACACCGGCGGGTTTCATGCCGCCTAACTGGTGCGCGTTTCTCCGGGCGTATTCGGGCCGAAACGCATCTGTCGAGACACCGATGCAGCACACCCTATGACTTGTGAGCCGTGAACCTGCGCAAAGCAGACCTAGCCGTGGTTGTCACCCGATCAAACGCCCCCAATGCGGTGCTCTGTTGGGCCGACTGGAAACCACCGCACCAACACGAGATGGAATGCTCTAGCTGCAATTTCGTATCTTCTCTCTCATGACCGTCACTCGTCTAGATACGGGTCACTCCAGCGACGATACGGACGTTGAGGTAAGAGCGCTCACGAAGTCGTCCCATTGCTTTTTAGCGACGGCATCGGGGCTGGCGATGGCCCAATAGCTTTCGTGATGCTCAAGAACCTCGTCAGATAATCGTACCAAGCGCCCAGCTTTCAAATCCTCTTCGCAAAGCGGTAACGATCCAAGCACCACACCCATGCCGTTGCGCGCCGCGCCGAGCGCAGACACGAACGTGTCAAATCGCACATGGGGCACAGGCGTTGTTGCGGTGCCAAAGCGAGACGCCCAAGCGCTCCAATCTGGGCGTGGTCCGGAACATGCGATGCGGGGCCAATCCGTCCAATGTCCAGCACCACACGCAACGTCTGGGGAAGCCAGAGGCGTGATCGCTTCGTCGAACAGTTGCACCTTGTACTCATGGATCCAATCGCCCGAGCCATAACGGATACGAATAACATCGTCCAAAGCGGCCTCATGACTTCCCAAGACCATGGATTGAATGATCAGCTGGCCTTGGGCGACTGCCCCTAGGCACCTTAGGCGGGGAGTAAGCCACAGCTCGATCATCGATTGACTGGCCGAGATCGTCATGCGCCCCCGCCCCGCGCCAAAAAGCGCCTCGGAACTGTCGCGCAAGTTGTTGAGTGCCGAACGGACATGCGGCAACCATGCCTCGCCTTCAACAGTAAGTTCGATCGACCGCGCACGTCTAAAGAACAGCATCGTTCCCAGCTGCTTTTCAAGGTGTCCGATCCGCTGGCTGATCGCTGACTGCGTTAGTCCGGTTTCGACGGCGGCGGCCGTGAAACTGCCACAGCGGGCGGCGGCTTCGAACGCGCGTATCCACTCCAACTGCGGCATTTTAAAGTGGCGATCACGCATAAGCTATTCGCTATCTCAGTCAGAAGAATATTAATTTGATGTTATGCCAAACCGCTGCGATCTTGTCGTCAGAAAACTGCCGCTACAGGATTTCATCATGATCTCTGCGATTGTCGATCCCACGGGTGAACATCTGACACTCAATACCGCGCGCACCGCCTATCGCTTTCATGCGATCTGGCTGCGCGACAATGCACCGGATCCCGAGACCCGGTCAGCGGGCAATGGTCAGCGCCTGATCGCGCTGCGCGATATTCCGGCACAGACACGGATCAGTGGCGCCGAGGTGAAAGAAAACTGCCTTGCAGTCAGCTTTGCCCCCGAAGGCAAGATCGTTGCCTTTGATCTCGGCTGGCTCGAACGGCACGCCTACGACATCGACCGATCAGGGCCGCGAGGCTGGACTGCCCCGGATATCGCACTCTGGGACGCCCAGTTGATGGGTGACGTTCCCACAGGTGACTTCCACGCGCTTTCACAAGAAAGCGCAGCACTGCGCCAATGGCTTGAGCTGGTGAACAAATATGGCTTTGGCAAGGTCATCAACGGACCGGTTGAGACGGGCGCTCTTTTCAAAGTGGTCGAACTCTTTGGCTATATACGCGAAACCAACTATGGGCGGCATTTTGACGTTCGGACCGAGATCAATCCGAACAATCTTGCGTTCACCGGGCTTGGTCTTCAGGCCCATACAGACAACCCCTACCGCGACCCTGCCCCAACTGTTCAGGTGCTGTATTGCCTCGAAAGTTCGGCCGCCGGCGGCGAGAATATGGTGGTCGATGGGTTCGCTGCGGCCAAGCGTTTGCGTGAGGAAAACATATCGTATTTCAACGTGTTGGCAGAGCACTGCGCGCGCTTTGAATACGCAGGCGAGAGAGATGTCTGTTTGACGTCTCGCCGTCCGATGATCGAACTTGCACCGGATGGCGAATTGATCGCGGTACGCTTCAACAACCGCTCCCTGGCCGCGATAACCGATGTTCCCTTCGACAAAATGGCCACATACTATGCTGCCTACCGCCGCTTTGGCGAAATCATCGACGACGACGTGATGCAGGTCACTTTCCGGCTGAACCCCGGCGAAAGCTTTGTGGTCGACAACACCCGCGTGCTGCACGCCCGCAAGGGGTATAGCGGTGAGGGCACGCGTTGGCTTCAGGGGTGTTACGCGGACAAAGACGGGCTGCGCTCGACCTATCACGCCATGTGCCGCGCACAGGCGTCGGTGGCCGCTGAATGAAACTGGATATCGACGCATTGAGCCCCGAAACCATCGTAGGTTTCATCGGCTCCATCTTTGAACGCCGCGGCGGCGAAGAGTACCTGGGTGAGCCCGTGAATATGGGCCAGCATATGCTGCAGGGTGCCACGATCGCAGAGCAGAACGGTCAACCGGACGAAATTATTGTCGGTGCGCTGCTGCATGACATTGGCCATTTCACGAGTGAGTTTGGCACCTTTACGATGGACGACACCGAAGACCGTCACCATGAAGATGCCGGCGCCGCGGTGCTGGAACGGTTCTTTCCTAGCATCATCACCGATTGCGTACGCTATCATGTGGCGGCCAAACGTTACCTTTGCGCAACGCGACCGGAGTACTTCCAGCGGCTTTCGGAAGCATCCATACACTCGCTCAATCTACAGGGCGGTCCCATGAGCGTTGATGAGGTCGTAGAATTTGAGAAGAACCCGAACCTCAAGCAGATCATTGCGGTGCGTTACCTTGACGATGCTGGCAAGCGACCCGACATGGAGACACCAGACTTTTGGCATTTCGCGCCCATGATCCAAAGAATTGTCGATGCTCACACTCAGACTTGATGTGCCGTATGCGAATAGATCCAAAGCCCAATGCCGGTACGGTCCTCGCCGAGATTACATCAATTGAGAACTGCGCGCGCAACCCTATCCAACATGTGATGCCGATGGCCACCCTCGCCCAGGCCCGTCTCGATCAGATCGTCGCGGGCAGCCTGCCCACCGACCTGACCAATGATTGGCTGCGAAGATGCGCAGAAACCATATTCGATCAGCGTAAAAACCGAACCATCGCAAAAAGATTGGACGAACTCCGCTGGACCGTCCCGCCCACACCACTTTGAAAAATCGTCTCAAACCGTACTGCGAATTCGATCACACTACGCGACAGTTGGGCCGTTTGAGGACAGTTCAAGCCTTCATAACAATAGCTTGGGTAGTGGCGGAGCGACAGGGATTCGAACCCTGGAGACGGTCTCCCGCCTACACACTTTCCAGGCGTGCGCCTTCGACCACTCGGCCACCGCTCCGTTGGCGCGGTTTAGCGTGGTGGGACAACACATTGCAAGGAAGAAATGATCCGAACGTGGGTTAAGCTGTCAGTCGTCCAGATGCAGATAGACGCGGCGGTTCATGCGCCCCTTCTTCTCGATCTTGCCGAGGCGGACCGGGCCGATTTCGCCCAATCGTGCCACATGTGTGCCACCACAGAGTGCAGGTCGATTGGATCACTATCTGGCCCGATCTGAATCAGACGGATGTCACCTGCGCCACGGGGCGGCTGGACCGACATGGTTTTCACCAAACCGGGGTTGGCATCCAATTCGTCTTGGGTGATCCATCGCTCCGTCACCGCGGCGTCTTGTGCAACAAGTGCCGCCAATGTTGCACCCAGTGCATCTTTGTCTCGCGGGGCATCCGGCATGTCGAAATCGAAGCGCCCATGTCTGGCACTGATGGACCCACCCGTCACGCCAAAGGGCACCACAACCGACAACAAATGCAGCGCCGTGTGCACGCGCATATGACCCAGTCGCCGCTCCCAATCCAACCGCTGCACGACCGCTTGTCCCACCGCTGGCAACGCCACGGGTTCGGCAGGCACCAGGACGATCGTGTTGCCTTCCACCCTTGACCGTGGTCGCGATTTCCACAGGGTCTGATCGTCCCAAGTCAACATACCGCTGTCGCCCGGCTGACCGCCGCCCGTCGGGTAAAACACTGTGCGGTCCAGCACGATCCCGCCTTCTGGCGTCACGGCGCTGACCTTGCCCTCGGCACTGCGTGCATAGGCGTCCTCGCGAAAGATCATGCCAGTCATGGGTCTGTCCCCTTTCAAAACCTCCGGATTGCGGATCCAAAGATCGCGCTGCGCAAAGGGCACTTCGATCTCTTCTTCGGCGAAGCGCTTGGCGATGGCGTGGTTGACGTCGTTCTTGACGCACAGCGTCCAGTTGACATCCCGCAGGATCATCCGCATCTGAAACTCCAGCGATCCGCACCGAAGGTGTTGAACAGGATCATCGGGGGCGGATTGCGCAACACCATCGGTTGATCCTCGGCGATCTCTTTGAGGATCCGTTCGACTTTGCGCACGTCCGTCCCATACGCCACGCCAATATCAACGATCAGACGCCCCACCGTGTTGCCACGGGTAAAGTTGGTGACCGTTCCGCTGACCAGGTCGGCGTTGGGCACAATCACATCCGAGCGGTCAAAGGTTTCGATGCGGGTCGAGCGTACGGAAATGTTGCGCACATAGCCCTGCTTGCCGCCCACTTCGATCCAATCGCCTTCCGAGATCGGCCGTTCGATCAGCAAAATGATGCCGGAGACAAAGTTCGACACGATAGTCTGCAGGCCAAAACCGATGCCGACGGACAGCGCACCCGCTACAATCGCCACCGACGACAGATCAATGCCTACGGTTGTGATGGCAACCACCGCGGCCAGGAAAATACCGACGTAGCCGAGGCCGGACGCGATCGCAGTTTGCGCCCCGGGTCGATCTGCGTCTTGGGCAGAACGTTTTCGAGGGCAATGCTCCTTGCACAAACCGGGTGAGGGTATAACCCGCGACAAAGACCAGCGCAAAGGTCAGAAAGTCCGTCGGCGAAATCAGAGTATCCCCGATCTGGAAGCCGCGTGCGAAAAGTCGGCCCACAGTTCGGTCAACTCCGCGACCCGTACACCCCATGACAACGCCAGAACAGGTAACGCCAACAGCACCAACAACAAGCCTATCAACACCGGGATCAGCGCATCGCGCGCCTGCCCTCGCCCTGGCCCGTGATAAGCCCATAGACGTCGGCGGCAGAACGTTCTGCAACATCACCACCAAAGACAGAATGACCAGGCTGGAGATCGTCGGGAACAGCAGCGCATTGCCCGCCTCCCCATACCCAACAGCAGCCATCACCGGTGCCGCAATCGACACCATCATGGCACGCCCGTGCCCACCAGTCGGATCAGGCTGGCAAGACCACTGCCGCGCGGGGTGACATCTTCCGCCTCGGCTCATCCTGAGCTGCCACTTTGAACCCCCGCAAGATCTGGCCAAGACGAAACAGGATAAGCCCCATCACGACCACAATCGGGAGGGTGATAACTGCTTCCGTGGCCTCGGACGACGCATCAGATCAGACCAAGACATCGTCAACACCGCGCAACACGAACAAAACCCGACAGGACCAGAACATAAAACCGTGCCTCAGACCGGCGTTCCGCGACAAGCGGGATAAGCGCATCATCGTCGTCACGCGCAAAAAGGCGTTCTGCCAACCAGCGAAAGCCCAGAAGCATCAAGCCAAAGATTGGCAGCAGTCATACAAAACATTCAGCTGTGCGCCCTGCCACGCCTGTTAGGCTGATGGCGTGGACGATCGCAAAAACACCCGCCAGCGGCAGGATGATCCGAAAAAGCGAGACCACAAAGCTCCAGACGCCGACGCCCTGCCCGCCCAACGCGCCGCAAACGGGTCAGCGCGATCCCGGCCCATCTGCGACCCCGCAAAAGAAACAGGGTGCCAACCGCAAAGGACAAAATGGCCAGCGCCGCGCGTTATCTTGCGCCCGCAAGGCGTTGTGCGGTGCGTTCTTCTTCCTAATTCCGCCCCAAGTTCGGCGAAGATCGAACTGACATCCTGAAGCGCGGGTGCCCAATGCACCGGGTTCAAAGGCGATGGCCCCAGTGCCAGCAGCCTGCGGGCTTCGCGTTCACGGATGATGGCGTCAATTTCGCGGATCAACCCGTCGGCGCGCCGGAACGCCGCCTCTGCCACCAGCCCGGGCGCTTCCAATGCGCGCAATCCGTCTTCAAGATCAGCGCGGCGATTTGCAATATCCTCCGCTTCAACACCGTCCTCAGGTATGGGGCCAAGCGCATTTAGCTGTTCGCGCAGTGTCGCAATCCTATCGCTATTTGCCTCTGGCTTCTGAAAAAATGGTTCGGAAATTTGCGATACGCAGCCGCAGACCTTCGTAACCTGCCGTGGTTTCGACACGCTGGTCTACCGCAGTTTCAGCACGATCGGCCAGATCTTCCCACAAAAGCTTGTAGTTGATCGGGCCGGACGTGCTCTCTTGCGCCCACGCCGAGGCCTGCCGCAAAACAGGAAAAACGCTGCGATCAGGTGGGCCGCAAACCGTGTCATACGTCCTCAAACACTCCGGGAATGCTCATCGGGGCCTGATCAAGCCAACCCGGCACCGGCAGACCCTTTTCGCGTAAAAACTCGGGATTGAACAGCTTGGACTGATAGCGCGTGCCATAGTCGCACAGGATCGTCACGATCGTATGCCCGGGCCCCATATCGCGCGCCATGCGCATGGCCCCTGCGATGTTCACCCCTGACGAGCCACCCAGACACAGGCCTTCGTTTTCCAGCAGGTCAAACACGATGGGCAGCGCCTCGGCGTCATGGATGTTGTAGGCAAAATCCGGCGCAAAGCCTTCGATGTTCTTGGTGATGCGCACCTGCCCTATCCCCTCGTTGATAGAGGAGCCTTCGGACATCACCAACTCGCCATTGGTGAAATAGTTATACAGCGACGCACCGTCAGGGTCTGCCAGCCGATCTTGACGCCCCTTGGGCTGCAACGCCATAGCCACGCCCGCAAGCGTCCCGCCAGATCCAACAGCGCAGATGAACCCATCCACCTTGCCGCTGGTTTGTTCCCATATCTCCGGGCCCTGTGGTCTCGATATGTGCCTGATGGTTTGCTACGTTGTCGAATTGATTGGCCCAGATGACACCCTTGTTGGTGGTCTTTCGCAACTCGTCCGCAAGACGCTCAGAGTAGCGCACAAAGTTGTTGGGGTTGCGGTAGGGCGCTGCGGGCACCTGCACCAGCTCCGCACCAGCAAGCTGCAACATGTCCTTTTTCTCCTGTGCCGTCTCGGGGATCACGATCACGGTCTTGAACCCGCGCGCATTGCCGACCAGCGCCAGCCCGATCCCTGTATTGCCCGCTGTCCCTTCGACGATCGTGCCACCCGGTTGCAGCAGGCCCTTTTCCACCGCATCCTTGATAATGAAAAGGGCGGCGCGGTCATCGACCGACTGTCCGGGGTTCATGAATTCGGCCTTGCCCAGAAGCGTGCAGCCGGTTTCTTCACTTGCCCTTTTGAGCTTGATCAGCGGCGTGTTTCCGATCGCCGTGGCGAGATCCTGTGCGACATGCATGGCGATAAGGCCCCCTGAGATAACCTGACCTTACCTCTGGCTGTTCACTCTGCGGACCTCAAGCCTTGGCGCGCAGCCGGTCACGGTGCCGTGCGAGCCAATGGCCGCCAAAACCAGTGCGCGTTGGCCGCTTGGCGCGCATCAACCATCTGCATCAAGGCGTCAAACGACATCAGATGCGACCGAATATCTTCGTCTTCGGCTCTCCAGACCGCCGACACCGGTGCAGTAGTCCGGCAGGTCGGCAAGGCCGACGTAGATGCAGTAAAAATCCGGTCGAATTTCCGGGGGAGCAATAGCTTTCGGCAATCGGCTGCAAACTGCGACAGCGTCAAGCCGCTTCTTAAAGGGCTTCGCGCCGGGCTGTAAATCTTCTGGTGTTTCGCATCCACCCGCCCTGCAATCGGCTCGTACTGCCAGACCGGATGTGTCGCCTCTGGCCAGCGGCCCCATGCGGAACTGTTCGACCAACATCACCCGGTCGCGCACCAGGATCGTAGGGCGGAACAAGCGGCATCAGCCGCGATAAAGACCGTTCGCAGCATCATGGCGACATCCCCGCCGTCAAATCGTTCGTGACTCAATTCGATATCTTCATCCAGTGCAAAGTAATTCGCATAAGCCCGCGTTTGCTCTAACACCTCCACCGTGCCGTGCAAGATGCCTGACCCGTGGCGCGACTGCGCTGCGTTCACACGGCTCCATGCGCGGGCGCGGATCATCGGGAACATGGTGGCAATCTGGTCGGGGGTCCGCGTGCCGAAATAGTGCATGACTTCGCGCGCCGCATGGACGTCATTTCGCCCCATAATGCTGACCCAGGCCTCCAAATCCCACGGACCCGCTAGTCCGTCCACGCATCAGGTGCGGGCGAGGTAAATCTGCGCTGCGGTGCCATCCTTCAACACCACATCGACCCGTGTGTAGTCAAACCCGCCCTCATAGAAGCTGAGCCGCGCGATATCGTTCTCTATCGGCCAGGCAATGGAAAGGCCTGTGGCTACGCCGTCCGCCATCGGGCGCAGCCAGCCCGGAAACGGTCGCCAAAGCACCTGTGCTGCTCGATGAGGCCGGCGTACCTCGCCTGCCGCGCCGCCAGGTCATGCTGCAATCACCCCGCTGCAGCCATCTAACCAGGCCAGTTGCCGAGTACTGTAGAAAAACAAGGACTCGTCAGCGCGGCGCATTGATTGCACGATCAGCACCACATAGCTCTTGTGCAGTATTCGGTTGTAATCCGGACAAAACGCCACCACAGCCGGTTGATGATCGCCAGTGGCGTAAT